>JBGSLQ010000070.1:0-93039 GCA_041740635.1 Desulfomonilaceae bacterium | reverse complement strand
ACCGGGTGCCACTGACCTGAGCGTGCTCAGGTCAGTGGCACCCAAGACGACCTTGCCCTTTTGCTGAATGTCGGGTCAAAACGCGAAACCTTTTGAGAACCGTCAATACGATCCTGTTTCCGCAGATTCAAGGTGAATATTTCTTCACATACTCTTTGACATCGTATTTCTTCGCGGTTCTCTCGGAACTCATGTACCTGATTTTTCCGAATATCGGACGTTCCGGTCCCCAGGGTCTGTCATACCTGCCCAGTATCCAGAAAATTCCCGAATAGGAATTCGGATCTCGACCGTCAATGGCGTACTTATTATTCAGGTGGATCATAGTTTTCAGAGCTGTTTCAGGGTCCGGTGACCATTCGAGGATCTTCTTGCCCCAGATCATGCGCAGGTAATTGTGGATTCGGCCCTCTCGGACCAATTGCATTTGGGCAGCATTCCAGATGGCGTCGTACGTTAACCCCTGTTCTAGCTCCTGTAGGTCGTATATTCGCGGCCGGGGGTCGATCTTGTGTCTTTCCAGAGTTTCCCGCGCCCAATCCGGTAGAGAGCTGTAACGGTTATAATCCGGTTGCAGAGATGACATATTGAATCCCAGTTCCCGCCATGTGACAAGTTGATCCAGAAATGCCTCTGCATTACGGTCCATGCCCCACCAGCCTTCTTTTTTGCCCCGGGATTCCCAACCGAGTTTCTGCAGATTCCAGTCATTTCGATGTGCTATTTCCGCAAATATCTGATGGGTGGAAATATGTCCCCAGTGAAGATACCCTGACAAACCACTGGTAACGTCTTCCTGAGGCTCATTGCGAAAATCTGCGTATCGATCCAGTTTGTTATTCAGGAAATCCGCAAGTGCCTTGTTCGCTGCCAGAGGCCCTCCCTTGAGATCTGTCGGTTGCACCGCGTGATCGATGGGGAGATTCGCTTCATATCCGGGCCGGTCAGACCGCAGGTGCATGCCGACATCAGGCCACCGGTTCACAATTGAAGAAGGTACGCCTGTAAATTCCGGAATACCCACATCTGCAAACGGATCTGCCTGCGGTTTATCCAGGAGATGCTCGGCAAGAGTCTTCTGAAGGTGCCTGCGAAAAGCGTATGCAGTAGGAAATACCTTGTCTGTCTGCCGCAGGGGAAGCAGTCCGTTGGAATCCACTGCTTCCAATCTGGTGGAAACCTGGCGCGACGCGGCGGAGACCATCCTCGGCAGAAAAAAGCATGGATAATCGTCGGTAATTGTAACGCAGGCGTGCTCGGCTAATGCCTGTAACAATCCCTTACCGGCATCGGGAAAAGGTTCTGCGTACGGAAAGTACCCGACTCCTGCTTGGTTCAGCCTGTCACACTTTTCGGACATGCCGTCAAAAACGAATCGATGAAAGCGATCGCAGGCCCACTCATAACCAGCACGCAACCCTTCCGATACAAGGAGAGGCTTGTTCAGTTCGCGCGACCACTCCAGAGCCCTATCCAGACTGTAGTTCCAGTCGATTCTCCGATATGCGGTCATCCAGTACAGGACAAATTGCCCGTGTTCCTTGACGGGGGCGCCATTGACTGCTCGCACGCGTGCGGGAGGAATATTTGACTCCACTATCTTTTTCCTCCAATGATTATTTGCCAGGATAACAGAGGCACGTAGATGCATCCAGCCCGGACCCCGCTCTTTCGTGGTATGCGATAACAGTCAATTAATACGCTTTGATATTGAAAATTACGAAACCAATGTGTTATTATTCGTTGCAACACGCCACTGCTATTATACTTTTTTATCTAAGGCGCGTTCAAAAATTCCGAAGAGGCCGTTATACTCCATATGCCAAAAAAGAGACCGGAAAAAACCGACTTGCTCAGAACAGTTCCACAGGAAGGCGACAGTCCGGTAAAGTCCCACAAGAGCGGCTGTTTTGCAGTTTTGGTCCTGGTATTGGCAACGTTCCTGTTTCTATGTCTTGTTTCTTACGATCCTCGCGATCCGTCGTTCAATGTTGCCACTCAGAGAACGCATGTATCCAATCTTTGCGGGCTTTTGGGTTCGCACATCTCAGACGCTCTGGTTCAATTACTGGGAGTCGGCGCTTTCCTCCTGCCATTAAGCCTGGGGCTCTATTCGATCACGTTGCTCTGGGCGGGTTCCGTAGCATTATCATTGGCTGATATCGGATTTTCCTTCCTTCTTCTGGCGGGCGTTTCCTGTCTTATGGATCGATTCAGTTTCGGAGCATTCCTCAGCTTCCCCCTGGATCATCCGGCAGGTGCACTCGGAAGCTTTTTTCATTCCGTGCTCGGCAAATTTCTCGGAAGTGGCGGTGAACTGCTGTTTAGCTGCACATTCATGTTCTTCAGTCTTCTCCATTTTGCGAAGGTATCTCCCGGCAGGGCTGTCCGGGTTTTCCGCTCACCTGCCGCCATGTTGTCCGATATGCTGAAAGGTTCCTGGAATCGATGCAAAGAGTTATTCGCAGAAGCACGGCAAATGAGGATCCCGTTTCCCGCTGTTCGATCGGCCGACAACCGCGTAAATGAGTTGCCAGGCGAATCGGCACGAACCGTCGGGTCTGAGAGCCCCAGTCCCAAACCCAAGGAACAATGGGCCAAGATTTCGCTCAAAATTGAAAATACTGAAGAGCTGCTCACCGATGATGACATGGATGAGGAACCGTGTGTAGAACCTCCTTGTCAGAAAAGCAACGGTAAATCGGGTACCTGGAAAGCGCTCAATCCTCTGGAATCCCGGGCTCCAGTCAGCCAGACGGATATGGAAGAAGCTATAGACGAGTACCTGTCCGAAATACAGAAAAAGGTTCAACCGAAACCACGTGTTGCGGAAAAGCGTCCCGAGCCGGAAGCAATCAAGGTTGTTGAAAGCGAACTCCCCCGTCCCATCAAAGTCATTCCTCGTGCAGACGAGGCGCTTCCCGTGACAGCTACTCCGGTTGTCGATGAAACCGGAGATTATGTCCTTCCGCATTCCGATCTCCTGGACACTCCTCCTGCGTCCGCGCGAGCAGTCGATGAGAAGCTTCTCGAAGAGAATGCATCTGTTCTGGAACAGAAATTAGCCAATCTCGGCGTTCGCGGACAAGTGGTGGAAATCCACCCGGGTCCGGTTATTACCATGTACGAGCTGTCGCTTGAACCGGGAATCCCGCTGCGTCGAGTGCTCAACATGGCGGATGATCTGGCTATGGCGTTGAAATCCGGTTCGACCCGAATTGTTGCTCCCATCCCCGGAAAAGATACTGTAGGTATAGAAGTCCCGAACCTGAATCGAGAGATCGTTTACTTTCGAGAAATCATCGAATCTCCGGCATTCAGCCAGTCCAACGCACCATTGAAGCTCGCTCTCGGAAAACAGATCGATGGTGAGCCTTTTGCCACAAGCCTCGCACGCATGCCTCACCTCCTCATTGCAGGAGCGACCGGCACCGGAAAATCCGTCGGCTTGAATTGCCTGATTTGTTCATGGCTCATGTCGTGTCACCCTGATGACGTGAAATTCATCATGGTGGATCCCAAACGTCTCGAGCTTTCCTACTACAATGACATACCGCATCTTTTGCATCCGGTGGTGACCGAGGCTGAAAAAGTACCCAAGGTGTTAAGTTGGGCGATAAAGGAAATGGAACGTCGTTACGAGCTACTGAGCCTGTCGGGCTCGAAGAACATCGAAAGTTTCAACGATAAGGTCCGTCTCGGTGAATTGCCGCCTGACGTGGATGACAATCCGGAACGTAAACTGCCCTACATCGTAATCATCGTAGATGAGTTGGCAGAACTCATGATGGTTGCGGCAAAGGACATCGAAATTTCCATAGCACGATTGGCACAGATGGCGCGTGCATCCGGGATCCATCTTATCCTGGCCACCCAAAGACCGTCCGTGGACGTAATAACCGGCGTCATCAAGGCAAATTTTCCGGCACGTCTTTCTTTTCAGGTCTCCGCAAAACCCGATTCAAGGACCATTCTTGATACAGTAGGCGCCGAAAATCTGCTCGGAATGGGCGATATGCTTTTCCTTCCCCCCGGAACTGCCAAGATTACCCGACTTCACGGGGCTTTCCTGTCCGAAAAAGAGATCCGCAGAATCGTGGATTTCATCAAGGCACAAAGATCGCCGACATACCTCCAGGAAATCTGCAAACATGTGTCGGACGGAGAATCGGGCATGGTTCAGGCAGAACTCATCGATGACGAGAAATACGACGAAGCCGTTCAACTCGTCACACGCCTCGGACATGCTTCCATTTCTCTCATCCAGCGCCACATGAGAATAGGGTATAACCGCGCGGCGCGCATTATCGAAGCCATGGAATCCGAAGGAATCATCGGACCCTCAGACGGAACAAGCCGACCAAGAGAAGTACTCGCTCGCTCCCTGGAATCCGTCCCGGACCGATAACCTCCCTCACCTCTACCCTGTGACCGGTCCAGCATTCCAAAAATGACAATCGGGGAGGAACTTCTTGTAATCCCGCTTTAGCGGGACTCCCCGAACCCCACCTCAAGAACTTTCAATACTCGCCGGGACTCAATTTCCCGAAGGAAATTTGGTCCCGGCGAATAATAAAAGTTTCTTGGAGGGGTTTGGGGGGGCCTTCTTTACAAAGAAGGTCCCCCGAATTTCTTTCTTGAAATGGTGATCGGGTCAGAGGGTAGAGGTGAGGGAGGTTCCGATGGTGTCGATATGGAAGGGCATTATTTTGCCTCCTGCTGCGGTTATTGCATTTTCGACGGGTATCTTTTTGTTGGGTGGACACAGAGTGACCATGCATCCGCCACCTCCTGCTCCGCAGATTTTATTTGCTTGAGCGCCTGCGGACAGGCCTGCTTGCATGAGGCTTTCAATTTCGGGGGTGCTGATTCCTGGAGCCAGTGTCCGTCTGACGTTCCATTCTTTTTGCACCAGTGGTGCCACTGCATCCAGATCTTGTTCGGACAGGGCATTTCCAAGCTCAACAGCGATATCTCGAATAGCCAGGAGTTTTTCTCTGGTTTGCCCTACATTGTCGATGTAGTTCTTGGTCACTTCCCAGTTATTCATTCCCGAGAATCTGCCCAATCCCGTGTAGGAGAGAACGATCATCTCTTCGAGTTTACGAGCAAGCTCGTGTTCGTTTCGCATCGGTTCCCGTTGGAAACCTCTGTGATCGAAACGAATGCAGGAGATACCTCCGTACAGAGCCGCAATATGATCCTGACTCCCTGCAGGAACTCCGATGACTGCGGTTTCCGTGTTGACCGCGAGGGAAACGATATCTGCTGTAGATTCTTGCGATGAGTGTAGGTTCAGGAGACCGCTCAGGAGCGCTACCAGCAAAGAACTGGATGCCCCCAGTCCTGAGCCTGCCGGGGCTTCGTTCCGGGTGAGGATCTCGAGAGAGTATGGTGGTGGGAAGGTCCTTACGGCCTTGCTGACAAGCGCCAGTGGTCCATTTGCAGAAAGCTCGCTTAAGCTGCCTGCATCCGTGCAAAACCCGAGGTCTTCCGAAACGATGCGGAACCCTGCAGTATCCCGTTTTTTCAGAATGACTTTGCTGGAAACACTGATAGCCACATTCACCGTGTACCCGCCGCCCATGAAAATGTACAGCGGGTACAGATCCGTAGTGCCTCCTGCGAGGTCAATTCTGTTGGGAGCAGTGATGGTCAGCTCCATTTAATATCCCAACTCCTCATCGAGCAGAATGACGGTGATTTTGGTTAGCATCGGTTGTCGATGCAGTATGCTCGTCACTCGGCAAATCCGTTCCGGGGAGTCGCAGTCCATACAGTATCCGGTTGCCACACACGGTGTTTTCCGTGAAAGACTTGCGGAACGAATCGGACCGGCAACTTCTTCTATACGGGCAAATGCGGAATCCAGATCGGGCACGATCTTGTTTCGGCCTACCACGATGACAACTTTCTTCGGCCCGAATGTAATGGAGTTTGTCCGATTACCGCAGCCGTCACGGTTCACAATTTCTCCGGTCATGGTAACCGCGTTGGAAGAGGCAAGAAGAAGATCGGCTGTCATCTGGCGTTTTCGGCATTCGAGTTCTTCCGGAGTTCCCGGCGTCAGTTTCCAGTGATCGAATATGGTTTTTCCTGCTTCTTCCAGTCTGGGCAGAATGTTCAGAGCTCGTACCGTAAGAGTGCCTCCGATTCCAACTGTTGTGCAATCCGCAGCCATTTCGAAGATGTGAGCAGCAGCTTCTTCCCGGGAAGCGAAAAAAAGTGCCTCGAAACCGTGTTTTTTCAAAGATTCCAAGGTCGTAGTGATAGTTTTCGTCTTATGAGCCTGAACAAATTCATCCATGATTAGCTCCTTTTCTTATGATTCTTAAATGACGATCCGATCCAAACCTCGTAGAGCGATTTGCCAAAAATGTTCACGTTTATCCAACGCTCCAATACAAGATATTAGTGGGAACCGGCGTCCCTGCCAGTCCATTCTAGCGATATCATTCATCATATTGAAGATGTGCCGGCACCGGAAACACGGCACCCATCGATTTTCGAGAAGCGCTTTTCGCAATAGGACAAGAATTCTGACATTTGCCAGAAAAAAGCATTGAAGCCGTATATTACCTATTTTTCATGAGATGTGAACACCTGCGAGAATCCTGGATTTTCGCAGGTTCATTTCCGTACAGACGATTTTATTTTGGATTCGTGTCTTAATGGACACCATTCCCCGGGTTGGGTCCCTTTCAGGAAAGGTTCCCTCACCACTTTAGAGCAAATGGATGTAGCGCGCAAACCGGATTCAACGCATATATTTCTGAAGATTATACCTTCCGGTATAGCTTGAGGCACATTCCCGGAACTCGCATCGGCCAAGAGCTTTTCAGCCATTTTTCTCATTTTCTTTTCGCTGTGGGTCCCGGGAATTCTCACCACAACAGCGGCCTGACCGGAATAGGCGACTGACCATACTCCTTGATCGTCCCTCGAATAGAAGAGCGACGGGTACTTTTCGCTTTTATCTTGTCCGCGCTCTTTGATTTCTACGGTCTCCAAGCCTTTCATCATATGATTTACCATGAAGATCACTCCAGGATTGCTTGGAACACGAATCCTCAATTCCTGTTTTTCAGAAGACGAATCGCCAACGACCTTGATTCCGGGACCCAAGACCGCAGAATTTCCGAGGGTGGCCATAAGAGAATAGATCTGAGCCATTTCAACAGGGGAGAGCGGATTGGTCATAGCTTTGTCTCCAGTGGTTTGGACCTGAACCCCGAATTCTTTCAATACCGGGGTGATCTTTTCCGGACCTATGCCGGTCCATACCTTCTGAAACAAGGCTTGGCGTTCTTTTCTGAAGGCCTCCCGGAACGTCAATGGGCCTCCGGATTCCTGAGATACAAAAACTTGCGATGTAAGCGTGTACTTGACTTGATCGAGGCGCTCCGGGAGAAGCGCGGGAATAAGCACAAGGGGCAGAAGATTATCCAAGCTTGTCGAAGTCCCCGCCCATTTCTGCCTTCCCGGGGAAATGTACGCTTTCAGCGCTCCAGATTCCGGATTTGTAACCACAACGTGGGCCGACAAACCTGAATCTCCGAAACCTTTCAAAAGGTTTTCCGCTTCCTGCTGAAGTATAGGGTCCAGCGACGTTAGCACATCCTGGCGTGCTCCATCCGGACCGGGCAGATCTGGAGGCAAGAGTTCTTTTGCAAGTTCCACGAACGCGGGAGCTTTTAGTACAGGCATGCTCGATTTTCGCATTTTGACCGAGCTGCTGCAGGATTCGTCATATTGTTCCCTGGAGACTTTGCCCTCTTTCAAGAGTAATCCGAGGACCATGTTTCTCCTGGCTCTGGCTCTTTCAGGATGCTTGAAAGGATTGATAATGTTCGGGGCCCGAATGATCGCTGCCATGAGCCCGCATTCTCCCGGATCCAGTTCCGAGAGATCCTTTCCGAACAAAAATTGAGCGGCTTCGGCTACTCCCTTTACCGGGTACGCCCCCCAGTGTCCGAAATAGACTCGATTCAGATATGCTTCCAGAATTGTTTTTTTGCTGTAGATTGCGTCGGCGAAAACGGCAAAGACAATCTCATTTATTTTCCGAAATAATGTTTTTTCAGGGGTCAGCAGAGTCATGCGAATGAGCTGCTGTGTTATCGTGCTTGCGCCCTGGGCGTATCTGCCCGCTTTAATATTGGCCAGCAGCGCGTTTACGATCGATATGGGATCTATGCCCTGATGCCGAAAGAACCGGGTATCTTCCGTGAGCACGATTGCATCTACAAGAAGCTGGGGAATGTGCTCTAAGGACGTCGGGCGACAGAATTCCTGAGGATAACCGTCTGCCGGCAAAATAGTCAGCAGCTCGGGTTCGAGCGTCAGGGCTTCCGCGTCATTCAAGGATCGCATCAGACGAATGGAGTTCACTCTGTTCCAATCCAACCCTATACTCACGGGACCGCTGGCGACGCCGTAGCTGCGAAAAGGCGAATAGGGCAGGCAAACGTTTATCGCCGAACCTACTTGATTCCATTGCCCTATTTCCGGAACTGCAGAATCGGTTCTCGTACAACTGATTCGAGAAAGGTGTTCGGCAAGCTTCACATTCAGGATATTATCGCCCACATTCAAAGTGAAAGGAGCAGAATAGAGGAACACGGGCCAGCGATTGAGCTTGACTTCGAACATCCAGACCACAACGCCGATCATAACCAGCACGTACCCCGCAGTCAGTGCGAGCAGCACTTTGATTATGCTGAGCAATACAGAGAGAAGTTCTTTTGAATGACGTGCCAACAGTTTACCGCCTTGACGGTTGAGAGGCGGCTCTTCGATACACTACGCCGCTGGTGGGTAACTATCCTAAAGCGCCCACGAGATCAAGATCCTATAGGGGCTGTTAAACCAGCTTCAGTCGACAGCCGGTTCAGTTACGTCGCATCAAATGCGTAACCGACTTGTCAAGACCGTCCAGAGTCAACTCAAACATGGGGAAAATATTGGCAATAATACCGATAGTCCTGGTCATGGGCCAGAGTCGAGCCGGTGTCGGGTTCAACCATACTACATGAGAAAATAACTTGGTCAGCAAATGCAGTCGGTCAATACTTGGCAGTCCGCTCCGTTCTTCTATATGGATGGAACCGTCCGTGGCCATAAGTTCGTAGGGAGCCATACTTGCATCACCGATCACGATGAGTCTCGTTTCAGGGTCCCAGGAGGTAAATGCTTCAACTTTTTGAGGTTTGTACCTTCTGGGGGCATCTTCCCAGACGAAATCATAAATGGTGTTATGAAAAAAGAAGGTCTTCAGGTCTTTGAATTGAGCTCGTGCATAGTTGAACAACGTCTGGACAATCTCGATATACGGGTCCATAGACCATCCGCCGTTATCGATCATGAGGATCACTTTTAATCGGTCCCGAAGGCTCCGATCGAAAATAATCTCGATTTCCCCAGCGTTCCTGGTGGTGGCCCGAATGGTCTCCTCAACGTTCACTTCGTCTTTCGGACCCACAGGAATCATTCTTCGGAGTCTTTTAAGCGCCTCTGCCATCTGGGCTTCAGTGAGCGGTCCTTCCAATGAGTAATCCCTATACCTTCTATCGAGCGCCACTTTGATGGCAGAACGGCCCATCGATCTCCCGCCCACTCGCATTCCACCCGGGTGAAAACCCGAGTGCCCCACAGGGGAAGTGCCGCCGGTTCCGATCCAGCGGCTTCCACCATGATGAGCCTCGGTCTGTTCTTTTAGCCGGTCCAAGAAGTACTGAATGAGCTCTTCAGGAGACAGGGACTGCAACTGGTCTTTGCTTAGTCCCAGCGCTTCAGCAAGGGCATCGGGATTCTTGAGCCATTCATCAAGGAGTTCACGGGCTGCCGCGTCGAGATCCACACCACGGAAGTCGGGCAATTCCGCACCATTGAAATAATGAGCGAATACTTTGTCGTAAATATCGAAATAGCGTTCGCTTTTTACGAGAATCGTCCGGGCTGCCGTATAGAAATCGTTCAAAGAATTGACAAGCCCGCTCTTAAGGGCTTTTTGAAGCCGCAGAAAGGATGTGGGAGATACCGGTATCCCCGAGTCTTTCAAAAGAAAAAAGAAATTTACAAACATACGTCACCAATGCCTTCAGACGCGCAAACGGCGGCTCTGCTGGAGTGCTTGCTGATAATCCGAGCTTTTCTTGAAGAGTATGCCCAGGAACGGAATCTTTCCCAACAAGAGATCCTTAGGACGAAAATCCTGATCCTGTCTCAGGGCTCTTATCCAATTTAGAAGTTCCCGGGTGGCTGGTTTCTTCTCTATCCCCTGGAATTCCCTCACCTTATAGAAGGTTTTTACGCACGCATCCATTAATTCACGATCCACATCCGGAAAATGGACATTAATGATGTCACGCATCATGTCCGGTTCCGGGAACGCGATATGATGGAAATTGCATCTTCCGAGAAACGGGTCCGAAAGATCCTTTTTTGCGTTTGAGGTAATGATGATGACGGGTCTATTCTTGGCACCGATCGTCTTATCGATTTCCATGATATCGAATTGCATCTGATCCAGCACATCGAGCATGTCATCCTGAAAATCAGTATCAGCCTTGTCGATCTCGTCTATGAGCAGAACGACTTTGACGTCCGAAACGAAAGCCTGTCCTATTTTGCCCATACGAATATACTCTTCCATGTTGCTCACATTTCGAGTGCTGTCTCCAAAGCGGCTGTCATTCAATCTGGTGAGAGTGTCATACTGGTAAAGAGCATCGACCAACTTGAGGCTGGATTTCACGTTCAGAATCAACAAGGGCATTCTGAGGGTTTCTGCGATGGCATGGGCCAGCATGGTCTTTCCGGTGCCGGGCTCACCCTTCAAAAGCAATGGCATTTCAAGCGCCATAGATATGTTGACAATCTTCGCGAGTTCATCATCCAGAACGTATTTGGACGCGCCAGTGAAGACCGTTTGGTTTGAATCATCGTGCATAAAGCGAATCTCCTTTTTCCTTTCAGGCAACTCACGTGGGAATAGTTTTCTGAACATACTTTGCAGATCGAGGGACAATTCTCTGGGGTTCTCCTGGTTGAATTCCTCTGAACTTTTTAACCACCCCGATTATCGGAGTCAATGCCTTATAAGATATCACACTCGTGCAGGTTTAGTTCTCGGGACAGAAAGCTACGCGCCCGTTATAGCCTATGAAGCTTGAGAAGCATTCAATTGCTGCGATAAACCGATTTACCTGACTTCGGGGAAACTAAAATAGCTTGACAATATATTTTTAAGATTGCTAACCTGTCCTCATTCATTGAGAGTGAACCTTGGTGCAACGGGGCCGGCATGGGCCCGACAAAAAAAGATTGACAGCAGGGTTGATTTCTGTAATAAACTTTAAGCACATCCTGAGGAAACTATTTTTTTGGAGGCATCCAAATAGGGTATTTAAGCTTCCTTTGAAAAGGATTAGTGAAAGGAGGATGAGGGTATGGTTAAGAGGACTCTGGTTGTTCTCGGTATTTTTTCAATGTTGTTAATGGCGGCTGGGACATCGTCGGCCTTCTTGGGCTATGGTTTCCCCGATGGCGGGTGCGGTGTGTCGAGTTGCCCTCCGCTGTATCTCCCGGTTGATTGCCCCCCCTATCCGGTAGCCAAAACCATCGTGAAAACTTGGCAATGCAAGATCGTCGGTCCTTGCCCTGCGCCTGCTCCCATGGCAGCTGGCTGCGGTGACAAAGGAAATGGTTTTGCGGCTCCTGGGCTGATCACATCCGTTGCAAACCTGCTGGGCATGCCTTTTGACGTGCTGTTCAACCATTGCGACAGCGTCTACGGTTGCTTCGGTGGCTTCGGTGGCAACGGTCTCTGCGGTAGTGGTGGCGCTTGCGGTTGCTGCTACGGCCCCATTACTGGCGTGATGGCAGCAGTGCCTATGGTCCTTGGCGCTCCCACAGTAATGTTTGGTGGTCTCTGGTAGGCCTGAAGAGTCCCGGCGAAACGAATATAAAAGGGACCGGCTTCTTCTACTGTCCGGCCCCTTTCATTACCCCGGGACCGGGTGATCGAGCGGAATGTCGATCTAAAAAAATCTTGACAACGAGCTGATTTTAAGCTAAAAAACAGCAATAGCTTATCGAAGATGAAAGACAATATATGATTTTCCGGTTAACGACTGGAAGCTCTTGAATGAAAGGAGGATGAGGGTATGGTAAAGAAATCCGCTGTAATTCTTGGAATCCTAGCGATTATGCTTGTGGGCGCAGGGATCTCCCAGGGTTACACCGTTAGCAAATGGCCCGTGCCTGGTATTCCAAATACAACGTATTGTGGTGGAAGCCCCTGCCTGCCCGGCTTGGGTGCTGAAGACACTACGCTGAGAGGCCCGGTTGCCCCTGCTTGCGAACCCCCGCTTGTTCCTGGCGTAATACACGCTGCTCTTAGTGTTCCCTTCAGGGTACTAGGTCTCGTTGCATCACCTCTGCTAGCTGGACAGTGCCCTGGCGAACAGTGCTGCAAGGTGGAACTCGGTGAGGCCGCATATGTTACAGCAGCAGTTCCCTGCACGCCGGTTAACGCTTACGTTCCCCCCAGAGGCTGGTAAGCAGTTTTCTGTATAAGAAAATAAGAGGCTGGGCTTTGGAGCCCGGCCTTTTTATTTTTCGAAGCTGGGCCGGTTAGAGCGCGGCGCGGTTTCAACTCCGTGGGAAAGCCAGCTACCCCAAGTCGCCCATCCTTACCGAAATCAAACCTCCACGTGGATGCTTCCTCATGGTAGCGGCACATTGTGTTTAGACTTGACCTGGGACTAACTCATAATCTTGCCAACTGTACAATGACACTGTTCTCTGCACCGGCTTACTGTAAATCATCAAAGAGATCGTCAGCCCGATAAGAACGCCAACCGTATCATCCTGGCTCTCAACTCATGCAGAGGCTTGCTCTAAACTGACCAGCTTGTTCGTTTCGAGCCTATTGGGTCACCAAACAGGTATGTCCACGAATCGCTGCTTTACGCAGCAAATTTGTTCGATTCGCGCATTGGGAGACGGAAAGGCGCGGCGCGTGGTGCGGCTGTGTCGCTTAGGAAGCACCGGTAATCTCATTCTGTCCCGTTCTAGCGGCTGAACCCCGAATCGAAGCTGCTTTTGTCTTGTAGATTGTTCCTTTACCTCTGCTATTAGCAGCAGCGTGATTGAAAAGAGTCGCTGTGGCCTCCAGCGGGACGATCGAAAAGAAAATGTCTCAAATTTTCCTGTCGCATAGGATAGGGGAGGCATGAAAAGGCCGACACCAGAATGACTCGATAGAAAACTACGCGAATCCTACGGTTCCCAGGATTGCGCGGCCTTCTAACAGGTTCATTGCGAGCCGAAGCGAAGCAGTCGCCCTACATGGGGCGCCTGAGCGAGGGGGTTCTTCCGCAAGAGGCGGGATCGCTGTGTTCTACGTAATGACAGGCGTTGTGCCATTTTGCATTCAAGATGCTAACTGCACTGACTTGGCTCCGCGGGTCCGTGGCACCGCGCCGATGAGAAATACCTTGATTGCAAGTCAGGATTACGAGCCTCAGCGACGTGATGACTTGAAGGATTGTTGTTGTTCACTGGCCAATTGGTCTGGTGTAAATCTGGGGAATTGATATTCACCGGATTTGCCAATGGGGTCGGCCATTGGATCTATCAGCTTTCTCTAAGCTTTGGAGTTAGGAGTAAGTGAGAGTCCCTTGGCGAGGTTCAAATTGACCTCCTCAAGGTAAGCTCCTGTGAGATTCGCTCCTATTAAGATGGTTTCAAAAACACGGGCTCCAGAGAGGTTGGCTCCGAACAGATTCGCGCAGGACAGATTCGCCTCCGACAGATTTGCGCCCTGCAGGAAAGACCAGGCAGCGTTAGCCATGCTGAGATTGGCATCAGAAAGATTTGAACCCGCAAGATTGGCCTTGAACAGGATCGCTGCGAACAAGTCTGCTGAAAGCAGCTCCGCTCCGGACAGTTGTGCCCCTGTCAAATCGGCTCTTATGAGGATGGTCCTGCTGAGATCCGCCCTGGACAGTCGAGCCCCGGAGAATCTTCCTCTGGAGAGGTCTGAACCGCTGAGGTCCGCCTCCGACAAATCCATTTCCTGGGAAATTGCTCGCTCCAACAGGTCGGCCATGGAACGGGCGTGACCTTCGTGAATGACATTTCCGGAAAACCGATTCCTGATCTGAAACGGTCGAAGCGGTCGGGAGAGTAATCGATCCAGATCCCTTCTGGTGACGAGGTTTTCTTCTATTATTTTGGCAAAGAGCTGATCCATCTCCTGGTTTGTCAGGCTGTATTTTTGCTTCAGAATTGTTCTGTCCGCTCCTGATTCCAATTCTGCCACCACCTCGATTAGATCCAGAGCAATGGTCTCCGCGCCGGGCAGTTTGAAATTCTCCTGGGTGGCTATCGCATTCAACTCCGGCAAACGTCGATCCCATTCACGTTGGGAAACCAGGCCCAGACCCAATAATTTTGTGAAGAGGCTCTGTAGCCCTTTCGGGGACAATTGATACTTCCGCATGAGCTCAGCATTGGTTGCACCCGATCGAACAAGACTCAGAACTTCAGCCCCATCGACAATCCTTTTTCTTGCTGTACTGACTGGAGAAACTTGGCGACCGATCTGGAAGCAGTCGTCCTGTCGGCCGCAAGTTCTGTTTTCAACATCTGCAGTATGAATGTGACCGCATGCAAGAAGCTGCCCTACCATGACACGTAACTCGGCTGCAGAAAGATCATATTTGGACATAAGATCGCTATCGGTCATTCCGGACCGAATATCTGAAGCTGCTTGAACGGGATTAATTCTTACAATTCTGGAGGGCACGGCTCACCTCTGATCAGTGTAACCGAGTAAGTATACTACTATAGCATGGCCAACTTTCCCTGTGAATCGTATTTGCACTTTTTTGACAGAAGACGATTCTCAACAAGACTCCTGTTGAATTGAACTAATAATTTAGGTATCTTTTATTCCATCTTACGCACGCAGCTTCAACCTTTCCACACGGGTCAATCGTCATGCCGGTACTCCGAGCCAAAAACGTCCAAAGAACTATCGTGTACTCGTCCGCACTCGGTATATTTGTGGTCGGCCTCGTTGTAGCTCTTGTGAGTATCTACCCTCTATATCTCGATTTCAAAAGTGAAGAGGAATTGAACCTGACGCTTGCGTTGAATACAAAGACGCTTGCCATCGAAGAATGCCTCGCCCGGGCGAAAGATGTTGCATTTCAGATATCCTCCAGAACAGCAGCGCGGCAGATGCTGGAAGCCTATTATGGAGGATCGGTTACCTTGGAGGCAGTTTCCGATTTAACACGAGAGATATTGTCGGATGCGATCTCGTTTTCTCACGAAGTGTGGGGCATCACGCGTCTGGACAAAGACGGAAAAATAGTCGTGCAAATCGGGATCGAGCTTCCCAAGGAATTCTGGCCGCCTCTGGCTACAACCCAAACGCCCACGCTTCACGGGCCGGTCGTACTCGGAATCAACTCTTATCTCGTAGTCTTAAGTCCTATTTTGGATAGGCAGTCACAACGCCTGGGAACTGATATCGTGGCTTTCAGATTATTCCATCTTGCTCGTATCGTGGAAGATTACATAGGTCTTGGCAAAACCGGAGACACTGTCATAGGAGTCGATCGACCGGATGCCGTGGAACTCGTGTTTCCGTTGCGGAGGGACAAAGGAGCAATCGGCGGAACCATCAGCAAAGACTCGGATATGGGCAGGGCTCTTTCCAATGCTATCCAGCGGCGTTCCGGTGTCATGATACCCAGAGATGGGAACGATGTGATCGCGTATGGACCTATTCGGGACATAAACTGGGGCGTCGTTGTCTCTATGGACCAAGATGAACTCTATGCTCCTGTAACACGGCGAATCTGGGCCACTTCCAAGATTATCCTGGCGCTCATACTTATGGGCACGCTGGCAATGGTCCTCCTCGTGCGACCGCTCACAGGAAAACTGATCATCCATACAGACGAATTAGCGCGTGAGATCCAGGAAAAAACGGAATCCCTGAAACGTGAGCTGGAAGGTCGAAAACGTATGGAAAAGTGGCTCATCGATTCAGAGCGGCGATATCGTGTGCTTCTTGAGGAAGTGCCGGATATCATCTTCATTCTGGACCAGGAAGGTCGTTTTTCGTACGTGAATACTCAGGTAGAAAAATTCCTGGATTATCCGGTATTCCAGATTCTTGAAACTCCGCTTATTGACTATGTGGTTCCTCATGACCGCCCCTTGGTGGAAACTTTGTTGCAGACCGGAATGGATCAAATTTGGGACGAAGAAGTGGAAATGGTGGCCGCCGGCAAGCTACAGAAGTTTGCCAGAATCAGGTGCAAAGTGTCTCTCGTTGAAGAACACGGTCCGGTGAGATACGAGGGAGTCATGCGTGATATCACCCGGCGGAAAGGCCTGGAAGAGGAACTCAGGGCATCCAAGGTCGAACTGCTGGAGAAGATAAAAATTATCGATGACTTGTACGAGCATATTGTCCAGCAGGGGAAATCCAAAGCCATAGCCGACCACACGGCTGAAGTCGCACATGAACTCCGGCAACCGCTGGCAATCATCGGAGGATTCGCGAGAAGACTGTCAAAGTACTTTGAATCGTGTCTGCACCAGGAAGGCGGACAGCGAAAATCATGCGAGATGATAATTTCTGAAATTCAGAGGCTTGAGGGAATTCTCACCAGCCTCATCGATTTTACTCGTCATGAACGAATCCGGCTGGAAAAAGTGGATCCCACCGAAATAATCGAAAGAGTTCTTAAAGTGTATGAAGATAGAATGCTTGAGCGTCAGATCAAGCTCGTCACCAGCTTTGGAAAAGAGCTGGCGGAGGTGATGCTCGACCCGAACCGTTTTGAACAGGTCGTCAGAAATCTCATTTCCAATGCCATAGAAGCCTCTCCTCCCGGGGAAGCCATATGTATCGAAACGGGAGCTTCCATTCTGAGCGGGAAGGCACAGGAAACAGGAGGACTGGCAGTGGAATCCTATTTCGAAATGAAAGTCAAGAACTGGGGAAAGGTGATCCCGCCTAACGAGCTGAGCAAAATCTTCAGCCCTTTCTATACGACAAAGAATTACGGCACAGGAATCGGTCTGACACTCTGCAAAAAAATAATTGAAGACCACAACGGGTCTATTTCGGTGAGATCGGACAATGAAGGGACGGTCTTCACCATTTGGCTCCCACTGGAGCACGTTGCACGGTTACCGGCCAAGGCCACAGATCGCGAAATTGCGGTTCGCCCCCAAGATCTCGTCAAGGACTGACAGGATTATCCATTCCCTGACACAACGCCAGAGCGTTCTCACCAAGAACGTTGACGTTATAGCCCCCTTCCAGGACAGCGAAATAACGGCCCTGGCATTTGGCTATAGCGAAATCTCTCACGGCACGCCCGATGGTAAAATAATCTTCAGTGGTCAGGGTTCCTCCCCAATCTTCGACGTGCCGGTCGAACCCGGCGCTTATTGCGATAAGATCGTATTGGTTTAAGGCCAGCGCTTCGTCGACATGCCTGAGGAATGCCTCTCTGTAGTTGTCCTGAATATTTGCCACAGTAACTTCCCTTCGACCCGAAAAGAAATTATCCGTGCCGTCTCCGAAATGCAAATCCACGTCCAGGATAAGAGCCGACCCAATGACACGACGTTTCAGTAATGACTCAACCGCAATGGCCACATTGTTGAAGAAGCAGAAGCCCCAGTGGCTGTCCGGACTTGCATGGTGGCCGGGAGGCCTGACGCATGCAAACGAAGGTTGTTGCTCGCATGCAAGTTTCGCAGCCAAAATAGTGCCACCTGCTGCGGTGACGGCTACACGAAATAACTGTAGATCTGATTTAACTATGTTTACGAGGGATTGTGTATGAACCAGCAACAAATCATCATCGGAAGCGGAGGGGGGCTTCACTACCGGATAATGCTCGGCCAGCACCCGCATAATACTCTCCACTCTCTGCGGCATCTCACAGGAAACAGTCGGATAGTCCGTCAGGTACAGATCATCATATATGACTTTGAGTGACTTCGGCTCCATTTCCCGCTCCTTGGAGAATCGGTCGGATCACCTGCAGGATCTCGAGTTCTTTTTCCAGTCTTCAAGGTCGTCCAGAATCGCTTTTCCAATTGAGTATTTGTCGAACTTGCAGCTCGCTGATTTCCTTTCGGCTTCCAGCAGCTCCAGAAGTCTTTGGTCCAAATCGGCTCGGAGCACTTCGTCCTCGTTCATGGCCACAATGTTTTTTTCCGTAATATTGCGGATACGCAGTTCCTGTTCTCCTCCCCCGTGACTCTCGGGTATAACGATGGCTTTGACACCGGTGAGCAGAATTTCATTCATCGTATTATAACCGGCCCTTGATATGACCAGCTCCGAATGGCTTATGAGATCCACCAGATCGGGGATGAACGGCATGAAACGTATTCGGGAGGCAAGCGGATGATCCCGCAATGACTCCACCGCCCCGCAATCCAAGTACGGGTCCAGAATCATGATGACTTCATAGTTCCGGTTCACCCCTGAAGTCTCAAAGACTTCCAGCAGCCTTACCGAAAGATCCGGAACCCTGTGATTCCTTCCCAAAGAAACCAGGATAATTTTCTTGTCAGACAGCCCGTATCGTTTCACTACTTCTTCACGGGAAGGTAATTCTTCACATGCCTTATTGGTAATTTTTCCGAGATAACGAATCTTCTTTTCAAGCCCGGGATCGTTTCCAAGAAATTCTCGATTAATATCGATTACTTTGCGATCCTCCAAAACATACATGAAATCGTATAATTCCCCGATATTTATGGATTCCGACCGGTGTCTGGGATTTTGATACGGAATCTTCAGGAGAGGAACCCACTTCATGATGCCGCGGCAAATGTGCACGAGCGAAAAATCCACCGGGCCGCCTCTTCGCATCCATTTCTTCATGAGCAACGGTATGAGCTCACTCATCTGTCCGGTCATATTGTGTTCGACCATGAGAACATCGGGCTGAAAGAAATCAAATGCCGCAAGGATTATGCGCTGCCTGAAATCAAAAATTGCCTCCAGATCGAACCCGCAAAGATAACGGGACGACATGGGGCTGTCTTTGGCATCGATATCGAGCTTGATTGAAGGCAATTTTATAACTTCTATGCCTTCCTTGAAGAAGATGTGCGGAATTGAAGTTCCTGAAATCACCAAAAAATCTATATCGGGTCTCCAATATCTCATTCCAGTAATGACGGCCAGTGTTCGAAATGCATGTCCCAATCCGATGGAATTATGCGTATATACAAGCACCCGTTTTACGTTGTTATAGCTCATCCAATATACCGGCTTTTTTTTTACGACATTCGGAAATATTCTGCCAGGACAGCCATTCTTCATTCAAGCGAGTTCCAAAGCTCCTGTTTACCGGTGAATCCCCGTTCGATTCTCCTGCTCGAATAGACAGAATGCATTCACTTCCATCAACGTTCATTTTTACCATAACAAGAGCGGATTTCAATCTAATACAAACATTTCCGTGGATCACTCTGTTCCGGACGAAGATTTTCGACGAAATTCCTACTTTCCGGTACGAAAAGCAACAATCTTTAGCTGTCGGTTCGTTTCACGGGAACAATCTTGAGGAGGTGCCAAGCCGGAAGCAAGAGGGGAGGCACCGGGAAAATTATCCGGTGCCCCAGGGATATGACGCTGTTTACCAGTTGAATACGGTATCCAGATCCTCGTTTTTCACGGTAAATGTGACGCCGTGGGGTGCTAGCACCTCTTTTTGGAAGAAATCGGGAAGTCTATCCTGAGCCGATGTGAATCCTGCTTTGATATTGAATTCTCTTTCATTCTTGAGGACTGATTTTCCCAGAGCCGCAACATCGTCTGCAGTGAGGCTCAATCCGTAAAACGCGTTAAGCATATCGATCAGCGATTGAAAGGTCTCGGGTTGGTCCAGGACCGCAAATGCCACAAACAGACACATGCCTGTAGAGTCCACCGCGGCAGTGGCGATTTGCAGGTTTCTTGACAGTTCTATCTGGCCTTCCGGGGAAAGAGGATCGACGTATCCGCCGACCTTCATAATATTCGCTGCAACTGCATACCCTGCGGTGTGATCCGCTCCCATGGGGCTGGTAGCATATGTCACTCCTATTCCCATAACAGCTCTTGGATCGTACGCGGGCAATGCCTGGTTTTTTACCACCGGCACGCGTTCTACTCCGAAGGTCTTTCCGGTAAGGCCGGCTCCACTCCCCAAGATCCGTCCTAGGTGAGTGCCTTTCCCTACTTCCTTCACCAGATTCATCGCGCCTTCCGCGTCCCCGAAGGGGATCAGTCCCGCTTCCATTGCTACCCCGATGGTCACTCCCATTTCTATGGTATCGACACCATAATCGTCATCCAAGCGATCCATCATGGCTATGGCATCAAGATTGTCGATTCCACAGTGGCCGCCGTGAGCCCAGACTGTCTCGTATTCGGGTTGTTTTGTCAGATATTGTCCGTTCTTGTCGTTGTACGTCCCGGAGCATTGAATGATACAGCCCCGATGACACCCGTGAGTTGCGCTGCCTTTGCGTTCGATTTCCAGTGCCGCCTGAGTTTCTCCGCTGATCTTTGTGCAGGTGTCAAACCGGCCTACTTTAAAATTCCTCGTGGGATATCCTCCAGCTTCATTGAGCACATTCGTTAGAACGTTCGTGCCGTATGCAGGAAGGCCTTCGCCTGTTACGGGATGCTTCTTGAGACCATCCACCCAAGCCTTGGAAGCGGCTTTGAACGCTTCCGGATCTTTCGGAGCACGCATTTTCAGGCCCGAGTCATCGAGCACGATTACTTTCACGCCTTTTGACCCCATAACCGCTCCGACTCCTCCACGACCCGCGTGACGTGTCGGACGGAGCTCCATATCCGTGCAAGCGATGGATGCGGCACCCAGCTTCATTTCACCGGCTTGACCGATGGAAATGCAGGTTATGCTGTCTCCCAATTCGGCCTTCATTTTATCCACCACGTCGTAGTTACCCAGCATCTTCAACGAATTGTCGGGCTTAATCGAAACACCGTCTTTATTGATAATTATCTTGTAAAGGGTTTCGTCTCTTGGCTTTCCTTCCAGCACAATTGCCGCATAGCCCAATCGAGCTAAAACCTGCGCCGCTTGGCCGCCGGCATTGGATTCTTTTATTCCTCCGGTAAGCGGGCTCTTGCATCCAATGGAAATTCTGCCGGACATTGCTGCAGTGGTTCCGCTGAGGAGTCCGGGTGCAATTACCAGCTTGTTGTCTGCCCCGAGTGCATGGCAAAGAGGGGGAACTTCCTTGGAAACGATCATTGATGTAAGTGCTCTGCCCCCAAGACCCGCATATTCGCCTGCGGGGACTTCCGTGAACTTGGGACCGCCTTCGGCGCCCACATCGATTCTCAAAATCTTGTCCATTTTATTGCCTTTCTTTTGCTGGCCGGTTCCAGAGCTGAATTTCATTTCAAGAAAGAATTACGATATCTACTTCGATAGTACCTGGGGCGGCCCGTACAGTCAAGCGCAAAAAGCTTAAAATAGTAATAATATATGCTACTTATGTCGCTTATGACATAAGAAGGGCAAAGAAAGCAAAGAGAGGTGTCACTATTTCTCAGTTCAGCTGAAACTGAATGATATATCAGTTGCGAAAATTAGTGACCGATTAAGATTAAGGAATATTGGTGGGTGCCGTGCCTCCGTGCCGGCACATCTTCAATATGATCAATGATATCGATAGTAGGGACCGGCAGGGACGCCGGTCCCTACCAATGTCCTGTAATTCACACGAGGGATAAACGAGAGAAGTTTTGGCACTGACTATAACTATGGCAAAATGCCTGTTCCTGTCTCCGAGCAGTCCCTCCCGATAAAACGGTATGGGCACGTTATTGACATAACATGCTTTTATCCGCTATCCTCTTATCACCCCTGATCCGGAGACAGCACGTGATAGTAGCCCAGCCCAAACCATTTTCAGAGATTGAATCTTTCGTACATCAATATTCTCGCATCCTGGTCGCCGGTTGCGGCACCTGTGTGGCAGTGTGTTTGACGGGTGGAGAAAAAGAATCTGCCATCCTTTCCGCACAACTCAGGCTCTCGGCAGTGAAAAAGGGCAGGAACGTCGAAGTTGCAGCCGCGACAGTCGAACGTCAATGCGATCGCGAGTTTCTGTCTCTTTTGCACGACAGGGTTGCAAAGGTGGATGCCGTAGTTTCTCTCGCGTGTGGGGCAGGCATACAATTTTTGGCGGAAATGTACCCCGAGACCCCTGTTTTTCCGGGAGTCGACACCAGCTTTATCGGTGTGGCCGAGGGAGCGGGAGTCTGGGCCGAGCGCTGCAAATCCTGTAACCAGTGTTTCCTGGGTATCACCGGAGGTATCTGTCCTGTAACCATGTGTGCCAAAAGCCTCCTGAACGGGCCCTGCGGAGGACCCACGAACGGCAAATGCGAGACGGATTCGCAACGGGATTGCGCTTGGGTACAGATCATTCAACGATTGCAATTGCAGGGCCGTCTCGATATGCTCGAATCGATTGTGCCTCCGAGAGATTTTGGCCGAAGCTCTCATCCGGGCAAAATAGTGCGTCCGGATTACCAGAAAAGATTCTCTACCGAGTAAGTCCCAAGAGGATCGAATCCAACAGCACTGTTTCGTAAACCCCTTTTCGTCATGTTTGCGATTCGGGCTGTTTCGGCGGGAAGCTTACCTTCTATTTTGAGATCTCGGTGTTCAGATGACTGAAGATGCGATGACCTTCACAAACAAAGATGTAGTAATTATCGGCGGGGGCGTCGGAGGGATTTCAAGCGCTGTGGAGTTGGCCCAACTGGGAATCGAATGCCTCATCCTGGAAAAAACGGCCGCTTTAGGCGGACATGCAGCGTCACTCTGTTGTAAAGCGACCGAAACCTGTCAGCGCTGTGGTGCATGCCTGGTTGAAGACCTTATCCACCAGGCGGGAAGCTCTGTGCATATTTCCACTATGCTGAACACCGTTGTTTCCCATGCGCAAAAAACGGCAAATGGATGGAAACTGGACCTCGCAATGAATGGGTCTGCAAAATCTGTCCCTGTCGATGCATCCGCGGTAATCCTCGCCACCGGGTTTTCACCGTTCGATCCCGCTCTGAAGCCGCAATTCGGGTATGGCAGAGTTCCCGGAGTGTCCACCGCCCTGGAGCTTGAGTACCGTATACGCGCGGATTCTTGGGATGAGGACGTTAAGAAGCTTGCCTTTATTCAATGTATAGGCAGCCGCGATTGTCGTATCGGCAACAATTATTGTTCCCGTGTGTGCTGTGCCTACGCGCTGAGGCTCGGGCGATTACTGAAGAGCAGATTTCCTGAAATTGACATTGCTATCTTCTACATGGACGTGCAGTCCTTCGATCGAAATTTCGACATTCGCTTGAGAGCGGCACAGGAAGAGATGCGGATGGTAAGAGCCATTCCCTCTCAAATAAGAGAAAGTCCAAGCGGAAAACCTGAAATCATCTATCACGGTCCTGCGGACGAAAGAATTATCGAGGAGTTCGATTCGGTCGCGCTGAGCGTCGGCATAACGCCCGGTGAGTCGTCCCGGACGATGGGTGAACTATTCGGAATGAAAGCTGGACTAGATGGTTTTGTAGCGCATGAAACGGGCAATCAGGGACTCTTTCTTGCAGGCACCGTCGGCGGCCCGTTATCCATTCCCGAGAGTATCTCCAGCGGAATGTTTGCTGCTTCCCAGGTTGCATCGTATGTTCGGAAAACACGATCCGGAGAAATGGCGTGAACGACCGATCAACGAATTCTGTTTTTCTTACGGAGAATCCTCCGGGACCCCGGGATTTTAATCGCGTACTGGTGCTCGGTGGAGGACAGGAAGGTTCTCGGCTTGCACAGAGGCTCGGAGAAGAACGGTTCCTCGTGATGCTCATAGGCGGTGCAGACGAAAAACCTTTCCCGAGCGTTTCCGTTGTTCCTGATGCAATTCTGGAGCGGGTGACCGGATTCGCAGGGGATTTTCAGGTTACCCTCAAGACTGAGTCTGGACGTTTGAAAGAACGTGTCGGCTCCATAATCGCCGCTCAACCTTCCCGGATAAAACCCAAATTTGGCCTGTACGGGATTCGGCCGGACGAACGCACTCTCTCGCTGTCCCAGGCTGAAGCCTCACTGGCAAGCGGCACCCTTTCCGTTACACCTGAGGGGAACTGGTTCCATGCAGCGTTTCTCGTAGGGTTGGAAGGCGAATCGGAACCACCTGTATTCGAGCGAGTTTTCACCGTTATAGAGAAGTTGCAACAAAACGGACACACCCAGTGCTACGTCTTTACGAGAAATCTGAAGGTGGCGGCGCGGGGTCTCGAACGCCGGTATCGGGAAACCAGAGAACGCGGCACGATTTTCTTCAAATTCGACGAAACCGGACCCTGCTTCGAATGCTCTCAAAACAGTACCCGTATTCTCTTCAAAGAGCCGCTTCTCGGTTCGGACATGGAGTTAACCCCGGACCTGCTTGTGGTGGATGAGCACTATCTTCCGCCGACGGGTATGGAGGCTCTTTGGGCCGCAGTACCATCGTCTCCTTTGTTCAGACCGTATTTGCAGCCGGATTCGCCTCGATTTTCAACAGTTGAAACTCCTAAGACCGGTATTTTTGCCATAGGCGCAGCCCGCGGCATGTACGATCCTCTGTTTATTGAAGCCGATATTGAATCGACTGTATTCGGCATAAAAAAGCTGACGAAAATCGACCGGACTGAGGCGACTCCCAACGTGGCACTCATCGATCCTGATAAATGCGCTATCTGCCTGACGTGCGTAAGATTGTGTCCCCACGGAGCAATAGGATTCAGCGACCGCGCCTTTGTCGATGCAATCTCGTGTGTGGGATGCGGCATCTGTGCTGCTGCATGCCCGATGTCTGCTATTTCCCTCGGATCGTCGATATCCGAACAAACTGATACCCCGAATGACGGTGATGGTAAGATCGTTGTTTTTCTATGCTCCCATTCCGGGTCCCAAGCTTTGGAAGCTTCAGGAAACAGCTTAGGAGACTTGATCCGGCCTATTCTAGTTCCCTGTGCCGGAACCGTGGATGAGAGCCGAATACTCACGGCACTTGAACAGGGAGCCAGAGGTGTCCTGGTGGCAGGTTGCTTCAAAGGCAACTGCGCATCCGTATACGGCAGCTCACTCGCAGAACAAAAAGTCGCTCAGGTTAAATCGATTATTTCAAACGCAGGATTCAATCCCGAGGCTGTCGCTTTCCTGCCGCTGGCGGCGAATACACCGAAAACCCTCCTGGCGGCCCTTAAAGATATGGAAGCTCGGCTCGGCCTATGAATAGCGATCCATTTCACAATCAAGAAGGCAATATTGGGGGGACCTTCTTTGTAAAGAATGTCCCCCCAATATTGCCTTCTTCAATTGCGGAATGATACTAGCCGGGAGGACGACATGAGTCCCACAAATCTGAATGATCTTGACCCGACCTTTAAGGACCGTGTTGCTGCGCAGCCGGGCGGCGAAGGGATTCGGTCCTGTTTCGGATGCAAGGCGTGCACTGCCGCGTGTCCGGTTGAAGTTGCGGACAAGCGTTACGATCCTCGCAAGATCATTCGCATGGTGCTCCTGGGCATGGTGAAAGAGGTGCTCACGAGCGATTCCATATGGCTTTGCACATCATGCTACGGCTGTCACGAAGTCTGTCCGCAGAACGTGCGTTTCACGGAAGTCATGTTCGCGTTGAAGAACCTGGCAGTCTTGGAAGCATGTATTCCTCCGGGCCTGACTGCGCAACGAGCACTGCTCAGGGATCACGGCAGGCTGTACGAAATCACCGATTTTGAAAACGAGAAGAGGGAAAAGCTCGGTCTACCTCGGATTGTGGAGCATCCCGAGCACTATGCGGAATTGCTATGAACAGCTCCGTACCGGAAAAACTCGTCACAAATTTACTTATAGAGAAGTAGCCTATGGAAGCGCTCTTATATCTCGGTTGCACCGTGCCGGTCCGTAATCTCAATTACGAGCTTTCCGCCCGGCTCACTGCTGAAAAGCTGGGGATCACCTTTCGCGATCATGAAGCATTCGGTTGCTGCGGATTCCCTCTGAAATCCATCAATGTTTTTGATACGCTGGTTACTTCGGCTCGCAACCTGGCGCTTGCAGCGGAGAAAGGTCTGGAGATCTGCGCATTGTGCAATGCATGTGCGGGGACTCTGACGGAAACTGCTCATACCCTGGATTCGGACCCCGAACTCAAGGCAAAGGTCAACGAAAAGCTTGAAGCAATAGGATTGCGGTATGAAAAGCCGGTGCGCGTCCGCAACTTCATGAGGCTCCTTTGGGAAGAGGTCGGTCTTGACGGGATCAGGAACGCTGTTGTCAGACCGCTGACCGATGTGCTGCTGGCTCCCCATTATGGCTGCCATTATTTGAAACCGTCCGAATTGACGGAAGGTTTCGATTCCCCTCACATGCCCAGGAGCATGAGCGGGCTCATTGAAGCAACCGGCGCTCGCGTGTTGGACTACCCCTCTCTCAAGGAATGTTGCGGTGGGGGAATTCTCGGTATCTCGGAAGAGACTGCCAATGCGCTGGCAGCAGTTAAGCTTCAGGATGTGAATGCTGCGGGGGCGCATGCTTTAGTGCTCGTATGTCCCTTCTGCAATGTAATGTACGAAGGCCAGCAGAAAAAGATAGCAAAAAGCTTTGGTTTTGATCTAAAAGTGCCTGTGGTCTATTATCCGCAAATTCTCGGCCTGGCTATGGGGATGACTTCGGAACAATTGGGATTCAAGCTCAACCGGGTCAAACCTTCGGGTCTCTTGAAGATTGTTGAAGGATAAGACCGAATAAGCGACCACGCCGTAAGGAGGCTGCAATGGAATTCGAGGGCTATGTTTTTCCTGACGATGTCAAATACGAAAAAAATCACTTCTGGGCGAAAATGGAAGGGGACCTTGTCGTAACAGGCGCAACGGAATTTATCTCCAAACAGGCAGGAGAAATCACCTTTGTGGATCTCCCGGAAGAAGGAGATGACGCGACCCAGGGTAAACCATACGGCTCCATTGAATCGGGCAAATGGGTCGGTAGAATCTACGCGGTCGTGAGCGGTGAAATCGTCGAGGTGAACTCATTGCTCGAAGACGAACCCGAGAAGATGAACGAGTCCCCGTACGGTGAGGCATGGATCTGCAAAATCAGGCCGTCCAATCTGGAAGAGGAAATGAAGGCTTTGATGGACCCGGATGACGCGTTCAAAGCTTTCATTAAAGAAGAAATCCAAAAAATAGAAGAGCAGAAAAAATAAATTCTCCCTCTAGGTATGCGAATCGCAAAACTAGTGTGGCAAATATCTTTACAAGTTCGCTAATTATTTTTAAGGCCGCGTATATTGCGTGCATTTCCGTTGACCGTAATCGATAATCTTGATAGGAGTGGTGCGCCGGACAGGCAGGGCTTTGTCTTTCGGTAGGGAAGGGGCGATCATGGAATCTACGAACCTGCTCGATATCACCATAAAATACTTCAACGTGATTGTATTCGTCATGTGTGTCTTCTTCGGGATGATCTCACTGTTTGCCTCATGGATCGCCTGGCGGGAGGTTCATCGGAGGCGCAATCTCATCCGGAGCGTACTGGCCGCGTACAATATAACCGAGGATGCTTTGGAGCAGGGCAGAACTCAGCACGGTGAACTCGACCTGGATCCGGCTGTGGTGCAGACGATTTTCAACAGTATCCAGGAGATTCTCAACGCCATTTACGGTGAAGTCACCGGGAAACCCATTCCTGCACGCGAAGACCGGATGCACGGCGGCAAGCTGGCCCGCATCAAAGCGCTCGGGCGCATCTGGAAGAAGAACCGCGAACCTGAAAAGATCGACATCGCGCACGGAGTTCCCGCGCTGGTTTCAGAAGACAGAGAACACCACCACAGCATTTCTCATCCTTAGTCTCATTTTTTTGCCTGAAAACCTTCCACGAGCCTCTGTGATTCTCTAGAAATCGTGTTATAATTACGAGTTCGCGTTCGCATCTGGAACACGGTCAAATCCTCACAAGATAATTGGGAGAAAGTATATGCAAACAGGGACCGAAACCGTGAAACGAGGTCACGCCCAAATGCTCAAGGGCGGAGTAATTATGGATGTGGTGACTCCGGAGCATGCCCGCATCGCCGAAGAGGCCGGGGCCTGCGCTGTCATGGCACTGGAACGAGTTCCCGCTGATATACGAGTCCACGGGGGAGTGGCTCGCATGAGCGATCCCGGTCTGATTCTTGAAATTATGAGCGCTGTCAGCATCCCGGTCATGGCCAAGTGCCGTATCGGCCACTTTGTCGAGGCCCAGATACTGGAAGCGATCGGCGTCGATTATATTGATGAGAGCGAAGTACTTACCCCTGCCGACGAGCACAATCATATAAACAAGCACGATTTCAAAGTACCTTTCGTGTGCGGCTGTAGAAATCTCGGTGAAGCCCTCAGACGAATCGGTGAGGGAGCTGCCATGATGCGCACCAAAGGTGAAGCCGGAACCGGCGACGTTGTCGAAGCAGTTCGCCACGCACGGTCGGTCATGGGCGAAATTCGACGGCTTACCACCATGCGGGCAGATGAAATGATGGCCTATGCCAAGGAGATAGGTGCCCCTTATGAACTTGTAAGAGAAACCGCGGAACTCGGCCGTCTCCCTGTGGTGAATTTTGCAGCGGGAGGTATCGCTACTCCTGCGGACGCGGCTTTAATGATGCAGCTCGGCGTGGACGGAGTATTTGTCGGCTCCGGAATCTTCAAGAGCGGTAATCCGCCTTTGCGGGCCAAGGCTATTGTTCAGTCGGTTACCCATTACAACGATCCGAAGATCCTTGCAGAAATCAGCAAGGGCCTTGGCGAGCCCATGGTGGGAATCGGAGTGACGACACTTCCTGAAGAAGCTCGACTGGCAACACGCGGATGGTGACGGACCTATGAGAATCGGCGTTTTGGCCCTGCAGGGGGCTTTTCGGGAACATTGCGCGATTCTGCAGCGTCTTGGGGTCGAGGCAGTTGAAGTGAGGCTTCCGGAGCAACTCGAAGATCTGGACGGTCTCATCATTCCGGGAGGCGAAAGCACTTCTATTGGCAAGCTCGCTGATTGGTACGGCCTCATGGAGCCTCTGGTGAAAGCATCTCGATCCCTGCCTGTCTGGGGAACCTGCGCAGGACTGGTATTCATGGCCAAGGACGTCGGCATGGAACAGCCTATCCTGAAAGCCATGGACATGGTCATCGAGAGAAACGCTTTCGGCAGGCAGGTAGATAGTTTTGAGGAAGATTTGCAAATTTCCGGCCTGGAAGGCGGCCCGTTTCACGGGGTTTTCATCAGGGCGCCTGCAATTGTCAGGGTGGGGAATGAGGTCGAAATTATCGGGAAACTGAAGGATGGGCGAATCGTGGCTGCGAGACAGGGAAAGTTGCTCGTAACCGCTTTTCACCCGGAATTGACATCCGATGACCGCCTGCACAAATACTTTGTGGATATGTGCAAGGCCGCGTCACAGTAACTTTCATTTTTATGCATATTTCCCTGTCGGTCCATGCTTACTTTTTTCCTGATATAGTTTTTCAAGAACCGATTGGCTCGGCAGATTCATGGCAAAATTCAGGATAACAGTAGAGTACGACGGAACAGCGTATCATGGATGGCAACTCCAGAAATCGCTTCCCACTGTACAGGGGGCGCTTGAAGCCGCCCTCTCCCGCATCCTTACGATCCCGGTTCGAGTACATGGGGCCGGAAGGACCGATGCTGGTGTACATGCCACAGGGCAGGTGGCGCATTTTACCGCAGACTGGAAAAAGTCTTTGGAAGCGCTTCAAAAAGCCTGCAATGCCCTGCTTCCTCCGGATGTGGTGGTGCGAAATCTCGTCTCTGTGCCGGAAGATTTTCATGCCAGACATTCGGCCCAGTCCAAAACCTATGTTTATACCATTCTAAATGGGCCGCTGAGGTGTGCCTTGAATCGTCATTACGCGTGGCACATACCTTTTTCCCTCGATGTTGATGCCATGGAGCACGCGGCCAAGCTCCTGGAAGGCACTCACGACTTTGCCGCGTTCGGAAGTCCGACCGAGGGCACTCCGTCCACGGTGCGACGTGTACTCTGTGCACATTGGAGCAACGGCAACAGTTCCGATACGCTGCGGTTCACCATTATCGGCACCGGATTCTTGCGATACATGGTCCGTTCCCTGGTGGGAACCCTCGTACCCGTAGGAGCAGGAAAAATCGATCCAACTGCTTTCCGCAAAATACTGGAATCCTGCGACAGGTCTCAATCGGGACCGACAGCGCCACCTCACGGATTGTGCCTTGCGCTTGTGGAATACTAATATTTGCATCAATCGTTCCACCACCCTCACCACCCGATCGGAAAATGACACTATGTTTGAAGCCGCATATTTGAGAACTCTCAGAGAAGGAAAGTTTCCGGAAAAGATTGCAGCAGCGAAGCAAATGCTATCCCCGTGCACGGTATGCCCACGCGAATGCGGTGTTGACAGGCTTGGCCGCGAAAAAGGATTCTGCGGCCTGACCGACAAGGCCATGATAGCATCGGTTCAGCCTCATTTCGGTGAAGAGAGTCCTCTGGTGGGTTCCGGCGGGTCAGGGACCATATTCATTACCTCCTGCAATCTGAAATGCGTGTTTTGCCAGAATTATGAAATCAGCCATCTCATGGAAGGTCAGGAAGAAGATGCGAATCAGATAGGACGGCATATGCTGGATCTCCAGCAGATGGGGTGTCATAACATCAACTTCGTTACTCCGAGCCATGTTGTCCCCCAGCTTATCGAAGCGATTCACTGGGCAGCGGAAAACGGTCTCAATGTTCCCATTGTTTTCAACACTGGAGGATACGATAAAGTCGAGACTCTGCGCTTGCTCGAAGGCGTGGTAGACATCTACATGCCCGATTTGAAATTCATGGATTCCAAAGTTTCAAAAGAGCTTATGGATGCTCCCGATTATCCCGAGGTTGTGCAGGCAGCAATACGAGAAATGCACCGCCAGGTTGGCGATTTAGAAGTGAGTGCAGAAGGAATTGCGAGCCGCGGCCTGTTGGTCAGGCATCTCGTAATGCCGGACGATCTGGCGAGTACACGACAGGCCATGAAATTCCTCGCAGGGCTCTCAGCAAACACGTATGTGAACATCATGAATCAATATAGACCATGTGGCAGCGCGGTCCGCATGCCGAAAGTCAACAGGTCTGTTATACGGCAAGAATACACGCAAGCCCTGGAGATCGCACAAGAAGAAGGTATCAGCAGACTTGACGAACGGGCGCCCTTGAGATTACGGTTCTTTTGAGGAGTCTGGCTACCCCAGGACTTCTTCGCTTTGCTTGAACACCAAGGAGAGTCTTTATGAAAAAACTGAATCCTGAGTATGTCTCCATCGTGAGTGCAGGAGCAAATGCGTGCCCCTATTTCAACCTGCTCTCCATGAAACTGCTGGATTTCAGTGAAGGTAAGTCTCTCTTAGAAATCACTCTGGATGAAAAACATTTGCAGCCTTTTGGTGTGGTTCACGGAGGCGTCTTTTCTTCGATCATAGATGCCGCGGCTTTCTGGGCGGTGTTCGGGGAAGTGGACGAAGACGCTGGTATGACGTCCGTGGATTTGAAACTCAATTATCTTGCGCCTGCCAGAAATGGAAAGCTCGTTGCCAGAGGCCGAAAAATCAAGCTCGGGAAAACTCTCGGCCTTGGGGAAGCGGAAGTAACCGACGGAAACGGCAAAGTGCTGGCTCACGGCACGTCTACTCTCATTGTTCTGCCGGATATGCCATTCGTTTCTCAAGACGTTTTGCCGCCAAAATTCATTCAGATCAACTGATCGGGCAACGACGCTAAACAATGACAGTCCCGGAAGCCCCTCCTATGCGTTTGATTCTGGATGCCCACACTCACTGCGGGTACACGGTCCCATACGAAAATTTGGCGGCAGAATGGAAACTGGGCGGCATCGATGGCGGAGTGGTCTTTTCACCTGTTGAAGAAGTCTACGACCGATGCGATCCTTTCTTTACGGATTCTCAGGAATACGCCCTCAGCCGCCGACGAGTCCACGAATACCTCTTGGAAAGAGCGTCTGACAGGATCTTCCCCTACTTTTTCGTATGGAACGATTTTCCCCACATACCGGACAGATTTTTCGGGATCAAATGGCACCGGCACGCTGACGAGCCTGTTTATGCGTACGAAACTCCCTCTTGCGATCGTATCATTGAAGAGATTTGCGAGAAACGGCTGCCGATAGTCCTGGAAGAGGAATTTCGGAACACCCTGTCTTTCATAAAGAAGATAGACGGTCGGACCATCGTAATCATTCCTCACCTCGGACACCTCAACGGGGGATATCTCAAGCTGAAGAAGGCTGGAGTGTTCGCAAATCCGCATGTCTGGGCAGATACCGCTTTGGCGGCGGAATGGGAAATTGAGGATTTGGTGTCTACGTACGGCAATGAGCGCATCATGTTCGGTTCGGATTACCCTTTTGGCACGCCGTCTCGAGAGAGAAGGAAAATCGATTCTCTCTTTTCCGGAACCGATCTGGACGCGATCCTGGGTGGTAACCTGTTGCACTTGCTAGGAAAATGAGTGGAGAGATTTCTGCCGTACGTGAAGACGTGCAGATCAACGATTAAACGAACAGGGTTTGACGGAGTACCGTATGGATTATTTCAAGATTGTGGCAGGAATAATAATTGCGCTGTTTGTCATTATTCCCATTTGCTTTGCACTGGTGGGCATGTTTGCACGCATCTGGCACTACATTAAGAATCGAAAATCAACGTAGCTCGGCTCCTGGTTAACAATGCAATTGATCCTCCTTGTGGGTATTCAGGCTTCGGGCAAATCCACGTTTTACAAGAAACGATTTGTCGATACTCATGTCAGGATAAATCTGGATATGCTTAAAACACGACATCGCGAATGGATTCTGTTTCAAGCGTGCCTCGAAGCCAAACAGCCGGTAGTGATTGACAATACGAATCCCACAAAAAAGGATCGGAGCCGGTATATCGTTCCCGCGCGAGCGGCCGGGTTTCGAATTATCGGCTATTATTTTCAAGCCCATGTGGATGACGCTCTCAGCAGAAATCGGAGGCGTGACAGAGGCAAAGCCATTCCCGATCGGGGAATTGAAGCCACTCAAGCCAAATTGGAGCCTCCGCTATACAAAGAAGGATTTGACGATCTCTTCGCGGTAAACATCACCGGCGGAGGGAATTTCTCAGTTGAACGATACAAAGACGAACATTCCGAAATCTCGGATTTCGATACACATTAGAAAAAGTATGGGGCTGGACAAAATCGCTGACCTGTGTCAATTACAGGGCATGAGCTACTGCGAGGATCGAAACAGTTCACAGAGATGGTGCTAACATGCGAATTTACTTTTTGATTCTGTTATTCCTTTCCTTTTGTTGCACAAACATGGCCTATGCTGCGGCCAAAATCGCCTTTGATAAAGAAGTATACGAGTTCGGCAAGGCGCAGTATGGGGATAAAGTCGGTCAGAAGTTCGTGGTGACCAATTTGGGAAACGATCCCCTGACCATCGGGAATGTTCAGGCGGACTGCGGCTGCACGAAAACTCTTAAGGGGAGTTCGGAAATACCGGCAAATAGCTCGAGTGAAATTTTCGTGGAATATGACACAGAAGGCGAACGCTCCGGCAAAAAAGAAAAACATATTTTCGTGCACTCAAACGATCCGGAACGTCCCATTGTCAAATTGTCGCTTGTTGGAGAACTGACGAAAGAATTGGAAGTGGACCCTCCCACGTTCGCTCAAAAACTGGAGACATTCAAAGAAGACATAAGCATTCCGGTAAAAATCAAAAATGCCTCTGAGACGCCTCGGAAAATCACGGCAATAAAAACTGCGGAAAAAATTGTTTCAGTCGGTATGGAGCCCAAATCGTTGGTTGTTGAACCGAACACGAGTGCTCCGTTGACCATTATGCTCCATCTGAAGAAGCAAGACGATCGCCCCTTTTACCTCGGCAGGATTGCGCTGCAAACCGATCACCCTGTAGAAAAAGAGCTGAATTTCAGATTTCTGATTCAGATAACGGGTAAGAAATAACTTTTGCAAATTCTCTTACAGAGCTATAGCAGTTCACATAATTTCTGACCTTTTGAACACCCAACCTTTTATAGAAACGCTAGGGTTAGGCGTCTCTGGCGAGCCCTACCGGTCGATTTATTATGAAAATGTGCCGGCACGGAGGCACGGCACCTACCGATTTTCGAGAAGCGCTTTTTGAAATCGGACAAAAATTCTGACATTCGCAGCTTTTCGCAGGACGGTTCAAAACGCGTACAGAAAAGAGAAGCCGCCGGCAACAACATTCGATGTGTAAGTTCCCACGGCCGATTGGGAATTCGTTAAGGTAAACGGAGCACCAGCGGCTACATAATCTTCATTCCCTCTGCCACGAATTCGGCACCAGGTGCCCTTGAGCCAGACTCCGCAACTGGCATTCCCGTACGCTTGGCCGCGGTAATCGAAAGTCCCTTCCACTAAAATCCCGCCACGTTTGAAAGTGTACTGCGCGTCTTCGTACGAGCGGGCTATTCCTGGCATTACGAAAAGATATCGGAATGGTATGCTCACATTGGCCCATGTGTAAGGGCTGAACATGAGCGTAGCTCTGGCATTGAATCCATCGAGACGTAACCCCAGGTACGGTGCCAAGAGTTTGGAAAGTAAATCCCCGGAATATCGGTCACCATAGAGAGCCTGAAACTGTTGAATGATGCCCAGTGGATCTACTGCATCCGAAAGCCGCAGGGATAGATGTTCGGCCTTCAATCCGCCCACGAATGCTGCACTGCCGGTGAAACTGTACGATGCCCCCCCGTTGACGTTCCACCACTCAAGTCGCGAGCCGTTCCATTCTACGGGGTCCATGCCGGCCCAGAACGGGTCTGATGGGGTGTTCACCCGGACAGACCTGCCAGCGTTTCCTTCTGCGTTGATAAACAGCGAGAACGGTCCTCGATGTACATCGACCCCTATGCCTCCTACCCAGACACCAGCGTTCTTCACGCTGAAGTCGAGTTCGCTTGCTGTGGCAAGCTCAATGCCGAAGTCACTGAAAGGGACAGGCAGGTTCATGTTTACGGACATAAATTGGTATCCGACTTTGACCGAAGACTCAAGTCTCCATTCCCCGAGAGGGAAGCTGGAAATGGGGTCAAGAAGCGGCAATCCCTGGGCAATAGCTTTGAATGGTAAACAGAGTACCCATAAAAGGATGAACACCTTCATTCCGGATCTGTACATAAAACCACCCACTCTAACGGAAACGGCGGAAAGATCCTGCAGTGCTTCGGCACCCGGGGTCCATTATCCGGTTTAACCGATGCTTAGAGACCAATATTTCCGTGAAATGTAATCAAATTTTAATGGAGAATATTCTGCTCTCAGTATCAGGTCAAGCACAATGTTTATCCAAGTTGCAATTAACTGCTCTTAGCTTACTTACCTATGAATTATGGAGTGACAACAGCCCACATCCGATATCGTTCACTTCATTCTTGGTATGGCCGTCGCATTTTTCAATCATTTTCAATTCGATCATACAAGAGGCAATGAGAAGTACCACCAATTCTCGCACATTTCATAAGACGTTCTTCGTCGACTCATTATCATAAACAGGTGCGGTGCCGAGTACTTTATTGACCGTATTCTTGCGGCACGCTATCCTTCAAGAAACATATCCTTGGTCTTTCGCATGTCGGAAGAACCATGAGGAGGCCTTCATGTGGAAAGTGATGATTCACCCGGCCACGTACGACAATGTCAGGAATGCTGTGGATCGCGCATTCGAGCTATTTCCGCTTGAGCTTCGCGGAAAGAAAGTCTTGATCAAACCAAATGTCCTCCGAGCATCTGAGGCTCGGGAATCTATAGTAACCAATCCGGCACTCCTCCGGGCAGTTGTGCAAAAAGTGGAGGAAATGGCACCGGAATCAATTGTAGTAGGAGATAACCCGGGATTATTCAATTATGGAGACAACGAAAGGTGTTTTCGGGAAACCGGCTTAATGGACGCTGCCGGCAAGTACTATCTGAACATCGGCAACGATTCCGTTATGGTTGATTTCAATGCTGCCTTCTTGCCGTCCGTGAGTGTTTCGCGAACCGTCCTGGAGTCTGATATCGTTATCAGCCTGCCAAAGTTCAAAACCCACGGGCTAACCGTTATGACGGGCGCCATCAAGAACAGTTATGGGTTCTTACCTGGAGCCCAAAAAGCAAAACTCCACGGAGCCGCCGGTAATCCCGCGCGTTTTCATGAAGCCATCGTGGATGTATTTAAACTGAGAATACCCGATTTGTTCATTGTCGACGCAGTTGTGGGCATGGAAGGAAATGGTCCGGCATCTGTCGAGTTGAGGGACATCGGCCTTGTTTTGGCTGCAAACAATGCAGTCGCGCTGGACGCGGTTATTGCAACTATGATGGGATGCGATCCTTCTCGATTGCGATTCCTCCAAAAAGCACATGAGGAAGGACTCGGAGATTACGACCTGAGCAAAATCCTGATAGACGGAGAATTGAAGCAACTGGAAAAGTTCAAGCTTCCTCCTTTAGGTGGTGAGGCAATTTTCGATAACGATGCGGTTCAGCAAGTCATTCATGCAAGGACGCTTATGCGACCTGTAGTAGACTCGGATGCATGTACAGGCTGCGGCACCTGTGTCGAACAGTGTCCTGTCTCGGCTCTGCACATTGAGGAGACGTTTCCTCAGGTCGATCCGGATCTGTGTATCACGTGTTTCTGCTGCCAGGAAATGTGCCCTGAAAAGGCAATTGCTCTGCAGTAGTCACATGGGGAAAAGTGCATACGACGACTTTTCCATCATTCCTCAATATGACGGAAATATTTGAGGGATTTCTTTCCAGGAGAAGCCCCTCAAATATTTTCTTTTGAATGGAAAGGGTACTATATGCATCGAACTGCAACACCGGATGAGAGTCTCTGCACATTACCCTCAAATTGAAAAGCATTCAGCAAAGTTAGTATCGCCGAAGTACGGGCGCATGTGTTCTTTCCAGGAAAGGTGGAAATACGTTTGCCTCGTGAATCCAAGTATTGCCGGTTTCCGGGGCTGCAATCCTCGTATCAGCTCACCTGCTGAGCCAAATAGTTTTCTATTCCGATTTGTTGAATCTGATCAAGTTGGGCTTCCAACCAGTCTATATGCTTCTCTTCGGCCTCCAGAATGCTCTCGAGCAACTCTTTGGTTCCATTATCCGAGGCTTCCATCGCCATCTTAATGCCTTCATTATACAAATTCCAGCCGTGCATTTCCGCCTGCAAATCGTTCTTCAACTGGGCTTGTACATTGTCCCCGATTTTTATTTCGCCCAGTTTGCTCACGATTGGACGGCCCTCGAGAAACAGGATTCGTTCAATGATTGATTCCGCGTGTTTCATTTCTTGAATGGCACGCTCACGGACCTTGGAATGAAGCCGTTCGTACTGCCAGTTTTCGCACATTTCCGCATGCACCATGTACTGATTGGATGCACCCAACTCTTCAGCCAGAAGATCGTTCAGTTTGTTGATGATTTGCTCGTTTCCCTTCATAATTCCTCCTCGTTGACAATTCTTTTGATCGATCGCATTCATAAAATTACAGGCAACTCATGGTCACAGAAATAATTCTCAAATATCTGATATAAGTCTCTCCACCTTCCCCATGAACTACATACATTCTATTTTGGCGACATGTTTCTGTCAACAAACCTGGTCTGAAGAATTGGATATAAAGGATTTCCCGGCAGGTTTATAGGCTCAATCACAGAGATGAAACAAAAATGTATTCACGGGAAAGCACAAAAGTACTCTCAGAAGGCATAACTATGGCTTTTCAATACCACACACTCGGTATTAATTCCTGGATAAATTTGCCAAGTTCGCGACGGCTGTGATCGGAAAGCTTTTCTATTTTATAACCGGCAATCAAAACGAAATCATGTGACTTCTTTATCCATCGGCATTCAGCCTCAAGAAAAAACGGTCGTGCATGTGAGCCATCCATGGGAATAAACGAGAATATTTTGAATTCGCTTTCTCGCGCTTGGATGCCCTGGACCCGGAACCCATGTTCAGTGATGTCCAGGATCATGCCCCTGGCCTCAGGGTCCCCTACGACATATACGGTAAACGGATATGGTAAGTAATTTCGAGGAAGCCGAGGAGTCTTGCTTATTTCCGGCGAGTGCGGCTTGGAGTTGCCATTGGAGTTGATCTCTTCCGCGGTCAAGGAGCCGATTGTAACCAGTTTGTCGAAAATCTTCCTGAGATGTTTTGGTGAGCACATGTACTTGCTCATCAGATAGCGTTCACTAACTCCAGCCCGTATATCATCCCTGATTTCTTCCGCTCTGATTTTGCGTGTATGGCAAACTGCTATTCTCTGACCATTCTGCTCAAGAAAACCGGCATTCGTAAGCTGTTCGTAGAGATGATCCAGGCCTTTCTGAGAAAGCCGGTACTTTGTCATCAATTCCCGATCTCCGGCGCCTGTCCGAATATCGCTCAGAACCTGCTGAACAGACAATTCGCGACATTTCATGAAAACGCACCCCCGGTCTCTATAGGCTTCGGACTCTTTAAAACAGTCAGCCAATCAGCATGGACTCATCGTTTTTTTAAAGAAAAGATCCCCTTTTTCCGTCTGATGACACACGCGCAAAATATTCGGTCAATGGACAACACTTTGATGCTTCGCCTCATGCTGAGTACCCGCATATTCGACTCAGAAAGTGAACCTGAATCGGGACACCTTCCATGATATCAATCAAAGTGGCGCAACAATATTCGCCTCACCAATTCATTTTCACGCAAAAGAATTTTTCCGAGATCGGCATGTAAGAAAATCGTTTTAATTCTACCACAAACTAATCCGCTTTCCGATTACAATTTTGGTTCAATAGACTCTCTTTTTTACCTCATGACGTGTAACCCGGTGATAGCATGCATACGGGGAATAATTCCCGCTTCCGGGACCTGTGTAGCTAAAAAAAACGGACATGAAATTAATCAGACATTAGCAATACTAATGCACCGAAGATGTCAGAAGCTCCTATCAGTTCAATTAACAAGGAGTTTCTGTTGACATCCGCGGTCTAGCACGTTAGTATAACTAATGTCCGGCGTGGTTTTGCGGGAGTTTCATGAGTCACAATGAAGAAAGCGAGAAAACCATGAAGATCGAATGCCCAGAATGCTTTGCCCAGCTTTCAATCGATCAATTCCCCGATTTCCCTTCCGAGCACATTTGTCATGAATGCGGAGCATGCTTCGAGCTTGAATCTCATCTTTGTTTTGAAGAAGTGCCATCACGGGTAGACGAGGTAAGGATACCCCGGGGAGAGTAAACCGATGGCATCGCAGAGATTGCGGTAACTCAGGCATCTCTGTTCAGGCGAGATTGCCGGTAGCGAACCGCTCTGGCTACCAGGAAATAATTTCGTCACATTTATTCGCTGAGTCGTTCAGCGAAAAGGATGGAGTTCGCTGAATTTGACGGATCTCCGCTTGGCTCGCCAGTCTTCAAGACGCGTAATATTAGTTTGCTTTTATCAACCTGATTTCACGAGGAGGGGGAGGGTCTTCACAAGCTCGTCGTAAAATCCGGCGTCTGTGCGGATCTGTCGGTCTTATTGTCTGATGGGTACAACTCGTTCAGAAAAAAGATCTTGACATTTTTGCATCGGTAAGTGATCTTCACTCACCAATCCGGATTTCCCCGAATACTTTGCAGTATAGGGAAGTGCCTTAAATTGATAGGTTAGCTTACTTCACCGTTCATCTGATTCCCAAATCAAAACGCGACCTCAACCAGATCTGACGGATCTAAAATCTCTTTTGAGGATATCGAAATGGAAGACGCCTATATCGTAAGTGCAGTCAGAACGCCGGTCGGCAAACGCAATGGCAGCTTATCTCAATTTCGGGCTGACGAGCTGCTGGGATTGGTGCTCAAAGAAGTGGTGGACCGGGTCGGAGTAGATTCTTCGCATGTAGAAGACGTGATCGGTGGAGTGGTCACGCAGGTTGGAGAGCAGGGGTTCACGTTGCCGCGTATGGCGGTCCTTGCAGCGGGTTTTCCGGACGACACACCGGGCGTTGCCATCAACCGGCAGAGTGGATCAAGTCTTACCTCCATCAATTTCGGAGCAGCTCAGGTGATCGCCGGGTGGCGGGATTGTGTTATCGCATGCGGTTGCGAAGTAATGAGCAAGTATGCCATTGCAGCGGAATGGTTCAATCTTACTCTCGCAAACGGCCAACCTGCAGGAATGCCCATCGGACCGGCATATATGAAACGAACCGGCGGTAAATGGGTCGATCAGGGGCAGGCAGCGGAATTGATTGCTCAAAAATGGGCAGTCTCAAAAGAAGAGATGGATGCTTTTGCGCTCCGGAGTCACCAGAGAGCCCACCGTGCCTGGACGGAAGGACGTTTCCAAAGGGAAGTCATGCCGGTAAAGGTGCAAGGCCCGGATGGCCAAGAAAAAGTGTTTGCTCAGGATGAGACCGTGCGGCCGGAAACGTCTCTCGAGGCGCTGGCGGGTCTCAAAACCGTATTCGGTACGAAGATGATCACTGCAGGGAATTCCAGTCCCATAACGGATGGCGCTTCAGCAGTTCTGATCATGTCTGGTACTAAGGCCAAAGAATTAGGCGTGAAACCGCGGGCGCGAATTGTAATGGCTGCTGTGGCGGGTGCCGATCCGATCATGATGCTGACCGGGCCCATTCCCGCGACAAAGAAAGTCCTGGATAAATCCGGGTTGAAGTTCGACGATTTGGATGAGATCGAAATAAATGAGGCCTTTTCTCCCATACCTCTTGCATGGGGACGCGAGTACAAGCCTGATTGGGAAAAAGTAAATCCCAACGGCGGAGCTATTGCGTTGGGTCATCCAGTCGGTAACTCGGGATGCCGGCTTGCTGTCACGTGCCTGCACGAATTGGAACGTATTCAGGGCAGGTATGGCCTGATCACGCTCTGCACCGGTGGTGGAATGGCTCCAGCCACAATTATCGAGAGGGTTTGATCCGCATTCAAAGGAGAAAAATCGGGGAATCCCACTTCGGCGGGACTCCCCGACCCTCAGCTCAAGTGCTTTCAGCATTCGCCGGAACCCAATCCCGATGAAACTTTGGTCACGAATTGAAGAACCAGGATGAGCGGTCCGGGAGTGGTCTCTGCCAGCCAATTTTTGTTACGCCAAAAAATTCCTACACGCGTGAAAGACTATTCCCAGACATGCACAGCCCGCAAGGGTGTACATGATTCCGATCTTGAACCGAAAGAGCGCCAGGAGAGCCACGATTGCTATTCCAAGGGACGGCAGATTCACTGTTGCGAAGACAGGAATGTGAACCTGAGCGCCCAAAAATTGCACGTCTCTCAACGACCCGAAAAGAGTGTGCAGCGCGAACCAGACTGCGAGATTAAGAATCACTCCTACAACCGCTGCGGTTATTGATGACATTGCCGCGTCGAGCGATTTGTTTCCCCTTAGCGCCTCTATGTAGGGCGCTCCGAGGAATATCCAGAGAAAACACGGCACGAAAGTAACCCACACCGTGAGAGCTGAACCAAGCACTCCGGCGAGAATGGGATCGAGTTCGCCGGGGTTACGATATGCTCCCAAGAACCCCACGAATTGAAGAACCAGGATGAGCGGTCCTGGAGTGGTCTCTGCCAGTCCCAACCCGTCCAACATCTCACCGGGTTTCAGCCAGCCATACATCTCGACGGCTCGCTGCGCGACATATGCCAGCACGGCATACGCTCCTCCGAACGTGACGACAGCGGTTTTACTGAAAAAAAATCCCTGCTGAAAATACACGCTTTCCGACCCGAGTGTTAGATAAACGAGAATTAACGGGCAGAACCACAGTGCAGACCATATAAGTATTACTCCAATACTCCGAACGAAAGAGGGGCGCACATGCTCTGCAGAATGGGAATCCAGAAGATTGTCGAGGACCGATCCGTCGCAGGAGCCTTGAACCGGTGATTTGCGCCTGGAATCCAGAAGAAGATCCGATCTGAAGCGGTGGCCGAGGAAACCAATGACCGCAGCGGATAAAACGATCAACGGAAACGGCACATTGTAGAAAAAGATAGCAACAAAGGCCGATGTGGCAATCAGGATCATAAATCTGTTGTTGAGGGCACGTTTGCTTATTCGGAGGACTGCTTCGAGAACGATGGCCAGTACGGCGGGTTTCAGACCAAAGAAAAGCCATTGCACGACGCTGAGATTCTGATAACCGGCATACAGAATACTTAGCGCGACCATACAGAAGAATCCGGGAAGAACGAAAAGGGTCCCAGCAACTATTCCGCCCGGAGTCTTGTGCAAGAGCCATCCGATGTAGGTGGCTAACTGCTGAGCTTCAGGACCCGGGAGAAGCATGCAATAATTGAGCGCATGGAGAAACCGGCTCTCGCCGATCCATTTCTTCTCTTCCACAAGATATCTGTGCATGACCGCGATCTGACCGGCAGGACCACCGAAGCTGTTCAGTGCGATCTTAAACCAGACCCAAAATGCCTCTCTGAAGGTTACTGTTTGAATCGGTATCTCTTCGCATACCGGCTCGTCATAAGTGCTGGTTGTCTTGTCTTTCGCTTTCAAGCAATTTCTCCGGAATTCTGTGAACTGTAGCCTTGTCGGAGCGTCGTCCTGCTCTCATGTATGCGGAATATTTCTTCCCTTCGATGAACCCCATCCATTTCATGTTAATCCTCCACTGGCCCGCCCAATTCCGCCCATGCCTTGATACCGCCCTGAAGAAACCTGGCATTAAGCTTCTTTTGTTGCAGTCGATCGGCTATTGACTGGCTGACCCCTCCACCCCTTACACAGTAAACGACGACCTGTTCATTTTGAGGGATTTCATCGAGCCACTCATCTGCTTTTTCCGGATCGAGCCAGACAGCATGCCCTATTCTTTTGGGAGCCGCGTCGAAATCAGCCTTTCTTCGGACATCAAAAATCACGGGTTTCCGGTCACTGTCCAACAAGGACTTCAACTCTTCAGGTGTTACGGCTTCAGCCATTCTGCATCTCCTTTGTAGAAGATAGGATTTCAGTTTTGCTCTTGACAGAGGATACAACTGCATCATAATAGTGTCAAGTGTTTCAGAAAGGAGCTGCAATGAACGACTGCCCGGATGCAAAATGGCTGCTTCTCATCCATCAGATTCCCCCCAAACCCGGGTATCTCAGAGTCAAAATCTGGAGAAGATTGCAGACCCTCGGCGCTGTAGCCATAAAGAATTCCGTGTACGTGATCCCTAGAAATGAACAGACCCTCGAGGACTTTCAATGGGTTCTACGGGAAATCATTGAAGCGGGGGCTGAGGCTTCGATCTGCGCTGCCAGCTTTATAGAGGGATTGACAAACGACCAGGTGGAGGGTCTGTTTCGGACCGCTCGAGACGGGGACTATGGAGAGATTGCCGAGGAGGCAAAGGCGGTTCTGGATGCGGCACCACTCGGCGCATCTATGACCGACGGAGACCGATCCGGTTTGGAAGCTGCTTTGATGCGACTTAAGAAACGATACTCGGCTGTGAGCAGCATTGATTTCTTCACAGCTCCGGGCCGCGAGACAGTTTCGACTCTCCTGGAAAAGATTGAATTCAGGCTCGCGGATGCCCGAAGTCGGCCGCATGCGCAATCAAAGCAGCCTGATACTTCGGATCTCTCGCAGTTCCGAGGACGAACATGGGTAACTCGAAAAGGACTCTATGTAGACCGGATGGCCTCAGCATGGCTTATCCGCAGGTTCATCGATTCCGAAGCTACATTCAGGTTTGTTTCCGAGCGAGGGTATCGTCCGAAAACGGGAGAATTACGCTTTGACATGTTTGAAGGAGAGTTCACTCACGAAGGCGATCTGTGCAGCTTCGAAATCCTGGTCCAGCGCTTTGCCGTCGATGACAAAGCCCTTATTGAGATCGGCAAAATCGTCCACGACCTCGATCTGAAAGACGAAAAATTCACTCTACCCGAGAATGCCGGAGTCTCGGCACTGCTGGACGGAATCGCGGCATCCCGTAAACCTGATGAGGAACGTCTGGAGCGGGGTGTAGCTTTGTTCGACGATCTTTACGAATACTTTCGGAGAAGATAGGAAGAACAATGTTCTCGCATAAGCGTTAAAATAAAGGAATCCACTTTCAATTTTCCTGGTGGGGGTCGGCGTCTCTGCCGACCCATGTTGATGGAAAACGCCCGCAAACGAGTAGGAATCTACCATTCAGTAACTGACTTAATCCTTGTCATTGCGAGGAGCGCAGCGATCCCGCGTTTCGCGGGACAATCGCCTGGGACTCAGGCGCTTAATTTCAGGCGATTGCTTCGCTTCGCTCGCAATGACATTCATCCAGACACTCTGGCAAAGACGTTCGCGGTTCGCTTTGGTCGGCCCATCCTGCGCGGAATTCTTATTTTAGCGCCTATGCAATGTTCTCGTATATTCGGCGCTCAGATCGGGAAACATCTGAACGCGCTGATTGATATTCTCTGGATCATGGCGCGGCTCGTTCGAATTCACGCGGAAATCCAAAGTCTCATGCGCAGCAGTTCCGAACTCTGATGGAGAAGATTGTCATGAACGGGCCTGATTCAAAAACTCTCGGTTCGACTGCCGATTCCGACGGAATGCCTCAAGGATTTCTTGGTATCTTCAATGGCCTTTGTGCGGTGGGATTCCTCGCACGAGCGTCGTACGGTCTGGCACGAACACCGGTATTGGCTCTATTCGCCGCCTCACTGGGCGCCGGACCGGAAGCCGTGGGTTTTGCCGTGGCCATCTCTACTGTGACAGGCATCTTCTTTAAGATGCCCGCGGGAGTCCTATCGGATGTCATCGGCCGAACAAGGACGCTCTTCATGGGGCTGGCTGTGTTCGCATTCGTTCCCTTCGCGTATCTGTTTGTTTCATCGTACGAGGCACTGGTTGTGGTTCGCTTCTTCCACGGATTCGCCACTGCCGTTTACGGTCCGGTAGTTATGGCGGTGGTTGTCAGTGTAGCGGGGGACAGACGAGGAGAAATGCTTTCCTGGTTTTCTTCCGTCACCATTCTGGGAACTCTCGTCGGAGCACCTCTCGGCGGGTTTCTTTTATCATGGCTTCCCGGTGCTCAGGAACCCAGTCTGCGCGATTTTCACATCATATATGGAGTGGTGGCTGCGATGGGTATGGGGTCTCTTCTGATCGCGTTATGGGTCATGCACGGGCGCTGGGATAATCCCAACAATAAAGACGGTCGGACCCTTTCTGCCGTGTGGATGAAATTTCGTTGCGGTGTCAAAGAGATCCTGACGGACAGGCGGGTTTTGCTGACCAGCAACATGGAAGGAATCCAAAACCTCTCGGTGGGTGCCTTGGAAGCATTCCTCCCGATCTATGCGGTGATGGTTTGCGGATTCAGTGCTTTCCAGGCCGGTCTTCTCTGGGGCGTGCAGATGGCCGTAACGGCATTAACCAAGCCTATCATGGGAAGAATCTCCGACCGGCACGGCCGCCAAAGCCTGCTTTTTTGGGGAATGTTTGTCTGCGCAATTCCTTTTGCTTTGATACCCTGGTTCAGTAATTTTACAGCGCTCCTGCTCCTCGCGGCCATCTTCGGACTTGGCGAAGCGGTGGTAACTTCCTCGGCTGCCGCGCTTGTGGCGGATTTCTGCAGAGAAGACCAACTGGGGTGCGCGATGGGGACCTTTGGTACCATTTTCGATGTGGGACATGCCTCAGGCCCGTTGTTGGCAGGATTCCTCATCGCTATTGTCGGTTCCGGAACCGATTACCGCATCCCGTTTGCGATCGTGGCCATGTTACTGATTGTGGCAGCCATTGTATTTCGAGCGGGTGTCAAAATTGAGGCACCGCGGTAATTCTGCGGCGCCCCCGGTTTACAGTCACACTCTTCTGGCTTTCGAAAGGCTCACCACCGAAGGAGCAGGCTCCTTTTCAACGGTTCCCTCGGAGAGGAAACGAATAATTCTGTTCCGAATTTTGTAATAGCTGGGATGTTCGATAACTGTCGTTCGCCCTCTCGGCCTGGGTATGGGAACCTCGATCTGGTCCATAATACGTGCAGAAGGTCCCCTGCTCATGAGGACAATTCTATCGGAGAGCAGAATCGCCTCATCAACATCGTGAGTCACCATGAAGATCGTCGTTCCTGTCTCTTCCCACATTCTCACGAGCTCTTCCTGAATCACGCCTCTCGTCAGAGCATCTATCTGAGCGAAGGGCTCGTCCAGCAACAATATGCGCGGCTCCACACAAAATGCCCGTGCAAGCCCCACCCGTTGCCGCATACCGCCGGACAGCTCCGCGGGGCGTTTGGATTCCGAACCGGTGAGCCCGACCATTGCGACATATCGTTCCACCCAGGCATTCACTTCGTGTCTGGACCAGTCAGGGTGCTTAGCTTTTACGGCAAGTTTGATATTGCCCCACACAGTGAGCCACGGCATGAGCGCAAAATTTTGAAAAACCACCATCCTGTCGAGTCCGGGCCCGATAATCTCTTTCCCGTCCAGGAAGACGTATCCCTTGGAAGCATAGTCTATGCCCGCAATGATGTTGAGGAGCGTCGATTTTCCACAACCAGAGTGACCCAGGACAGCCACGAACTCTCTATCGAAGACTTCCATCGACAGATCTGAAAACACGCAATGCGGTTCCTTGCTTCCAGCGGTCATAAAGTAACGGGAAATTCTATCCACATCGAGTAAAGCCATCATCTTCTCCTAATCGGCGTAGGCCAATCTCCGTGCCAAACGGTTAAAGAGAACGTCTATGAATACTCCCACCACGCCGATCACGAGGATGGCAAAGATCACACTGGTTAGAGAGAGATTGTTCCATTCATTCCAGACGAAATAACCAAGCCCCAGGGAGCCCAGCAAAGCCTCGGCAGGAACTATAGCCACCCATGCGCTCCCCATGGAAATCTTCAAACCGGCCACGATGGTCGGTCCTGCGGCAGGCAGAATGACACGGAAAACTTTGCTTACCGGGTTCATCTGGAGAATGTTTGCGACATTCAGATAATCCTTCTTGATGTTGGATACGCCGAATGCCGTATTGGCGAGAGTAGGCCAAACACTGGCCATGAAGACCACGAGCAGCGCCGTCCAGTTGCTGTTTTGCACTGAATAGAGCAACAGCGGCATCCAGGCTATGGGAGATATTGCTCGAAATACCTGTATAAAAGGATTGCATGCCTTAAAGAGCACCTGGTTCAGCCCCAGAATAACCCCAACACCGATCGCCACGATCGATCCGGTTACGAATCCGGCTGTTAATCGAGATACGCTGTACAGGGTCAGCGTACCGATGCCTTTGTCATTCGGGCCGTTGTCGTAAAAAGGATCGGACAAGAATTCGTATGCAGTCTTTGCTACCGGTATGGGACCCGGCATATTTTTTAAGCTCATAGAGACAAGTTGCCAACTGCCCAGAAATAGGACGAAGAGAAGTAACGCGAGGATCATCCACGCTTTGCTGTTTTTCGTGTTCATAAAGACTCCGGTTCTCTCATATCTCATGCCAACTATTGAAGGTGCAGCTCCCTCTCACTGCAAAGGAGCTGCAATCCTGTTCAGTACAGTGTTTTCACGTTCTTTTTATGGCAAAACTCTGAAGATATTCCTCCGGTTTTGTCGGGTCGAACGATTTGCCCATGATTGTGTGGGGCATATAGGTTTCTGAGGGCACCGGGTAACCACCTTCTTTCATGAGATCCCGGCATTCCGACGCGAGGAACACCTGTTCGGCAATGGTCCGGTAATCAACGTCTCCCTTGATGTACCCCCATCTCTTCATCTGAGTCAGAATCCAGACTGCCATTGATTGCCAGGGAAATGGGTTGAAATCTATTCTGTCGGGTTCGTTGTGGTTATTTCCAAGCCCGTCAGGATAGGAGCCTGTAAGCACCTGTTCCACAACTTCCACCGGCTGATTCAAATAATTTCTGGGAGCTATGGCAACGGCAATATCCTTTCGGTTCTCCGGCTTGTGCGCGTACATGGTTGCATCGATGATTGATTTAAACACCGCATTGAACGTATTCGGCATCTGAGTCGCGAATTCCTTGGATGCTGCAAACGCACAGCACGGATGTCCGGGCCAGAGTTCCTTTGTAAGTTTAAAAATGAATCCAGCGCCTTCAAATACCGCCCGCTGATTGAACGGATCCGGCGCCAGATAGCCATCGACATTGCCGGCTTTCAGATTGGCAACCATTTCCGGAGGCGGGACGACTCGTATCTTGACCTCCTTGTCCGGGTCCACGCCACCTTCAGCCAAATAGTAACGAAGCAGCATGTTGTGCATGGAATAATCAAAAGGAACGCAGAAGGTGAACCCCTTCATATCCTGTGGACCCTTCACGTTCTTGTGCTTCATGTGCAGTGTGATTGCCTGGCCGTTGATGTTTTCCACAGCAGGCATCAAGAATGGAGTCGGAGTGGAACCCGCTCCCAGAGTGAGAGCCAGAGGCATGGGCGACAGCATGTGAGCGCAATCCACCTCTTTGGTGACGGCCCAGTCTCTGATCATAGCCCACCCTGCAGCCTTGACGACCTTGGTCCCAACCAGGCCGTGCTTCTCATAAAACTTCATGGGATCGGCCATAATGATGGGAGTTCCGCAGGTGATGGGAATGAATCCGATTTTCAGTTCTTTTTTCTCCAACGGCCCCGGCGAGTCCTTCGCCCATGCTTTTGCTGCGTCAAGAGGAAAGATGCTCGCGATGATCGACAGCGCAGTCGACGACCCCACCAGTCCCATAAATCGTCTTCTGGTGAGATCGTTTCCCTGGAATAACGCCCGAACGACTGCACTTTCCACAGTACGATCAATGACACTTTCTTCTGTTAAAGGCGCAGTATCCGCCGGATCTTCCTTAGATCCGCAGCCGCAATGCATAAGAGACGTCTGTGAATCGAAAGGATCTGCCAATGCATGTTTGCAGCCTGCACCGTGTTCATGTTTCTTGTTGCCACTCATTTTGATCTCCTCACCGCGAACAAAAATGTAAATCTCTCAGTGCAAGAAAGGGTAAAAGACCTCACCATTTTCGATAGGGGAGAAACTTGCCGTCAAAAGTGATGACCACTCGATCACCCTTGGGGTCGGGTTTCTTACTGATATTCATCTCAAAATCGATGGCGCTCATGATTCCATCGCCGAACATCTCGTGAATGATTTCCTTGATTGTCGTCCCATACACCTGAGTGATCTCATGAAATCGATAGATAAGCGGATCTACGGGGACATCGGAATCGAGTGATCCTTTAAGCGGGCACTCTGTGAGCGCCTTGGCGACTTCGGGTCCAAGCCCCAGTAGTGCTGTGGCCTTTTCCGCGGCCTCTGAACTCATCGAATTTTGGCCTAAGAGTGCCGAGGTAACCCACACTTTGTGGGAACCGACTTCCTGGGCTATCTTGTCCCAGGTGAGTCCTTTTTCTTTTCTCGCTTTTATGATGAGTTCCGTTGCTTCTTGTCGGTCCATACGAGTCTCCTCATGATGTAATCGGATGAAATATTGGAAGTGCATTGATCAAGAATTGTGCCAGGCTATTTTGGCGATGCCGGCACGTGCCTTTGAAGCTGTTTTGCTGTTACAAGAACGAAGCAGGCAGGCACCTCGGAGCACATTTACCTACAAGAATGTATTATTAAAACAGTCCGCATACGAAAACGTATGCTTCCCGGACCGGATACGGTTCCAGCTTTTTTTCTCGAAATGGATCGTGACGTTAGCTCGGGTCCGAATGAAAAAACTGGCTATCTCCACTGACATGCGTAGTCGCGATATTGCGGCCGCAGCCACTGTAGGGGAGGTCCAGTGCCTGCCCGGAACGAACGTCCGGAGGCCGCTCGCTACCGGGCATCGCTGTATAAGAATTCGATTCAAGAATTGGTATTGAGGATAGTGTCGCGATTGCCCACAGGCGCCATACGCGCAGGCGTGCCCCTACCGTTAGGAACCTCATCCGAGCCGTCTATTCTGCCTGTGAAATGTTGTCATTGCTGCTCGTCAGCCTGTGCGTTCGAGAACTTTTGACAGCCTTCGATTGCCTCGAATTTGCGTGGCAGCCGTTTCTCGGGACTCAAAAATCCTTTGTAATTGTAGGTATCCGGCAAAGTACCATGATCGCTCGATGAATGCATGCTCACTTTTTCTCATGGAGTTGCATGTGCAATCAGGATTGTTGATCTTGTCAATTTGTCTTGACAAATCACCAGAGTAGAACTAACATTCTGCATCTTTACATCTTTTTTGGTTTTGTATGCATTTTTCCCATGTTAGGAGGGTAACATGACCAAGGCTGAAGTTGTTAACCGCATGGCCGAAGAGGCCGGCATTTCAAAAAAAGCCGCGGCCACAGCGCTAAACGCTCTCGTGGGAGCCATTCATGAGTCACTCAAGAAGAAGGAAGGTAAGATCCGCATCGCCGATCTCGGTACTTTTCGCGTTCTCAAGAGGAAGGCTCGTAATGGAGTAAATCCCCAGACCCGAGAGAAGATCAAAATCGCTGCAGCCAAAGTTCCTCGGTTTGCTCCGTCCAAAAGCCTGAGAGACTTAGTCAGAAAGGCCAAATAAGTGAAAAAGGAAGATGCCATGAACAAGTCGGATCTTATTGCGGCCCTGGCCAAGGAATCGGACCTCCCTCTGAGAAAATCGGAAGAAATCGTCAATCTTGTTTTCGACACTATGTCGGCAGCACTCGTGGAGGGCGACCGGATCGAAATACGAGGGTTCGGCTCCTTTATGGTGAAAGAATATCAGGGCTATACAGGGCGGAATCCCAAAACAGGCGACAAAATTGCAGTGAACGAAAAAAGGTTGCCGTTTTTCAAAACCGGAAAAGAATTGCGCGAACACGTGGATGAACCGGAGTAAGCGAGAATAACAGGCAAGCGGTCAAATCTGCATCGCAGGCTCATCATATTTTCGCTTGCCTCAATACCTTCTTGATTCAGGTCCCCCCACTCATTATCATGCGTACTCGTGATCAGGCACGACACCGAAGTGGTCTGTACACGCAAATCATCATACGCGGTATTGAAAGTGCACTTGTACGACGACATTCATCTGATAGCTGAAATACTCTATTCAAATGGTTATCTGGATGATAGCGGTCTGCTCAGATTACAGGAAGCCGAACTCTACATAAAAGACCGCCTTGCGCAGGAACGCGCCAAACAGGTGCGAGATTCGGTTCCTCATGCTCACCAGACAACCGCGCTGGAAATTATCGTCGAAATGAAACTCTCCGGGCCCAGGGGCACTCTGGAGGAACCAGTCCTTGTGGAAGCCATGGCCAACCACATGGGATATCCCTTCATGCGCCTGGAATCCCTCGAACTGGACCCGGATTTTGTGACGCGGGTGCTCCCCCAGAAGTTTGCGGACCGGTTTCTCATCATTCCCCTGCAGGAGACCAGTGGGAAATTAAAAATTTCCATTTACGACCCTTCCCAGCGTGAAGTGCTTGAAGATGTTTCCAGGGTCTCAGGGAGAGAGCTTGATATCGTGATATCGCCCAAAACCGATATCATGAAAATTATCCTCGAATTTCACGGGTTTCGCGGATCGATCAAAGCCGCTGCCGAAAAGCATGTAAAATACTTCAAGGAATTGTCCGACCTCGAGCGTCTCGCTGAAGTCAAGAGCCTTGAAGAAATCTCCCATACTGACAAAAACATTCGCACCGCTGTAGACGCGATGTTTCGACGGTCCCTGTCACTCAGGGCCAGCGACATTCACATCGAGCCGAAGCGGACCAGGACCCTGATTCGGATGCGCATCGATGGAGTCTTGCACGATGTGGACTGGATACCTGCAGCTCTGCACCAGGCTTTCACCTCCCGCGTAAAGACCATGTCTCAGATGGACATCGCGGAAAAACGACGTCCTCAGGACGGCAGAATAAAGCTCGACACCCGCACGTACGAAGTCGAAGTCCGCGTTTCCACGGTTCCCACTGCTTTCGGCGAAAAAACGGTGTGCCGAATACAGGACCCGGAACTGTTGTTCATGGACCTCGAAGAACTGGGATTCAACCCATTCGATCTCACCACATTTCAATCGTTTATAAATAGGCCCTTTGGAATCATACTTGTCACCGGCCCCACAGGCTCGGGTAAAACCACAACCCTGTATTCCGCAATGAAAGTGCTTTCCACATCGGAAAGAAATATTACGACCATCGAAGATCCTGTGGAAATGGTGTACGAAAAATTCAACCAGATTGCCGTCAATCCTGCGGTGAGCATGCTGCACAATCCCGAAGAAAAGATGACCTTCGGGCCCATGTTGCGGCACGTCATGAGACAGGACCCGGACGTCATCATGATCGGTGAAATCCGGGATGAGGAAACCGCTTCTCTGGCAGTTCAAGCAGCTCTGACGGGGCATCTGGTCTTTACCACAGTGCACACGAACGATGCGCTGAGTTCCATCAACCGCCTGCTGGATCTCCATGTGCCGAGTTTCCTCCTTGCGGGAACCGTTGTGGGAATGATTGCTCAAAGATTAATAAGAAGGGTCTGCCCCTACTGCCGTCAGGAATACTCCGTCAATATAAAAGACCTCAATAAGCGGGGATTCAATTTTGAGGGTCCGGAGAAGATATTGCTGAAACGCGGGACCGGCTGCCACGAATGTCGCGACACGGGCTATTTCAAACGGGAAAGTGTCTATGAAGTAGTGGCAGTTGATGACGATCTCGCAAAATTGATTGTGGACGAACCGGACATGCTGGCTCTGAAGGAAATGGTACGAAAGAAAAAGTTCAGCACCTTATGGGAAAATGCCATCAGAAAGATGCTGCACGGAATCACAACGCCGGAAGAGGTTCTGAGAGTTGCACAAGCCGACCCGCATTTTCGGGAGCCGATCCATCTCCGCAAAACTATGGAATGGGCAGATTAAGGTTCCCCTATGAGCGACCACGAAGCACCGCCTTTCGCCCCGTTCGTATTTCGCCCTCCCAGGAAATCTTGGACAATCCATATTGTACTATTTGTCCTTACGGTAATTACCACAACGATTGCCGGAGCACTGATTTTTGTGGATCAGCAGCACACTGATGGGTGGCTGTTTTTCTTTCTGAGAGGTTTCTATTTTTCCGTACCGCTTATGACCATACTGCTGGTTCATGAAATGGGTCACTATCTGGTGGGCAGGCGAAGGCTGCTCGACGTGACGCCGCCTTATTTTATACCGGCGATTCCGCCTCTCGGCACTTTCGGAGCATTCATAAAGATTCGGTCGGTGATTACCAATTTGCGGGTACTAGCCGAAGTCGGAGCTTCCGGTCCTATTGCGGGTGCTTGTGTGGCTATTCCTCTATTATTTCTTGGGCTCTGTTTTTCGGAAATCCGCCCTGATGTTGCTCCCGCGTCTTCCGGGCTCGAGTTCGGATCTTCTATCATTCTGGAACTGCTCTGTTTGCTCCGATTCGGAGATTTTTCTTTCAATACGACGATTATTCTCCATCCCACGGCAGTTGCCGCGTGGTTCGGACTATTTGTAACCGCGATGAATCTGCTTCCCATAGGCCAACTTGACGGCGGTCATGTCGCCTTTGCGCTGTTCGGACCGCGGATTGCTCAGCTCATTTCCATAGCGGCTTTTTGCGTGCTGATTCCCCTTGGCATTCTCCTGTGGCCGGGCTGGCTCATGTTTGCGCTCCTCACACTGATTCTGGGATTGAAACATCCACCCCCTCTGGACCCGTACACCCCTCTTGATTCCACTGGCAGAAAGTTGGCCTGGACCGCGGTGGCCCTCTTTGTGCTGACGTTCATCCCGATTCCGGTAAACGTTATTGAATAACGAGAGATTTTCGGGATTTCTTTGCATCGTTTTGTGAATCGCAACTCAGCTTTTGACATCTAATTTTACGGGTAGAAGCTTGTTGAATCTCTACTGTGCTCTCAACATTCTTGAACCACCTTTACACGATTGGAGGTAGCGAATGACAGCCAATTCCGAGAAAAACGATTCTGATGTAGACACGGAATCGAGACTCCGCGCCGAAATCGATCGATTTGTGCTCTGCCGCACATCTGTCTGTGATTGCCGTATAGATCGCGGGGAGTGTGCGGAAGGAACGGAAGTAAGATCCTACAAGTCCGAAAAAGAGGCTCATGAAGCGCTCGTCCACAGATGGGAAAAGGGAACGTGTTTTTAGTTTTTATTGAAAGAATGATCCGAGCGGCTGTTTATGGCAGTTGCCAAAAATTGTGACGTTCACCCCATGCTCAAATGCAAGATACTAGTGGGGACCGCGTCCCTGCCAGTCCATTTTATCGATATCATTGATCAAATTGAAGATGTGCCGGCACGGAGGCACGGCACCCACCAATATTAACATTTTTTAATCGGACACTAATTTTGGCAGCTATAACCCAGCTACAAATTGCCGTTCATCCCTCTGTTCCTATTGCGCCACGGTGATAGGAACATACGGAGATCGAAGCAATGAGCAGATTATGAAGGGTTTTCTCACGAGATCGGCGGTGTCCTGTTAAGCGCCTTTTTCCCAATGTCCTTGCGGTAATGCACTCCATCCCACCAGATTTTCGCCACGGCTTCGTACGCTTTTTCGATGGCAAGGGAAATTCCGGCTGCACGGGCAGTTACACCCAACACACGGCCTCCTGCAGTGACGAGGCCGTTCGGACCGTCTGCCGTTCCCGCGTGAAATACTTTGACTCCATCAAGGGAATCCGCAGCTTCGATCCCGGTAATGGTTTTCCCTTTTTCGTACGATCCCGGATATCCTCCTGAAGCCAACACAACGCATACTGCATCCTCGGGGAGCCATTCTATGGTCTGCCGGTCGAGGGTTCCGTCAAGGGCAGACACCATAAGCGGGATCATGTCGCTTTTCATACGAAACAGGAGAGGTTGCGCCTCAGGATCTCCCATGCGTGCATTGAATTCCAGGACTCTCGGCTGGCCGTTTTCGATCATGACTCCCGCATAAAGAAAACCCATGTACGGGATACCTTCTTTGTCCATTGCCTGCACTGTCGGGATCATGATCTGATTCATGATGAGGTCGTGAATTTCAGGGGTAACCACCGGAGCGGGCGAATAAGCTCCCATTCCCCCCGTATTGGGGCCGCTGTCTCCATCGAATATTGCCTTGTGATCCTGAGAACTGGCGAGCGGCAGAACATGGCGCCCGTCTGTAAATGCTATGAATGAAGCTTCTTCTCCCTGCAAGCAGTCTTCCACGATTACCAGATCGCCCGCGGACCCGAAGACCCTATCTTTCATGATCGCGGATAATGCGGAAAGCGCCTCTTCCCGGTCGCGGCACACGAAAACACCTTTGCCTGCAGCAAGGCCGTCGGCCTTCACGACAGTAGGTCCGGTTTTTCCTTTGATATAGGATTCCGCAGCATCGAAGGAGTCGAAAACCTCAAAATCCGCCGAAGGGATATTGTATTTGGCCATGAGGCGCTTGGTGAAAACCTTGCTCCCTTCCAGTGCCGCAGCTCGAGCAGTAGGACCGAAAACTCTCAAACCGGCATCGCGGAAAGTGTCGGTTATACCTGCAACCAGAGGAGCTTCAGGTCCCACAACGATCAGATCTACCTTCTCGGACAGTGCCAGATCTTTCAAAGCGGGAATATTTTCAGCCGAAACGTTTGCAATGCGGCACTTAGGTTCACGGCTGATTCCCACATTTCCAGGGGCTGCGATCACTTCGGTCACCAACTGCGATTGAGCCGCTTTCCACGCCAATGTATGTTCCCGGCCACCTGAACCGATTATCAGAATCTTCATAGCTACTTCGCTCCCGAACCCGGCTGACTCCACATGCCCCGCTTTTCCCGTTTTGCTTCCTGCTCTAATTCAATGTACGGCCGGATGTCAAAGGCCGTTTCGTCCCTATCGATTTCGGCCAATCCCATTCTGATCATGCGAGCATTTATTTCTTCACCGGAAATAAACACGAATCCTTCTTTCAGATCTTTATCTTTGTCCCTGATGGGCTTGAGCCTGACCCATTTAGTTTCCAAAGTTTTTGTGAGATAGTCCCTTGCGGCGGCTTCCTGGTTTTTCGGTATTTTCAATCCGATCAGTCTCATACGCATCTCACTGCCGCTTCCGCGGGCAAGAAGTGTTTTATCGTCTTCAACTTTTTCCACTCGCCACAGGTATTCGCCTCCTTCCATGGGAGGCCTGCTCACGAAATAAAGATAGAAGATCACTCCGAGCAGGAGAACCCCGATTCCTAACCACATTTTCCATTCGCCTTGTAAGCGCAACTTCGCCATACGTACTCCTTGGCTATGACGGTCCTCGAGGAAACGCTTCTCGGACGAGGATTTGGTTCGCGATCAGCTTAGAACTGACGAATCACCGGACAATTCGTGCGGTGTTCTCGTTCGGTTCATGCAACTGCGCGACTTCGGCCTCAAAGACATCCTCCGCTATGGAAAGATCCGGACCAATGTAACGGTTGTGGAGTCTGACGTCTGAAGGGTGCCGAACGACCACCGCGAAATCTTCGGAATCGAGTTGCACGAGTCTTACAAATCCGCCATTTTCAGCCAGCACTTCTTTAGTCACATTAAACATCCCGCTAATATACCACAGGAGCGAAAAAAAAGGAGGAAATTCGCAAGTCGCTTGCAGAAACAGGACTAAAATGGTTATTGTAAAGTATCCTTTGTGGGGTGCTGATCGCTAAGGAGTGTTGTGGCTCGTATGCAAAATCACGTAATTATCGAAACCGTGAACCTGGTGAAAGACTATGTTGATGGAACAAATCTGATTCATGCGCTCAGGGGTGCCAATATCAAGGTATACCAGGGTGAAATGGTCGCGATAATGGGACCTTCAGGATCGGGAAAATCTACTTTGCTTTACGTGCTGGGATTATTACAGCCTCCGACATCCGGTACGTACCTGTTCAAAGGGCAGAATATTCTTGAGTATTCCCGTGAAGAGCAGGCAGAGTTCAGGAACAAGGAGTTGGGTTTTGTTTTCCAGAGCTGCGATTTGCTTCCCAATTCCACGGTCTTCGAGAATCTGGAATTACCGCTCATCTATGCCGAATCAGACCGCCGGGTACGAAGAAGAAGAATTCTCGAGGCGCTCGATAGAGTAGGTCTTTCGCATCGGGTGGATCATTGGTCCAACAAGCTGTCTGGAGGAGAGCGACAAAGAGCTGCTATCGCCAGAGCACTCGTGAACAGTCCTTCGTTGATCCTTGGTGACGAACCCACAGGCCAGCTCGACCAGAAGAACACGGGAATTGTGGTTAACCAACTGAGAGCAATAGCCGGCCAGGGATTTACCGTTGTACTGGTCACTCATGAAGAGGATATCGGCCAGGCCTGCGATCGTATCATCAGGATACGCGATGGATCTGTCGTGTCGGAAGGATTCGAGACGGGATACGTCCCGGCAATTTTGAGAGGCGTGGCACAGGATACACCCACATTTGCCAACCAACAACTCTGACCCGCGACTGATGTACGGCAGAAAAATTCCGAGACTCGGCTGTTAAACAAGAGCCGTAAGGATACTTCTTCCGAAAAAGAATACGCGCGCATTCCTCCATTTTCTCGAAGTCTGGATGTATATTATGTTCAGTGTTCTCTTCGTATCCGGGGATAAGCCGAACAGTGCAATTTCAGGAGGGCGAAATGCTGAACGGAGCTGAGGATGTACTCGACCTCAAGCTCGATTCCAGGCTTGCCGAATATGAATTGTTGGAACGAAAACGGTTCGAAGCTCATCGGCTCGCAATCGCGTTTTTGTGGAAATCCACACTTCCTGCAGGTTTTCCTTTGATTTTATGTTTCATGGGCGGCACGGGCACGGGAAAGAGTACGCTGTTCAATTCCATTGCCGGTCGTACCATCAGTGAAGTCGGCACCAGAAGACCCTTCACCTTCAATGCCGTAATCCTTGTAAGCGAATCCTGGTTAGAAACTCTCAAGACATGCCCATTTCTCTCTCAAGATATGATGGATGCAAAGATTGTCGCGAATTCCGGGACGCATCCGTACAATGAAATAGTGATAGACACCCCCGACTACGATAGCATCCAACTTTCGAATAAACGTATTGCAGAAGACTACTTCATCATCGCCGATCTCATGGTGTTTGTGACCTCCCAGGAAAAGTATGCGGATCTTGCAGGGCGACACATAACGGAAATGGCCCGGAAATGGGATAAACAAACCGTTTTCGTCATGAACAAGGTTGTTTCCGAAACGGCATATAAGGACTTCACCGGCATGCTTGCGGCCAACGGTTTTACGCACGCACCATTGAGAGTGGAACGTGTCGAGCCCGCTCCGCAATTCATTCCTGGCCTGCGAGAGAGGCAAGGTTTTGCGGAAGTGTTCGCTCCACCGGATCTCAACCAACTGGAACTCAAAAGAAAACAGGAGATCGGACGCTTAAGAGAACAAACCGTCGAGAGTATCCACACATTTCAGTCTTCCCTTGAAGCCCATGTTCGGAGAGTGGATTCGGTGATAGTTCAGATCCGGGATATGCAGAAAAACGTTTCCGAAGAAATGGAAGCACAGTTGGATGCCCTGGTCACGGAAGACGTTCAGGCCAAGATCCAACAGAGATTGCAAGGGCTCCTGCGCAAGTACGATGTCCTCTTCGTTCCCAGAATGCTGGTCCGAAACGCTATTCTCGGAGTATTCGGTTCCCTTGCCAAAATTTTCGGAGATTCCTACACCGACGGAGCCCAACCCACGGAAAAGGACATCAGGAATGAAGATTTGGAACAGGCACGCTCATCGGTGAGACTCAGGCCGCTTGAGTCCGCTATTGCCGACTTGAATTTCCGTATTGCGCGCTTATTGTCATCGGATCGATCGCTCCAGGATCTTCGCTCTGCAGCGCAGACAGGCGTTCCGAGATTGGGGACGCCAGAAATCGGCGAGCTGTACGATGAGGCGTTCCCTGGTATCGAGCATCTTCTGGAAGAGGAGTTCAACCGTTTCAAGGACGGATTATCGCGTAAAGACGAACTGAAACTGTACAGTTCGTATACTGCGTGGGCACTGTTTATTATTACTGCGGAAATAGTAATGGGAGGCGGCTTCACTCTGTTGGATGCATTACTGAATACGGTGATTGTGCCGTTCATACCAAAATGGATGGTCAATCTCAAGGTACTGGATGTATTGAGAGACATAGGGGAACGGGTAGACAGGAATCATCGTGCAGTCCTGGAAGGCATTCTAGAAAAACAGGCCGACCTCTACATTGAATTATTTCAGGGTCTGATTCCGGATAATGAAACACTCAGGCAACTTGGGACTCTAAAGGAAAAGATTGAATCCTATCACGTCCCGTGAACTCACCGTAGTTCCCGGCAAGATATCTTGCGGATTTTGGTTTCAGGAGTATATTTCGAGAAATCATTCTATGGAGATGATGATGGCTTATTTTGCAAAAATCAGGTTAACTCAGGCTTGGTTGATTGGGCTGTTATTTTTGTTGATTTTGCCGTGTAACGTTTATGCCCAGGAGGACGATTTGAAACATTTCACGCTCCCGAACGGCTTGGATGTCTTCGTAAAAGAAGATCATGCCAGAAAAGTCGCTACTATTCAGATTTGGGTCAAAGTGGGCAGTGCTGATGAAGACCTATCCGAACTTGGAATCAGCCATCTTATCGAACATATGGCGTTCAAAGGCACAGAAAAAAGAGGCGTTGGACAGATTGCATCGGAACTGGAGGCTTTGGGGGGAGAAACCAACGCATACACCAGTTGGGATGAAACCGTTTTTCATGTGACCGTTCCCTCCACCGGCGTTTCTCAGGGATTGGACATCCTGACGGATGCAGTTTTCAGACCGAGCATCGATCCCGATGAACTGAACAAAGAGAAACAGGTTGTTATTGAGGAAATCCTGGAAGGTGAAGAAAGACCGGAACGCAAAGCATCAAAGTTGCTTTTCCATACTGCTTACGAAGCGAGTCCGTACAAATACCCGATAATCGGATACAAAGATGTCGTTGCAGGTTTTACCCGCGACAATATCATACAGTTTCGAAAGAAATGGTACGTACCTGAAAACATGTTCATGGTTGTTGTTGGGGACGTGGATCCCAATCAGGTACGCAGCGATCTCGAAAAGTATACCTCCGACTTGAAGCAGACCGGTTTTTTCAGACCTCCGCGGCCGAGCGAGCCCGTTCAGAAGGATATTCGCAGTGCGGTGCTCAGAGACCGGAATTCTCGTGAAACCAGGCTTCACGTGGCATTTCATATCCCTTCCATTTCGAGCCCGGATGTGAATGCAGTCGATCTGATGGCAGATATACTCGGCGCACGGGATAGCTCGAGACTCGTACAGACCCTCAAGAAAGATAAGGGTCTTGTCCATTCAATATCGGCATATGCGCTTACGCCCAAGAATCCGGGCCTTTTCGCGATTTCCGCCACATTGGATGGAAAGAATCTCGAGACTGTCACAAAAGGCATTATGGAGGAAGTGGCGAAGCTCCAGAAGCAGCCGCCCTCTGCCGAAGAATTGGATCGCGCAAAGACCCATATAGAATCGCAGCATATCTATGCCAGGGAAACGGTCCAGGGCATGGCTAGAAGTATTGGAAGCTTTGAGGCCGATCTTGGGGATGCTTCGTACGAAGAAAAATACTTGAACCTCAACAGACTTGTCACTCCTGAGCAGATTTCTGCCACTGCCAAAAAGTATCTTACCCCACCGAACGTTACTGTCACCGTGCTCATACCGGAAGACGTGGAACAGGATTTCCAGATCGAAAAGCTGACCGGTGTCGTCAAACATTTTGGTGCATCTCAAACCGCACAAACTGCAGCAGCCGGAAAGGAACCCGGTGCGATTGTTCGCACTTTTCCCAACGGGCTCAAAGTAGTGCTCCAGCCTGATAATTCCAATCCGGCGGTTTCCTTCAGAATCGCAATGATGGGTGGAAAACGATTCGAGACCAAGGAAACTGAAGGCATCATGAATTTCATTTCTCAGATGCTGGATAAAGGAACCTCAAAGATGTCCGAGCAAGAAATTGCTCAAAAAGTGGAAGACATGGGAGGGCGCCTGAACGGATTTTCCGGGTACGATTCTTTTGGCGTATATTCGACCTTCTTCAGCAGAAACATTGACGAAGGCCTCGAAATGCTGGCTCGCGTTTACACTGATCCCGCATTTCCCCAGGATAAGCTTGAAAGAGAACGTAACCTGATTATAAATCGTATAAAAACCGAACCGGACAGACCGGTCCAGTACACCGTAAACATCCTGAATCAGACGGTATTCAAAGATCATCCGTACGGCTTTGTAAAAGAAGGAACTCTTGCGACTGTCGCGGGATTCACCGCAGACGATCTCAAGCAGACGTACGAGCGGTTCGCTGTTCCTGCAAATACAGTTATCACAGGAGTTGGAGCGCTCGATCCCGAAAAGACCATGGCTCGTATCGAACAGCTTTTCGGTAAACTGGAAGCCAGACAATTCGTTCCCCCTGTGGTGCCTGCTGAAGAGCCGATCACCAAAGTCCGGGAGAATGTCGTTCAGATTCCTCGGGCCAAAGCTCATATTGCAATCGGGTTCAGAGGCGTCAGCGTTTCGGATGAGGATCGATATCCTCTTGAAGTGCTCAATAACATCCTGGCCGGCCAGGGAGGTAGACTTTTCCTACAGCTCAGAGACAAAGAATCTCTGGCTTACGTAGTGACTTCTTTCGTGCGTCCCGCTGTAGAACCGGGTCTGTTCGGTTTGTATATCGCTACCGAACCCTCCAAAGCAGATACGGCTCTGAAAGGATTGTTCCGGGAACTGGAGCAGGTCAAGTCACAGCCGGTAAACGGAGCCGAACTGGAGAGATCTGTTACCAATCTTATCGGCAATCACTTGATTTCGCTGCAAAGTTCATGGAACCGAGCGGAAAATTCGGCCTTGAATACGCTCTATGGTCTGGGCTATGATTATGATAAGAAATATATCGCGAACGTGTCCAAAGTGACTTCCGAAGACGTCATGAGAGTGGCCCGCAAATACCTGGAGCTGGACCATTGCGCAATCGTGAAGATCATGCCCGAAAAGGACGCATAGATTAATACTGATTTGCATTCAAAGAGATCCGGGAAACCTTCTTGTAGAAGTGTTTCCCGAATACATTGGTAGGAGACATTGGAACTACTGTGGGCTTGGCCGATTGGGCATAAATCTGCGGGGCCCGCCCAATTGCGCTCAGGATAATCAACACCGATATCAAAGGACGGAACGGAAGAAAGATCGTTCAACGCAATGCGCGAAACAAGAGCTAAGGCCGGTAGAGAATCCGGTTTGCATGCGGTTTACGGATTGACCCGCGGGTTGAAACCCTCTCAAAAAATCCGGCTGGAAAAGTTGGCGCTCAGGAGAATTCCTGCCAATCGTGTAATCACACAAGAGATGGCCAGGCATCTCACGGAAATGAGTTCTGAATTACGGCGTCAAATCGGTATCCTGGTGGACAGGCAAGGAAATATATACAAAGTTCTCGTGGGGGATGCCCGATCGATTCTCATTCCCAGACTTACGGGATGGCGTGTGGGCGTAGGCAGATTACGAGGGCTGCGACTTATTCACACGCATTTGAAAGATGAGCAGCTAACCGAAGAAGATCTTACCGACCTGGCGTTGCTGCGTCTGGATCTGGTTGCCTCAGTAGGGGTGGATGCCCAGGGACTACCTACGGTAGTCCGCATCGCACATCTGCTCCCGGATAATCCGATGAAGCATATCTGGCAATTGCTGGATCCCACACCACCTTCACTTTTGGATCTGGACTTCGGTGCATTTGTTCGCTCTCTCGAAGATGAGATCTCGCGGTCTATAAGTACGCGATCAGTCAAAGCATCACAGGAACGTGCGTACTTGATAGGACGTACTATCGGCAAAGATTGGGAAATCGAGGAGTCTCTGGCCGAATTGAACGAATTGGCCAAATCCTGCGGTGTAGAGGTGGTGGGAACCTCGATTCAGAAACGCAATACTGTCGATCCGCATTTCCTCGTGGGAAAAGGAAAACTGAGGGAAGTGGTCATCGATGCCCTGCAAAAAGGAGCGGACCTTCTCGTTTTCGATGCGGAACTGAGCCCTGGTCAGGTCCGCAGCATTGGTGATTTTACGGAACTGAAGGTTATCGATCGTTCTCAGCTAATCCTGGATATTTTTGCGCAACGCGCCAAATCCCGGGAAGGAAAGATCCAGGTAGAATTGGCTCAGCTCAAGTACGCGTTGCCGCGGTTGGCGGAAAAAGATGATGCCCTTTCACGGCTCACCGGTGGAATCGGCGGAAGAGGCCCTGGAGAAACCCGGCTGGAGATAGATCGAAGGCGTATTCGAAGCAGAATCGATTTTCTTGAAAGGCAAATAGGACAATTGGGCAAGCGCCGCGCGCTTCGACGACAGCTTCGCAACAGACGTGAGGTGCCGATCATATCCATTGTAGGGTATACCAATGCAGGCAAGTCGACGTTGCTGAACAATCTGACCAAATCGGATATTCTTACGGAAGACAAATTGTTCGCCACACTTGACCCTACAAGCAGAAGATTGCGTTTTCCGCAGGAAACCGAAGTGATCATCACGGATACTGTGGGATTCCTCAAGGATTTGCCGGAAACTCTCGTTGCAGCGTTTTCTGCCACACTTGATGAATTGGCGGATGCGGATCTTTTGATTCACGTCATTGATTGCTCGAACGAGGCGTTTGAAGCCCAAATGCAAGCGGTGGAAAACCTGCTGGAACGGTTGGGTTTGCATCTCATTCCCCTTGTCCGAGTATTTAACAAACAGGATCTCATGAGCCCCGAAATGGTGAGAAACATCTCCACAAGTTATGATGGAATCGGAATCTCTGCGAAAGATTCCAAGAGCTTTCCCCCGCTCATACGACGTATGGAGGACGAAATCTTGACTGCCCTCTCGAGCAGAATAGACGATACTTCGCAACACACATCCGGCACCGTGACTGGAGTGACGGTATGACAGAGCTGAGCCGTGAAGAATTCCGTAAACTCCTTATATCTCTCGGTCTGATCGCGGTTTTGATAATTGCTCTGCTGGTATCGTGGTTGATGGGGTGGCTGAATCCCATCATGTCAACTATGATTGCTATGTTTAGCGGTCGTGAACAGCTCAGATCTTACGTGGAAAGCTGGGGCACATGGGCTCCAGCGATCTTCATGGGCATACAGGCCCTCCAGGTAGTCTTTGCGCCTATTCCCGGCGAGTTGACCGGAGTGGTTGGGGGGTTCATTTTCGGAGTTGCGCCCAACATACTGTACTCCACAATAGGACTCACAGTCGGATCGATGCTTGCGTTTACGGCATCCCGGTTAATAGGGCTTCCTCTCGTCAAACTGGTGGTGCCAAAAGATTCGATGGAGCATTTCGGTTTTCTCACTCGAAGTCGGGGAATATTCCTGGCTGCCGTCTTTTTTATTTTCCCCGGATTTCCCAAGGATATACTTTCATATCTCCTGGGACTCAGCCCCATGGGGTATGTAACGTTCTTCCTGGTGTCAGGCTTAGGAAGAATTCCCGGCACTATTATGTTGAGTTACAGTGGCGCCGCGGTTTATCATGAAAACTGGACGCTGGTTATCGCCATATCGGTGTTCTGTGCCGTACTCGTAGGAATAGTGTATTTTCGGCGCGAGAGGATTGAGCGTTGGCTCCGAACGAGGAGTAACCAGCCTGTCTAGACAACGCGACGGTTCCTTTTCTCACTCGAATATCTATGAATGCCTCATTGGAGCATCTGTGGAATCCAGCCTTCATGCGGAAAAAGAGTACTGTGTAAATAGTTTCTTTCGCAGAACTATAGATCTCTTCGATGCCGTCGATCATCACGAAAAGCTGTTTCCCAAAGTATGTAAGACCTGTGGCAAGACCTTTCCCGATTTGTCTACATATATTAATGAGACCAAGCCTAAAGGTCATACAATGGACGACTGCAGTGAGGTCATGGGAAAGCAGTTCACCATGCTTTATCGGCATTGTCTTTGTGGAAATACACTGGTCCTTACTTTCACGGAAGACATATTTCCTCTTTTGGCCGTCTTCTGGTCAACTATGGAGGAAGAGGCTCGTTCCTGCGGAATGACGTTGAAAGATTTCACTGCTGAATTTATGGGAAAATGGGAAGCACTCATTCTCTCCCGCAAGGCTCTAGAGTAAGATTTCTGATGTCCGCAATCGAAACCTCGGATAAAACGCTGTTAATCGTTTACCATTCGCAGTCGGGAAATACGAACCAACTTTCCCAAGCAGTAGAGCGAGGCGGCTCACGCGAGAATACAGTGACAGTCAAGAGGCTGCAAGCCGGATCTGTCGGAAAAAACGATTTAATCCATTGTACGACGCTGGTAATTTGCAGTCCCGAATATTTCGGGTACATGGCAGGAGCAATCAAAGACCTGTTCGATAGAACATATGAAGATGTGCGCCTCATGATGGCCGGCAAAGCTTATGCAATCGTGGTTTCGGCCGGTAACGACGGTAGGGGGACACTCCAAAGCATGGAACGTATCCTGGCAGGATTCAAGCTGAAGAAAGTTCAGGATCCCATTATTCATTGCGGTCCCGTAACTCCGGAAGCCATATCCCGATGTGAGGAATTGGGTCAAACCCTTGCCGCCGGCATGGAGTTCGGGATCTATTAAAAGCAGAGAGCGTCGGATTCCAGAAAGACCGACCCTTAGATCGACTCTGCAACAGCATTCCAGTTTCACGTATTTTTACCGCGCATAGAACGATTGCCAAAAATTCTGACGTTTATCCCGTGCTCCAATACAAGATATTAGTGGGGACCGGCGTCCCTGCCGGTCTATGTTATTAATATCATTGATCATATTGAAAATGTGCCGGCACGGAGGCCGGCACCTACCAATACTGCTACCCTCAATCTGATCACATTTAGCAATTCATATAATCGATCATCTTTGCCATGATACTTTTCGCAATATCGTTCCGGCTGTGCTATGACTGCACAGATGAATAGGCCTATTAACCAGGAGGGTCTTATAAATGGAAGTTAAAGTATTCGGTGTGATTGGGGCCGGACAAATGGGCAACGGTATAGCACACGTAGCTGCTGCTTCCGGCCTACAAGTAATCATGAACGATGTAAAAGACGAATTCGTTCAGAAGGGTCTTTCATCGATTCGGAAAAATCTTGAACGAGCAGTTTCTAAAGGAAAAATGACCGAGCAGGAACAGTCTGACATCCTGGGACGCATAAAAGGCAGCACCAGTCTGGAAGATTTTAAGGATGCGGATTTTGTCGTAGAAGCCATTATAGAAAGCTTCGATCTGAAGAAGACCGTTTTCGAAGCACTCGATACAATTGTCCCCAAAGAATCCATATTGGCGAGCAACACTTCCTCGATTTCCATAACCAAGCTTGCTTCCTGCACGAAACGTCCGGACAAATTCATCGGCATGCATTTCATGAATCCTGTACCGGTGATGAAGCTGGTTGAAGTTATTAACGGAGTCGCAACATCTGCAGGTACAACCGAAACAACAGTCGAACTCGCGAATAAATTCCGGAAAACTCCTGTTGAAGCCAACGATTATCCGGGATTCATTGCCAACCGCATTCTTATGCCCATGATTAACGAAGCAATTTACGCCTATTTCGAAGGTGTGGGGACTCCCCAGGCAATCGACGAAGTGATGAAACTAGGTATGAATCACCCCATGGGGCCGTTGACCTTGGCAGACTTCATCGGGCTGGATACTTGTCTGGCAATCATGAATGTCCTGTACGAAGGATTCGGAGATTCTAAATACAGAGCCTGCCCCCTCCTGAAGAAATACGTGGAAGCCGGCTACCTCGGAAGAAAGAGCGGCCGCGGCTTTTATGATTACTCGGGCCAATAAAGCACGACATCATTTATGATCAGGATTTTGCATACAAGGTACGAAAATCGGGGAATCTCGCTTAGCGGGGTTTCCCCAGACCCCCATGGGCGCTAACTCTCAGCAATTCTTTGTCCCGGAGGGACAAAAGACAATAGCCCGGCAATGTAGAGGGGTGTCTCAAAAACTATTAATACCATTTCGCCAATAAATCTGATGAAATCGAGAGGTCCGGCAGAGACGCCGGACCCTACCATCAGGCGGTAGTGGCCGTGCCTCCGTGCCGGCCAAAATGCGATTCATAAAAGCGAAAAGGTATAAGTACATTGGTGCGAGAAAGCAGGAAGGTAAACAGTAGACCGACTCAACGGTGAACAAAGGCAATTCTTTGCGCCCTCTCGAAGGCTGAGGCCGTGACACCTGTCACTGTGAACGAAGCGAATCACCTGAAATGAAGCACCTGAGTCAGGTGACAATTTTCCGCAACATTCCTCCTTCAAAGCACAGGCACTTCGTAACCCACGAATCCCCGAGTGACCAGATCTTTGATAAACTCAGAGAGATGAGCACTTGCGTCCTCAGGAACCGATTCAAAATGTTCTTCCATGTGAGCGAGAATCTCGCGTTCCGTGTGCTCGCCGTCCATCAGTTTCCAGATAAATACCCCAATAGGATTCATTCCGAAGCCGTCACCGGTATCAGGATCGAACAATATTGCCCAATCGTCAAATTCTTCCCTCAGAACCAGTTGCGGGTTTGCTATAGGTTTCGCGTTGCTGTCCAAAAGAATTCTTTCTATCGTGAGAGTTAATTGAGGCTTTCGGACGACTTGAGTCCGATCTGTTCCTCGTCAGTGATACCTATTCGCTTTTATGAATCCAATTTTGGCCGGCACGGAGGCACGGCCACTACCGGCTGATGGTAGGGTCCGGCGTCTCTGCCGGACCTCTCGGTTTTATCAGATTTATTGGCGAAATGGTATGATTATGCCATATTGCGAATAGTCCAAGATATTCCATCAGACTGGCCCATTTATGTCAAGAAAGAAAGTCATTCAGAAAATTCAAGGCTCGACGTAAGTAATCTTTGTTAGCGATTGTTCGTGAACAGGTTTTTAAAGCTCAGCCATTTGGATCTGACATATTCCAGGGGATTGCTGGTGCGGAGCACAGCCATGCGGTATTCCTCGGGAGGAAATAACCTGAGCTTCACGAATTGCAGCCTGCTTGTCCAGTCAGGTTCTTGGTGTATTCGGGCAACTATCCGCCACACATAACGAAACCGGTTCTGCGCAATTCTCTTTTCCATTGCAGACGGTCTGTGCGCGGCAAAGGATTCCAGAACGGCTACCGGCACCCGAGCACCCCAGACACTCGCCAATTCCTGCATCATAATCCCCACGGGATAGACCACACCCAGATTTTCACACAGTGAAAGGATTTCTTTCCAATCGATCTGCAACCTTTCCAGCATCAGCATGAGATCCAGATAGTCTCTGAAGCGTGTGGCAGAGCTTAGAGCATGGAGTGCTATGTGGATGGTATTCAGTTCAGGTGAGAGAACCCGTGTTCTGTATCCGTAGATCTCAGTTTCGTAGGAATGTGCCCATACCTCGCTTTCAGGTAAATGGTAATAATCAAGAAGTCTCAGCTCGGAATGAAGGTCCAACACTTCTGGCCTGATTCCGGGCCGGGCATAGGGACGGGATGGGTAGAGATGCGGTTTGAAAGATTCCGGGACATCGATCATGAGCACATATCCGAGGGCCTTCAGGATCTCCTGCACGACCGCCAGGTCTTTTCTCATGACCAGAACATCTACGTCGCACATGGGCCTGAACGCGGGATTCTTGTACACGAATGTGCCGAGATATGCTCCCTTGAGGAGAATCAAGGGAACGTCCCCACAGGAACACGCTTCTGCTATGCGGTAGGAACACGCTTCGTGGACGAGATTCTCTAAACAACTTTGGTGGTAATCTTTGCGCAGTGCGTCCAGAATGGGCTCCGACAATCCCAACTCAGGTCTGGTGTGAAGAAAAGCATAGAACCAGGGAGCGAGACCATGCAGCTGTATCGAACATAAGTGTCTCTCGTCCCACTCGACGCACCAGCCTTCCGCGGGTATTCGGTCGAATACCGATTCCCGGCATAAGAGGCGAACGTGTTCCTGAATGTCGGCCGGATTCTGAATAATCACCACCAAAAACTTTACTTGTTGATATCTTTACACCCAAGGCATCTGAGAGTCTTGGAATTAATGCTTGCCTTTCCGCACACCTCCACCCATAATCATCAACGCGGATTCGCTTTCAAGCAGCAAATGCTGGGGAAACCCTTCTTATAAGATGTGTTCCCCAAGCCCCTTCCCACGAACTTTAGCATTTGGTTTAAATCATGGTTTTTTCCACCGAAAAAACCATGATTTAAACAAGTGTTAAAAGTTTTTTGGAGGAGCTTGAGGAACCTTTTTTACAAAAAAGGTTCCTCAAGTATTACTTCATTCCAAGAATATGCCGGATTCTGCGGCAATGATCCACAGTTATTGTTTGACTTGGACGCTCGCTATAGAGCATAACAATCGAACTTTGTCGTAAGGACTGATTCTTGCGGCCGAATATTCCCCAGTGTAAGACAAACGGGCAGCATGGAGAGACTGACAGGTAATGACTTCCACCGAATTTCTCAAAACCGTTCTCAGGAAAGGTCAGTTCATCGTCAATGTCCTGGGAAAGTACGTCAGCTTTAACCAGTGTCTTTTTGCGGCAGTCTTCCTTTTATCTGCGGCAAGCTTTTGGCTCTCCTATGAAATCCGTTTCGATTTCAACGTACCGCACTCCTTTGCGGGACAGCGCCTTCTTTTGCTCCTGTATGTTTCCCTTCTGAAATTGACCTTCTTTTACCTTTTGCGGGGACACGGCAGTAACTGGCGTTATGTAGGTATCAGCGACGTCCCGAATCTCCTTTTTCATTGCGTGCTTTGCAGTACCACATTGTTTGCCGTAGGGTACGTGTCGGAGCGTTTGTGGATTCCACGCGGCGTTGTGCTGATCGATTTTTTTATGAGCATTGTCTTTATTGGCGGGAGCAGAGTAGGATTACGCGTTCTCAGGGAAAAAATACGACTCATACTGCGGACACGCTCATCCGGTAAAGAAACTCGCGCAGTGATTATAGGCGCTGGAGATGCCGGAGAAATGATTGTTCGGGAAATTGCGCGAGATACCGGCTCAAGAATCAAAATTGCTGCTATTTTCGACGATGATCCGAAAAAGCAGGGTCATACCATACATGGTATACGAGTAGTGGGAGGCGTGGACCACATTTCCGCTTACGCCCAGGATAACAAGTTCGATACCGCTATAATAGCAATTCCTTCTGCACGCAATGCAGATATGCGGCGGATACACCGTATCCTCAAGGCCCTCGACATCAAGGTCAAGACATTGCCGGGTCTCAATGAGATTATTCATGGATCGGCAAAGCTGACCCAGTTGCGGGATATTACCATTTCCGATCTCCTCGGTCGCGAAGAGATTAATATAGACACTGAACTCCTGAAAAAACTGATCTTTCGGAAAACTGCTCTGGTTACCGGAGCAGGAGGGAGCATCGGCTCCGAGCTTTGCAGACAGATACTAAAACGCGAGCCTGCGCGATTAGTCCTCTTGGAACGCACCGAGAACAGCCTTTTTCATGTGAACAGACAGTTGACGGAAGTGCACCCGGACATCCCCATTGTCCCTGTCCTGTGTGATGTGAGGGACACGGTGAGAGTGGAGGAAGTGTTCCAGGAATTCAGGCCGGAATTGGTGTTTCATGCCGCGGCTCATAAGCATGTTCATATGCAGGAACTCAACCCAGCGGAATGCGTCAAGAATAACATTGCAGGAATGCAGATATTGGCACGCACATGCGATCGATACGCAGTGTCTCGTTTTCTCCTCATTTCCACAGACAAGGCGGTGAACCCCACGAGCGTAATGGGAGCCACCAAGAGAGTCTGCGAACTATACTGCCAAGCCTTCGGAATGATCAGCAACACAAAGTTTCTCTCTGTCCGATTCGGAAATGTGCTGGCATCCGAAGGAAGTGTCGTCCCCATCTTCATGGATCAGATCGCCCGTGGCGGTCCGATCACGGTGACTCATCCGGAAATGCGCCGTTATTTCATGACAATCCCCGAGGCCGTGACACTGGTGCTCCAGGCAGCAGCTCTCGGGAATTCTGGCGAAATCATGGCCCTGCAAATGGGTGAACCGATTAAAATCATGGATTTGATACAACATCTGCTTGTGCTCATGGGAAAAGAGCCTGATGAGATTCCCATCGTCTTTGTCGGCCCCAGACCGGGTGAGAAGCTCTTCGAAGAATTGACAGCGCCTTCAGAGAGCAACATGGCCACCACACATACGAATATCAAGTTGTTCAATCCAGCCAGTGTCGATCCGCGGAAAGTGATTGCTTCCATTGATACGGCTGTGGAACGCGTCATGGCAGGCGTCGATGCAGACACTGTCCGGCTGATATTGCAGGAGCTTGTCCCGGAATACTCTCCGGCTGAGGGCTCCGAATACCCGAAGCTTTCTGCATATGCCGGATCGAGATCGAACTAATACCGATGCGCCGTCAAAGCAGCAATATCCATTGTAAAAAAGTTTTCTGCACTTTTATAGCGACTCCCAAAATTAATGTCCGATTGAAGATAAGAATATTGGTGGGTGCCGCCCTCCGGAAAGTGTCTCAAAAATCGAAATCTATCCCAGGTTGTGGCACGAATTGCTCATCGTCCTGCTGGCCTGATTGTAGGGGCGGGCCTAGTGTCCGCCCAAATAAGGGCAGGCATCCCGCGTGTTCGCGGGACCCCTACAAGGATGGCGAATCATGCCACGATTTTTGCGCATTCGAGAATTTTGAGACAGTCTCTCGTGCCGGCACATCATCAATATGATGAATGATATCGATAGAATGGACCGGCAGGGACGCCGGCTCCCTCTCAAATCATGTATTGGAGCGTGGAACAAACGTCAGAATTTTCTGCAATCGCTCTACTTGTTTGATGGAATTTCTGTATAAATCGTTCTCGGCGTCCCGAGATTCCCTCCACTCTTCAGCCAGAGAAAAAGCATTCCCAGATATTCGTGGATGGCCGTATTGCACTCGGCCAAGGCATTCGCGCGAGGGAAGAAGCGCACCACCGTAGGCACAAAGGTTTTACCCCGAAAATCCGACGGAGCCGGAATGGGATCCAGCCCCACGCGCCTGAAACTCACGAGTGCTCTGTTCATGTGACTGGCGCTTGTTACCAGGGCAAACGTCCGGTTTTCAAGAAGTGGTTTCAGTAAACGAGCTTCTTCTTCAGTATCCAGAGAACGGCTTTCCAATATGGTCGCATCCACGGGAATACCCATTTCATATGCGAAAGCGGCCATTCCCTCTGCCGTAGTCATGACACCCGGACTGTCGCTTCCTCCGGAAAAAACCAACTTGGCTCCGGGAATTCTTTTCCATAAACGGATACCCTCAAGCGTTCGTATCAGGGAGGTGCTGGCGATCCGATCCGCTGGAGTCAGGCTGCCGGCTCTGACGTCTCCACCAAGCACAACTACATACTGGACGCCTTGCCGCGAAAGCTCCGATGGGTCGGCATAGGTCCCCGCTTTACTTTCAAGATTATGGAACAGACTGAAAGAGGTTATCGGCAGAGACATGACAAACAAAATCGCCCCTGATCCTGCGAAAAACGCAAAACAGAGCCTGTTCTTTTTTCCGGCAATCCATAGCGTCATTCCCATGAGCCACAAGAGAAGAGAAAACCCGACAGGGTAAACAAACACACTTACAATCTTTTTGAGAGTGTACGCCAAAAAATCCATTCAGTTATCCTTGAAATACAAAAATCATGTTCCGCGTCCGGCACAGCTTATGGTGGGGAGGCATTCGTTCAAAGGAAAAAAGTGCCTCTCTATCTGAATTTTGAGAAGAAAAATTTTGTCGCTCTATCGGCATTTGAAAAACCGACTATAATCGATAGCAAAATAGGGTGCATTTTCCAACGGTTGAAGGAAAAGTCTCGATTTTCTTCGTGCATATTTGTGTTGACATCCCTCAGAAAAAAATGTATCCATGGAGCATCAAGCTGTCGGAAAGTAAGCCATGAAAAAGAAGATTTTGATTCTCTTAATGATTCTGAGCCTGTCCTATCCGGCTGCATCCCATGCCTTCGGGATATTGAGATACACGTTTGATGCAATTGCGAATCAGCTCGGTCTGGATAGGGGGCCCGTGCCTAAAGTATTTCCTCAACTGCCTCCGACCGGATTCGATGCCCACGGAAAGCCGTTGAGCAATCATCCCGACGCCAATAGGATCTATATTCAGGCTGAAGGTTTCTAGTTCGGATACGACTGCCGGTTTTGTCCCAGCCCGCTTTTCTTATAAGTGTGGTTCTGCGACAGGCAAGGACCGTTCATTTCTCATTCCGTAATCCCTTCAACTCGCGACACTTGTAGATTTTTTAGCAAGCGTGCTATCTGCTCAGCGAGCTGTTAAGTATCGGCAAGATGTCGTCCAGAGTCAATGAGGAAGGCGATTCGGTTCCACCATAAAGAGAAAGCGGCAGTGAAACGAGCTTTCGAGTCTCCACTGCCTGCAACATTGCGGGAAGATGATCGGCAGTTTTTCCTCGATCGTGGAGGAGGACAACATCCCGCGGTTTCGCTCGATGCAGCGCTCCAATAACTTGCGCGGAAGAGCGCGCATACCAGTACAATTCCATACGCCAATCATTCGTGTCCAAGTCCCACCCGGCAATTTGGTAACCCAGATCCAATAATACCTCGTCACAGGCCTGTTTGGTGCTCTGCGAACCTAAATCGCCGTACGGAAATCGAAAGAACCTGTTTTGATTGGTTGGCGAAACTCCAGATTCCTCGATTACCTCTTCAATTTGTGCATGAGTAGCAGTAATCTCTTTTTGCGCCCGCTTTGTGGAGATCCAGGAAAAATTGGGATGCTCGTACGAGTGATTGGCTATCTCATGCCCTTCATGCAATGCTTTTATAGCCAGGTGCCGAAGCTTTGGATTAGCCAGATTCCGGCCGATCACAAAGAAGGTGGCTTTGTGTTTTCTGGCTGCAAGGTGCTCCAATATCTGCGCAGTGCAGAACATGGGACCGTCGTCGAATGTGAGAAACAATGGCTGCTGGACATCATCCGCATCATGTACTTTATTTTGTTGCTGTTTTTTCGGAGGCGACATTTCACCCCGTCTGGGTTCTATATAATCAGGATGCGAATGCAAGAGAGAAGTCAATTCATCCACAAGAGAAAAGCCCGGTGAATTGGTTACGACAATCCCAGTAGTACTCAGAGCAAGGAAACGTCGTCTGGTCAAACGAGTTTCTCGACTCCTGGATTCGGCGTGAATCTTCGCAGCGAACGATGTCATTGCATATCCGAGAAAGAGTGTTCAGAAACGCTATTATATGAATAACAGGCTTTAAAGTCAAAAATATAGTGCTATTTCATGCAAAACACACGCAAGCTTTATTAAAGATTGGCACCGGCGGATGTCGCGGCGTAATGCGTCACAATTTCCGACATATGGTTGAATGCAGGGAGATGCATTATACTCTTGAATGAAACGTTCAAGAATCGTTAAAGAAAATCGGACCCTTTTGCGTCGATCGAGAAGCACGTGATTGCAGAACAAAAACCAAAGATTATTATTGTTGCAGGCCCCACGGCTGCGGGCAAAACCGATGTAGGAATCCGACTTGCCGAGCGCTTCCAGGGAGAAATCGTATCCGCCGATTCAGTCCAGGTTTATCGGTACATGAACATCGGGTCGGCCAAACCTTCGGGGGACGAGCAAGCTATCGTACCCCATCACATGATCGACATAAAAGACCCTGACGAGAGCTTTTCAGCAGGTGAATACGTTCGTGAAGCGCGAAAAATAATACAGGATATCGTAGACCGGGGAAGTGTTCCTCTTGTTGTGGGAGGCACGGGACTGTATATTAAGTTATTACGGGCGGGAATTGCAGACCTTCCGTCCGCAGATGAAAATTTGAGAAATACGTTGCGTGAATCAGAGCAAAACGAGCCGGGCTCTCTTTACACGAAACTCTCTGCAATAGATCCGCAGACTGCACTTAAAACCGGCCCCCGCAATTTGACCAGGATCGTTAGAGCTCTGGAGATTTATGAAACCACCGGAAAAAAAATGTCTCAGATTTATGAAGAACATGCTTTCAGAGACGTGCCCTATACTTTTCTCTATATCGGACTGACACCTGAAAGGTCACAATTGTACGAACGGATTGATAACCGGGTTGACAGTATGATAGAGGGTGGATTATTGGATGAAACGGAAACGTTATATGAACTCGGTTTCGGCCGGGAATTAAAATCCATGCAATCTCTCGGATATCGACACGCCGGGATGATTCTAGCCGGAGAAATAGATCTCGAAGCGGCAACGGACCTGCTGAAGAGGGATACCCGACATTTTGCAAAGAGGCAGTTTACTTGGTTTCGTTCCGAACCCGATGTCTTGTGGTTTGATCCTAGAGAAATCAAGGGGATCGGATGTGTGGTTACAAATTTTCTCGGCGCATAGCCTTATGGCCGGGATTTTTCCCCCGGATCGGCTTGATCTGCCGTTACCTGGGGATGAGTGCACGGGGGTGCGGAAATGCCGAAGACTCATTTCAATATTCAAGATCAGTTTCTTAATCAAGTTCGAAAAGCACGCATAGAAGTGCAGGTGCTTCTCGTGTCGGGCGAATCCATTAAAGGATATGTCCGCAGTTTCGACAGCTTTTGCATAATCATTGAAGACCGGGAAGATATCAGACTGGTCTACAAGCATGCTCTCAGCCTTATTCAGGCTGCTGAGCCCGGTGCTAAAATACCCGGGCTTGTGTAACAACATCGTCGGATTCTAGAAGGGTGGAGTTCCGGATTGAACGGGACTCCGCTTATCCGTGAGATCGCTCTTGGATGGCACCCGTCCTGCGTACAGTCTCGTATGCGCATCCGCAACTAAAGATGGTCCCCGCGCAAGATTTTTGTCAGAACTGATGAGAATCTAAGCCGTTTCCAAATCCACGCCGACGGGACAGTGATCGGATCCCATCACTTCCGGCATGATGTAAGCTCGTTTCACGGAGGCTAACATTTCTTTCGTGACGAATACGTAATCGATTCTCCAGCCCACGTTCCTCTGTCTCGCTCCGGATTTCAGATCCCACCAGCTATACTGAACCGCATCAGGATAAGAATGCCGAAACGTGTCGACGTACCCCTCTGAGACTACCGTATCCATCCATTGACGCTCTATCGGCAAAAAACCTGAGACTTTCTCGTTCGCCTTGGGGCGGGCGAGGTCTATCTCATGGTGAGCGGTATTCACGTCGCCTACGAACATGAGGCGAGGCTGCTTTTTCCTCAATTCCTGAAGCATTGAGAGGAATGCATCGTAAAATTCCATTTTGTACTGCAATCTCTCCGGTCCCATTTTCCCATTGGGAAAGTACACATTGAACAAAATGAAATCAGGAAAATCCAAACGCAAGAATCGGCCTTCCACATCGAATCGATCGATACCCATGGTCAGTTCAACGCTGGTAGGCCGCTCTTTCGTATACACTGCTACACCGCTATATCCCTTTCTCTGGGCGCAATTCCAATATGAGGTGTAACCGGGGGGCTCTGTCAGGCACGTTTCGAGATTATCCGGTTGAGCTTTTATCTCCTGGAGACACAGGATATCCGGAGACTCCCTCTCCAACCATTCCAGGAAGCCCTTTTTCTGAACACCCCTGATTCCGTTTACATTCCAACTGAGCAGTCGCGTGATCCTCGACATGGCGGTCCTCGCAAACGATAAACAGCGTGTTTTAATAGTAGGTCCCAAAACTAAAAAATCCGACCCTGGGGCCGGAATCATTTTGTGGTGCCGAAGGCCGGACTCGAACCGGCACGAGCTTTCGCCCGCCACCCCCTCAAGATGGTGTGTCTACCAAGTTCCACCACTTCGGCACATGGGTAGTGTATCTATCGAGTCCATTTTCGTCAAGCCCAAAACACTGATTTGTAGTTACCTTTCGCTCATGGACGGAAAAACCCGATTCGTCGCCCTGGGACCGAACCCATTAAGAAACGGAGTGCAAGCTTATGGAACCCATTCCAAAATCGGTCATTAAACGAACCTTGGCGAGATCATCTGTCGGTGACGTGTAGGCTTCTTGATCCAGGAGTCTGAAAGCCATTGAGTTTTTTAATGCTGCGCGCTAAAAAACCATGTATTTTAAATATTAATTCACAAAAAGACAAGCAAAAAATAGCTTGACATTGGAAGGTTCCGGTTATAGTGTTTTTTTAGAAGATCCGGAACCATCGACCGCCGGCCGCTGATGGAAATACGCAAATGCCCCCAGGGGATGGTGGCGCGGTTCGGGGTTCGTTTTTCCGGCGAGCCTATACTCCCTCTGGAGGTCAACTTGCATGTCCCCGTGCTCCTGCGAGAGGTCCTGGAGGCCCTCAGTCCCAAATCAGGCGGCATCTATTTCGATGGTACGCTTGGCGGAGGAGGGTACGCGGAAGCAATTCTCGAGGCAACAAGCCCCGATGGGAGACTTGTGGGAGTCGATTTGGATCAGGAAGCTGTCGCAAGGTCTGCCAAGCGCCTGGAAAGGTTCGGGGAAAGATTCACGCCCGTTCACGACGGCTTTCATCATGCCCAAACAATTCTCCGAGAGCTGGGAATTGCCGCTCTAGACGGAGCAGTTCTGGATTTAGGCTTATCGTCGTATCAGTTGGAAGATGCCGAGCGCGGCTTCAGTTTTCAAGGAACAGGCCCTCTGGACATGAGATTCGACAATACCGCGGGACAATCGGCACTCGAGTATTTGCGCAAGATTTCCGTGAAACAACTTGAAGAAATACTTGCAACATATGGTGAGGAGCGCTATTCAAAGAAATTAGCTCGATCGTTGATCGTCGCCCGGGATCGTGGAGAGCTGGCCACGACTCAGGATCTGGCCAGAACAGTCTCCCGGATTCTGGGTGGGAGGAGAGAAAAAATACATCCGGCAACACGGACGTTTCAGGCGCTCAGGATCGCAGTCAATGCCGAACTTGAAAATCTCGCGACGGCTTTGGAGCAGATACCGCTCCTGCTGAATGAAGGGGCGCGGTTTTGCGTCGTATCATATCATTCACTGGAGCACCGGGCCGTAAAGCATTCGTTTCAGAAGAAGAAACCAGATGTCGAAAACTGGAGGATCTTGACTCCCAAGCCGATCAAACCTTCGTTTGAAGAATCCAGGCTGAACCGCAGATCCAGATCTGCCCAGATGCGGGTTATCGAAGCACTGTCCAATATGACGGCAGAGTTGGAGTGACAACGTGAAGCGACCTCAGACAAAAGGGCTGTTTTCCAGACTATTCTCCGGTGTTTTTCTGAGAAACGCTCTGGATAAATCAGGCATTCGCAGGGCAAGCCCTGCCATGGTGATGGCTCTTTCCGTGGCCATTCTCTTTGTCGGATTGTTTTATGTGTGGACGAGGATGCAACTGGTCCAGATTGGGTACCAGATATCGAGCGCAGAAAATAAGAACAATGACCTGAAAAAGCGAAAACGGGAACTTCTCGTGGAAATTGCCTCGCTGCAGTCTCCAAGGGAGTTGGAGAACAAGGCATCGAAAATCGGTCTCGTATTTCCCTCTGTGGGAAAGGTAATCCATGTACCGTAAGCCAAAATCCGTAAACTGGGAAGTGTACCGTATACTCCTGGTGGCAGTTTTTTTTGCAGCGGGAACGCTCTATCTCGTGGTGCAGGCTTACAGGTTACAGATCGCAGATGCTGAGTACCTTCAGAAACTTGCCGAAAAACAGCGTACCATGGTCATCCATCTGGAAGCTCGAAGAGGTATGATCCTCGATAGATCCGGAGAACAGATGGCCGCAAGTTTGGAAGTACATTCAATTTATGCAAAACCGAGGAGGGTGACGGACAAGAAAATATCGGCAAAGACGCTGGCAGAAATCCTGGAAATCAGTGAAAAAGAGATCCTGCAAAAGCTTGGCGAGGACAGGACTTTTGTATGGATTGCACGGAAGGTCTCTCCCATTGTCGCGGAAAAAGTCATGAAAGCGAATCTGCCGGGGATTGAGACAAGTACGGAATATCAGCGTTTTTATCCACTTAAGAGTTTTGCAGCTCACGCAATCGGTTTCGCGGGGATTGATTCCAAGGGGCTGGAGGGGCTGGAGCTGAACTATGACGAGGATCTCAAAGCCGAGCCCATTCCCATCACCGCTCAGAGGGACGCCTTGGGACGACCGGTCATGTTTACTTCTGTAGGTCAGGATCCTAACAGACGTGATCTGCACCTTACTCTGGACCGCAACATTCAGTATATCGTCGAAAAGGAATTGGACCAGACGGTTGAAAAAGAGCGGGCCAAGAGCGGAACCGTGGTGGTCATGAATGCCGATACGGGTGAGGTCCTGGCTTTGGCTGTTCGCCCGACATACAATCTGAATGTCTTTCAGAAAGCGCCCGCGGAAGTTCGCCGAAATCGCTCTGTCGCTGATACTTTCGAACCGGGATCGACCTTCAAAGTTTTTCTTGCAGCCGCAGCACTCGATTTAGGAAAAGTTGCGGCGGGCGAAATGTTTGATTGCCGGAACGGCATATACAAATATAACGGCGCTGAAATCCACGATATTGTCCCTTACAAGAAATTGTCTTTCCAAGATGTGATCATTCATTCGAGCAATATCGGCGCAGTGCGCATTTCGGAACAGCTCAAGAAAACCGAGTTTTATGCCATCCTGGCAGCTTTCGGTTTCGGCAGTCCTACTGGTGTGGATCTCCCCGGAGAACGGCCCGGAATGCTGGCTATGCCGGCAAAATGGTCGGTGTTGAGCAAAGCCAATATCAGCTTCGGCCAGGGCATATCGCTCAATGCGGTGCAATTGGCTTCGGCATTTGCTGCAGCAATCAATGGCGGATCGCTTTACCAGCCACATCTTATGAAAAGCGTAACCAACGCGGTTGGCGAAACTATCAGAGAGAATTCGCCGGTTCTTGTCCGGAAAGTAATCAAAGAGTCCACATCCGAAAAAATTGTAGAGATTTTGCGAGGAGTTGTGGAACGAGGAACCGGACGTGCCGCAGCAATACCGGGAGCTGACGTTATCGGGAAGACCGGTACCGCGCAAAAGGCGGATCCTGCTGGAGGTTATTCTCCTGACAAATATGTGGTATCGTTCGTAGGCGCGCTTATGAGCGTAAAACCCAGGCTGGTAATTTACGTGGTAATTGATGAGCCTGCCGGCAAGAATAGGACCGGCGGGAAGGTCGCTGCTCCATTATTCCGCAGAATTGGCGAAGCAGTGCTGTCTTTGTGCGGCAGTAAACCCAGTGCTCCGGAAATCATTCTTGCATCCTCATCAGGTGGCTTCCAAAAACCGGTTTCGCTGCCGAGGAGTGTGCACGTGCGCAAAGGGAGCAAGCCCGGCGAATGGATCGTTCCGGACCTGAAAGGCCTGGACATGCGACAGGCGCTTGAGGTGTGCGGCAAAATGAAATGCGACATCACGTTTCAGGGAACCGGTCAAGCAGTAAACCAAAGCGTAAAACCCGGTCAAGTTATCAAGGAAGGGGCGCCCTTCACCGTAGTTTTTGAAGGGCAGCAGTCGTAACGATGAAACTGTCTGAAATTGCACATGCTCTCAATAATGCCCGGATCGTGGGAGATCCCTCGGTAGATATTACCACGGTACAGCATGACAGTCGGAAGAGTCTTCCGGGATCTCTGTTTGTAGCCATGCGCGGCGAAGTTGTCGATGGGCATAATTACATTGGTGCGGCATTAAAGGCCGGGGCATCTGCAGTAATGGCGGAGCGCCAGTCTGTTCAATCTCAGGAAGTGCCGGAGATAATAGTCCCGGATACTAGGGCTGCTCTGGGTATAGCTGCAGCGGAAGTCTACGGCAGACCCACGGAGAAACTGTCACTCACCGGGATCACCGGTACAAACGGAAAAACGACCCTGACGTTCCTCCTGGAATCCATTGTTAAAGCAGCAGGCGGATATCCCGGTGTGGTGGGCACTATCTCGCATCGCTGGGGAACGGCTGAACAAGCCGCAGCACATACGACTCCGGAAGCTTCGGATCTTCAAATGCTTTTTCACGATATGGTCCGAGACTCGGTTACCCATGCTTTTGTAGAAGTCTCCTCCCACGGGCTCCATCGCGGCAGACTTGAGGGTTGCGAGTTCGACCTGGGAGTCTTCACGAATCTGACTCAGGACCATTTGGATTATCACGGCAGCCTGGAAGAGTACTATCTGGCAAAACGCATCCTGTTCGATCGGCTTTTGCCGTCCAGCACCAAAACCAAAAAGGCGGCAGTGATCAACCGCGAAGATCCGTACGGATTGCGATTGATCCGGGAAACTCGTGGGTATCCTGTTGTCGGGTACGGAATTGAAGAGGATTCCGACGTTCGGCCTCTGAACGTCAACGTGGATGCAGACGGTATCCGCGGTACGATAGTCACTCCCAGAGGTCATGTGCGAGTCGAGTGCGCCCTGGCGGGTTCATTCAATCTCATGAACATTCTTGCTGCTGTTGCGGTATGCGAATGTCTGGAGATACCCATTCCTGCCGTACAACAAGGAATAGATGCGGTTCGCGCGGTCCCCGGCAGGCTCGAGCGGGTGGAATCGAAGCAGGGAATAATATTCGTCGATTATGCCCATACGCCGAATGCCTTGAAGAATGTCCTCGATGCGCTGCGAATCATGAAACGGTCCCGTATCGTTACCGTGATGGGATGCGGCGGCGACCGCGATACTGCGAAACGACCGCTCATGGGAGCTGAAGCTGCTGCCGGCAGCGATTTCGTGATTGTCACGTCCGATAATCCGCGTTCTGAAGATCCGCTCGATATCATTCGCCAAGTGGAAGTTGGAGTGCGGAATTCCGGATACAAACTTCTGCCCGCGGATCTGAATGGAAAAACCCTGCACCCCGGCTGCTACAAAGTGATTCCGGATCGCGGGAATGCCATAGCATGGGCGATCGACCACCTTTCCCGGGACGATATTCTCCTCGTGGCAGGGAAGGGACACGAAACGTACCAGGAGATCAAAGGAGTCCGGTATCCTTTTGACGATAGAGAAGTGATACGGAAAGAATTGAGAAAACACGCATCCGGAACAGGTCCGAATGGAGAAAGGAAAGGCTCGTCATGAGAGCATCCAGCGGGCCTTATATTGCAGACGATATTGTTCGGGCATGTGCCGGGACGCTTTTGTGCGGATCCCCGGATACGGCTTTTGCTGCGATATCGACGGACTCAAGAGATATAATCGCCGGAGATCTGTTCGTTCCTCTGAAAGGAGACAGTTTCGACGGCCATGATTTTGCCTTTCCGGCCCTGGAAGCCGGAGCCCGAGGATGTCTGTGGAGCGGCGATGATACCAGGGAAAACCTCAAACGTTTCCCCAATATTGTCCTGATCCAGGTTCAGGACACTCTCCGATCGTTGTCTGACCTTGCATCAGCCCACCGTTCGAAAAGTCACGTCCCCCTGATCGCCGTCACGGGTTCCTCGGGCAAAACCACAGTCAAGGAAATGATAGCCTCTGCGGTGGGTCGTTCACGCAGGGCTTTGGTTTCCAAAGGCAATCTGAACAATATGATCGGTCTGCCCATGACTGTTCTGAACCTTGGCCCCGATCACGCCCTGGCAGTGGTGGAAGCAGGAATAAACACCAATGGCGAAATGGAACATTTAGCTCGAGCCGCTCTGCCGGATGTAGCCGTGATAACCACTATCGGTCCGGTTCACCTCGAGGGACTCGGCACAATCGAAAACGTGGCAGTGGAAAAATTCAAGCTGGTTCGAGCACTGGTCGATTCCGGTACAGCAGTGCTTCCCTACGGGAATTCATACTTGGAGAGTCTGTCTCGAGAATGCTCCTGCAAAATCCTGAGATTCGGTATCGAGTCAGGAGATTTCAGAGCTGAAGATGTCGTATCGTCGCCGGAAAGAACCGTTTTTCAGCTTTGGTCCCCTGGAGGCAGAGCAGAAGTAAGCCTTCGCGTACGAGGAAAGCACAATATCAGCAATGCGCTCGCTGCTGCTGCGGCAGCATATGCAGTGGGAGTGACTCTGGAAGATATCGCCGAGGCACTGAGCAACTTTTCTCCTCCAGCTTTACGTATGGAGATCGTTCAGCTTTCCGGCGGACGAATATTGATCAGGGATTGCTATAATGCAAATCCGCAATCCGTACGAGCTGCACTGGAAGTCCTGGCATCCGGGCCAAACCATGGAAAACTCGCGCTTTTAGCTGACATGAAAGAACTGGGCAGCCAATCGGAATTGCTCCACAGCCAAATAGGAGAGGAAACGGCACGGTTGGGCATTGATCGAATAATCTTTATCGGCAGCTTCGGACAGGCTTTTGCCGCAGGTTTTCAAGCTGCAGGCGGCAGCGCTGACAGACTGATTTTGGCCGGGGGCAAGGACGAGGCCTGGAGCATAATCAGTCCGAGTATTAAGCACTTCGGTTCTATTCTGGTCAAGGGATCACGTGCTATGAAGATGGAAACCATGGCCGACCGGATTCTGGAGGCGCAATAGCCATGTTGTATCATCTGCTCTATCCCTTGAGCTCACAGTTGATATTCTTTAATGTCTTCAAATATATAACCTTTAGAGCCATCATGGCTACGCTCACCGCACTCATGATTAGCTTTTTACTCGGTCGTCCACTTGTGGATTACCTTCGAACGTTCCAGATCGGCCAAATGGTACGGGATGACGGTCCCAAGAGTCACCTCGAAAAGAGCGGCACGCCCACTATGGGTGGACTCCTGATAATTTTTGCCATGACCTTCTCGTGCTTGCTCTGGACAAGGCTTGATAACCTGTATTTCTGGATTGTTCTGCTGGTTGTCCTTGGATATGGGGCAATCGGTTTTTTTGACGATTATCTCAAGATAACCCGAAGGAACCACAAGGGGCTTTCAGGAAAACGGAAGCTCCTGTTTCAATTTCTCATAGGCGGCATTGTCGGTACTGTGCTGTGGCTCGATCCTGCATTCAAGACAACGCTTGCGGTTCCCTTTTTCAAGAACGTCAACCCCGATCTGGGAATTCTGTATATTCCGTTTGTTGCCCTGGTTATTGCGGGGGCTTCCAATGCAGTCAATCTGACTGACGGTCTGGACGGTCTGGCAATCGGTCCGGTAATGATCTGCGGAGCCACGTACCTGGTTTTTGCGTACATCGCAGGCCATTTGAAGCTGGCGCATTATCTTCAGGTATCGTATGTGCCCGGAGCCGGAGAGCTGACAGTTCTCTGTGGGGCCATGCTGGGCGCAGGCTTGGGATTCCTATGGTACAACGCATATCCCGCGGAAGTGTTCATGGGAGACGTGGGATCGCTGTCACTCGGAGGATTGCTGGGTGCGGTGGCAGTGGTAACCAAACATGAAATTCTTCTGGCGATTGCGGGCGGAGTATTCGTCATTGAAGCGGTATCGGTCATTCTACAGGTTGCGTCTTTCAAGACCACCGGTAAACGAATCTTTAACATGGCGCCCATTCACCATCATTTTGAGCTGAAAGGCTGGCCCGAGCCCAAGGTGATTGTACGATTCTGGATCATATCCGTGATCTTCGCTCTCTTGGCATTAGGAACCTTGAAGCTCCGGTAAACGAATTGGAGGGGGAATCGCAGTGAAAGGAAGAAAGAAGAATTATTACGGAGTTCGGTTAGGAAACGTCGATAGAATGTGCTCCGTTTCCTGCTCAATCATAGAGACCGCTAATGCGGATCTTTGCGGATCTACCGAGAAAAATCCTCAAACGAGAAAGCTTCCCGGAAAATTTCCCGGAGCGGAATCGTATCAGCCGCTCAGACGCCTGGTCTGAGAGTTTCCCGAGAGTAACGTATGGAACCTGCTCTGACCCCGCAAATTCCAGGAAATTCCCCGGCACGGAGAATGTTGGGACCCGATCCGTTTCTTCTGGCGCTGGTGGTGGTGATTCTGACCATAGGAATCGTCATGGTTACCTCCGCGGGATATATGATTGCGGTCGCCAAATTCGGAGATGGGTTCTACTACACGAAGAAACAGGGCTTGGCCATGGTGCTGGGTCTGGGAATAATGTACCTGGTTTCTCTGATTAACCCGGACTTCTGGAAACGAGCTGCCGTGCCGCTTATGGTTCTCGGCATGCTGGCCCTCATTCTCGTGTTCGTGCCAGGAATCGGGGCCAAAATGGGCGGCTCCAGCAGATGGATCAGTTTACCTTGGGGCTTCTTCTTGCAACCTTCGGAGTTCATAAAATATGCGTTAATCATATTTCTTGCCCGGTCTCTTGCCAAAAAAGGCGACGGCATACGAGATTTTGCCGTGGGATTCCTGCCTCACATCCTGGTCATGGGAGTAGTGGTGTTCTTCGTGCTCCTGCAGCCGGATTTCGGTACCGCGGTGATCGTGACCGTAGTTGGATTCCTCATGCTCTTTGTTGCCGGTGTGAGGCTGCAGCATCTGGTGGGCAGCGCAATCCTGTGTTTACCCTTTCTCGCATATGTGGCAGTGAGCGCTGATTACCGTTGGGCGCGATTAGTGGCCTTTCTGAATCCATTCGGGGATCGTCTGAATTCGGGCTTCCACATTATTCAGAGCCTGATAGCGTTCGCGTGCGGTGGTTGGACCGGAGCCGGAATCGGCAAAGGAATACAAAAGCTTTTTTATCTTCCTCAACCTCACACGGATTTCATTTTTTCGGTTGTTGGGGAAGAGCTGGGTCTTTTCGGTGTCCTCTTCGTGATTCTCCTGTTTTATCTTCTGATCTGCCGGGGACTGGTGGTCGCGATCCGAAACACCGATAAATTTCAACGGCTGCTTGCATTCGGCATCACTTCGCTCATTGGATTGCAGGCTATGGTCAACATGGCGGTCACCATGGGATTGCTTCCCACGAAGGGATTGCCATTGCCGCTGATTTCGCTCGGCGGCACCTCTTTGGTCATGAACCTTGCCGGGATAGGAATTCTTATGGCAATAACCCGGAGCGCACAATCAAAAGCTCGCGAGGAGAAGCCATGAGATTGGTCATTGCGGGAGGCGGAACAGGCGGACATTTATTCCCGGCGCTCGCAATCGCTCGTGCGCTGAAATCCGAAGATCCCGGCGCAGAGGTTCTCTTTGTGGGAACGAAAAACGGAATCGAAGCCAGGATAATACCGGCAACCGAATTCCCCATTAGATTCATCACCGCTCGGGGAATGATGAAGACCGGCATGATCAACAGCATATTGTCAGCGGTCGAAATACCCGTAGGAGTGCTTCAGTCAATCTTTCTTCTCAGAGAATTCAAACCGGGATGCGTGTTGGGCGTGGGCGGCTATGCTTCAGGACCGACAGTATTTGCCGGCAGAATCATGGGAATACCCACGGCGATTCAGGAACAGAATTCCGTCATGGGGACGACAAACCAGGCGCTGACAAAGATTGTCGATCGCATTTTCATATCATGGCAGGACACGGAGCCCGTTACACCACCGAACAGGACGGTTCTGACCGGCAATCCTGTGAGACAGGAAGTGCTTCAGAGCACTAAAGAATTTCCGAAACAGCAGGATGAATTCAGGCTTCTCATTTTCGGAGGCTCCAGAGGCGCCAGGAGCATCAATCAATCGATTATGGATAACATATCGAGTATCGCCGAATTTGCGGATCGCCTCAGAATTCTTCATCAGACCGGCCGCGATGCAGTGGAAGAAGTGAAATCGGCATACGATGAAGCAGGGATTCAGGCAGAAGTAAAAGAATTCATCGATGACATGGGGTCCGCATACAGTTGGGCCGATCTGATCGTGTGCCGAAGTGGGGCTGCTTCCCTGGCCGAAATCACCGCACTCGGAAAACCGGCCATTGTGATTCCGTACCCGTACGCAATCGGCGATCATCAGGCTCGAAACGCAGCGGTGCTCGAGGCGACAGGCGCTGTCCGCGTGGTGAAAGATGTGAATTTGATGAATGGTACACTGGTCAAAGAAATAGGAAAATTAATCGATAACGGAGAATTACTGATACGCATGGCGGAGAATGCAAAAGAAGCGGGACGTCCTGACGCTGCTCGAGAAATCGCCCGGGAACTACTTAACCTTGAAAGGAGCCCGAAATGATCGGAACGCTCTTCAAACAGGTTAAAGACGTTCATTTCGTCGGCATCGGCGGAGTGGGTATGAGCGGGATTGCGGAAATCATGCTGGCGCTTGGCTTTGGCATAAGCGGATCTGATGTTCGTGGTTCGGGCACTACCGAACGGCTAAAAGAACTGGGCGCCCGCATTTGGATCGGGCATCATAGGGACCACCTGGAAAAGGCAGACGTCGTAGTTTTTTCATCGGCCGTTTCCATGGACAATCCCGAACTTGCGGCTGCGCGGGAACGCATGATTCCCATCATTCCCCGCGCTGAAATGCTTGCCGAATTGATGCGCATGCAGACTTCCGTAACGGTTGCAGGCATGCACGGCAAAACCACGACCACTTCGATGATTGCATCGGTCTTATCTGCAGCGGGACTGGACCCAACCGTAGTCATCGGCGGAAAACTGGATACCCTGGGCAGCGGTGCACGGCTCGGTGCAGGAGATTTGCTCGTTGCTGAGGCTGACGAGTCGGATCGATCATTCCTCAAATTGTTTCCCACCATAGCGGTGGTCACGAATATGGATCTGGAGCACCTCGATTGCTACAGCTCCATAGAGGAGATCAGATCCGTGTTCCTGGAATTCATCAATCGCATCCCCTTTTACGGATACGCCATCGTATGCCTGGACGATCCGCAGGTTCAAAACATTATTCCGCATATCGAGAAGCGATTCATCACCTATGGATTGTCGTCCCAGGCAAATTTTCACGCTCGCAGACCGGTCTTCGAAGCCGGGGTGACGAGTTTTGAGGTGTACAAGGAACACACCAGACTTGGTGAAATTCGCCTTCCCATGCCGGGCGTACACAATCTGGTCGATTCGCTGGCAGCAGTAACTGTAGCGGATCTCTTCGATGTTCCTTTTGCATGCACCCAGGAAGCTCTTGAGAGTTTCCCCGGTGTTCAGCGTCGTTTTACGGTTCAGGGAAAAGCGGACGGGATAACGGTTATCGACGATTACGGACATCATCCGACGGAAATCCGTGCAGTGCTCCAGGCGGCGCGACAAATTGCCCCCAGCAGGGTCGCAGTGTTGTTTCAACCCCATCGGTACACGCGAACCCAGGCGCTCTATCAGGATTTTCTGACGTGTTTCCACGATGCGGATTTGCTCTATGTCATGGATATTTACCCTGCGAGCGAAAAACCGATTGAAGGCGTTACAGGCTGGGCCTTGAGCCAGGGAATTCACAGCAGAGGTCATAAAACCGTGCGCTTTCTCCCGGACAGGCAGGCAATACCTGCAGAGGTGGCAAAGGACCTCAAACCGGGAGACATGCTGATAACTCTTGGAGCTGGTGACGTTACCCGGCTCGGACCGGAAATACTGGAAGAATTGCGGAAGAGAGAGGAATCCCCGAAGTAATGCTCGCGGAACGCCACATCGAAGAAATCCGGAACATCATCAGCGGCAGAGTGCTGCAAAAGGCTGCCCTGAGCGGGTTTACTTCGTTCAAAATCGGCGGACCGGCCGACCTTCTGGTGGAACCGATAGATTCCGGCGAACTTGGGCTCTTGCTTCGTTACCTGCGCGAAGAACGCATCGATTACCTCGTCCTGGGAGCGGGCACAAACGTGCTCTTCCATGACAACGGCTTCCGGGGTGTGGTCATCCGGACCGCTGCACTGGATGAATGGGAAATTCACCAGAACGGGTCGGACCATTGTCGTGTCACCCTGAGTGCAGGCGTGCCATTGCCAACCGCAGTCTCACGGGCGTGCAAAGCCGGGCTGCATGGAATGGAAGCTCTCTGGGGTATTCCCGGATCTTTCGGCGGAGGCATGGCAACAAATGCAGGAGCTGGTGGTATTTCCATAGGAGATCTTCTCGAAAGCATTGCCCTCGTAGATCGTGTAGGCAAGGAAATTCTGATACCTAAGCAAGATTTGAACTATACGTATCGCACCATGTGCCTGCCTTTGGGTTCCGTGGCTATCCAGGGCATCATTAGGCTTGTCCGTGCGGACCGGGGCTTCATCGCGGAAAAGCTGGAGTACGCTCGTTCCCTTCGCAGGAAAAAGCAGCCTACTGACAGGCCGAGCGCCGGGTGCGTATTCAAGAACCCGTCCCACGACGTCCCGGCAGGTGCGCTCATCGATCGATTGGGGTTCAAAGGAATGCAGGCAGGTGGGGCGCAGGTCTCCGAAGTACATGCAAATTTCATTATCAACACCGGAAACGCTACTGCGGAAGATGTTCTCCAACTCATAGAAACGATCCGCAATGAAGCGTTTCGAAAAGAGCACGTAGATCTTGAACTCGAGCTCTGTGTCATAGGCGAGGGCTCGATCCATGAGTGAAATGCGACGTCCTCTGATAATCGAGAACAGACTTCCGAAACCTGCTCAGGACGATCCTTCGGCAAAAAAGAATCGGAATCGCAAGTTCCTGAAATATGCCCTTTTCACCTTTCTCGGAATTGATGCCCTTCTCGGGGCCATGCTTGTCTATATCCTGTTTCTGCACGTCCCCTATTTCAATCTGCAGCAGGTGGATGTGACCGGCAATCGTAAGCTCTCCAGAGCCGAAGTTGTGGAAGCTTCGGAACTGGAAGGGAACATCAATCTGCTTACCGTGGACCTGAGCGCGATTGCGGCTCGCCTCAAGAGACACCCGTGGATACGATCCGCGTCCGTTTACAGGCGCTTTCCGGGACAGCTCATAATTGAAATCGAAGAACGGACTCCCAGGGCAATTCTGGTGGCCGGGAATCTGTACTACGTCGATGAACAAGCAGAGCCTTTCACAAGGCACCTGCCCGGAGATCCCCTTGGTCTGCCACTGTTCACGGGGGTCCAGCCGGAAGATCTGAAGACCAGGGGTGCCGAAATTCAGGAAATGATCAGGATCGGTCTTTTGCTCCTGGACAGCGTGGAAAGATCGGGTGTGGAACTCGATCCCAACGGCATATCCGAAATCAGGATCGATCTGCATGAAGGACTGACCCTGCAAACAGGTTCAGGAAAGACCGTTGTACTTGGCAAGAATGATTTTGAAGGCAAACTCCAAAAGTTCGGGCGGCTCAAAAGATTCTTGACGCAAAAGGGAGAATGGAATAACGCCCGAATAATCAATCTCGACTTCGAGGACCGTGCGCTGGTCCGATGGGACAAGGCACACCTCCAGGGGTAGAAAAATATGTTACGAAGCGAGAACACCGTTGTCGGCCTGGATGTCGGAACCACCAAAATTTGCGCCATAATCGGCCAGGTGAATAGTGAGGGTCTGATAGATGTCATCGGTCTGGGCACTTCTCCCTCCAAAGGATTGCGCCGAGGCGTGGTGGTGAATATCGATCAGACGGTATCCAGTATCCGCAAAGCTGTTGAAGATGCGGAACTTATGGCGGGCTGCCGGGCGGAGACCGTGTTCGCCGGGATTTCCGGAGGCCATATAAAGGGCATCAACTCCCACGGGGTTATAGCCATCAAGAACAGGGAAGTGACCGCCGTCGACGTGGCGAGAGTAATCGACGCAGCCCGGGCCGTAGCCATTCCCATGGATCGGGAAGTGATCCACATTCTACCCCAGGAATTCATGGTAGACGACCAGGAAGGTATTAAAGAACCTATTGGGATGGCTGGAGTTCGCCTTGAGGCAAAAGTCCACATCATCACCGGTGCGGTCTCTGCAGCTCAGAATATTATCCGCTGTGCCAACCGGAGCAACTTGAGGGTAAACGATCTAATCCTTCAGCAGATGGCTGCATCAGAAGCTGTTCTCTCATCCGACGAAAAAGAATTGGGTGTGGCTCTCGTAGACATAGGCGGCGGGACAACCGATATCGCTGTGTTCTCCGAAGGCTCTATACAGCACACCTCGGTGATTTCGGTCGGCGGAGAACAGTTGACCAACGACATAGCCGTGGGGCTCAGGACACCCATGGTGGAAGCGGAAAAAATAAAGAAACGGCACGGTTGCGCACTGGGTTCAATGGTGAGCAAGGATGAGACCATTACCGTTCCGGGAGTAGGCGGACGACAGCCTCGCGTCCTTTCGAGAAGCGGGCTGGCAGACATCACGGAACCCAGGTTGGAAGAGCTTCTGGGTCTCGTTCGCAGAGAGCTGGAACGATTCAACCTGCTTCCAACCATTGCGTCGGGGATTGTCCTGACAGGCGGCACCGTCGCCATCGAAGGAATCTGCGAACTCGCGGAACAGATTTTCGATATGCCCGTGCGCCTGGGATACCCTGTGGGGATAAGCGGACTGGTGGACGTCGTGAATTCACCGGTTTATGCGACCGGCGTCGGATTGGTGCTCTGGGGAGCACGGAACAAGAGTGTAGATATCACGCCTTACCAGGGCAACGGAATGTTCGACCGGGTAATGGGGCGCATGAAACAATGGTTTACCGAAGCGTTTTGATGAAAATACATGTAATGCAATATGCCGGCACGTCGGAGGAATTCGGCATTGTCTGGAAGGGACTAAAGATTTTTAATGTAAGGAGGTACCGGCTATGCTGGACTTTGAAGTCCAATCCGATCGTAACGCTCTGATTCGAGTAATAGGTGTAGGCGGCGGAGGCGGAAACGCCGTAAACAACATGATACGGTCAGGTTTGACCGGTGTGGAATTCATTGCCGCTAATACTGACGCTCAGTCCCTTCAGAATAACTTGGCGGAAACAAAGCTGCAAATCGGGAATCAGCAGACAAAAGGGCTTGGAGCAGGAGCAGATCCTGAAATTGGAAGAATAGCGGCAAATGAGGATTACGATAATCTCCGGGACATGCTGGAAGGCGCCGACATGGTGTTCATCACCGCGGGACTCGGCGGCGGAACAGGCACGGGCGCTGCTCCGATCATTGCACGCATTGCCCGGCAGGAAGTAGGCGCACTTACCGTTGCCGTGGTGACCAAGCCTTTCTTATTCGAAGGCAAGAAACGGATGCGTCAGGCCGAAGAAGGGATCGAAATGCTCCGCCGTGAGGTGGACACGTTGATCATCATCCCCAATCAGCGGCTTCTGTCACTAAAAAAGGATATCTCCTTTCTCGATGCGTTCCGCAAGGCCGACGACGTGCTGCTTCAAGGTGTACGCGGAATTTCGGATCTCGTTACGGTAAACGGTTTGATCAACCTCGATTTCGCGGATGTACGAACCATTATGCAGGAAAAAGGCATCGCGCTCATGGGCACCGGTTCGGCAATCGGCGAAGGACGTATTGAGGAGGCCACTCGCATGGCAATCAACAGCCCGCTCCTGGAAGACATTTCCATGAACGGCGCACGTGGAGTGCTCATCAATGTGACTGGTTCTTCAAATATGACCCTGTCCGAAATCAATGACGCTGTCTCTGTTATTCAAAATGAGGCGCATGACGATGCAAACATCATCTTTGGCGCCGTGATCGACGAGGAAATGGGCGATGCCGTGAATATCACGGTGATTGCCACCGGATTCGGCAGAGATATGTGCTCGGTTCAGCAACCCGAGCAGGTCCAGGCAAGTCCTCGAACCCAGGCCGTTCATGTCGATGAGCCGAAAGTCGAGCGTTCGACGGCTCGGACCATCGTTCCACCGGAACCGAAAGATTCCCACATGCCTGCATTCATTCGACGCACCCAGCGGGAAAAGAACAGCAGACATCTCATGGTTGTAGACGAATTCGGCACTGAAACCGAAGAAGATCTGGATATCCCCACCTTCCTGCGCAAGAGCTAAGAGAATTGGGGGGGGGGGGGGGGGGGGGGGGGTGG
>JBGSLQ010000069.1:0-47234 GCA_041740635.1 Desulfomonilaceae bacterium | reverse complement strand
TCAACAATGATTTGTATTTCAGAGCCTATACCGATGCTGAGGGGCTGGAGTTATGGATGGTGGATGGTTCCACTGGTCGTGCGACCATGGTCACTACCGATGGGACTTATTCAATAAACCCGGGCGCTGTTGGCAGCAATCCTTCCTATTTGACCGTCTTCAACAATGATTTGTATTTCAGAGCCTATACCGATGCTGAGGGGCTGGAGTTATGGATGGTGGATGGTTCCACTGGTCGTGCGACCATGGTCACTACCGATGGGACTAATTCAATAAACCCGGGAGCTGCTGGCAGCTATCCTGAATATTTGACCGTGTTCAACAATGATTTGTATTTCAGCGCCTATACAGATGCTGAGGGGCGGGAGCTGTGGATGGTGGATGGTTCCACTGGGCGTGCGAGCATGGTCACTACCGATGGGACTAATTCAATAAACCCGGGAGCTGCTGGCAGCTATCCTGAATATTTGACCGTCTTCGACAATGATTTGTATTTCGTGGCAGAAAGCCCTTTGACACCCTCAGGTCCATGGCTGTTTAGGGTTAATGGCTGATGCTGCAAATTCCAGCCTCTGTGAACGGATGGTGCAAGGGATCAGGAGCACTTCTTGCGTGACCGAACATAACGGGTCTAAGAGTTCAGACCGGTGGAAAGCCATGAACCTCAATGAAGTTGGATTCGCATGACGGGTAACAGCCCGAGGGAGAGTATCCCAGATACAGTCCGATTATGCTGTCGAGCGGAACGAAAATGAAGAGAGTATAATAATACCACCGGACAAGCATCAACGCATGTTGTTTCAAATAACGGTGGCATTGGACAAAGCTATTGAAACTGACGACATCGATGACCTGCTCAGGAATCTGGGTTTCGTAGCGACGAGACCTCAACTCCTTTGGGGACGGCGTTATGTGCAACGACTCAGAAAACCACTGTACGGGCTGCTGATATAACATATATTCGGATGAAACACGCCTTACCTTGTGGCGATCGTGGACTGGTTTAGCCAGCATGTGCTTGCCTGGGCTGTATCCATAACGATGGACGTGGACTCTTGTGTGGTGGCGCTGGGTAATGCTTTGGGGACTGGAAAGCTGGAGCTATTCAATACGGACCAAGGCTCTCAGTTCACGTCTAGGAGCTTCGCTGGATCTTGGAAGCAGAAGGCACCATGATCAGCATGGATGGCAGAGGACGGGTATACGCCAACATTTTTCTGGAGCGTCTTTGGCGTTCGGTCAAGAGGGAAGCGCTCTCAATCAGAGCCTGCTTTGGCTTCTACAACCAGAAGCGACTACACCAGGCTCTCGGGTACAAGACCCCGTATCAGCTTTACACCGGTAGTCATGCCCCCGGTGGAGAACCTGACCCTATTCACGAGTCTCAAGGTGTACTTTTCCACCTTAAGAAAGACCATTTTTTGTCTTGACAGAGGGATCCAGCTCAGTAAGCGATTATGGGGCAAAATAAAAGCCGCACACTTGTACGGCTTCTCATGACGGTTACCACTCACCGCACACTTCCCCATAAGCGCACTGCCCACATTGCCAGTCCTCTTTCGGGAAGAAAATCTGTTTGCTTATTCCCTCCCACACCGTCTTTATTATCTTCACAATCCTTACCCGGTCAGTGTCGCTCCGGCACGTTTCATATTTCACCAGTTCCGGCTTCTGTGTTTTGAGAAGGACATCCAAACGGTATCGAGTGTCGCCATTGAATCCGAGGGACTGAGCTCCAAGCGAATAGCAGGTCAATTGCAGATTGGAACGGACATTTTGCTCGGAGTACCTTTTAGAGGCAGTCTTCAAATCTACGATTGTGACTGTTCCGTCAGGTGCGAGTTCCAGGGAATCAATCCAGCCAACCAGAGAAGGTGTTCCTTCAATCTCCACTGAGAATGGCTCTTCCACTCCAATGATTTGCACCGAAGGCTCAAACTGCTCCACGAATACTGAAAGCATTGATTGAGCCTTTTTGGAAAGGGACTCTCCGGAATCCCCATTGAAGAATCTGATTTCATGCTCTTCGTTTTGGCTTTCCCATATTTGCCGGTACACGTCATGGGCTTGTGAAACAGTGAGGCAGTCTCCCTCCATTACACTTTGATAGAAAGCTCCAACTGCCTCGTGAATAGCAGACCCGAAAACCAACGCAGAGGAAGTGAAAGCGGGCCGAATCAAGTCTATGTACTGGAACTTGTACTTGAGCGGACACATCAAATACGTGTTTATCTGGGAATACGACAGGTGCGGCTTATTAAATATCTCGTGAGACATGTTTGTACTCCTATAGTTGAAAATGAATCCCCGCTTAAGCGGGGAATTCGGAAATGGCGGTACTCCCCGTTCAAACGGGAAGTTAACATGTTGAAATCACAAGCGACAGAAAAAACGTATCATTTTCCCGCTTAAGCGGGAAAACCGGTCAAACGTTCTTTTTCAGAATGATTTGATATGGCGGTCGCATTACTCTGAGGAACTCCCCGTTCAAACGGGAAGTTAACCCATTGAAATTATGAGATGCGAGTAGACGGATAAAGCGAGCTTTGTGCCGGCGGGGCGGGGGGAAACAAGAAAGAGATGTAAGCAACCCTCAGGCGGCGGATACTTCTGTCTGCAGGTACTGAATGAGGCGGGAAGCATCAGAAACGGTGAGGTCTTCAAAAGATGCAACCTGAAGGGGCGAGAGCATTCCGTGGATGTCTTCATCCTGCATCTTCGCTTTCCTTGACAGTGCATATAAGGCTCTGCATTGAGCCTGGGTTGCTTTGCCATTCTTCTGAGACTTCGTTTCCGATTTACCGTTACCATTGCCGTCTTGAAACACTTTGGCGGATTCCGCATTGCCCTTCTGTTCGCTGTCAACAGGGTCCGGAATGACGTGGGATATCTCTTCTGCACCGGTGAACTCCACACCGTATCCAGAAAACCTCAATGCCCGGGCTATGGAACGAGTTTCTGCCAATTCAAGCAAACTGTCTGCCAGACGAGCGTCTCTCTGTGCGGATGCAGTGCCGAAGCCTGAGAAGCTTCCTTTCTCTGTACTGGCGGTCGCTTTCACGACCACCACACCATCCTCCAAACGAACCACTTCCGTGGAGATGCTGAGATTGCCATTGCTTTCGTGCGCCAACCTCAGTCTTCCGCCTACACGGGGGAAATAAGTTTCAATCCATTCACCATTCAGTTTCTGTTTCCGGGAGACCAGTTCGTCTTCCCTGAATCCATTTGCAGCTTTCATTTGTTTTTCTCCTTATTGTTTCAGAAATTACTGCTGAGCCCGGCAATACGCCGTGTACGCAGACGCAATGTGGCAAATCCAGCCTAAAGACCCTCCGGAGCCAATCCAGAGGCCGGGAGTGACAATCAACCAGAATATTCCCCTGAGGAATTCTCCGTTGTAGATTTGTCCTACTCCAGGAATGACAAAACTGAGTACCCCTGCTATTCCTGCTTGATTCATGATGCTACTCCTTTCAATTCCTGCTGGAGAGTGCCATTGCCCCGGCACCCATGGCGACAATGAAGTCGTCCACCCAGCCAATGATGGGAATGGCATCAGGAATTAAATCAAAAGGAAACAGAATGTACAAAACTGCTAAAATTACAATAATCAATCTGGAACCTCCTTCATGATATGGTGACATGATTCTGTCCTCCTTCACCAGTGAATGTGAGCTCACGTGCTTTTTTTTACTTTCCCTTCTTGTTTGCCCCACTAACCCAAAAAATATATGAAGGGATAAATAGAAAGATGCGTGCGTGCGAGGAAGGTCAGTTTGAAAGGCTGAAGCAGAAGAGATGTATTGAGGGACGGCAGGGAGGAATGTATCTATATTGTCGGTTTACTTTGATTCGACAGAGAAAAGGCGGTCCATCGCTAAATGAAGACCGCCTTCTGGCCACAGCAGTTGAAACACCTTTGTCCTTGCAGGAAGTTGGAATTGCCCTTTTCTCTCCGGTCGAGTGAATGAATGGTTCAAAAAGTAAGAAATCGTTGGGCTCAACAGGAATGATTTTACTGGCCGGAATGCAGAAGAAAGAGCGTTTTAAGAGCGGCAGGAAGTGACTTGGAACGTAACGGAATGGGAAATCAGCCCCTTTCTTTCAAAGGCAAGGCCATAAAGCTCAGGGCTCCTATCATTTCGATATGAATAGCCCCCCACCCCCCTTTACCTTTTTCAAGTTGCAGAGGGGACATATAGGGGGGAAGTAGGTCCCCAGAGAGTTCGCACCGATTGGAGAAAATTAAGGATATGATGAGCCTTACACTGATCGGCTCTAACAGGCAGTCTGTATTGAGATGGATTTGTGTACATTATTAATAGTATAAGCAAAGAAATTTGACCCTGGGGCGGGGCTACAAAAAAGAATTACTTCAGCTACAGACATCTTCCCTGTCCCATTATCCCAATAATTAATGCTAAAAGGGCAAGTCTTGCCCCAAGGAGAGGAATGTCAAACACAAAACCAAAACCCAAAACAGTGGAAGAATGGAGAGAAAAGAGAAGAGAAAAGTACAGAAATGTAGGAGACAAAGGCGGATTCAGAGTGTTACCCGTCAAAGTGTTGGAATCCGACGCATTCAGTGAACTGAGCAAATCAGCGAAAATTGTACTTATCGTAAGCATTTCCCAGCTCGATTACTGGGTCAAGAAGAATCACAAAGGCTTGCCTAAACGAGAATCATCTATCGGTCCCTTGAGAAACGATGGTTGTTTTTCCTTGCCATCAAATCTGCTGAAAGAAAGGGGAATAAAAGGTACTGACACAATAGCAAGGGTAAGGAAAGAACTTATTGATGCAGGATTCTGGGAAACTGTACAGACTGGTTCTCTTTACAACACGGGAGTATTTCGCTGGTCAGACAATTGGCTCTTGTACAAACAGAATAAAGCATCAGAAAGAAAACAGCAGAAACAGTCATCAAGACCCGCCGGTTACTGCCATTATCCAAATATTATGAAGTACAACGAGAAAAAACGGACAGCCAGGGCCGGGAACACTCTTCCCTCGCTCACCTCAAGAGATGCTGAAGCTACCTATCCCCATCAAGATTATTATGAACAGCTTGAATTCTTTCCTGGCCAGACAGCTTAATAGACATGAGAAGCTTTGTTGAGCTGGGAAAGTTTAATAGGTATATGGTACATTAAGTTTAAGTGTGAAAATCCAAGCGAGGATGTCCCTACGCTAAGTGTGAAAATCCAAGCACCTTGACCGTCACTCCTTGGATTTTCCAAGCATTTTGACCTAAATTGCTTGGATTTTCACAGTGAGTTTCAAACAAGGACATCATGAGACTTAATCTCAAGGGATGCCCCTCTTATAAGTGACATCCAAGTTGCCAGAGAAATCAACGAAAAGGGGCCTATAATGCAATCTGAGCGACTTTGTAGATTTTGACAACAATCTCTCTATCAAAATAATGAATTCGCTTTCACGGGGTTGTGAGTAAGACCTGTCAAGAGAGAAAAGAAACGAGAAAGCCTCAACAATCACTCTCAAGCTTGAGGCGCCGACAACGAGAGACTACTCCGATTCCTCGTGTGAATCAAAGGACTTATTTTCGCAATCCTCCATGCACTTTTCATACCCGACCCGTTTCATCGAATCGAAGGGAAGCATTACAGCTCCAGAGATGTCCCTTCTGATATTGAAGCGGAAGCTGCAGTCAGAACGACACTGATAATCGTTGAATAAAGCTACTGAATTGCCGTGGGTCCCGACTATCATTGCAAACACTAGAACCAAGATGAGCCACATGAGAAGCTCCTTTGGATAGCAGTTCTTGACGCAGAGAAGCTTTGCAGTTGGGAGACAGTCACTCTCTGACATCCAGAGACATATCACAAATCTGTCAAAGGATTCGACTCGGGGAGAATTTCGATAGTCTCGTATGCAATTAACCAGGGCGAATCATGCCAAATAAAAGTGAACATCCTGCGACAGAATATCCTAAATCTTGCGTCTTTATTTCCAGGAACAGAGAATTTCCCAAATTCCTCGAGGAATTGTCCAGGATGAGCATTTCAATTTTGTAGGATAGATTGGGCTCGCGTGTTCCTCAGCTAATGACCGGAAGTATGCTGGTCCAGAACTCACCGACAAAGAAATCATCATCCTGTGACAGAAGTTTCCAGGTCTTGCGTCTTTATTTTTGAGGACTCAGCTACCAACTCCGCACCACCATGCAAGGCGCAAGCCTCCATGCCTTCCACGCTGCAGGAGTACGGCTGCCTGCCTCTATCACTACGCTATCCTCCGAATCCTGATCCGCTCAAAACTTAAAAGATAAATGTAGTGCCGAGAAACACTGACGGCCACTGTATCTTATTTATATCCCAACCTTTATTTTTGCAAACTGTCGAGGATGAGTCTGGCACTGCTTTATATCATCAGTCCTATCGATCTGGTTCCCGATGTGATTCCTGTTGTCGGTTGGGGCGATGACGTGGCAGTCGGTGTAGGAGCAGGTGCTGCGGCATTAGTCGCGGCAGGAGGTAAAAGATAGGATGCACGGATGAAGCCATCAGAGTCCATTCATCGAAGCCAATGAAGAAAGCTACCGCCTTAGACAAGCAAAGAAGCAGTCCCGGCAAGTTCAGCAGGCTCCACATCGAAATAGCCGTGTGATACCAATTCAACTTCGCCCACGCATAGCAGACTGCCAACGATATAATCGTGAAGACGCCGAAATAGACTGTGGCCCACGTATCAGGCCCGAAGACTATTTGACCGGGCAGTTTAAGCGCCACAACAAACAGCATCAGGTAAAGAACAACAGAGCCTACTAAAGCCCATTTTGATAGCTGTTCATATCGCTTATGTGCCCCTCACTTCTTGCGCTTGGTGCAAGCGCAAACCTGGCAACAAACAAGCCCGACAGGCTATTGAACGCGCAGAGGTGCGAACTTTTCTACTATCGCCTCATGAAGTTGTATGCGCACTCCCAATTCGTACGAGCCGCTCTTTTGGGGAGCCCCAATGGTTTTCTCTCCGTGGCGCTCCTTGCCTTTCTCCACCTCGTATTTGGCGGGAGGGCGTTCTGAAATGATCGCTCCGTTCTGGCGAAGGGAGTAACTTATCGCGACGGGGACCTTCCCCTTGCCGCCTTGGGGCTCTTTGACAGTGTAGCGGTAGCTGAAGGTGACTTCGTCGCCCCCCTTAACAATTGAGGGCTTTACTTTCATTTCGTGGATTGTAACTAGGGGAGATGGCGACTTCTTTTCGGGTGTGGAAGCTGATCGCGCCGGCGGTTCGGCTGATGCTTCATTAGGAATCAGTCTTGCCTCCTTGAGCAGTTGGTGCGCCTCACGATTCTTGCCTTGCTCCTTATAAATCCTCGCCAGCGTTTTGGTGAGAGAATTCACCCATGGATCGTCCGGTCCGAGCTTCGCCTTATGCAGCGCCAGGTTCCTCTCCGCCAGCAGTTCCGCCTGGGCATACTTACCCTGCTCTTCATACACAGTGGTCAGGCTTAATAAACCGATTACCAAATCGTTAAAGCTATCGCCATCTTCCCGTATTTCCAGGCTTCGTTTTAAGAAGTTTTCCGCCTCGGCATACTTCTTTTGCTTGGTGTAAACATCGCCGAGCGTGAGGAGAAGCTTGGCCACGTTGGCGCCGTGCTTGTCGGGCGATTTCTCAGCCTCTTCAAGGGCGCTCTTCGCGCTCGCTATTGCCTCGTCGTACTTTCCCTCCTCCAAAAGCTTGTCCGCCTTTTGCTGCAGCTTCTGCAACTGAATCCGCTTATCAGACTCGGAGGATTCGGAGGCCTTCTTAGGCTCAGAGGGAGATCGATCCGGCTCTCCAGCAGCTTTCTTGCTGGCGATCGACTGCGTTTCCTCCAAGATCTTCCTGGCCTCGTCGCTCCTGCCTTGTGCACTATAGAACTCGGCTAGATCTTTCCTCTTCTTTCCAGCCAAATAATTAGCAGCGAAATGACTCCCGAAACCGGCAACTTTTTCGGCAACGTCCAGCGAGGCCTTGTATTGTAGCTCGGCCTCTGAGTGCTTTCCCTGAGCCATATAGAGCTTCGCAACAGAGTTCAGCGCCTCGGCCAGTTCAGGAGTTGGATTGTTCTTCAATATTTCTATGGATCCCTTGTACAAGTGCTCTGCTTCCGAATACTTCTCCTGTTCCCGATATACATCGGCCAACTGCCTCTGGAACGAGGCCTGCATACGACGGTCAGCGCCTCCGGACTTCAGCCACATGGCCAATGCCTTCTTGTACAAAGATTCCGCCTCCGAGTATCTCTTTTGCCCGGCGTAAGCACGGGCCAACAAGGACGTTTCTAACGCGACATCAGGATGGTCAGGCGCACGCGACGCCTCCACAATGGCGATAACCCGCTTGGCCGTTGTCTCCGCATCCACATACTTCCCCTGTTCCTCATAGATCCACAACCGTATCTTAAGTATACCTACCCTTTCGGGGTGCTCGGGCCGATACTTCTCCGCGATGGCCAGGGCCTCGCTGCAATATGATTCCGCTTCCGAAAATTTCCCCGATGCCATCTGAGCTAGTGCCGAGATCATCAGTGGTCCAATAATGTCAGGCTGACCAGGGCCATAGACCTTCTTCGCGGCCTCCAAGCATTGAGTCGCAACTCGTGTTGCCTCTGCATATGTTCCCTGATCCAGCAATTGCTCCGCTTTTTGGCATAGGCCTTTCAGCTCGGTCTGCTGCGCCCAACCGGATGCAGCGCAGAATAAACATATCCACATAACGAAAAAGAGCCTGGTGGCGATCATGCGTACCTCCTCGATTTAACTCGGAGCCTGTCAAAAAGTCTCAGTCATCCAAGGGCGCTTCAGTCCGGTTGGGAATAGAGCGCGATGGCTACATAATGGAGTTCTTATCGGATCTCAAAGGGAACAAACTTTTCCGCTACGGTCTCTCCGCACTGGATGCGCACCCCCAACTCGTACGAACCGCTCTTCCGAGGGGTCCCGAGCGTTTTCTCCGTATGAAGCTTCTTCCCTTTCTCCACCTCAGACTTGACCGGGGGCTGCTCGGAAAGGGTAGTCCCGTCCTGGCGTAGGGCATAGCTCGTCTCGATTGGAATCTTGCCCTTGCCGCCTTTGGCGTCTTCCAGCGTGTATTCATAGGTTAGGGTGCATCGGGCGCCCCCAGGAACGCTGGAGGGATTCACTTTCATGTCATGGATTGCAACTGAGAGTGATTGAGATGGCTGTTGAGATACAGAGGCAACTCGGGTAGGCTCTTTTGCGGATCCTTTCCCTGCGCTCGGCAGCTCGTCCGAAAACAGCTCCCTGGCCTTGTCATGCTCCCCCTGGGCTCGGTAGAGCGCGGCCAGATCTATCAGGTACCAGCGCAAAAGAGGATGCCCCGGGATGGTAGTCTCCAAAATGGCCAGGGATCTCTTGTACAAGGGTTCTGCTTCAGAATATCTCCCCTGGTCTGCGTAGACTTGGGCCAGGTCGTGCAGTGACTCACCCACCAACCAATAGTCGTATCCGCTCTCCGGTTTGTACATCTTCTTTCGCAATTCCAGTGCTCTTATGCAGAATGCCTCCGCCTCTGAATACTTCTTGAGTTTCCGATTTATCTGACCAAGTCGCCCCAACGTGGGGGGTACGGAGGGATGTTCAGGTCCCCCAAACTTTTCGTAGATAGCCAAAGATCTCTTGCAAAGAGGTTCCGCCTCCGAATACTTTTTCTGCAAAACATAAAACTCGGCCAACCCGTTCAGAGCATGTGCCACATCGGAATGGTTTGGCCCCTGCGACTTCTCCAAGATGGCCAGCGACTTCTTGTACAGTGGTTCCGCTTCCGAATACCACTCTCGTTGAGAATAAAGATTTGCCAGATTGAGAAGCACCACGGCCACATCGGGATGGTTAGGCCCCCGAGCCTTTTCATATATGGCCAGCGACTTCTCGTACAGGGGTTCCGCCTCCGAATACTTTTTCTGCAAAACATAGAATTCGGCCAAATGGTTCAGAGCATGTGCCACATCGGAATGGTTAGGCCCCTGCGACTTCTCCAAGATGGCCAGGGCCTTCTTGTACAGGGGTTCCGCGTCTGAATAATTCTCCAGTCTCATGTAGAATACGGCAAGGTTGATCAGGGCTACGGCTACGTTGGGATGCGTAGGGCCAAAGGCCTTCTCCTCCGCTTCTAATAGTTGCGTTGCCATTTCTGCCCCTTCAGCGTACTTTCCTTGGGCGTGCAGCTCTTTCACTTCATTGTTCAGTTTCTTCCATTGGGTATGTTGTGCCCAGACGGACCCCACAAAGCAGAGACACGTTAAAGCAAGGAGAATTGGCCTGATAACCATCATGTATCCCTCCCTGATTACCCTCATAGCATTCGGCTCATTAACGCAAGACGGTCCCCTTGCGTGTACGGTTGACGTTATTTGGAATTCGTCTGTGATTTGGATTCCACCTCGTTGTCCCGGTTTTGATATTGGTAGTGTTGACTGTTGTGCCGGTGGGGCGTTTAATATTCGCGCTGGTTCGATTTGGTTGCAGATTCAAAGGAGCATACGGATCAGATCCCCCTTTCTTAATGTTGGTCGGTTGGCCTGTCTTGGTGGGGGGCACTCCATTCCTGTTATTCCTTTCTTGTTCACGGAGACCAGCCCTTATGGCGCCCTCCAGGTCATTATCGTACGATGGGCCCGTAGACGGAGGGAGCCACGAGGATGTCCCACTAGGTGGTGACACTCTTGAGGGGTTGAATGGTATGGGGCGTACAGGAAGACGCAACCCGCTGATATCTGTGATGTCATTAGCAGAATTGGAGCGCACTCCCCGTGAGGGCGTCTGAGGCGGTCTGAGGGGCCGAGCCGGAAGGATTCCCACACGCGGGGGGCTAGGTGTGCGTTGCCATCGATCCTCCACATACGTGCCGGTGATGGGATTGTAGGTTGGCGGTTTCGTATAACCGCCCGGAGGAGTCACATTGCGAGTACCCGGATTCCCTTGCAAGTCATTCCATTGAATCCTGTCGTCGAATTTGGTGGGGTAAACGGCGCCGGAAGAAGTAGCGGTCTGTCCGGCTTCGCTGGTGGTCTCGCTCCCCCAGTCAACACTGACATCCTGACTCTTCGTGGCATCTTCTCCAGCCTCACGAGTACTCTGTTCACCCCATTCAACCGGAACCTTCGACCCATCGGTACTCCATGAATTCGACGTCGCTGTCGTCGTAGCCGACTGATGACTTTCGGAAGTCATCTCTTCCTTGCGTATAATACCACCGTCCTGGCTCTTCTTGGTATCTTCTCCAGCCTCACGAGTGGTCTCCTCTCCCCAATTCACTTTGACGTCACTCTTAATCTGGAGATCTTCGACCAGATTCCCGATAAAGTCCGCTTTGTCTTTTTGTGCCTTGTCGTCTAGATACTTCTGTATATCCCTCTCCACTGCTTCCAGGGCATTCGGATCTTTCCATTGTTGCTGGTTGAGGCCCTCACTTATTGCGCGACTTTCCGCGTCTCGCACTGCGTAACGCGCTGCCTCCATGGCCTCTCTGATCTTTATCAAGTCCCTCTCAGACGTAGAGCCCCCATAGAAATTTTGGTGTATCCGGCCATCAAGTAGTCTGAAAGTGTAAATGTACTTTGTCGTTCCGTCCTTCAAACGCTGGGTTTCCACCTCCCCCCATGGTCCGGCGTTAGGTGGAGGGGCCTGTCGAGCTCCCTGGGACTTGAATTCTGTCTCGGCCATGTCAAGAAGTCGACCGGACTTCGGGTCCTGCACTACTCGATTGCGCCGAAGACCGTCCTGAATGTACTCGAGTTGTTTTAACACCTTGTTGTAATAAGCCATCCGTGCGACCACGCGTTTCTGATCCGCGGACCAGGATTTGTACGGCTCTTCTGAGTGGCAAGCGCCCACAACGGCTAAGAGAATTAACAGTGATGAGACATACACCGCGACGATTTTCGGAATGGAGTTCATGACGCAACCTCCTGCTCAGTATTGGTAGACGCGGTCTTCGTTTGGGGTTCATGATCGAGGTGTGTACCGTGCGCGAGACGCCACCATAATTTCTCTAACACGTCGTATTCCCCATTTGTTTGGACACAGTATGTGTCTTGTTCAGGATTATATGTTTGTTTGATCCAGATTAGCGCAAACCACCAATGTTCGAAGGGCTAAAAGTTGCACCCGGTCAAGCTAGCTTGGCGCCGGAAGCGTATCACGCAAACGGTGGATGACAAAGGAACCCAAATTTCCCTTGGACGGTTTTCCCGATGCTTCTCGAACTACCGCGCCGCTCGCGGCTTCGTACAAGGCTACGCTCACCGCTGGCTCTGTCTTCCCGGACAAGCGTCTATGCCGAGACTCTGTCGCAGCGCTGAAGTCAGATCCCCCAGGCTGTACTCGCCTGTCTGAAATTGGAGGAGTATTGGTTTGATCTGTGAGGGTTGCACGAACTCGGTTCGTGATTTAAGCGTTTTCAGAGGATTCGTGCTCTTGTAGAGACTGTCCACTTCATTCGGCGATTCGAACGAGCTTTGAGCATGCGTACTGAAGAACTCCGCCCACGCAAGAACCGATCCTTGCCTGCATTTGCAGACCAGGACGCAATCCGCTTTCTCCCTTTCGCGCTTCATCTCGGGATGCCCCCAACCAATCGGAGTTGGACTCAGTGTATCAACCTGGATGATTACTTTCAAGCTATATATGCTCACGTGGTCTTCCTGTCCAGGTCCTCCTGGAGACGGGCTCCGTTTGACGGTGAGCCGTGGGAAAGGCGAGATCCCTCTGCAAGCAGCGTCAGATATCCGCGTGCGCCAGGATCCGGCCTCCCCCTTTCAGCATGGTTGCCGGGGTCGGCAATCGTTTTCCTCTTACTCTGGAAAGGCCTTGGGGACCTATAAGCGGGCAAAGTGAGGCTTCATATAAGGACGAATCCATACGCAGTTGGCCGGGTATAAAGACTCCTGGGAGACGCTCCATAATAATCTTTCTACAACAGTAGCTTATATCGGTGACCACTCGTAATCGTCGCTGTGGCTCCAGCCAACTCCGGGTAACCTGGATCACCTCCAATCCCAATTCCGGTTTCGTTTTGCGGACAACTTGTTTGGGTTGAACCTTGGCTTTCGAGGGCCACCAAAGCCGGGCTGCAAACGACAGACAAAATATCCTGTCGCTTATCCCCGGCAAGGGCACAGCCAATCCTATAATCACGAAGCATACCCCATAACCCTTCTGACCATCACGTTTCCGAGCAAAACCATCGTGTTGCAAGCCGGCTCCACAAATCTTCTTTCCACAATGCTTGTTCAAAGTATCATCCACAACGACCACTGCTTCTGATCCGGGAGGCACAAACAGGCTCAGCATCATGTCAAAGAGGATTTGTCCCACATGATCGGGATTCCATTGAGCCCTGGAAAAAAATCTGTAAATACTGGCAAAATGCTCCGATTCATGCAGTCTCATAGTCAGTATCACATTGCTGACTGTGTGCTTCCCCACTGTCAGGACCCAACCGATCATGAATAGGACAAAATGCCTGAAACTGGGAGCACTAAAACATCCCCTAAAATTTATCTCTCCAATCTCAAACGGTTGTGGTAAATCCCTCTTCATACAGGCGCTCCTCCTTTCGTTCTTTTTGCCAAAAATGCTTATGAAAGGAACGCCTGTATTTTTAAAGACTTTTATCTAGAATATCATCAACTACTCAACAAACATGGCGAAACTATAGTGGGGAAGAATCGTAGAATACCTTGTGAGATGGACGGGGTAAAACTGATTTCCTTTTTGCAGGAAGACGAAGCTACTGCTGAGATACGGGTATTTTTCTCCGGTCGCCACGGTGTTCCCCACATGCGTGGGGATGAACCGAATTGAGGCAAGTTCCGGTCATATCAGGACAACAACTCCCGACTCCTCTTGCCTGTTGTAGCTAAAATTCTTGTACGCACCTTGTACGCAAATTGAGAGATTGCTAAGGATTGGCGGGGACTGAAATGGCTTAATAAGGATCGAAATGACTGGGATTTCTGGATACGTGTTTAATTTAATTCGGCGGGGCCACGCCCTTTCACGCCGGCGACAGGGGTTCGAATCCCCTTGGGGACGCCAAAATATTATACCTTGCGGACAGGGAAGTTGGGCAACATCTCAACCTCCCTGTTTTCGTTTAGGGCTGAATATAGGCCCGTGTAGGGCCCAAACGTAATTTGAGATGTGTTACGGGGTATTATTTTCACTTCACTGTGCCATTGGATTGAATAAGGTGGCCGCTGGAATTCTCGAATTTTACGGGACGGTCTGACCATCGTAAGGAGGCTACACGCATGGGAACCTTTAACGAATACGGATGCGCTTGTCGCTGTCTCTTAAAGCTTCTGGCCGACAAAGGCTCGCCAATGAGTGTGGATGACTTCTTGAAAAGCTTCCCCTATCCCGTTTGGCAGCCTTCGCACTCTGACCCGAAGCCCGGAGTCACTAATATTGATATGGTTTGCGACATCGCACGAAATTTGCGGCTAGCGTCCAGCCTGCACGTTTTTCGCTGTTATACCGAGGTTCAGCGACGTTTCGTGATCGAGAAGCTGAGTGTGCTGATTTATTCAGAGGTTCATTTAGATCCCGAGCGCAATGATCCTATCAATCATGTCAGCTTGCTGACTGCGATTGATTCTGTGCAATTTTCACTGTGGTGTCCGTTGCAGGACGGCTCAGACATTTTGGCCACATTTCCCACCGGTCATTGGGACACTAAGCTTTGTTATGGATTGGTTCTTTTCAAATAACGTGAGTGGCCGACGAACCGTGGGGCCTACAAGTGCGCTCCAGCGAACAGTTGCCGTACTGCTTCAAGTGGGTTTCAATGTAAAATCGGATATCTATAGAAAGTAGCCTGCATAAATTAATCCATCACGTCTGATTCTTGAAGCGAGAGACTCCTTGCATGAAGTATGCATATCACGATCTGAGCAACGACCAGTTTGAGGGCCTAGTTGTTGCCGTTTGTCAGTTCTTGCTTGGTGTAGCTGTCCAGGGGTTTGCAGGTGGACCGGACGGAGGACGGGACGCTAAATTCATGGGTACTGCCGAATTGCACCCTAGCAAGGCCGAGCCCTGGAAAGGCACCGTCATCGTGCAGGCCAAGCACACGAACGGCCTTAATAAGAGATTTTCAGACTCGGACTTTTTCAGTGAGAACAGCGTTAACACAATCGTAGCGAAAGAATTGCCGCGCATCAAGAAGCTCCGAAAGACTAAGAAACTTGATCATTATATGCTTTTCTCCAATCGCAGGCTTACAGGCGAGAGCGAATCGACGATCCGGGCGCACATATCAAAAGAGTGCAAACTACCCGAGCAATCAATCTATCTGTGCGGGGTAGAACAGCTTGAGTTATACCTCAAACGGTTCCCGGAGGTTACAAGAATAGCGGAGATCGATCCAATCGATTCGCCGTTGATTGTAAGTCCGAACGAATTAGCGGATCTGGTGGAATTACTGTCGAAACACCTGCCCACCGTCAGTGCGAAACTCGATAACGTGCCAAAGGACCGTGTGTCTTACAAACAAAAGAATCAAATCAACAAGATGAGCGAGGAATATGCGCGGACCTTGCGGAATTACTATCTGAAAGAAACTCAACAGATTCGAGAGTTCTTGTCGGACCCTCAGAACGAGGAACTTTTGGATCGTTATTCGTGCATTGTCGAAGAGTTTCAGCTCAAGGTGATTGCCAAGCGCAAGGACTATCAGACATTCGACGAGGTGCTGAATTATCTGTTTGATCTTCTCTTCCAACGTGATGCCGTCCTGCGTGGAAACACGAGATTGACAAAAACGGTGATTTTCTACATGTACTGGAACTGCGACCTTGGCGAGGATACAGATGCTCAGACCCAGCAAGCACTCACATCCTGATCGCACGGTGATTTATGTCGCAATGCTCATGATCGCCAGATTGAAGGGACGGCGAGTGGAAGAATACGGTGTTCTCAAGGAGTTTGTCAAAAAGCATGTAAAGGGAGGTGAGGTTCTGTTCTTGCCCGCCCTGAACCTACTGTATTTACTAGGCCTTATAGATTATCGTCCGAAGACCGATGCTTTGGAATACGTGGGGTCAAATGAGGCTTTCTAAGCTCTACTCAAACATTCCGAATCTCTTCGCACCGATCCAATTCTTGCCGGGCCTGAATGTAGTCTTGGCTGAGATCAGACTACCTGAAAACAAATTGAAGGACACGCACAACCTCGGTAAGACCACCCTCGGCCGATTAATCGACTTTTGTCTGCTTTCCAAACGAGACAAGGCCTTTTTTCTTTTCAAACACTTTGACCTATTCAAGGACTTCGTATTTTTTCTCGAGGTCGAGCTTCTGGATGGCTCTTTCATTACCTTGCGACGTGGCGTCGAAGAAGCGACGAAAATAAGCATCAAACGGCATGCCCAGCCCTTCAAAGACTTCAGTGATCTACCTGATGTGTCATGGGATCATTTTGCCGTACCTTTCGACAATGCGAAAAAATTGCTTGATGGTATTCTTGATTTGCGTGATCTCAAGCCTTGGCCATATCGAAAGATCATAGGATATCTCGTGCGGACGCAGGAAGATTTTCGTGACGTGTTCCATCTTAGGAAATTTGCGTCCAGACATGCTGATTGGAAACCTTTTCTTGCCCATCTGCTTGGCTTCAGCGCTCAAAGCATCATTAAACATTACGAGAAGGAAGCAGAACTTACCCAGAAGGAGTCGGAAGAAGATATCATCAAGAAGGAACTGGGTGGATCGATCGAGGACATCAGCCGGATAGAGGGAATGCTGCTATTGAAGCAGAATGAGGCTGATAAGAAGCAACGTCTACTTGACGCCTTTGACTTCCGACAGATCGACAAGGACAAGACGAAGATCGTCGTGGACGAGCTGGATGCCGCAATTGCCCGACTCAATGCGGAACGATATTCATTGTCAATGAACAAGAAGAAGATCACGACCTCGATTGCCGACGATGAGATGCTGTTTGACCCCCAAAAAGCGAGCGAACTTTTCAACGAGGCTGGAATCATTTTTGCGGGTCAGATAAGAAAGGACTTCGAGCAATTACTGGCCTTCAATCGTGCGATAACCGAGGAGCGTCGTAGCTATCTCAAGGAAGAACTGGATGAGATCGAGGCGGATCTCAAGCGCGTCAACACGGAATTGAACAAGATCAACAAGCGCCGCTCAGAGGCTCTTGCGTTTCTTAGCGGCAGCGATGCTTTCATCAAGTATAAGCGAGTAACAGATGATCTTGTCACTCTAAGGTCCGAGATCGCTACCCTCGATCGACAACGGGGATATTTGCATAGGCTACAAGAACTTCGCGCCAAGATTCGATCTTTGAAGGAAGAGAAGAGTCAACTTCAAAACGAAATCGAGGAAAACGTCGAGCAAGAGAATACCGATAGGGAAAGCCAGTTCTCGGTGATCCGTGTTCTGTTTAACGATATCGTAGAAGACGTCATCGACCGTAAGGCGTTGCTCAGCGTGTCAACGAACCAGCAAGGTCATTTGGATTTCAAAGCCGAGATCCTGGACGACTCAGGCAACGCTACAAGCGCGGACCTGGGCTACACTTACCGAAAGCTATTGTGCATTGCTTTGGACACGGCGCTCTTGCAGGCGCACAAGGACGGCCACTTCCCTCGCTTTGTTTTCCATGACGGCGTGTTCGAGTCATTGGATGATCGTAAAAAGGAAAACCTGTTGGGTGTCATTCGGTCCAATGCGAACTTGGGCATCCAGCACATTATCACGCTAATCGACTCTGACCTACCTGCCCGACCCAATGAAGCGGAACCGGTATTCGATGAATCAGAAATAGTCCTGCGACTTCATGATGAAGACGACAGTGGCCGCCTCTTCAAGATGAGGGCCTGGTAGTAGGGGCGTGAGAGATGCTCAGTCTGAATGACAAACCCATATTGGTTATTGTCGTTGGGTTACTTCCCCTGGTTCATTTTCAGCGGATCTTTTTTTGCTTGACGCATGTGAGCCTATAGACAACCATCAAGAAAAAAAACGGTCGGCGGCCCGGATAGCACTAACGAAAAGATTCGGAGCAAAAGAAGGCCGAGGGGCGAAATTGAACACGGTATCCTGGCTGCCGAATTTTACTTCTTCGTCCGTATGTCCGTCTCTCCCACGTCGAATTTCATCATGTCTATTGCCTCCAAAAGATCCTCGTCTGAAATCGTAAGATAAAGCTCCTGCAAAGACTTCTTCTTGTTTCCGTGACCCAGAATCGCATCGGCCATATGTCCGGGAACGCACCGCTGCGCGCGGCATTCGTGAACCAACAGTGCCGAAGATCGTGAACCGTTGGTTTCGGATTGAAACCACAGGAGATTATATATATGATACTTAAAGGAGTGACGATACCATGTCTGAACGAACCTTCACCGCGGTTATTCACAGGGAAGAAGACCTTTTCGTTGCCGAATGCCCCGAGGTGGGCACGGTGAGCCAAGGCTACACCCTGGAGGAAGCCGTTGCCAATCTCAAAGAAGCCACCGAACTGTATCTTGAGGAATTTCCACATCCGAAGACTTCCCGAGTGATCATGACGACTTTTGAAGCGACATATGGTTGAACTGAAGCGTGTCTCAGGAAAGGCGGTTATTCGAACGTTAGAGCGCTTGGGCTTTGTGCAAGTCAGACAGCGCGGGAGTCATGTCGTCCTGAAGAAAATGCCGGAAGCCAAGATCGGATGCGTAGTTCCTTTGCACCGAGAACTCGCGGTTGGGACACTACGCGGAATACTGAAACAAGCCGGGGTTTCCTTACAGGATTTCTTAGAGAATCTTTGATCAACAATTAGCGACCATCACTTCCTCACCCGTACCTGTCTCGCCCGTCGAATTTCACATGTCTATCGTCACCGAGAGATCCCCATCCGAAATATTGAGATAAAGCGCCCACAAGGACTTCTTCTTGTCTCCGTGACCAAGAATCCCATCGGCTCGACGATCAACGGAACCGTACGGATGATTGGTTTTTTGTCAAGAAGCTTTTGAAAGAACCTCGGCTGCCCACTGGTTTAGACTCATTCCATGGGCTTCGGCCATCATTGCCGCACGGGCATGAACTTCAGGCGGCACTCGCAGCATCAGCTTTCCTGAGTATGGCCTTTGCGGCGCTCGACCAGACTTTTCGCACGCCGCCAGATAGTCGTTTACAGCCTCTTCAAAGGCAGCACGCAATTCTTTAACGGATTCCGCGTGAAAACCGATGATATCTTTGATCCCCGCAATGTGGCCGATGAAGCAACCGTCTTCATCGCTGTACTCGATCCTGGCTGCATATCCTCTGTAAGTCATTGTGCTCATGGTTTCACTCCAGCGCTCTCCAAAAATATTCGTGCATCACGAACTTGGTATGGCTTCGCTTCTCTTGTAGGGTGGGGTCTGTGGAATGTGGCGATTACGCCGTTTAGAAGGAATCGAACCCTGGACCCGTCGCCCTCGATTAATTGTGCGCCAAGCGCTCGAAACAGGGACTCAATGCGCCGCCATTCCAAGGTCGCTGGAACCGGTTGTGAGAAAATGGCATCACGTGTCCTGCGTTGCGCTTTGTTCATAAAGTAACGATAACACGCGGGTCACTCCGTTGCAATCATTTTGTGATAGCATTGGAGCTCCGTGAGTTCCGGACAGGTTCGCAATGTGCTCTCCGAGTAGCTGATACCATTTCGCCAATAAATCTAATAAACCGAGAGGTCCGGCAGAGACGCCGGACCCTACCATCAGCCGGTAGTGGCCGTGCCTCCGTGCCGGCCAAAATTGGATTCCTAAAAGCGAATAGGTATGAAAAGACTCGGAACTTGGCATTGCCCCAATGGGGTGGTAAAATCTGGCCGGCCGGTGGGATGTGTCTCAGCCTCTATTTCCATGCATTCCGATACAGCAGTGACAGCCGGACCAAAGACTGACACAACCCGGAAATCTATGAACAGCCGCCGTTGTTCCGGTGGCACTCATGAATACACGGTCCCCACGTTTTCTTCGCTACGGATCAAGATAGGTAAGAATCCTGTATGCACAACAGCTTGTACTTGTTGTACTATCGTATGTACGCAGTAATCGTCTTTGTCTCGCGAGACCAGGTGGATTCCCATGAATAGCACCAGTGACTCACGCATTGCTCTCAAACTGAGAGAACTTCAGGAGAGATTGGATGAGCTTCGAGCGGCCATAACCTACAATCAGACTGACGAGTACGTCCGCCAGATCGTTGCCGATCTCCGTCGTCTTACGAAGGAATGCGAACGAGCATCCACCAACACTATCGAAGGCTCTAACGCGGAAATTAAAGGCCTTAGACTCGCGAATGAGACGCTGAAAGCCAAGGGTGCGCTCCACGAAGCAGTATTTGAGAATTCTAATGACGGAATAGTCATAACCAACAGAGGAGGCGATTTCCTGGATGTCAATCAAGGCTTCGTGCGCCTGGTGGGCTGCAAGACCAAAGAGGAGGTTTTCGCAAGAAGAATTCAAGATTTTTACGCAGATCCCCGCCAGCGCATCCAAATGCGAAGAAAAGTGGACCGAACGGGTGTCGCAATGGATTTCGAGATCAAATTTCGTCGAATTGACGGCATTGAAATCGACACCTTGCACACCATTGATGTTCGCTTGGACGGAGAAGGACGAATTAGCGGATATCAAGGAATTATGAGAGACATTACGGAAAGGAAGATTGCCCAAGAAGCGCTTCAGGAAGCTCGCGACGAACTCCAGATACGAGTTAAAGAACGTACTGCTGAACTCGCGGAAGCAAATGCTCGCCTCAAAGCTGAAATTGCTGAGAGAGCCCGTGCCCAGGAGGCCCTGATCCTGAGCGAAGAGCGAATGAGAGCCATCTTCGAGGCGGCCACAGAATGCATATCCATTAAAAATCGTTCACTAAAGTATACTCTGGTGAACCCGTATATGGCAAATCTGTTGGAGTTGCCTGCAAAGGATATCGTTGACCGGAGTGATGAAGAGATCTTCGGACATGAAGCGGGACAGCACCTTCGACAAGTCGATCACCGTGTGCTGGCAGGGGAGACTATAGAAGAAGAGCACACCCGGCCGGTCAAGGGATTGCCCACAACCTTCTTGGACGTACGTTCACCCATCCGAGACAGTAAGGGGCAAATCGTCGGTATATGCACAATATCAAGAAACATAACGGACCGACGCAGGATCATCTCCTGTGACCAAAGTACGGCCGAGGAATATCTTTCCCCTGCCATGCGAGTTACGCTGGCCAGAGCCAGTATAGCAGCGAATTCCGATCTCATAGTCCTCATCGAAGGAGAAAGTGGCAGCGGGAAGGACTACCTTGCTCGGTACATTCACAATAACTCGAAAAGGAGCGGGGGCCAGTTTTATGCTATCAACTGCGCCGCCATTGCCGAGCAGTTGGCGGAATCCGAACTGTTCGGGCATGAAGCCGGAGCATACACAGGGGCCATTAGGCGTAAGCGGGGTCTGGTCGAACTGGCTGAGGGTGGAACCCTGCTGTTGAACGAAATCGGAGAGCTGTCATTGTCGATGCAGGCCAAGTTACTTACATTTCTCGATACATTCTCATTCACCCGCGTTGGCGGTGAAAAGAATGTGACGGTTAACGTTCGAATTATGGCGGCTACCAACAGAGATTTGAGTCAAGCTGTTTCCAAGGGCGAATTTCGACGTGATTTGTTTTTTCGCCTGAATGTGTATGGGATCCGAGTCCCGCCGTTGCGTGAAAGATTGGCAGACATACCAGTGCTGACGGGCCAAATTGTCGGTCAACTGGCCCAGGAACTGCGGCTCACCGCAGGATTAAGCATTCGTCCGGAAGATATGGAAAAATTGATTCAGTACTCCTGGCCGGGAAACGTACGGGAATTAAAGAACGTTTTGGAGCGCTCCGTTATTCTTTCCGAGGGACCGGATCTGAGACTTGATTTTCTGGACCTGGCACATACCAATGATTGTGACTCTCCCTGGGTTGTAGGATTTCCTCCATCTCCGTCCATGACTTCTGCTATAGAGGAATTGAGACGCCAATTCGTAGAAATGGCCTTGGAAAGGAGTGGCGGCAACAAGTGTGCTGCTGCCCGTATTCTGGGAATCTCCCGCTATACGCTCAAGCGTCAGATGAAAGCCCTGAAGGTGGGTGGGCTGAAGTAGCCCAACTTTGGCCACATAAGGGCGATATCGCCCAACTCCAAAAGTTCTACTATATTTGGACCTTACATCGACTTCTCTCCACTTACTGGGCGATATCGCCCATTTCATCGTTGATGCAGACGCCAAAATGCCTCCTCTTACTTCCTGACGAATCCTCGCAACACATTGATAAGCTTATGCTTCAGTAGATAGCTACTTGAGGAGTAAGCTGTGGCACAGACAATGCATAGTAACAGCGACACGGCTGATCGATCGCCTGCTCACGCTGAAACAACGATTGTGCATATTGCTGGATTTCAACTGGTATAGGGGAATCTGTTTTCTTCAGATGTCTTTGTCTTTCGACCCAAGTGACACTGCCTGATACCTATTCGCTTTTATGAATCCAATTTTGGCCGGCACGGAGGCACGGCCACTACCGGCTGATGGTAGGGTCCGGCGTCTCTGCCGGACCTCTCGGTTTATCAGATTTATTGGCGAAAAGGTATGAGAAGTCGTCAACAAGCAATGCGCAGAGTTTCGGACAACACCCTCTCCAGTGTGTAAATCCGTCGATATCACAAGACTTAGTCCGATTGGTTTCTGAAGTTTCATCACTCTTATGAATTGAGGTGATCATGTCTACGACCAGGACTTTCCCGTTGCTGACGGTGATTCTTGTGGCGGCACTGATGGTGCTGGGAGGACACAGTCCCGGCCAAAGTAAGACACTTGAGCTTACTTACTCAATTTTCTTCCCGGCTACTCACGGTCACACGCTTCTTGCCACCGAGTGGGCCAAAGAAGTTGAAAAGAGGACCAACGGTGCAGTGAAGATCAATATGTTTCCCGGCGCAACCCTGACCCCTGCGGATCAATGTTATGATGGTGTCGTCAAAGGTATATCCGATATCGGCATGTCGGTCCTCAGTTATACTAAGGGGAGATTCCCGCTCAGTGAAGTCATAGACCTTCCTCTGGGCTACACCAAAGGGATTCAAGTAACGAGGCTGTGCAACGCGTTCTATGACAAATTCAAGCCTAAAGAATTCGATGATGTGAAAATTATGTATCTCCACGGCCATGGTCCCGGTATTTTCCACACCAAGAAGCCCGTTGAGAAAATGGAAGATCTCAAGGGAATGAAAGTCAGGTGTTCGGGGACCAGTGCGAAGGTGGTGGCGGCTCTTGGGGCTACTCCTGTGGCCATGCCTCAGAATGAATGCTATGACTCCCTGCAGAAAGGCGTCGTAGATGGGGTTGTTTCTCCTATTGAAACGCTCAAGGGGTGGAAGTTCGCTGAAGTGATCAAGTCCACTACACAGAATTTCGGCTCTGCATACACACTCGGTTTTTTCGTGGCTATGAACAAGAAGAAGTGGGATTCTCTGCCCAAGGACGTTCAGCAGACCATCGAACAGATAAACAAAGAATGGATCGACAAAACAGGCGATGGGTGGGACTCCTTCGACAAAATCGGCACGGAATTTACCTTATCCAAAGGAAATAAGATAATCCCGCTCTCGAAAGAGGAGGATGCACGATGGGCCAAGACGGTTAGTCCCGTTTTGGATGAATATGTCGCGGCTATGAAGGCAAAAGGTCTTCCCGGGGAAGAAGCGCTGAATTTCTGCAAGGAATGGCTCAAGAAAAACCCCTGATTTACATGAAGTTTGCCGGACTCTCCCGAGCAGGCGAGTCCGGCTTCGTGGAAAGTACAGTGAAGACAAAAAGTTATCTCGGCGGATTAAATCGAATATTTTCCCGTTTTCTTTTCGTGATTGCCGGTTTCGCGTTGACCGGAACCATGCTGTTAACGGTTGCGGATGTGATTCTCCGAGCGTTTAAGCGACCGATCCTCGGCACGTACGAGTTGGTAGGACTACTCGGGGCAGTCGTAATCGGATTCGCTCTGCCTCAGACGTCTCGTCTGAAGGGTCACGTTATGATGGACTTCCTCACCGGAAAACTGCCCGATACGCTGCAATCCGTCCTGCGCATTCTGACAAGGTTGCTCGCTATCGGCTTGTTCGCAATCCTTGGATGGAACACGTGGAGCATGGGGAATGATTTTTACCGTGTGGGCGAAGTCACCCCTACTCTGCAACTTCCTCTTTATCCCGTTACCTATTTGATGGCTTTATGTTTCTTCATTGAGTGTCTAGTGCTGTTTGTAGACATGTTGGAAAAGAGAGAGTTGGAACCATGAGCTTTGCCACAATCGGTCTTTTGGTCATTCTCCTGCTCTTCGTTTTCTTTTTCATGGGTCTTGAGATTGGCTTCTCAATGGCCCTTGCCGGGTTCATCGGGTTCGCCGCCATTGTAAACGTGGATGCCGCATTCAATCTCGTGGCAAAAGACGTTTTTTCCGTACTGTCTTCATATGGTTTTACGGTCATTCCAATGTTTGTTCTTATGGGGCAAGTCGGTGCAAGTGGTGGCGTGGCTCGCAATCTGTACGATTCGGCATATAAATTCATCGGACACGTGCCCGGAGGTCTCGCCATCGGAACCGTTGCCGCTGCTACGGTTTTCAAGGCAATTTGCGGCTCTTCCCCTGCAACTGCGGCAACATTCGCAACAATTGCAGTCCCTGAGATGGATCGGTACAATTACGACAGGCGGCTCTCCTGTGGAACGGTTGCTACCGTGGGAACCCTGGGAATACTCATTCCTCCCAGTGTAGTGCTCATCGTCTACGGAATACTCACGGAGACTTCCATCGGCAAGCTGTTTCTGGCTGGAATCATCCCCGGACTGATCGTTGCTTTTTCCTTTGTGATGACACTCTTCGGGTGGAGCGCCATGAATCCCAATCTTGGCCCTAAGGGTGAAAAGTCTTCCTGGAAGGAGCGATTCTCATCCTTGCCGCCTGTCCTGGTGGTGCTCTCGATCTTCCTCATTGTGGTAGGCGGCCTCATGATGGGATTTTTTACCCCGACCGAAGCCGGAAGTGTCGGAACGTTTGCCGTCTTGATCCTGACTCTGTGCAAGAAAGACATGGACCTGAAACGCTTTATACAAGCGGTATCAGAGACTTTGCGTATTGCGTGCATGGTCATCATGCTCATTGCCGGAGCAACCATCCTGGGCCATTTCTTTGCCGTCACCCGTACGCCGTACATTGTGGCAAGCTGGCTTGAGGGCCTTCAGGTCGATCGCACGGTTATTATGCTCATTATTATTTCGGTCTATCTTATCGGCGGGTCTTTTATCGAGGACCTGGCCTTTCTCATCCTGGCAACCCCGATATTTCTCCCGGTAGTGCTCAAGATGGGGTACGATCCTATTTGGTTCGGGGTTATCGTGAGCGTGGTAACCATGATAGGCGTCATTCTCCCCCCTATGGCGATCAATGCCTTCGTTGTCTCGGGGGTCTGCAAGGAACCGGTCGGTACTGTATATAAAGGTATTTATCCGTTTATCATAGGGATGAGTCTGTGCCTTCTGCTGCTCCTGTTCTTTCCTCAGATTTCATTGTGGTTGCCCAATATGATGATGGAATAGGAGTTCACAGGCCATCGGCCATTTAGAGATGTGCCAGGTCATTATGCGGTGTATTGCCGATCACGGCAGTCCAAACTAAAGAAGGAAAGAACGGGAGAAAGACTAGGACTTGGCCGGCACCGAGGAAATCTTGTCACAATTGTCAATCTGCTCTTGGTCTCAAGACAGAAAAACCCATTGAGTCTGGAACATTCTTGGCGAGGAATCATGAACAAACAGGTGTCATATTGGAATCCGTATTTGGAAGTACTCCCACGCGAGCGGCTGGAGGCATTGCAGCTAAAGAAATTCAAACGCATTCTCACGTGGGCGTACTCTAACTCACGATTTCACCGCGCCCTCTATCAGCAAGCAGGAATGCATCCTGAAGATATCAATTCCTGGGACGACATCCGCCGGGTTCCGAAAGTAGAAAAGGCTATGATGAAGCCTGTTCAGCGAAAAGATCCGTTTCCATATGGCGATGCGCTGTGTGTCGACCTGGACGATGTATGTGTATTTCGGCAAACCAGTGGAACGACGGGGCAACCCATCTATCAGGCTGACACCTGGCAAGATTGGGAATGGTGGACCGAGTGCTGGGCCACCCTGCTTTGGGCACAAGGCTACCGGCCCCATGATCGCGTCTTCCTTCCATTCGGGTACAATGTATTCGTAGCTTTCTGGGCTGCACACTATGCTTCGGAGAAGATAGGATGCGAAACGGTCCCGGGAGGGGTGCTCGACACAAAATCTCGTATTCTCAAGATCCAGGAGTTACAGGCCACGGCAATGATGGCTACGCCGACGTATGTGCTTGGAATGGCCGATACGGCACGCAATCAGCTTCATATCGATCCTGCTACATTGCCCATCACCAAAATTACATGCGCTGGGGAGCCGGGCGCGCTGATTCCTTCGACAAAACAGCGGATCGAAGAGATTTGGGGAGCCAAAGTCTACGATCACGCGGGCGCCACAGAAATAGGGGCCTGGGGATTTGAATGCTCATGCCAGTCGGGCGCTCTCCATGTCAATGAAGCCATGTTCCTGGCGGAGGTGGAAGATTTGGAAACAGGGGAGCGTGTCACCAAAGCCGGACAAAAGGGCAAGCTTGTGATTACGGCGCTGGATAGAATCGCTCAGCCGTGCATCAGGTTCGATGCCAAGGACATCGTAGAGATTTGTGATGAGCAATGTGACTGCGGGCGCACCTACAAGCTGTTCAAAGGAGGCGTGATCGGACGGGCTGATGACATAACCAAGGTCAAAGGTGTGCTTTTAGCTCCGTCTGCAATCGAGGATGTGGTTCGTTCCATGCAAGGACTGGGTAATGAGTATGAAGTTATTGTAGACAAAAAAGGCGACACCGATACCATTACTCTGAAAGTTGAATTAACGGAAGAAGCTGGAAATTCCGCTATTCAAGAACTTCGGAGCGAGCTTTCGACCCAGCTTCGTTTGAAGACTAACCTTGGCTACAATCTTGAGATCTTACCACCTAACAGCCTGCCTCGCTATGAAGTAAAGGCCCGGAGATTCAAGGATTTGAGAAAAAAGGGGATTTAGAGAATGGAAAGGATAGTTTCTCTCGAAGATATGCGCAAAGCAGTTGACACTCTAACTACTACCGCTCGCCAGCTCTACGAAGCTTCAGAAGACTTTCCGGCGGTGAACCGAAATAGTAAACGGGTCCTCGCTTCACTTGAGATGCTGAGAATCAACATAGAGGAAGCCTAGAGAGTCACTACCAGAGGGATTTGGGCGAGTCAGGTAGACTTCGTGCCCAATTTACAACTATAGCCAAAGTTGTTTCTGTCCCAGGGAGAATTCACGATGGACGATCAATCTATTTTAGAGCACAAAAGGCTGTTGGTTGTGGACGATGAAGCCGATATACTTGAAATTATTAAAGATCAATTTCCAAATACCATTGTGATTACAGGACAGACATTTGAGAGTGCGCTCGAATTGATTAATAACGATGAGTTTGATCTCGCGATCCTCGACATCATGGGTGTAAATGGGTTTGAATTACTGAAGTCATGCCGAGCGCGACATTTACCTGCAGCGATGCTCACAGCGCGAGCCATCAATGTGGAGAGCATTAACGAAGCTATCAGGGGAGGCGCCGTCTCATTCCTGCCTAAAGAAGAACTGAGCAGATTACCCGAGCTTGTGGCTGAAATACTGATGGAACTGGAACAGGGCAGGACCCACTGGGCCAAATTGTTCGAACGATTCGGTTCCTATTTCAAAAGTAAGCTCGGGATTACTTGGGAGGACTTGGAGAAACCACAATATCCCGGATATAATTGAGTGCCGGACAGAAAAGTTCTGTAGCTGTCAATACTCAAATTCTGAATCACGTGCCTTAATTCTGGGAGATTTTGTCACAAAGAAATTTCATCGAGAAGATCCTGGATGTCATAATATCCAGGATCTTCATTTCATAAAAATGGAATTAAGGAATGGTAATTCTTTTCATGGACTTCCTCAGTGCCTGCTTTGAACAGGGCTATCCATGAATATGCACTTTCAATGTTCGGTTTTTATGGCCACGAGAGTCCTGCACAGTTTCTTTTCCGCTTCCCTGATTTTGTGAATTTCTTCTTCACCAATTGTTTCGGGAACGAAACAGTCATAAGCTAAGATCGTCTTACCGGTCTCGTCCTCGACATTTTCCAGAATCTTCAGTGCCTCGTGATCCAGTGTTGCAAATGAGCACATCATGATTGTGTACCTTCTTTCCTGAGCATGCGATAAATATAGTCACGCGTGCCCCGATGAACACCGCCTGCCCCCTGTTAGGCGCCAGGTTTTCTCCTGTAGTGAGTAGTTCAATCCCATCGAAGCGTCAGGATGTTGTTCCGGTTCAGGTCGACCCGAGTTCCAAATAAGGCTCCTTCTCGTTTTAAGATATCTCTCAACCACTCTGCACATCTATCTCGGCCTCTGTAATGCAAGGGATGTTCCCCGGATGCGTCCGATAATTTATGCCCTTGCCTTTCCAGTAGTCGTCACTGGTGGTCACACTTGTTTCAAGATTGATGATCCTCACGTGTGGGGACATTCTTTTCAGTTCGCCAAGTGCATCGCCCCAGATATAGGAATGACTTATCGGTTTCTGAATCGGACCATTTGCTTGTTCGGCAAGGCGTACGTAAGCACGGGCGTCCTTTATGTACGGCTCATACAGTATGGGATTGCTCGGATGAGGCATCACCTGATCGATGCCTCTGCCGGTCATAACGTCGCCTGCCAAGAAAAGGGTAATGAGGCACGTTTCTGACGGTTGGTGGGATGATTGAGCTTCAGCCATGTTCGTATCACGAGCAAAAGCAAATTTCGTTCTCCACGACGAATAGCTCGCCTTTTCATAAAATAAGGATTCAAAATCTACAAAGGGTGGAGAATTGGAGATCGCAGCAGAGATCGTCATCAATTGCAGTCGGATTTTTTATCGAATTCAAAGCAGGACATCCCATGCGATTGCGGGAAATATCGTCAGCGGAATTTGCTTTCATCAACCGCGGTCCTTTGTATCGGACCCTTGCTCGGATATAATTGTCGGTTCGTCCACCTGGAGAGTCTTCTCAAACTCAGTCCAGAATTGTTGTTCCGGCTTTCTCCAATTCGATCCGAATCTAGTGTCGAATATGCTGAGGAGGTCATCAAGGGCTTTTCGCCACACGGAGCGATAGCTTAGCCTCAGAATGTCTTCCAGAAACTCCGGCAGGAAAGCTAAATGGTCTTTGGGTAGATAGGCTCTGGCTCCCAGTTCGATCGATCTTTTGAGAGCATCAGGATTGAGCGCATGAGCCGTCAGCATGACAACAGGAAACCCGCGGTGGTGGGCAATCTCAAGCAGCTCGAATCCGCGCACTCCCATGATATCGAGAACCGCCACATCGTAATTATGTGAAAACAGGAGTTGCCGGGCTTCGTGGAACCCCGTGGCAGTGTGAACGACGAGGTCCGTGTGGTCCCTCAACAATTCCTCAAGGCTCTCCAGAATGTCCGGCTCGTCATCCACGACCAGAATAGTTTTATCGCGCAATAACTCGGATTTTGCCATTTTCGCCTTCATGGGCCCGCTCCCGGGCTCCAGGCAGCTATACTACATGCCCAGGTAACGTGCCTTCACATCGTGATTCGCCGCAAGATCCTGCGGTGTAGACTGGTGAACTATCTGGCCACGGCTCATGACGAGGACGCTATGTGCCGTCTTCAGGGCCATATTGAAATTTTGCTCTACGAGGAGAATCGCCATTCCGCTGACCGCCAACTCCTGAATGACTTCAGATATACCTTTCACTATCAATGGTGCAAGTCCCTCGGATGGCTCATCGAGAAGGAGAACATCCGGTCCGCTCACCAGAGCCCTTGCCATCGCGAGCATCTGCTGCTCGCCGCCGCTAAGGTTTCCGGCCCGCTGATCTCGTCGAGCACGCAGCGTGGGGAAAACCTGAAACGTCTTCTCAAGATCCCATGAATTATTTCTTGTCTTTGTCTGGCAGGGAAAAGGAATCGAGAGATTCTCGGTAACGCTCAAAGAGCGAAACACTCGCCTGCCCTGAGGCACAAGCGCTAGTCCCTTACGCACGATTTGATGAGTCGGCAGCCCGGTAATCTCCTCGCTATTGAGCTTTATCCGGCCGGTGGCAGGCTTTGCGAATGCCACAATGGAATGCACAAGCGTAGTCTTACCAACCCCGTTGCGGCCCAGGACAGCCAAAACTTCGCCTCGGTTCACGGTTAGAGAGACGCCGTGCAATATGTGGCTGTATCCGTAATACGTGTTTAGGTCGGTTACTTCAAGCATTGTCGCCCTCTAGTCCGAGGTACACCTCGGCCACATTGGGATTGCCACGAATCTCGTCTTCAGTGCCTTCCGCCAGGACCGATCCATAGTACAGAACGGTGATCTTATCAGCCATTTGAAATGCAACATCCATGTCGTGCTCGATGAACAGGACTGTCGTCGACGGATCCAACGATCTTACCATTGGAACGACGAGAGCCGTTTCAGCAGTGGACAATCCCTGGGTTGGCTCGTCCAACAAGAGGATTTTAGGTCTTGATGCCAGTGCGAGTATGATCTCAAGCTGCCGTTGTTCTCCATGGGACAAACTGCGAACCGGCCGATCTTTTTTGTTTTCCAAACCCCAGGTCCTTAGCAAAGAAACTGCACTGTCAACCAACTCCGTAAACGAAGCGGTGGTCCTGTAGAAAATATACTTCGTAGACGTCAGCGCCTGCAGACCAAGAATTATATTCTCCAGCACCGACAAGTTGTTGAAGAGATTTGTTATTTGAAATGTCCTGGCCAAGCCGTGCAGGGCTCTCACGTGTGCAGGGCTTCGCGTTATGTCTTGGTCGAACGAGAGCACTTTACCGGCAGAGGGCATAATAATACCACTGATCACGTTGAAAAGAGTGGTTTTGCCTGCACCGTTAGGGCCGATGATTGCCCGCTTCTCACCTGCTTCGACGGACAGTCGGCACATAGTGAGGACTTGCAGGCCTCCGAAGCGGACATCCACATTGTCGATCTGCAGCGCAATCATGATTGCCCGATCTGCTTTCTTTGAGTGAACACGTTTTCGATTAGGCCAGGACAAGGCTATCGAGAGGCAGCCCTATTCCGTCCACTTGCCTTTCATATCCGAGTATGAGGGCAGTTTCATGAATTCTTCAGGGCTCCATGTCCAGAATTGGCTGACGCCGGTATATGTTTTGATGGGTACATTCTGCCACTTGCCATCAACCTTTTTCACTTCACGGATGTACGAATTCTGATTTGTTCCACCGTATGTATCGAACTTGACAAGCCCGCGGGGAGCTTTCAACTCGAGAGATCGCATGACTTTGACGAACTCTTCTCCCTTCACTTCGCCTTTCGTCTTCTCCAAGGCCTCTGCAATCAACTTTGCCGTAAGGTATCCTTGTTCGGAATACAAAGTGGGCGGATGGCCATATTTCTTGGTGTAGGCCTGTTTGAATTTATTATTGTCCGGAGTGTCCAAAAGCAAGCAATAATGAGATTCAGTGATAACGCCTTCGGCAGAGTCCGCTTGCTTTTCCAGGATATTGTCGTCAACCAGATAGCCTTTCCCGACGAGAGCGACCTTCCCTTTTAAGCCATAATCCGCATACTGCTTGACAAATCTCAGGGCATCGGCTCCCGCGAAGAAAACCATTACTACGTCGGCTTTGCGATCTATTTTCGCAAGATAGGGTGCGTAGTCTTTGGTTCCGAGCGGAGGCCAGATTTCCTGGACTACTTTTCCGCCTTTTTGTTTGAACGTTCTGGCGATACCTCCAACATGCTCATACCCCGCCGCGTAGTCAGCCCCCATGAGTACGGCGTTGCGGTATCCTTTGTCGTAGAGCCATTCTCCTAGAGGATGAGAGCCTCCGCTATTCACGAAAGCGGGCCGGACAATATAGGGATTGTTTTTCCGCTGAGTCAGATCGTCGGCGCCGGCGTTGGAAATTACAAACGGTATCTTGTGCTTCTGCACAAATTCTGCAAGAGCGTAGGCGGATCCCGTTCCTACTATTCCTGCCAAGATATCTACGTGCTCCTTCTCAAACAGCTTCTTAGCGATATCAAGAGCCCGGCTTACATCGTTACTGCCCTTGTCTTCCACAAAAACCTTGATCTCGCGACCGCCGGCCTTATTCCCTATCTCATCCATATAGAGATTGAAACCATCTCGCAGGTCAATCCCCAGAGCGGTGTACACTCCGGATAACGAGATCATGTAACCTACTTTGACCGGCTCGGATGCCTGGGCAACCGCCTGAATCCCGAGCAATGGAGCGCATATGAGCGCCAATAAAGCCAGCATCGTCGAGACCAAGAATACTTTTTTCATAGCCATCTCCTCTTGTGAGTTGAATCCAAGCTTTTCTTATTCGCCTGGATTGGTGGGCAGAAGAGTTTCAGCGGTGCTCTGTGCTTCTAAAAGTGTATTGGTGGATGCCGCAGCCTGATCCTTGACATCCGATATCCTGGGCTCTCTCCATTTGCCGATTGTCCCCAGGAAACCATCGGGAAAGAAGAGCACGGTGCAAACGTAAGCAAGCCCCAGGACTATCAGCCATCGGTCCGTAATGCTGCTTACAATGTCACGCACAAACACTATGATCAAAGATCCAACCAGCGGCCCGAACAAGGTCCCGGGACCACCCAGAATGACCATGAGAAGGGCTGAAGAAGAATGTATAAGACTAAAGTCGGCGGGATTGGGACATCCGTAGAAGTATGCGTGCAAAACACCGGCTGTTCCGCCGATAAAAGCAGAAATGATGAAGGCAAGATACTTGTACAACCACACGTTGTAACCCAGAGCCCTCATACGAACTTCACTGTCTTTGATTCCCTTCAGAACCAAACCGAACGGCGAATTCACCAGCATCCAGAATGCGCCTGTTATTAAGAGGAAGACTATGACGACAAAAATATAGTATGCCAGAGGACTATCAAGACTGATACCCGCTATCAGTTCAGGACGTACCAAACCGGGAAGACCGTCGTCTCCTCCGGTGATCGTACGCCAGCTATAAGCAACGCCGTACAGAATCTGACAAAATGCCAACATGATCACAAGAAAGAATATGTCCCGAGTGCGGATAGCAAGCGGTCCAAATAAAACTCCCGCCGCAACAGCAGTCATCAACCCCATTCCTATTGCCGACCATGCAGCCCCATCCACACTCCTGGTGAAAATAGCGACCGCATAGGCAGCGACTCCGAAAAAAGCCGCCTGACCGACCGACGCCAGGCCGAGATATCCGAGAAGCAGGTTCGCTGACATGGCCAGAATTGCAAGGATTAAAGCACTTGTGACCAAGCCTAATCGATACGTGGATAGAATGAAAGGCAACAGAGCAAATGCCGCTACAAGCGAAAGGAGAAAGATGACTGTCTTTATTTTGCTGCTCATAGTACTCTGCCCCACAGTCCTGTGGGTTTCAAAGCAAGGATGATGGCCATCGGAGCAAAGACGGTGAACATGGCCAGCTCCGGGAATAAGGCTTTCCCGAAGTTATCCAGCGATGCCACAATGATGCTTCCGAAAAAAGCCCCTTTCATGCTCCCCAAACCGCCTACAATAATCACCACCACTGCCAACAGCAGGACATCGAGATCGACTCCCGGGTAAACGCCCACGAATGGCCCTCCCAGGACACCGCTTATGCCCGTGAGAGCCGCTCCGACCACGAATACGGTCGTAAAAAGGAGCGGCACATTGATTCCTACTGCACGTGCCATTTGCTCGTCGTCTACTCCCGCTCTCAAAATGGCGCCCCATTTGGTTTTTTCTTGAAACAGCCACAGGCCGATTCCGATCGCTATGCCCACGGCAATCACAAACAATCGATATTTGGGAAAGAAGATTCCGCCAAGATCCAAAGCGCCTGAGAGAAACGCCGGCTTCTCGAGAGTAGTAGGGTCTGCACCCCAGATAATAATGGCCACATCTCCTATGATGAACATGCACCCAAACGTGAGAAGAACTTGCAGCAAACGGCGGCCGTATATCCTCTGAAGCAGAAAACGTTGGAGCACGAATCCCACAGCGCCCGCCGCAACAGCTCCTCCAATCAGCCCGACGAAAAAGTTGTTGCTCCAGGTGTACACGCTTAATGCCGCATAAGCTCCGATCAAGTAGCAAGATCCATGGGCGAGATTAAGTATGTTCATCAATCCAAAGATGAGCGACAATCCTGCGCACAGGAGAAACAGAAGCATTGCAAATGACAGAGCGTTGAGGGACTGAATGATCCAAAATTCCATTTCTCCTCCATCTTCCGTGAGAAAGCCCTTATTGGGGGGAATTTAGAACGAATCCTCGGTGTCGGGCTCTTTCACGTCCGCAAGTTTCCTCCTGTATTACACTCTCTGCGTTCCGTCGAGCTTGCCGTCTCTTGCCTGGCGTTCCAGCTCCACCTTGTCTGCTATTATCTGACGCAGCGCCTTCTTGTTGACCTTTCCAACAGGAGTAAGGGGAAAGGCATCGACTACCTCCAGGCGCTCAGGTAGCTTGAATTTGGCTATTTTTCGCTCGAGGAGCAGAAAATCGTTCAGGGTTTGAAGGTTGATGGACGAATCATGCCGCGGGATTACGTATACACACGCTCGCTCTCCCAAGAGGGGGTCCGGCATGGCGACATAGGCACAGTTGGCTACCGCAGGATGCGCCAGAATGTGATCCTCGACTTCTTCAGCACTGATCTTTTCACCACCGCGGTTGATGCAATCCTTGATTCGACCTTCAACAACTACGTTGCCGGTATGATGCAGACGAACGAGGTCGCCTGACTTGTAAAAACCGTCTTCCGTAAACGCTCTGGCATTGTGATCGGGAGCCCGATAGTAGCCTCTGATAATGTGCGGCCCTCGACACCAGAGTTCTCCTACCTCTCCGTCTTGGACATCCTTCTCCGTGACCGGATCGACGATCCTGAATTCATCGCCAGGAGACTGGGGGCGTCCCTGAGTATGGAGCTGTACTTCCAACGGGTCCTCTCTTCGTGTCCAGTACAGGGGGCCTTCGGCCATGCCGAGGACCTGCTGTACGTCGCATCCCAACTCCGGCTTTATACGCACTGCCACTTCCGGGTTCAGTTTGGAGCCCCCGGTCAGGATCACTTCCAAAGAGCTCATGTCGTACTTCCGGCGATTCGGATGATTCAGCATACCTACAATCATGGTCGGCACTGCTATGCAGTGTGTGACATGATGCCTGGCAATCAACTCCATCATCCCTTCAGGGCTCGGATTATCCGAGAGAATCTCGCAACCGCCTTTGCAGAGGACCCCTTTTAAGCCGGGACACGCCACCGCAAAATTGTGTTCCTGCGGAATGGCAACGAGACTGACCGTATTCTCGTTGAGCCTGCAAATATCTGCATTGCAGAGAAAATTGTATGTGTAGTCGTTATGCGTTCTCGGAATGAGCTTAGGAATCCCTGTCGTTCCACCCGAAAGAAGGAGAACCGCGGGGAGATTGGGGTCCTGTCTCGGGAGCTCGTTCAGGCCCATACGCTCCTCAATGGGATCCTGAAGCATAGCATCAATGGAATGGTTGCCATTCTTCGGCTCACCCCCGGCAACGAGAATCATTTTCAACTGAGGATTTTTGGTTTGGACGTTTGCAGCCATCTCCTCATAATCGAATCCCCGCCAGGCAGTTCCGACTGCAATTGCCCCAGCCTCGGCCAGTTCGGCAAAGAAGCCGATTTCCGCTTCTCTGTGGGCGAACAGGGCCATAATCGGAATGACTCCGGCTTTCAGAGCAGCGAGGTACGTGATCGCCACCTCGGCAATATTGGGCATCTGCAGGATGAGACGGTCATAGGGCCTCAGACCGAGATTTACCATATGGAGAGCGAGTCGAGTGGCGAGATTTCCCAGGTCGCTGTACTTGAACTCTCGTCCCCCTGAAGTGATGAGCGCCGTTCGCGACGCATATTTGGCAAAGCTCTCATCCATGACCTCGCTTATTGTCCGATCGATCCAGTATCCCGCGGACCGATACTTCTCAGCGAAATCCATGGGCCACGGTGTGAAGCCTTCCATGTCCTTACCCCTCCTTGAAATGGGTTAGATTCGAGCTCCTATTCTGAAACCGTCGTGAATGGCGTTGTATAAACTGCGGGGAGCCATCGCATCGCCGACGACGTACATCTCGTCACAGAAATATTCCAGCTCGTTCGTCAGCTCCTGGCGAGACCGGATCGGGCCGGCCAAAACCACCATGTCCGCAGGAAGGTCATGCTCGTGACCCTCTTTATCTCTGATTTTCACGGAACCGCTTTCGATGCTCAGTGGTTTTGCTTCAGTGAAGATCTGAATATTGAGCTTCTTGACCAGTGCGTTATGACGCCACTTGAACGTCATGGACACGTCGAAATCAACCCGCTTGTCCGATTCTACTATGACGGGCTTTTTTCCTTGTTCGGCCAACACTTCTGCAACGGTCAGTCCGACTTTGCCGCCGCCGAGAATTACCACATGCGGCCCGCCGTTTACCGAATTTCCCGCTGACAAGACTTTTCGTGCATCGCACACTATCTCGGAATCGACTCCCGGAATCTCGGGCTTTTTAACTGCGGCCCCCGTAGCAACGATGACCACGTCAGGATCGAATTCCGCAGCAACTCGCCGATTGACCGGTGTATTGAGACGAACTGAGATGCCGAGGTCTTCCACGCGATACTTGTAATACTGGAGAAGCTCCAACAGAACCTCGCCGCCGCTGATATCCCTGGAAGACGGGATCAGCCCGCCACCGAGCTCGTCCGAGGACTCGAAGACGGTCACGTCGTGGCCCCTTTGAGACGCTGCGATTGCAGCCTCGAGACCTCCGGGACCGCCACCTGCCACCATGACCTTCTTCTTGTAAGCTGCCGGTCTTATGGAGTACTCGGGTTCGACTTCATGGCCGAGCCGCGGGTTTACCGCGCAAATGTATGGCTGGTTGTAGAACATTTTTGCCAGACACAGCATACAGCCGATGCAAGGCTTGATCCGTTCGGGAGTTCCGTCCTCAATCTTATGGATCATCTCCGGATCGCTCAAGAGGGGACGGCAGATTTCCCAATAATCGAATACTCCACTTGCAATAGCCCTGTCGGCCTCATACGGGTCCGAAAGACGGGGGCCGAATGCAAGGGGGACATCGCCTATATATTTCTTCGCCTTTTCGGCCAAATGGAGCCACTCGGTTCGGCTCACGTCTCTTCCTAATGCGCCCTGCCTGGATTCATGCCAGCCTATTACCATGCTGATCATGTCGACACCGCATCCCGCGGCTATTTTCATGATCTCCATACATTCCTCGACGGTGTTCCCGCCATACTCGTCCATGAGTTCCGTGCCGTTGAGACGTATGATCACAAGCCTTTCCGGTCCAACGACTTTTCGGAGTGCCTCAAGGATTTCCACCATGAATCGTGCACGCTTTTCTACGGACCCCCCGTACTCGTCGGTGCGTTTGTTCGTAAATGGTGACAGAAAGCAGCTCAGCAAGTACCCCAGAAAGCTCGTTACCTCCACTCCGTCGTAACCGGCTTTGACAGCCCGCTCCGCTGCTACGGCATGATCGTTGACCGCTCGTTGGATCTCTTCCTTGCTCATGGCTCGCGGCGGACGGAAATGTTTGAGCGTTTGCGGCGTATCCGAAGGCTGAACGCAGTATCCCAGATCTATGCCGCCGTAACGTCCTCCATGCAGTATCTGTTGAATAGCTATAGCTTTGTTATCGTGAAACAGGTTCGAGATTCTCTGGAGACCGGGAATGTATCTGTCGTCGTTGATACAGAGCTGACTGTGATAGGCTTTACCCTCGCCCGAAGTGTCGGGATATGCCCCCTGATTGGTCATGATCGAGGCACCGGTTTGGGCGATCACCTGATCGCGAGCGAACTCTCGCTCTGTCAGAAAACCGTCCCGCGAGTTGAAGTTACTGACGCAACAGGCAGCATATTTTATCCGGTTTCCGACTGTAAATTTTCCCACTTTACCCTCACCGAAAATGTGAGGGAATCTCTGCGCCGACATCTAAACCTCCATAAGCAACAGGTCACGTTTTTCAGAAATCCTGAACGTGGATTCTGACGTACCATTTTGATTAAGTGTCAATGATTACGAGCCGCGGAGTTTCTTTCAATTGATCTATCGACTGCTTCTCTCCATCTGTGGTGGATGAATCTTCTGCCGTGGTGGCGATTAACGCTTCAGGCACCTCGATTCAGTTATCGGAGCTGTGCAGTTAGCGTGCCAAGAGTTGGGTCCGGGAATTCCTCATCTTCTTCATCGGAAGCACCCGGCCGGTTGAAAGAATTTTGCAATGCTCAGATCTATTCGTAAGATTGTAGGCTGCAGAAAATAATAAACCTCGGATGTGAACTCAAAAATCTGTGTCCTGAGCCCATCGGAAGGATATTTAGGGAATATAGAGGAAAGATGGGCTAATTGAAAAAGCCTTTCAATATTATTGAAAATTGCTTGCAGCTTACACTGGTCGTCTGTATGATGAATATTCGAATATCGTGATTATGGATTGCGGGTCTTTCTCCCACGCCTTACGAAAACTCGGACATCGAACGAAGCCATACGGCATGACAGTAGCCGTTGAAGGAGGCGCTTCGTGGATCTCGCCGACGTTCTCGACCGATATCACAAGCAAATAGTGGAGACTTGGGCGTACCACATGCTCAACGACCAATCTTCACGATATTCGGACGAACCGGCAGCAGAACTCACAGCACTGATCGATTACGCTACCGGTTGTTTTCGCAAGGCATTGGTGGACGACCAATGGACCGATCTCGGTCAATTCATCAATTTCATCGCGCATAAACGACTTCACGGCGGGTTTACTCTTTCCGAAGTTCAACGGGCTTTCGAGCAGTATCGGGCTACCGTGATTCCTTTGCTGGTTGGGCACATCCAGCCATCTTTCTTGATGCAGACTCTCCTCCGTCTCCATCAAATCATGGTCTCGACAGTCACCCGTTTCAGCGCATACTTTCAGGATCTTCACGAAGAACTCCTTCGTAATCAAGCCAAGTTCTTGGAACAGGAAGTAGCAGACAGGACGCGAAAGCTTGCTGAGTCTGAACGGAAATACAAGATACTCGTAGAAGATATCAATGACGGTTATTTTGTCCTGGTCAAAGGGACGATAGTCTATGCGAACAATGCATTTGCCCAGATGCATGGATATGAGTCGCAAGAAATTTTGGGACGACATTATCTCGATTTTGTTGCCCCGGAATCGAGTGTAGCGGTCAGAACCGCATATTCCGGCAGTCGCGACGGTACGGTTTCGGCGTCTCGGCTCGAATACCTGCGACTGCACCGTGATGGTCGGCAGCTCCCGACTGAAATCATGGCAAAGCTTACTTCGTACGGGGGTGAATCTGCCAATATCGGTATCTGTCGCGACATCAGCGAACGAGTTGAGCTTGAAAGAAAGACCCGTGAGGCGGAGAAGCTTAATGCACTGGCCAAATTCACTGCTTCGCTGGCTCATGAGGTCAATAACCCTCTGACGGCGATCAAGATGAACGTTCAGATGTTTTCGGAAGGACAGTTGCCGGAGAAAGACCGCGGGAAGCTCCTGTCAACGACGCTCCATGAGATAGAGCAGATCAGAAGGTGCATAACGGAAATGATGAATCTCACCATTCCGTTTCGTTTAAATTACCGCCTTGTCAGCCTTAGAGAGCTTGTTGAAGGGTGTCTCCGAATAGCGGAGCAGAGAATTACCTATCAGGGAGTAAAAGTCTTATGCCGACTCAGTGGAAAGGTGACGGAAGTATGGGTCGATCCTGAGAGAATGGAGCAAGCCTTGATCAACCTGCTGCTCAATGCTCTTGAAGCACTCCCGAAGGAAGGGCGCATATTCGTAAGCTCCAGAGCTTCATGGGAAAAAGGTCAACCGAGCGTCCACATACGAATTGCCGACAATGGCCCCGGCATTCCCAAAGAGAAGCGGCCGTATGTCTTTGATCCTTTTTTCAGTCAAAAAGCGGGAGGCATCGGTTTAGGGTTGGGAAACGTCAAGAAAATCGTGGAAGCTCACGGGGGTCGAGTAGAGGTCACGGAACGGATACCGCAAGGTATTGCCTTCACGCTGGTGCTGCCGCAGAAATGAGCTTTTGGTATGAAATCGAAAGTATGCATCATTGACGATCAAAGCTCCATTTTGGAGTCCATGGAGATCTTTTTCAAAATCAGGAACTGGGATGTATACACGGCTGCCAATGGCCCGGATGGGATCAGGTTGGTGGAGCAGGTCCGGCCTGTCCTGGTAATTCTGGACATTCGACTTCCGGGGATGAGCGGGCTTGAGGTCCTGGAAAAGCTGCGGGAAAGATTCCCCAAGCTACAGGTAATAGTGATCACGGCTTTTCAGACCATGGAGAGCACGATTCAGGCGATAAAGCTTGGAGCCTTCGACTATCTTCACAAGCCGATCGATATAGCTGAAATGGATGCGGTGATACGACGCCTGGAGGTCACCGCCTCAGTAGACCAGGATCGTGAGCTTGAGGCTTTGGATCAGGCCTTCAACCCTACCGACCACCGACCCCAGATGATTTCCCGAAGCCGTAAAATGAAAGAGGTGTTCAAGACTATTGCTCTGGTCTCGGAATCCCGCGTCACGGTTCTCATTCAGGGAGAAAGCGGTACAGGCAAAGAGCTGATCGCCAGGAGCATTCATTACAACAGTCCCTGGAGTGATAAGCCTTTTACCGTGATGGACTGCTCGACTCTGGTAGACTCTCTCGTGGAAAGCGAGCTGTTCGGCTACGAGAAAGGAGCTTTTACAGGAGCTACCGATACGCGAAAAGGACGGCTCGAGTTGACCGGAGAGGGTACCATCTTATTCGATGAAATAGGAGAGCTGCCCCTACTGATGCAGAGTAAGCTCCTGCGTTTCCTCCAATCAGGGGAGTTTGTAAGAGTTGGCGGTAATCGCCCCATCTTCTCGAATGCAAGAATAGTCGCCGCCACAAATCGAAATCTCACCAAACTGGTTCAGGAGGGCAAGTTCCGAGAAGATCTCTACTATAGATTGAAAGTCGTGACCATCGATGCTCCTCCATTACGCACCAGGAGGTCGGATATTCCCCTCCTCGCAAGCTTCTTTCTTCAGAAAACGGCCCATCAGAACGTTTCGGAAACGAAACGTCTTTCACCTGAAGCGCTCGAACTGTTGATGAACTACGATTGGCCCGGCAATATTCGGCAATTGGAGAACGTAATGATTCGCTGCGCTGTTCTCAGTCCCTCTGCGGTATTATCGAGAGAGCATGCCGAGGCTTGCCTGAAAGACTCTCCCATATTCGCCACAAACGATGGAAGCATCACAAGCCTGGAAGAAGTCGAGCGGGAGCATATCCTGAAAGTCCTCGATTCCAACGAATGGCATTTGGGCAAGACCTGCAATCAATTGGGGATGTCTCGACCGACTCTCAGGGCAAGGATGAAGAAATATGAGCTTTTGCCGACGGGCTCCCGAAAATCTCGTTCTTCCGGAGAGGTAACGTACCGGAAAGGGCCTACGGCAGCATCTCACCAGCCTCCGGAATGCGGGGGATCGGAGGAGACGGATAGTTATTGATACTGGACGTGCGGTCACCACACTACCAGGGCGACTCCGACCACTGCGATGCCCATGCCGATGATGGCGGTAAGACCGAGAGTTTCCCCAAACATGAAAAAGGCGATCAAAGCGGTACATGGCGGAACGAGATAAAATAAGCTTGCAACAGAAGAAGCTTTTCCTCTTCGTATCAACACAAATAAGAGGAATATCGCACCTACCGAGAGGACCAAAGTCAGCCAAAAAAGTGCGAAGATGAACTCGCCTGACCAGACCACGTGCATTGATTCAAAAAGAGAGGCTGCGATCAACGTGGCGAGTCCGGCTGCCGCGTACTGAATCACCGTGCCGGTTCGGAGATCCATGGTAGTACAGAATCTTTTTTGATAGAGTGTGCCTGCAGTAATCCCCAACAAAGCCCCCGCACTCCATACGAATCCCCCTGCCTCCTGAAAAGTAAAGGATAGTTTATTCTGTACCACTAAAGCTACGCCGACAATTCCGAGAGCTAGACCAAGCCATTGGCGTGAGTTGACTTTTTCCCCGAGGAGAGGTCCGGCGCACATGGCGGTGAGTACCGGCTGCATACCCACAATGAGAGCGGTAACCCCGGTGGGAACGCCTTTGTATAGCGAGGAGAATACGCCACTCAGAAACGTTGCATGAATAAGAAGACCCGTCACCACAAGATGAAACACCTCACGAGAGGTTCGGGGCCAAGGCGCTCGAGTCGCCATAGCCAGACCGATCAAAATGGCAGTTACGAATCCAAATCGTATGAAGAGGAACGTGAAAGGCTCAGCATAAGGCAGTCCGAGCTTGGCTCCGATAAAACCTGTACTCCAAAGCAGTACAAAGAGTATTGATATCGGCATCTGATACCTCTTTCGGATGTTGGACTCGGCTGGCGAGGTTGAGATCCAATACAGGAGAAGGACTAAGTTGCGTCCACCGGAAGCCCGCCGAAGGGCAGGAGATCAGGAAACAACTCTCTGGCCTCAGTGAGTACACTCGGGTCGCTGTGAACCGGATTGCTTGAGAGAACAGTCTTGCCATCTTGTGAGACCTTGCGCAAGTGATATCCGCCCTTACCGTCTTCAACCAACTGGATTCTGTCTTCAGGCAGTATTTTTTCAGCCACAACCCTACATGAGCATGATGCTGTCATCTGATAAGTTTCCCGAAAGTGCTTTTTGTGATTTGCTTTAGTCACGTTGTATATAATACGATGTGAGCAGTGCACGCAAGAGGAAGCTTTAGGACTAGGTCCTTAACACATCGGATGTGCCATTCTTACTATACAGGTTGTTTCTCCGAGTCAATCTCCTTGACCTTACTCCTGACTGTTGTTACGATTAAGATTCTAACATTTCACAAAGCAGTGAAATTTTAAGTTAAACTAGGAACTTTTTCGTGACTGACACAACTAAACACGATCCCGCAACAAGAATTCTGATATGCGAAGATGAGCCTTGCCCGATCCAGGACATCGCAGAGATTCTGCGTAACTTTGGCTACAATGTGGTGGGGAATATCCCTACCGGACAAGAAGCTCTCAAAAGTGCCGAAACGATGAACCCGGATTTGGTTCTCATGGACGTTAGTCTTCCCGGGAAAACCGAAGGAATACAGGCGGCTTTGGTGATTCGTTCCCGACTTGATATTCCCGTGGTTTATCTTACGGCTGGCACTGAGGAGGATATCCTTGAACAGGCCAAAGAATCGGAGCCCTATGGTTACCTCAGCAAACCAGTCCGCGCACTGGAGATGAGAAGCGTTATAGAATTGGCCCTTTATAAGCATGAGACTGATCGGAAATTGAGAGAGAACGAAGCGCGAAAAGCCATAACTGAGGAAGCCCTGAAAGCGAGTGAAGAGAAATATCGACTTCTCGCTGAAAACATGACGGATGTTATTTGGATGGCTAGTGCGTCACCAGAGTTGACCTATGTAAGTCCTTCTATCAAAGCACTCTTGGGCTACACCCCTGAAGAATTTATCAGTATGCCTTTTGCGGAATTTCTTAGCTCAGCATCCTATCAAAGCGCAATGGAAATGTTCCGACAGATAGACAAGTTTGGCAAGACGGATCAGAATTCTCCAAAATTTCGATTAGCTATACTCGATTGCCGTCACAAGAACGGCGCCATCGTCCCTGTGGAGCTGGTAGCGAGCCCCTTATATGATAAGCAAGGCAACTTCTCGGGAATTCTTGGAGTATTTCGGGATATTACCGACCGGAAGAAGACTGAAGACGACCTACGCAAAAGCGAAGAACGGTTCCGTAGCCTCATCGAGCAAGCTTCGGATGCTATTTTCGTTCATGATCTCAATGGCAAATTTCTTGAAGCCAATCAGCAAGCCTGCATTTCATTAGGCTATTCGCGAGATGAATTGCTATCGTTATCGGTGGGCAATATTGATCCGGATATGAAGGAGAGAGGAGACAGCTCCAGATTCTGGCCGCATCTTCCTGCAACTTTCGAATCAACACATAGACGAAAAGATGGGACGACATTTCCTGTCGAGATACGACTGGGGCCGATTGAATACAGGAAAACAAAAGTTGTCCTGTCCTTGGTTCGAGATATTACAGAACGTAAGAGGGGAGCGAAAATTCTCGAAGAAAGCGAGAAACGTTTTCGAACTATCTTTCAAACAAGCCCTGATTCCATATGCATTAACCGTCTCAGCGATGGCGTTTACATTGATGTGAATGCGGGATTTTCCGAGCTATCCGGATTTAAGAAAGAGGAAGTGATCGGAAAATCGTCCTTTCAGATCAACCTATGGAAAAATCCGAGTGATAGAAAGCGTCTCATATCCGGGCTCGAAGAGTCAGGATATGTTAATAACCTTGAAATCGAATTCCGCCGTAGAGATGAAGAATTACGCAATGGACTCGTATCGGCTCGTATTATTGAACTGAATGGAGAGCATCATATGCTGTCTGTCACCAGGGACATTGAGGATTGGAAGAAGGATCAATTAAAACTACAAGAGAAGACCTCGCTTCTTAATTCACTTGTTGAAGCCTTGCCGGATGTCGTCTATTTCAAGGACCTCGACCGGCGACACGTTCTGGTAAACAAGGCATTTCAAGATTTTTTTCGTGTGAAAGGGCAGGAGGTAATCGGCAAGACCGTCGAGGAATTTTCCTTGAAAGGTGACACTCAACAGAGCCGCACGACTGATGAAGAAGTCGTGGCAACAAAGGCGCCACTCATAACAGAGCAGTCGTGGATTGACCGAAAGGGTGAAATAAGCATTTGGGACACGAGAAAGTTCCCCATTCTCGATCATCAGGGGAATGTCATGGCCATCGGCGGCATCAGTCGGGATATCACCGAACGCAAGAAAGCTGAGGAGAGAATAAAGGCGTCTCTCAAAGAAAAAGAAGTCCTTCTTCGAGAGATTCATCACAGGGTGAGGAACAATCTAGCTCTGATACAGAGCCTAATTCGGATCCAGTCTCATCACGTCCGGAACTCCGAGTTCTCTCGGATACTTGGAGATACTCAGCATAGGATTCGCTCTATGGCATTATGCCATGAGCTGCTTTATAAATCGGAGAATGTTTCCAGTATCAAGACCGACGAATACTTGGGTAACCTGCTAAGACAACTCAGGGAGTCTCTCTCCATCGTAGGAAAAAAGATTGAGATAAAGCAACAAATAGAGGCGCTTCACCTGTCCATAGAGAAAGCGTTTCCTCTAGGCTTTATTCTCACAGAGCTCATTTCCAATTGTTATCAACATGCCTTTCCTGAAATCAAAAGTGGACAAATCTTTGTAGTTCTGAGACTTCTTAAGGACAACCATTTGGAATTTGAGGTCAGGGATGATGGAATAGGTCTTTCAGAGGATACTAAACCGCAAGAATCGCAGTCGCTCGGTTATCACTTGGTAAGAATTTTTGTGAAACGTAAAGCTTCAGTTATTCGCGGGAGCAACGATGATAGGTATAGCTATTCTTTAGGTCCATTTCTTTGAAAGAGGAGTTCATAGGGATCCAGCTTAAGATTCGTTGCCAATTGATCGAGAGTTTTCTTGATCTGGTCTGCAGGATCACTGCCTCGTTTCTTGAGGGTAGTGAGGACGCTTGTGAGAATACTCCGCGTCTTGGCTCCATTATCAGTTATAGATCCATAGCTGACTTTTCTCGCTACAACAGACGGTCTGAGATCTCTTTCGGCTAAATTGTTTTCTGCCGGAACCATTCGATCCCGAGCCCAGTGATACAGCCTCTCTTCATTTTCACGGAAAACACCTTGAATCCGGCGAATACCCATATGGCGAGCAGGTCGCTCCATAGCGGCCTTAATTTCGGTCCGAAGCTTAGCCGCTCGACGATAGAATTGCTTATCCGTAATAGGTTGGCTGCGAAGACCCTGAGCAAGAGCAAGTAAAGGTGCCACAACAGCCACAAAGGTGGACACTTCTGCTTCTTCGGGAAACTCTTTCTCCAAATCCTGGACATCTCGCAGAAGGTGAGCGTAACAATATTGAATCTCACATGGGGCTTTCGTATAGCCGCGGTAACGATCCACAACCAGCACGCCCGGTAGCCGATCTTTGCCGAAGACTGCATGAGCTACTTGGGACGACCGACTCTTGCCAAATTGGAAAATGCTCAGCTCGGAAGTGGCGAAGAGCCAAACGTATCCGTTCTTGCCGTCAGTCCGCCAGCTCGTCTCATCTGCGTGTTTCACCGGAGCTTGTCGATATTCTTCAATGAGCTTCCCGGGAATCCCTTCAAAAAGACGACCCATGCGATGAAACACCTCCATCAGGCTGCCTGCGCTTACTCCGGTTTGTTCACAGATCCGCCCCATGGGAAGACCATAGAGGTAATACATCGTCACCGCATTCGCGATGAGTTGATTTCCGTAAAGACTCTTGGGAAGTACTCCGGGAGGCTGCGGTGTAAACGTGCGTCCACAACGATAACAATACCTTTTGGGTAAGCGAAATACTATTCGTTCGGGTTTTTGAGAAGGCGTATCCAGGACACTCCTCTCTTCGACCCCTTTCTTTTCAAGAGTATCACCGCATTCGGGGCAGATATCCGGAGCCTCCACTTCTACCGCATAATCAAACTCGCACTCGTGGCTCTTGCGACCGGAACCTTTGTGTCCCTGCCGCGCCCCTTTGGGCTTTTTCTCCTTCTTTTCACTGTTCCCCTTGATTGGTATTTTGGACGATGGAGTGGCGGAGCCGAAGTATCCTTCTTGAGCCTTGCGTTCCTGATAACGCAATTTGGCCTCCAGGCTCTGGATCTTTTCTTTTAACTCGTCAATGCAACGCTGTTTTTCCAGACAAACCGGACAGCCGTTTATAGCCATTCCATCATCACCTGAACAAGCGCTTCACCCGGCAAGTCTATACCCCATCTCAAATCCGAACGCGAGAACCATTTAACCCCAAAAATAAAATTCTTCTCAAACTACCGCTCGAAACTGAAGCTTTAC
>JBGSLQ010000068.1:0-44215 GCA_041740635.1 Desulfomonilaceae bacterium | reverse complement strand
TCTTGTAACCCCGCGTCTCGCGGGGCCCAGGCCCCATCCCAAGCTAAAAAAAACAACAACTCAGACCAGTGTTAAAAGTTTTTTGGAAGGATTTGGGGAACCTTTTTTTACAAAAAAGGTTCCCCAAATCCTTCTGATTTGAAAGACGCATCCACAATACTGAGCGTGATTCGAGAAGATGCGGGTGAATCCGGGCAGCTCGCGAAGACGTGGCAGTTGACTGTCTCTCGAGAGCGCTATTCTTTGATGTTCGCTACCTGTTTCGGCCGGAACGTTTCTTCTTGGGAACGGGTTTGCACGAGGTTCCGTACAGATCAGGAGGAGGGCTGGGAACAAGAACAGGAGCAGGTGCAGGGTAACAGCCGGAAATTCCGCCGCCGTATCGTGTTTGCCATTCCCCTAATTCCCGGAAACTGACGCCTTCTATACGTTGTTCCTGCCTGACCTGGGCGAACCCGGGCTGAATGCACGGCACGAGGACCAGAAAACCTATAATCCACCCACACATGACCAGCAGATCCCTTTTCATGTTCGTGCCCTCTGACTTCTGTGAATACAGGCTCAGGTACGGCCTTCAGCATACAATACCATGAAGAGCGTTTAAAAATCTATTCATATCAAGGTACTTTCAAAGCAGTGAAATTTTGGGCAAGCTTTTTGGTAAATGGATTATGTCCTTAGTTCAGCACGGTAGTGAAGGCACTGGCTTTCGAGGCTTCAGCTTGGATGCGGCGAACCGGTTGTCTGCACGGGTGAACCGCATCGGCTTCATCAACGTCCTGGTATTGCGGGCGCACTAGCAATTGCCAAAATTAGTGTCCGATTGAAGATTTAGGAATATTGGTAGGTGCCGTGCCTCCGTGCCGGCACATCTTGAACCGTCCCGGATGACCGGCACGGAGGCCGGTCGCTACCGGGCACCCATCACGCGTTTCGCGGTACCCGTACCCGATCCGCATTGGCCCTAACCCATCGGACCAGGATCGGTGTGAGCACTGGATCGGGGAATTGGCAGGAATCGAGGCACCTTTTTCATGTATGCGGCATACTGCTTGCCGAATTTCGCGAGAAGTCGTTTCTCTTCAATGTAGGCTCCGATAATAAGATAAGCCGAAAGAACAATGTTTATGACGAGATCGGTACGTTTCAAGTCACGAGACCACACGAGCAAGAGCCCTCCGAGGAACTGCGGGTGTCTTGTCCATCCGTAAATTCCCCGGGTGATGAGTCGATCTCTGTCGTGCTTTCTGTTGCCGTGGGTTCCAAGTGCCCGCAGCCCGAGGAAATCGATGAATCCGATATGCTGGAAGGAAAGGACAAGCAGTGCAATGCCGCCAATGATCAGAAAAAAACGTATGTAATAAAGATAACCGGTCCATTGCCACAGTGCTTTTTCATTATCCCAGGGAGTGACCCACCAGATCGCTGTCAGACTGAGAGCTGCAAAGATGCTGTAAGCCAACCGATAATAACGTTTGAAGCCAGTGTCCAGAATTCCGGTTTTCCTGATGGGCCCCTCCGCATTGAGGAGTGAATGCACGATGCACCAGGAAATCCAAAGGATGGCAGTCGCGCACAATCGCGCAAATGCATCAGCATTAGAATCCATAATCCTTGCCGGAATGTCTTCTGCGTTTACGTTTTCGGCTGGACTGGTTAGCGATCGGGGGTGGGACAGATTCCTTCTGGGCAGATCGGACAGGAACAAATTTACTCGTGAATTTGCTCTCAAGATCAATATCGGATCTGCTGTGGTCTTCTGAGACCAGGTCAAGACCAATGTCTTCAATCATCTTCTCGGCCTCGGAGACACACAGGATCACGTTTTCAGTGTTCTCAATGCGTTTCTGATATTCACTTAACTCTGCGGTGGGCTTTACTCCATAGTCACTGTGCAGCATCTTTCCTCACGTGCAACCTGAACTTCTTCGCTTTTCTCTACTCGACAGTTCTTACCCCGGAGATCTCTCCAAAATCGCGGTTTCCAGTATGCGGTTTCCGGGGTCGTCCTGCAATAGATTCATTTTCTCACATATTTTTAATTACTTCTGCCAATCTGCAGAGATCTGCTTCAGATGTCAAATGAATTCGCCTGATTCGGCGTCCAACCTGTTTGAGAGCTTCGTAATCCCCCAGCGCCTGTGCTGTCTTGAGAACTCCAAACGAATACTTTTCCCCGGGGATTGGAATATCTTCGCTATCTTCACACGTGATAAGCAGGAAAATTCCCGTATCTGCCCCACCTTTGTGAATCTGCCCCGTTGAATGAAGGTACCTTGGACCGAAACCCACCGTAGTTGCTACCTGGAACCTATCTCGAACGTTTGAACGCATCTGTTCCAGTAGATCTTTGTTTTCGTCATTAGCTCGCATGAACACATTAAATCCTATATAATCATGAGGGCTTAGAGATTTAAAAAGGTTTCTCAGGTTCTCTGAAATGTCCGGATCGTCTAAGGTGAGAAATTCACCAGCCGGCATTTTGCCATCTTTTACAAAAGTTTCCAGGTATTTCTTTGTAATGTCTTTCGATTGTTGCACGTTCGGTTGATCGAATGGATTGATCTTCAATATGATCCCGGAAATCGCGGTTGCAAATTCCCACCTGAACATTTCCCGGCCGAGATCATAGGCGTTATGCATGCGCTGGGTAACGACGCGATGTCCTGCTTGTTCCAAATCCGACATCGCTTGATCATAGGTACCATCTCCGTCCAGACGTATGTACAGAAACACCCGGTCATCCCTGTATGAATTTGGGAGTCCGACCTGTTCACCCGCAATGGGAAGAATGCCTTTGCCTTCTTTTCCCTTGCTTTCAGCAATCAATTGTTCTAACCAGTTGGCAAAAGTCTCCAGTTCCGGAGAAATGACCAGAGTCAGTTTATCGAAACCGTGCAGCGCTGCTTCCGAAATGATCGTACCAAGCCAAGTACCAGGATTTTCAAGGGAAGACACTTCAGGTCCGCAAGCCTCGGCAGATTGATCGGCTCTCATCAGCAATCTCTTGAGATCGATACCCATGAGAGCAGCAGGGACCAGACCAAAGTACGACAGAGCACTGAACCGTCCCCCAATATCCGAAGGATTGAGAAACGTACGCCTGAAATTGCTCTCTGAAGCCAATTTGCCCAAATAGGTGTTCGGGTCCGTAATGGCGATAAAATGCTGTCCTGCCTCGTCACCTACCGCTGCTTCCATCTGTTGTCGGAAGTACTTGTAGAGCGACATCACTTCCACAGTCGTGCCGGACTTGCTTGCTACAATGAACAGGGTTTTTTTCAGGTCCAGGCTTCGTTCCATGTCCAGGATTGCTCCGGGAATGGTTGTATCCACAATCTTCAACACAGGATGATCATCAATGACCCCAAAACAGGACGAAAAGACCTCCGAAACAAGACTGCTGCCACCCATACCGAGGAGCACGACGGATTCTATTCCGGATTCCTTGATCTCCAGAGCGAATTCCTTGATCTTGTGATGCTCCTCTTGCATGCGTCCCATCACATGCAGCCATCCGAGTCGTTGTGCTATTGCAGACCCCACCTTCGGGTCGGAAGTCCAAACGGAGGTGTCACTGCCCCATATACTCTCTCCAACGTTCTTGTCGTCAAATTGCTTGAAAAGAGCATCCACATCCTGTTGAAGCTCTCCCAGAGATGCCGATCGATGTCCCCATCCTCGCAACAAACGGGTGCGTTTCGTTTCAACATCTTTCATGATTTTCAAATATGACCCGGCAAATGCACGCAAACCATCTTGCAGAAGCTTATCCATAAGATCGGGTACATGTATTCCCATAGATTTTAACGAGTGGAAAAGAGATCGAGCGTCTTCCACACCGCCATCCAATGAGAGACTTGGACACCCGTGGTCTCTGAACGCTTGCAGGGTCGCCGGCGGTATCGTGTTTACGGTGTGGGGACCGATCAATGCATCGACATAGTACGTGTCCGGGTAGTCAGGATTCTTCGTACTGGTGCTCGCCCAAACGATTCTCTGGGGCTGAGCCCCTTGTGCTTTGAGATCTTCGAAAAGCTTGGATTCAAAGGTTTCCCTGTAAATGCTGTAGGCAATTTTCGCATTTGCTATCGCCGCTTTGCCCAGCATACCGAGAGCCGCAGATCTATGGGCGGGGTCGGTTCTATCCTTCAATTGCTCGTCTATAATGGTGTCTACTCTGCTCACAAAAAAAGACGCAACCGAAGCGACATTCTCCAGGTTGCGGCCGGTTTCGGCCAGTTTTTCAAGACCTCTCAGATAGGCATCGATCGTGTCGCGGTACTGGTCCAGAGAAAAAATGAGTGTAATGTTGACATTAATTCCTTCGGCTATCAATTCGATTACAGCATCGAGTCCCTCATCAGTGGCCGGAACCTTGATCATGAGATTTTTTCGGTTGACCCTGGAGAACAGCCGTTTCGCCTCCGCTATGGTCTGGTCTGTATCGTACGCCAATTCCGGTGAGACTTCCAGGCTGACGAAACCGTCCTGTCCGCGGGTCTCTTCGTAAATGGGCAGGAGTACGTCTGCAGCCTCTTGGATGTCAGGAATCACGAGTTCTTCATAAATCTGAGCTATACCAAGGCCGGTATCAACCAGATTATGAACGTCATTGTCGTAGATTCTTTCTTCCCGTAAGGCTTTTTCCAAGATGGAGGGATTGGAAGTGACCCCCGTAATGCCATCGGTTTCGATCATTCTGCGGAGTTCGCCCGAACGCAACAGTTCGCGGCTGAGATTGTCATACCATACAGCTTGGCCGAGGTAGACGAGTTCCCGCAATGGATTCATAGCTGCCTCCAAGGTCTGGTTGCCACGTATTCGCTTGACAGATGGAGAAAGTGTGGCTAAGAATAGTTTCGGAGGATTTTACACGAATCTGCGAATGTCTACAATGTAGATGAGTTCCGGAAATGGATTTGAAGCAGTATCTTGAAATTCAAAGCCGTGAAATAGAGCGGCACAAGTGGATAGAGTCCGAGAAAGCCGGGAGAGACCTGGGGATGGATGCAGCGATAGATTGGATTCTCAAATATGCGGCTGCGTTCAGCGACCAACTCAATCCCGAAAAGAAAGCCTGACCACTCTTCAGCGCCCGGATTTTTCCGCCCGCTCCTCCTAAAATTTATCAGTACAGTTCCACCTATTTCCAGACAATCACTTTAGACTTATCTCACAAGAACCAGATATACCACCAGAGCAACAGCTATCCTGTACCACGCATAGGGAGCAAGCGACCATCGCTGAACCAGGCTGATAAAAGTCTTCACTGCGAGTGCCGCTGAAATGAAGGAAACAACAAATCCCACAGCGAAAAATCCCAGATCCGACACCTCGAGCCATTGCCATTCTTTGTAGAGATCGTATCCCGTTGCAGCTATCATGACAGGCACGGCAGCCAGAAACGAATATTCTGCAGCCACATGACGGTTCAGACCCGAGATCATGCCGCCCACAATAGTTGCAGCCGATCTGGAGACTCCGGGCCACATCGCAAGGATCTGAAAACAACCTACAGTTAGTGCCTGTCGGTAGGTGAGTCCATCCAGAGTTTGGACGTCTCCCTCCGGTTTGACCCGTTCCACTACAATCAAGGCTATTCCTCCCACAGCGAGTGCCAGGATCACAGTCATAGGGCCGAATAAGTAGGCCTTTATGGCTTTGTGGGCCACTGCTCCCACTACCAGAGCGGGAAGTGTGGTCAGCGCCAGGAGCACCAATCCCCGCATTCCGGAGAAACCCTGCTCCGAATAGGACTGAAATCCATTCACCGGCACCAGACCCAGGAAGCGCTGATAATAGAGAAAAACCACTGCGCAGATTGCCCCCAATTGAATGAACACATCAAAACATGCAGCTTTTTCTCCGCTGAATCCGAGAAAATGACCGGCCAAAATAAGATGACCCGTTGAAGACACAGGAATGAATTCAGTTATTCCTTCAACAATTCCAAGGACGGCCGCTATCCACAATTCCATTTCTTACGCCTCTCATTCACATGAGTCAGCAATTCGCAATCTATTCTCTTGAATCCGAGATGGCAACTCATTGGAATGTTCAGGCATTACTCCGACAAGCAGATCTGAAGCGCATCTGATTCCAATCGATGTTCCCCCCTCGGTTGAGAAGCCTCACGAAAGCAAGAGACCCGAAGATCGCTGCTCTCGCAGAAACTCCGGGCTTGCTTCTCTTTCGTTATTCAATTGTAAGAACCGCAAGGTCCTCATTATGATTTATTTTGCTCCGAGTAGCTCTACCTCGAAAACAAGTGTGGCATTCGGCGGAATGACATTCCCTGCCCCGCGGGCACCGTATCCTAACTGCGGCGGGATGGTGAGTTTCGCTTTGGAGCCCACGTTGAGCAGGGCAACGCCTTCATCCCATCCTCGTATGACATTGCCGGCGCCGAGTTTGAAGCTGAAAGGCTCTCCTCGATCCCGCGAACTGTCGAATTTCTTACCGTTTTCGAGAGTGCCGACATAGTGAACCGTCACGGTTTGACCCGGTTTTGCTTTCGGCCCGGTGCCTTCTTGAAGCATTTCCACCTTAAGACCCGAATCTGTAGTCATGGTTTGTCCTGCCTGTGCAATTACTGCGGAAAAGAGGAATGTTCCTGCGATAAGAGCGATTACGAGCAAACTTGATCTCACTTCTGTCTCCTTGAGGTAAAATCGGATACGGTCTCACATTGAAGACAATCACTGGAACCGTCTTTGCGAAAGAATGACTCCTGTGTTCTCCGTTTCTTCGTTGGATCCGCAAGATTTTTGTAGCAGCCGCAATCGCTCATGTCCAGAGGTCTACCATTCCGGACCGTGAAAAGATTTCTTGAAACCTCATTAAAACGGTCTCGGGGACAATTGCCTGGCCCGCTCTTGCAACTGCCACTGCAACCATTGATTCTGATTCTGGAGAGCCTGGTTCTGCTGCTGTTGAATCCATTGCTGCTGCTGCTGATATGTTTGATTTTGCTGATGCATTTGGCGCATTCTTTCTTGCTGCTGCCATATGAGCATTTGTTGATGCTGATGCTCCTGTCGGATTCGTTCCTGTTGCATCCACTGGTACATGTCAGAACTTGCCGAGTGGGGAAACATGAAGAGAACCATGCTGAGCAGCACAATATTAATGATTGTACGGAAAGCTCTTATTCCAGTCATGATTTGTCCCTTCGAGTAGTCGCTGTATCGCTTTAGTTTAGACAGTTGTTTAATTTATACCATAAAATCATTGAAAATGCAGACTAAAATATTTAAAAAGAAAAATGTACAGGCAGAATTGCGGCTGGGTTGTCATATGGAACACACGAAAAACGTTTCGGGGTCGGCGGGGTAGAAAATACCTGCTCACTGTAATTGAGGTGTATTGGCTCGCATGTTTTCCTACGGATTTGAAAGAGGTATATTAAATTCATAACCGGTTTGTGTTAGGTGATTCATGCGTTCGAAATTTCCGGAAAGACGGTTGAGGCCTGTCAAAAGTCGAGAATATGAAGTCGTGCAAATTCTTCCTGTAGTGAAACCCGGTTTATTCGGGACTGACGGGGTGAGGGGACTCGCCAATCAGGAGCCCATGACTGCCGAGACTGTTTTGGCCTTGGGAAAAGGTCTGGCGTACATGTGCAAGAAGGGACGTACCGCCGGAGGGAAAATCCTGATTGGGAAGGATACTCGCACATCGGGGTACGTCTTCGAGTATGCCTTATGTGCGGGGATATGTTCGACCGGCATGGATGTGCTCCTTGTAGGTCCCATGCCCACAGGCGGGGTCTCGTTCTTGACGTCCAATATGCGATGCGATGCAGGCGCTGTGGTCACTGCCTCGCATAATCCCTGGGCATACAACGGGCTGAAGCTGTTTTCTCGCGACGGTTTAAAGCTATCCTCTGAGGTGGAAGCGGAAATCGAACAGTGCATATCTTCGAAAATATTGGACGATTTGCGACCTACGGGTACCAACATGGGCCGGGCTTCCCGCATCAATGACGCTCTGGGCCGCTATGTGGTGTTCGTGAAGAACACTTTTCCCAAACATCTTTCTCTCGATGGCTTGAGAATAGTCCTTGATTGCGCTCACGGAGCAGGGTACAAAGCTGCACCTCTCATTTTCCATGAACTGGGAGCCAGACTGAACTGTTTGGGAATCAATCCCAATGGAGAAAACATCAATCTCAATTCCGGTTCCATGCACCCTGAAATGGCGTGCGCTGCGGTAAAGGAAACCGGGGCTCACATTGGCATTGCTTTGGACGGAGATGCCGACAGAATCGCTTTGAGCGACGAATGCGGAAACGAGATTTCAGGGGATCAAATCATTGGCATTATTGCCGAAGACATGCTCAAGAAAGGGACTCTCCGCAAGCGAACTCTGGTGGCAACGGTCATGAGCAACTCCGGCCTGGATCGCAGGATCGAGGAACTCGGTGGATCTGTGATTCGAACAGCGGTCGGAGATCACTTTGTCGTAGAACGACTCATCAGCGAAGGCTTGAATTTCGGTGGGGAACCCACAGGTCATATGATTCATCTGGATCACGTGCTCTGTTCGGATGGTATTATTGCCGCGCTCCAGGTTGCCAGAATTATGGTCGAAACAGGAAAGCCGTTGTCGGAGCTTGCAGCACCTGTCAGACTCATTCCTCAGGTCTCTCGGAACGTTGAAGTGTCCGCCAAACCGGATTTGAAGCTGATTCCGGGGCTACAGGACGCAATTCGCTCGAGTGAGGCTTTATTGGCTGATAAGGGCCGACTTCTCGTACGGTACTCGGGTACTCAATCATTGTGCAGAGTCATGGCAGAAGGAGAAAATTATTCTGAATTACAGTCTATTGTCGAATATATTTCCAGCATTATTAGGAAATACTGCCATAACAACCATGAATGAAATATCCATATACGAACGGAGGAAATGATGTCACCTTCAGTTAAGCCAGCGGAAGGATTGGGCGTGCTTATCGCCGGTCTCAACGGAGCGGTTTCCACCACCTTTCTGGCCGGGGTTATGGCTGTGCGACGCGGGCTTGCCTCGCCTGTGGGCTCTATTACTCAGATGCAAACCATCAGGTTAGGAAACCGGAGCGATGAGAAGTTTCCGTTCATCAGAGATTTTGTTCCATTGGCAGATCTGAAGGATCTGGTCTTCGGCGGCTGGGACATTCGGAATGAAAACTGTTTTGAATCCGCTCAAATTGCGCGCGTGTTGCATGAGACAGACCTGATCCGAATAAAAGACGAATTGAGTGAAATTCGTCCCTATAAAGGCGTGTTTGAAACCAAATTTGCGCAGCGTCTCAATGGCTTATGGATGAAACAGGCAAAGAATAAGCGCGATCTTTCGGACCGCTTGCGGGAAGACATTGGAAATTTCAAATCGTCAAATCGCCTCAAACGGGTGGTAATTGTGTGGTGCGGAAGCACGGAAATACATTTGCCTCTCAGTTCTGTTCACATGAGCTTGTCAGCATTCGAAAGAGGGCTTGAGAGCAATCATCCGGAAATTTCCCCAAGCATGATTTACGCGTATGCTTCGCTCATGGAAAACGTTCCGTACCTAAATGGTGCTCCCAATTTGAGTTCGGATATTCCGGCACTGATGGAATTGGCGGTTCTCAAAGGGGTTCCCACGGCAGGGAAAGACTTCAAAACGGGGCAGACACTTCTGAAAACCGTTATAGCACCGATGCTGAAAGCCCGGATGCTCGGTCTTAAGGGTTGGTTTTCCACAAATATCCTGGGAAATCGTGATGGTGAGGTGCTCGACGATCCCGCGTGTTTCAAGACCAAAGAGGAAAGTAAGCTTTCCGTCCTGAACGGAATTTTGCAGCCCGACCTGTATGCGGAACTGTACAAAGATCACTATCATAAGGTCGCAATCAATTACTACCCACCGAGCGGAGACAACAAGGAAAGCTGGGACAATATAGACATATTTGGCTGGATGGGTTATCCCATGCAAATCAAAATAGATTTTCTGTGCCGCGATTCGGTTCTTGCGGCCCCCCTTGTGCTCGATCTCGTACTATTTCTCGACTTTGCCCAAAGGAGAGGTCTTTCCGGCGTTCAGGACTGGTTATCCTTTTATTTCAAGAGTCCCATGCAGTCTCCGGGAATGGTGGTTGAACACGATTTATTCATACAACATATGAAACTCAAGAACACACTGAGAGCCTTGATGGGAGAAGTTCCCATCACCCACGTCGAAGAACCGGGGGAAGGCTACGACACCGAAAAGCCTGCAACCGTCATCGGATGAGAATTCTTATACCTATTCGCTTTAAAGCAGTAAATACTGGGGAAACCCTTCTTGTAAGAAGTGTTTCCCCAAACCCCTTCGCAAGAACTTTTAGCATTTGGTTTAAATCATAGTTTTTTCGTCGAAAAAACCATGATTTAAACAAGTGTTAAAAGTTTTTTGGAGGAGTTTGAGGAACCTTTTTTACAAAAAAGGTTCCTCGAGTATTAATTCTTTGAAAGCGAATAGGTATAAGAACCGATTGTGACAGCGCGTTGCAAGAATGCCCCCATACTGCGGCGATACGCCTTGATCGGTAAATTTCCCTTTCTTTGCTGCGGATCGATTGCTTTCAACTCTGTTTTGGGCTTCGGTTCAACGATTTAAGCGTAGTGTTGCTTCGCGATCGTCTCCATTTCACGCGACCTGATCTCCAATTTCCCCATCCCTTGAATACGATTATTACCCAATTGTCGTGAAATAACTTGATCTATAAAGAGCAACTTGCTATAATAAAAGCGCTTATTGGAGGTTTTAAATGGTAAAGTATTTTATTATAGCTTTGTCGGCTATCGTGACTGTGGGTATGACCGCTTCATCGGCTCTGAGTTTTGGAGAAAACGTCCTTGCGGCTACCGGCCAGTACACTTTCTTCATAAAACCCGATCCCTGTGCGCCCATTACCTATTATCAAAAGATGGTCCCCTGTGTAGCAAAAGAGATTGTACCCGTGCCAAGAAGAGTGTCCCAGACCTATCCTGTGCCCGTGCCGGTCATACGAGGGATGCGGACGCGCATAACCCAGACTCCGGTCGGCTGCGCGTGTGGACAGGACCACTGTATCGAATGCTTTCCCAAGCCCTCCACAACCATGATGTCTAAAGATACGGTAGTGCCCAGAATGATCCCGGTCCGGGTTCCGGGGACTGAATTTGTACCGAAAGAGGTTACTCGCAGAGTCATGCTTCCTCAGTGGTTCGAAGTAGTTGAAGAGCAGATCCCGCCCAGGGAAGTCCGAAAAGTACGATAGCTTCTTCTGCCATATTCATTTGCGCGGTTTCACTTTCAGCCGTATCGCTCTGTTGACGGAGCGTGCGGCTGTTTCCGTCTTGACACCTGTTCGAGCGACTACATTAATCCAGGTTTTGCTTTCGCGTGATGTTGGCCTTCTTGCCCTGAGCATCAATTGATACAGAAATATTTTTTATACTGTGCATTCCGAGAAGATTGGTGATGAGGCCGGTGTTCTTATCAAATACGTGAACTTCTACTTCCCCGAGCGGCAAATTGAAAAGAAATGCATTTTTTACTTTGTACCGCGTAACCATGTGTTCAGAGCCGTCAGCAGTCTTCACTCGTGCTTTACCGACAGATTTCACTTCCGTTTCTTGCTGAATTTGATTCAGAAGCTCTCGGCTTATCAGGGAAAACGTTGCACCGGTATCGAGCAGAAACCTGTGGGGTGGGCCGTTCTTGCTGAATTTAAGCAGCACAAAAATGTGACCGTCGTCCCCTATAGGAACTGCAAGACTGAGCGGCCCTGATGATGACACGGAAAGCTCGTTGGTAATCTTGGCCGCAAGTTTCTTCGTTTTGTCGTCAGGGTGCTTGCCCAGCGCTATCTCGGCATTGCGACGGGCCGCATCTATCTTATCCAGTCGGAGATATGCCAGGCCTCTGCCTGCATAAGCGTATCCGGAATCCGGATCCAATTCGATGGCTTTATTGAAATCGCTCAGTGCATTCTCGTATCGATTGAGGTTGAGATAAATAATTCCCCGTTGCGTAAAAGACAATGACCGCAGTGATTGGTTTTCATGCGAGACCTTTATGGCACTGGTCATGTCAGAAAGAGCCCGTTGATCGCTTCCTTGCTTGAGATGCAACCGCGCCCTGAGATGGAGAGTCGATGTCAGGGTTTCTGCATCGACCGTATCCGATTTCACTATCGTGCTCACATCTTTAAACGCTCTCTCCAGTTCACCGGAATCATGATATGCACGGGCCCGCGCCAAAATGACTACATGTGCGTTCTTCTCATCAGACTCCAACAGGTTTAAAGCACTTGAATAGGCCTGAACCGCCTCCTTAAAATTGCCTTCCTTCACAAGAGAGTTTCCTTTTTCGTACAAGCGCAGAACTTGAGATTCAGCGCCTCCGGCCGGTACTCCCGATACCAGGAGAGTCACGCAGAAAATAAGAACGGCTATGTACCGCATAGAAGCATACCCCGCAAATGAGGAAAAAAACTATGCACGATAGTCTGAATACCCGAAACATAAGGATATTCAGTCGCATTTGTCAAATTGTTATTCCTTATTTTTTCGAACGATTCTTGAACCACTCCACCGTTTCCTGAAGTTCCTGAAGTTCGCGGCCTGAAAACTTTCTCAGGAGACCCAGGACCTGTTGCGACAGCCAAAACCGCTCTTCCTGAGAGGCATGTTCCGCTGCCTGGAGGAATTCTACGAACAATTTTGAAAGAACCTTCAATTGATCGAGAACCGAATCGGCAACAACCGAATCGAGCCTTCTCTGCTTCACGTCCAAAATACTGATGACTTTGGGTTCCGATCCGGGCAAACCACATCTGAGTATTCCCTGCGCGTCCTCGGATGATAACAAGTATCCGCGACAAAGCTCTATTGTCTGAAGTTCCGGGTAGATGTTCTTAAGGGGCACCCCGGTGCGCACGTCGAAATATTCCGGCACAATTTCATCGTTCAGTTCCCTGATTCCTTCGGGAACGCGCACCAGAACGGTTGCCTCTCTGATGAGGATGTGATCGAAATCCCCTGCAGTGCTCATGAATGAATTATAGCATGCCGCTTATGGAAGGTTAACTGAAGGTTTTTAGGAAGGTATGGAAGTTGACGGGACCCGGAAGCCCGGAACCCGTCAACATGTACAGACAAGCTATCTCGTCAAGCCGGCGGTTATCATATTCAATTCGTCTTCAGCCGCAATGTCGTCCACTTTCTCGGCAACCGATTTTATTCTCGTGCGTAGAATGGACAGGATCCCCGCGAGTTTTTCATCGCAGGGATTCTCACGTACTGCGGAAGCAATTCTTTCCACTGCTTTCAGCCAGTATCGTTTTTCCTGTGGCCATCTCGTCCGCTCCTCATCAAGAAGAGCACTTGTTGAGCCGCTGTCGTCTTCAGAAGTGGAGAATCCGGCGAGTTTTCGCTGAGCCCTTTCAGCCAGCCCCACCTCGGCGGGAAGCGCTTCGTACGCGGCTGCCTGGATTATGAAGGTAAACATTTGCTCTCTGAGTTGGAGATCTAAAGGAAATATTTTGTTTCCCTGTCTCATCAACTCGATGCTCCTGTTGAATCGTTCGATCAATTCTTGTCTGAATCGATTATCAGAAGCAGCCATTGTCCTCACGAGCCACCAGAAAGATTTCAGTTCACCATTGCCAAATCCGGAGGTTTTCATAGCGTTTATGCGTTCAGTCTGCTTGGGATAATCCAAATTGAAATCCATTTTCATAGATTGCCTGAAAAGAGCTTCGTTGTCGTTCAGGACAAATCTATAAAGATTGAAATCAGCGGAAACACTGTACAAAATGGCTATCAAATTCATCGGATCATGGACTTCTCCAAGTCCCTGGAAAGAGCCAACTCGGAACTCCTTGTCGCGTACTTGTAGTTTCGCCAACTTCTCCGCATCAGGCCCAAAACCTTCACTCGCCTCAGCAGTCAACTCGATTCTCGTTCTGCGTTCTTTGCCCAGATCAAGCACCGGATAAGCATGTCCGGGTTCGAGCACTGCAAAGACCGGCAGGTTTGCGTCACGGGCTATGAGAACATAGAGAATCGTGCCGGTAAGAGAAATGAACCTTTTGTGCTCCACGATATCTTTTGCAGAATATCCTTCGAACAGGCTGTATTCCTTCAAAGCATTTCGCTTGAGAAACAAGAACAACCGTTCAGCCTTATCCTCGAGGAGCGAGTCTTTTTCCATCTCTTTCAAAGCTTCGTCACGAATTCGATGCAACTCGGCGATAACTCTCTTGCGAGATTCAGGGGAATCGATCGATGCTGCAGCAAAGGCTGCGTACGGATCTGCCGGTGCCTTGATCTTCAACTCACCAGGATTACAGGAAAAAGACTTATAGACCACACTCGACAGCTCGGGAGTTTCAGGAACCCGGTCCGTCATCCCCACTACGCTGCGTAATTCGTCCAGGATAGCGCCACGAAGCTCTGTATTTGCTCCCGTGGTCGTTCGGGAAGATGAAAGCAGAAATTGCGGATCCTGATTCATCTTGGCTTGAAGCGTCCGAATTACAGCCTGCCCCGAATTCTCCCCCTGCATAAGCTTGAATACCGGTTCCGCCCAATCATAGGGAGCCTCGGAAGACAAAGCGGATGCATACAGGCGCTGTAACAGATAAGGATTTCCGCGGAATTTGGAGTTTGGAGGCAATGCAGCGTTGGCATATGTGCGAACCGCGGCAGAGTAATTCCCGGTATCCTCGTACCTCCAGCCCAGCAGTCGTATGGAATCGTAAAAATCCTGGCCACTCAGATTGCGGGACATATTGAGGAATCTATCCCCTTCTTTGATATAGCCTGTCTTGTAGTAGAGCTGTGCGAGATGTTGATACGCTTCAGGACTGTCCGGTTTGGAAAGAGCGGCTCTGAGGAAATAATCCACAGCTTCTACAAACTGATTCGGATCGTTTGCCCTGGAGATACCGATCTTGAGGAGCGCATAATAATTATCCGGATCTGCTTTGAGAACCTGCCGGAATTTTTCAATGGTTTTCACCGAATTAGGGCTATTCTTTTCAGCTCTGAAAGCATCCCAAAGAAGTTGTTGCACATTCTTATCATCCGCCTGAAGAGGCCAGGCATAGAAAAAGACCATGAAGCACGCCAGAACAACGATCTTTGCTCTCATAGTTTGCCCCTTTATTTGGTACACGAATAGCCGGATTATATCGAAAATGATCCGTTTTGTCAATAATTTAACGGTGCTTAAGAACTGAGGTCCACGAAAGACGTGACAATTGCCGCAGAGCATACAAAAAAATGGCTTTCTCGGCTCTTCATATGATTAGAGTGTCGTTTCTCCTTACATAAAAAGCGGTTGTATAAGACTTAAGAACACAATGAAAGGTTTACCCAATACTGATCGGCATAAGGCAATAGTGAGATTGATATTAATTGCTTTTTCATCACCTATCATGTATAATCCAGCTATTCAAACCAAGTATCAGTGTTTGAAATCTGATTTTTCATTTTCTCACCGACGAAGCTCGGAAGGAGAGAATATGATGATGCGTAATGTTCAGGTCGTGTTGTTCATCAGTGTTGTTCTCGGTCTCGTCACCGCGTTTCCTGCGTCAGCTCAGCAAGCGTCTCAGGAAAAAGCCCGGGAAGGATACTACGAAATAACCCTTCGTACCCCGGACAAAAGAAAAATTGTAGTGGATGAACTGGTAAGAGATCGTGATCTCGATCCGGCTTCTCTATACAGGGTCAAGACCGGCGGATATCTCTCTTTCGAAGAACCCGAATGGGTGGATAAGATAGAATTCAAGGTCTATGACGTCCCTGTAACGGATCTCCCTCTGTACAAAAGATATGCAGAGCTGCTTTCGGAGATTAACCAGAGAATCTGGGTGATCAAGGTCGATCCAGGCTTCATTGCTCGTTACGATATCCTTGCCCTTCACCTGATGAATATTTGTGATAGAACCAGGTTCCCCGACCTGCAATCGATAGACGAAAACGTCAGTGAATATCTCACTTCATACAAGAAACTCGAACTGCTTCGCTCGCTTGTCGTCAATAGCCTGAACCGATTTGTCAGGGATCGTTCCTGCAAAGACCAATATGCTGAATACTCCAAGACGCTGGAACTCTATAAACGGCAATTATCTGAAGTGACGAAGAATATCGATCGCCTGACCAAACGGGCAATCACCCTGACTCAGGAAGCCAAACCCACCGTCGACACCAGACCGGAATCACCATCCGCTGCACCCGAACGGCCGATACCACCGAGAAGGTAGAGCTGCTGTAACGTGCCAATATGTAAAGGAGTACTTCCTCGTCGGGGAGTACCCCTTTTCTCTATCGGTACCATGAAGTCATCGATATATGGACAAATGTGATAGCTGAGAAGGCTTTCGCGGTTCACTTTTGCCGACGATTATCATATTTGAAATTGCGCTACCTTTGCTCAATGCCAATCTATCACAATTGGCATTAACACAAACGCATCAACTCTCACTCTCCTGATAGAATCAGTTCCCCGGCCGACTCAATCTTTATGGAACACGTGCACGGACATAGGAATCGCATTCAGCAACAAGTCTCATGATTGTCATTGCGAGGAAGTGATACGGACCTGCGGTCAAGATGATTCTATAGAGCTAGCGGCACGGACCTGCAGGGCTGGTTCGTGGCACCCAAATTCAATGTCGGTCCCTGGGTACGGGGGTGCCACTGACCTGCGGAGCCAGGTCAGTGGAGTAAGCATCTTGAAAAAGGTATGAAGCGATTCGCGCGGAACAATCTCCTGATATGTGCCTGAGCTTCAGGGGATTGCTTCGCTTTGCTCAGCAATGACGCATCTATTCAGATGCTCTGACATCGAAGATGCAATTCAATTCGCTCACCGCCATGCTACGTACGCGCGCATTTAACGCCTGTGCTCGTCCGTCCCCCTTGCAAAAAGAGATCTGGTGCTGCTAGATTAGCGTCTGTACGTATCCCCTCTAATAAATCTTTGTCACTTCTCCGGAAGAGTGCGTGTCTGTAGAGAAACAGTCTATTAAACAAGGTTCCATTTCCGGCATTTTGTTGGCCGGGGGAGAGTCCCGCCGCATGGGGCGCGTCAACAAGGCGCTACTGCGAGTGCGCGGTCGTACCATTATTGAACGATCTGCTGAAATACTGCAGCAGTTGTTCCCGGAAGTTCTCGTGATTACCAATTCTCCCGACGATTTCTCTTTCCTGGGACTGCCCATGCACGGTGATATTTACCCCGGCCGCGGATCTCTCGGAGGATTGTATACCGGTTTGACGCTCTGTGCCGGACAGTGGGGGTTTCTCGCTGCGTGCGATATGCCTTTCCTTAACGGGGCTATAATAGAGTATCTGACCAATTTGCGAGGAGAGGCGGAGGTGGTCATCCCCCGTCTCCCAGCCGGACTGGAGCCGCTACACGCGGTTTATGCAAAAGAATGCCTCCCGTACATCAGGGATCTACTGACATCCGGAGATCTTAAAATTATTGATTTTCTGAAAAAAGTGAGGGTACGAGAAGTCTCAGAGGAAGAACTCTTTCCCTACGATCCTGAATTCAGATTTATCATGAATGTGAATACTCCAAAGGATCTGGAACAAGCACAATTGATCGCACAAGAAATCGAGCCGTAAACCTTGTCAGTATAAAAGGGAGCGGTCATGAGAAAAGCAGTCCTTTTCATTGCGCTCGGAATAAGTTTGCACCTGGCATGTTCTGCTCTTGCGGAGGATTATGGGCTGGACGATTATCGGCAGTACGGAATGTTGTTCGACAAGCCCCGCCGTGATGCGGTGGAAGAACTGACGAATCAATTGTTCAATCGCGAGCAGAAAGGCGGTTATTATGGTGGGGAATCTCAAAAAGCTACCATTCGCCTGAAAGTGAAAGCTCATTTCGCCATGGCCGCGGGAGTGTATTCCGGAGAATTCTACTACCAGGACGACGCTCTGAATCCTGCCGTCAAGCGAACGAACGAGTATTTGCGGGACTGGCGCAGGAAAATGCCCGCACCCGATCCTGCCGCAAAACAGAGAGAACGGGAAATATTCCTCCGTGTACAGACAAGAATCAAAACCAGTGAAGACGAAAAGGATTTAAGGCGGAAGCTGAACAGGGAACAAGCTTTACAGCAGTACGCTGAGATGAAAGTCTCGGATTCGGAAAAAGAAGCCGTCCCGGACAAGCAGAAAAAAATGGCGCAAGAAGTGGATCGCGATCTCGAAAAATTTGTTGCTTATATGAAAGAGCGGAATCGGTTCGAAAAGCGACTCGGTGTCTTCGGATACTGTTGGGACGAGATGACCGATTCCTATGTGGTTAAATCGAAGACCTGCTATTACAATAAGATTCAAAAGACTGCCGGCAAGATGTATGACGAGTTCCGATCTAAATGTCGTTGTTCGGACCAGCCGAAGATGTATCTCATACGTGACAATGGAACCAAGAATGAGCTCGGCATGCCTGACTGACAAGTATTAAGAGATGCATCACTCCTGCTCCCCTCAATTCGCACCCGAGAATTGTGCGCCTGATTCCGCATCAAAAAATACATCGGAGGAGGCATTCCCTTAACTCCCATTCGCCCCGATCAAATTCAGGAGCCATGCAGATCACCAGTGGTCAATCGGCTTCGGCAACCCTGCCGACCTACCCGGATTTGAACGGTGATTTTAAAATGATAGGAACGTCTCCCCGATACTCTTCTCCGGCATGCAGTCTGCATTACGCTATTCTGCGCAATTCTTGAATATCTTCCAGTTTCAGATGCCAGGTGACAATATCACCGCAGGATCGTTTTTCACTTTGATAGGTGTACCGGGCAAAGTAGACCGTACCTGAATTGGATTCTTCCACCGTCAGTGCAGTTCTGCCCAGTTCCGGGTCGACTTTTGCATCCACGACAATTCCGCACACCTGATCTCCTTGCATATTCCGGAAAGTCACGGTTTTTCCGTTTTCCACGCTATCCCTGATCTCATTGAGATCGGGCCCGAAATCAATCCTCATGCGAATTCTCCTGTTCCGTTCGGCTATATCACAATTCTGTGGGAGGTTCGGTCTATAAGCGTTCGAACCGACTAGCTCCTTGACGGCTGCAAGAATACCGGTTCCTACGAGAATTCCTCTCGGGCCGCGTTCTGATTGCAGGCTTTTCAGTCGTTGGCAGTAAACGTGTTCCGAGCCGAGCAGTGTGACAAGCCAATCGTGTATGCGGTTTTTCCATTGCAGCGATTTGGCGTCATCAAAATCGGTTTCAAGAATGTGCCACCCTGTCTCCATCAAAGTCTCGATTGTCCGGTCGGCATACATTTTTTCTCCTTCTCCGCTCCGAACGGAAGCGATTCGAAAAAGCAGTAATATAGGCAAAATGATGAAATCCGCTCTCTCTAACCACAACGTCGCTCGTGAGGAGACCATGGCACCCGTTCTCAAAACGGGTTATGACCTCCAGTGAACCGGCCTTCACAACCATTATGCAGTGAATAATAATCTCCCCCGCCAAAAAACTCCTACCCACACGCGATTTCATATGACATCTAATCGGACTAATTTTTTTCTGGTGCTTATTCCATAAGACAGTACCCTTGTGACAATTTTCCTTGGAACAGGTGTTTTTTTAGTTCGTAAAATAACAGCTCAACGTTACTGAAATGTGAATGGTGTGTTAGGCGAGGGCGGAGGATCTCACTACAAGGAGTCGATTTTGCGATACAGAATTATTCTTCTGAAATGAGATGAAAAAGGCAAATGGCCCTCCCACATGCTCTCAAGCTCGAAACCCGACAACGAGAGATCTTCCTTCCGTGAAGCGGGACCGGCCATACGAACCAGCCTGCCGCGAGGGTTCAAAATCAGTCCCAAAGGGGTTATCCATTCCGGTTGAAGAGAAAAAGCCCGGGATACTATCACGTCATAAATCGGACGGTCGGGATTCTCCGTGAGGGTCTGGACCGAAATATTGAGAAATCTAATGTCGCGCAGTTGGAGCACACTGGCAGCATACTTAAGAAACACTATTTTCTTGGCATCGCGATCAAGAAGTGTAAGCTTTATATTTTCCTCAGCAATTTTCATAACCAAACCTGGAAAACCGGCTCCGGACCCGATGTCCAGAATAGACACACCTTCTGTGACCGGCAAGACTTTGAAAATGGCCAGTGAATCAAGATAATGCAGCACCGCCATTTCCCGGGGATCTGATAAAGCCGTCAAATTGATTTTTTCCCCCCATTCGCGTAACAATGCCAAATGAATCATAATTTTAGTTATTGCGTGCGCATGAACAGATATCCCCAGGATTTTACAGCCATTTTCAATTATACTTTTGGGATCAGGATTTTGGTCGGGTTGATTCATCAATCCAGCTCAGGTAGGCAGGGAGCCCTTCAGCTATTTCAAGTGCAATGATTTCAGGGACTTCGTAAGGATGGAGCTCTTTTGCAGCGGTCTGGAGTTTTCCAAAAAGCTCACGACGAGTTTTCATAATCATAAGGCATTCAGATTCATCATATATTTGTCCTTTCCAAGAGTAAATGGAGCGAATTTGAGGAACAATATTGACACAGGCAACTAATTTTTTCTCAACTAAAACACGCGCTATGAGAGCGGCTTTCTCCATGTCGTCAATCGTAACTATGCATATTATGTAGGGATTCATATGTGCTCCATGTAGTGCTTTTTTGTTGACAAGCCACTATACGTTGTATATTCTCCCCCCCGGTTCAAGAAAATGGGGTTGATCCCACAACCCACCTACCAGTATTTGGATTTTATCGTTTTTGTTTAATGACTTCAAGGGTTATCTGAAGCATCACAAATTTAGCGGAATGAGCAGGCTGAGTAATATCAATAGATTGCATGGGGGGACTTATATTTATTTGCTATGAACTGTTTAGGAATTGGCGGGAAATAAAGAAAGGGAGCCGGTAAGTATGTCAGAATTTGCAATCGGTGAAGTTGTGGTATATCCGATTCATGGAGTAGCGCGAATAACCGATATAAGAAAAGAAAAAATCGGGAATTCCGATCAACTATGCTACATCTTGGAGACTGAAATTAAGACCGCCAATGAACGACCAGTGATAAAACTGCCTGTGGATAAAGTTGATTCGAATCGAGTGCGTAAAATCGTTGATGAATCCGAAGTGAGTAAAGTAATAGAAATATTGCAGAACAGAGCTATGAAGACAGATTCCCAGACCTGGAACCGTCGGCATCGCGAGTACCAGGAAAAAATGCGCAGTGGCAGTATTTTTCAGGCTGCCGAAGTATACCGCGATTTATGTTTGTTGAAGGAAACAAAAGATTTATCACATGGCGAGCGAAGGCTTTTCGATCAAGCAAGAAATCTCTTGATCAAAGAACTCTCTGTGGCGAAAAAGACTGAAGAGATCGAAATAGAAAAGACCATTAACAAAATATTCAGCCGAACAAGACCGCCAGCCGACACGGAATAAAAGTATTATCATTCAAGGTTTTCCTTGCTGCAAGGAAAGGGACCCTTTGTCCATGCCAAGTAAGTTGCTTTCCGTTGTTCTCCTGACTGCTTGCATAGGTTTTGGCGGCTTGTTGGGGTGGACTCTGGTCGGAGACGCGACGGGCACTGTTGCGTGTATGGGGGCGGGGGCGCTCCTTGGAATCGCCGTCATTCGTTTACTCCGCATGTGGATCAGGCTCGACCCCTTCTCAATCATCGGAGGAGCGGTCGGCGTCATCTCCGGAGCATTAGCCTCCAACCTTATCACCTGGGGCATTCAGCGCAATCTGGAACGGCTTGAAGTCGGCCTGTTGATCTATGCGACAGTCACGATGATCTTGTGTCTTGTCGGACTGCAGCTCGGGTCCACGAAGGGGAGAGAGCTGAAGAAGAAGTCCGAGACCGGCAAGGAAAAAGTTCGGGACGTCATCGGAATCCTCGACACCTCCGTTGTCATTGACGGTCGCATCGCAGATGTGTGCGAAACCGGTTTCCTCTGCGGCGATCTCATAATTCCTCAGTTTGTTCTCAAAGAGCTCCAGATGATAGCCGATTCTTCAGAAGCCACAAAGAGGACGCGTGGCAGACGGGGATTGGATATTCTCAACAAAATGCAGAAGCTCTCGCATGTGGTCATCATAATTGAAGCAACCGATTATCCGTCCGTCAAAGAAGTCGATCAGAAATTGATAGAAATGGCCAAAGAGACAGGATACGCAATTATTACAAACGATTTCAATTTGAATAAAGTCGCTGAAGTGCATTCCATCCAGGTGCTCAATATCAACCAGCTTGCAAATGCTCTGAAACCGGTGGTCCTCCCCGGTGAGACCATGAAGGTGCAGATCCTCAAGGAAGGTAAAGAGCATGGCCAAGGAGTGGCTTATCTGGACGACGGCACTATGGTTGTTGTGGATAACGGCAGGAGATATATGGGAAAGACTGTCGAAGTCACCGTAACCAGCGTGCTCCAGACTACCGCGGGACGAATGATTTTTGCTGTTATGAAAGTGTAAGAATTACGCTCTTGGAATAATAAAAGCTGGCTTACCTTTATTCGTAGAAAAGTTCACCAAACCCTCCCAAAAACGTTATAGCGATTTGCTGGAATTAACATCCGATTGAAGATTAAAAATATTGCTGGGTGCCGTGCCTCCGTGCTGGCACATTTCCCTATATGATCAATGATATCGACAGAATGGACCGGCAGGGACACCGATCCCCACCAATAGCTTGTATTTAAGCGCGGGAACGCCCGAATTTCTGATAACACTGGGAATTCTTGGTAAAGGGGGTGAAGGGGTTCGAGGAAACACTTCTTACGAGAAGGGTTTCCCCGATTTTGCTGCTTAGATGACGGGACGAGGAAGAAGTCCTGCCTTTTGTGCGATTTCTCCGACCTTTTCTTCCCATTCGATAGCCATGATGTGGACTCCGGCTATGCCTTTCATCTCACGGAGCTGTTGAATGGTCTCTACGGCTATGGTGATGCCTTCCTCGGCCTGTTTTTCTTTTGGCGTATCTTTCATCCTTTTCAGGAGTTCTTCAGGGACATCCATTCCAGGCACGTTCTTGGCCATATATCTTGCCATGCCGAATGATTTGAACGGAGTGACGCCACCGAGAATGAACACGTGTTCATGAAGGCCTCGCTCTACGACGCCCTTCATCCATTCCGCGAATTTTGTCACATTGAAAATACACTGCGTCTGGATGAATTCAACTCCGGCTGCCATCTTCTTGGCCAGACGCGGCACCCGAATCTCGAATGGGTCCGCAAAGGGATTTTCGGCAGCCCCGATGAACAATTTGGGAACACCTTTGATTTCGTCGCCGCCAAGGAATTTCCCGTTGTCTCTCATGCCGCGGACGGTTTGGATCAGTTGAATCGAATCCAGATCGAACACGTTCTTTGCCGATGGATGATCCCCGAATTTCTGATGGTCTCCGGACAAGCAGAGCATGTTATTGACGCCCAGAGCAGCACCTCCGAGAATATCGCTCTGAATGGCGATTCGGTTTCGGTCCCTGCACACCATCTGCATAACCGGCTCCAACCCTTCCTGCATCATGATCACCGCGGAAGAGATTGAGGACATTCTTACGACTGAAGTTTGGTTGTCGGTAATATTGAAAGCATCTGCATTATTCTTCAGGAGTTGGCATTTTTTTCGGATGACTTCCGGATCGGCGCCGCGAGGTGGGCCGCATTCGCCGGTTACAGCGAACTGGCCGGACCTGAGAATCTTTTCGAGCTTGCTGTTTGTTTTACACTCGACGCTCATCGTTGAAAGTCCTCCCTGATCATCTTGCGGGGACCTCCGTCCCTATTGGATCTCCAGTCGTTTGACGGCAGGATCTCTTCATATCTATCCATAAGATTGAGAGATTTCAGCCGATCGATTATCAATTGCCAGGCGCAATCCACGTCGGGGTCGATTTCGCATTTGCCCTTTGTGGAACCTCCACACGGTCCGTTCAGAAGGCTCTTGGAACAGCGGGCTATAGGACAGATTCCGCCGGTATAGTACAGTTTACACTCGCCACAGGTCTGGCAGCGTTCGACATAATATCCTTCTTTTTTGGAACCGCCCACGAATCCGGTATTTAGAGCCGGGTACACCGGGGTCCCCATATATCTTTCCGCCATGAACTGCACACCGGCGCCACACGCCATGGAGACTACCGCATCCACCTGAGGAATCATGCTCTCCACTTGCTCGATGTATTCGGGGTCGCACTGTCTCTCTATCGTATGCTCGATGATTTCCACCGGTTTGCCATCTTTTTCGCGTGCTATTCTGAGTTGGCTGGACAGAACGCGTACTGCATCGTGTCCGCCCGTGAGGCATACGGTAACGCAGCCGCCGCATCCCAGTACCATGATTTTCTTATTCCCTTCTATCATACGCATGATTTCATCGAAGGGTTTCCGTTCGCCTATGACCATTTTTCGCCTCCAAAGGGACTTTGCCTGTTTTAAGCCGCTTTTTCCGTATTTTTGTATTTTTTGTTAAGTGGACTGGGACCCAAATTGCGGATGCGTTCCGTGAATTCACGAGCGACTTCGGCGAATTTCGGGCCCATGGCGGCGCTCATGTTGAACATCTCCAGGCGTTCCGGCTCGAGACCGGCTTCCTGGATCAATTTTTTCGTATAATTCACGCGAGGTTTGGCCACCAGGTTTCCTTGGATGAAGTGACAATCACCTTCAAGACAGCCAGCAACGTATACGCCGTCAGCGCCTTTCTCGAAAGCCCGGAGCAGGAAAACCGGCGTTATCTTTCCCGTGCAAGGCAGCCGGATAACTCGTATATTGGTAGGATATTCAAGTCTCATGCTGCCGGCGAGATCCGCCGCGCCGTAGGCACAATAATGACAACAAAATGCTACTATAGTGGGCTCGAAATCTGCCATGAGTGAGGTCTCCTGGATCTAAGTATCAGATGGAAAAACGATGGGTGAGCATCAAATTTAAACCAACAGCAGAAAAAAATCAAGATGTCAAAATCATAATACCTAATGTTCTCTATCCCAAAATGCGACGCTGCCTGATTTTCACTATTGCCGTTTCACTGCGGAAATCCCGTCAAGCTCATTTCGAGCATCGATTGCAACTCTATAAGGATTGGAGTGCACGAAAAAACTTCATTACGCGACACGCTGTAGCAAACGGTTGCTCCCATGGCTGCGTCAGTCGCGCTTCCGACGCACTTCTTTGGGCCTGAATCGGGATGTCGGCACAGTTGCCCGGATTTTTTTTCCTTGACTGTTGTAACCTTCGACCGTTATCCTACTATTTAAGGTTCAGTAATTGGGCTATCCTGAAATCAGGATTTTAGGGAAAACGGTGCAAATCCGTTGCGGACCCGCCGCTGTAACCGGGGATGAAAGCCGCAATGCCACTGTCAGTTTTTGATGGGAAGGGCGGCGAGTAAAATGAACCGGAAGCCAGAAGACCTGCCCATGGGAGCTATAGCGTCACGCTCTTCGCGGTACGAGAGCATGGCAGCAGGATGAAAAACGGCATCCTCGGGAATACCCGAGGATTTTTTTGTGCTTCTGGCCATCGATTCTCCTTCCGCACGCGGATTCTGGCACGGGCAGGTTTCCTGTCGCTTACGCGCTTAGTGCACATGCTTTTGTATTCAGGATGTTGAGACGCTTATGTGGACTCCGGTCAGGAAGTCTTTTCCGACTGAGCCTTTTATTCATGTTGGAAAGCTACTTGAATTTTTCCGGACTGTTCCTCAGAATATCATAATAAATAAGGTCTCAAATGGCTCGGATCGTTCTTATCACAGGCGGTAGTCGAAGCGGAAAAAGTGATTACGCCTTGAATCTGGCAGAATCTCTTCCCGGATCTCGTGGCTTCATTGCGACGTGTCAGCCTGTGGACGCAGAAATGGCTGAGCGGGTCAGGAAGCACCGAGAGCAAAGAAGCGACAAATTGTGGGATACTATTGAGGAACCCGTCGCAATCGCTCCAATTCTCACGCAGTCCAGGCATTCCGTTTATCTCATCGACTGTTTGACCCTGTGGATCAGCAATCTGATGTATCAAGCTTCATTGCAGGAAAAAGACTTTACCGAATACGAACTGACCTTGGCAGTGGGAGAATTGCTGGATGCCTGTTCCCTTTCGCATGCAACAGTCGTGTTCGTCACCAATGAATTGGGATCGGGGATTGTCCCTGAAAACCCTCTGGGACGCTTGTACAGGGATCTCGTTGGACGCTGTAATCAGATGATAGCGACAAAGGCGGATGAGGTCACGCTCGTTGCATGCGGTTTGCCGCTGACCCTTAAGGAAAGGACTTCTTTATGAATTTGGTCGAACAGACAATCTCCGGGATAGAATCTGCTGACGCATATTTTCGAAATAGAGCCAAGGAAAGATTGGACATGCTCTCCATGCCGCACTGGGCATTGGGCAGACTCATGGACCTGGCGATGGATCTCGCCGGGATGACCGGATCGATGAACCCGAGATTCGATAACCGGGTCATCGTGACCATGGCGGGGGATCATGGCGTTACGGCAGAGGGCGTGAGCAAATATCCTCCAGAAGTCACGGTTCAGATGGTCTACAATTTCCTGCGCGGCGGAGCCGGAATTAACGCGCTTGCCAAGACCGTAAAAGCAGATGTAGTCGTGGTGGATATGGGTGTTGCCGGAGAAATTGAAGGAGTCGAAGGCCATCTGAATTTTGTTTCAAGACGCATCCGGCCAGGCACGGACAATATCGGAATCGGTCCCGCAATGACGCGGGAGGAAGCAATGCTGGCGGTAAGCGCCGGGATCGAGATAGCTCATGAGCTGAGCTTTTCCTATAGCCTTTTCGGTACCGGGGATATGGGTATCGGAAACACGACGCCCAGTAGCGCTATTGTGGCCGCTTTTACAGGCCAACCCCCTGAGAAGGTAACGGGTCGCGGCACAGGAATCGAAGAGGATCAGTTTCTTCACAAAGTCGAAGTGATAAAGAAAATTCTCAAGGTCAACAATCCCGACCCCGGCGATCCCTGGGATGTACTCTCAAAAGTAGGCGGATTTGAGATCGGCGGAATCGCAGGGCTCATTCTCGGGGCAGCATCGAGGCGCAAACCAATCCTTATCGACGGATTCATTTCCACAGCCGGCGCCCTGATAGCAGCGAACATCTGCCCCGCGTCGCGCGATTACATGATAGCGGCGCATCGAAGCGTCGAGCAAGGGCATATCATAGCTCTCGATCATCTCGGGGCAAGGCCCCTTCTCGATTTGGATATGCGGCTGGGTGAAGGGACCGGTGCGGCTCTGGCCATGACGCTTGTAGATGCAGCGGTTCGCATTCTCACCGAAGTCGCGACATTCGAGGAAGCATCGGTATCCCAGGCAAACGTATGATCGGCGGTTCACATGAGAGCACGGAAACACGGCGGAAATCTTATGGCTTTGTCCCGGGAATCGGGAATCCCGCAGGATAACATCATCGATTTCTCGGCAAACATTAATCCTCTCGGATTCCCGGAATGGCTCAGGGGACTCGTGAGTTCAGTATTGGGCTCCATAGTGCATTACCCGGACCCGAACTATTCCGACCTCATTGCTGCCGCTGCGAATCGTTATGGAATCGCGCCTGAAAGCATCGTCGCGGGAAACGGTTCGACAGAAATTCTGCATCTTATTCCTCCTGCTGTTGGTGCTCGAAGAGCCATTATCCCAGTTCCCACCTATTCCGATTATGAAGAAGCCGTGAGAGCGGCCGGTTTGGATGTAGTCAAGCTCGCGTTGGAGGAATCGGAAGACTTTCGCCTCGATTGGACGCATCTGCAATCGATGTTACACGGTGGAGAAATCGTATTCTTATGTAGTCCCAATAATCCTACCGGGCTCCTCCTGGATGCTGAGAAACTCAGGACCTTCGTGAAGGAAAATCCTTCCACATTCTTTGTGGTGGACGAAGCCTTCGGGGACTTTGTGGAAGGATTCAGCAGCCTGACACACGATCTGCCGTCCAATGTTGCTGTGCTCCTTTCGCTCACAAAAATCTATGCAATTCCCGGAATACGGCTGGGATTGGCTGCTCTGGAGTCGCGCCTTGCGGAAGCGATCCGCAACACCCAGCCCACCTGGAGCGTAAATACCTTTGCGCTGGCGATCGGTCAGGCTGCTCTCCTGGACCGGGAATACAGGGAAAAAAGTAAGACTTTTGTGACCGACTGCAGAAATGGACTCTATTCTGAACTCGCCTCGGTGCCGAGACTTCATGTATATCCCGGGACCGCAAACTTCCTGTTGATCAGGCTGGATACGAGCCTGGATTCAGCGGAGCTGGGTCGAAGGCTACTCCAAAAGGGAATTGCAATCCGGGACTGCGCGAATTTTGATGGATTGGACAGCCGATTCTTCAGAGTCGCAGTGCGAACCCCGGAAGAAAACGAAAAACTGGTTGCAGCACTCGGGCAGATTATGGGACCGGGACGAAACATTAAGTCTCGATTCCGCAAGAAGCCGGCTCTCATGTTTCAAGGAACAAGCTCCAATGCGGGAAAAAGCGTGCTCACCGCCGCGTTGTGCAGAATTCTCCTCCAGGACGGGTTCAGGGTTGCGCCTTTCAAATCCCAGAATATGTCCCTCAACTCTTTCGTGACCCGAGCCGGTGGAGAAATGGGACGTGCACAGGTGGTCCAGGCCCAGGCATGCAGGCTCGACCCGGATGTCCGCATGAATCCGATACTTCTCAAACCGAACACCGATACGGGAAGTCAGGTGATAGTACACGGCAAACCGGTGGGCAACATGGATGTCATGGAATACGTCCGGTACAAGCCTATCGCATTCGAAAAAGCGAAAGAAGCTTACGATTCCCTTGCAGACGAATTTGACGTTATTGTCCTGGAAGGCGCAGGGAGCCCTGCAGAAGTCAATCTCAAACACCATGATATCGTAAATATGCCGATGGCGCGATATGCCGGGGCTCCGGTGATTCTCGTGGGCGACATCGACCGGGGTGGTGTTTTCGCATCATTCGTGGGCACCATGGAAGTGCTTAGTGAATGGGAACGGGCGCAGGTTGCCGGATTTCTCGTGAACCGTTTCCGGGGCGATCCGGGACTGCTTCAGGATGCTCTGGATTACACGTACAAGCACACGGGCCGCGAGACATTCGGAATTATTCCCTATTTCCATAACCTTGGACTTCCCGAAGAAGATTCCGTTACGTTCAAGTCCATATCGAGTGCCGGGTCTGCCAATGTGCATGATGCGGTGGAAATAGCGGTCATTGATTTACCGCATATATCGAATTTTACCGATTTCGATGCATTTCATCTCGAGCCTGATGTGAAGGTGACTATCGTAAGAGCTGCTGCGGAACTCAACCATCCGGATGCAGTTATCCTACCCGGAAGCAAGAACGTGATCGGCGATCTGGAGTACCTGCGTCAGGCCGGAATAGCGGACAAAATCGGACAGCTTATTCAGAACGGTACGGAATTAATCGGAATTTGCGGCGGATTCCAGATGATCGGATCGGTAATATCAGATCCTCACCACCTCGAGTCCTCCGGCAAAACCATGAGCGGCCTGGGCTTCCTGGATGTCACCACTTTATTGGCTTTGGAAAAAACCTTGACTCGAGCGGAAGGCGTTCATCTCGCTTCCGGCCTTCCCGTCAGAGGCTATGAAATTCACCATGGACTCACCGAATGCACCGATACGCAACCTCTTATAATGAAAGAGGAAGGACGCTCTGACGGTGCAATGTCTTCGAACGGACAGGTTTGGGGCACCTATTTTCATGGAATTTTCGATGCCGATGAATTCCGCAGATGGTTCGTAGACAGGCTCCTCGTTCGAAAAGGACTTGCGCCCAAATGTCGGATCTGTGCTGTGTACGATCTGGAGCCTGCATTCGAGCGGCTCGCTGAGGCAGTGCGAGCGTCCATTCGTATAGAAGAAATCTATAGGCTGATGGGACTGTAATGTCACTGGAATATCAAATTATTATCGCAATCGCGCTCGATCTCGTTTTTGGCGATCCCCGATGGTTGCCTCATCCAGTCAGGGTTATCGGCCGGTTTGCCGAACTTTTGGAACGCCCTGCCCGATCAGTCATACAAAACCCGAGACTCGCCGGCGTTGCCGTGGCTGCAGGAACCATCCTCTTCGCCGGTCTTGCGGTTTGGGGACTTGTAAGTCTTGCGTCCCAGTGGCATCCGTTTTTTGGAGATCTTGTCTCCATTTACTTTCTTTATGCGGGAATAGCAGCTCGTGACATGTTGGCCCACAGTAAAGCCGTGTACGCAGCAATCTCTTCGGGGTCCATGCCCGAGGCAAGAAACCGGGTAGGTATGATTTGCGGGCGCGACACGGACACACTCGATGAAACGGGAGTGATAAAGGCCACGGTGGAAAGCGTTGCGGAAAACATGGTGGATGCCGTTACGGCTCCCCTGTTCTATGCAGTGTTAGGCGGTCCCATCGGAATCATGGTGTATAAGGCGATAAATACGCTGGATTCCACATTCGGGTACAAGAATGAAAAGTATCGTGAATTTGGATGGGCATCCGCGAAGATAGACGATGCGGCCAATTACCTGCCCTCGAGAATAACCGGTTTATTGGTTCCCCTCGCCGCCCTCATTACCAAACAAAAATGGCTGTTTTCAGCCTGGATTTTTGTACGGGACAGAAGAAAGCACCCGAGCCCAAATGCGGGACACCCTGAAGCAGCCATGGCAGGCGCTCTGGGAATACAGCTTGGAGGCCTCAGCTATTACGGCGGACAGCCTTCGCAGAAACCCACACTGGGCGACCCGATTTTTCCGGTGAAACCTGTTCATATAGCAAAAGCCAACAGCCTGTTGCTGGTAACGTCAGGAATTGCCTTGGCCTTTTTCCTTACGACGAGATTAATCGTCATCCGCATGGTCTGGTGAGAATAACGTGAATTCACTATGCCCTAGACTGGTAATCGCGGGATCCAACAGCGGAGTCGGAAAGACTTCCGTTACGCTTGCATTGGTGAACGCTCTGCGAAAACGCGGACTTCGCGTGCAGACGTTCAAAGTGGGACCGGATTACCTCGATCCTACCTATCTCAGACTAGCGTCCGGGAGACCGTGTTACAACCTGGACAGTTGGATGGCAGGCAAGGAATACTCCCTACGCCTTTTTCGTGAAAAATCTGCGGGGGCCGATATTGCCGTGGTGGAAGGGGTCATGGGCCTTTTCGACGGGAGTGATCCTGTCACCGAAGAGGGAAGTACAGCAGAAATTGCCCGGCTCCTGGATGCTCCCGTGCTCCTGGTCGTGAACGCTCACGGTATGGCCAGAAGTATTGCGGCTCTGGTTCATGGATTTTGCCGGTTCGATTCAGACATCAAAATAAAAGGGGTTCTCGCCAATCGGTGTGGTTCGGAACGGCATGGAAAATGGCTGGCTGCATCGCTCGACTCTGCCGATCTGCCATCTTTGTTGGCTGCCATACCGAGAGGTGCTTTTCCCGAATTACCGAGTCGCCATCTCGGGCTGGTTTCCGCGAATTCCCGTAACCTGGCACAGGAAACTCTATCCCAGTTGGGAGACGCACTGGAACAATACGGATGCCTGGATGAAGTACTGAAGCTTGCCGGTGTAGCGACACCTCCGGGGCTGCCAATCGTTCCTGAGAAAGACGCTGGTCCGAATTTGTCCCGGAGCGATTCGCTCCGGCTGGGAGTAGCCCTGGACGATGCTTTTCACTTTTATTATCCGGACAACCTGGAAGCCCTGATGTCCGCAGGATTTGAGCTGGTGCACTTTTCACCTATGGCAGACAAAAGAATTCCGGATAATTTGGACGCTCTCTACATAGGTGGCGGATATCCGGAAGTGCATGCAGCCGAGCTTTCTTCAAATACCGGAATGCTCGATTCAATTCGAGCGTTCTGCAAATCGGGCAGACCTGTTTATGCCGAATGCGGCGGGTTGATGTATTTGGCTCAAGGGATTGAAGTGCAGAACGGGACAAAACACCGGATGACCGGAGTGTTTCCCGTGTGGAGCCGTATGCTTCCGCATCGAAAATCTCTGGGATATGTAGAGGTCACGCTGCGGGAAGACTCCCTGTTCGGTGCTGCTGGAGACCGCATCAGGGGACACGAATTCCATTACTCTGAACTTGAGGAAGACACTCTTCCCGAAGTCGACTGGAACCGGGCCTATTCCGTCACGTATCGTCGGAATGACAGAGCTGTGCTCGAGGGATTCCAGTCCGGTGCGGTTCTTGCGACGTACGTGCACGCACATTTCGCATCTAAACCCGGAGCTGTCCAGCGGTTCCGATCGATTGCCCTGAAAGGTTCTGTTTTATGACGCAGATCAAGACCCCGGTCCGGCCTTTGATGCATGATTTTCTGAATGCGCCTATGACTGGCGAAGAAATTGAACGCCGTTCATTTGAGATAATTGACAGTCAAATGAAAAACGCTCCTTTTTCCCCGGACGAATGGCAGGTGGTCCGGCGACTTCTTCACACCACTGCAGATTTCGGCATTGCCGAGAATGTACGCTTTTCGAAGGATGCCATTTCCGAAGGAATCAAGGCTCTTCGGTCCGGTGCTCCCATCTTTGCCGATTCAAATATGATCAGATCGGGGCTTTCTCTGGCAAGGCTCAGGCAAGTCTGTTCTGCGTACAAAGCTGATTCTATCGTTTGCTATGTGGCCGACGAGGAGGTTGCCCGCCAATCCCGGGAAACAGGATTGCCCAGATCGCTCCATGCGGTGCGCAAGGCTCGCCCTGTCCTCGACGGAGCAATAGCAGTGTTCGGAAATGCACCGGTCGCTCTCCTGGAGTTGAACCGGCTCATTATTGAAGAAGGGCTCAAACCTGCTCTGGTAATCGGCATGCCGGTGGGGTTTGTGCACGTGATTGAGAGTAAAGACGAACTCATGACCCTTGCGGTTCCATTTATTGCGATAAATGGGCGGCGCGGCGGCAGTCCCTTGGCCGTTGCCGCGATACATGCCCTTTGCTCTCTAGCGACGGAAAAACAGATGTAGTCAAATCAACAACGATCCTCATTGCAGAAGATCGGGATTCCGGTCTCTTAGAGAGAAAAGAGGTGTGGCATTGAGCATGGAACTTACCGCAATAATTCTTCTCGGTCATGGAAGCCGAGTGCCCGAAGCCGGAAAAAACATGGTGCGAGTTGCAGAAGGCCTGAAAAGGAAGCACGGATACTTCATGGTGGAAGTCTGTTACATGTCGCGACTCGGACCGCATTTTCCCGAAACATTTGAAAAATGTGTGAAGAACGGCGCTACCTCCGTGATTGTCATACCCTATTTCTTGCATGACGGATTGCACCTGGTTCTGGACATACCTGAGATGATGCAGGAAAAAGCTAATCTCCACCCGCACGTCAAAGTCATCCTGGGGAATAATCTTGGGTACGATGACATGCTGATCGACCTGGTGCAACGAAGAATTGACGATTCAATGTCCCTGGAAGACGTCAAGGACCTGGTGTTGCCTCCAAAAGAAAAGTTTCCGATCCCGCCCGGGCAATTTGAATTTGTACCTATGAAACCGGAAGAAGCTCAAGAATATTTTAGAAAACGGCACCACTGAAAGGAGCCAGAATGAAAACTCGGCTGAAGGCGGTTTTGTTTTTATCCTCAGGATCGGTGCTGCTCTTGTCTGGTCCTGCACATGCGATGCATATTGCAGAAGGAATCCTTCCGCTTCCCTGGGCGCTATTGTGGTTTGTGCTATCGATTCCATTCGTAATTATGGGCCTACGGGAACTCGCCTCCCGCACCAAGGATGAACCCCATTTGAAGGCCATGGTGGGACTTATTGGAGCGGCGGTGTTTATCATTTCCTGCATGCCGATTCCGGTGCCGACTGCGGGAACCTGCTCGCATCCGACTGGAACCGGAATGGCTGCTATTCTCATTGGGCCGAACCTCACCGTTCTGGTGGCGAGCATCGCTTTGACACTCCAGGCGTTGTTCCTTGCACACGGAGGCATTACAACGCTTGGAGCCGACATCTTTTCTATGGGAGTCGCCGGGGCATTTTCGGGATATGGGGCATTCCTCTTGTGCAGAAAACTGGGGACATCGTTGATTGTTGCCGCTTTTGTCGCTGGAATCGTCTCAGACTGGGTGACGTACGGATTCACCTCGCTTGCCCTTGCAGCAGCGCTCCATACGGACGGCTCTTTCTTCACGATGTTCGGAACGATCATGGTGGCTTTTATGCCCACGCAGATTCCGTTGGGAATCCTGGAAGGATTTATTTCCGCAGGCGCTTACTCGTTCATTCATGCGCGTCGACCCGAGTACCTCGCATTAATGGCAAGGGGGAACGTCAGATGAAAAAGGCACTCGCAGTTGCAGCGGTCCTTCTGGTGCTGGGAGCTATCCTCGGATCGGTAGTGTTCAACCAGTCCGCGGAATGGTCCGGAGTCGATGAAACTGTTGTGAAAAAGTTTGCTGAAGAAGCAGGCCGTCCTCCCAGTGAATCGTACATAAAAGGGGATGCCTTGCTCTTCTTTTTTCTGCTCGCAGGAGCAGTAGGAGGCTTTATCGCCGGTTACACCTTTCGGGAACTTTTCCCTCCTGAAAGACATGTGGGTGACGCATCCCGTGTTTGACATTTTTTCAGATATTTTTGCATCCAGAGAAAATGCACTCACGCGAGTCGATCCTCGCACTAAGCTCATTTTGACATTGCTGCTGATTTTTTGCACGATCCTGTCAGAAATGGTGTGGTTCCCGCTTGTGGTTTTCACGTGCTGTCTTGTCGCGATGGCATTGATCCGGATACCTCCGGGTCTCGTGCTGTTAAGGCTTTGCGGGCCGTTGGGCATTGTGGCAGTCCTGATTGTCCTGCAAATGTTCTTATCCGGTTCCACTCCGCTCGTGACATTGCATTTTGGCCCATGGACACTCATCGCCAGTAAAGAGGGTCTCGCCCGGGGAATTCTTCTGGGCAGTCGGGTATTGGCTGCGGTGAGTACCGTCATCCTTCTCGGCTCTGTTACGCCGGCGCACAAGATCTTTGCCGCGCTGCGCTGGTTTAAGGTTCCGGAGGGCTGGGTGGAGATCGCGATGCTGGTTTATCGTTACACCTTTTCTCTGCTGGATCAGACATCCGATGTGCTTACGGCCCAGCGAGCCAGGCTTGGGTATTCGTCCGTCAAGACTTCGCTCAGCTCGGTAGGAGTGGTTGCCGGTACCGTGCTGATCAGAGCCATGGATCAAGCAATGCGTACCTACGAAGCTATGACATTGCGTGGCTATCAGGGATCTATGCCCTTTGGACCTCTTCCGGCTCTGGGACAGCAAGATGTACGGATTCTGACCGTTGGGATTCCGGTTATTCTCATGGCTTTTCTTTTCATGGAAAGGTACATTGTATGACTTCTCCGGCGGTGAGCGCACAAGACGTCTGTTTCAAGTATCAGGAAGGAACTCGGGCCCTCGATCATGTGAACTTCCACGCCGATCCCGGTGAATTCGTTGCTATGCTCGCTTCCAACGGATCGGGCAAAACTACCCTGATCAAAGTGCTTATCGGCATACTAAAACCGGAAAAAGGGAAGGTGGCAATACACGGCAAAGATCTCAATCGGATTGCAAAGAAAGACCTCTTTCAGACAGTGGGATTGGTTTTGCAGAACCCGGTGGATCAGCTTTTTGCGGCTACTGTTGAGGAGGATGTGGCGTACGGGCCGCGGAATCTCGGACTGGAAGAAGCTGAAGTTCAGCGTCGCGTAGGCGATGCTTTAGCATGCGTGGCAGCATCCGAACTTCGTCATCGAGCGATCCATCACCTGAGTTATGGAGAGCAAAAAAGAGTTTCCATGGCTGGCGTGCTCGCCATGAATCCGTCAATTCTTATACTGGACGAACCGACAGCCGGGCTCGACCCTGCCGGTGAAACGCTCATGATGCGTCTGCTGAATAAACTCAACAGGGAACAGGGCATTACCGTAATTCTGGCTACTCATAACGTCGATCTACTGCCACTGTTTGCGGATCGCATCTACGTTCTCCAAAGAGGCAAGGTTCTCAAGCAGGGACCCTCGGACGATATTTTTTGCGAACACGAGATGATAAGCGAAGCCTGCCTCAGACTGCCTTACATTGCAACTCTGCTCCACAAGCTAAAGCAGCATGACGGAGTGCCCATAGCGGGGCTGCCCTTGACCATAGGGGAAGCCCGCTCACGCCTCTTGGAACTGATCCCGGATAACCTGATCGTGAAACAACCGGAGGTGCCCCAGTGACAGAGTCCGGTCGTACCGGATTCACAACCGGAACCTGTGCAGCCGCAGCCGCAAAAGCTGCCGTCATTTTCTTGCAGACCGGAGAGAACCCTGACAGCGTTGAAATTGCTCTGGCAAACGGTTCTCGAGTGAGGCTGCCTATTGCAGAATACTCCTCGACCGGGCAATCGGCTCGCGCGGCAGTGAAGAAAGATGCGGGAGACGATCCCGATGTTACTGACGGTTGTCTGGTTACCGTGGAGGTGTCCTGGACCGATTCATCACAGGTGCAGTTAGTTGCCGGGGAAGGGGTCGGGATCGTTACAAAGCCCGGGCTCGCTATTCCGCCGGGTGAACCTGCGATCAACCCCGTTCCCAGACGAATGATTTCCGAAGCTGTTCGGGAAATAAGCGATCGCGGGGTCCAGGTCACCGTTAGCATTCCAGGTGGAAGAGAACTGGCTGAAAAAACCTTTAATCCAAGACTTGGTATAGAAGGCGGCCTTTCCATACTCGGGACATCGGGGATTGTACGGCCGTTCAGTTTAGATGCTCTGAAGGATACGCTTGTCGTTTCCTTGAACGTCGCGGCTGCCTGCGGTATTCGGCATCCGGTATTCGTGCCCGGCAGAATCGGTGAAAAAGCTGCACGACGTCATTTCAGCATCACATCCGAACAATTGGTCGAAGTGAGCAATGCGTGGGGATTTGTGCTTGACGAGACGGTGAAGTACCGTTTCAATGCTTTGTTGGTACTGGGACACCCGGGCAAACTGGCGAAACTGGCACAAAATGAGTGGGATACTCATTCATCCAATTCGAGCAGTGCAGTCCCTGCAATGTTGGAGTTGGCTGAAGAAGTGGTGGGAAAAAGACCGGCAGATTCTCGCACAGTGGAAGCAATTTTCGGGGATCTCGCAGTTCATGAAAAGCGCGTACTTGCCGATGTTGCCGCAGCTCGGATCGAAGCTGCCGTTTTTCGACGGGTACAAAAGCGCTTTTCCGTGTCCGTGGTTCTGGTCGACCTCCGGGGTGAAATCCTTGGAACGCATGGAGATCTGAGTTTTTGGAAAAAGCATTGAATCATCGCATTTCAGTCGTGGGATGCGGTCCAGGATCTCCGGATTACATCACGCCGGCAGCTCACAAGGCAGTGGCCGAATCTGACGTGTTGATCGGTGCGTCTCGTTTGTTGGACGTTTTCACAGAAAGCACGGCAGAACGGGTTGCGGTTACTGCGAATATTGAGGACGTGCTGGAACGAATTCGCTCCATTCCGGTGGAAAAACGCGTTGCAGTGCTGGTAACGGGAGATCCGGGTATTTTCAGTCTCGCGAAAAAGATCGTTGAAAATTTCGGTCGTAAAGAATGCCGAATCATACCCGGAGTGAGTTCCGTTCAAGCTGCATTCGCGGCAATCGGCTTGGACTGGGCGGACGCCGCGATTATCAGTGCGCATAAACAAGATCCCGAGGACATTCCATCCATGGATTGCTGGGACAAAATCGCCATTCTGGGAGGGCGCGACAATTCGCTTAAATGGATTGCATCTCATCTGCCTGAAGATACAGTGAGCGAACGTCGGATATTTCTTTGCGAAAATCTCACTCTGCATGAAGAATGCATTCGAGAAATCAACCCGGAAGAACTCGTTGGTCTTCGCACGAGTTCCCGGACAGTTGTCATTGTGGTGAAAAAGGGTTTGTTATCATGAATAGAGGAACTCTGTACGGCATTGGAATCGGTCCGGGAGACCCGGATCTGATTACGGTAAAAGCTGCGCGAATGCTCGGGCAAGCAAGACACGTGTTCGTTCCCAAAGCGCGAAAGGGTATGGAAAGCCTCGCGTTGACGATTGCCCGCAAACATATCAATCCCGATGCGGAAATTCACGAAATCCTTTTTCCTATGACAACAGATCGTGAAGAACTTGAGGCCCACTGGGAAGAATCCGCCCGCATAGTGGGGGAAACCCTGGAAACGGGTGAAGATGCTTGCTTTCTTACCCTGGGAGATGCTCTTCTCTATTCCACGTACATCTATCTTCTTCGAGCGCTCAAGCGCAGCAGTCCCGGAACTCACGTCGTTACTATCCCGGGGATCACCGCTTTCAGTGCCGCCGCTGCTTTAGCGGACTTTCCCGTGGGTCAGGGGAAAGAGCCGGTTACCATAATACCTACTGCAGACGATCTTGAGGCTGTACGACATGCAGTGGCTTCAGGTGGAACAGTCATTCTCATGAAGATTGGAAAACGCCTCGGAGGGATTCTGGACATCCTGAAAAATGCAAAGGCTCTCGGAAGGTCGGTTTTCGTTTCCCACGTGGGAATGGACGATCAAAGGATAGAAACGGATCTGACAAAACTCAGGGGTGAAGAGGCAGATACCGGCTACATGTCAATCATTCTTGTCCGAGTGAATCCGGAGAAAAATCCATGAAAGTGTATTTTGTCGGCGCGGGCCCGGGCGATCCGGATCTGCTCACCGTTAAAGCCAGACGGCTGCTAGAGAATTGCGCGATCTGCATATATGCCGGGTCTTTAGTCAGCCCTGATGTGGTGGCAATTGTGCCTTCCAAGGCCGAAAAGCACGATTCCGCGGGCATGGATCTGCTGCAAATCGTGGCCGTGTTTCAGGATGCGAATGCGAGAAATATCGATGTTGTGCGGCTCCATACGGGAGATCCCTCGATTTATGGAGCTATTGGCGAGCAAATGACCGAATTGGACAAGCTCGGCATCGACTACGAAGTTGTGCCGGGAGTAAGCTCGTTCCAGGCTACGGCCGCGGCGCTGAAAACCGAGCTTACCGCGCCTGAAACCGCGCAGACTATCATATTGACGCGTGCATCCGGCAGGACTCCCGTTCCTCCGGAGCAGGATCTCGAAATCCTGGCACGAACTCATGCCACCCTGTGCATTTTCCTGTCTGTTCACAAGATGGCCGAAGCAGCCGACATGCTTGCCAGGCATTATGGTGCGGATTGTCCTGCTGCTGTGGCATACAAAGTCTCCTGGAAAGATGAAGCTATTATCCGGGGCACATTGGACGATATAGCCGAAAAAGTCCGAGATGCCGGTATCCGAAAGACCGCGATGATTGTCGTCGGTCGAGCCTTATCCCGAGGGCTTCCTGTTTCCAAGCTCTACGATCCTTCATTTTCCCACGAATACCGTGTGGCGGACCCGCAATGACGTTCGCTGTTTTGACTCTCTCGTCCGAAGGGCTGAAACTCGCTGAGTCTATCGCGTCAAAGCGACCTGAGACAAGAGTGTACGTGCACGATCAGGTGCACATCCCGACAGGCTCGTCTGCAATCAAGTTCACCAGCGTTGTGGATTTGACCGCACAGATTTTCAATCAGTATCGCGGCCTGGTTTACATTATGCCCTGCGGGGTAGTGGTGCGCGCGATTGCTCCGCTTATTCGGCATAAGACTGAAGATCCCGCTGTGGTTGCAGTCGATGTGGCCGGCAGATGGGCCATCAGTCTTCTGAGCGGCCATGAGGGAGGAGCAAACGATCTCGCTCTGGAAATAGGGAACATTCTCTCTGCCGAGCCGATCATCACTACCACGACAGAAGCGCTCAAGACCCTGATCGTGGGCATAGGATGCAGAAGAGGAACTGACGCTCGGCACATTTTGGATGCTGTGCACGGAGTTCTTTCTGAAGCGCATCTCTCCGTGCATGATGTGAGATTGCTGGCTTCTGCGGATCTGAAAGCGGACGAAACGGGGTTGATCGATGCAGCCCGGACACTGGGAATCCCGCTCAGGTTCATTTCGTCGCAGGAGTTGAACGATTCTCCACGAGTATTTGAAGAATCGGATTTTGTCAGACAAAAAGTGGACCTGCCTGCAGTTGCGGAACCCTCCGCATTGCTCGCAGGAAGGAGGACAACATTACTGATAAGAAAACAGATTCACAACGGAGTGACCGTGGCAGTGGCCAGGGAAAACTCTTTGTGGTAGGAATCGGTCCCGGTGGACCGCTGGATCGCACACCCAGAGCGGAAAAAGCTATTCTCGAAAGCCAGGTGGTAGTCGGGTACAAACGGTACCTCGATCTGATCGGCGATCTCATCCAGCAACAGGAGCTGATTTCATCGGGCATGACCAAAGAAACCGATCGCTGCCTCGAAGCAGTCCGCAAGGCCGGGGAAGGCTTCACGGTTGCGTTGATCTCCTCCGGTGATTCCGGCGTGTACGGCATGGCAGGACTAGCCCTTGAGCTGGCCGATCGCGAGAAACAGTCTTTCCCGATTGAAATTGTCGCGGGAATAACTGCAGCAGGAGCGCTTGCCGCTCGCCTGGGCGCCCCGCTCATGCTGGATTTCGCGTGCATCAGTCTGAGCGATCTACTCGTTCCGTGGGATATGATTCGCAAACGATTGGAAGCGGTAGCTGCCGCTGATCTGGTAACTGCTCTGTATAATCCCAGGAGCAAGAAACGCACGGAACAATTGGACGAGGCTACGGCAATATTCAGAAAACACCGGAAAGGCAGCACCCCGGTGGGAATAGGAACCTCAGTCGGGACCAAGGACGAGCACATCGTTATTGCCGATCTCGACACATTCCTCGACTTTGAAATCACCATGAGGAGCATTGTCATTATCGGCAATACGTCTTCCAAGTTGCTCGACGGATGGTTTGTGACTCCACGCGGTTACAAGGTATGATTCTTCTCATCGGAGGAGCAGGTGAGACCGGCGTTCTGGCGAGCGCTCTCGTTTCCGCGGGTTTCACAGTCCTGGTTTCTACAGCCACGGATGCTCCTTTGAGCCTGGATAGTCATCCGAATCTGTCCAGGCGATCCGGTCCGCTGGATCGGGAAAGCTTGTCCGAGCTCATCCTGGAAAAGGGGATCACGGTTTTCATAGATGCGTCCCATCCCTATGCCTCGGTGATAACAAATCATGCCCGGAGAGCAGCCGAAGAGCACCATATACCCTATTTCAGGTGGTACAGGCCTGCAGCATTGCATGATTCCGATGAGGTGCTCTGGGCGCAGGATCACGCAGACGCCGCTCGCATTGCCTTTTCTTTCGGACAGCCCGTTCTCCTCACAACAGGGTCCCGGAATCTCAAGCCGTACGCCGAGGAATCCCGCCGGACAGGAATTCCTGTTGTCGTTCGAGTTCTGGATCGGCCGGATTCACTGGAAGCATGCCTTCAAGCTGGCATTCCCCCGGATAAGGTGATTGCCGCAACCGGTCCTTTTTCACTGGAGCAAAATGTGACGACTATCCGGGAATTCGGCATTGGCGTACTCGTGACCAAGGACAGCGGCTCCATCGGGGGTGTGCCGGAAAAGATCGAGGCAGCGAAACGAGAGAATTGCCGAGTGGTAGTTGTAAGACGCCCGGACGAAGAATCGAGTGACAGCTACAGCGATCTCACCCAATTATTACAAGCCGTTAGTCAGTTGACAAAATTCCTCTCATAGTGAATTCGTATTGGCGTGACCGTGCCTGGGGTGTGCTTCTGGGAAGAACTTCCCTTTCTCGGGTTTCGTAAGTTTGAACTCTGCATTTGTTGGCGTTGGAGATAATATGGATACGCTCAAGTTGCTGCTTGCATTTTCCCCCTGGATTGCTTTTTGGATCATCTCCGGAGGGCACTCAATGGTGCGCCTCCAGGTGGGGATTTGCGTGGCAGCGGTCCTGGTCATTGTCATGGGGGTTACGAAGCTGCACAGGGGACTCCTTCTGTGGGCAGGCGTAGTCTTCTTTGCCTTTGCTCTTGTTACCGTTGTATTATTGAAAAATATATGGGTGATCCAGCATCTTGGAATCCTTGCAAGCGGGACCCTCTTCGCCGGCACTCTGTTGTCGATCATGATCGGGCAGCCGTTCACGGAGGATTATGCACGGGAACACGTTCCACCGGAACTCTGGGATTCACCGGGATTTATTCGCAGCTCTTACACGGTGACGAGCGCATGGGGCTTCATATTTCTGATCAACACGCTGGTAAATGTTGCCAAGCCTCATTATGCGAATCTGGGAGAATGGTTCTTCCGTGGTCTGGAGCTTTCCATCCTGGTAGCGGGGGTGGTTTTTACGAATTTGTATGCCCACGCGGCCAGAAAGAAACGAGAATCTATCGCTTCAAATCCCGACGTTCTCGAAACAAAAGTAGCTTCTGATGCACAGAGGTGAACCGATTGGTATACAGAACGACACTATCGGGGTTTTGCTCAAAAATGAATTAAGGTTGGGAAGGATTTGGGGAAACACTTCATAAGAAGAGTTCCCCGATACTACCTGTGTGATTGCGAATCGCTATCAGGCAAGTGGGAACAGTGAGGGGATGCGCTGAGCGGCCATGATGTCGCCCGACACTTTCAACTTTCCGCTCATGAATGCAGTCATTCCGTTAAGCGTGCCATTGCACATTGCCAGCCAGTCCGCGTCTGCCATGGTGATGGTAGTGGTCGGGCTTGCGTGCACGCCTTTGCTCACTTCGCAGGCGCCGTCTTTAATGGCAACGTACCAGTCCCCGGCTTCCGGGCCGGTGATATGGAACTGATACACAGCGTTTACGCCTGATGCTGCGGCTGCATTGAATACCTGGGGCATTTTCTCGAAAACTTCGTTCACTGATGTAAGTGCCATGTGTCTTTTTCCTCTCTTACCATGTTTTTTCAGAAAGCAATTCTTCCTGTCTGGGCGGAGGTATCACCAGAGCCTCTCCTTCGGCGACGGTCTCTCCCCGCTGGTTGATCCATATAAACTGTATCCTCACCCGTCTTCCCGTTTCAGGCGCATCGTGCATTCCCCTTCGCTGCCGCGTCGCAGTCCTGATTCCATATCACGCAGACTGCTTTTTCCACAAGCTCACGAAGTGGTGAGCGAAGCGAACCGAATCTGTCGCGAAAGGCCTCGACTGATCAGGTTCACCCGCGCGGATCGCGGGTTCACCGTCCCCTACGCTGGCTGCCGCCGGATCCTGAATCTCTGGAAAACATATCGTTTCAGGCCCTCAGCCGCGCACCGTTGAAAAAGACGTCCAGCAGGGCGGACGCTATACGTTGTTTCTGTACACGACCCTTCAAGGGCTGATTCTGAAGGACCATGGTAGATATGAACGTTTCCAGAGCACCAAGAAAAATATACGTGAGATAACGGGCCCGTACGTCGGACCGTAGTACCTGCCGATCCTGGGCTTCCGCAATAATTTCTTCAGTACGGTCCATGAAGACTTTAAACCATTCCAGTCTGTCGGGAGTCAAGTTTGAGGAAGCACGAGATATTTCAGTAATGAAAATGTAGACCATGTCAGGTCTTTTTTCGTACATTTCGAGAAAATGATGAACGATTGCCGCCAATTTTTCTTCCGGTCCTTTTGCCTTGCGCCCAGTCGCATCCATCATCACGAGCAGGGTTTCCCACCATTCTTTCTGAATGGCATCGAAAAGATCGGCTTTGCTCTTGAAGTAATGGTACACGAGCCCGTACGAGATTCCGGCAGTCTGGGAGATATCCACAATACGAGCCTGATGAAATCCTTTTTTGCGAAAGACTTTACACGCGGCATCAAAAATTATAGCTTCTTTTTCTTTCTTATTATCGCTGCTGGACAGTAAGTTTTGCATAAGCGTTGGTAACAAGTATTGATTGATTTGTCAATCAATAATCCCTTTTTCTCATTGCGACGAATAAACTCGCCGACAGAGACGCCCGCCCTTCCACGAGCCGGTGGCGGCCGTGCCTCCTACGCCGGTCAGTGACGAATCAGGTCAATCTGAGGTCAATGCCTGATCCAGATCCGCGATAATATCGTCGGGATGCTCGATTCCAACGGATAGTCTCATGAGATTGTCGGTAATGCCGATACGCTGCCTCTCTTCTGCCGAGATCTTCACATGTGATGTTACAGCCGGGCAGCAGATGGTGGTTTCTACTCCGCCAAGACTCAACGCGGGTTTGACGATCTGCAATCGCTTCAAAAAGGCGGAAGGGTTTTCGTCGGTCCGAGCCAC
>JBGSLQ010000067.1:0-139783 GCA_041740635.1 Desulfomonilaceae bacterium | reverse complement strand
GCTTTCAACTATCGCATGACCAACGTACAGGCTGCCATCGGCGTGGCTCAGACGGAAATGGTGGAAGAAAAAATTGCAGCCAAGCGCTGGATTGGCGAGACCTATAATGAGCTGCTCGCGAATGCCCCGAATTTGACACTGCCATATGAAGAGCCTTGGGCCAAGAACGTGTACTGGATGTATGGGATTCTCGTGGGCGACGGATTCGGGTTGACCAAGGACGATCTCATGAAGAAGCTCCGGGAAAAGGGTGTGGATACCCGATCCTTTTTCTGTCCCATGAGCATACAGCCTGTATTCATGAACGGGAACAATCCGGCATACCCTGATGTTTCCGTCAAGAATCCCGTATCGGTGGACTTGTGGAACCGAGGTCTCTACCTGCCATCCGGCCTGGGATTAACCCGTGCACAAATGGAAGAAGTCGCAACTAAGCTCATGGAATGTCACGGCGCTTAACCAGGCCCCATATCGATGCAGTTTCGTACCAACAAAGGGGGGAGACCTTCTTTTGAGAAGCGTTTCCCTGACCTTTCCAAAAGGCTCAGTGCTCGATTTTTACAAAGAAGATCCCCGACATCTTGCTTCTTTGACTACGATTAAGCGGATAAGAACTGTTTTTGGGAGGTATTTCCTTGACTCAAGATGCGCAGGTTTCCATTGTTCTCGCCACATATAACGAGCGTGAAAACATTCTCGACACCATCAACAGCATCTTTGAACATGTCAAAGATCCGGTGGAAATTATCGTTGTAGATGATAATTCTGCTGATGAGACCTGGAAGTTGGTGGAAGATCTGAACGATCCGCGGGTGGTCCTCATTCGACGCGTGGATACTCGCGGGCTTGCGTCTGCTTTCAATAGAGGCATTATCGAATCCAGGGGTCGGATTGTGGGGTGGATGGATGCGGATATGTGTATGCCGCCCTCCATGCTGCCCGCGATGATCAAAGAACTCGATGAATACGACATTGTTATTGGTTCCCGCTATGCTCCGGGAGGTCTTGACGACCGGACTCCGTTGCGGGTGGTCTCCAGCCGTCTGATCAACGGTCTGGCAACTCTGGTCCTCGGATATGGGATAAAAGATTACGACAGCGGATTCGTGGTTCTCCGGAGACAGGTATTCGACAAGGTATCCATTATTCCGACCGGGTACGGCGCATATTTCATGGAATTCCTGTATACCTGCCGTAAAAAGGGCCTGACCGTATTCGAAATGCCCTACGTATTCAGGGATCGAGCCAAAGGGATATCCAAATCAGCGCCGAGCATTTATAAATTCTTCAAAACCGGAATGCAGTACGTGCTCCGAATCTTCACCGCCAGATTGCGCAGGATCGACTGATGTCGCACGAAATACTGAAACCGTCGTTCGAGAGAAACGACAATCGCGGACACTTTCAGGAAGTACTCAACGACGGACACTGGGAAAACCTGATCCGTGGCACCATGAAAGCCGACGCGGTAATGGGGAATCACTACCATAAAAAAACGCTGATTTTCTTTTATATCAGCCGCGGGTCAGCAATAATCAAGACGGTGAACGTTGAAAATGGCGAGCGCGACGAATTCCGGCTGGAAACCAGCCAGGGTGTAATTCTCGAAACCCATGAATCCCATGCCATAAAATTCCTGGAAGAATCCGATTTCATCATGCTCAAATCGCTTCGGTACGATGCAGCGGATTCGGATACCTTCAGCTTTCCCGTTGAGGATTGACGTTTGGAGTCTCACGAATACCAGACTCTTTTCAACCTCGAACCAACATACTGGTGGTTTCGAGGACTCCATTCGATACTGCTGGACACGTTACAGGGTTTGAATATCGGTCGTAACGCAAGGGTATTGGATGCAGGGTGCGGAACGGGCCAGAATCTCCGGAATATCTCCCAGCATCTCACTTCCGATGCGTACGGGTTCGATTTATCTTCTGAAGCCGCTGCATTTTCCAGGAAACGCGGCCTGGAAAGGACCTGCAGGGCTTCGATCAACGAAATACCGTTCGGTTCCGATACATTTGATGCAGTCACTTCAATAGATGTGCTGGAGTGCACCGCTGTTTCGGAGGACGCTGCGTATTCCGAATTGCTGCGGGTGCTGAAACCGGGCGGTCACTTGATACTGATCGTACCTGCATACGATTGGCTCATGACCCCTGAACATCATAAGGCAGTCGGTGCATGCCGCCGGTACACACGAGCACGGGTACGGAAGCTCCTCTCCCGCGGCAATGCTGAGATCCTTCGCATAACCCATGTATTCGGATCGGTGTTTCCTGCGGTAGCCGCATATCGGCTCGCGCTGCAAGGGGGTGGGCACGTCGAAAACGATACTCCCAGATCCGAGCTGAAGGAAATGCATCCTGCCGTAAACGGATTTCTGTTCCGTGTCGTGAACCTGGAACGGAAGTTCCTCCGCCGATGGAATGTGCCCTTCGGGAGTTCCATAATGGCAATCGTGCGGAAGGCCGGCTGAAGTATGGCAACAAAAGCATGGCAGCTCGGCTCTCCTGAGACTCTTGTCTATCGATTCTTCGACTGGCTCAGAAACGGCCTGAATTCGAAACTCGCGGAATATTTTGTGACCCGCGGGATACATCGTTCAGATGCAGTGGTTTTGGAAGCTGGATCTGGACCTGCTTTTGCTTCATCCATACTCGCGCGCCATCCGAACATCGCGTTGAGTGTCGCTGCAGATATCGATCTGGAGGCGCTGGAGCAGGCGAGGCTCAGGGATCCGGCGCTGTCTCTGGTGGTCGCTGATCTGAATCATTTGCCGTTCAGAGACGAAGCTGTGGATTTGTGTTGGAACAGCAGCACCCTCGAACACTTGCCCGACCCGTCAAACGCATTGTCCGAAATGGCCCGTGTGGTGAGAAAAGGCGGGAATATTTTCGTCGGAGTTCCCTATGTCTTCGGGCCTCTCGGTTTTCAACGGCTCATCCGCAATACCTCCCCGGGCATATGGATTGGCGAGACTTTCAGCCTCAAAGGTCTCCGGGACATGCTGGCTAGCGCTCATCTAGTTCCCCATGATCGGATCTTCTACTTTTTTCGCTTTTTCGTGGGCGTGTTGGCAGGGAAAAAATAAAATAGTATCCAGCAGTAGGAGGCCGATGATTGAAATGAACCGCATCGTTGCTGAACCGATCTGAACTGATGCGGTTCGCTGCACTCACCAGCATCCTACGCATGTTCTTTCGCAAAATCGGAAAGCAGGGACAAGCTTGAGCACGTGTTCCCTTGATCAAAGAATCTTCATAGCTCGTTCTTTTTCGCTGAAAACACACCCGCAATACTTTTGTCTGTACAGTCCCAATTTACGGTATTTCTTCACCCCGTCATTCCAGCCGGTACGCCAGTCCGCGTAGTGAAAAGGAATCCCGTGTTTTTCCGAAACTGCCTCACAGATTTGTTTCAGAAGGTCGTGTTTCTGAAAACGGCTATAAAGCAGTGTCGTAGAGAATGCATCGAATCCTTTGGCTTCGGCCAAAGCGGCAATTGGATCCATACGCAGGTGGAAACACACGCGGCAGCGCTGAGCCTCACGGAAACTGACTTGTCTGAACCACTCCTCCATTCCGGCATCAAAATCCGCGGTTAAGGTTTTTACCTGATTTTCCTGGGTAAAAACCGTGAATGCGTCCAGTCTCCGCAAGTATTCGGTGTACGGATGAATGTTCGGATTGAAGAATATCGCTGTGACGTCATGACCTTGTGAGCGCAGATCTTCCAGAGGATGAACCAGGCAGGGTGCGCAGCACGCGTGTAACAGTATTTTCATGAAAAAGGTTGTCTCCTTTCCAGCGTCATGGTAAGACTTTTGGGCATTGCGGAACGATTCCGCACGGGTTTCGTGTCAATCGAGCAGAACGACATTCTACTACATTTATCACTTAAACCGAATTGCTCATGAAAAATCTCATTGTCTTTTTCAGTTTAGGTCTTTTCATCATAGCAGGACCAGCCCAGGGCTCGGATCAGGCTGTTTTTCTCAACGCTTTCGGCGAAACTGCAACCGCATACCTGAACGATTCTTTCCTCCTCCTGGGAACCACTGCCGATGGATTTGTGGCAAATATCGTGTCCAAGGAAACGGCAAACGAGATAGTCAAGAACGTGCAGAAACGGGTCCGTGTCATCAGGGCAAAACTCAAGGCAGTATCCAACACCCGCATTTCCGATGTGGACCGGAGACTGATAGGTCTCCTCGAACAATCGTACGCGTGCATGGATCATCAAGCTTGGGCATTGATGAAATACCTTGCAGAAAAAAGCCCTGATTCCGCCAGACGATTTGAAAGCCAGCGGACTGATTGTCTTCAGAAGCTGAAACGAGTCGCAGAATTCTATTCCACTTTGCCGCCTTCACCGGAGCTTCCCGAACCTCTCAGCACTCGCTGATCGCCCACTCGCATAGTGAATCGCTGCCTGTCCAAATACTCCAGGAGCGGAATATTGAATTTCCGCGAAGACTTCGTTATTTCGGCGAATTGAGATGGAGTAATCCCACCCTCACGCTTGATGAAGTCAGTGAGTTTCCGTTTGATGTCGTCTACGAAATCTTTCGAAAAGTAGAAATCTTCACTAATCCGAATCACCCGTCCCTCTTTTTCCAGGATGCTCATAAGATTGCGCGTTTGCTTCTGGTCAACTTTTGCAGCAGCTACAACCTCCTTGAAAAGAGGAGGCGCATTGCCGGCACCCACTATGAGCGCGGCAAGCCTGTCTTTGATGTCTTTCTCATTCTCGTTGAGCTGGACTTTATGGGAACTGAGACGAAGGAGGTTCCCCTCATCCGCGATTTCTCCTTTGGAGACGAGAAAATCCATAACAGCTTTAATGAGTTTTTCCGGCCCAGGCAAAGAGGAACGCACCTCCTGCTTTGACATGCCTTCTTTGAGGGGATGTTCGGCATGAAAAGCAGTAAGGCGCTTCAAAATTCTGGTTCGAACTATTTCGAAAAAGTCCTTGTGGACCAGACGATTTTCCGTGGGATCGAAACGGATTATGGTTCTTGAATTCCGCAGAGTTTCCAGAGTCTTGTCAAGACGCTTGACAGAAAAGCCCGAGAGACCGAGCAGCTCGTTTCTTCCGATGCCAAGTATGCCTGAGCTGCGAACCAGAGAGATGATAATGCTGACGTCGTCGCCAGGGTTTAGTTCCAGGAACGTTTTCGCGGATCTCGCCCGCAGTTTCGCCGCCCGGGGGTTCATGACGACCCCGCCGCCGAGTGTAATGGACGGAGAGAGCGCTCTTACGACGAACCGGTCCCCGGCGGCAGGGACTACCGGCTCTGACGCCCGCAGTTGTGCGAGCACTTCGTGGCCCGGCTCGAGAACATCCATATCCGGCAAGATAATACGCGCCTCAACTTCCGAGGTATAATGGTGAAATCTGACTTTTCGTCGATTATTGAGGGGAATCGGTGAGCGCGCCAGAGACCTGAGTTTCACGTCAACAATATAAGAAGGCTTGAATTGTCCCGGGTGAGTGAGGACTTCACCACGGTGCACCTGCGCCTGTTCCAGTCCCCGCAGATTGACTGCTACACGCTCTCCGGGAAATGCCTTTTCCTCCTGACGATTGTGGGATTCGAGCGAACGCACGGTCGTTTTCAAACCACCAGGAAGAATTTCGATTTCATCCCCGACCGACAGGGTCCCGGAAATCAGCGTGCCGGTAACTATCGTTCCGTGCCCTTTCAGGGTGAATACTCTGTCAACCGGCAATCTCATGAGACCGTGAACCGGCTTTTCCGTAATCTTATTTGCCATCTCCGTCAGGACTTCACGAAGATTGTCCAACCCGTCTCCGGTCTTGGAAGAGACTTTGACAAAGGGCGCATTCTCGAGAAAAGTTCCCTTTACCGAATCCCGCGCATCCTCCTCAACAAGAAGAGCCAATTCTTCGTCAACCAGGTCCGATTTTGTGAGCACAACCAGTCCCATACGAACATCCAGCAGGTTCAGAATGTCCAGATGCTCGACGGTCTGCGGCATTACTCCCTCGTCCAGTGCCACAATCAGCGCTGCGATATCAATTCCGCCCGAGCCAGCCACCATCTGTCGGACAAATTTCTCGTGTCCCGGCACATCCACGATGCCCATCCGGATATCGTTGCCAAGCTCAAGAAAAGCAAAGCCTAATTCTATGCTGATGCCGCGTTGCTTCTCTTCTTTCAGCCTGTCCGTGTCTATTCCGGTTAATGCGCGTACAAGTTGTGTCTTGCCGTGATCGATGTGTCCGGCGGTTCCTAAAATTACTCTTTTCATTCAATGCTCTTTGATGACGGACTATTCCGGCCAGATTTCTATTGTTCTTTTCGCAGGAAGCGGATGTGGTGCATCCGGCCCGAACCATTTATCGTAAATCCTCTTCCAGGTTCCGTCTGCAGCCATATCTTGCAGAGCAAAATTGACCAGATCGCGCCAGGCGGAATCATTGGACGGGAGCCCTATGGCAACCACTTCCACCGAATCTCCTGCAGGAATAAGCTCGAAGCGGCCGGGACTCTTTGCAGAGTATTCCATGAGCGTCATACCGGAATCCAGCCAGCCGCCGATCTTGTCTTTTCCGAGAGACATGAAACAAGCAGGCCTATCAGGGAACGAGACCACGTTTTTCTGCGCAGCATCATCACCCGCCTGTCTTAATAGGCTCATAGCCGTTTTCTCGAAAATCGATCCCTGGACTGCCGCAATCTTTTGCCCTTTCAGATCCGAGACCGCTTTGGAGGAACCTTTCAGTACCAGAACTTGCGGGGAGTCGAAAAAGTACGGTACAGAGAAATCGAATTCGTTTTCCAGCGATCTGCGGTGGACTATTCTGCACAAAGCCGCATCTATTTGTCCTTTCGACAGCATAGAGCGCCATGTTTTCTCATTCACTTTGACCAGATCGAGTTTAAGATTCATATGCCTGGCCAATTCCGTGGCAAGGTCCACTTCAAAGCCCGCCCATTCGCCCGAAGAGTTGAGAAACCCATGCGGAATAATGTTGTAGGGCGCTCCCAATCGTACAGTGTTGCTTCCCACCACGCGATCGAACGTTGCTCCACCCCAGGCATTCGGATGAGAAGTTAAAAACACGATCAGAAAAAAGACGATCCCGATGCGGCCATTCACTGCATTTCCTCCTGGAACGGACAACCTTCGCGGATTTACCAATCCAGTTCCGAGTTTTCGCCTTTGTGTACGATGTCTTCAGCCTCGTTACTGCCGTCCGGGTCAGCTTCCCCCTTCTTCGAGCCGGCTGAACCGACTTTTACAATTTCGCTTTTGTTTACTTCTACTATGGTGTCGTCCTGCAGCTTAACAAAAACGGTCTCCGCGAGAGGATTGTGTTTCAACACCAATCCTTCCCCCTGAGAGGTCGTTACAGCTTTACCTACACGAGGTAGACCTTTCTTAAACTCTTCATAGACATCGTGTTCGTATGCGAGACAGCACATCAATCTACCGCAAACTCCCGATATCTTGGTCGGATTGAGCGACAGATTCTGGGCTTTCGCCATTCGCACCGAGACCGGCCTGAAATCAGTCAGGAACCGGGCACAGCAGAGCTCCTGGCCGCAGCAGGCAAGGCCGCCCGTCATTTTAGCTTCGTGCCGGACTCCGATCTGGCGCATCTCAATTCGCACAGGGAAACGCGCAACCAACAGCTTGACCAACTCGCGAAAGTCTACACGACCTTCGGCCGTAAAGTAGAAGACGTACTTGGAGCAATCGAAGAAGCATTCAACTGACACAAGCTTCATGGGAAGATCTAAAGTCTCAATTTTCTCGAGACAATACATGTACGCTTCGTACTCTTTTTCCCTGCAACGATCTTTTTGCTCGAAATCAGACGGACAGGCTTTTCGCAATATTTTTCGCAGACCTTCGAGCTGAACCGCGTCAAATTCCCGCTCGAACGGCGGCAAAGCAATGAGCCCGAGGCCCAATCCTTTTTCCGTCTTGACTACCACCCAATCGCCTGCACTCAAATCCATGTCACCGCAATCAAAGTGATAGATTTTCGAAGCGTACCCAAAGCGTACCCCCACGATCCGAAGCCGTGTCTTAGTGGGATCTGATTGTGCCCACGCCGCTGTCGGGAGGGGCTCTTCAAAATCTTCCTCTAATTTGTCGGGAACTGCGTCCATCCGGGGACATCTGCAATCTCCACAACAGCGCTCTGCCTCTGTCGATTCCGATTCCGATTCCGATTCCGAAACTGTTTCCTTGATTTTTTCGACTTCTTCCGGTTCTTCGACTTTGTGGTCTACATGCTCCTCAATTTTGGGCTCTTCTTTGGGCTCTTCGATTCTAGACTCTTCGATTCCAGGCTCTTCGACTTCTTTATGGTTTTTTTCCTTAAAACCTGCCGAACCCCATGATCTCGGTAAATACGAAATATCTTTTTTGGATTTGTCAGTGGACATGTAATTATCCGTTCGCAGGGACCACTCCAAAGTGAGGACCCTCAAGAATACGCAAAGTTTTCAGCATCATTGTGTCTGTGACAAGATTCGGGTTTACGTTGATCTCCGCTTCGATCAGTTCCGCTGCTCTTGTAAGCTGATCGTACAGAGAAATGAGTTGACTGCTATCCTGACGATGGGCTGTGTCGGAAATTTTGTCAAGAAAATCCACATGAATCATTTCCGAGGAATGCGAGCCGATCTGTTCGATGAGAAGATCGCGAATCCACGTGGACGCAATCTCGATTGCCTGTATTGCTGTCGCGCGATCCGATGAAATTGTCGCGGAAAATTCAAGTGCTCCGCGCAATCCAACAGAATCTGAACGGGAAAGTACAGTAATAACTTTTTCCCTGAGCTTCATGTACTGTGCGCTTTCCATTTTCAAGGCACGTCCTGCACTGCCTGACGCAAGTCGCGCCAGTACTCCCGCCTCGGTCGGCGCGATACCGTTATTGCGCAGAATACGGACGACCGATTCCGTGCATAAAGAGCCGAATCTCACTTTCCGACAGCGAGAGCGTACCGTAGGTAACATCAAAGAAGGTCGTGAGCTGACCAGAATCAGAATCGAATAATTCGGAGGTTCCTCAAGAGTCTTAAGCAACGCATTCTGAGCAGATCGATTCATCAGGTGTGCGTCATCTATGATGACAACCCGGTACCGGCATTCGACAGGAGCATACCGCAATAGGGATTGGATCTCCCTCACCTTGTCTATCCGGATCATGTTCTTTTCCGGAACAGTCATCCGAATATCGGGGTGTTTCCCTTCCACCATTCTCGTGCAGGTCGAGCACGAATAATCCGTATCTGTAGATGAGGGACAGTTCAAAAAGCAAGCGAACCGCAAAGCAACCAGCTTCTTGCCCACACCTTCTCTTCCTGAAAAGAGATATGCATGGGCAGGCCGGTCATTCTGAGCGGTCAGTGCAAGAAACGAAAGGATTTTTTCATGTCCTTCAAGGACGTGCATGAGTTCCAGTTGCCCGGATCAGCCGCGTTTTACAGGCAAGAACCGATCCAGTTCCAAAACAAGCGGTAGTGCTACAAATATGGACGAGTACGTCCCGAATAGCATACCAATTATGAGAGCCCAAGCAAAGTCCTGCAAAACGGGAGTCCCGAAGAAAAGTAGAGCAATTACCGAAAGGGTGGTAAAGGCGGTGGTGAGAATTGTCCTGGACAGAGTCTGATTTATGGAAATGTTAAAGATTTCCACCAAGGGTTGTTTTTTCATGGTTTTCAGGTTCTCTCGGACTCTGTCGCATACCACGATGGTGTCGTTGATGTCGTACCCGACTATGGTGAGGAATGCCGCCAGAATGGTCAGATTGAACTCTAACCCGGTCCATACGAAGAATCCGTAGACCATTGCCAGATCGTGAATGAGGCAGGCAATGGCGCCTAACCCCATGGTGAAAGTGAATCGAAACGCCATGTACACTAGCAACATTCCGAGTGCAACAACCGTAGCCCATATAGCAGACTGCTGCAGGTCTTTTCCTACTTTCGGGCCAACCATTTCAAGGCTGCGGATTTCAAAACTTCCCTTGCCGAACTTCGCATCCAGCATTTGGGAAACCTGTTGATGAAGCTTGCCCGAGCCATCTTCACCTGTTTCGAATCGAATAATGAATTCTTCGCCACCAACCAGTTTCTGAACAACCAAACCTTCGCCATATTGTTTGAGAGCATCTCTGATCTCGTCAGTATGGACGGATTTATTGAACTTTACCTGCACAAGTGCGCCGCCGCTGAAGTCAATTCCCAGGCGGATGTGCCCTTTGATGGGAATCGATATGAGAGCCACCACAAGTAAAAGAAGAGAAAGAAGATAGGCATAATGACGTTTGCCCATGAAATCAATATTCGTGTTCGGTTTTATGAGTTCCACGCTGAAATCCTCTTCAAATCGAAGGAGGCGTTCATATGTGAACGCCTCCCTGTTTCACCAGATGTCATATACTTATTCTTTTGATGCCTTTGACCTGGAAGCCATAATCAAAGATCGTGCGGGTCACAAAAAAGGCAGTAAAAAGCGAAATGATGAGACCGACACACAAAGTCACAGCAAACCCTTTCACCGGTCCGGTCCCGAACTGAATGAGCGGCAGTGCCGCAAGAATGTTCGTCAGGTGCGTATCGATGATAGTCAGGAAAGCTTTGTTATAACCGGTCTCCATTGCCGCCCGGGGCGATTTTCCCGCACGCAGTTCTTCACGAACTCTCTCGAAAATCAGGATGTTCGCGTCAATGGCCATACCCATGGTCAAAGCGACTCCCGCAAGACCCGGCAGGGTCAAGGTAGCCCGCAGACCGGGAGAAACCATTACTGCAAACAACAGGAGCGGGTTTAGGATGAGGGCAACGTCGGCCACGACTCCGGACCATTTATAATACACGGCCATGCCGATGACGATGAGCACGATTCCGAAGAGAATCGCGTTGCGGCCCGACCGAATGGAATCCTCACCCAAGGACGGTCCGACAGTCCTGTTCTCCAGTATCTTCACCGGAGCAGGCAGCGAGCCGGCTCGAAGAACCAGAGCCAAGTCATGTGCCTCATCCGGAGTAAATGCACCTTCAATGATTGCCGAGCCGCCGGAAATGCGGTCTTTGATTACAGGAGCAGAATAGACCCGATTGTCCAGAATGATCGCGAGTCGTTCCCGAACATGTTCTCCGGTTATGCGCTCGAATTGTCTGGCCCCCACACTGTTGAACTCCATACCAATGATCATTCTGCCCATCTGATCAGGCTGTACCCTGGCATCGGTAATGACATCTCCGGTCATGAGCGTCTGTTTCTTCACAAGGTAGGGCGTCCGGGAAACTGCATTCGTTTTCGGGTTTTTGTCTATTTTGTAGAGAACTTCGTCGCCTTGCGGCACATCGCCTTTCAGGGCGGCAGTGAGATCTCCCTTTTCATCTATGAGTTTAAACTCCAAGCGTGCGGTTTGCTTGATAATGTCGATCGCTCGGTTGATATCCTCTTTAAGGCCGGGCAACTGAACAATAATTCTATCCTGGCCATGGATAACCACGTCGGGCTCCGCGACACCGAATGCATCTACCCTATTACGGATCGTGTCTACAGCCTGGCGAACCGCTTTCTGCTTGACAGACTCCGCCACTTTGGGATCCACTTGGAGTTGAATTTCATATCCCTTATCTGTAGTGCCGGACGAGACTTTTCTGAAGCTCGGGAGTTTATCCAGAATCTTTGCATCAAACAGTGATGCCTGATCTGCATCTTTCAGGATTACCGCCAGAGAATTGGGCGAAGTCCGAATAGCGTCATTGTAGCGAATCTTCTCGTCCTTCATAAGAGACAGCACTTCGGAAATGGTCTGATCGACCATAGTTTCTACAGCCGCCTCAGCCTGAACCTCGAGTACGAGATGCAAACCGCCCTGAAGATCCAACCCTAGCCGGACCGGGCTGTTCGGAAGGTACTTCTGCCAGAATTCCGGGAGCGGGCCAACGGAGGGGTACAGGAGAAAAACACATGCGACAAGCACTATGGCTACAGTAACTATTCGCCACTTAAGGCTCTGGTTCATTTATTCGCTCCTTACGGGTTTTGGTCGATGCCTGCAGGAGCCAAACCGGCAATATGGGCTCTGGAAATCTTTACCCGGACCTTGTCCGCGATCTCCAGGGTTACCACGTTGTCCGAGACACTGACTATCTTCCCGTACAAGCCGCCCTGCGTGATAATGGCGTCGCCCTTCTTGAGTTCGTCGAGCATGGACTTATGCTCTTTAGCTTTCTTTTGTTGCGGCCTGATGAGCAAAAAATAAAAGACCGCAAAAATGAGAATCATGGGCAAGAATGCGATCAAAGAGCTGTCAGCGCCGCCTCCCCCTGAGGGCGGGGCCATTGCGTAAGCGATGTCAATCATCGGTCTCCTCCATATTTGCCGAGAACTCTCGTGCGAGAGAGTGTAAACGATTTTGCGTAATTGCTGTCCTTATATTTTTCATCATATGATAATAAAAGCTCAGGTTGTGCAAAGTCGCAAGCCGGAGACCGAAGATCTCTCGTTCCTGAAAAAGATGCCTTAAATAGGCTCTAGAATAACTGCTGCACAACAGGCATTGGCACTGAGGATCTATCGGGCGGGAATCGTCACGATATCGGGAATTTCTGATGTTAACCGATCCGTGCGAGGTGAAGAGCGTTCCGTTTCGGGCATTCCGCGTGGGGAGCACGCAATCGAACAGGTCAGCCCCCCGCAGGACTCCATCAATAATGTCCTGAGGCTTTCCGACACCCATAACGTACCGAGGAACCGTTTCGGAAATCAGAGGCAAAGTTACCTCAAACATTTCCACCATAAGCTCACGGGGTTCCCCGACGCTCAATCCGCCGACGGCATATCCATCCAGATTCAGGTCGGCGAGGCTCTCCGCACTCAACCGCCTGAGGTCCGGGTACATCGCCCCTTGTACTATGCCGAACAAGGCAGGGTCAACCCTTTTTTTGGCTCCCAAGCACAATGCCGCCCAGCGGGTTGTTCTCAGAAGCGCTTCAAGAGCTTCATCCCGGGTTGCAGGATATCCTCGCACATCATCAAGGCACATAATAATATCGGACCCCAGAGACTCCTGCACCTCAATGCATAATTCCGGGGTGAAAAGGTGTGAGCTGCCGTCTATGTGCGATTGAAACAGCACCCCCTCGTCGGTGAGTTTGCGCAACCGCGCCAGGCTGAACACCTGAAACCCGCCGCTATCCGTGAGAATCAAACCGTCCCAATTCATAAAGCGATGCAATCCGCCAAGTTGCTCCACCAGTTTGTGGCCTGGACGAAGGTACAGGTGGTATGCATTTCCCAGAATGATCTTGTATCCGAAATCCTTGATTTCCTGAGAAGAAAGAGTCTTCACTACGCCCCGGGTTCCGACCGGCATAAAAGCGGGGGTTGGCACCTCGATGCCGCGGATCGTCATGCGACCCAGCCGAGCCGCACCGTCACGATGAAGCACTTCAAAAGCAAAGCTCATATGCTTTCCGATCAGTTTTCTCAATCAAGGAAGGAAAATCGGGGAGGAACTTCTTGTAATACCGTTTCGCCAATATAAAGAACAGACAGAGAGTTCCGGCAGGGACGCCGGACCCTACCAGAGCGGTAGCGGCCGGCGTCCCTGCCGGCCATGTTATGTTTACAGAGCGAATAGGTATAAGAAGTTCCTCCTCAATAGTATCTTGATTGGGAAATCGCATAAGAACAGAAAACGCGAGAGCTGCAGGTGTTTCAGTTCTCGCGTGTTGCTATTGTTGAAAGATTATCTATTTGCCTTCTTCAAGTTGAGTGCATCCTGGGCGATGATCATTTTCATGATATTTGTAGCGCCTTCCAGGATTTTGTACACTTTTCCATCTCGAAGTATGCGCGCTATCGGGTATTCATTGGAATATCCGTAGGCGCTCAGTACTTCCAGTGCGAGATTCGGCACTTCATCCGCAGCTCTGCATGCGTAGAATTTCGCGAGGACGGTCTCTCGCATATTGTGGACGAGGCCGCGATCTTTTTGCATTGCGCACCGCCACACAAGGGCACGAGCAGCTTCGGTTTCGGCTACCATGCGGGCAACGACTTCCTGAACCATCTGAAATTGTGCGATGGGCTGTCCGAATTGCTGACGCTCGGTGGCATACTTTACTGCTTCGTCCAGTGCGGCCTGACACGTTCCGACAGCTCCCGCGGCTGCACTCAGCCTGGTGCTGATGAGTTCCTGCATGAGCATCCCGAATCCTTTGCCCTCGGCTCCCAGAAGATAGCCGGCAGGTACGCGAACGTCTTCCATAATGATTTCGCCAGTTGGGCAGGCCCATAGACCAAGCTTCTCTTTAATTGCCAGGGTGGATACTCCCGGCATGTCCATATCCATGACAAAGGCGCTCATACCTTTGTGCTTGGCTTTCTTGTCAGTCATGGCGAAGACCACTGCCATGTCTGCCACAGGAGCCCAGGTTATCCACATCTTGCGACCGTTTAAGACATACTCGTTACCGTCTTTCACGGCAGTTGTCGTCATTGCCGCGGTATCAGACCCCGCGTCCGGTTCGGTGATTCCAAAGCATCCCAGAAGACGCGCCGCCATAAGCTCCGGAATGTACTTGCGTTTCAGTTCTTCACTACCCCATTTCAGGATCGAAACCGATGTCCCCATGGTTTGCATATTGAACGCCACGCGAAGAGAGCCGGAAGCGCGACCGATTTCTTCGGTCACAATTGCATGGGCAAGATATCCCATGCCGTTCCCGCCGTATTCCTCAGGAACCGGACATCCGAAAAGCCCGAGTTCGGCCATTTGATTGACCAATTCCCTCTGGAAGCGATGCTCGTTTTCATCTTGATCCACCACAGGCGCAATTTCTTTTTCTGCAAACTTACGCACCATGTCTCGGAGCATTATGTGCTCTTCGGTAAGTTCAATATCGTATTCGCTCATGGACTCATCTCCTCCACTAAAAATATCCGGAACCGGCCGGTCCGGTGAGGCGAGGAACCGCGCAGCCGTTCAGGGTGGGGGTTCTGCACTCGGATGGCGCAAGGACGTGACATAAATAACAAAAGGCTGAACGACACGTCAAGCAATCATGCGGCAGTATCCTTATTATGTCGAGGTTTTTCGGAAATGCCGATGATACAGGAGTTCAGTAGACAGATTTCTCGTTTCGCCTGATTCCACATCGGAACCGTCCATTCAGCGATGCCGTCAAACGTTGTCATTGCGAGGAGCGGAGCGACGTGGCAATCTCCTGACTCGGGCGCGCCAACGTTCAGAAGATTGCTTCGCTTCGCTCGCAATGACAGGTGTTAAGTGACCCGGTACCCATGAAGACTCGAAGGATTCTCGTTATTCAGTGTGGAATCGGTCTGATGTCGGCCTTGCCTGCTTGCTCAAAACTTCGCTAACAGCCAACGTAGGATGTCGCTGAGCGAAAGCGAACCGCATCGCTCGCGAAACCGGCGAACGATTCGACCGATGCGGTTGCCGATGGTCACCGCTCCTACACACTGGTCACTCTCAGGCGCGAAGAAGAGGGTTCAGAGATCCATTTTTGTTAAAACTGATTTTCATGTATCACTCCTCATCGAAGATCATTTTGTTCGGTCGAGGTTCTTCCTTTGGCATCAAGACTATCTTGTTTGGCCTGGGTTCCAAGTGCGCTGCGCTTTTCAGACGATCCACAACCCGATCTTTCCCGATCGTTTCAAGCATCTCGAAAAGGCCAGGCCCCACTGATGTGCCGGACACTGCGGTCCGGGCAGCATTGATGAGAAGTCCGGCTTTCACGTTTTTCTGCTCCGAGTACGAACGGAAGACCTCCTCGATAGTATGAGTATCGTATGTTTGCAGGTTTTCTATAAGCGATGCCATCTCGGGGAGATATTCCGCGAGTTGGGGATCTTTCCCCAGATTCTTCTTAACCGCGGCCTCATCGAACTCGAATTCGTCAGCGAAATAGCACCTGCCACGAGTGGAAAAATCTTTGAGCGTCAGATATCTGGCTCGGATAAGGTCAATAGTGTTTTCGAACCATTGCTTGTCCCCGTTCTCGAAGGAATCGCGCCAGAGCCCGGCTTCAACGAGTTCCTGCTTCACATAGGGAATCAGCTCATGAAGCGGCAGAGTGCGAATGTACGTGGAGTTGAAATGGATGGCTTTGGGGTCCGTCCAGTTGCGCGCATCTCCGGGAACGTAATTGAATGTGGAATTGGACCGGTTGATCTTCGAGAGATCGAATGTTTCGATCATCCCTTCCGGAGAAAAGAATTCACGTCCATCACCGGGAGACCAGCCGAGCAAAGCCATGAAATTGCAGAGTGCCCACGGAAGAAATCCTTTCCTGCGATAATAGGATACGGTGACCACCTCGCCGTGGCTTCGTTTGGAAAGCTTGGCTTTCTTATTATCCAGGGTGAGCGGTATGTGGGCAAACGCGGGTGGCTCGATTCCCAAAGCACGGTAAATGAGCACCTGCTTGGGAGTATTGGCGAGATGATCCGCACCGCGTATCACATGCGTGATGCGATCCAATGCGTCATCGACTGCATTGCTCAATATGTACAACGGCCGGCCGTCCGATCTGAGAACGACAAAATCCTCTATGTCCTGCCCTTTCTTTTCCATCCTACCGTACACGAAATCATTAAACGCAACGATTGCCGAAGGATCTCTCGGAACACGGAAGCGGATCACGTACGGCGTTCCCTGAGATACTTTGCTCTCTATTTGTTCGGGCGTAAGCTCTCGGCACCTTCCATCGTACATAAACGCCATTTTCCGGGTTTCCGCGTGTTTTCTCTGAGCTTCCAGCTCTTCTTTTGTGCAGAAGCATCTGTACGCGTGACCGGATTCGAGGAGTTTGTGTGCAGCCTCCACGTGTTTTGCCAAATTATCGGTCTGAAAATAAGGTCCTTCATTCCAATCAAGCCCGAGCCATGTGAGTCCGTCAAAAATCTCCTGCACGGACTCTTTGGTAGATCGTTCGGTGTCGGTATCCTCGATCCGGAGAATGAATACGCCGCCGGTTTTCTTGGCCAAGAGCCAATTGTACAGAGCAGTGCGGGCACCGCCGAGATGTAAATATCCTGTAGGTGAAGGTGCGAACCGCACCCTCACCTGATCTGTCGTTGATTTTGATTCGTTCATAAATGCTTTTGTCACCTTACCTACTGTGTAATCTCCAGAACCACTACCGGCGAATTTGCGGAACTTGCGAAGGCTTTGGAGTCCTTCTCCGAGCCCACAATATCGCCCCAGTGCATGGGAACTGCAACCCTTGGGTTTATCTTGGATGTGGCTTCCCCGGCCTGAGCTGCCGTCATCGTGTATGTGCCGCCAACCGGCAAGAGTGCTACATCCGCACATACTTTACTCATTTCAGGAATGACATCGGAGTCCCCCGCATGGTACACCCGAACACCGTCGATGGTAATGATGTACCCGACCCAGGCGTTTTTTTTGGGGTGGAATTCCTTGTCGGTATTGTACGCAGGAACCGCTTCCACTTTAACGTCTCCCACTTCCACGCTCTGACCGGGAGCAATGGATTTGAACGCGTCGCCGAAACTCGCTTTGCAATCAGGCGGTCCGATAATTACCGTCGAGGGTTTTCTGATTTTTTGCACATCTTCTTCCGAAAGATGGTCAAAGTGGCTATGAGTGATGCAGATCACATCTGCGGGTTTCGGATCTGCAAGTTTCCAGGGATCGATATACACCGTGGTTTGCGACCCTTCTATACGGAATGTAGCGTGACCTAACCATCGAATTTTGTTTTTTACGAAAGCTTCTACATCCATGATCTCCCCTCCAGGTGTTGCAATGAGCTATTCGCGTTGATTCCGTAAGACCGACCATCGTCGGTAAACGGGATTAAACTCCTCTGTGCTTCTTGGTGCAGGCACGGACTTGCATACAAACCCGTGATACGGTCATATCTTAGAGATTGAGCCGGGAAGCAAACCGTTCCCTTTTTCTTGATCATGTGACGATGCCCACGGAGATTTCATTCACCGATTTTCACATTTGCATTGCCTTTCGTGCACGTTCACACGAACCTACCTCAGCAATTGAGTCCTCAATCTTATACTACACTCGAGCCGAAAAATGCATTGGCTCCCATGACACACGCCATAGTTTCCTGTATAATCCTGTTTTTCGGAAGGATGAAACAACAATGCCTTTGCAGTCGAGAGCGAAAAGAAGTCCGGAACTCAGTAAGACAAGAACAAATAGTGATTGGATCATGATTATTCTCGGGATTTTTCTCGTGCTCTTTTTTTCGGTTGCCGGCTACTTCTCCTTCGTCGAGACCCCATCCGAGATTCAGCCAAAGGCAAGGGGTCCTGTGAGAGATCCAAAGGCTGTGGGACCGGAAGCTTCTGTTCAGGGCAAATCAGGACCTGATTCGGTACCTGAGCGAACAGTGCGGCATGGAATTGGCGGAGTAGCCCAACAGCCTCGATAACTCTTGAAATACAAGTCTGTTCCAAAAATATAACGCGAAAAATCCCTCCAGACGGGCTTACGGGTTAATCCACGCCGTTTCCTGAAGGGATTTTTGAGAAACTCCAATGCTTCATTCTATATCATTGCGTCGAGAGCCTGCAAAACAATTCGACAGGATGTGCCCATTTGAATCGTGGAAATTTGCTATCTGCATGTGGCAACCGGAACGTGACGGGAGAGAAATGAATGCGACAACTAGCTAGCACATTCGTGCGGTTTCTTCTGACAGGTTTGGCAACTCTGCTGCCCTTTATTGTGACAGTCTTCGTGGTTGGCTGGATAGTCAGAATTGCCGACGCGTATATAGGGCCGAGCAGCAGTTTCGGGCTCTTCATCCTGCAAATAGTAGGAGACGCGAACAAATATTCAGGATACCTGGCCGGGTATCTTGTAGTTGTGTGCTTGTTGGTCCTCCTCGGTTTTCTCGTTACACGCGCCACTGTCGCGAAAATTCACGAAGCTATTAACGGCATGGTGGCACGAATTCCCCTATTCGGAAAAATTTACGCGGGCGTCGAACAGGTAGTGGAGATTTTCGGGAACAACAGAGGAGGTGGCCTTGACCGGTTTGGCGGAGTCGGATACGTGAAGTTGGGGAATGCGAAAATGTTGGTTTTTCTTGCCTCCGCCCAAACTTATCCTCTGGTGGACGGCGAGAAGCATTATATGGTCTTCATTCCCAACTCTCCTTTTCCTGTTACAGGGTTCAATGCTTTAGTCCCCGAAAAAGATTTCACGAGGCTCGATATGCCTCTGGAAGATATGGCCAAGCTGTTGATGTCTTTCGGCCTCTTGGGTGGACAGGTGCTCAGCCGCCCATTGGAACTGGCCCACATAGTGCAGGAGAACCATGAACGAAAAATTGCACCGTGAGCTGATAGAGCTGTCAAAGACCGAGCCGTTCGGTCGGCTGCTGGGAATGGAGGTCGTGAATGTGGGCTCTGGAACCGCAACTGTGCGGATGAGAGTGAATTCCGATATCCAGAATATGTTCGGCTTCACTCACGGGGGAGCCCTGTTTTCATTGATAGACGAAGCTTTTCAGCTTGCCTGCAATACACATGGAGTGCTGTCTGTTGCGCTTAATGTAAGTATCACGTACGTATCCGCTCCCGAATCCGGATGCATGCTCGAAGCGAAGGCGACAGAAATGCACAAGACCCGCCGCACATCAAGTTATCTGTGCGAGATACGAGACCCGGATGGTAAGCTGATAGCCACTGCTCAAGCGCTCGCCTATCGTACAGGTAAAGAAATCAACAAATTGTGATCTCTTCGCGGTTAATTCAAAGATGCTTTCAAAGCAGTAATATCCGGGAAACACTTCTTACAAGAAGGGTTTCCCAGGTCTTCTCTCTTTCAATCTTCTTGACAGGGTTTGACGGGCTGACGTACTCTTCCGACAATATTCCTGAATTACCCATGAAATAAACGATATTGACCGAGTCGGTCCGATCACGAAAAATCCCCTGATTTGATCACGAACGAATGCTACGTATGGCAAAACGCCGGTTGACTCCGACCCTTATATATTTTCTTTGAGGGGTATCGCTTGGCTCCGAAAAAGATATCTGCAAAATGGCCTGGAAGTAGCGATGGGTATTCATGCAGCAATGAATTTATCTGCCGTATTGGTCGTCAACTACGAGAATTCAGCTCTGAAGACTGAATCCCTGTTTTTTTGCACTACTTTGGATCCTGTGGCTACCCTCGTGACTTTTTGCATTACTGCAGCGGTTTTCTATTTTTTTATGTTCGGAGGGCGGATCACAAAGCAAAGGCCTTGGCTTGTCTGGGCACGAAAGGAATAAGGTGTGGATTCGGGGCACGGCATCAGCTTGCGGGCACGCATGCCATACGCGCTAAACAAGAACCCCGCGCAGGATGTGCTGACCAGAGCAAACCGCATCGTTTTTCCCAGAGTGTCTGAATGACTGTCAACTGCGAGCGAAGCGAAGCAATCGCCTGAAATTAAGGACCTGACTCCCGGGCGATTGTCCCGCTAGACGCGGCATCGCTGCGCTCCTCGCAATTGACAAGGATTAAGTTAGTTGCTGAATGGTGGATTCCTAGCTGTTCGCGGCGCGTTTTCCGTCAACATGGGTCGGCAGAGACGCCGCTCCCCACCAGGAAAGTTGAAAGTGGATGCTCTTATTCTAACGCCTATGCCCTAGCTCCCCCTTTAAAAAAGGAGGACTTCATGCAACATCCGGATCGATTCTAAATGCATCGAAAATGATGTTGGTCGCGACTGCCCTCGCACCGTGAGCAACCGCATCGAAGATGTCTACATCGGTCCATCCCAGAGAGCGAAGCTTATCTACATCGGATGAAGTGACTGCCTGCGGTTTGTCGGTGGCTTTCAGCACGAACAATAGCAACGCTTTATCTTTTGCTTCGAGCGGAGCTTTTTCGGGATCGGTCCGTGCTTCCTGTATCTGCTCAGGAGTGAAACCGAATTTCGACAGCAAGCCAATATTGAAAGAATCGCAGTATTCGGATTTGCAGGCTCTTGAAACCAGCATCCTGATCATTGAGAGCAAGGGAGCACTTAGGCTCGGATGGCCCATGAAATAGTGAGCAAAGTACAATTGATTTTCGAGCACTGAAGGACTGACTCCCAGTAGCTGTACATTGTTGGGGACCATTCCGAAGAACTGCTCGGCAGACGCGTACAGCTCTGCAAGCTTTCCCTCTGCCTTTTCCGGTGGAGTAATCTGAACATAAGCCATTAGAAAAACCTCCTTGTGTTGCTATGCGTGGAATCTGTGAGGAGTCCACAGAATAGACCGGTCTACTAGTCAACCGCCAAAAAAAATTATGGTTCAAGCAAACTGTTGAAAATCATGTTCTCGAAAACCAGCAAGGGCTCCAGGCTGTTTTCAGCTTTCATGCGGAGCAGCGCTCCTTCCCAACTGTTCAGTAGGAAGTCGGCGGTTGCCTGGGGATCGAGCGATTCCCTTATTTGCTTCAATTCCCTCGCTTCTTCCAGGCATTGCGCTATGTTGCCGCTCATTCGCTTGAATGCTTCTCTCACCTTGGTGCGAAATGCTTCGTTCTGATCTGCCATTTCCTGTGCGAGATTTCCGATGGGGCAGCCGCCCCTGAACCCCTGCTCTTCAGCGACACTCATCATGCTTCTGAAAAAGCCTCTCAGCCGTTCGATGGGGCTGTTCTCAGTCAGCGACAGTTGAGATTGCGCCATGGAGTCTATGAATTGCGTATAGAAATCAATCAACTGCAAGCCGAAATCGTCTTTGCTTTTGAAATAGAAATAGAATGAGCCCTTCGGAACTTCGGCCGCGTCGAGGATTTCCTGTATGCCTGTATGGTTGAATCCCTTCTGATGGATTATTCTGGCTCCTTCAGACAATATTCGAAATTTCGTAGTCTCTTTGGGCATTTTGGATCAAGTATCCCTTGGAAGCACAGTAGACCGGTCGTCTAGTTTTGTCAAGGCTATTTTTTTGCCGGGGAGTTCCGCACTTGTGCCTGAGTTACACGGGTCACGTACTCACAAGTAGCATTGAATAACAATCATGTGGTCCCGCAATCCGCCAGTCAGGGGAACATCATTTCTTCTTGAACATTCCGGTAATACTGAACTTTGATTTCTTTTCGGCAGCAGCTTCCTCGGGAGATTGATTCGGTTCGTCCTTGCGCTCGACCTTCGGGAGGGCCGGAGTGTCTGGTTGGGCCGGCTGAAATGCGGTGAACATTCCTGCCAATTCGATAGTATCCAGGAATTCTCCGTCTTCACTTTCCAGCCTTGGCTTGGGGGGAGGCGGAGGAACAGGTTCGGGTGCTTTTTCCACTGGTTTTTTGACCCGGAATTTTAGTCCGCGTCGGACCATATCACTTTCGGAAATCAGCTTTCGTTCATAGAGCTGTCTGATAAGATCCGCGAACCCCAGCGCGCTAATTTTGAACCGAGCCATAATCTCGGTATTGGTCATAGGTCCGCGTATCGCCTCGATAGCAGCTTTTGCGCCTACATCTCTGCTTGAAGTTTCTTGTGTCATCTTGAGAAAAACCTTGGTCCTATTATACCGCACACCGAACTGAGGGAGAACTTTTTGGCTTAAAAAAACTGATTTTTGACTCTGTTAAGAATCAGCACGGATTCGTACCATCTAGATTAGCAATCTGTTTTGAAAAAAATAAGAGCTGCCTCTGCTTCCCGGTGGTTTCCATTCCCCGGATATTCGGGTACATTTTTGCGGTTTTTTGCATTTGATATTCTTGGTTCCTGGACACCACTGGAGATCGTTTGAAGCTCAATAAAAAACTGATTCTCGTTTCTCTGTTGTATTTTGCTGAAGGCTTCCCCTTTGGGATCATCGAGCAATCTTTTCCTGTTTATTTTCGGCTCCATGGAATGTCGCTCGGCCATTTGGGACTTTTGAGCCTTGTCAGTTTGCCATACGCGCTGAAATTCCTGTGGGCTCCCGCTGTGGATCTCATAGGGCTGAGACGTCAATGGATTGCCGCAGCACAGTACTCGATGGCCGCGTTGATAGTTCTGCTCCTGCCACTGGATCCTGCACAACCCGATTTCCTGTTGTGGGCGTGTATTGCTGCCATGGCGATCATGTCAGCGACTCAGGATATAGCCATCGATGCATACTCCATAGAATTGTTGAAGCCTTCCGAGATGGGGATTGCCAATGGCTTCCGGCTGGCCGCGTACAGAGTCGCAATGGTTGTGGCAGGAGGTCTGTTCGTTGCAATGGGGGGCTGGATAAGCTGGAAATTCACCTATATCGTTGCAGCGGTGGTCCTTCTCGTCTGCGGCCTGGTGTCGTCCCGACTTCCGCCAATCGACATACAGAAGCCGGAACTCTCCGTAAAGGCACTCATTGCACCGGTTCGGGACATTCTCGCGCGGCCCGGTCTCATTCACGTGGTCCTTTTCATCTTGCTCTACAAACTGGGTGACTTGGCCATGGGTCCCATGGTTCGTCCTTTCTGGCTGGATCGCGGCCTTTCAACAACGGAAATAGGACTTATCACGGGGACTCTGGGAATAATCGCCTCCATCATAGGCGGACTTGCCGGCGGGATATTCATGGTTCGCTACGGCATCTTCCATGGACTATGGTTCCTCGGCCTCTGGCAATCTGTGAGTAACCTGACGTACGTCTGGGTCGCAGCATATCCTGAGACCGGACACTGGGGCATCTATGTTGCGTCTTTTGTAGAGTCATTCTGTGCCGGGCTGGGAACGTCTGCATTCCTGGCTTTCCTTATGAGCATCTCGAAAAAGCAGTTTTCTGCGACACAATACGCCATCTTTTCCGCACTGTTCAGAATAACAGGAATTCTCGCAGGATCCTTGAGCGGATGGGCCACTGAAGGCCTGGGATACGCACAATATTTCCTGGTCACGTTCTTCCTCTCGCTTCCCGCATTCCTCTTCATCTTCCATGCACGAAGATGGATTCCCTCGGATAATGCAACCCCTGATCAGTGACCGCTAATCATAAAGGCTTCTTTTCCTATTCGCAGTCGAAGGAGTAAAATCGGGGAAACCCTTTTTGTAAAAAGGTTCCCCAAATCTTACTGCGTTGACAGCGCAATGGTGAAAGAAGGCTTTGGGATTCATCTACCCTATATGTCGGAGGCCTTCGGCAATTCCCATACGTCCTACTCTGATTGCTGGAATGAGAGCTGCGACGAAGCCAACTGTCAGGGACACTACGAGAATAATGAGAATTGTGGAGTAATTGACTTCAAAAACGGGCAGAAACGATTCGAGCTGTTTCTGGAAAATTGTGCCGCCGGGAAAGCTCAATGCTGCTCCAAGCAAACCGCCGATCAGAGAGATGGCGACAGATTCTCCTGCAATCAGCAGAAAGAGAAATCGCGGTCTGAACCCCAACGTCTTGAATACCGCGTATTCAGCCCAGCGTTCACGGGTTGTCATTGCCATGGTATTCGCAAGAACAATGAGAATAATCGCGATCACCACCATGGAAATGATCCTCACCGCAGCAACGATGGCTTCAGTCATTGCCACAAACCCCATTTGGAACGCTTTCTCGGTTTCAGTGAGGGTCTCCGCAAGGGAGTTCTTGAAGAGAGAGTCGATTTCTTCAGCAATTTCAGCAGATCTCTGTGGGTCCTTTATTTGAACGAGGTACCATCCCACCTTGTCGGCACGGTCGGGATTCGTCTTTTTTATGATTTCGTTCAGGTAATCCCACTTGAAGAAAAAAGCCGTCTGATCGACGTTCTTCCGAGCACCTATGTAGATGCCTTTGAGAACTAATTCAATATTCCCCGGGTATATTGTTCCTTGCAGGGGAATTACGTCACCAATCTTCCAACCAAAACGCTCTGCAGTGGTTCTTCCTGCTATGGCTGCGTTTCGGTCCCGATCGAAAGCTTTTTTTTCGTCTTCGGAAAGCAGGAACTCGGGATAAAGATTGAAGTAGCCTGATCCACTTACTGCGAATTGTGCGAAGAAATTCTTCTTTTCCTTGTAAACGCCCCCGTACCAGCTTCCGTATTCGACGCCCGTTACACCCGGAATTTGCGCGATTCGATTCCTGTACGAGATGGGCAGCGCATAGATCAATGAAATTTTGTTCCTGGTGATAAGGCGGTCAGGTGAGGATGATTCCACTCCTATGTACCATGCATCGACCAGAGTGCGTAAGATGGCGAATGCAAGCATGGCCACCGCCACACCGAGTATCGTCAATATCGAACGTAAGCGGTGCCGAAACACATTTCTGATTATCAGTTTCAGCACTTCCATGATTAAAATGTGCCTTTGAGTTCATGGGAAAAATAAGCGTGTAACTCATCCAACTTATGGATGCTGCGGTCCACCCGCTTCAAAAGGGCCGTCGTGTTTGACGTGACCTGCGTAACGGCTGCATCGAATTGTTCGTCTATGAGATCGATCGCGCGGGATGCGAGGCGCCGCGTAATCTTCTTCAGGCTCTTGAGTCTCCGTGAAGCCAGATACCAGATCAGGAACAATTCACATATCATCAGAGCTGCAAGACCGGTCAATCCTTCGGGGCCGAAGATATTCGTCAGAAAAGCCAAGACGATCTGAACTGCGCCATGAACGGTGGGATAATCAAGCCAAAGGGAAATTTTTTCGGGCCCGGCCAGTCTGATCGCAAGTATGATCGCGGGAAACCAGAGAATCGCCTTTTGCCAGAATTTGCGCCATGTGGCCCTGAAACCTTTCAATGAAGATCGCGTGGAATTCACTTCGCCGGCAAACGTTGCAGAAGCCCGGGCGGCACTATCGTCCATTACGGCAGACGGTTCGATTACCATATCGCCGCTCGCCTGTGTCAAGGAAAGCAGAAGCTCTGAACGAACGTTTGCGGAAATTTTTTCCAGCAGCATTTTTCGACTCTTCCCCACATTCCGTGCTGCCTGTTCAAACGTTCGGTCCAATTCGAGCTGAACGGACTCTCCCTTGAACGACCGACCTAGGGTCAAGAGCCTCATGCCCCACGTCACCGGGACAATGGAGTCATCTTCCATGACAAAAAGAGCAAAAAGCGATTCGGCTATTCGCTCTTCGTGCTCGATAGTTAAGAGACCATGTCTTGTCGGTTCCTTTAAATTCTCTCCTGAAAGACTCCTCAATGCACCGCGTAAGACGAGCTTCTCGACAGGATTTGCTGCTGAATCGATTTCACGGGTTATATGGCGCAGTTCCTCAAGAAGATTGATCGTTTTTACCGATGCGATTTCCTTCGCGTCATGTTTGGCCATAAGGTAATCATGAAATTTACCGAATTCCTGCAATAGGATAGTATCGGAATCGCCTGCGAATTTCTGAGCTGCCGAGATGCTGAACAACCGCGGCTGCTCTATGTTCGCTTCATGTTTCAGCCGAAACGCCAGATCGCCGAGCACTTCTTTGAGCCTTTCGTATGGCCGTGCGGAATCGCCATCGATCAACTCATCGGATTTGTTCAATACAAAGGTGAAATTCTTGCGGTGAATGACTGTACGGTTCAAAAACCGGTAAAAAGCCGAGTCCGCGTACTTCTCCGGAGTCACGACCCAGATTACGGCATCCAGGAATGGCAAAATTTTCTCTACAACGATGCGGTTTCGCTCTTCAGTGCTATCAAAATCGGGCAGATCGAGAAGAATGAGATCTCGCACGGATTCGGAATCGTGAAGCGCGTCGGGATCGCGCAGGAGTCCTGCTATTTCGTCCAACCCTCGTGCAGTGTTACGGTGTCTGTAAATTACCGCTCGGTCCGTAAAGGGTCTCCTGTCTGAAGACTGAGAAATCTGCTTTCCTGCAAGAGCATTAATCAGCGTGGATTTCCCCACTCCTGTACCGCCAAGAATCCCGACGTACAGTGCTTCGCCCGGTTTTTCTGCTTTTTCCCTGAGCTTTTCCGTTTTTTCAAGAAGGGATTCGCGGGTAAGCGGATCGATGAGTATGGCCCCGTCCTCGGAAAGGAAGCGGGTAATGTGCTCCAACGCGTCCGGAATTGAGGTACGGTTCATGCCGCCTCACGCCAAGATTCGTTTATTGCAGTTCCTGACAATTCTTGGAACCGCTCGGACAATCATAACAGAACTCTTGCGTGCGGGCCTTTTGTAAGTGCTCCTCCGGCACAAACAGTTGCTCTTTTTTGTTACGGGACGATCTTGGTAGGTTCGCAGTTGCCGCATTCCGCGTCAATAGGTCTGAGCCACGGAAACCACACCGGAATCGGCTTTAGCGAAAAGCATGGGGCGGTAAACTGAATCGCTTTACCGGTCCATGGGATGCACACTTGCGATTTCCCCAGACTTACCCACGGAAGGATATGGAATTCGGTCTTCACCAGTGTAGGCCAGATGGGAACATCAAAAGGGAGAGACATTGAGCCCACGGTCTCGGGAGGAATAGGCCGGTCGGGGATGCATTGACTGGGGCCTTCGCCACTCAGGCATGGAGATCCTGAAACCAGGAGCATAGACGCAGCCACCAGTATCACAACGATATTCCGTGTTTTCATAGTCTTCCTCAACAGAATAAGAAATACCCGATTCAGATTGCAGCATATCACGCATCGATCCTATCATCCGCTTCTTTTGACTGTCAAGAAATGAGTAATGAAGGCGGGACCGCCAGGAGAATCGGCGGCCCCCCACAAGTGTGACACAACTATTTGTCGTAGCTCTTCTCAAGCATTGTCGCATGGGCTGCAGCAAGCCTGGCTATGGGAACCCGCGGGCCGGAGCAGGAGACATAGTCCAGTCCTGCATGATGGCAAAAGCGGATAGACGCGGGATGGCCACCGTGTTCGCCGCATATCCCGATTTTGAGATTGGGACGTGCGCTGCGGCCACTCTTTACGGCCAATTTCATGAGATTGCCAACCCCTTTGACGTCCAGGGACTCGAACGGATTTTCCGGAAGGATATTCTGTTGTTGATAATACGGGAGGAATTTGTTTTCAGCGTCTTCTCTACTGAATGAGAACGTCGCCTGGGTCAAATCGTTGGTTCCGAAGGAGAAGAATTCTGCGACACCGGCCAGTTCGTCCGCGGTTATGCATGCTCGCACAACCTCCACCATGGACCCGAACTTGAAGTTCACCTTAACTCCATGAGATTCTTCCACTTCTTTTTGGACCTGATCCACAATTTTCTGAACGTATTCAAGCTCGAGAACCGAACAAACCTGAGGAACCATTATTTCCGGATGAACTTCGATTCCTTCCTTCACGCAATCCGCGGCTGCTTCCAGGATGGCTCGTATCTGCATCTCGTAAATTTCCGGAAACGATACGGCAAGCCGCACTCCGCGATGCCCGAGCATGGGATTGACTTCTTTCAGGATTCGCGCTCTCTGGAGCATCAATTCTTTTTTCGCCAGCGCGGCATCGATCAGAGTCAAATCAAGGCTCGCAAAAAATGCCGGCATCCCTTGCCGTTGGGTCATATAGTTGGTGTGCAGCTTAGGATCGATCAGCTTGAGACTTTCGATGTTCTTCTCGGTGAGTCGCGCAGTGTCATGAAGACGCCGAAGATCCTCTATTTGTACTTCCAGTTCTCCTTCCGACGGAAGGAATTCGTGGATCGGTGGGTCAAGAAGTCTGACGGTGACCGGATAAGGCGCCATTGCCTTGAGAATACCGGAAAAATCGGATCTCTGGATGGGCAGAAGCCTGTTAAGAGCTTCCTTCCGCTCCTCCACGGTATCGGCAAGAATCATGTCGATGACGAGGGGCAGTCTGTCCACTGCATTGAACATTCTTTCAGTCCGGCACAGACCTATGCCGACCGCTCCATAGGTACGAGACTTTTCGGCGTCTTCCGGAGTATCTGCATTGGCCATGACTCCGAGCTTTGCAGATTCATCGGCCCAGTCCAGAAGGGTATGCAGGTATGAGCTGAATTCCGGTTCGATGGTCGGGATTTCACCGAGATATACGTTTCCTGTGGCGCCGTCTATGGTAATGATGTCGCCTTCGTGAATTACCCGGTCACCGACTATCGCGAGCCGATGCTCCGTATCCACGTGGATTCCTTCAGCTCCAGCGACACACGGTTTGCCCATGCCTCGGGCGACGACGGCAGCATGTGAGGTTTTTCCACCTCGACTGGTCAATATACCTTGAGAGGCAAAGAATCCGTGAATATCTTCCGGTTTGGTCTCTTCACGCACGAGGATGACTTTTTCACCGGCCTTTCCAATTCTTTCCGCACTATCTGCATCAAAAATACATTTTCCTGAAGCCGCGCCGGGAGAAGCGGGAAGTCCCTGTGCCAGCGGTTCAGCTTCAAAATTCGGATCGAGCCCGGGATAGAGTAGTTGCTCCAGGTGCTCCGGATTTATTCGCAGAAGGCCTTCCGGTTTAGTCAGCAACCCCTCGCTGACCATTTCAACTGAGGTTCTCACCATCGCGGTCGCATTCATTTTGCCGTTGCGCGTCTGCAGGCAATACAGAATGCCCTTTTCAATGGTGAACTCGAAATCCTGGATTTCACGATAATGCTTTTCGAGACGATCCCGGAGTTCCTCAAGCTGTCGATAGAGATCCGGCATTTCCTGAGCCATGGCTTGAATCGGTCTCGGTGTCCGGATGCCTGCGACCACATCTTCACCCTGAGCATTGACCAGGTATTCTCCAAACATTTTATTTTCGCCGGTCGCGGGGTCGCGGGTGAATCCTACTCCGGTTCCGCTGTCATTACCCATGTTTCCGAAGACCATGGCAACAATGCTCACCGCTGTTCCGTTTGCCTGGTCAAGAGTGATATTGAATTGTTTGCGGTAATCCACAGCGCGCTTACCCGACCAGGAATTGAATACCGCCTTTATCGCGATATTCAGTTGTTCCCATACGTCTTCGGGAAACGGCCTGAATTTCTGTTCTTCCACCACATTATGGAAGAGCTCCACTATTTCTTTGAGGTCTTCAATGGTAAGGTCTACATCAGAAATGGCTCCAGCATGGACTTTTATGGCATCCAGTGTCTCATCGAAATACTGGTCGGGAATTCCCATAGCGACTTTGCCGAATATCTGAATGAATCTGCGGTATGCGTCATAAGCGAAACGCTCGTTGGATGTCTGTCTTATAAGACCGTGAAGCGTTTGGGAATTGAGTCCCAAGTTAAGGATGGTGTCCATCATACCGGGCATGGACATGGCAGACCCTGAACGAACGGAGACGAGGAGCGGGTTGTCGGGGTCGCCAAATTTTTTTCCGGTTGCACGTTCAATATCAGCCATGTGGATCTTTACGGCATCCAAAAGACCTTCAGGAAGCTCACCGTTCGGCGCTTCCAAATACTGAAGGCAGGCTTCAGTAGAGATAACAAAACCGGGCGGCACATTGAGGCCGATCTGTGTCATTTCGCATAAATTAGCCCCTTTTCCTCCCAGAAGTTTCTTATTCTTGCCGTCACCTTCGAGAAATGAAAAAACATGTTTTACCTTCATGCCGGTCTCCTAAGAAATAAATGTCATTAGCAGTCCCAAACTGAAAAGCAGCCTTTTCCTCGTGGCGGACAAGAAAACCCTCCCATCGAAAACCCCCGCCTGTAGTGCAAAAAGAGGGGGGTGAAGCAGGACAAGGTCAATTTCGGCTGCAATTCAGGGCTGATATGCACCAGAAAGGCCGTCAACCGCTTTTTTGGGCGTAATTATACATTTTACAGAAAGACTTCTTATAAGGCAATATTCAGCCCAAGGAATTCTGGTGTCTCATTGAGTTTTCGCGATGTGAGCCATGAATGTAATCAAGCAAAGATCTGTGTCAATCGCCGTAAATTCCACGGTATCCGCACCGTCAAACAAGGTTGGCTAAGCAGGTGATAAGCTTCATGTCAGCTTGACGTAATTGAAAGCCGCCGATAACGTATCGACTCACGTTTCTTGTCTCCAGGCATGATTCACGTGCCGAAAGCAGGAAAGGAGAACTCACTCCGTCATGTGCGAAGCTGTTTTCGCAGCATAGTATAACTTCAAGTGAGGATCGGATCTCCCATGAAACAACGCGTCGTGAACAGGGAAAGAGTCGATTTCTTGAAAATGGATTATGAGCGAGGGTTCATACAGTTCTGCGGATATGAGGCAGTACACGCAGAATGGGGCAAATTTCAGGCACGTTTGCAAATACATGAACATCACAGACAGCAGGACGGATTCATTCATGCGGGTGTGATGGCCACCATGGCCGACCACACAGCCGGGTATTCGGCATTTACCACTGTTCCGGGCAGCATGCAGATACTTACTATAGAGTTCAAGATAAACTTCTTGCGCCCGGCATTCGGTTCCGTTCTCCTGTGCTCTTCACAGGTGATCAGGGAAGGAAAGCAGGTGATCGTGTCGGAATCTGAGGTGTACGATGTTCGTGAAGATGGGGAAGTCCTCGTTGCAAAAGCAACGGTCACACTCATGGCAGTTCCAAAAGAGAAGCTTATTGGGAAGTAAAAGCCCCGAGATAATCATTGAGTTCCAAACACGAAGATTACATGAGGGTTCGAGTCCAGTCAGTTGACTCTTTTATCCCGGAGTAGTACGCTTAAAAATTGACTGTAAGAACTCTGAATGGAGAGCACCCATGTTAGGCCCGCAGGAATTAATCGTGATTCTCCTCATCGCCGTCCTGATTTTCGGAGGTAAAAAGATACCGGAAATTATGGAAGGAGTAGGAAAAGGAATAAGGACATTCAAGAAGGCGATGGATGGTGAAGAAGAAACCGTTCCCGCTCAGCAGTCGCCTCAAATCGAGACTCCACCGAAACAAATTGAAGGTCCTGTGGAAAAAAAGGCCTGATTCGCACACGGTAGTAAGCTACCGTCAGGCGATTCCACTCCTTCATATGACCAGCCTGATTGCCCGATTACGTGAAAAAGCCCTTTTTCACGCTCTTGACATGCCGTGCCCCAGTATCCATATTGGGGCGGACGGATTCGCTTTCAGCAGCACAGAATTGATCACCTAAAGGATGCAACGTGAAACCCTGTTCGCGGGACAAGCTCGATCTCGCTAATAAGAATTTTCTGGATATAATTGTTGACCGACGCAGATTGTTGGTCACCCTTATTGCCGTAGCCACGGTAGTACTCGTGTGGTTCGTGCCCCAAATGCAGACGGACCCCACTCTCGAGTCAGGGGTGGACAAGTCCACACCGGCGTATTTGGATCATCGTGAATTCACCGGAATTTTCGGGAATGAAGAATTTATTCTGATAGCTTTGAAGAGTCCTGGAAGGGCCGTGGATTCCGAAACACTCCGGGCTCTCGTCAGAATCACCACCAAACTTCAATCCCTGGACAAGATCCAGGAAGTCGTTTCCCTTTCAACCATCAAGCTTTTCCAAAAGAAGGGTGAGCTTTTCGGGAATTACCCGATTTTGCAGAAGAACGGCGACAATCTTACTCTACCGCCGGAACCGGAACTTGAACAGATAAAAAAAGCGCTCCCGGTGACGGATCTTCTCATTTCCCCGGATCGGAAGACTGTAGGCATCCTCCTCAGGATGCAGGATAAGTGGAAATTCGACGTAGATGCGGCAAAAGTGCTACGCCGGGAACTGAATGAGATTATTAAGAAAGAGGCCCCTGCGCACACGCAGTTCAGCATGGTAGGGCCTCCTTTCATCAGGCAGGCGATAGTCCGGTACAATATTCAGACCGGTATTATTTTTGGCGTGCTCTGTTTGCTTATCGGCACAATCGTATCTGCTTACGTTTTCAGAAGCGTCCGTGTAACAGCCATAACCAATGCGATTCTTTCCCTTTGCGTAATCTGGATACTTGGATTCATGTCCCTGCTGGGGATTCCTCTCAATTCTACCACGGTTCTTTCCTTCGGATTCATCCCTATAGCGACGATTGAAATTGTTATTCATATGGTTGTCCGCTATCACTTTTTTCACCAGGGCACACATGACAAAGAGGGCGCAATCAAGCAGGCGGTTCGTTGGCTTGCCCGGCCGTGCTTCATGTGCTGCGCCACAACTTCGATCGGGTTCGGAACGCTGATGGTCAGTTCCATCCCCATGGTGAGGCAACTCGGCTTCATCATGTCCGTGGGAATCATGATTGCGTACGGTTTGGCCATCATTCTGACACCGGCGTTTTTCATGCGCTTAAAGCAACTGGATGCTTCCGAGCAGAACACCGTAATCAGAGGCTGGCTTGACAATTCTCTTGATAAACTTGAGAGGTCTATCTTCAAGCATTCTCGTCTGTACGTGATAATCGGGCTTCTTTCGGCAGCGATTCTGCTTTCCGGCGCGCCTCTGATACGCAGTGACACCCAAATTCTGCGGATGCTCAGCTCGAAGACTCCTGAGGTCCAGGATCTGCATTTTGTGGAAAGCAATCTGACGGCTGTGAATTCAGTCGAGCTTATGCTTCAGGGGCAACCCGGCGAGTTCAAGAATGCAGCCATGTGGTCGAAAATCGCTGAACTGGAAAACAAACTGAAAAGCATTCCCGAAGTGGCGGGAACGGATTCGTTGCTCCCTCTCCTGGATTATCTCAATACTCTGCTCAGCGATTCAGATACAAAACAGGAACTCCTCGCGAACGAGTCCAAGGTCCCCCAATTCCTGGCGCTCGTCAATATGGGTGCCGAAGGAAAACGGGTCAGCAGGCGTTTTGTGAATGATGCTTACGATGTTGCACATATATCTGTTCGGATCGTGAATTCTCCAGACCATCCCATTGGAGAGGTGATCGACAAAATCCAGGCAGCCGCGGATTCGGTGATGAAGGATGCAGCGAAAGTGGTTGTTACCGGCGATCTGGTGGTAGTCGCGAAGCAGACTTCGGAACTGATAAGAGACCAGATCAGATCGATGCTTTTGGCGGGATTGCTCATCACTATTGTCATGATGATTCAGATGGGCTCGGTCGTCCTCGGTCTGGTGAGCCTCATACCGAACATTCCGCCGGTTGCTGCAGTATTCGGTATTATGGGATGGTTCGGAATCGCACTGGATGCGGTGACCATCTTTGCAGCAACCGTAGCAGTGGGACTTGCCGTGGACAATACCATACACTTCCTCACGCAGTTGAAACGGGAAATCATACTCGATCCCGATCGAAGCGTGGAAGAATCGGTAAGAAGCGCATACCGGTTGACAGCGAAACAGATTTCCTCCTGGTCCACAATCACTCTTCTCGGTTTTCTCGCGCTCATTATTTCGCCATTTCGGCCGGTAGTGTTTTTCGGTATCCTGGGGTGTGCGTCTCTTTGTCTCGGTCTGTACGGGGATCTAATTTTCGTTCAGTCGCTAATCCTGTCCTCAAACTGGTTGAAATCGGCTGTTCGCAAAGTAGTGGAAAGAGAGAACGGCAAGATGACAAGCCGCGCGATGGGAATTCCTGAGCAGGCCGGATTGTCAATTGAAGCTTCGTGCGAAGACTGCTCCGAAACGAGAAGAAAAATCGGCTGACACGAAAAATTGGGCAATGAATTTCTTGCAACCGGCGCCTGCCGGACGTTACTTCTTTGATATCGAACTCGCAGAGGGAAAACCGGTTTTCCTTTCAGACCTTTCAGGAATTTGTTTGCTGCGTCTGAACAGCCAGGGAGGAGTAGGTTTCGCTGCTGACCAAATCCCGAGCTTTTGTTGGCGTGCCAGAATTTCCAATGTATATAAATCGTAGCGTCTTTTCGAGTACGATCTGTACCACCACGCAAAACCCGCTTTCACCAGTTCCTTGTTCAGGCTTCTTCCGTCCACTGACACCCAGGCGACAGTCCTGCCGTATGTGTCCTTAGCCGCGGGAGCGACATGAACGATTTTTCCGAACACCATGTCTGAAGTGAACTTTCTTGCGGCTGCGAAAAAATCCTGACCCTGTTCCGGAGCATCCACTCCGTAGAGGCGAATTTTCTCCGGCTTGGATTCCCTGATCACCGTGATGGTGTCTCCATCACTGACACCGATGACCTTTCCCGTCCAGGCGCAACACGTTTCTATGAAGATGAAAGGAATGACACACGCGAGTGCAATTGCGCAGGTGCTCCGTGAGACTGCATGGACACGCATCCATCTGTTATGCTGCAATTGCGAAGCTCCTGCCGAAGAATGTGCCGGCAGTAATCTGCGAATCATGCGCTTCGTTTTTGATAATAGCGATTGTATCCGTAGTAGTAATGGTAGCGGGAGCCCAGACTCTTGTGCTCCGACATGTTCACCACGATGCCGAGAAGCTTTCCCCTCCCCCTGAAGACAGACTCTTTGGCCTGGACAAGCACGTCCATGGGAGTATGTCCTGATTTTGTCACCAGAATGAGGCCGTCGGCGTACCCTGAAAGGATCGACGCATCCACCAGCCCTATAATGGGAGGAGCATCCAAAATGACAAAATCGTATTCTCTCTTACATTCTTCAATGATGTTCTGCATTCTCTCCGACTTGAGCAATGCGACCGGATTGTCGGAACGCGATCCGGAAGTCATGTAGAATACTCCGGGAACATGGGATCTCCGGACAGCTTCCCGCAAATCGACGCATTTCCCTGTGATCAAGTCTGCGAGACCGGGACTTTCGTTCTTGCACTTGAAAACTTCATGTATTCTGGGACGCCTCATGTCACCGTCGATAACGAGGACTCTCTTTAATTCCGAGGCGATGACGGTGGCCATAACAACGGAGATAACAGTTTTACCCTCAAGAGGAAGAGCGCTCGAGACGCACATGCTCACGCCGGAGTCCATCAGAACCGAAGAGGAAACGCTATTCTGCACGATACGTATTGAATCCGTGAACGGAGATGTGGGAAACCGATGTGCCAGGAATTCCAGAGAAGCTTGGCTTTCGTCTTCGCCAAAGTCTTTCTGAGCGACTCGAGGCACCTCCCCGAGAATAGGGATATTGAGATGCCGTTCGATCTCCTTCGGGCTATGAACGGAGCGGTCGAATGCTTCGAGAAAAATCGCTAAGCCTATGCCTCCGATGAGGCCTATCACGGCTCCCAGCAGAATAATCTTGCTCTTCACCGGATATACAGGCGCAAGTGGCAATGAAGGGGGATTTGCAACGAGAATATTGTGCCCCATCACCCCATTGTCCAGCTCAGCCTGCTTGGATTTCTGCAGCAACATCACATAGAGCTGGCTATTGGCATCCACCATTTTTCGCAGGATTTCATACTGGACTGCCAGCGCGCTCAGATTCATTGCTTCTTCTTTAGACTTCTCGTATTCCTCATTGGAAACAGCTTCCTTCTTCTTGGCGGATTCCAATGCCGAATCCAGAGTGCTCTGCTCTACCTGATTTATTGCTTCCTCTAGTGAATGAATCTTGTTTCGCAACAAATTCATTTTGAAATAATCAGGGGAATAGATAGCCTTAAGGCCGGTATATTCCGATTTGAGCGAAGCAAGCTGAGTCCTCAAATTCTGAAGGTACTCGTTCGACATTTGAGGCGGTAAAGGGTCCTTTTCGCTCCGGAGCGCCTCAATGTTCTGGCGTGCATCTTTCGATCTGTGAAATGTTTCTCCGGCCTTTTGCAGAAACGACAAGGACTGATTGCTCCCCCTGTCCAGAAATACCACACCATGGGTTTTGCTGAACTCCAAAAGGTTGCTTTCGGATTCCTTTAACTGCTTCTCGGTTTCAGCAAGCTCTTTCTGAAGCCATTCACGGACTTTTTGGCCGATCTCCATCCTTTTTCGGCGATTCTCTTCGCTGAATGCCTCCAGATATTTTTCCAGCATTTGCTTTGCGAGAACAGGGCTTTCCGCACCCATATCCACTTGAATGAGCTGAGTCCCTTTAACAGGTGCTATGGTTATTCTCGAAAGAATCGAATCCGTAGCTGCAGCAACTCGCTTTTCCTCTTCAAGATTGCTTTCGACGGTTTTGCCGGTTCCCTGATCGCCTTCTTTTTGCGCAGATTTACCCGACGAACCGGATTTGTCCCACAACTTCAGAAAACTCTCTGCAAGTCGCCTGCTCTTAAGAAATTCAATCTGTGTTTGGTAATAAAGATCGAAGTGTCCGAAGAAGCTGAACAGGTCGTTCATATTGGCGGCGCCGGGATACATTTTTTCTACTTCTATTGTGGCAGTGGAACGATAGAACGGGGTGGCCAAATAGGAGTACAGCCCGGCTGCGCCAACGGCAAGGACAAAAAAACCGGCTACGATCCATTTTCGATTGAGGACTGCATAAAAATATTCAAAGAATGCATCTTTACCGAACCGTGATTGATAGTCGTTCAGAGAATCGTCAGGATTCAAATATTGGGGACGCATAACTCTAGCGTCAACAGGCACACTGCTTGCGTCGTAACGGGTAACGGCTCCGGGACCGCTTTCCTTTTCCATATAAAACCTCTCAGACCAGCCCGGGTAAATCCCTTTGTTTTCATCCTAATCATAAAATCGCCAGATTACAACCTTGGGACACCGGTACATGCTTCTGGTTTCCGACGCGGAATTTTGCGTACTATGATTTTATATGGACACTCATAAGCTTTCAAGGCTTTTTTTACAAAATCCGAGCCTTTCTCGAAAACAGTTCACATTTTTATTCCATAAATCAGGATAAAAACTGTCAGGATTCAGTATATCCTTTGTCTCGATTAAAACGGCTTCAGACAACAAGACATGAGCTCAATGCCGATAACCTAAAAACCATGGTGACAATTCGCCGAGTTCGGGGTCATTCCTCCAAGCGATGAAATGTATTTCTTGAAGCAACCTGTCAATAGCTGATGGCAAGACGCCGCATATTTCTAAGAAAGACCGTGGAACGGCAAAGTATCTTCTCATCCTAGCTTGCTTCATGTTGGGTTTTGTGGAATGCACCAGTGGCAAGCAGGACGTTCTCGGACGGGTGAGAGCGTTCTTGAGCAGTACTTTTTTCCGTGGTTTGAGGTGGGCTTCTAAAGAATCGCACGAGACGAAATGCCTGATCGACCCCATATTTCCAGAGAACCACCAGGAAGATTCCCGTGCATCCCACTGCCAATAGAGCCATGATGAGAAGGATATAGCCGATCCATCGAGAGGCGATACTATCGGGACTGAGTGGAATTACGAGGAGCAGTATCAGGAAAAAAGATTTGGGCAAAGGCGTCAAGACGGTGAAGAAAGTCTGAACACAATCAAGAAATTTTAGGGTTAGTTTCAGAGCTATCCACAGTGCTCCACAACCGAACACGACAAAGATAAACAATCGAGCTATTAATATGACTGTGGTAGAAGTCTCCATCCCGCTGAATAAGAAATTGAGCTGAAAAAAACTTTGCACGTAAGGAAGAGCAAGTGCGAGTGTATCCATATTTCTCTCCTGAAAAATGCCTGGATTGCGGTGGCCGGGAAAGGACCTTGAGACAATCCATGCAATTGGTATTTTTATATTATCGAGTTATGTCAAAATTCTCAACCGAATTCTGAAATACTCTTTTGCCTCGTTGACATCGCTTTCCTTTCTTTGTCATATCAACATTTAGCCCGCCGTGATGCTCGTTCCGCTGTCAGCCGATTTGAGGCATCAGGATCGAACTGAGGAAGAACGCAGAGGTGCTGGAAAGACCTCTTGACATCCGTCGCTTGCAAAGGCGTACGACCCGTGGGATATTGTTCGTGAAATTCTCCGCAGGATTTTCTTCATGCGCATGCTACGAGACAAAATTTTGGGCACCATCGATCATCCGGTCAGGTTAGGGTTCGTGTTGGGCCTCCTTTGTCTGTCCGTGGCGCTGTTTTGGTTTTTCGGGCGGGCCGACAAAGATCCTCTGGATCATGCCCGAGAGTTGATTAACAAGGGCGAGACCGGACAGGCAAGTGCGATCCTTGACGGGATCATGCTCAAGAATCCGAAAGAGGTTTCAGCCCTGGTCCTTAGAGGATGGGCGAAAGAGAAACAGGATGAGCACGACTTGGCGCTTCACGATTATACTGCGGCAATCGATCTCGATCCGGATTATGGTTCCGCATGGGAGATGAGAGGTCGTCTTCTCGCACGAATGGAAGACCATGTAGGTGCTCTACGCGATCTCAAGAAAGCATCGGAACTTCAGCCTCATGCTGCAGCAATTGTTGCTTCCATTGGATTGATGCGGTTTTTCGAACAGGATTATGACGGAGCTCGAACGTATTTTGACAAAAGCTCCCAACTGGATCCCAAGGAAGAATCTGCATATTTCGGACGAACAGCCATTTATCTTGAAAGGAATGACTTTGCTTCCGCAATAGCGGAAATGGACAAGCTGTTGCAGATCCAACCGCAAAGTGCGCAGGCTTTGTTCCGCAGAGGCTTCGCTTATCTGAAATCCGGCCAACCACTGAAGTCGCTGGAGGATTTCGACAAAGCGCTTGAGCTGGACCCTGAAATGAAAGAGATCTACTGGTACAGGGCAGATGCGCACCGCGCGGTCAATGCCCTCGACAAAGCTCTCAATGATTATCAAAAAGCAGCATCAATAGACCCCGAGGATTCCATACTTCTCTTGAACCAGGCTACTATCCTCATGATGATGGGCAGGTACGACGAAGCTCTGGAAATGCTACGGCAGTCCATTCTCCTGGAACCGGACAATCCGTTGCCTTACACCAATCGTGCTCTGCTGTACCTCGGCACGGGAAATTATCTCGGCGCCCTTAAGGACCTCAATAAAGCTCTCCAGGTTCAAACGGACGATGTATGGTTGCTCATCAAGCGTGCACATGTTTTCAAGGTAATTGCCAGAGGTGATAAGGCCTTGGCTGACTTGGACAGGGTTATCGAACTGGATCCTGAAAACCACGAAGCCCGATTAATGCGTGGAAGCCTCTACTTTAATGACAGGCAGTTGGAGCGGGCTATTCAGGATCTCAAGATAGCCGTCGATATCCTCCCTGAAGATGCAGCAGCATATCAACTTCTGGCGGAAGCATTCCTCAAGAAAGGCGATACACCTGAAGCTCTGAAGATGATCGGTCAAGCTTTGAAGAAAGAATCTTCATTTCCGGCAGCATTCGTGACGCTCGGTGAGATTCATATGGCCGATTCCCATGTGGATCAGGCCCTTGAGGCCTATTCGAGAGCTTTGACAATAGACCCGAACAGCTTTGAAGCACGAATGAGGAGGGCCGAACTCTTCATTGAATTAAACAATTATCAAGACGCTGCTCAGGATCTGGAACACGCCGCAAAATCAAACCCTTACAGCGGTAAAGTGTACCAACTCCGGGCAATGTGTTACGAGACTCTCGGGGATAAAGAAAAAGCACGACAAGATCTCTGGAAAGCTCGAGTATTCGCCCACAGGTAATCTGCACTGATACTATTTTGCATTCAAAAGAGCAATATATTGGGGGGACCTTCTTTGTAAAGAAGTTCCTCCCCGATCTTACTTCTTTGATTTCAAAATAGTATCGGTCGAGCAGGGCATGTCTATATCACGTGTCAGATTCAGATGGTTCCGAGGCCGGTCGCTTCGACAAGTACTCTGCGACATGGTAATCCGGAATAATTCTGTCTACGGAACACTTTTCCAGTACAGCTATCGGCATGGAAGGATCCATACAACTGTTAATATCCTGTACCATTGTCGTTCCTTTGGCCTCGTGAATTGCCGCGATCCCTTCCGCTCCGTCGTTTCCGGCTCCACTCATCACGATGCCCATGACACGCTCGCCCAAGTTGCGGGCACCGGATTTCATCACGTGATCGATTGATCCTTCATTTCCATTCGCGGAAAAGGGAGCAATACTCAGAGTTCCGTCCGCACTTTGAATTTCCAGGAGTCGATCCCGCGAGCACAGGTAGCAAGCCCCTCTTTCAGGAATGAAAGGCCCGGTGATTACCTGTACGGGAACAACACTGTGGGCATCCAGGTACACTGCAAACGGCTCCAAATAGCGGTCGGAAACGAGAATTACGGCTATGAGCACGTCCGAGAATTCCGAAGTCAGGCCGGGAATAATGCGCAGTAGGCTGTAGTAACCGCCTGTTCCGGCACCGATGATCACAAAACGAGTCGAATCGAGAATGCTGCCTTTGGGGATCTTCTCGTCTCGGCGTATGGGAGCAGACATCTTAATGTACTTGGACCGACCCGAACGAATTGCTGCAGCGCGTTTCACTTTGCCGATTATATCGGCTTTTTGAGCGTCCAGGTTTTCGTCTTCCCTTCGGGACGGTTTTGCTATCACATCGATGGCGCCGTATTTCAAGGCATCGAATGTGGTCCTGGCTCCTTCTTTCGTAAGTGCACTGATCATAACCGTCGGAACGGAATATTTGACCATAATGTGTTTCAACGCTGTAATTCCGTTCATTCTCGGCATCTCGACGTCCATGGTAACTACATCCGGTCTAAGCTCCTTGACCATGGTGAGCGCTTCAAGGCCGTCTTTTGCCCGTCCTACCACATGAAGACCGTCATCTTCACTGAGAATACTTGCTATCTGACGACTCATCAGCGCAGAGTCGTCCACCACAAGCACCCGGATTTTGTCCTGTCCGTCGCGAGTCATAGTTATCTGCCCTTGAGGCCTGCCTCTCTCGCCAAAATTTCTCTGGCAAGTTGAATGTAAGCTTTGGCTCCGGGTGATTCTAAATCATATGCAATTACGGGCTGCTGACGGGAAGGCACCTCGGCGAGTTTCGGGTCTCGCGGAATAATGGTTCTAAACACATGCTCTTTCAAGTATTGCCTTACCTCTTGAACGACTTTGACTGTAAAGCCTGCCCGTTTATCGGCCATCGTGAGGAGAAAGCCGAAAATACCCAGCTTGGTGTTATGAAATCTTCTTACCTCTAAGGCAGTTCGGAGCACTCTGCCCACAGTAGCCATGGAAGCATATTCGCACTGAATAGGGACGAGATATGAATCACACGCTATTAACGCTGCAAAGGTCGGATTATCCAGTCTTGGGGGACAATCTACGAATATATAATCATATTTGTCTTTGACATGACTGAGAAACTGATTGAGGCACTGAACGTTTTTCTGGAGTAGTTCAGTATAGAGATCCTCATCAGCCATGGAGCGAATATTCGTCGGCATCAGATCGAGCCGCGGCAAACGGGGATGGGCGCGATAGGTGGCTCCAATTACCGACGCACCATTCTGAAGTAGTTCGAACACTCCTACGGAAGTATCGGCAGGATCAAGCCCGAAGCATTTGTCCAGCCCGCATTGCGGATCAAGGCCGATCAGCAAAACTTTTCGTTTGATAGCCGATAAACACGCTCCGAGATTCACTGCAGTCGTGGTTTTGCCGACCCCGCCTTTTTGGCTGACGATCGCTATGAGCTGGCCCATGAATTTGGACTCCCTTTATACGTCCATTCTTATGGCTGTATCCCGAACGGTATAATGTGTGCCGCGACGTTCGAGTTTTGCGTTTCTGGCTGCTGTATGGGCTTGAGCCAACTGGCGCTGTTTGGTAATGACATCCTCTATTACTTCCAGGACGTCAAGAACCAGCGCTATAGTGCCATCACCCAGAATAGTGGACCCAGCAAGCCCGCGGCTCTTGAAGACGTGATCAGCGAGAGGCTTTATCACAACATCCTGTTCGCCAATCAGCTCTTCAACGAGAAATCCTACCGACTTCAATCCTGCAGAAGCAAGCACGAGGAACTTCGGATTGTTGGCAGGTTGAGGTTGTTTAAGCTTAAAGATCTCGTCTACTCGTAATACAGGAATGGTTTCATGTCTGAATTTGATGACTTCAAATCCTTCGATAGTGGTTATTTCGTGAGATGCAACTTGAATGATCTCGCGAACTGCGGTCAAGGGAACTGCAAACACATGCATTCCGGAACGTATCAAGAGCGTCTGAATAATTGCCAGAGTAAGTGGAATCTTTAGCGAAATGCGTGTGCCGCGATTCTGCCAGGAATCGATCTCCACATGTCCGTTGATCTTCTCCACATCTTTTTTCACGACATCCATTCCCACGCCGCGACCCGAGGTGCGCGTCACCTTTGTGCTCGTGGAAAAGCCCGGCACAAAAAGCAAATTATAGACGTCCTGGGATGACACGCCTTCCGCATCCTGAGGATTGATCAATTTGCCCTCGACTGCTTTTTTCAGAACCGACTCGGCATTGATGCCGCTTCCATCATCTTCCACATCGATCACGACCTGGTTTCCTTGAGAATACGCGCTCAGCACGATAGATCCCTGCTCTTTCTTTCCCAACTTCTTTCGCATAGCCGGATCTTCAATCCCGTGATCGACCGCGTTTCTAATGAGGTGAACGAGGGGATTATATATCTGTTCTATAACTCGCTTATCGACTTCAGTATCTCCGCCGTGGACTTCCAGATCAATCGACTTTCCCACCCGGCGGGAGAGATCGCGGATCAGCCTGGGCATTCGGTTGAATAGCTGACCGACCGGAAGCATTCTCAGCTTCATGACTCCTTCTTGAATCTCGGTGGCAACGCGTCCTAATGAGATGCTTGCCTCGCCGACCTTCAGCGTCAGATCCTTGATCTGCTGAATCGTTTTCTTACCGACATCCCCTTTCGAAGCAATTTCCCGCTGAAAATTCTTCAATTCCGTTGCGAGTTGCTCTACGTAAGAGCGATTGACGACCAGTTCCCCTACTTGGTTGAGGAGAACGTCTACCTTGGCGGAATCCACACGCATGGTCCTGACGAGCGGACCTGCCTGAGGATCCTGACCTGTCCGCACCAGGGCTTCGTCTGCCGGACCTTCCAATTCTGCAGTAATTACCGCTTCCGGTGCTGTTGTTATCTCTGCTTCTGCAACCGGATCGCTCATCAACTGTTCGGATCGATCGGTTCTTGCCGGTGGTGAAAAAGCCATTTGAGAGACTGCAGATTCTGTAACTGTCTTAGAAATTCCCACGGCCCGCGGATCAGGAATCGGTTCCACGGCTTTTGGTTGAACCGGCTCCGGCAATGACGCAGGATGGAGGATCATATCCAAGCCGCCCAGGAAATCCCCGAATTTTAAAAGGCTTTCATCCATAAAATCGCGATCTTCCAGCGGTTCCACGTCCACTTTCTGAGCATTATAGATCGTCCATTCGTACCATTCATCCAGGAATTCCGCGAGACTCTGGTAATCCATGTAAGTGGATGAAGATTTAATGGCTTTGATCAGCTCGGCACAGGCATCCAAATCCGCGCCCGTGACTTTCTCGCTCTTAACTTTCGCTACATAGGGTTTCAGCTTGTCGAGAATTTCCCAACCGTAAGAGAGAAATATCTCCATGATCTCCCGATCTGCTTCTTCTCCTATGGAATCCAACTCCTGAAGCAAATCAGCGGCTTTCCCACCGTATGGATAAAATTTGTTCGTGCTCTGAAGGTGCGTTTGGCCTGAATCAGCAAACAATCCCTGGAATTCACTTAACAATTCGTCATCAATATCCGCGAGGAGAGAGTCTTTCTTTCTCTGAATGTCCTTCGGTTGTGCGATAATAATTTCTCTGCCTATATGACTGAGAATAGAGGTTACCAGCTCGGCTGTCATTGCAGGCAGATTTTGCAGCTCACCCTTATCCGCTTGATATAAGTGACTGACAGTGGAATATCCTGCCTCGGCGAGAGACGTGATGGCTTCATGCGTAATTCCCGGAACATTCTGAAGTTCCGCTGCCAGCGGATACATAGGCGGAGTCACAGGCGCTTCAGCGAAAGGAGAAACTGAATCCGCTTCGGGCTTTTCCGTTCGTCCCAGCGATTCACGAATGGGGACCATCAAGTCTTCCGGATAAATGGATCTCAAGCTGTAAAGAATGTTACGCAGCGAATCGATTTCCTCGTGGCTCAATCTGTCTTTGTCCAGATCGATGGCGAGAACCGCTGTTTCCAGCGACTGAAGAGTCTCAACAGCTTCAGATAGCTGTAATGCATGGTAAGATTCCGACAGAATCTCAAGCGTTTCCAGCAGTGACGAAATCACGTTGTCAGGACTCAGCCCATCCTGCAGGTCATCAAGATATAAAGAAATGTTCAGGACATGCGGAATAGTACTCTCAATATCCGCCGTGGGCTGCTCCGGCTCTTCGAGAGCTGCCGCAAGTCGTTCCTCGGCGCTTTCATCTACGATTTCGGACACGTTTTCAGGGAATGAGTCCGGCGCCACTTCCCAATCCTCTTCCTCGTCGATTTCACTTGCCATTTTTTCCGCAAGTTCTTCCGTAGGCTCGAATTGGTGGATCGCCTTGTCTTCCTGAGCTTCGAATGGCTCTACAAATTCTTCATCCGGAGCGGAATCGAATTGCTCTGCGGCTGCTAAGGGACTCAATTCTTCAGGTTCTTGAAATGGAGTCGTCTCTGCAGAGAGGGCTTCCTCTTGCTGAGCAGGTTCAGATATTGAAGGAATGGCCGCGGGTTTGCCCTCGAGAAACGATTCCAGCTCACTCATGATGGAGGAGATTGGGGTTTTCTCCTCCTGAGTCTGGGAGACTTCGGCAATCAAAGTCAGAATCAGGTCCTTGGCCCTGAATAAGAATTCCAGGATTTCAGGTGTCGGACTGAGAAGGCCTTCCCGCATACGATCCAACAAATTTTCGATGCCATGAGTAAGAGTGCTGCTCCGTTCAAGCCCGATATATTCGGCGGAACCTTTGATGCAATGCACCGCGCGAAAAATATTGTTCAGCAGCTCGGGACTGGCTCCTTCTTTCTCGAGACGCATGAGACTGTTCTCCATCTCGTCCAGAAGCTCACGTGCCTCACTGCTGTAATCCTGAAGAATTTCAGTGTCGATCATCTTTTTTCCTTTCCACCCGGCACAGTGGCTCTCGCCACGAAAGGACGTCTCAAATCACTCAGTCCGTCAGGGAAATTGTCGGAACCACTTTACGTCCGTCAAATCTCGTCTGATAGAACTCGAATTCCCGCACTACGCCACTAAGCAGTTCGAGATCCTTCTTCATAATGCGGATATGATTGCGGAGTTCGTCCAAATTGTCTGCCGTGTGCTCCTGACCCAAGCGCAATTCCATGTTCTCGAGAACGACCTGCGAATGGCCGACGGTCGTGCCCAGCAACAGCAGGACTTCCTGGAAGTTCGCCGCCATGTCATTGATGACCTGTGCCACTTCCGTAAAATCGTCCTTAGAATGAACCAGAGCGGATGCACTCAGATCTCCACGCGATATGCGTCTTGCTGCTCCGGTAAGCTTTTGCAACGGAGCGGCTATTCTTTTATAGAAAAGATAAATGATGGTCCCGAAGCAAATGACGAGTGCTCCCAGGAGTACAATCATCCGCATCTTGTGAGCCTTCAGAGATTCAATCTCCCGAAGCAGGTTTCCTCCAGACGTATCGCCGGCATTGGATCCGAGCAACTCCTGGATTCTCCCTATTTCTCCGTTCAAATCCACGATAAGCCCCACATTTAATCCCATAGCCAGTAGTGCCAAGAGACAAAACAACGCCAGTAGCTTATATCGCAATATTACACGGAAGGGCGATTTTACGCCCGTTTCATCCACGTTTTTAGCGGAAGATGCCCCGGATCTGAGTTGATGGATTGCCATAGAGTTTACTGCTTCTCTTCGATTTCCTTGATCGCTTTGGTAATAGAAGGCGTATCGGTCTTGTTGACGAACCCCTTGGCACCCAGTCTCTCAGCTTCCGATTTGTATTTGTCGTCATTCAGAATGGTCAAGAACAGGATATTGGCCTTGGGATCTTCTCCGAGAATTTCTTTGGCCGCGGTTATCCCGTCCTTGTCCCGCATTGTAATGTCCATCGTCACCAGATCGGGCTTAAGGGTCCTGTACAGCTCGACGGCCTCATCACCACTCTTTGCCTCTCCTACTATCGCGTGACCGTGAGAACGCAACTCTTCAATTATTCTTTTTCGCATGAATCCGGAGTCATCGACTACTAGGACCCGCATAGCCATTCCTCACCTCTCAAAACACCCGCGTGTCAAAAATAACAAAGATGTCAGTTAAATTTCTCTGCTAATTCGGAACTGTTCAACCAATTGCCCCAGTTCTTCTGCAACTCGGGCGAGTTCCTCTGTTGTTTGAGATGCTCCAGCCGCTCCTTTCGCGTTCATGGTTGCAACGTCTGACATATCGGCCATGATCTGTTTCAGCACCGCAGCACGCTCCGTCTGAAGACCTGTCAATTTGGTGATGTTTTCAGCTCGGGACGTAACACCTTCCATTTCCTGCGTAACTGAAGTAGATGCTTCCACCTGGCTTCCGGCACGTTCCAGAACGTTTCGGCTGAGTGAACGAATTTCACCCATAATGGAAGCAGCGCGCTCTCTACGTTTGCCCTGCTCTCCTGTAAGTCCGAGAATGTCCTGGGCGAGGGCTGTCAGTCGTTCCATAGCTTTTTGGACGCCGGTAGCATCCTCCGCTTCTCGCAGTGTACCTTCTGTAATACCCGAAATGAGCGCATTGGTTCTTGCCACAGCGTCCTGAATCTGATTCAGCGCTTCACGACTTGTGGCGGACAGCCGCTCTCCTTCCTCGACTCTCTTATTACTGGCTTTAATGAGATCTGCGATCTCGTTGGTAGATTCAGCCGTTCTTTCTGCGAGCTTTCGGACTTCATCCGCAACGACGGCAAAACCTTTTCCGTGTTCACCAGCACGAGCAGCTTCGATTGCCGCATTCAAAGCGAGAAGGTTGGTCTGTTCTGCGATGGACGAAATAACGACCATGATTTCGTTGATCTGCTCGGAGCTCTCTGCAATGGCTCTCATACCTTCGACCACTTTATCGACGGCCAGACCTCCCTCACGGGCATATCGGTCGGTAACATCAGATTGACGTGCTGCTTCGACTGCGCTTTTCGCCATTTCATCAATGGTTTGCACCATACGCTTAACGGCTTCGGCTGTTTCCTGGGCTGCGGAAAACTGCTCACCGGCTTTTCCTGCAACCTCACGTGCAGTTGCGCCCATAGCGTCAACGATGGTTTCACCTTCACGGCTCTGGAGGTCCTGCTCACCGGCACTCTGTGCCATTCCTTCCATTTCGCCCGACATCTTCTGGAGTGAATCGTGAGTAACCGTTGCAGAGCGCAGCGTATCTTGGGCGTTTGTTGAAACCTGCGTAGCGGTATCACCCATGGACGCGATTCTGTCGAGAACGTTTCGAGCTCGTTCGGCCTGAGCCGTTGCGTTCACCACGATGTTTTGGGTGATCTGGTTCACGTTTCCGGCCGATTGCCGCACCCTGGAGACGCCGTCAAGCACTGTGGAAAATGCTCCTTGAAGCCGTTCCAGCAGTCCGTTGAACGTCTCGGCGGCTCTACCCGTTTCATCCTTCGTTCCCACAGGAGCACGCAAGGTCAAATCGAGATTATCGCCGACCTGAGCCATAGTACCTGCCAAGCTGGTGATCGGTCGGGAAATTGTCGCTGCAACGAAAAGAGCGACGAGAAAAACGACGAGAAAAACGACACCGGCAAGAATAGCGTTGTTTCTTGCGATGATTGGCAAATAGTACATAAGTTCCGACTTGTCAGCGGCGGCTCCGATTACCCACCCCAGGCCGGGAAAATTTCCATATGCGCCGGAGTACGTTATGCCGACAAACTTATTATCCAATTTGCCAGTTTTGACGTTTGTAAAAGAATAGCTATGGTCACTCTCTTTATTTTTAATTGCCGTTTCAAGCGTCGGAAGGTTGATTTTGGGTCCACCGACTTGTTCGCCGTAAATTGCACGTGAGGGGTGAATTATGGCATTGGGTTTTCTGTCGACAACCCAAATGTATCCGGATCCTCCCACTTTTGTGCTGAGAACGATTTGCTCGATGGGTGCCCAGTTCAGAAACGCCAAAACAACCCCTGTTACACTACCACCGATTTTAACGGGAGCGGAGATTCCGACTGTCCAGCCTTTCGATTTCGGATCTATCTGTTCTGCCAGTTTGTCGAAATGCGCATCTGTAACGTCGAGCTTGCCCGTTTTAGCCTTCTTGAAGGTTTCCAAACCGGACAAATCCGATCCGACAGAACCCGGCCAACTCGATGCGATGACGTTACCCCGTGTATCGATCAGGAATAGCGCTAAGTACGATCCATAGAGCTTGACCATTTCACGCATAGTCTCCGAGGCGTCCTCCCGGACTTCAGCAACCTCGAGGGCCTCTTTCATGAGCCTCTGGTCGGCCCAGACCAACACGTCCGTGACGCGGTCGTTCATGAAAACGTTCAGTGATGTTGCGGTAGACTCGGCAATAGCTTTCAGCTCGCGTTTAGCCGAGTTCTCTGCTTCAGTAGTAAGGGTCCAGTAACCAATAAAGCCCGATACGCCAAAAGGTACGAGAGAAATCAAAAGGAACCAAATCAGAAGTTTGTTCCTGAGGCTCCCTCCGACAGAAAACGATCTTAATACCTTCATGTCCATTCCTCCTAGGGGTGATCTCGATCACCGGGAAAACCGATTATCATGACAAATGGCAGTCTCTTTATCGTGTTATGCTTTCCACTGCTTGAGGAACCGTTCGAGTTACACCTTCCAGCGCATCCCTTTCCTCCATGGAAAGAATTCTTCTGAAATCGAGTATGACAAGAATCCCCTGATCCAGGTGAACCACTCCACTGATGTAGAGGCTTTGGACCCCTGCAACAATTATGTCCGGCGGAGGAGCAATCCTGGAGGCAGAAATCGTGATCACTTTAGCAACTGAATCCACAATAAAACCCGTGACATTGCCTTCTATTTCCACCACGAGAATACGGGTTCCCGGTTTCGGGGTGGCTGAAGCTTCTTTAGCATATCCTCTCAGGCGCAGTCGTTTTCTCAAATCAATTACTGGGATGATATTTCCCCTGAGATTGATCACGCCTTCGACAAAGTCCGGGGAATTGGGAATTTCCGTAATTGACGACATCATAATGATTTCTTGAACCACCAGAATGGGTACACCAAAACGTTCAGATCCAATGGAAAAACTGATCATCTGAACGTTTTCCTCTGTTTCCGGAGCTGCTTTTCTATACTGGTCCCTACCGTTCATGGGAATTTTCCTCCTCGTGAGTACCTCGTCAGGACGTCACCGCCAGCCGGATTATATTTTTCAGTGTCTCCACCAGAGAATCCGCCGGGCACGAGTAGTCCGCAAGTCCTTCCTGGAGGACTGCTTCGGCCATTCTCGGGTCCATGCTGGACATTGGATCCTGGACCACTGTAATTCCTTGTGCCTGTTTTACGGCCCGCAAACCTTCAATTCCGTTATCCGAGCCGCCTGATAGCATGACCGACACGAGATTACCAGCCAAATTTTTGGATGCTGACACCATGAAATGATCGAGCACGGGTACGCCCTTGAGTTCCGGAACGACTTTCAGGATAAATTGATCTCCGTTTTTCATAAGTTCCACCGGAACGGTAGACGGATGTATGTAACATGTGCCGTCTCGAAGGCTTGAACCCGATACAAGAGGCTGGACTCTTATTCTGCTCCGTCTCTGGAGGTAATCGATAAATGCGCCTATTGCCTCTTGCTGCATGTCATGCAAAACCACTAAACATGTCGGTAGATCTTCAGGTAACAGAGGTATCGTTCGGATCAAATCGGTTGAGCCTCCCGTAGAAGCCCCTACAATTGTCAGGAAATTGCTGGGATTTCCTTCGGCTTCTTCGGATACCTCTTTCTGGATTGCCGGCGGGATTTTCACACGCCGTATGCGTTCAAACTTGATCAGGCTCGCCTCTTTTATTCGTCGCACAAGATCGTCGGCACGTCCATCCATTCGCCAGTTGTTCTGAGGCTTTCTCAGGAAATCCACGCCTCCCAGACACAATAAGTCGAACGGATTCGCACCCACTCCGCCGACGAACCCGCTCAATATGACGACGGGACAAGGGCTGCGGATCATGATGTGCATCAATGTTGTGCTTCCCTTCATGACCGGCATGTCCCAGTCCAGGAGAATCAAGTCGGGTTTCAACTCGTCAATTTTGGCGAGAGCTTCTTGTCCATTCGTCGCATATCCAGCCACGATTACCCCTGGATCCGACTGCAGTATTTCTTGCACGATTTTCCGAATGAATCGAGAATCATCGACGATCATGACCCGCTTCGCAGGTCCGGTGCTTTCCTGAACAGACTCGAGAAGGCCGAGGCGAGCGTTGTTCCCATTTGCGGCTGAATTAGAAATCTCGGAAACGGGGCCGAGGGCGTGACGAATCTCGTCTTTTTGCCGCATTCCCTCCATAAGGAGACTCTGCCAATCCATGAAGAGAGTTCTCTCCGGCACGGAAAGAGCCACCTGGGATAAAAACTCTCCGCCCTCCCAACCGAGAATCTCATAAAATGCCTCTACTCCACTGAGACTGTCACACTCCGCGTGAATGATGCCTCCGTCGTGAACATAGATCATTCCTTTCGCGCGTTCGTGGAATACCCAAAGAAGTGTACTTTCCTTTCGATAACAGAACATTTGAATCACATCTTCGAGTTTCATCGACACAACTCGGCCAATGTATCCCTGCTGCGGTTCAAGCATGTGAAACACCAATTCACAAAGGCTCGGGTCCGGAACGGGTTTCAAAAGGAAATTGGTAGCGCCGAGTGATAGTACCGGCAGCATGAGAGGTTTGAACTGTTCGTCAGCTATCACAATAACTTGCGTGTAATATTTGCGGTCTCTCAAAACGCGGAGGAACTCTATACAATCAAGCCGCCCCGGCCCCTGATGATCCAGAACAGCCACATCGACCAGATTCTGATGAACCAGATCCAGCGCGGCTGAAACAGTATGGACCTGTTGAATCAGGTAGCCACCCCCCAATTGTGAAAAATATTCCCGGAATATTTTCAGGAGGGTGTCTTCAGGTTCTATTATGAGGACCCTGCGCTCCGTCAACAGGAAACTCCTTCACAAAAAGGCATTGCCGGTACGGCATATTTCTACTTTGTGGGCAAACAGGTAATCTAATCACGATCTGTACTTATAGATCGACCTTTCAGCAGGTCGACCAAGACTGTGGTCGGTATACGGACATTGTTGCCCATATCCTCTGTATTGAGAGAATCACTATGAGTCTCGTTTTTCCAGGACAAAATCTCGAAGAACGCCTCGTCACCAAGGAGAGTTCCGGCAACGGCCCTGAATATCTCGCCCTCTCGGATGTAAATGGCGCCTTCTCTGCTACCTTTTTTTACGTCTATTCTTCTTGATTCGCCGCTGAGCACGATCAGTCGGACGGTTGTTCGCAGATCGTAACTGGAAAAATCCATCACTTCCGACAGGTCTTCAGGATGGGAGCTTTCCGAATGATCAGATCCGGGCGATTCTGCAGAACTTGAGAAATCTTTCGTCTTCAGTGTTCTTCCTCTCGGTCCCGCCCGGATTCTCACATTGTGATCGTGAGATCATCGTGCGCATTGCATGGCATTCTATAAGTGGAGACTGCCTCTCTCAAAATAAAGGCTGCAACAGGATTCCATTCAGCCATCAAACTTCACTTTTGCATACCCAAAACAAGCAAAACCATGAATCCGGTGACCAAATTCATGAAGAGTTCCCTAATAGAATGGCCTTTCCATTAAGGACTGCTGCTGTTTTATTCTCAAAGGTGTTCGCTGCGGAGTATAGCATAGCTAAGCGGCTGAAATCAAGAATAATGGCGACAACTTTTGGTATTCAAATCACCTTTTCCCTTTACTGATGCGCGTTGAACGACGGTTTGTGCAGTCTACACATCCTTGGCCCTGAGAAAACCGCGAGAAGTATTAGCGGAATTTCGTTTGGTGACAGTTAAGGATAGTTCAGTTAATTAATAATTAAGAATCGTTGAGAAACATTGCATAAAAATTAAAACGATGTTGCTCATTGTCAATGTGCTGTTTTCTTCATAATACTCTCAATTTTTTTATCTATTGTAGAACACGATTACAGCCTGTGCACTCAGGGACCGGTTGATGTCGCAAGTTTTTCCCGGTAACAAGGACTGCTCGGAATGAGCAGAACAGCTTAATCGGCGAGGATCGCCGGCACTGAAAAGGACTTTTCTCAGTGCGGCGCCGGTTGGATCAAGGTTTCGTTCGTTGAATACCACGTGCCAATCGCCGAGTAAGGTGCAGAAGATCCGGAACCCGTTCCAACCGCACGTAACGCGTAAGAAGGAATCCGGCACATACAAAGAAGATGCCTGGGATCGGCATGATGATCTCTGGAGGAAAGATTCCGGAACGGGCCATTCTTTCTGTGGCCAAAGTTGAAGCATAGTAAGCAAAAATGGCCACCAGCCCAAGAGAAACGTTGTTCAGCCTGCTCTTGCCGAGATTGAGCAGCCCTATGGGAAACGCAATGAGTGCAAGGGCGAGACAGGCCAAGGGATGAGTGAATCGTTGAGTAATAAGTATATGGCCCATGAGCATAACTCGCTTGTAATACCCTGCGGTTACCGGGTCTGCAGTCGGCTTACGCTCCTCAGCCAGATTCACTTCTCTCCGAATGGCGGAAATCGGCAATTCTTCAAACGTCTTGTGACTTTCATTCCCGGGATTTTTCTCCAGATCGTACCTGAATACGTAGCTTTCAAAAGCGAGGTTTCCGGTTGAATCTCCGTTCTGGTTTTCTTTTATTATCGTTCCGTCGCGTAGCTCAAGGATGAGAGCTTTTCCTTCCGGATCGGGGGCCATTTTTCCTTTTTTCGCAATGATCGTTTTTATGTCGTCCGGATCTGATGATTCTCTGATAAACACCCGACTCAGCACTCCTGTAGCCCCGTCCTTTTCCTCAACATAAAGGATGAGATTCTTAAGTGAATCGAAGAAGGTGCGTTCCTCTATTCCTGCATCGATTCGTTTCTTGGCCGCTTCCTGCATAAGCGTTTTGCCGGCAGTTATCCCCCTTGGGATAAGCACGAGTGTACACAACAGACTGAGGCTGAAGCCTATGCACGCGAGAAAGAGCACCGGCGGAAATAGTTTGGATACCGAAATTCCGGCTGACTTTATCGCGGCTACTTCGTTATCGGCCGTCAACCTCCCGAGCGCCAGGAGTATTCCCACCGTAAGCGAGAGAGGGAGAACTGAAACGAGTGTTCCGGGTAGTGCGTGAATAAGCACCTGAAACAGGATCAGCGTCAATTCCATCCCTGCTTCCAAACCCTTTTGAAGCAGAGGTAGAAACCCGGCAATCAGTCCCGTAACGAGAAAGACCAGAAAACAGAACAGGAACGATACTGAGATTTCCCGGAAGACATATCGTCCAAGGATGGTTTGAAGAAACACTGAAAATTCCTGATTTGGTATTTACGACCGCGGCAGTCAAAAAAGGTAAATCAGAAAGGAAGTGCTGTACAAGAGTCCTTTCCTGAAGCCCACAACTTTGACACTCGTCGGCACGAACTCCGATTTCGTTTTCGAATAATAGCACATTGATGAGGATTTGCGGCTGAAAGCATAGTGCAAGCATCCCTAAAGGCTTAATGGCTCATGTCGGTCGGTCCGGTCCTGGGCCCAATCTTGATTTCCGCTGCTATTCTATGAAATTTTTCGTTCCAGTGTTCAAAGTCTTGGGAACTTTCGAATCGTCGAGTCCGATCTTTCTTACCGGTTGCCTGCCAATTCAGGAACGCAAGCAAATCCGAAAGACTGAACCCGATCAAATGACGTACAATCAACAGCGAACCCATCCCTGCCGATTCGTATCGCGAAGTAATGAGATTGATAAGCCGTGCATTCTCCTCAGGCACGCGGAATTTCCTGATACCGAGAGTAACGGTTATTGATTTCATGACGACTCCGTCAGGTCCGATATTAATAATCGGATGCCGCCTTCTGTCTTTTTTTGACACTTGACGAAATCGATTGTTTACCCAGTCTCCAAAGCGGCCCTTTTCGGGTGCCAAATGAGCATGAAACCTGCCGCGGTTCCCATAATCATAACGCCCGAGCATACAAGATAAAGCGTTTCGTATCCCCACTGTACAAGTATTGCATCACCCAGAGCCGGCCCCAAAAAGAACCCAAGCTGAAACATTTGCATGGTGAGATTGGAATTCACCGCCCGAAATCTGGGTTGTGAATAATCGAACGCCAGACTGCTCAACAGGGGCATGGAAACTCCCCAGCCAATGCCGAGGACGAGACCAAGCGCATATAAGCCCCATGCTCCCGATACCTGAGATAGGACGGCATACCCCAGCCCGGTCCAGATCAGCGATCCTACGAGCAATTTTGCCTTACTGAATTTGTCGAAAACGGAACCCGCCGTAACGCGAACAAGAATCTCCGTTACTGTCGATAACGTGAAAAACCAGCCCGGATTGTCGATTCCAAGTTTCTCTCCAAATCCTTTAAGAAAATAAAAGACAGGTGTGAATGAGGTCCATACAATCACTGCAATCAAAAACACCGTCAAGAGTCTGAAATCTCTCAGGTTGTGCAACGTTTCCCGAAGACTGATTGACTCCACAACAGGAAGAGTTGTAATCGGACTTTTCCGATTTCCCAACCAGAGCAAAGGAAATACGAGAGCCATGCAGGCGGCCGAAAACTCCAGCACGTGCCCGAATCCGCCAAGTCCGCGTGTGAGTGGTTCCAGTACGGGTGGAATGACTGCATACGGCAGGAGCACGACTACAAAAAGCAACCCGAACGCCTGACCGCTGCGCTCTTCAGGAATAAATCCCACCATACGACTGAGCACCGCTACGGCAAGTATCGTATGAACTGCTCCATGCAGCAAACGGACACAGGCCATTGTGAAGAAATCATCGGCAAACGGGTACAGCCAAAGAGAACCTATTACCAGGACGGAGCTTATTCCTATCCATTTGCCGGAATTGGAAGGATTAAGAAACGGGCTCACCAGCGGACGTGCTATTACCGCGGAAAGTGCAAACAACGAGATGAGGATTCCGAAGCGGTCCCGGGCAATGGGAAGCGTGCCGAGATATTCATGAAACTGAAAGAAGACGGCAATGTTGCAGTAGGTCAGAAACGTGATTGCATTCAGCGTGACAAATTCTCTTGAAAACAAGAAATTGCTTTTTTCTTCAGCACCCAAACTATTGCCTCTCTTATGATCGGATGTGATTTTTATACCGATTCGCAATCAAAGAAGGAAGATTTGGGGAAGCTTTTTTGCAAATGGATTATGCACTTACCTTAGCTCCCGTATTGAAAGCATTGCCTTCATCAACTGTCAAATATGGTCTCGGTATTGCGAGCGCAGCCTCTGTAGGGTCTGCCCTTCCCGGAATGACCGGCACGGAGGCGGGTCTACTGGGCACCCACAAGGGGCGCCCCTACCGATCCTCATTGACCCTGACCCGCGAGACAGGAATATCTAACCTACGCCTCAGCTAAGCTAAGGAAACAATCTATCTGTAAAAAGGTTCCCTGAGTCTTACTGCGTTTAAAACGCTTTGCTATCGACTACGTTATCCGGCTTGACTGTAAAGAGAGAGTCTCAGTACAAGCGATTTGGAGACCATACGGCGATAATCCGCGGATGCACGTATATCACTGATGGGAGAGACGATTTCGTCAATCAAACATGCCAATGACTGGAGGACTTCCAAGTTAAGCGGCTTTCCTGCAAGATAGTCATCCACCTTGTCCGATCTCACGACTGTCGGTCCCACACTGCCCCAGGCCAGTCTTGCACGTTTTACGATACCTGCTTCCACATGGAGGGTCGCTGCGAGACTGGCAACAGAACATGCCTGAGCCTGCCGTTTCCCAACTTTCTCGTAGTGCTGAAGAGCCCAACCGTCGTCTTTCTGCAACCATATTCCCGAAACTATTTCCCCATGAGAGAGAGCGACTTTGCCTGGTCCCACGACAAAGTCCGAAAGAGCAATACGTCTCGAGCCGGAGCATGAGCGAACTTCAACCTCCGCAGAAAGAGCATACAGAGCAGGCAACGTGTCTCCTGCAGGCGATGCGGTCACGATATTCCCACCGATAGTTCCCATGTGCCGAATCGGAGGAGAGCCAAGCACGGCAATTGCCCGATTCAAGACGGGAAAGTGTGTCTTTATCAAAGGATCGTCCAGGATTGTCGCGTGAGTCGTTGCGGCTGCTACAAAAATCTGAGATCCGTGGTCCCGGATGCCCTGGAGTTCCGAGATTCGCTCCAGGCAAATGAGACACGATGGGTTCACCTTCCCGGATTTCATGTGAACGAGAAAATCGGTTCCCCCTGCATACAATGCCGATTCGGGCTCTCGATCCAGCAGCTCCCAGAGATGCTCCAGGTTGTGAGGAAGAAAGACCTGCTTCACGAGTCCTCCTCGGACGCCAAAGTCTCTGCGGCTTTTTCAACAGCATCGACAATCATGTGATATCCCGTACATCGACACAAGTTTCCGGCAATTCCCGCACGAATCTCCGATCTGGTCGGATAGGGATTCCTCGTCAATAGATGGACTGTAGCGAGAACCATTCCGGAAGTGCAGAAACCGCACTGGACTGCACCGTGTTCGATGAAAGCAGCCTGCACGGGATGGAGAGAATCCGCATTGGAGAGCCCCTCGACAGTCGTGATTTCCCGATCCTGTAACTGAGCGGCAAGCATAAGGCACGAGAGACGAGTCTCACCGTTCACTAGAATGGTACATGCTCCGCAATCCCCTGCTGCACAAGATTCTTTCGTGCCGGTGAGCCCAAGATCTTTCCGGAGCACATCTACAACCCGGCGGTCGGGAGGGGCTTCGATTTCCATAATCTTTCCATTCAGCCTGAATTGTATGTTCACCCGGTCTTCTCCCGATTCTTGCTCTGAAGAGCCCTCAGAATACGCTCAGCCGTGAGAGGCGATTCGTGAACACGTGTCCCGCACGCATCCGCCACAGCATTGGCAATTGCAGGCAAAGGACCGTTCATTGCAACTTCACCGACTCCTTTCAATCCGAAGGGTCCGGTAGGCTCATATAACTCAATCGCATGAGATTCAATGTCAGGAACGTCCTTGGCTGTGGGAATGATGTACGTAGACAGGTCAGGGTTTAGAATAGTACCTCTTTCCAGGTTGAGTTCCTCGGAAATTGCGTACCCGATTCCCTGACCCACTCCACCGTGGATCTGCTGCGTATAGATCTGCGGGTTAATTACCTTGCCGCAATCGCTTGCACACATGTAGCGCTCGATCCGAAGAATTCCCGTCAGCTCATCGATTTCTACCGCCGCAAGGTGTGCGCCAAAGGAAAAAAGAGTGTGCGGCATGCCGTGAAGCCTCAAGTTTGCTGAAATGCCTAAGTCCTCCTGTGCTACCGGTGCTCTGAAGTGATGAACTGAGATGCGCTCCGAATCGTTCAGGAACTGTGCAAACTGAGAAAGTCCGATCTCACGACCTGTGGTCAGATGCTTTACGGCCCCGTTGACGAGCACCATTTCTTCGATGTTCGGAACCATGAAGAGATCTGCGGCCCGCTGGAGAATTCGCTTGCGCAAGGCTTCTGCAGCTCCAATGAGAGCATTTCCAAAGGTATACGTGCATCTGCTCGCGGAAGCCGAACCACTGGGCAACGTTCGATCCGTGTCGGGAAGCACCAGCTCTATCGACGTTGCATTTTGCCCCAGGATGCTTCCGGTAATCTGAGCATTCGTGGAAGCATTGCCCTGTCCCATATCAACTACGCCGCAATACACCCGGAAGGCCCCTTCAACGGTCAGCTCCACCTTTGCATTCGCGTAATCCGGTACCACCGGACCATAACCCGAACCCTGCATCACGGCAGCTATGCCTATCCCTCGACGCTTGAAACGGGGAGCTTCGGATTTCCACGCATTCCGATTCTTCCAGAGAGGGTGGCCGGACACGGTTTGTATGCAGTCGATAAGCCCGGTCGAACACACCAGCGTCTTTCCCACAGAGGTTTTGTCGCCTTTCCGCAAAGCGTTTCTTAGTCGCAGGGTGAGCGGATCTCCATTGAGCTTCGCTGCAAGCATGTCCATCATCTGTTCCATCGCAGCGTTTACCTGGGGGACTCCGAAACCCCGGAAAGCGCCCCCTATGGGATTATTCGTATAAACCGCCCAGCCGCGAAGATGAACGTGCGGAATGCGGTACGCTCCACCCGAGTGTTCGAGCCCCAGAGTGAGAACCACCCCTCCCAGATGATCGTAAGGACCGGTATCGTAATAAAGCCGGACAGAAAGACTGTGCAATGTTCCATCAGCTTTGGCACCAAGCCGATAGTACATTCGAGCAGGATGGCGCTTTGTGCCCGAAATAAAGGACTCTTCCCTATTCCAGTGCATCTTCACCGGCCGGCTGCCCGCATTGAGTGCCGCCAATCCCAAAAGTGTCTGAACCGTGACTCCGTCTTTTCCTCCAAAAGCTCCACCTGCATAGGGCGCAACAATACGGACCCCGGAAAATTCCAATCCCAGGGCTTCCGCAACTTCCATACGGTCACGAAACGGCGTTTGGGTCGAGCACACGATTTTCAGCTTGCCGTCCGCTTCAACACAGGCCCATCCAACCTCTGTTTCCAGGTACGCATGTTCCTGATGAGGAGTAGAGAAGCAGGCTTCCACAATGATATCGCTTTCTTTTTCTGCCTCAATTCCCGAGCCGGTCTTAATTTCGCCATGGAGCAGCACGTTTTGAGCAATATCATCATGGACAAGAGGTGCGCCGGGTTTCATGGCTTCTTCGGGATCGAAGACCCCGGCCAATTCTTCGAAGGTGCATTGGATAAGGACTAAACCCTGTTTGAGAGCTTCTTCGGAATCAGCCAGGACAAGGGCCACCGCATCGCCACGGTGGCGAACTTTATCGTTGACGAGCACTGGCTGGTCTTTTCTGACTACCCCTTGCCGATTTGTGCCTGAAATGTGCTCATGGGTGAGCACGCATAGGACACCGGGAACCTGGAGAGCTTTTTCGCAATCGACCTTCTTGAGAATCCCGTGAGCTATTCCCGCTCTTTTCGCTCCGGCCCAAACGAGGTTTTCTCCATAATAATCTGCTGCAAATTTCTCCTGTCCGGTGACCTTGGAGTACGCGTCGTGACGCGGGATGGACGCGCCGATTTGAAGGGGTCCATTCTTTGAGTGCCGAATAAATGGTGTTTTCATATCGTGGATTTTCACCGAAAAATTGCCGAGGTCTCTTCGAGCGTTTGAAATCCTGCCGGGGGGTCATCATATATCACATTCGGACGTTATTTGCCGGGCAAAAAGTTGTTAGACCTCCTGGGAGTTCGAACGAACATTCTTTCAGGTACTTCGGGTATGAAGTTACTCCTGCAGAATTGATCAAGAGATCTTTTGAATTCTGAGCAGCGTTTGATTGCTCATTGCTTTATTCCTGTATGACACGTGCCATCTATTCAAAACAGTGCTCTTCAAGCTGCCGAGATCCTGCTTGACCATGAGCATGTGGTAAGGTATGTTGGAAAGCAAGATCAAACATATTTCTTCCACATTCGGACTCACTCTCTCGGGCCTTTGCCGGGACCGGTCAGCACTGCGGATTCTTCCGGGTGGCTTTACGAAGAAGTTGAACGACCTGGGCTACTTTAGTTGCATTTTGCATGTTTGCGTACTTCTCGATAATGCATTTTGCAGCTCACACGAGAGAGCAACTGAGTTTTTATAGTGCAAAGCTATCCAAGAAAATCAATTATCCCTCTCCGTTATAAGAAGCGGCGGCGTAGCGCTGTTTTAGCACGAAAATTGCTTGAAGCGGTGCAAACCTCGTAGTTCTCAACCGAACTCATGCTCTGCCTGAGAGGAGGTGCACAAATCATGGACAAATCCCCATTTGTTCGGAAGATTTGTTTCGTGATGTTTTGCGTTCTGTTCCTCGCATTCGGCGGCATATGCGCTCTCGCCGAAACGAAAAACCCTTCTGCCGACAACAAAAAGAAAATCGATCACAAGAAAGCGTTCGCGATTTACAAGCAAAAATGTCTGCAATGTCACGATTCGGTTGCAGATCCCGAAAAGCCCGGTCGTACTCGGGACGAATGGCTCCTTGTCATCGAGACAATGCATGGCTACGGGTTGGGACTCACTCCTAAAGAGACCGAACTCGTAGGCGGCCTTCTTTATAATCTGCGAAGAAGCATGGAAAAAGATCCGGGATAATTGCTGCGGTGCTCTGACCGTCATATCCCGATATCCCCCGAAGCGTGTGGCCCCGAGATTCCTTTGTCTCGGCTGCGGCACGGTTCACACTACGGCTACGACAGGCCCATCGCGAATACATCACAGGAGGAAGCAATGGACAGGAGATCATTTCTCAAATCCATGGCAGCGGCGGGAGCGGCTGCATCTGTGGCTGGAACCGCAGTAATTCCGAAACCAGCCCATGCTGCAGGCAAAATCGATTTCGGACAAGTGAAAAGCGTAAAGGTGGACGTGCTGACGGAAACGAGCTGGTTTGACAATGACATTTTTAAGAAGACTCTCATGGATTACGGCGGCGCCATGACAAATCAGTACACGATTCCCTGGGAATGGGATAACGCCGGAGGCTATTCCGCTCTGATTACCGTTACCGGTCTGGACGATAAGGAAAGAAAATTCCTCATGGATACGGGATGGAATACGGAATGGATGGATTACATTTTCAACGAGAAAAGCAATGTGGCATCGATGCTGAAAAACGGTGAAATCGAATTTATGATGCTTTCGCACTGGCATCTCGATCATCTCTGGGGAATCGAGTCCACACTCAAAAACAAACCCGACATCACCATCTACGCTCCCCAGACGCATTATCCCGAAGACATCGCATTGTTGCGAGAAAAGGCCCATCACAAAGCCAAAGACAAAAGCGGCAAGGAAGTCCCCATTTGCAAAAATGACGTTCCCCATACCGGAAAGCTCGTCGAATGCACTCCGAGTGGGGATAAAGGGGACGGGATTTACCGCGTCATGCCGGGGGTTGCCATAAGGATGTTTGATGTGCCCATTTTGCTGAGGGTCCGCGGGGAGAACGTTCTGTATTTCAATGTAAAAGACAAGGGAATCGTCACGGTAACAGGATGCTGCCATCCGGGTGTTCTTTCCCTGTTCTCTTACGCTCGATCGAATTTCGAGGGCTACAAGCCGTACGGGTGCTACGGCGGGCTCCATATCACACTATTCGAGAACTGGGAGCCCAAATTCGACGACATCATCAAAGGGGTGAAGTCATTTCAGCTCCAGAAAGTGGGCTGCAACCATTGCACGGGCTGGATATGGGCGGAAAAAGCTGCCGAAGCCGGCGTCCCTGTGGTGAAAGGGACCAACAAATACAAGGAGTACAAGAAATCTTCTACAGTTGCAAAGGCCAGCAACGTGTTTCTGACGAACGGGGATAGTGTCACGTTCTGATTTCTCTCGAGGCACTATTCGTAATTATGAAACTGGTTCAAATCTTCTGCTTCCGGAGGTCAGGACAATGGCGGAGCCTTCTCGACCGGGTGAACACTTCAGCTATATTCTTGGGATAATAAACTTCATTGCTATTTTCTTCGTCGTTTGGCTGCTGTGGTACGTGTTTATGCATCCTGACGGAGTAATGAAGCTTTACACGCCCATGTACGGTTTTTCCCTTGTGGTGGCTTTTCTCTCCAGTGTTGTGATGTTGACCAAAGTCTGGGAAATCTATCCTGCTCCTCCTCCGGAAGATTCCTCTCGCCTCACCAGAGGAATAATCCTCACTGTGGTTGCAGTAATATTAATGCTGATCACGGTGTTTGCCATTTTCCGGGGATTCCTGGGAACGTTCGGAATCGCGTACTTCAGTCCCGATTCAATAGTCGCCTCCGGAGGCACCGGCGCCGAACCTTTCAATGCCAGGGAGAACGCATCCACCGCGCTTATTTATTTCTTTACGGCTTTTCTCTGGTGGGCGTTGGCCTGGAATATCGGCTTCGGTCGATGGCCCTGGACTCGTGATACAGCGGCAGTCGTGTCGTGGTCCAGAATGCTCGCGGTAATGGTTTTGACGATCGTCACATATGCAGTGCTGTTCCATCCTCATGTCTGTTATCTGTTCTATCCTCCGCAAAACAAGGCAGGAGTGGAACCGTGGTGGTCTTCTTTTGCAGGGACGGGCAGCGCTTATTTCAGTCTCGGATTGATATTGTGCACGGTAGCCTGGATCATCATTTCGGATCTGTTGTGGGAAGGCTACCCCTGGAAGTCTCTTGGCCGGGATGGAGAAGGCTCTTTGTGGAAAGGGCTGATTACCGTTTTTGGGACGCTGATCCTGGGAGGAATTACGTTCGTAATCCTGCTCAAAGTCATGAACGTCTACTGGATGGAACCGTTTGAGGGCGGCCAGTACACGGATGCTCCATATTTCCGTTATCTGCATACAGGGGAGATCGGTGGATTCGTTGTCCTTGCAGCATTCATCCTGGCGGTCTACTTTAACAACTTCCCCAATCTCGGGAGCTTGTTCGTGAGAGCTTTCTTAAGGACGTTGATAGCGATTGCCGGCGGGCTTTGCATTTACTTATTCTATTATTCGTCCGCGACAACATTCCTGCTGGGAAAAGTGCCCGGAATTGCACAGCCGGACGACACTCCCCTGGTGTGGACACTGCTTTATCTGACTGTCATTATGATTCAGGCGGACTTTTTTCAGTATTGGCCGTTGCCGAGAAGAACTGCTCAGACGAATGAAGTTTGGGAGGCCAAGGTGAGAGTTGCCGGCGCCTCACGTTTATGAGGGGGATTCCGGGAGGAGGCTTCCTGCACATGCAGCAAAGGCTCCTCCTGATCCTAACACTCGAAGTGTCAGAGGTGACACATGGTAGATGAAGCCAAACGAGGTTTCTTCAAGAGTCTCTTTCGTGAAGTGGTGCAAAATGCAACAACGGCGTTCAGAGACGAGGAAACCAAACCCGTCGAAAATATGGACCGATTCTTCGAATCGTATGAATCCAGTTATGCTTTAACTCTCTGCTATCCGGATGATATTCTGCTTGAAACGGCCAGGCTCGAAGGTATTGCTTGCGAAGGGCGTGAAAAAATCGATATTGTAAAGGAGTTATTTCAGAAGAAAGGTGGTTTTTGACATAGATATACAATCTGTTTTCAGGAACAAAATCGATAGCCTGCTCACCACAGCATCGTGGACCGAGGAACTCAAACAACTGCTCGGGATAACAGGAGTAAGCCCTGTGTGGGACGATGTCCCTGCGTGGTACTTCTGGATCGACGGAGCTCCGGGAGTTTATGCGCTCGCTCTGGAAGAAGTTTTTGAAAAATCGGAAGATGCCTCTGCACTTCACGGTCTGTTTTCTCTGAAATGCTATCCGTTTTCAGGACGTGAGGAATTTGCAGGATTTTCTTTTGTCGAGCGCGAGCTTGTCACGAGCAAATTTTTCGATGCGACAAATACGCCTCAATTTGAACACAGAACTTCCATCCCCCCCTCTCTTTTCGTAGTCGGTGCGGTAGAGTGTGTGCTCGATCGGGAAAACCGATGGTCTCTGCTTACTTTGGAAAGCCAGGATGTGATGCGGGCGCGATATGAGGCGGAAACCCTGGAAGACTATCCTCTCATCGATTTGAGTCGGTTTTATTGCTCCGGTGAGATAGGCAGGTCCATACAGGCCTGGGACTTGAGCCACCTCTTATTTGACAGAATCATATCGCTCTGGGCTCATTTCGGAAAAACACCGCCTTCAAAAGTGGTTCTTGAGAGATCGCCCGGATTCGAGCATGTGTACACGGATTCCGGGGAATGGTCCTGCGAGGAAAATCCCGACAGAGAGATCAGGTCCTTGAGTGTGCTTTTCGGCGAATCCGTCGCACGGGATACCAGCAACGAGATTCTCAGCAACGATCCGCCCCCGCCGGGTGTGACAGTGCTCTATCCTTCAGATTCCCGGTGTTCGTGTTCTGCCCACGGGCACCACCCTCCGGAAGGTTCCTCATATGTGAATCGCTTGTGGTGGACCATTCCTAAATCGAACTTCAAGTCGGAATTGTGTTCCACGTGCGGATGCAGTTGATTGGAGGCAAAAGCGCAAAGTCTCGCAGCCAAAGAGAATGAGACCGATTAATTTGTGTCACGGATCTGTTTCTGACGGACCAATAAATCACCCAAATTTCATAGCCTAATTGCGGCAACCCTGTCCATTACACGATTGGTGAATCAGATTTCATCCCCAGCACCGAGGCTCAGGTTCTTAGGTTGACTTTTGTCGGGGCCGCCGATAGATTTCAGTTTACTACTGGAGCGACAGTTCTTAAGCTGCTCTTTGGGAATCGCAATGGAAGAGCAGACGTTGAGCAAGCATTATGCAGTCAGGCACACGACTTTCAGTCGCACCATTTTCGCTGCTTTCCCATAATCACTGAGAATTGCAGAGGATGCGTCGCATTGAAACCATCGCAGATAATTAAAGCCACGTTTTCAGAAATTCTTTCCGGCGCCATGTCAATAGCGGCAGACCTGGGAAGAGTGCTTATCCTGTTTTGGCAAGTGGTTACTCTTGCTTTCAGGCCCCCTTTCCGCTTTGGTGAATTAATGCGGCAGTTGGATTTTCTGGGGGTACAATCGGTCGCGCTCATTGTTTTTACGGGAGCTTTCACCGGAATGGTAAGCGCTCTTCAGACGTACAACGGCGTGAGCAGATTCGGTGCGCAATCCATGGTGGGAGCTACCGTTGCGCTGGGACTTACCCGTGAGCTGGGTCCGGTATTGAGCAGTCTTATGATCATCGGGCGAACTGTCTCATCCATGGCCGCAGAGATCGGCACCATGCGCAGCACCCAGCAGATCGACGCTCTCCGGAGCATGGCCATCAACCCTGTCCATTATTTGATTGTACCTCGGGTTATAGCCATGATTCTCGTTTTACCGGTATTGTCGCTATTCTTCTCTTTTTCCGGCATGGTGGGCGCTTATTTCATGAGCATGCATTCCCTGGGAATCGATGAAAGCACATTTATGACCGGAATAAAGACTTATCTCTCCCTCGAGGATATTACTCACGGGATCCTCAAATCTCTGGTGTTCGGTCTGGTCATTTCGCTTATCGGTTGTAGTGAGGGCTATTACTCTCCCATGGGAGCACGCGGGGTGGCTCGCGCAACTACCACCTCCGTTGTGACGTCGTCCGTAATGGTCCTGATTATCGATTACTTTATGACTGCGCTCATGTTTGCGCCAAGCACGTAAAGGATCGTTGACGCTCATGATCAGCATAAAGGATGTGAGAAAACAATACGGTGAAGAAGTTGTCCTGGACAGGGTCAATCTGGAGATCAGGAAGAATTCGGTCAGCACCATAATCGGCGGATCCGGGCAGGGCAAGAGCGTTCTCCTCAGATTAATGATCGGATTGGAACCACCTGATTCCGGAGAAATTCTCATTGACGGTGATAATATCGTCGGCATGCGGGAATCCGAGCTGAACAGAATTCGCAGACGCTTCGGAGTGCTCTTTCAGGATTCAGCTCTCTTCGATTTTCTTACCGTGGGCGAAAATGTAGCTTTTCCGGTGCGAGAACATCTGAAACTCTCCGAACGTGAGATTCAGGACATAGTGCTGGACAAGCTGGCCAGTGTCGGCCTTTTGGGGGAGGAGGACAAGACTCCGGAACAACTCTCGGGAGGTATGCGAAAACGTGTTGCATTGGCACGGGCTCTGGCGCTCGATCCCGATATAGTTTTCTTCGACGAACCGACAACAGGTCTCGATCCCGTCACCAGCACGGTAATATTCAACCTCATTCTTAAGACGCATTCTGAACGACCGGTTACGTATGTGCTCGTGAGCCATGACGTGAACAGGGCACTGGAATTCTCTCAGGAAGTCATGATGCTCTACCGGGGACAAATTGTTGCCCAGGGTAAACCCTCGGAAATTAGAAAAGATCCGGATCATCCGATACAAAAATTCATGGAAGGCACGTTCGGGACTTCATGAAACGTCAAAGCAATCCTGAAGCCTCCACTTGTTACAGAACCGGCAGTTGTTCCACAGGTCTCCAGTCAAATTAGATGAACTGTTCAGGAGTTCCCGTTTTTCAGGGTGCACCCGGAAATCAAGTCGGATGCCACGGAAACGCAACTTCCAGTTACTTGTTCCAAGAATTCCTGATATCCGAGTTGTTATGAAGAAGGAAAATTGGGAATACCCTTTGTGACCGTCTGTTCTCTGCGTGTTCTGCTATTGAGTCCCGAAGAAGTAAAACCACATGGCCTGGATCTGGAGTAACGCAAAGATCAATGCTGCCAGCATGTGGGGAACCGATCCGAACATTTTCTTTGTGTCCTCCTGTGCCATTCCGTTCCCCAATCTGAATGCAACAACGAGAGTCCCTGCGAAACCACACCAGATGAGAATCTGTTGGATGAGAAACGTAGTCTCCGGAGTAATTTCAATGACCAGTTGCCTGAAAACCGAAAAGTCCAGATAGGTGCTCACCAGGAGCGGGAGTTGAACTCCCAAATTTAGTAAATAGTAGATGTGAAACGCCAAAAAGCATGCAAATGCCAATGGCAAAAATGCGAGTCCGAAGCGAGTGTAATTCTCTGTTAAAGTCTCCCGGTACACACGGCTGGAAACCAGCGATGCCGCGATTACCACCAGGTTTACAAAAATCAGGCCTGTTATAAAGAAAATAGTGAAATGAAGAATACCGGGACCCGGCACCAAGCCCGCGAACGTGTCGTACAAAGGCATTCTACGACCCATCTCGCTAAAAAGGCCGCCAATGAGTCCTACGACCAGAAACGAGGTGCCGGTATTCGAATTTCGTTCTTCCCAGAGTTCCTGACCCGGAATCCGCAGATTCAAATTTATCGCGCCATGAGGACAATTCTTCAGGCACGAAGCACAAAGTTTACACAATCTGTTTGAATGCAATCTCGGACCGGCCTGTCCAAAGGGGCATCCTTCCGAAGTGCTGGTGCCTACGAAACATTCGTTCGTAACGCATTGCGAAATACAGACGTTTCGATCGGCTCTCAGCTCCAGCATGGATATTTTGGCAAAAATTCCGGCCATTCCACCCAATCCGCACAAATAGAGACACCACGACTGCCGTTCGAAAATCATTGAGATTACTACTGCAGAGGCCAGCATAGTAACGAGAAGGAGAGCAAGAATTAGTGGTGAATTCCTGATGTCCGTCACAGCCTCGAACCAGATTACCGCAAGAGCAGCCCCTGCCATCAAGAAATCACTGTGGTGTTTCAGGAAAACAGGAAAGGGTTTTTCCAGTGAGAACAGCTTCTTGGCAAGTTCGCCAACCGTTCCGATGGGGCAGACCGAGCACCAGAAGCGTGCGAAGAGAAAGGCTGCAATCATGAGAATGGGCCATCCCAGAGCCCAACTGAACAGTGCAGCGGGATTCTTAAGCGGATCGCTGGGGCCGAGAAAAAGCATTATCAGCAGAATACAGAACAACGGTGTTGCGGCACTCTGCAAAACAGCAGGAAACAAAGGACTTGTAAGCGCCTGACGAATCCGGGGGAATCGCAGGAGATTGAACCGCCCGCGGCCCTCGATTTTCTTCAGATGGAAATAGATGTCTTGGGGATGAATGATACCGCCCGCGGCAACCAGAATTGCCCGTTTCAATGTCGTGGCCAATTCCAGATGGTTTCCGGGCCAGGAGTAATTCACCAGGGCCTTCAGAGTCTCCTTTGGAAGCTTCGGACGCTCTTTGCCAATTTCCAGGCTGTACTTCTTGATATAATGATTTACAAGATCCGGGATCTCTTTACGCCTCGTGCGCAGGGGAGAAATGGTAAGTGCGCGATCCAACAATGCGTAAATAAGCGGATGTCTTTCAAGGGTGATCTGAGATGGATCGAGCCTTGTTGTCGCGATCAATCTGACCTTTGCTTTTTGCAGCCGCATGCTTCCGTGACGACGGAAAGTCTCTGAGGTTACGGATTCCAGCAGTTTCATCTGCATCACCGCGGTAAGCCGTTCGATCCCCCGTACCAGCAACGTCCCATCTTCCGAAAGCTCAAAATATCCGGGAATTTCTTTCGTTCCGCCATCTCCGCTGGGTTCTTCGTATCCGAAAAAGAGTCTAATTTGTGCTTCGGTCATCTCTTGTTCGGATTTATTCGATTCGTTCGTTACGTCCGCGGATCGACTGTCCAGGGTTGAGAGCAAGTCGACTTTGAGAAAAACCTCCTTACAGTGGTGGCTTAAGCTGAAAATGTTGTATGCAAGCACCTCTTTTCCTACGCCTGTCTCGCCGATGATTATTACAGGGCTGTCTGAATGCGCAAATTCCTCTGCACGAGATGCCAGTCGCTTCTGAATGTAATTGCCCGTCACAAAATCCTGAAATATATGATCTCTTTGACTAATAAGATTCTGTAAAGCGCGCCTTCTCAATTTCATTTTCAAAATAGAACGGTCGAGCCGCATCACTTTGCGGACCAGATTCTTAACAAGCGATACCGAAAAATCCGGATTTGTTCGCATTGTCTGCTCGAAATCCTGCTCACTTATAACGAGAGCACGACAGGATTCATCAGCAACGAGTTCCGAATCCGAATTCCAGGGAATACCGGTGAAGAAATGAATCTCTCCGAATACATCTCCGGGTCCTAATGTGTCTACAGAGATGCGCTGCCCATCATCATCGCGCAGGACGACACTTGCCTCTCCTGAAAGCAACAAGAGAATTTCGTCATTCTGCTTCCTGGGGCCTAGAATGACTTCACCGGGCTGAAAGTCCCGCAGGCCGTTCTTTTCCTGAACCAACAGCCGGAATGCCGGAGGAATTATACGCAGAATTTCTGGAGAAATTTGGTCGTTTCCGGATGCCTTCGTCATAATGGGAGGGCTCCGTCCTAGAGAGGGTCATAGAATCAGTCTTTGTTTGCAATAATACCAAAATATGTCGCAAACCTAAAGACGTTTAACGTGACGACCGGTTTCGTGGTCACGCTTGTGGGGCATATGTCTCAACCCCTGTGAAATTCATTCCGGCAAATTCCATTACGCGGTGGAATTCAATGCAACGCTTCGGGCTGCAACTCATTCATGTCTCAATTTGTTAACAAGAATGTATCAAGTTCTTGGTCTTCCGGACTCGCCTGGGGTCCCTCATTGAGGAATAGGCGCGCTGTTCCATGTTTTTACGCACGAACATCCGTCCGGCATCGGTCGAGGATTGGACATGATGCTCTCTCAGCCGCATAATTGAGTATCACTTTATCCTTGACATTTCGGTAGAAAACGGAGGAATTAAGTTCTCGGCATCAAGGTTATCGATTCTCCGAATCAACAGATTTACTGGAATCCACACTTTATATTCAACAGAGGCTCGATCTGGAAGATTGGACCGGAAAAAACATGCCTTTTGAGGGGGACCCCGGAACCGCGCTGCAGGACGAAGGCCCTGTCATTTTTCGCGAATGGGCCCGAATTCTCCCTGTTCCTACCATTCTGCTCAATGCAAATTTCACGGTAAACACGGCCAATCCGGCCTGTAAATCGCTTGGCTCGCCATTTTCAAAATTGCAGCACCTTCCCTTCTCAAAACTCTTTCCCGATGCTTCGGAATCTTCCCTGGTGCAAAATATGCTCGAACATATAATGCGCGACGGCAAGATTCGTTCATGCAAAGCACATCTTAGAATCGCCGATCGTGAAATGCCGGTGCATTTAATTGGCAGGCGATTTACACAAAAGAAGCAGAATTTCCTTCTTTTGGTAATCGATAGTCTTGCGGCGGAAAAAGAACATGCGCGAAGAGTAGTTAAAAAGGCAGTTGAAGAGCGAGAGAAAGCAGAACGTGCTTTCGAGGAAAGTGAAACCAAATTTGAGCAATTTGTAGCTCACGTGAGCGACATCATTGTGACGACAGATACAAGAGGATGCTTCACATTCGTAAATCCTCCCGCACTCAAGTTAATTGGATGCACCGCTGAAGAGTTGTTGGAAACACGGTTTTTCGATCTGGTCCATCCTGCTTACCGCAAGAAAGCCGAAAAATTTTATGCAATTCAGTTCTCGAAGAGAATAACCACGAGTTATTATGAAGTACCGGTGGTGGATCGAAATGGTAAAATCATATGGCTGGGACAAAATGTTCAATTGTTATTTGAGGCGGATCGAACCGTAGGCTTCAAAGCGATATCCAGGAATATTACGGATCGGAAACTTGCTGAAGATAAACTGAAAAGAAGCCAGAAGAGTTATAAGGATCTGTTTGAAAATGCAAATGACATCATCTACACCCACGATCTCAAGGGCAACTATTTATCGGTAAATAACGCAATAACCCGCATTCTTGGCTATGAACGGGAGGAGTTCCTCAAATCCAGATACCAAGATTTCATAGCACCGTCATATCTACCGCTCGTTCGGGAGAATCTTCGTCTCAAAGTTGAGCAGGGAATCGAGAGCACTGGGCCGTACGAAATTCTCGTCCGGTCAAAATCAGGTAAACCCATGTGGATGGAAATTACCAGCCGTTTGATGTTGAAGGACGGCAAACCGATTGGAGTACACGGAATAGCCAGAGATGTGACGGACCGCAGGCTTGTTCAGGACAGACTGAATGAAAGCCAGGAACTGTATAGCATCGTTACCGAACAAACCGGGCAACTCATTTACGAATACGATCCTGCAACGGGAAAAGTTAAGTGGTCAGGTGCAATCGAAGCCACGACAGGTTACACGGTTAAAGAATTGGTCTCGGATACCCGAGGTTGGAGAAAGTTGATGCATCCCGAAGACCGCCTCGAAGCTGTTGCCGTATTTGAGAGAGCGGTAGCGAGAGGTGTCAGTTTCCAGATGGATTATCGATTCAAACGTAAGGGTGGCACATATATTTGGATAGAAGATAAAGGTCTTTGCCAAAAAGATGAGAGCGGCTCCGTGTTTCGTGTGCTCGGCATCATGAAAGATATTAGCGATCGAAAACATGTGGAAACGGCACTTGATCTCGAGCGCAAAAAATTCCAGATTCTTGTCGATAACGCTCCCTTCGCCCTTATGATGCTATCTCAATCCAATGACTTCGCCTATGTGAACCCCAAATTCACAGAACTCTTCGGTTACGATCTGCAGGAAGTGCCAAATGGCCGAGAGTGGCTGCGGAAAGCCTTTCCGGATTCCGCGTATCGCAAACAGGTCGTTGCGTCGTGGATACAGGATATGAGGAAGGATGCGACAGGAGAACAGCGCCCGAGAACCTTCAGGGTACGCTGCAAGGATGGAACCGACAAGCTGATCCACTTCATCCCTGTGCAACTGTCTACCGGGGACCAAATTGTAAGTTGTGAGGATATTACCTACCGTATCCAGGGCGAGAAGGCTCTTCAGGAACGTGAACGGTTTCTTGCGAGCGTATTCTCCTGCATTCAGGACGGGCTCAGTATCATGGACAAAGATCTGCAAGTCATTCGTACAAACGCCACTATGCAGAGATGGTACGAGCATGCCGAGCCTCTGATTGGAAAGAAATGTCACGAAGCATATCAGGGTCTTGACGAGGCATGTCCATCCTGCCCGGCTCTGCAGACCCTGAAAACAGGTCAAGCCACTTCCTCAGTCATTCCCAGGAGGGGTCCAGGAAACAGTATTACCGGTTGGCTCGATGTGTGTACCTTTCCTTTAATAGTGGAGTCGAGCGGCGAAATTGAAGGAGTGATCGTACACCTCCGGGACGTGACGGAACGCCGCCATTTGGAAGAGCAACTCCGGCAAGCTTCGAAAATGGAGGCAATAGGAACGCTTGCAGGAGGTTTGGCGCACGATTTCAATAATCTCTTGCAGATAGTGCTCGGATACGCAGACTTGCTTTTGCTCGGAAAGAATCAAGCAGAGTCGGATTATCAACGAATACTGGCTATCAGGACTGCAGCCAAAAGAGGAAGTGATGTCGTTCAGCGCATACTCACCTTTAGTCGAAAAGTCGAGACAAAACTTCGTCCTGTAAACCTAAACCAGGAATTGTGCTTCATGGAAGACCTTCTCCGTAGCACCATGCCGAAGAATATTACTGTAAAGCTTCAGTTGGCCGAAAATCCGGGCATGATCCAGGCGGACCCGACTCAAATAGAACAGATTGTGCTCAATCTTGCTGTCAACGCGAAACAAGCAATGCCCAAGGGGGGAAGTTTCATTCTGGAAACCCGGACAGTAGATCTCGATCACGACTACTGCCGCACTCGTCCGGAGACAAAACCTGGCAAGTACGTGATGCTCATGGTTTCCGATACGGGTGAAGGAATGGATAAGGACATTCTCGATCGTGTTTTCGAGCCGTTTTTTACGACAAAACGGCCCGGCGAAGGAACGGGATTAGGATTGTCCATTGTATTCGGTATTGTGAAAAGCCATCTCGGGCATATTACATGCTACAGCGAGCCCGAAGTGGGGACAGTTTTCAAAATCCATTTTCCTTTACTCAAAGAACAAGCCGAGTTTTGCCCTGAGACGACTCAACAAATGCCGGCATTCGGTTCAGAAACGCTCCTTATGATTGACGATGAGGAATCAATCAGGAATTTGGGAAAAGAGCTTCTCAACGAGGCAGGATACAATGTATTGACTGCAGGTTCCGGACGTGAAGCGCTCCGGGTATATCGGGAAGTGTGGAAAGGCGTCTCACTCGTGATTCTCGACCTCGTGATGCCGGACATGAGCGGCTTGGAGTGTCTGGGGGAGCTCTTGAAGGTGAATCCGGATGCAAAAGTGCTCATCGTGAGCGGCTATTCCCCGTCCAATCAAGGAAGTGAGATCCTGGAACTCGGTGCGGTCGGATTCGTCTCCAAGCCATACAATTTCAAACAGATTCTTGCCGCCGTACGTGCAGCACTGGACTACGGGCACAAATAGCTAAGCCACTGAACCTCTGTCACTAATTCACCTTTTGTCAACGTAATTGACGGACACAGAAACCGGCTGCTACCGGGCTCACGTCGCAAAGCTATCCTAGGCTTGCTTACATGGGTGAGAAAACGTATCAATCTTGAGAGTGCAATCGGCGGCGGGACGGGACCGGACCCATGGGAGTGTCGGAAAAACTCTTCGCTACTTCCACGTTTCTGAGTTCCGATTTGGCGAAGTGTGCCATAGGATTATAAAGCTGATTTGCGACCTTTACTTCCAGATGGAGATGGGGACTTGTGGATCTCCCCGTGCTGCCTACCAGTCCGATAACCTGACCGGCTTTGACGCTTTGCCCTTTTCGCACGTGAATTGCGCTCATATGAGCGTAATGGGTAAACACGTCTTTCCCGTGATCCAGGAGCACGGTCTGGCCGTAACTGCGATAGCCTTTCCTGGTTCCGCAGAAGGTTACGGTTCCATCTGCGCACGCATGAATGGGTTCGCCTTTTTTCGCGCAGATATCGACGCCGCTATGGAATATGCCTCTGCGATAACCGAACGGTGAAGAAAGAACTCCCGACTCTATGGGAAACTGAAGCTCGGGAATGCGAGGATGTTTTTTCCCGTTGAGAAGATTGGCAAGATCGGCGCCCAGGTCTTTGAGGCGCGAAGTCAAATTCCTGTCTTTGCGAACTGGGGTCCCGGAACAAAGCTCAGCTTCGGGGGGAAGAGAGCCCAAAGCAACGCATCGGGATTCCACAGATCGAGCTTTCAGATCCTTGCCGTCAAGGCAAGAGTCTTTCTTTACGAGCCCGGAAGTCCCCGAGCATGATATCGTGAAAAGGGCACAAAGAACCACAACGATCTGGAGCCCTTTATCCATTACCTTCCTTCACATCGACAATAATACACAATGCAGTCTGCTTACACGATTTTAACTGCAGTGTCAACGTAAGCCGCAGTGGAATAGCAATTATTCGATTCTGTGGCGGACTCAATTCAAAAATGGATGTGCCGCTGGCTCAGGCCCGATTTGTAAGCATTATCAACTGACATACGTGGTCTTGGAATTGCGGGCCCAGCCATTGTAGGGGGCCCGCGAACACGCGGGATGCCTGCGCTTTTCAAAATGACCGGCACGGAGGCCGGTCGCTACCGGGCACCCACAAGGGATGCCCCTACCCGATCCGTATTGGCCGTGATCCGTCGGACCAGGAACAGCTATTACCAGAATGTCTAACTGACTCTCGGCTGAACTAAGGGAATAATTCATTAGAAAATATAACTAACGTGAATATGACAATACAGGGTTGCTGTTCAAGTCGAACCTGAGTTCATACAGAGATCCGAGAAAGCTGATACGAATCGTTTCACCTTCGCGGTAACCATCGATTCTTTCCGTGTCAATCACATCCAATCCGGGAATCAGCGCCCAATACACGCTGGATTCTCCGCGAGGAAACTGCATGCTGTACTTGCATGAGGGAGCCGGGACGTCACTGCCGTGAGTCGAGACCCAACCTCCAGGAGGATTCAAGGAGCCGGTGAGACAGCGGAGATTTGCGGACATCTTTCCTAAGAGTGGAATCAGCTTGAAGGGATGCTCCTCCCACTCGGGACTTCGAAATTCAAGAGAGTGCCCCGAACTTTCCAGACGCCCCGGAGCGAACTGCCAACAAAGAATAATGTCCTCAGGCCGTGAACACTGAACAGTATCTTTCACAATCCAGAATTTGGAATCAACGAATAAGATGGTGCGGGTTATTGTGGATTGTCCAACTTCTGACTCTCCGAAGCGACAAACTCCCGTCACGGAACACCAGTTCTTTCCTGCTTCTTTAGAGAGATCGCTTCCCGCAGGTCTTACCCGCGCTCCAAAAGGCGCTTTTGACCGGAGAAATCCTTCTTTTGGAAAAATCGTATTATGAGCCGGTCTGCTCCGGTAGTGGTCAGTTAAAGCATCCGGTCCGTACGAGGTTATCCCTGGGTCCACGAGTATCGGACGTCCCCATGCAGTTATTTCCAGGGAGAGGACATCCTCGTGCACGTGCGATGCTCCCGCAGGACCGGATCGGAACACCGCATAATGGGTATCCGGTTCGTACCCGGATCTCATGACGGCAATGCCTGCATCCGGAAACACCCGTAACCCGGATTCCGGAGTTCTACCTTCAGTGCCTCTGGAACCGATCCACTGAAGATCGGGTCTGGAGAACATGTCTCCGGCTTTACGCAATAAAGCAGTATAGTCTTTGTCCATCGATCCCGAATCGTTGAGCGACGGCCATGTGAAATCCGGCCTGCACAGACCTGCAAGATATTCCGCGCAACGTTCCAGAGGGTCGAAAAAGATGTCCGGCAGCGGTTCTCGCGCTTTTTGTGCAGCCTCCCGAACCTCGAGCAAGGCATGGAAACAGATAGCATGGTACATGGGGGAAATCTCAAAATGCACGCCATCCCGGAAAAACTGGCGCTCGAATTCAGTGGCTAATCTCCGGATGCCTGACTCCCTCCAGGAACGTGCATCCCTGAAACCGGGAAAACACAAGCCCGCGAGGGCAAGGGCTGCGCTTTCCACGATGATCCAATTGTTGGGGTGACCCTGATGATCGACCAGACTTTGTGCGTGTTCCCAGACCGATCTCAACATCAATTCTCGGGCTTCCGGGCTGAACATACGAAACGCATCCGTGACTCCTGCCACCCAGAGCCATTCTCGTAATCTCCATGCAACGGAAAGTGTCTCCCATGAAGGACCGGCTCCACCATTCGAGCCGATTGGAACAGGATTGGCAGCGATCCAATCCTTCACGATGTTTTCCAAGACTCCAGAGTACGCGGGATTGCCCGCTTCAGCATAGCCAATGACCAGGGACCTCAAGAAATGATGGCGGTGCAGAAAATGAGCCCATTCGAGAGACCCTTCAGGATTGGAGCCCCAATCTATGGGATAACCAAGGTGAAATCCCATGATTTCACCACGAAGCACCTCGTCGGCGTCTTCTTTCGGATATCTGTGCGGAGGAGGAATCCACATCGATGGGTTTGACGGTCGATAGAGCGACAATACGCTCGGATCACACGCGTTCCCGGTGGAGGTGGCTTGCAGCAGATGCCGCAATCCTTCGGACGTCAATCGAGGGCCCGGGTGGCGCTCACGGGATTCCCCGTCTAAGCCCCGGAAAACGATACTCACCGGTTCAGATCCTGCATACTGCTTTTCACGACAAAAAACGAATGTAATTCGTTGGATGTTTTTCCAGTCGGTTGCTTCACCCTGCGTTCCGAAGCTCTCGATCGGGAACTTCAACCAGGTAGAAATGCCCGGAAGCAGGTACTCTCGTCCTCCGGAAAACGAAACGCCTCCTGTAAGTGTTTGTGTACGGTGAAAAAGCTTCAGACCTACAAGAATGGCATCCCGGGAAGTGTTCGTCAGGTTGATTAACAGGGTGTCGAAACCTGAGAGATCGGTCGCTGCGGGCTTAATACTGACAAACAAAATCCCTGTAGCTGAAATGGAAAAAGCGCCTTCTGATGAGGCGCCTTTTTCAGGAGAATCGATGACTTTAAAATCAATACACGCTCGCGAGAGAATTCGATCTCTGCGAAAGTGTGCATCCGGCAAATCAGGGTCCCACATGGGGTTTCGGTTACTTGCTCAATCCCAGGTAGGCCAGACCGATAAAACTGGTGCAAGGGATAAAGAGGAGCACGCCCCACGCGACAGACTTACCTCTGGCAGACGCAATACCCAGGCTCACAAACAGCCACACCACCAGAGGCACGAGGCTTACTAGCAACGTGAGCACTCCGACAATGATGCCCCCCGTAGGATCCAGCGGGATTAGCATGGCAAGCGGAAGCGCCAGGATCGGCAGCAGAAACAGAGCCAACCACCACAAAGGTTTGCGGGCAATCTTCAGGCAGAGGATAATATTTGCAATTGGAATGAATGCCAGCCACGGCAGGCTTGTATTCGTTTTAACGGCAATCAAGAAAAGCATTCCAGCGGAGAAAAGATAAAAAACGAGTGAAATGATGCCGGATGCTATATCGAGGCTTGCCAGAATATCCACAGGAATGGGAGGGACACCCGGAATTCCCAGGTCGATTCCCGATGGCGTTGGAGTTGGGGGTGGAATCTGCACCTGTCCCGGTCTGGGCCCGGCGGGTTTCGGAACGCCTGGCTGGCCCGGTGCCGCACCCGGAGGAGCCGGTGTTGCCGCAGCGGTTTTCTTCAGCGTTTCAATGCGTGCAGCGATTTCCTGCTTATCGGGTGCGTTCGGTTTCAATTTCAAATACGTGTCAAATTCTCGTACAGCCAATTCATTCTTTTTTTGCGCTTCAAGTATCAAAGCCATATTGTAGTGAGGCTCTGCAAAATCTTTTTCAAGCTCCGAAGCTTTCCGATAATCGTTCATCGCCTCCACAAATTTATTCTGTCTTCTGTAGACTTCCCCGCGATTATTGTATGCATCTGAGTAATTAGGGCTTAGTTCCAGGGCTCTATTCACATCAGCGAGAGCCTTGTTTAACTCTCCCAAGTCCTCGTACGCCATGCCGCGCCAGTTATAGGCTTCCGCCGATTTGGGGTTTTTGACAAGATACTCTGTGTAGATTTCGATCCCTTCCTGAAGTCTCCCAGCCTTATGAGCTTCCAGGGCATCACGTAAATCCGCCGGTAGCTGCGCTGAAACAGAATTGGCAGAGACCATGAAAAGACCGGCTGTAATGAGTATGATTACAAGTGTGCGAAGTGTTACTCTGAAAAATGGCGAACCACATAGATGTTTTGACACCAAATCTTCTCCTGAAGCAAATTTCCTAAAGGCGCCCGCGTTCATTTGGGAGCACGGACGAGAAAGGTAGGAACATTTCACACAAGTCATTGCCCATCCTCATATATAAAAAATGTTTACTCAAGGCAGCTTATATGTATATATCAGGTTTTCGTTTCCGGGTCAAGGTTAATCGGAATGCAGGCCCTTGAAAAATGAAGGAATTTCGTTTAAGAGATGATATGGATTAAACGAAGTACAGCTCGCTGACTTGGCCGAAAATGCAAGAATTAATATATATCGTCAGCCGAATCAATATGACGAAAAATGCTTTGTACCAGTGTGGCAGGATCGCTATGTTCAAAAAGAGTTGCTCGCGGTTTTCTCCCCACGGTTTGGACAAGCCTACCAAATTCGTCGGAATATCCTCCGGTCTCCAATAAGATACCGATGGCGCAGCGTGCATCCAGGTCATCGAATGCTATGGTGAACTCATTTAATGTTCCCATGCCCCCACCTATAAAAATACAAGCGTCTGCGCTCCTCACAAGAATGACATTTCGGCCCTTCTTGCCCATTCCCGTGTACAGCATTACGTCACTTTCTTCAGGGTATGAATAGACTGTCCTGTGCTCGTGGAGAGACTGAGCCGGGGAAATGCCCAGGGTAATGCCGTCTGAAGATTTGGCGCCCCGGGTTGCGGCTTGAGGTAATCCCGGACAGGCTCCTGTCAGCAGGACTGCACCAAAGCCGGCAATTGCCCGGCCTACGGCATAAGCTTTTGCTATTTCCGATGAGTCGTCCGGAACGGAAGCGGATCCCAATACTGCATATTTCAACTTTCTTTGCATCGTCATGGCAACAACTCCCGATATGGCCTTCAAATTAGTTCGATGGACTATATCAGACAGATCCTTCTCCGGTACCACCATCTTGTATGATTGCCAAGTACGATATTCACGCCGGGGATCTCCGTCTCGACCAAAGCAGATCTAATACGGATTTGCAATCAAGATATTTCTCATTGAGGCGGTGCCACGGACCTACACGGCAGGTCCGTGGCACCCAAGATTGACATTTGGGCACGGATACAGGGGTGCCACTGACCTGCGGAGCCAGGTCAGTGCAGTCAGCATCTTGAATGCAAAATGGTATTAAGATCATACTGCGTGTAAACCCTTTGGGGTAAGCCTTGAGTTATTCGGGCAAACAAAGTTTCCAGGTCGTCATTGCGAAAAGCGAAGCGATCCCGCGTCTCGCGGGACAATCTCCTGACCGAGAAGTTGCCTTGCCCACATTTTGGAGATTGCTTCGCTACGTTCGCAATTGTAAATGCTCCGTAAGCCTCTTCCCGTAGCAAACGGTTGCTGACAAAATGAAATACTTCTCAAAGCTATCGCCCGAAACTGAAGCTTTACCCCTGGGAACCGTTCTCCTCTGGAACACGGCTCCGCATCCTGGTATAGGGAGACAGTGCTTGACAGCAAAAGGACAAACGAGATAAGTTTGCAAAGTTATCTAACTGAACGAGATATCTACCTATGAATGACATTACTGCTCTCATACTCGCTGCGGGCAAAGGCACTCGCATGAAATCGAAGCTGTGCAAAGTGCTTCATACTGTAGCAGGGAGATCTCTGATCAATTATGTCCTTGATTCCGTACAGGCCTTGGGGGCTGATAAAGTCGTTCTTGTGGTAGGACACCAATCTCAGGAAGTCATCGCTGCCATTGAGCTCCCCGGCGTGGAATATGCCGTCCAGGAGCCGCAACTGGGGACGGGCCATGCCGTCATGGCAGCACGGGATCTACTTCATGGATGCACCGGAAATATCTTAATTCTCTGTGGCGATATTCCTCTCATTCGATCGGAAACCCTGTCCCGTTTCGCCGAATGTCATGCAGCCAACAACTCGGGGATTACTGTCATGACCACGATCATGGACGATCCGCTGGGTTACGGCAGAATCATTCGCGATAGCTACGGCCTGATTCGCGCCATTATTGAGGAAAAAGACGCCACATCCGATCAAAGACTGGTGTGTGAAATAAACAGCGGAATCTACCTGGTGCGTGCAGAATTGCTGTTTGCTCTCCTGGATCGGATCGGTTCCGATAACGCACAGCACGAATACTATCTGACCGACATAGTACGAGAAGCAGTATGCGATGGCATACCCGTTCACGGTTTTCTCGTGGAAGATTCTCGGGAAGTAATAGGAATCAATACCCGTTACGAATTAGCCAAAGTTTCCCATATCATCTGGGACTCCGTCCGCGAATCCTTGATGAAATCAGGTGTGACTCTGCTCGATCCGACCACTGCATATGTGGACAGTCGCGTCAAAATAGGGCAGGATACGATTATCCATCCCAATGTGACTATCAGCGGCCTATCGGAAATAGGCAATGATTGCGTGATCGAATCAGGTGTGTATATTCTGGATAGCAGGTTGGGTGATGGGGTTCGTGTACTGCAGGGATCCAGACTCGATAGGGCTGAAGTGCATGACGGGACTTCTGTCGGGCCGATGGCCCACTTGAGGCCCGAAGCCATGATTGGCAGGAACGTAAAAATCGGCAATTTTGTAGAAGTGAAGAAATCAGTCGTCGGAGATGGGAGCAAGGCTTCCCATCTTACGTACCTGGGCGACAGCAGTATAGGAAAGAATGTCAACATTGGATGCGGAACGATTACCTGCAACTACGACGGAAAGAAAAAACACCGTACCGTAATCCATGACCGATGTTTCGTGGGTTCGGACGTGCAATTCGTTGCTCCTGTGGAAGTAGGCCCGGGAAGCGTAATCGGCGCTGGAAGCACGATCACGCGAGATGTCCCGGAAAAGAGTCTGGCTGTATCCAGAACCAAACAAAAAATCTATCCCTTGCGAAAAGGCCAAGGATCGACGGAACGTGATGAGAATAGGAAACCTTGAAACGTACGGAAACGTTTTTCTTGCCCCCATGGCGGGAATTACGGACACTCCGTTCAGGACGCTCGTACAATCTTTCGGGGTTTCTGCCGTCTGGACTGAGATGTTGAGCGCAGCAGCAATCGCAGGAAATAGGAGCGTGTTTCGCACTGTGGATCTCGATGGTCACGTTGTACCGACGATATTCCAGATTTCCGGAAAAGATCCGGATCTCATGGCTGCCGCTGCGGAACGCCTCCAGGACATTGGAGCAGCCGCGGTGGATGTGAACATGGGGTGTCCTGCTCGAAAGATCGTGGGAAGAGGCGAAGGTGCGGCCCTGATGAAAGATGTGTCCCTTGCAGGCCGGCTTGTCGCTGCGATTCGCAAATGCCTGAGAATACCGGTCACGGCGAAAATCAGGTCGGGATGGGATAATACGAATCAAAATGCCGCGCACATGGCAAAGATATTGGAATCTGAAGGTGCCGATGCCATTATTGTCCACAGCAGGAGCCGATCTCACAGGCATTCCGGACCACCTTCCTTGTCGATAATTCGTGAAGTGAAGGAGGCCGTCAATATTCCAGTTATCGGTAACGGCGGGATTATGGAAGTCCAGGATGCGGTCACGATGATGAATGAATCCGGATGTGACGGGGTTATGATCGGAAGAGGCGCATTGGGAAAGCCATGGCTGCCCGGTCAGATTCTGGAGTGCTTCGGATTCGCCTGCGGATTATCCTCCCGGTTCACCACAGTATTCGAGGTGATCCGACATCACTTCGAAGCGGAGCTGAATTGGTGGGGCGCAAGCAGTGCCGTTCTGAGAATGCGCAAACATTTGGCGTGGTACTCTCGTGGATTGATCGGGGGTGCAGAATATCGCAAGACAGTATTTCAGATGGATGATCCATCTTCGATAATGCAATGCACTGAACATTTTTTTGGGAAGGTCGGGATTTCATGAAGCCAGACAACATTGATGCGAGTCCAAAATCCGTAAAGGCTCGTGCGGAACCAAAGCCTCGCACGGTTCTCGATGCGAATATTGCGGACTCTATTGATTTACTGGTGGAATATTTGGTCGACAACAAGATTCGAGGAATTCACCCGTTGATTATGGGCGAAGTGGAAAAACGCCTTATCGTTAAAGTTCTCGAGCGCAGTCGCGGCAACAAGTTACAAGCGGCACGGCTGCTGGGTATGAGTCGAAACACGTTCTCTCGGAAGATTCAGCGATTGGTGGATTCCGAAGACTACCCGAAGACTGAAACGGAAGCCTAATTCTCAGGAATTATATGGGCAATTTTTCGCGAAAGTCCGCGGTCGTTGTTGAACTTTAGCGAGTGGTTCAAGATATTTCTTGACACATTATGCTAAAGAAATATAATTAAAGCGGATCTCAAAAAGCCAACAGGAGATTCAGATGGATTCCGATAAGCTTGCTCTTCTCGAAGAGAAGATCATGCATTTAATAGAGCAGAACGATCAATCCAAGAAAGAACAGGAACGGTTCGGTAGAGAACTTGAGAAGAGAGATAAGAGAATCGGGGAATTGGACCGAACCATTAAGAAACTCCAAAAGGACCACAAAGCGGCGAAAGGCAAGCTGGATAGAATTATCGAGAAGTTGGAGGCGTTCACCTGAACCAGGAAGTTGATGGTTCCGTCTCTTCCGGGAATCGGTCTGACAGTGCCGAAGCGGTCAAAGTACGATTGTTTGGCCGTGAATACAGTGTTAAAGGGCATGGTGACAGGCGTTACGTTCAAAGGCTTGCTGAGTTCATTCAACAGAGGGCCGATGCCATTCAGAAACAGGCAGCGGTCGTCTCAACTTTAGATCTGGTCATACTGACCCTCTTAAACGTTACTGACGAGTTATATCAATATAAACGGGTTAAAGAGCAGACAATACGAGAGTTGGAGGAAAAAACCGAAAAGCTTCTCGAATCGATTGATCGTGTCATCTGAATACGCTAAGTCCCCTGCTTGGTTCGTGATTGGCGGCAATTTTTTGAGCCAACACTCAAAAAATGGGAACCATTCCCCGGCTGTGGTGAGCATGCCTGCCATTGAAGCAGGAAGCCTGAAGCAGTCTTTTGGATCCCACCTGGGCAACCAGGTTCAAAAGTTCCGCTGTAACGGCCGATAGCGGGGGACTATTCACACGTTCGCCGGTTGCTGCTCTTAACCACAACCGGGACAATAAACAGAAACCTCTGGATGACGATTTGGGGACTATATATACGTATTTTGGGCATCAAAGGTTACGGCCCACCTGTTTATCCTTGACAAGTCTTCCGATTTTTCAGCTACCATTCCGGTTTCTTGTTTGACCGTCCCGCAATAAATAGAGATGGAGGGGGTTGTGGAATCGATTCCCTATCTGATTCCAGCCCTTGTCGCGGTCATCCTCGGGGTTGGGGGTGGTTATGCTCTCGCGAGATTCCTTGACAAGAGTTGGGTCCAATCAGCTAAAACAGAAGCCGAGGAGATTGTAAGAACCGCATCTAAAGAAGCGGAAACAATCAAAAAAGAGGCCCTTCTCCAGGCCAAGGATAAACTATTCCAGGCCAGGACGGACTTGGAAAATGAAATCAGAGAACGACGATCGGAACTATCCGCACGCGAAGTTCGCCTCGTAAAGAAAGAAGAGAACCTCGAGCGAAAGGCTTCACAACTCGAAAGCAAAGAAGCCTTGATTGCTAAACACGAGAAGGACATCGACCAGGGATTCAGGCGCGCCAAAGAGAAAGAAAAAGAAGCGGATTCGCTTTTCAAAAAACAGGCTGAAAAACTTGAACAACTCGCAGGACTCTCTGCTCTGGAAGCAAAAGAGATCATCCTGAAGAACGTCGAAGATGAGACTCGTATCGAGAGCGCTCGTATTATCCGCCAGATAGAAGAAGAAACCCACGCTCAATCCGACAAAAAAGCAAAAGAGATTATAGCTACGGCTGTGGGGAGATACGCGGCAGATTACATTGCCGAACGTACTGTCTCGGTGGTGAATCTTCCCAACGAGGAAATGAAGGGAAGAATAATCGGACGGGAAGGCAGGAATATTAGGGCAATAGAAGCTGCCACGGGAATCGATCTGATAATTGACGATACCCCTGAAGCAGTCATTTTATCGGGGTACAATTCCATACGTCGCGAAGTTGCCCGTATGGCTTTGGAACGACTCATCAATGACGGGCGGATTCATCCGGCGCGTATTGAGGAAGTGGTCAAGAAAGTCACACTGGAAATGGAGGAGGCCATAGTTGAAGCGGGAGAACAGGCGAGCTTCGACGTTGGAGTTCACGGAATCAATCCGGAGTTGATCAAGCTACTGGGAAAGTTGAAATACAGAACGTCCTTTGCACAAAACGTCTATCAGCATTCCGTTGAGGTGGCGTTCTTGAGTGGCATTATGGCCGCCGAACTCGGACTGAATCCCAAGAAGGCGAAAAGGGCAGGACTGCTCCACGATATCGGAAAGGCCATCGACCACGAGGTGGAAGGTGCACATGCAGTAATCGGAGCCGATATTGCCAGACGCTATGGGGAATCGGGTCTGATAGTGAATGCTATCGCGGCTCATCACGGCGATGAGGAACCAACCAGCATGATCGCAGTCCTCGTTCAGGCTGCGGATACACTCTCTGCTGCCAGACCGGGTGCACGGCGGGAAATGCTGGAAAATTATGTGAAACGGCTCGAAGATCTCGAACGGATTGCCGATTCCTTCAAAGGTGTCGGCAAATCTTTTGCAATTCAAGCAGGCCGTGAAATCAGAATCATCGTAGAGAACTCGAATATCGGAGACGAGGGATTGTCTCTCCTCGCAAGGGACATACGTAAGAAAATCGAAAAAGAACTGTCCTATCCCGGACAGATCAAGATAGTGGTCATTCGTGAAGCGCGGGCTGTGGAGTTTGCCCGCTAACCCGGTGAGATCGGGGAAATCTTTTTTGTAACCTAATCTGAGCGATTATTTGAAAGAGTTCCCCGGGAAACCTTTTCTGCACAAAAGAGTTCGCCACCCCGTAACGATCTCAGTAAGAAGTTTTGCCAAAATTTCCCCTCACAAATCTTGATCTTCCACCTTCAGCCGTTCCCTGCAATATTTGTGATTCTAAGAGTAATCGCGGATAGTGAAGAGCGATTCATCGAAATTGGTAGTCACCGGCCTCAGTGCCGCAGTGTCTTCAAAAATAATCTATCATATCAATAGAATGGACCGGCAAAGACGCCGGACCCGTACCATCAGCCGGTAGTGGCCGGCCTCCGTGCGGGCCAAAATTGGGCATAAAAGCGAATTCCTATAAAAAGCTTGTATTCGAGCATGAGACAATGCGTCAGAATTTTTGATAATTACTAATAACTTGGCTTGAAAATGAGAGATCTGAAAATTGTCATTACACGATGCCGAGAGCCCTAAAGCAATCGCCATACCCCATCTTCCTTCTTTGGTTGCAGTCGGTTTTATTCTTTCTCCGGCGGAGATTTCATTCGCTTCTTGAGAAGTGGTTTGAATCGATCGATTGCCACATCCCTCGAAATTTTCAGTAATTCGTGTCTCAGAGTTTCAGCCGACTGAAATCGCAGCGCTGGATCCTTTTCCAAAGCTTTCATGATGAGTTCGGCCAATCTGTTAGGAGCCTCAGGGAGAAGTTCTGAAATGTGCGTGGGAGTCTCCGAGATTTGTTTCCTGATCACTTCGAGGCTCGTCATTCCATAAAACGGAGGCCGGCCCGCCAAAGCGTGATACATGGTGGCCCCCAGTGAATAGATGTCGGATCGAAATTCCGTAGCGTATTCGCCCTTTGCCTGTTCCGGGGACATGTAGAGCGGGGTGCCCAATGCCAGACCTTTCGTCTTTTCTTCTTCAAAGGACTTAAGATCCTTTACCAGACCAAAGTCGACGAGCATGGCTGTTCCCGCAGGGGTAATCAATATATTGGCCGGCTTAATATCGCCGTGCACAACGTCGTGCTCATGAGCGGCCTGCAATGCGGCACTTAGATCAAGGAAAAACCGAATGAATTGATTTAGATCGACCTGGTCTTTGTTTTGCAGCAATTCCGCCAGACTGCGACCGGCAACGTACTGCATGACAATGAAACTGTGCCCGCTTTCCTCCCCCGCGTTCATGACTGCAACGATGTTTTCGTGCTTTATTCTCGCAATAATTCGTGCTTCCTTGAGAAATCGTTTGGCTATCTGGCTGCCGATACGCTTCTGCATCGAACTGAGTATTTTGATAGCTACGGGGATATCCAACGCGAGGTGGTGTCCCTTGTACACAGTAGCTGCACTACCTGAACCGATCACCCCATCCATCCTGCAACCTGCAAGAAGATATCCTTGAAAGGGGTTGTCCTCGGTGGGAGTATGGACTGCAACGGGGACGGAAAGCTCTGTCCCGCAAAAACACGCGATGGACTGACCTGCAAGGGATTTTTCAGCGCCCACCACTCTCCCACACTGTTCACATTGGAACCGTATTTCTTTTGGGGATGCTAAATCCTGGCTCTCGCGGTCGTGGAGTTCCCTAATCAGGACCTTGAGTTTCTCGGATAATTTAGAGTCCACCGAAATAAACTGGATGCCCATCCCGAGAACGCCGTTCTTGGAGTGCCTCTTTGATTCTTGCCTTACAGTTTGGCCCAGGATTTTGAGAGGCGTCGGCCCAAAGGACTCAGGCAATTCGAATTTCATGAAAACCAGACTTCCCACAGGGACCGGTTTGTAGGTGAGTATGAATATGCCCGATTTGCTGATGTCGGTTGAATATCCCGTGTTCCAGTTGGTCTCGTCAAACGAGTACAAGATCCTGCTGGAAAACCTCACCCTGGGCGAACTTCTCCTTGCGTCCTCAAATGTATTTCCGGCCAGAGGAGGAATACCTTTGTTGGCGACCTCGGCGTGGTCTTTCTCTTCCCAGAAAGTGGATTCAAGAGACTCGTACAGATCTTTGATTTTGGATTCCAGATCGGGCAGATAGTCCGGATCTGTGTCCCTCAAATGAAGAAATCTTTCCAGTGCGGCTTCGCATTTGCCCTGGTTCACATAGATTTCAGCCAGTTCGGCGTATAATTTTGCCTTTTCGTGTGGAGATATTTGAGGATAAAGCAATGCGCGTAAGAAAATTCGCTCAGCTTTTTCCGGAGAGTTCTGAGCAAAGTGGCAGGCGCCGATTTCACGCAGAGCCCGGATTCTAAACGCCGGATCTATGAGGCACTTTTCATATTCTAAAATCGCCTCGTTCAGTAGCCCCATTTCCTTGTATGTCGATCCTTTTCGGAAACTTACCGAGGAATCGTCGGAATGCGGCACATGACCTGGCGCTCGAATTCCCGCTTTATTCATGCAAGAGCCTCTGTCATTCAATTTAATACGATTTTTACCAATAATGAGATACGACAATTCACCTAAAGCAATTAACGTCTATCACAAGCTCGCCCCGCCTAATTCTTATCCGAGATCACCATAATCATCAGCAATTCTGATAACGTGCCCCCCTGACTCACTCTTCATCAGGACACAGAGCCATCTTAGACGGTCATCTGTGCATTGTCAATTAAATCCGGTAGCCTGCGACGATTGGACCGATGTTAGACAACCGCTTATATCTCTTTGTAAAACAGAAACACCGGTCAGGAATCCCGGTAAGGATCATCTACACGCGATATTCTTTTCCGATTGCGCGAAATCGTTTAGCGTTGACGCAGCGTAAGATTGTTACACCGATTGCTTGTTCAAGAACAGGTGCAGGGCTGCAATCATAATACCGCAATTGATTTTACCACTCCGAATGTAATCTGGAAGATCGTGAACCGGGATCAGAACTGTTTGTATTTCTTCGGTTTCATCGGGATTGAGCAGACCGGCTGGTTCTGCATTCTTTGCGTAGTACACGTACAACTTGTTATTAAAGAGTGCCGGTAGCGGGTGCATCCATCCGAGAAGCTCAAAAGTGTTCGCAAGATATCCCGTTTCCTCTTCCAACTCTTCCCGTGCGCTCTGTTCCGGGGTCTGGCCTTCTTTCACCAGTCCTCCGGGAGGTTCCAGAGAAAGTGTTCCACTGCCGTGACGGTATTGATTCACGAATACAAGATAATTATCTGCCGTAACCGGGATGACAGTTACCCAGTCCGGCGAGTTAAGGACTTGAAAGTCGTGAACATCACCCGTCCGAGGTGACTTACTTTTATGAATGTGCACGGAAAATAAGCGATAATTCTTATCTTGTTTTTTGTCTAATACTTTCCAAGTGAGTTCGCGATCCGGTGGGGTCATGCATTCTCCAGGTATGTTCGATTTAGCACACATCATGTAGCGGACAGAAGAGATGCAGTTCTAGCGCTTCTTGAACGCTTCTTCTTTTCTTTTCCCCAGGGACAGGCTTTTATGCATATGCCGCAAATGGGATTCTCGATAAACGGACGTTTGGCAAAGTCGTTCACCACCTTTTCCACACAACGCTCAAAATGCAATGCTTCATCTCTGTCTCGAAAATGATACTCGGTGTTGACGTTTTTTATGGCCTGAGCCGGGCATGCTTCTGTGCAGGAAGTGCATTTTCCGCATTGATTCTTGAGCGGCTCGTCACTCTCCAGAAGCGCGTCGGTAAGTACGGTGACAAGTCTGACGCGGGGTCCGCACTGAGGATTCACAATCAACAAACTTTTGCCTTGCCACCCTATTCCGGCAGCGAGAGCAACCGCTTTGTGAGAAATGTAGGAACTCCAATTGACCCGATCCAGCACTTGAGATGCAGGAATCGGCAATGCCTTCGCACCGTGTTTCTGAAGATATTGCGTAACGCGCACAGCCAAATCGTCGAGGAAACCGTTCACTTTAAAGTAGTGCTGCTGGTACAGCGGAGTGGGCGCATCGACTATCCCATCGAAAACTCCGTCAGAAAGCCGTACGGCCATGCTTACCGCCCGAGAATAGCCATCGAGAAGATTCGCGGGTTCCGTTTTGATGCCACGAAGCAATTGAAGGTCGGCTATTCCAACGAAATCTGCTCCCCAATCCTGCGCTAATTTTTTGAAATGTGAGGTTTTCAATTTAGGCCTCCGATCTGACATAGTCTTAACAAATACCTGTTAAAAGTAAAGCTGACCGATTCTACACCGATACAAAAGAGCAAAAAAAATTGACGGTGTATCTAATCGTGTGGCACAGTGAGAGCATCATCCCAGGGAGCTACTGCAGTGAAACAATACGGTCACTCAATAGATGCCGTGCGACATGGTTATATACATCATTATGCACAACAATTCCCAACCCTCGATTCGGTGAAGGCCGTGCTGTTCTTTCTTGTGCCGCTAATTGCAGTCCTGTTGGTACACGTTTCTGTCTGCCAGGCTCAGATGCAACCCGAGCCCGGGCAGACCATCGTTTGTGAAAATATCCAAAAACAGATCGATAGTCTCATTGCTGTATCCAGAGATCCCAACTTGAGCGATCAGGAGAAAATGTCCCGATTGGCAAAATCATGGTCGGACTCTCTCGTGGCAATCATGCAGTTTGCCGGAAAAGATCCCGATACGGTGAAGCAATCTACCGATATCACCGGTCCGATTGCCGGAATGCTTGGACAAGCGCTCCAATCAGTCAAGCCTGATGGAACTGTGCGGGACGATACCCGTCGCGATTTGGACAAGGTGGGTGAACTCATCAGACCGTACCTGAATGTGATGAAAATGATTTGCCCCAAGATCGTCCTGCCGGAAAGTGTACCTAAGTAAGAATCGTCGAGGTGAACGGGATCCAAACAGCAGTTGTGTTTGCAAAGATTTATAAGCAGGGTAATTCTGACACCCAATTTCCCAAAGCGTCCAGGACCTTCCCCTTCTTGAAAGGCTCTCATGAAAGAAGCATTTCAATCGGACAATTCTGTCTTTCTATCTTCTCGAACTTCCAGGAGAATCAGTCCTGAAACGGACTCTGTACTATGAGGGAAACTCCCAGAAAATACCCGGTCTTCAACATTGCCGTTTTCGACGTGGACGACCCCGCAAATGAAGGCTACATACAGGATTTATCCGACAAAGGTATCCAAATTAGTGGAATCAGTGTTAAACCTCAGCAGAAAAAAACATTTATGATTCAAGCGGATCAATTCGAGAATGTGCGTCCCTTTTCTTTTGATGCAGAATGTAAGTGGTGCCGACCAGCCACCGACGATGAACCCTGTGCCTGCGGATTCGAAATTATAACAATTTCAGACCACGACAGCGAAGAACTCCTCAAAATAATCGAAATGCTCTCTTTATCGGACTAAAAACAAAGACTTGGGAAACCCTTCTCGTAACCCCGCGTCTAGCGGGACCCGAGCCCCATAGCGAGAACTTCTAGCATTTGTTTAATTCATCGTTTTTTCGAGAGAAAAAGCGATGAATTAAACAGTGTTAAAAGTTTTTGGAAGGGTTTGGGGAACCTTTTTACAAAAAGGTTCCCCAAATCTTATTCTTAAGCGGGGGTGATTTTGACTTTTCGTATGCCTTTGGACAGAAGCACTGCCGGATTCACTCCTGCGCCTCGGGTATTGTCTGCGGTTTGCGTGATCCCGTCTATGACTTGCCGGGCAGCGCCGGACTGCCGGTAACCGAATCCCCGTGCCAACGCCACCACTCCGGGTCGCATCCCCGGTAAGACCTGGGCTTTGCAGGTTATCTTTATCTTTCCATCCGGGCTTGTGACTGCAACAGTGTCGTTTTGTCGGATCTTCAACCTGGCAGCGTCTTGTGAACTCATTGCCAATCTGTTCTCAGGCAGAATTTCCAGAAGCCAGCTATTCAAGCTGCTGTCAGGCTGTCTGTGAAACGGGAGCGAATAGGAAATCAGCAGGAATCCATCAGGGATGTCCATGTCCGGCGGTTGCTTCGCTGGCACTTCCGGCCAGTATACATGAGACTCAGGCTCGGAGCTGGAGGCCCGCCTGGAAATTGCAGGTCGGGAAGGAAAAATTCCTCCCCGTTCCAGGACCTTCTCGACCTCATCGGAACCTCCGGAAATGCGGAATCCGGATCTTTTCATATTTTCCAATACGATCGCCAGCATTCCCCGGTAATAGGCTTGAACAGACCAGGTCTTTTCGGATTCTTTCTTCGGAGCCTCGAATCCGGATAACTCCAAACCGGAACCAATCTGATATACGATTTCCTCCATGAGCCGGGTCTCCGGAAGAATCGGAATATACCGGCCCTTTTCCGGATCGAATCCTCCCACAACCGGTTTTCGCATACCAATGCCATTCGCGTTGACTGAAGCAGGCAGAGTGCAAATATCATAGCGCTCAAGATAGGTAGTGTCCGGAAGGATATAATCCGCACAGGCCGTAGTCTCGGTTATTTCAGTGTCAATCGCCACGTAAAGCGCAGGATTGCCCCTTTCGGCAAGTAGTTCCGTCACATACGGGTGCTGGTACGCAGGGTCCGCTTGCCAGCTCAGGAGAGCTTTCATGGTTTTCATACGCTCGGACCCGGAATTATCCTTTATCGCGCGCTTGACTGTTGCAATCTCTTCCAGGAATCCGTCTGTTCGAGCCATGAGCCCACCCGTACCCGGCTCGGATCCAACCAGGGTATTCAAGGTGTAAACCGCTTTGGCGGCTGTTATGCCGTCTTTCGCAGAAAGAATGCCCCTCCCCGGAACTGCTGCTGATTTCGGTCCGGCCTGCGCCAACAGATCTGCAACGCGATTCATCAAATGCGGAGAGATTCCGCATTCCTCCGCGAATTCAGCAACCGTTCGGCTTTCCACTATGCTCTTGAGTTTCAGGTCCTGAATCTGCTTCACGGACGGATAACGGTCCACAAGGGATCTCATGATACCGCAAGCAAGCTCAAGATCTTTTCCCGGTATTACGGGAAGCCATATATCGGCTTTCGAGCCGGATGTGGAGAGTCGGGGGTCCGCAACAGCCCATTTCATACCCCATGCGGCGTCCCTGGCATCTGCAATCTGTCGAGCGATCGACACCAGCGGTATTCCCGAATCCAGAGGAGCATCACCGAAACTCAGGAGAAACTTGACCGATTGGTAATCCGGAGCCACAAGACCTGATCCCCCGCCGAATACCGCCTGAATTGCGGCTTTGTCGATGTCTTGCGTCATCTGATCGCGATCGCGAAGGAGAACCGCGCCGGGAAACGCATCCACGAATGAACGGATGAAATGCAAAGCCCCCCAGTCCGCACGTCCTGAGAGAAATCCCACATTCTGACCGGAGCGCTTTATCTCTCTCAGCCCGAGTATTTTTCCTTCTCCAAACAGATCGCCGCCATCCAGGATTTCTTGGAAAGCTTGATCCCAGGAAATCCCAACCCATTTTCCCGACCCGCGAGGACCGACTCTCTTGAGCGGTTTTGCTACTCTGAACGGATTGTACAGGGTTTGGATTCCGCTGCCTCCAATCGCGCAGACTGCCCCCGATTGAATGGCCGCGTCCTGGAGAGACGTATCGAAGGGCAAAGGAGATGAAACGGCAACAGGATTGTACGGATTACCGCCAATCTTGACGAGTGTTCCTTCTGCCACCCGGCAGCATATGCCGCAGTTTCCGGGGCATGCGCCGCACACGGTGTAAACGTTCCGGACTCCGATGGTGTTTTCCAGGGGATCTACACCCGGAGCGCCTTCGGTGTATTTCGAGACCGATTCGGATGATTCCAGGAGAGTGCATCCCGCAAATAACGATACACCTCCCATGAGGGTTGCCAATCGAATGAATTCTCTTCTTGTATAGTCCGTCATAATTTCTTTTTTCGTCAGCTCAACGGAATATCGAACCCTATGAACACTACGGAATAGCGCATGAGAAACACGCCGCAGATGATTAGAATCGATGCCAGACAGACCCACATTTTGTTGTCTCTGGTCCAGGGAACCAGCAGAATGCCGAGGGGAACCAGCATTCCCATAATCACTTCACCCCAGAGATAGAGCTTCTCGTGGAGCGCATAAAGGATTGAGGCATGCCCGTCTGCATTGGATACCAACAAAGTTAACCAGAAGCTGCCGTTCCAGAAAAGGTCCGTCAGGAGAATTCCGACCATCATCCACCGAAGACTGGTGTACAGCTCCAGCTCCAGAGGCTCCTTTCTGAACCGGTCCATGACCAGAGCCACTACAAAGAGCAACGCAATACCCGAGAGCAGAGCAGATGTAAGGAAATACCCGGGCATCAGAGCGGAATGCCACCATGCCCTTGCCCGTACCAGTGCGAAAGCAAAACCCGTGTACGCATGCACGAATATGGCCAGGGGGACCGTGATAGTGCCAAGGATCTTGGTGATGCGGTCGTTCTTCACAAAAATGAAGTAGATGTAAACCAGGTTCGCAATGGGATAGAGCGTCAGCAGCCAGGAACCGTATGAAAGCGCAGACGTGTTATTGAAAAACTCGGGAACCAGAGTGTGCCAGAACCGTGTGGGCTGATGCAAATCGAGGATCAGGCATGCCGGTGCGAGTAACAACAGGACGAAGGAAATGATTGCCGCGGGAAGAGCCATAGGTTTGAACCGTTTGACTCCGAAAACCGTGGACAACGTGGAAAGTATGAACGACCCTGCAGAAAGACCCGTAAAATAGAAATATAACGGAATGTAGATCTTCCAGGGGATCTCGTGAGGAACGTTGTACAGAACCGCGGTTTCCATTTACTTGTCTTTTCCATTCTTCCAATAAGAAGCATCCGGGCTGGGTATGCTGCGATTATATTCAATAATCTGCTCTGTGAAATCATCCGAAAACTTGATCCTCCCTATCAAAGCATTTTCCGCTTGCACATAAAACACCTTGGGATTTGTCCCAAGCTCCGGTTTCAATACTCCGGTAGGAATGGTTGCGAGCTTTTTCGAGAGATCCGATTGGGGATCGTTCATGTCTCCGAATATGAGCGCTCGGGAAAGACATGCCTCCACACAGGCAGGTTGTAAACCGTTATCCACGCGGGTAGCGCAGAAATCGCATTTATCGGCAGTATGGCGAATGGGGTTGAAGAATCTCGCATCGTACGGACACGCTGATATGCACATGCCGCAGCCGATGCATTTTCCGTAGTACATGACGACTACGCCGTCCTCGTCCCTTCGTACCGTAGCCTGAACCGGACATACCTGGACACAGGGAGCAACTTCGCACTGATTGCACAAACGACGGAGAAACATGTTGCTCACTTCAGGGAAGGAGCCTCTCTGAATTCCCTTCACCCAGGAACGCCAATAGCCCAGAGGAACATTGTTCTCGCTTTTGCACGCTATGGTGCAGCTATGACAACCGATGCACCGGCGCTGGTCGACAATCATCGCCCAGCGCTTGGGCTTCTCCGGGGCATTCTTTTGGACCGCATCGCCTGTCCGATCGATTCCATACTGTGGTTGCGAGTTGCTGCTCATGCTATTGCTTTCAAATGTCGCGTCAGTAACTGTTGTGGCATTTCAGGCATTCGAATCTGCTAAAGGATTCCTTGCCGTCGTGGCAGTTTCCTGTTGCGCAGGTTGCGCAGGCTCTGGGCACCTCATACGTGATCAAGGCATTCTCATCGGTCATGCCCGTGAGCGGCACGTACAGCGTGGAGGAATCTTTCCCGATGCGGACTTTTCTTTCCGGCGAATCTTTAAGAGCCCGCAGAGCGAACGTACCGTATTTCTGACTTGCAAACAGCTTGTCATGGCATGTTTTGCAATCTTTATATTTTCCGTTCTGAAATGTCATGTGCGTATAATGCCGGAACTTCACCGGTCCTGGCGATCCAATCCCGGAATAAGCGAGATTCCCGCCCCCGTATACCCCGTACAACCCGAGCACGGCAAAGAGAACTCCTCCCGCGACCACCAAGACAATTACCAATCCCCATGCAGTTGATTGTACTCTCCAGTACGGAGACTGGTCAGGGAGTTTACGCACATAGTCGACGATTGCCCTGAAAGTGCCCTTTTTTTCCGGCGACGGCTTCATGGAAAAGATAGTTCCCTCATTGAGTGCTTATACGGATTTGCGTTCAAAGTGATAAGATCTGGGAAACACTTCTTACAAGAAGGGTTTTCCAGATCTTATCACTTTGAAAGCAAATCCGTATAAACTCCGTTCTGCACCACATTTCTAGCGCACGGTTCCCACGTAGGTAGTGGTCCACTGACGTTTTTTGACTTCAGGGTTCCCGTAATCCGGAAGGACCATAGGCGACACTCGATCCGTTTCGATTCCCGAGGCTTCGAGTTCTTTATGGTAATCCCTCACGTGCTGAACGCTGAGTTTGCCTACTTCCGCTCTCGCCTGAGCGAATGTTCCTGCTGCTTGGCCTGCAAGACGACCGAATACGGTGATATCCAGCAGGGAATTGCCCATGAGCCGGTTCGCTCCGTGCACGCCTCCGCCGACTTCTCCGGCTACATAGAAACCCTTTAGATTTGTAGCGCCATCCGGAGAATACGCCAGACCGCCATTCTGATAATGCAGCGTAGGATAGACGAGCATGGGCAGCTTGGAAATATCGATGTCATAGCGTTTGTAAAGGATGAATTTCGCCGGGAATTCGCGTTCGACCGTGCCTTCGCCTTCCAGCAGGTCGATCATGGGGGAATCCAGCCACACACCGAATTTTTCCAGCGGCCCAGGTACTCGGATGCCTTTACCGACCTTCGTGCATTCACGAATGATGCTTGCAGATTCTATGTCGCGAGGTTCTCGTTCGAAAACGAACTGCTCGCCGTCTATATTCACCAGGTTAGCACCGGCGCCTCTGACTTTTTCCGTTATGAGAAGACCTTCCGCCTGTTCGGGAAATACCGCTCCGGTGGGGTGATATTGGGTAGCATGGAGAAATCGCACGCCCACACCGGCCCGGTAGCCCATGACCAGCCCGTCACCCGTGGCGCCATAGTGGTTGGTGGTCATGAAACCCTGCATGTGCAAACGGCCGGAACCACCGGTAGCCATGACCACGGCTTTGGCCTTTACAAGGAAATACTCTTCCGTTTCGAGATTGTACAGAACCGCCCCGGAGCACTGGCCCTTCTCATCCAGAAGCAATTCGACCGCCGGGGAAAACTCCAGCACCCCGATGGATTTCATCCTGTTCCGGCATTCGTCCCGGAGCACCCTCATGATTTCGGCTCCGGTCATGTCGCCCGCGTAATGCATTCGTTTGCGGCAGGTACCTGCACCGTGCAAGGTAAATAACTTGCCGTCTTCCCATTTGTTGAACATGCAGCCGAGTTTTTCCAGCCATGCAATGACCTTCGGGGCTTCAGTCACCATGGTCTTGACGAGTTCCGGATCGTTCTCAAAATGCCCACCGCCCATGACATCCAAATAGTGGTAATAAGGTGAATCCTTCCACGCTTTGGTTGCTGCCTGTATTCCACCCTCGGCCATGATGGTGTTTGCATCCCCATGCCTGAGCTTCGTTGCGATAATGACCTTTGCGCCCTGTTCCTGAGCAATAAGAGCAGCAGCAGTACCAGCTCCGCCGCCGCCTATAACGAGAACGTCGGTTTCGTAATGTACTTCGTTCAAATTAATCTTATCGGGGTCCACGCGGCTCCGGGCCTCGAACACATCAGCGATTTCCGGTGCGATTGCGTAGCCTTTGCTCGGTCCTATTTTCAGTTCACGAAGAGCACCGACTCTGAAGTCAGGGTGGTATTTTTCCAACCTGTCTTTGCGCTCGTCCAGGGTGAGTGCCTGAAATTCCTGGCCGGCTTTCTTGCGGGCAACCCGTGCAGGCCGCGTTCTGTCAACGTTCTTGATCAGTTCCATCAATTCCTGGGGATATCCCATGTTTCGCCTCCGGTTTTCGGACTCATAAAGCCCGACAAGCCGTAATATGTGAAGAGTTCTACCGGCCGGATTATAATGCTCCAGTGCCGCTCGTGTTCTTATCTAGAGAAAACGATTGTCGTCGGGTTCCCACATCTCGTCCCCGGTATGGGGCTCCATTTGCCGTTCCACGTAAAGCTTCCGGAGCGTTTCCCGGTCGGCAGTCATGAGCTGACGAAGCGGCTCTTCGTAGCGACCCGATTCGATCCGACGGAGCATTTCCGGCAAATGCGGCGCCTGGGGCGTAAGGTATTTCCCGGTCATTCTGCGGCACAGCATCGCTATATGGTACTGGGCCAACTCAGCCGGACATCGAGATGTGCAAATGCCGCACATAACACATGAAAATGAAAGGTCCGCGGCTTTGGCAACGTCCCCGCGAAGCGCGGCGGAAATGTATTCCATGACCGGAACGTCCATGGGACAGGATTTCGTGCAGGTATTGCATCCCATGCATTTGGCCAATTCCGGATAGAGCTTCAGCAATGTTTTTGTGTCGGGAGTAATTTCTTCAATGTCATAGGTGGCCCTGTTCGCCGGGAAAAAGGGTACCATGGCGATGTACATGTTCGGCTGCACCACCGTCTGACATGCGAGTCCCACGTAGATCTTGGGACTATCGGGCAGTCTGTACACCGTCGCACATGCTCCGCAAATTCCGCCCCTGCATCCACAACTTCGGATGAGCTGATATCCGGCGTATTCAAAAGCCTTTTGAATGGTAAGCGTGCTGGGAACATTGTACCGTTTTCCCATGATAAAGATCGGCACCAGATCCGTTCTTTCAGTCTGTACTGCCTGAGTATCCCGGACGGTTTCCGTTTGCACAGCCGTTGACATTTCTTCAATCCTTTCTCAACCCGACTCGTCGGTTATCGTGCAATGAACACGCCTATGACCAATCCCAAAACCAGCGCAATGATCGCCATAAAATAGTTGTCCAGCGAACTTATGCGAGGTGCAGGCTGAATCGTCTCGGGGACGACTTCATCCACGATGTAGTCCTTGTAAGCTGTATCCACTTGCGGGCACGCAAGCACGCATGAATAGCACTGCTCGCAGTCTTCACCCACGCATGCTTCCAATGCAAAAGAGGTACGTTGCTCCGTCTTTTCAAAACGGCTAGGATCTTTCCGCAACACCGGACAGGAATCGATGCAGTTGCCGCATGCCAGGCAACCCTTGTCACCCGTGATATCGCATTCCGCATCGGTCAGATAGAGCCGATGATACGGTTCCATACCTTTGGACAGCAGCCTGAATCGGGCAACGGGCGGCTCTTTCTTGTCGAGTATTACCTCTGCGACTTCCCGGTTAATCTTATCTTTAGATTCGTCTCTCACGGTTGGCATATTATTGTGCTCCTGCTTTGCCTCCCATTGTCGTGAGCCCGTCGTGGGCACTCCAGAGTCCCGATTCAGGGACTGAGGCCAAGGACTGGTCTTGAGCTTTCTTTCTGTGCTGCTCGAAATATTCCCGTGTCATGCTCGGATGGCATTTCAGGCAGTCTTCGTATACCTTTCCGTTCCGGCAATCTGCCAAGAATATCTTAGTCTTATAATGGATTTTTCCGTTGTGGCATCGTCGGCAGCTCAATTCCGACGGGAAAGCCACCATCCAACGGGGATTGCTTGACAATCTTTCCCACGCATTGTCTTTTGCAGCGGCAAAGCGCTGATTTGTCATGGGAAGCATCTGGCCGCTGCGATACGCATGTGCAGCACCCGTGTGACAGGAATCGCATGCAAGATGGTTCACTTCCGTATACGCAACCGATTTATCGGCGACCTTTTGCTCTTTATAGCGCTCGTGGCATCGGGCGCACGTATCGTCTCTGGCAATCACGTGCTTTCTGTGATCCATGACCAGACCGATCTTCTGTAATTCCGGCGGTAGGTCCTTCACCTGAACGGCTTTTCTGTTGATTGCTGCAAGATGGCAATACTGGCAATTCTCACTGGGAATCCTCGTGCGGTTGAACAGACCGGAAGTATGAGTGCTTCGCGGGTCCAACTGAGGCACGATATAGCTGACGGTATGGAGCAGGCCATCCAACCTCGAGCCGACCGTACGGGCAGCTCCGCCCTTCATGTGGCATGATGCGCACGCTATCAGCTCATGTGAGAACCCCTTTTTCTCCTTGCTCAATCTCGCTTTCATAAAATCGCTGTATGCCGCTTCCTGCGTGTGACACATCATGCAGGTGGAGCTTTGGACGGAGAATTCCCCAAGCCCGGCCACCACGACTACGAGAGCCATGACAGCCAATACGTACCAGTACCAGGAAATCCTGCCCATCAAGCGGACTCCGTTTTTTCTTTGAGTTGCCCACCGCTTTCACCGAGCAGCTTCTTTTGCTCTCGTGATGCCATGTATGCAGCGGAAATGACCATTGGACCCGAATTCCCGATGGGGCATTTTGCTGCGCATCTCCCACAGCCCACACAATACTTGGAAAGCTCCATGACACGGTCGTAATCTCCCAACCTGGTCAGCAGAATCAATCCCATGGGCATCTGAACGCCTTCCGCTTCCTTGACCGGGCATGCGCCGACACAGGTGGCACAGTTGTAACAGTTTATGCTGCGGCCCGTACCGGGTATCAGCATAGATTGGAGCGTATATTCAAAGACAATAAAACCTGCGAACAGAATGGCCAACGCATTGAGCGTCACCCGGCTCGGCGCCTTGCCGATGAATGTCGCAAGGAAGAGCTTTGAAAAAAGATTGTATTCCGGGTAATTCGGTATGCCCTTCGACAATGCGTCTTCCACCGCATCAGCGTACCCGGTGAGGCTTACTGTGGCTCCCCGGTACAGACTCGGCTGAGCCGGAGCTTCCAGTTTTCCCTTTTCTATCAATTCCTTTCGGAACGACTTTATATCGTTGTCTTCAACCGAGATCGCATCAGGATACGTCAGGGTCCTCACGTCGGTAATCCGATGATCTTTCACATCTACCCGCACCGTCATCAGGCCTCTGAAGCCTTCACTGGACCCGGTGTAGCTTCCGTCTGCAACGAGTTTGATGCCATTACCCCACGGACTGGTCGATTGGCGCAACGTATCGATGTGTTCAACGTTCACTCGGGTGATTCCGTATCCGATGAGGATGCACACCAAAACTGTAGCGAGTCCCACCAGCTTACGGCTTCCGGTACGTTGATAATCCCTTGTCCACATGATTCCCAAAATCAGAAAAAACACCAAAAACAGAATGAACCGGGCGCTTGGAAAAAGAACCGCGGTCAATGCCATATAGAACACCAGACGAGCATCTCTCGAGCGTACCAACTGCCAGAGGAAACCGGCCGGATCATCCCACGGCTTTGACGACATCATCTATGAATTCCTTTCCGACCAATCCCTGCGCCAACGCGTTCTGCAACGAGTGATTGGGCACAATCCCTCTGGACATGGCCGAGCGTGTGTCCTCCTGCATGGTCGCGAACATCTGCGGCAATGGAAGATACTGCACACAATAGCTCTGGCAATTACCGCATCTGATGCACTTGAGCCCACCATTCCTGATGAACCGGTCATAGTCGCCCACTCTTCCGGCAACCACGAGTTCAGCTTGAAACGTAATGCCTACGGGACATCGGTCCTGAGTCGCGTAACAAGCCCGACACTCATAACAATAAATAGTGGCCGGGTTACCCCGCAGAAGCGGTTTCACAATCGTGGCAAGAAGCGCTCCCACAATACCGAAGAGCGAAATGCGATCCAGATTTTGCGTCCAGCCACGGTCCTTGAGATTCGTGAAAAACTGGTACCGGTGTATGCCCGGTAGCACCATCGGCTGATCGGGATCTTCCCGCTTGCGTTGTACTGATTGTTGTTTTTCGTCGGCCATTTCTCAGCTTTCGGTCAGTGAGGCAACATCGCAGCCATCAAGAACCCTGCAATAAGACCACCTGCAGCTCCTTGCAGCAGCTCTTTCGGGGAACTCATATCCAACGCCCATGCTATGATGACGCCGGATAAAGAACCCACAAATAAAAACATGATCCACGTAAGCACAGTCAACCTCGCTGAAAACGATCAAAGAAGTAAGACCGGGGAAACCCTTCTTGTAAGAAGTGTTTCCCCAAGCCCCTTCCCAAGAACTTCTAGCATTCGCCTAAATGCTGGTTTTTCAAAACCAGCATTTAGGCGAGTGTTAAAAGTTTTTTGGAGGGGTTTGTGGAACCTTTTTTACAAAAAAGGTTCCACAGATCTTTCTGCTTTGGTTCGGTCTCATCATCACCGGACGCCCTGTATTGCTTCGCCGGTCAGTGTTGCGCTCATACGGGCTGACAGGCGGGCGGGCACCATGATTGCGATTAACGCTGCGGCGGTAATGCCGCCCGCGGTTCCCTGGAGAATAGCTCGACTGTCCAACTCGAAGAGCGAAAACGCGATTATTCCGCCTGTTATGGCTCCGCTCAGGATAAAGCCGCCCAGTTGCAGGAAGAAGTTATGCGATGAATCCGCATTGAACAGCTTGCTTCCGAAAAAGATGAACAGGACGTTCACGCCCACAATAGCGAGCGTAAACTCTCCTATTAAAATGACGTCTTGCATAAATGCCGGATTTCCCGGCTCGAATACCGCTAGATTGAGGAACTTCATATAGATGGCTGCCAAGGGAGCCATGATCGCCATGGAGCCGAAGGTGTAAGCACCTTTGATGAAGCCCGTTTCAGCCCGCATGGTTCCTTCACCCATCATTCCGCCACCGCCCAGGGGAGACGGTCCGCACGATGTGGTAGCATTGATGATGAATGCAGCCATCATGATTGCGAGTTGGGACCAATCGAGAAAAGCGAATTTTGCCGGCCCGAACAGATAGAGCACTGGAACCAGGGCAGCAACGAGAATGCGAGCGCACGAAAGCGGGAGAATTGTCTGGAACTGCACGAAAATGGCCAACATGCCTGCTATTCCCAGGAAAGGAACATTCACGAGACTGTTCAGAATGACTCCCAGAGCATCGAATCCGCCGGTTGCAGCCAGTGCTCCGGCAGCGAGAAATCCTGCGGCCATCGCGGTCACGGGCAGGAGAATGATTCCTTCCATGAGATCCTGAAGCCGTATTCTGCATATCACGATCATTACGAGGGCGCCCACCACGAGCACCGTCTGGACGGGCATTTTCCCGAATGGCTGGAAAATGGCCACGAGAAGCGATAGGACAAAGATTACCAGAGCGAGATATCCCTGAGTAGGAGCGGATAATTCCGGTTCAGTTTCTGCTACTGCCCGAAGCGGTGCATCTCTGAGGGATACGTCATTCGGATAGAGTTTCTGGCTGACAAACTTCAAGAATAACGCAACGATTGCCGTGCCCATCATGAGCGCGAACGCTTGCGGCGCACGAAGAATTCCGTCCGAAGCGGTTGCGAAATGGCTGCCAAGGAAACCTTCGCCGATCTGGCCGACACCACCGATAGGGGACGGTCCGCACGATCCCATAGCGTTCCTGGTGAATGCTCCAATAAGAATGATCAGTTGGGATTTGGTCAGAAGCCCGAGCCCGCCTTCAAATCCGAAGGTAAAGAGCAGCGGCAACAATGCTGCGGCAAGAATACGGCCGCAGGGCAACGAGGAAATCACCGGGAGATTTATGAGGACTACCAGCGTGCCCACCAGTCCAATAGGGCTTTTCCGCAAATATCCGAGCAGAACCTTGAGAGCCTCAAACCCGCCGGATGCCTTCAAGCCACCCGCAAGGAATAGTCCGGTGAGCAATGCCGTAATGGGGTGCAAGATTATTCCACCCAGGAACTCGTTCGGCAACAGCATGACCGAGTCCCACCCCCAATAGGCATAGCGAAAGATACCACCGACAAACAGACAGAGCACCGTGGAAAGCACCAGTACTGTCTGAACAGGAGTCCGTATATACCCGAACAGCGTGAGCAGCATAAGCCCAAGAAATATAATCAGCGTGAGGTAACCGAGAATCTCCAAGAAATGCTCTCCGTTCGGATTGAGTTCAACTGATGATGCGGCTTCTGCACAGGCGGTTGTTCTCCGCGGAAGTCGTGCTGCATCGTTTTCTTCGGAACCACGGAAGATCCGCGACATACCCGTTTCCGGAAGCGCAGACCAGCACATCATCTCCTATTTTCAGCCGGCCGATGCATGCAGTACAGAAATTGAGGTTCGCGTCTATTTCACGACCTTCTTCCAGACGGACTTTTACCGCAAACACAGGCGCCAGATCTCCAAGTCCGGTATTATCCAAGGCGACAATAGTCCCTCGCCTGCTTCGAAGAGCACGGTAAATTTCCGCAGCCACGAACACCACGACGAGGAAAATGATTGTTGCCTGTTCGATATCCATTTCTTACCATTTACGAGGCTGTTTTGAGCACGGCGGATCAATTCTTCGCAAACACCTGAATCCGGCCGTTTCCATTATCTGCGACGAACAGTCTGTCAGTTGTCACTGCCAGTCCTGTAGGGCTCTTGAATTCATCCGGGCCGGAGCCCTGTTTTCCATACAGTGCGCGAACAGTCCCGTCTCTTCCGAATCTTTGAATCCGGTGATTTCCCGTGTCCGCGACCCAAATGTCGTCTGAATCGTCGATTTTCATTCCTTGAGGCATTCTCAGGGAACCCGGCGCAGCGCCATCCTTACTGATCGATTTCACAAATTGCAGGTTTTTGTCGAAGATCTTGACCATCCCGTGTTTGCTGTCCAGAATCAGTATTTCACTTTGACTATTGACTCCAACAGCAGTCGGCAAACGAAACTGATCGTTCGCGTCGCCCAATTCTCCGATTACTGCCTCGACCTCGCCGTTCCGGAAGACCTGCACTCTGTGATTTCTCGTATCCGCAACAAAGAGACGTCCGTCAGGTGCAGCGAATACTCCCTGCGGAGTTGCAAAAGACCCTCCTATAGAACCGATGGAACCGATTACCGTCTTTAGTTTGCCAGTGGAATCGAATACTTGAATTCTGCAGTTGTTGGAATCCGCCACGTACACAGACCCGGCGGAATCGATGCTCAGCCCTTTGGGAAAATTCAAGAGCCCCGGATGAGAGCCCGGAGCGCCAAACGATGCAACCTGCTTCAAATCGCGGTCCAATCCGACCACGCGATAATGAGCAGGATCACTCACCAGAAGGTTTCCGTCCGGCATCTGAGCGAGATCGAAAGGTCCCATCAGATCGGGAAACTTCGATCCTGACGTTGATCCGTTTCCTGCAGCATGTAAGGGAATGGTGGAGAGCAGGGAAAAAAAACCCACCATACCGACAGATTTGATGAATTCACGCCGCCTCATGGCGCATGGCTCCGTTACAGTCGGCTGAACGATCCGGCTTTCGCACAATCACCCTTTTCGGAAAGCCTTCACGTGGAGTGTAAGCTAAGCGATGGGAATGGAAATAATTATAGGTTCGGCAACACCCCGCGTCAAGGCGAAATCAGATCCTTCCGGAAACTTCGAGTCAGTTGAAGCATTGGCCTCTTACTCGTGATGACGGAGCCCTCATGACTGAGGGACTTCTGACGATTTCCTCTTTCTCGTCAGTGAGGTCCGGAAGAATCGGTTACTTCTTGCCAGACAAGTCTCAGCATCTCAAGCGAAGCGCAGGATCTGGTCCACGGAATCCCGATCGCTCCTGAATGTGGCGGCAGGTTTGGAATCATCCGGATACCCCGCTGCTATTCCGATGACGACCTTCTTGTCTGCCGGAATTTCAAGGACACTCTTCACGATATCCGGAAAGTGCATGGATGCAGCCAGATAGATCGTTCCAAGACCCTCCCGGAGAGCAGCGTAGCAAAAGGTCGTAGCGATGGAGCCGATGTCCAGGCAGGAGTAAGGCTCGTTTAACTTGCCGTCAATAATGAAGTACGCGACGCATGGTGCGCCGAAGAACCGGTACATATTCAGATAGTGCTGAATCCGCGCATCTTTGTCATCACGCTCAATTCCCATATGCGTGAGAAGGGCTCTTCCCAGATCCATGTATCTTTTCTTGTACACATCGGAGAATTCTATGGGCATTTCTATATCAGGCCTTGGCGGCGCCCCTTTGCGTCCTTCTGCGTAAAACCGGTCCGCGAGTGTTCGGCATTTGTCTCCGTCCGCTATAACGATTTCCCATGGCTGAGTGTTGCCCCACGATGGTGCCCATCGGCAGAGTTCGGCTGCCCTGACGACTGCCTCCCGCGGCACGGGAGTTGGAAGAAAAGCGCGAATGCTTTTCCGCTCTAGAACGGCTTTTGTGAGTTCCATACCATATTCCTCCATCATGTTTGAGTAATTGGACATAATGCGCAAACAATGTATGTCAGTCCACGATCCCGGAATTTCTTCCTTCGAAGTTGCCGACCGAGATTACCGGGGAAAAAAGATTGCCAAGCCTGAAGGAAAGATCTGTCCAGGATTATTCTTTGTAGCACCCGCTAAAAATAGCATCAACGGAAATCCTGCCCATGAGGATTTTTTCAGGAAAATAGTTGCACCTTCGTGATCATCTTGCTTTTAAGATGAACAACGATTGATGATTCATTGGTTGAGCCGCCAAGCCTGATTGGTTACACTTAAAGGCTGACGTTCAACGGCCTAAGGGGATGAGCTCATTTGAGCGGGTTCACTGGGCTGAACCGACACAAACGATTCTTTTCGATTTACAACATCTAGCGAATAAGGTAGATCAGTAGACTGATCTACGTGTATCCTTCATTCACTGAATTATTCCCCCCAAGGAGGATGGAACATGGCTTTTTCGTTCCGCGGACGAACGATCAGCAAAGTGGGCGTAATCGGCTCCGGCCAAATCGGCCCGGATATAGCTCTCCATTTTGTCAAGGTTCTGCACGCCTATGACGTCCAGGTCATTGTGGTGGATGTGGCAGAGCAAGCCTTGGAAAAAGGCAAGGCAAAGCTGTTCAAGAAGATCGATAAGGGCGCTGAGAGCGGGGCTTTCAAGCCCAAGGAAGTCGATGGCATGAAAAGCCACGTGGTGTTTACTTCCGATTACGGTCAGCTCAAGGGAGCAGACCTTGTCGTGGAAGCTGCAACCGAAGACTTGCCCCTGAAGCGGCGAATTTTCCATCAGATTGAAGAGCTGGTCAGCGCTGACGCCATTCTCACGAGCAATTCCTCGCACCTGGAACCGGAACGCATATTCGACGAATTGAAGCACAAACGGCGCTCCCTGTGTACCCATTATTTCTTCCCGGCTGAAAGAAATCCTGCCCTGGAGATCATTCCCGGAAAGGACACGGCCCCTGAGATCGCCGAATTCACGATGCGTTTCTACGAGGCGATCGGCAAATTCCCTATTCACGTTGGTTCGAGATATGGCTATGCCGTGGACCCGGTGTTCGAAGGACTGCTTCTCGCGTGCGTTCAGTGCGTGGAGGCAGGATTGGGTACTACGAAAGAAGTGGATGCAGTCGCTTCGAAATGTCTCGGCCTGACAGTGGGACCCTTCACCGCGCACAATCTGACGGGAGGTAATCCAATTACCGCTCACGGTCTCGGTGACATGCACGAAAGACTCAATCCCTGGTTCAGGGTACCGGAACAGTTGAAAAAGATTGTTGAGACCAACAGCAACTGGGAAGTACCTGGCCGAGGGGAAAAAATCGAAGTCGATCCGGCCAAGGGAAAAGCGATTGCCGAGGAACTGGAGGGAGCATACTTCGCCATCGTATGCGACATGTTGGACGCGGGAATCATCACCACCAGCGATTTCGATCTTCTCATCAGTGTTGCGCTCGATATGAAGCCTCCCTTCACATTCATGAACTCCCTAGGCGTGGATAATGCGTTGCAGCTTGTGGAAGATTTTGCGAAAAAGTACCCGGACATGCCTGTGTCGAAAACACTGAAGGAACAGGCTGCTTCAGGAAAACCATGGGAAGTGCTGGACGTCCTTTTTGAGAAGAAAGGAAACGTCGGAGTCATTACCATTCGCAGACCGAAAGCTCTGAATGCTTTGAACAGTAAAGTCTTTAAGGAACTGGATGCGTACTGCGAGATTATTAAAAATGACTCTGAAATAAAGGCTGCCGTGTTGACGGGTTTCGGAAACAAGGCATTTGTCGCGGGAGCAGACATAAAAGAAATGGCGGGACTCACCGAACCGGCGCAGGGAGAAGCTTTCGCCCGAAAGGGTCAGATTTCTTCCGCAAACCTGGAAAAGATTGGAAAACCGGTCGTGGCAGCGATGAATGGTCTAGGTTTGGGAGGCGGGTGCGAAATAGCCATGTGTTGCACCGCACGAATCGCTCCCAAGGGCTTGAGAATGTTCGCAGGCCAACCTGAAGTGAATCTGGGTTTGATTCCCGGAATGGGTGGCACGCAGCGATTACCGAGGCTCATCGGATTTGAAAAGGCTGCACAGATGATCAGGACGGCAATTCCCATCTCATCCGAGCAGGCTCTGGAATACGGCCTCGTGAATGAGCTTGTTGAAGGCGACGTGCTTGTCCGCGCAATCGAGCTGGCGCGAGAACTGGGCGAAGGCAAGACAAAGGTGAAGATGATGGAAATGGGCCCATTATCGAATGTGCCTGAAAGGCTGCCGGATGAGGATATCGGCCATCTGTCCCGCGCCATAGACAAACTGGCAGTTCTGGCAATTCTCGAAGGCGGCAGCATGACCCTGGAAGATGGGCTCAAGAACGAAGCCAAGCGTTTCGGCGAATGCTGGAAGACTGAAGACAACCGCATCGGATTGCAGAATTTTGTTGAAAAGGGAGCACGATCCAAAGCGCCGTTCGTGCACAGATAAGAATTCATACCGATACGCTTTCAAAGCAGTAATATCCGGGAACCTTTTTAAAAAAAGGTTCCCGAACCCTCCAAAAAACTTTCAGCACTCGCCCAAGCCCATAGTTTTTCGATAGAAAAACCATGGGCTTGGGCGAATATTAAAAGTTCCTGGGAAGGGTATGGGAAACACTTGTTACAAGAAGGGTTTCCCAGATTTCATCTCTTTGAATGCAAATCAGTGTCAGCAATTAGATAAGAAATTTCGGGGAGGAACTTCCTGGTGAGTCCTTCCCGACACTTTTTTGTGACGAATATTTTCTTTAGAATACGCTCCACAAGTGGTTCGCACATTGCGGGCAATCAACTGCAGAGGTAGCATGCATATCACCACTTTCACAACACCGATAGACGATCGGTATTTCGAGGATTACACACCCGGCGCTGTCTATGAATGCGGCTCCATTGCAGTGGAAGGGCCGGAAATTCTGGAGTTCGCCAACAGGTTCGACCCGCAGCCATTGCACACTGATGAAGACGCTGCCCGGAAATCCGTGTTCGGGGGGATAATTGCCAGCGGCTGGCATACAGCCAGCCTTATGATGCGGCTGTTCGTCGATCATTATCTATCTCGGGTAGCCAGTCTCAGTTCGCCGGGAGTGGACGAGCTCCGTTGGCTGAAGCCGGTTCGGCCCGGAGATGAGCTTTTCCTGCGTGTCACGGTCATGGAGACTACCCGCTCGCGTTCCAAGCCTGACAGAGGGGTCGTCCGATCGTTCATCGAGGTGAGAAACCAACATGATCAGATCGTCATGACCATGAAGGCGCTGAACCTCCTGGGTTGTCGGTCGATTTCGTGACAATCTAACCGCGGCGATCCTGCCAAACACATTCAGCCATGTGGCGAGAAACGGATTGCGGGAATGCGCTACCATAATTCTAAGTCCCATAATCCCCGCATTTGATCAGCCCTGTCGTCAAAGAGTTTCGTAAGGCTTTCTTAGCCCTCGTCACCTTATTTGCCGATTCAGTCCAAATAAGAAATACGACGTCACTTTATTCTGAGGCTGCCTTGCATCTTTTGACTTGTCTCTATCGGGGACTTATTTTTTGGAAAGGTCACAGGCACATACGTTTTGTAAGTGAGTGGCATTTCGGAGTCCCCCAACATGGAAATCGAATATGAGAGCGTCAAATATGAGAGCGAAAGAAGACCGGTTTCCGATGCGGAGAGCAACCCATCAGGGACTGGTGTGTGGTCGGACGACCAGGCGGGAAAAGACGTAAACGCTGTGCGGGAAATCAACGAGAGACTCCGCGTCATGCTGGAGACAGCGAACGATCCTATTATTGGAGCTGACAGTTCGGGACGAATCATGATGTGGAATTCGGCGGCAACCCGTACGTTCGGCTATTCCCCCGAAGAAGTCTTGAATCAACCCATAACGATTCTCATGCCACAGAAATTCGTGGCATTGCATGAAGTCGCTCTGAACAGAGCAGCGGCGTCCGGTCGCCTTTACTATTCCAAGCGTATTCGTGAGGTATCTGGTCGAAAAAAAGACGGTACGGAGTTTCCCGTTGAGGTTTCCATATCCGCGGGGAAGACACACGAGGGTATGTTTTTCACCGCAACTATCCGGGATATCACCGAACGCAAGCAAAAAGATGAGGAATTGCGAAAAGCGAATAGAGAATTGGAGTACCGGGTGACCGAACGGACCGCTCAACTGGTCAGCCTCAACGAGGATTTGAAACAGGAGATCAGAGAGCGCAAGCGGATCGAAACAATGCTTCGAGATTCGGAACTGTTGTACCACACTCTAGTGGATGAGGTTCCCGACGTCATTTTTGTTCTCAACGAGGAGGGGCGGTTCACATATCTTAATGCACAGGCTGAAGAATTGTTGCGTACTCCGTTACAGGAAATCCTGGATACCCCCATCAGTGCGTACGTAGTGCCGGAAGAGAGATATAAAATCGATTCGATTCTGAAGCTCGCCCGTCATGCGGTCTGGGATGAAGAGATAAGATTGCTGGATGGGGACGGCGAAACGAAATTTACCCGCATCCGATGTAAAGCCCTTGATGACGGGTTCAAGGGCGCCATGCTGTACGAAGGGGTTATGAGAGATATTACCCGCCGGAGAAGGTTGGAGGAACAACTGAAGGAATCCCGGGAACAACTCCTGGAAAAAGTGAAGATCATCGATGAATTGTATTCCCATATTATTCAGACCAGTAAATCGAAAGCCATTGCACAACATACTGCCGAAGTAGCCCACGAATTGCGACAACCTCTCACCATTATCGGAGGGTTTGCACGGCGCATAGCACGCCAGTTCGATTCCTGCAATATCGGCAGCGATTCAGGTCAGGCGGAAGCCGTTCGCATGATCGGCTCGGAAATTCAAAGGCTTGAAAAAATTTTATCCACTCTCATCGAATTCACCAGGCAAGAGGGTCTGAATCAGCAGATAGCGAATCCGAACGCCATTATTGAAAAGGTCCTGAATTTGTATAAGGAAGCCTTTGAGGACAAACATCTGAAATTGAGCGTCAAGTTGCAGGAAGATGAGAAAGAAATGTCTCTGGACCCGGAACGATTCGAGCAGGTCGTGCGGAATCTGGTCTCCAACGCAATAGATGCTTCGCCATCCGGAGAAGTCATACGTGTGGAAACCGGCATCTCCATTCCTGACAGCAAGTTGATTGAGACTATTTCATTGGATGCGGAACGATATTTCGAGATGAAGATCCGCAATCGCGGCGTCATGATAGATCAGCAAGAGCTGCCGAGAATTTTCAGCCCCTTCTTCACTACCAAAAACTACGGTACCGGAATAGGTTTGACGCTCTCAAAAAAAATCGTAGAGGCTCACAAAGGGTCCATTTCAGTTCAATCCGACGGCGAAGGGACCACCTTTACTGTATGGCTCCCCATGAATGTCCAGGAACCTTGCACGGGAGATATGTGTCAGACAATGAATGTTCAATGCGGCACATAAGCCAATTTTTGATGCAAAAAAGTTTATCGATGCATTCCACTGTTCCTATCCCCCAGGAAAGACTTGCAAGTATATTCTTGTGGCAAGTACGCAATTTTTGCGGATACTTGTTAACCTTTCCCGCACAGCCCGGTACGAAGGCATGTGAAGAAAAATGTTCTTCGTTGTAATTAGATGAACAATCGATTACAACAAAACTAATGAGAGAATTATTGAAAGGAGTAGTGAATGGCTCTGACTGATTTACAACCAAAAGCCAATGTGTGGACAGGTCTTGCAATTGGAGTAGGATTACTACTGGCGCCTGTTGTTGTCCCCGTTATTGCGGCCTCCATGAGGCCACTTATGAAAGCCGTGATCAGAGGCGGTTATATGGTATATGAACGCGGGAGAGAAATGATAGAAGAAGTCAGTGAAATGACCGAGGATCTCATAGCTGAGGTCAAATCCGAAATAGAGACTGAATTATCTGCAAAAGACGTTGAGGAATAATTCGTTCGTTGATGCAGGGTGGACCGATTAGTGGATGAATAGCGCTGCTCTGTGCACTCGATGTAAAGCGTATAAGTGCAGCTGACCCGTTTACTGCGAACAGCGGATTACGAAAACATTCTGGTGTGCCCTGCCAAACATACATCTTTGACGAGACACTGAGCTGCGATTAATTGATAATTGAAGAATTGTGAGAAATGCTGAAGAACGAAAAGAACGTTTAGACATATGCGGACATCGCGTTCAGTCCCGCGACTCCGATACTATATAAGAGCACTAATAAAGGCCAGAGGCGTCCCCTGGAATGCTCGACCGAGTGCGAAGCCCAAGAGAGCTTTCGAAGCAGCCTGTCCGATATGAGTTACCGGCGATTCTTCGCGTTTCTTTCCGGAAATGAGCTGGAAAATATCGATATACCCTTCTTGTGCAAGGAGGAGGAGAATGCCGTCAGAACCGATAACTTCCTCGTTGAACAGGATAGTTACGCTGCCAGTCATATTATTTGTCGAAGCGTGCTCCACTCCGGAGAGGCTTCTCAATAACTCTTCCAATTCCTGAGCCTTGGTTGGATTCTTCTTAAGGATTGGTAGCTTAATTCTCAGTCTTCCTGCCACCGCATGAACGTAATATGACATCTATATTCCCCTTGTTTTAAGCCTTGAAAGCATCATGCTTGCCTTATGTTTGCGGCGTGTTAGCAAAAAAATAAATATCTGTAAACTATTTTTAAAAGGGATCCTCGATAAATTCCTTTTATCACTATTTATTTGCTGTGCTGCCGATGTGCCGGGGACGGTATGGCAATAAACAGTTGAGCAGACACAACCAACCGTTTTTATAGGTGAAGTCCGTATCGGCCCGGCATATCTACCGCGGAAGTATCACACTGCTCCCCCCGCCCAGGATCAAGACCCCATGACGGAAATGTTTTTACAATCCCTGTCAGTCGAGCATTTTAAGCCCCATTGTGTTTCTCGAATACCAACAGCAATTTCTGTCTGAAACCATGTTCCGCTCCCGGGTCTTTCTTGATACTGGTAAAGTCGTTCCAGATGTCCGGCGGCAAAATCTCGGGGTCGTAATAAATTGTTGCGGACATTGACCAGGGACTCACGTTGTATCGTTTCAATCCGGGTATTCGGGACACTTCGGTTTTTATATCGATCCCGTTTGCGATTGTAGCCAGTTTTGATATGTTGATCAGTGATACAGCCATTTCAATTTTTCCGGTAACGTGACGCACCGGTTCCACGAACCGTGAAACTTTCACCAACACATCAATAGCCCTATTTGCATTCTCAACCGATTGACCCTTCGCCATACGTATTCCTTAGCAGTCAATTAAAGCAGCTCTCACTCTCGTTCCAGGATGAGACAGCGCAATCACCCATTTGGTTCTTAATCTCAGGTGCCCATCACTGATACCCTCCAAAACAAAAGAATGCAATCGCGTTCAGTCGCAAATGGTATCAGTGCTATTGTCAGCCTATAGAGCTGGAATACCCGGATGTATGCGTTCGACGGATCGCTGCTCTTTTGTGATCCTATTTTTGTAGGAATTATTGCAGTAGTCGAACATATTACTATCCAGCAGCTTGCCAAAAATAAGAGCTACCCGTATTATGAAGAAAAAAAGTGGAGAGGAGACCATGCATCCGGTTGCTCATGTGTATCATACAATTCCCCGGCGATTGAGGGTCAGGATTCCTTCCAAACGGGGAGACAAAGCTTATTTCACAGACATTACCGAAAAATTGCGAACTCTGCACGGGGTGGAGGAAGCGAAAGCGGCTCCTCATACGGGAAGTATTGTAATCACCTATCATGGGGGCCTGGACGCGCTTGAGCGACAGGTACACGAAGAGGGCCTTTTCACGCTGAAACACCCGCCGGCTCCACAGCGGACCTTGTTCCAGAATGTTGCATCAGTATTCCGGTCGTACAACAAGGAGCTTTTGACTCTCACATCCGGACAAATTGATGTACCGAGTCTCGTATTTGTCAGCCTGGTCACTTCAGGGATCTGGCAACTCGCACGAGGTAATGTGGTTCTTCCCGCGTGGTATGTTGCATTCTATTATGCACTGGGCGTTTTCATGCATTCCGGTATCGATGAATTTGATGAAGGAGCTGTGATTGGCGCCGAAGGAGTAGATATTCCAGATTAATAATTGCGAGTTCACTGAATAGTATTGAGCATACAGTGAAAAATATCGGGTAGATAATTGATAAAAAAACTTCATAGTCTCAAGGGGAGAGTCAGGTTCAAAGTAACCGGCCTCTACAGGTGTTCGGCTCTCAAAACAATTCTTGAAGCCGTCTTGCCTGCTCGAAAGGAAATAAGATCGGTTTCCGCAAGCATTCTCACCGGAAACGTACTCATTCTTTTTGATCCTGCGTGCAACATCAAAGTTATTGCCACTCTGCTCGAGAGTGTCGCACAAGAATACCTGCGGCATCCGGATTCCGCTCTTGCGCGAACAGCACAGGGGGGACCCAAAGAGGGCCGTTTTTGGATGTCCCGTCTTCTTGGGCCCTCGGAACTGCCCACTTGGCATGTGACTGATAAAGAGGCTGTCCTTGAGAAAGTGAACAGCACTGCTTCAGGACTGCCAGAGAACGCTGAGGATAAGAATCTTGAATTGTTCGGACCGAATCGCATCCCGCAGGCGGAGCCTCGATCCAAATTCAGGCTTTTTCTCGGTCAATTCGATTCTCTGCCGGTTGCCCTTCTTGGCGCAGCGGCAGGAATCTCTATAGTAACGGCAGGACTATTGGATGCGGTCGTAATCGGCGCAGTCGTGATAATCAATGCAGTTGTAGGATACACGACGGAAAGTGAAGCTGAGAGGGCTATCGAGGCACTCAGGCAAGACATTCAGCCTGAGACGATGATTCTGAAGTCCGGCAAGATGGTTGAGGTTCCTTCTTCTGAAATTCTGGTCGGAGACATCGTCGTTCTGCGACCGGGAACGTATGTGGCCGCGGATGCAAGGATACTCGAAGCAGTTCGTCTGTTTCTCGATGAATCGATCCTCACCGGGGAAAACATGCCTGTGGCAAAAACCGATGCGACCCTCCAAAAAGAGGACCTGCCGCTCGGTGACAGAGTCAACATGGTGTACAAAGGAACGCTCGTCACCGGAGGACAGGGACTGGCGGTCGTGGTTGCGGTGGGGTCGTTTACCGAAATGGGCAGGGTTCAGTCACTTGTAGCCGAATCTCGATCCCCCGAGACGCCGATAGAACGACAATTGAGGCATATAGGCAATCAGTTGGTGGTACTCTCGGCTGCTGTCTGCTTTCTGGTTTTTCTCATCGGAATTCTGCGGGGGAACGGCATCTTGAACATGCTGAAGACATCCATTTCCCTGGCAGTCGCTGCGGTTCCCGAAGGGCTTCCCGCTGTGGCCACGACCACCCTCGCTCTCGGAATACGGCGAATGAAAGAGCGGAAAGTCCTCATACGAAATCTTGAAGCCGTATCTACTCTCGGGTCCATTCAGACAATTTGTTTTGACAAGACAGGGACGGTCACCGCGAATCGGATGGCCGTTACCAGGATCTATTCAGGGATTGAGCGTATCGAAGTGGTCGGAGCTCAGTTTCAATCGGAGCACGGTTTTTTGCCGGATGATTCCCGGGCGGCTGTAGGCAAATTGATCGAAATAGGCATTCTGTGCAATGAAAGTCAGATCACCGGCAATCACGACACCTTCGTTCTGGAAGGAACCCCGACAGAAAACGCGCTCATGTCTCTGGCAATTGTGTACGGGATCGACATAGCGGACGTCAGATCCAACTTCCCGCTGATTGCGACGAATTATCGATCCGACGACCGGCAATTCATGACCACGACCCACCAGGATGACAATGCGACCCTGGTCGCAGTAAAAGGCAGTCCGCTCGATGTGCTTGGGATGTGCAATTTTCGTCTTCAAAATGAAACGAGGATTCCCCTGACGGATGAGGATCGGACGATCATCGAGTCGGAGAACGATTCCATGGCCGGTGATGCCTTACGGGTCCTCGGAATGGCCTATGCCAGCCAACAGAACTCGGATGGAGACGTGAATTTCACGTGGTTGGGACTCGTGGGCATGGAAGACCCTGTTCGGCCCGGTGCGAGAGAATCTATCGAAGCGTTTCATGCCGCAGGTCTGGATACAATTATGTTAACAGGCGATCAGAGCCCGACAGCATATGCGGTGGGTAGACAGCTTGGGCTTAATAGAGACCGTCCCCTCGAGATTGTCGATTCCACGCATTTGTCGCAAGTCGATCCGGAAGTGCTTAAGGCTCTGAGCAAAAGAGTCCATGTTTTTGCACGAGTAAGTCCTTCGAACAAGCTACAAATCGTCCAGGCGCTCCAATCTGCAGGAAAAGTTGTCGCTATGACGGGCGATGGAATCAATGACGGCCCCGCATTGAAAGCTGCTGACGTGGGCGTGGCAATGGGACGTTCAGGTACGGATGTGGCCCGGGAAGTAGCGGACGTTATGCTGGAAGAAGACGACCTGGAGACCATGATTGTAGCAATTCGGGATGGGAGAGCGATTTATGACAATATCAGGAAGACGCTTCATTATTTGCTTTCCACTAATTTCAGCGAAATTGAAGTGATGTTTGCGGCAGGAGCGCTGGGAATGGGGTACCCTCTCAACACCATGCAACTGTTGTGGATCAATCTCGTATCTGATATTTTTCCGGGTCTTGCTCTTGCACTGGATCCTTCGGAGCCCGACGTGATGCAGAGACCTCCTCGAGATCCTCATCAGCCGATCGTGGAGAGGAGTGATTTCAAACGCATCGGTTTGGAATCCGCACTAATGACGATATCCAGTCTTTCGGCATACGGGTACGGTCTGTTACGGTACGGGTATGGTCCATTTGCCCGGACAATTGCTTTTCAAAGCCTTACTGTCGCGCAGATTCTGCATGCATTGAGCTGCCGTTCAGAGGCGAGAACCATTTTCGACAGCAAACCGTCGCCTCCGAATCCATACCTGCAGGCTGCCATTGCTACTTCTCTGGGTCTGCAAATTGTAATACAGTTCATTCCGGGACTTCGCTCCTTGCTGGGATTGGCTCCGTTGGCATTGTCTGATTGGGTCGTCGTCGGGGGAGCTTCGGTGATCCCTCTCTTAATATCAGAGGCAAGCAAAAAAGCTTAAAAAGGTAACCACGCATGAGTAGTTACATCCACACATCTGAATCCGTTACGGAAGGGCATCCTGACAAGCTGTGCGACCAGATCAGTGACGCAATTGTCGATCGATTCCTCGAACACGACTCTTCAGCCCGAATCATCGCCGAATGCGCAGTATCTCTTTCCGTTGTATTCATTGCTGCGCGATTTGCTTCTCACGTTAAAGTCGATTTTCCCAATGTCGCCAGAAAAGTAATCAGGCGGATAGGGTATGTGGAACAGGATTTCAATTTTAAGACATGCAGTATTTTGACCAGCTTGAAAGAGATGGCGGATACAGATCGTAAGCATACGTATGCAGTTCAATGCGAAAGTGCTGAGAACGGAATCCCGGTTGACGATCAGGTAACCGTGTTCGGGTTTGCGTGTAATCAAACCCCTGTTTTGATGCCTCTTCCGATCTGGCTTGCACACAAAGTGTCACGAAGACTTGCCGAAGTGCGCACTACTCGTGTGCTCGACTATCTGGCTCCGGATGGCACTACCCAGGTTGCCGTCGAATATAGCGACACTCGCCCGGTCAGAATTTACAGCGTAGCGGTGAATACGAGCCAAACCGATCGGAACTACCCCTCAGCCGAGCGGCTTCAAAGGGATGTTCGAGAAGCGGTGATCGAGCCGGTTTTTCAGGATGAGCTCTTAAAGCCCGACAAAAATACACTCATATTTATCAATCCTGGAGGGCCCCTTAAATTGGGAGGTCCTTCAGTGCACTCGGGAATGACCGGTCGCAAGAATGCCATCGACACGTATGGGGGATTTTCGCGGAACGGGAGCTCTGCTCTCAGCGGGAAAGATCCCCTCAGAATAGACAGAATCGGAGCGTATGCAGCGCGATACGCAGCCAAGAATGTGGTTGCAGCAGGATTGGCGGAGCGTTGCGAAATTCAGATCAGTTATACCATCGGTCTTGCCGAACCGGTTAGTATTCAAGTGGAGACCATGGGAACAGGTTTCCTGCCCGATGAGGCCATTGCCGCCCTGGTAAAGAAGCATTTTCAGTTTACGCTGTGCGGAATCATTCAACAATTCGATCTGCTGCAGCTTCCGGCCAAATCGAAACAAGGATTCTACCGGCAATTGGCTGCATACGGACACTTCGGCCGTCCGGATCTCGATCTTCCATGGGAGAAAACTGATAAGACCGAATTCCTGGTTTCCTGACGTCATTAATTTATTTGAGAAATAGATAAAATCGAGTGGCCCGATAGATGCCGGGCCACTCGGTGAGCCAATCAGAGGAGGCCTCGGCGCCACCCAACCCCGGCTTACAAAAATAGATTTATATCAGGATTGCGAGCATTCCGAAATTTGTTGTGCCGGATCTTCCACTGTCAGGCATTGTTTTCCGGCTGCGTCTTCCCCTAGTTCTGACAGCGCTTCATCAACAATTGACGCCCATCCCTCTTTAACGTTCGTAGCTACCCGTTCACCTCTCTTGTATAACAATATACCTTGTTTCATAATTGTTTTTGCTACCGGTCGCGCAACCGATGCAACACTCGGTAATACCGTTGGGGCTGCAATTGCGCTGAGTCCCAAAGCAACACCACCCCAGACCACCTGTCCGGATAACATGTTCATAACAATCTCCTCATTTACTTACGAATGTCTCCTTTGGACTCCTTTCTTAGTCAAATGACCTCGAAAAAAGGTTCCAACGCTGGTCAAGACACACTGTCCCACGAAGATGGAGGCGTATTGCATCATTGTCACAGAATTATGCAGAATAGGTTTCTTTGAAAAAGGATTCGAATTTTCGTGTTTTGTGTACATTGGAATTTATACAACGAGCAATTATTTCGAAAAACACGATGCTTCCTCAGACAAGTTTTAATTGAGGCGTTATTCTTTTCATGAGGAACACAGTCAGTCCCCTGGACGAAATGTATAACACCGGCCTCACTCGGGCCGCGTCGGAGTATTTTCTAAACCATTTTCGTAACATGTGCGTTTTCGATAAAGAAATCTTTGTTGATTCGGTCAATTTGTCTTTCATTGGTGACACCGTCAATTAATACGTTTTTTGTTCAATTGGTGAAGTCATGACAATTCCGAAGTTTGCCGGGCTGCTGGTTTTGGCGGTCTTTGCCCTTGCCTTGCTGGTTTTGGCTATTCTGGACATACGGACCGTTTTTGCATTACTCTTTTTGGCTCCTTTTCTGTCAATTATCTTTGGCGGCATTCTTTCTATTTTCATCGCTTATGTTGCCGGCAAAACGTACGTGAACGGCGGCTCCTACGCAGTCCTCTTCATGGGGTGCGGCATGCTTTCACTCGGGTTGGCCATGTCGGTGGGGAGCTATTTGGTAACTCGAGTTGATGGGGGGAATGATGCCGTCACCGTTCAGGCTGCCGGGTTCTTCTTCGGATCTGTTTTTCACACCATAGGAGCGATTCTCAATGCTTCCGGTCGGCATCCGCATTACGGCAAAGGAAAGCCTTTGACTGTTACCGCTGCATATGCCGGCGTACTCGGAGTTATTGCATGCGTCACGTTGGCTGCCTTGAATGACGCTATCTTGCCATTTTTCGATCCTTCGCATGGGCCGTCGATGCTGAGGCAAGCGGTTCTCGGTACCTCGACAGTGCTTTACATTGTTTCGTGCGCATTCTTCTTCACGCATTATCTGCGATCCAGGTCCGATTTCTTTTACTGGTATGCGGTTTCTCTGGCGCTCTCTTCGATAGCAATGATCAGCTTCTTCTCTCTCAAGGCAATTGGATCTCCGATAGGATGGTTGGGTAAATCGGCGCTGTACATGGGCGGTCTCATGGCGTTGACTGCGGTCTTCAGTTCGCTGAAAAATGCCCGGTTACGAGGTGTGAACCTTGAAGAAGCCATTGCGGGACTTTTCGCAGATGCGGAAGCAGGATACAAGATGCTGGTGGAGACTGCCACTGACGCGATAATCACTTTCGATCACTCGGGAAGGATTATCGACTGGAATTCAGCAGCCGGGAAGATGTTCGGCTATTCGAAGCAGGAGGCAATTGGAGCGTCTTTCTTCCAACTCGTCAATAGGAATGCCGAGCTTCAGGTAACGGAAGAAGGAGGATCAGTCTCCCATTCCCTTCGACCGGGGAATATAGAAGTGCTATTGGAGAGGGACGACGGCCAACTGTTTCCGGCGGAAATGGCGGTATCCTGCAGAAAAGGCCCGGTCGGACTCCTTGGAACCTGCATTATTCGAGATCTTACCGAGCGCAGACGGGCCGAAGCGGAGGTAAGAGATCTCAACCAGGCGCTGCAACGTACAGTGCAACAACGCACTGCGGCTCTGGAAACCGCGAGAAAGCAGAACGAATTGCTTCAGGCAGTCCAGCGGGCACAAACACAATTCATAGCAGATACGGATTCAGAGGCCATCTTCGCTCATTTCTTGGAAGATTTCTGCTCACTCACCGCCAGTGAATTCGGCTTCATCGGTGAAATCCATGAAACTGCAGACGGCCAATTAGGCTTGCACCATAGAGCCGTCGTCAGCAACTCATATAACGAACAATCCCGAACGAACAGTCATGGAGTCGATCGCGCCTGTGGAGAGACTCATGAAATTAGCGAATTGTGGAGTTCGATCGACGAAGCTGCCGAACCGATAGCATTCAATTGTCCCGGAAATAATATTCAGAGAATCGGATTACCGGAAGGGCATCCTCCTATTAAGGCGTTCTTGGGTCTTCCTTTCCTCTATAATGGCAGACTTGTCGGTATGGCTGGTTTAACCAACAGGGCCGGAGGCTACGATAGCGAACTTGTCGATTTCCTTAAGCCTTATGTAATGACCTGCGCCAATATTATTAAAGCATGTGATAACCAAAACCGGCGCAAAGAAGCTGAGCAACAATTGAAGGAGGCGCATGCGGAACTTGAACAAAAGGTCCGGGAGCGTACAGCGAAACTGGCTCAGGAAATTGAAGAGCGAAAACAAACGGAACAGGCTTTGCTGGAAAGTAGGTCAAAGTACAAGGCCTTGTATGAAGATTCGGCAGACGGGATTCTTCTGTTTGATGATACTGGTACTGTCGTGGATGCCAATAAGGCAATCCTGCACATGTTCGGATACTCATTGGAAGAAATCAGAGGAAAGCATATAGGAGAGCTGATTCACCCCGAAGATCTGGAAGAGACGCCTCTAAGGCTGCAAGCAATTCTCGAAGGTGTGCTGACCCGCCTGGATCGTCGCATGCGTATGAAAAACGGCACGTACGTGCCATGTGAGGTCTGTGGCAGACATATCGGCAATAACCTGAATCAGGCCTTGTACCGGGACATTACCGAGCAGCAACTGGCCCGGGAAGTACTCAGACGAAACGAGGAGCTTTATCGGCAAATGTTCCATGAATGTCATGCAGTGAGATTACTTATAGATCCCGATACTGCAGAAATACTCGATGCAAACGCAGCGGCTTCAGAGTTTTACGGATACGAACTCGCCTATCTGAAGAAAATGAAAATAGTGCACATCAATGTACTGTCCCCCTCAGAAATTTATGCCGAGATGGATAAAGCCCGTGCGGAACTCAAACACTTCTTCTTGTTTCAACACAAACTTGCGTCCGGAGAAATTCGAAATGTGGAGGTATACACCAGCACACTGAACGTTCGTGGTCGAACATTGCTCTCATCCATCATTCACGATATTACCGATCGCGTGAGGGCTGAAGCTGACTTAATCAGATCGAATAGAGATCTCGAGCAATTTGCGTACGTCGCTTCACACGATTTGCAGGAACCCCTGCGTAATGTTGTGACTGCTCTGCAGATGATCGAAAAACTGCACAAAGGACGTCTCTCCGAAGAGTCGGATAAATTAATCCACTATGCCGTAGATTCCGCCAAGAAGATGCGGTCTCTCGTCATCGACCTTCTCACCTATTCCAGACTCAATAAGGGTCATCTGTTCGAAAGAGTCGACACTCGAAAGGTCCTGGAACAATCACTCCACAATCTCGAGAACCTTATTCACGGGAAAGGCACCACTGTCACGTACGGTGAAATGCCTGAGGTACAGGGAGATGCCACGCAGTTGATGCAAGTATTTCAAAATCTCATAGCAAATGCCGTAAAATTCGGCCGTACAAATTCACCTCAATTGCATATTTCCGTTCAAAGAAACGGCAATGAATGGATCTTTTCCGTAAAGGACAACGGCATCGGCGTACCAAAGGAATATTTTGAACGCATCTTCGTCATTTTTCAGCAACTGAACAAACAGGAGACTTTTGACGGTACCGGTATGGGGCTGGCCATCGTAAAGAGAATCGTTGAACGCCATCGCGGGCGAATCTGGGTAGAGTCGGAAGTTGGAACCGGGTCGACATTTTTCTTCAGCATACCCGATGGAAGAACATCATGACAGAGAAAATACGAGAAATAAACATCCTGTTGGTGGAAGACAATCCCATTGATGTTCTGATGACCAGAAAAGCATTGGAACGTTGGGAGATCGCGAATTGCGTAAACATCGTAAGAGACGGGCAAGAGGCTCTGGATTTCCTGTTCAGACGCGGAAAATACACTGATTCCGCAAAGCCTGACCTCGTTTTTTTGGATCTCAATCTTCCAAAGAAGAACGGAAAAGAGGTTCTGTTCGAAATCAGTGGAGATCCGGATCTTTCCGGTACCGTAATAATTGTTGTGACCACATCCGATACTTTGATCGACGTGCAGGCGTGCCACGAACTCGGGGCGGATCTATGCATTGTCAAGCCCATTGGTTTCGATGCGTACATGGAAATGATACTCTCGGTTCAAGAATACTGGGAAATGGTCGGGTTGCAGTCCGACAACTGAACATCTCGTTCATGAACATTATGCTGCTCTGGAATTCAGCGTACCACTTTCACGCACGAGCTTACAGTCATGAGTGGTATATAGATAAGGATGAAAGAGAAGCAGAATGATACTTCGTTCGATTCCTGGTCCGGACTGCAACTCCTGGTTTTCTCTCTAGTTGCCGCAGCGTTCACGACCATTTACATTACCCAACCTGTGTTGCCGATTTTCCGATCCGAATTCGGCGTGGACGAGACGTACGCGTCTCTGACCATATCGGCCGTTATCTTCGGAATAGCTGTCTCTAATTGCCCGTTGGGCATCGCCGCAGATAGATTTCCCATCAAACCCATCATTTTGACCGGCGGAATCGTGATTACGCTGTGCGGTCTCGCCTGTTCCATGACCGCGAGTATCTCGGTGCTGATAGGCACTCGTTTTGTGCAAGGCCTGTTCATTCCGTGCCTCACTACGTGCGTGGCTGCATTTTTGTCCAAGACTCTGCCCAGAGAAAAACTCAATGTGGTCATGGGTTCCTATATTTCAGCAACAGTAGCAGGCGGACTCGGTGGCAGACTGCTGGGCGGCTTCATTCATCCGCCGCTGCACTGGAGATACGCCTTCGTAACTGCATCCGTAATGGTGTTTCTGGCGACGCTCGCTGCATATCGTTTCTTGCCGCAAGAGAAACCGAAGAACCCTGCGGATGCGGAAGATCAGGGATTTCTCGTGTTGATTGTACGCCCTGAGCTGCTCAGGACCTTCCTTGTGGCCTTCAGTGCATTCTTTGTTTTTTCATCGGTATTCAATTATCTTCCCTTTTATCTCTCTTCACCTGAATTCGGGGCTTCCACCAATGCTATCACGTTCATGTACACGTCGTACGTGATTGGAATCATCATGGGACCCATTGCGGGGAAACTCAGTAACCGCATGGGAAACGGTGTCATTATGGCCTTGGGGGCAGTTGTGTTCGCTGTATCCATAGGAACGACCCTAATAAAGTCAATGCCTGGCATAGCGCTGAGTCTGTGCGGAATATGCGCCGGATTCTTTGCAGTGCACGCGGCTGCGGCCGGATCGCTCAATAGAAGGCTTGAGTCCAGCAGAGGCAGAGCGAACTCACTGTACGTGCTTTTCTATTATCTGGGCGGATTCGCTGGAATCAGTGTGAGCGGCTACATGTACGTGCTATCCGGTTGGCCCGGAATCGTCGTCACAGGATGGCTCGTCCTCATTATTCCATTCGCTACGGGTATATGGGAACTGAGACATAAGAAGCGACAACGTGAACCGCAGAAAATCGGTAAAGTTTCACCAAGAAAATGAATGAGCAATGAATAAGCAAATGATTTCACCAGAAAACAACGAACCCCATCCCCCGGGAGCGCGCTACCTTATAGTCCTTACGTTCGTTTCAGGAATGACCATCATGGGGCTGGAGATGTGCTCGGGTCGGCTCATGGCTCCTTTTTTCGGCACGTCGGTCATGATCTGGACGGTCATCATCGGATCCACCATGACAGCGTTAACGGCAGGCTACTATCTGGGAGGTCTTCTGGCCGAGAAAAAGCCCAGGGTGGAATTCCTGGCTACGATTCTGTTCTTTGCGGCAAGTTTCGTCATATTTTTGCCCTATGTGGCGCAACCGGTCATGGAAATGGCTTTGGGAAGATTTTCCGTCGCTGCAGGAAGTTCGTCGCATGCTCTCGTCACTGCCCTGAGCATCTGTGCTTTGCTCATTTCTGCACCGGCAGTCATTCTGGGGATGACGAGCCCGTTCATTATTCATGTAGCAGCTATGGATGCGTCCGCGGTAGGCCGTATTGCAGGAAAAGTTTTTGCGTTCTCAACGCTCGGTTCCATACTTGGGACCCTTATGCCTGCCCTGGTCCTTCTCCCCTGGATTGGCATGCGTCTGTCTTTCTTCTTCTTTGGCGGACTGCTTCTCTGCACGGTTTTGTGGCCTTTGAGAAGATCCGGATTCTTCTATTTTGCGGCAGGTGCGGGGATTCTCGCTGTGGCTTTGCTCTTGGGTGTGAACGGATTGAAAGCACCATTGAAACCGCCGCTGGTCCATCAGCGAGAAACGCTGTACCAGCAGGTAAGCATATTCAAAATACCTATCCCTTCGGAGAAAGAAAATGCCAAGGCGACTATCCTTCTCACGGATGCAGGAATCGGTATGCAGTCCATGTGGATCGAAGGCAGTCCCATAACCGATTCATGGCAAGACATGTTCGCGCTCGTTCCACGAGTATATCAAGCTGCAAATCGTAAGTTCCCGGATAACATGCTCCTCATAGGATTGGGAGGAGGATGTGCTCCGTACTTGATCGGTCAACAGTGTCCCGATACACTCATAGATGGAGTTGAAATCGATAAAGGACTCCTTGAAGCTGCTGTTCCGTATTTTCCCTTTTCTTATTCCCCTCGGCTCGTTTCACACGTGAGTGACGGAAGACTCTTCATGCGTTCATCACACAGACAATACGACGTGGTGCTGGTGGATGCGTTTCGACCGCCTCACATTCCCTTTCACTTGGCCAGCCTCGAATTCTTCGCGGAAGTCAAACAGCGAATGACCGGGAACGGTCTCTTGGCAATGAATATAGGAACCACGGGCGAAAAGCTTGTGTTCCGAGGTATTGCCAACACAGTAGCCGCAGTTTTTCCCTATGTATATTATGCCGAGTATTTCCCCACTGAGGGTGGAAGCGTGTTTACCTCTCGTCTTCTCATTGCTTCCAAAAATGACGTAAGTGCCGATCGACCTGAGGTGGAATCTGCAATTCTGGCTTTTCCGGACCAGACGTGGAACAAGCTTTTTCAGGTCATGCGCGACTTGCAGCGGTCCTCCGATGATTCACAGGCAAGCTTTTTCAAGAAGATTCCGTATGATTATACGGGAATGGTATTCACCGACGATCTTTCCGCTCTGGAGATCGTCTCGGAGAAGGAATTCATGCCTCTGACCCTTGGATACAAAACTGGAGTGACGAAGTAGGCGTAGGGTATAGGGGCTGATTTCGGGCCGCTCGGCCGGTTAAGTCAACTCATCTGCAAATTAAACCGCCAGATAGCGTTTCTTCACGTCTTCATCGTTTTCCAAATCTTTTATAGACCCCTGATACTTTATGTGACCGCTGTCAACGATGTACGCACGGTCGGAATGTTTGAGGGAAAACTTGACGTTCTGCTCGGACAGCAGCACGGTCATTCCTTCCTGTTTGATGCGATCGATAAACTCACCAAGCGATTTGACAATAATAGGGGCCAGCCCCTCGGATGGTTCGTCCAGAAGCAGCAGATCGGGGTTACCCATGAGTGTGCGCGCTATGGTAAGCATCTGCTGTTCGCCGCCACTCAGGGTTCCGCCGCGACGCCGCGAGAGTTCCTTAAGCCGGGGGAACAGATCGAAAACTCTGTCGAATGTCCATTTGTTGTCGTTGTTCTTGGACTTCTTCAATCCTACTTCAAGATTTGCCCTGACCGTGAGATCCGGAAAGATCCGGCGATCTTCGGGAACAAACCCCATGCCCAGTCGCGCTGTTTTGTACGGAGACAGTCCAGTTATGTCCTGCCCGTGGTACGTGACAGTCCCACTCTTAGGTGCAGTCAATCCCATGATACTGCGCATGGTCGTGGTCTTTCCCGCTCCATTCCTGCCGAGCAGAACCACCACCTCACCCCGGTCCACTTCCAGGGACACATCGAAAAGGATGTGGCTTAACCCGTAATACGTATTGATTCCTTTGACCTGAAGCAGCATGGTTAGACCTCTTCCCCCAAATAGGCCTCGATGACCTGACGATTGGCCGATATTTCGCCTGGGGTTCCTTCCGCGAGAAGCGACTTGTAACAGAGCACCCGCACTTTCTGGGAAATGCCGAAAACAATGTCCATATCGTGCTCTATGAAGACCATTGTTATCTTCAAATCTTCCCATAATTGTTTCACCAGGTTTACGGTCTGCCATCGTTCGTCAGGACTCATCCCCTGAGTCGGTTCGTCCAAAAGTAGCAGCGCAGGCTCCAGTGCAAGAGCAACGGCAATATCGAGCCTTTTCTGATTACCGTGTGCAAGAATACCGCTCAGGCGGTGCGCCATATCAGCCAGTTCTACGCTTTCGAGAATCTCGAATGCTCTTTTGTGAACGGATTTCAGGCTGTCCACCGGTTTAACCATATCCAGATTACCCTGATTGCGACTTATCACCGAGGCCACAACGTTTTCCAGAACCGTCATGCGAGGAAAGATATTTGTTCTTTGGAAAGCACGCGCCATGCCAAGACGCACAATATCGTACGGCTGCATGCCCACAAGATTCTGACCTCGAAAGACCACCTGACCTGCATCCGGCACGTGATATCCTGTGATCAAATTGAAAAGCGTGGTCTTTCCCGCGCCATTCGGGCCGATTATGGAACTCAACTCACCTTGTTCTACTGCAAAATTCACGTCGTTGAAGACCTGACTTCCTTCAAACGACTTGGACAAGTGCTCAATCCGGAGTACGTAATCGGTCATGATCGAGTTCACCCGCTGCGCTTTCTCAAGATTCACTTCTGCCGAATATTCTTTGATAGATTCCGACCAGTCCCCCAGGAGCGAAAAGCACCACGAGAAGCAATATTCCTCCGAGGATTATTGCCCACAGGTCTACCATACTCTTGTGGAGCTGCTGGAGAACGATCTTAAGGAATATCAAGACGGTCGATCCGATGGCCGGGCCAAGTATGGAGTACATACCTCCCACCAGGCTGGCAAGGATCGGTTCCGCGGATTTGCTCCAATGGAGAAACTCCGTTTGTGCGAATCGGTTCAGCTCTGCGAGAAGTCCCCCAGCCAGTCCGGCAAAAGCTCCGGCTATGATGAAATTAATCCACTGGTATTTCTTGACGTTGATTCCGATGAAACTCGCTCGATCCATATTCTCACGGATAGTGCGAATGCTGAGACCGAACGACGAGTTGACGATCATCCGCATGATGAGGAAACAGACGAGAAAAAGTATCAGGCACAAGAGATAATAGTTTACAGGTCCGAGAAATTCGGGTCGCGGAACACCGTGGATGCCGTCATCGCCGCCCGTGAATGTGTACCACTGAAAAGCCACCATGTACAGAAGCTGACCGAAAGCGAGAGTGAGAATGGCAAAGTAGAGTCCTATGAGTCTGACGCAGAACCAGCCAATGATTGCCGCGGTAAAAGCCGCTACCACCGGTGCAGCCAGGAGTGCAAGGTACAGCGGCGCCCCGGCTTTCTTCATCAAGAGAGCCACAGTGTAAGCCCCGACACCAAAAAATGCCGCGTGCCCGAAACTCACCATGCCTCCATACCCGAGAATCAGGTTGAGACTCATGGCAAACAGCGCACTGATGATCATCTCAGTGGTGACCCAGATCCAGTACTCGCCCGTGCGGCCGAGTTGGGCCAGCACGAAAGGGAGCGCAAAGAGCATCGCCGTCACGATTGCTCCGGCAATCCAGTTGCCGGTCTTGAATGAAGATTGAGCAGCCTGTCGTTTCATGGTTCCCCGCTACCGTTCCGGTCTTCCGAAGAGCCCCCAGGGCCTGACGATCAAAACGAGCGCCATCATGAAATACGGAAATACAAGAGCCCACCGACCAAGTGGCAATTGGAAAAAGGTGACCCCGACTCCAATGATAAGAGATCCGAGGAGTGCCCCCCCGACGCTGCCCAGGCCGCCAATGACCACCACAGCGAAACACTCGATGATCTTTTCCATACCGATGCCAAGGTCGATGTTCGCCAGCGCGGCCATGAGGACGCCTCCCAGACCTGCCAACCAGCACCCCAACATAAAGGTTGCGGTCATCACCCATGAGACATTGACTCCGAGTGCTCCGAGGGTATCGGGATACGAAACCGCCGCCCGAATGACGTTTCCTGCCCGCGTTCGATACAACAGCAGCCAGAGACCGAGTGCAATTACCGGTCCGATAATCAGGATAAACACATTATAACTGGGCAAAGCCATGCCCAGGAAATCAACCGAACCTGCGAGAAAATCCGGGCGTGACACATTCCGCGGGTCTCCTCCCCAGATCAGCCGGACGACGTTGTCAAGAATCAGGACCAATGCATAAGTCAGCAAGAGCTGAAGCAAATGTTCCTCACCGTACACCCGGCGGAACATGGAGACCTCGAGAACAAGCCCCAGGAGCGCTATGATCGGCGGAACGATTAGGAGCAACAAAAGAAAGTTCAGCATGGTCGTCCCTGCCAGCAATGTGGACAGAGAATACGCAACAAAGGCCCCAATCATGTACAGCGACCCATGAGCGAAATTGATGACCCTTAGCACGCCGAACACCAGAGAAAGACCTGAAGCGATAATGAACAGGAGCATTCCCTGGGTTAACCCATTGACAAGCATGAACAGATAATATTGAGCGCTCATAAGGTTTTTTTCCGGTCGGGAAAGGAATAAGTGATTCTAAATAAGAATGAACTCTTTGAGGAGCAAAATAGTGCCACACGCGAGACGCACACTCCTGCGAAGCTTTTTCCAAGAATTGGAAGTATTTTCAAATACGGAAAACGAAGGTCCGAATCATTGAAGCCGCCGACGATTTCGGTCAAGCCAATTTCGTCTTTAGCCTCGCTGCCTGCGCAACGTCAAGTTCGGACCTTCCTACCCCCACCGACCGATTGCCTGCCAAGATGATGGCTGACAATGCCCCTAAGAAAGTCCTTCAGACTTTCACCACACGCTACTTTTTGCCTTCCTGAAGTTTCTTGACCTCTGCCACAGGAAGCCAGATTTTTTCAGCGGGAACCTCTACGACGTCCTTCATGACGAGAAAGCCTTTGAAGTCGGGATTTTTCGCCGTGACTCCGACATAAATACCCACATTTGCCATATGATCTTCCGGCCTGATATAGCGTTCTCCGCGAAGGGATTTGAACTTCATTCCTTCCAGAGCTTTCACCACCTTGTCGGAATCGGTGCTGTTGGCTTTCTTGATGGCCTCGGTAAGTGCGATGAGTCCGTCGTAAGCCATAATAGCCCAGTCTGCAGGCCATTCCTTGTTCTTGTCGTAATATTTCTTTACGAATGCCTTCATTTCGGGGTTGTCTACCGCATAAAAGGGGCATCGTGCATACCCGAGCAGTCCTTCAGGCATGTCCTGACCGGTCACCCTGAGCATGTCCAGATCGAAAAGCGAGCACAATGAGGCCTTGTTAAAAATGCCGTACGGCTTGGCCTGTTTGATGAAGGTGCTTGATCCGCCTCCCCACAAACTGCTGAAAATAGCCTCGGGATTCTTTGCCATCAGCGTCGGAATGTACGGAGAATAGTTGGTTTCACCCAACTTTACCCAGACCACTTCCACAATTTCCGCATCGGGTTTTAGCTTGGCCAATTCACCCTTGAACGCATTAAACTGATCGTGTCCATATGCATAGTCAGGACCGATGAAGCCATACTTTTTGTACGGCTTCTGCGCCATAAAAACGGCTATTCCTCGACCTTCAATACCGGTGTTCGGCACCACCTGAAACATGTAAGGCTGAAAATCCGTTGTAGTGAGGGCCTCGGCGTTGGAGGTGTGGAAATAGACAATCTTCTTGAATTCTTTGGCTACCTTTGTAACTGCGAGAGCAACTGCGCTGCTCGTCGGCCCGATGAGAAAGTCGCATTTTTCGCTCAGGATGAGTTCCCGAGCCATATTGGCCCCGATATCCGGTTTAAGCTGAGCATCACGCACCACTACTTCCAGCTTTTTGCCCATCACGCCGCCTGCAGCGTTTATCTCTTCGATAAAGAGATCGACGGCAGCTTTTTGGCCTTTGTAGAAAGTCGCACCGACTCCCGATACGTCAGCCACGAACCCCAGACGAATCGTATCCTGGGCCGTTGCCTTTTCACCCGTGATTACTCCGCCTGCCAAGCAAATGAAGAGAATCATTGTGCCCGCAGCCAAGATTTTCCACTTCATAACACCCTCCCTGGATCGTTGTGCAGCCCGCGGCCGCTAATCGTCGGAAATGGGTTAGTGTTATGTTCCCGAAAGAGCGCTTAATAGTCCGAATGACTGACTTTCAGGTCTGCGAAGAAAGCTTCTATTTAAGAAACATAACACTAGTAAGTGAGAACTATGCCACCATCAAAAAGTAAATCCCCCCCCACGAGATATCGTCCGTATCGAGAAAAACCGAACATAAAAAGGTTCGCGGTTTCAATGGGTGCCATCATGTCTTTTACTCTCGATTTCCCCATCATAACGTCGTGCACGACCTCTTCCTGTGAGATGCTCCGCTGCTCGGCCTGAGACGGAATCTGGTTGAGCGTCAGAGGTGTCTTGACGAAGCCGGTACTTACGGTGAACGATCTAATCTTACCGTCGCCCTCCGCAGATATTACCTGTGATAATGCTCGCAGTCCGAATTTAGTTATGGTGTACACGGGCTTGTTGACCGTAGCGATGTGTGCATGAATGGATGCCATGTTTCCGATTACGCCGGTTCCGGACGGGCTCTTTTTCATGTGAGGAATGCAGAGCTTTGAAAGGAAAAAAGGCGCCCTCAGCATGATGCGTTGCATGAGATCGTATTTTTCCATGGGAAAGTTTTCAATGGAATCGATATGTTGCAGTCCCGCAATGTTGACGAGAAATTTGATATTGCCCAGTTTGGCTGCTTCCTGGACGGCTCCTTCAATTTCGTCGTCACGGGTGAGATCCGTCTTGAGAAAGACCATGCGGCCGCCCTTCTCCTTGGCCATTTGCTGAGTCCGTTTTCCTTCTTCCTCGTTGAGATCCAGCCCGACCGCGGTCAGGTTGTTTGCCGCGGCTGCAACTGCGGTCGCCCTTCCGATGCCACTGGCTGCACCGGTAACGATGCACACGTTCGAATTGTTGAAATCGTCATCAAGTAAGATCAGGATCTCTTCTGACTTTATTTTGGGCTCTGTAATTCCGACCCTGGTCGGCTGCGAAATATCGATTTTCATGAGAGGAAACTCCTCGGCAGGATTATTTCAGGTGTAAGCAAGTTCGATACCAAGCGAGCATATAGGCACTCCCAAGTCATAAGCCAGGGGAGGATTGTGTTGAGTTCCAATGGCTTGTCTGGAAGAGTCGTCTCACCATCAATATACACGTTGCATAATGGTTGAAACAGCGGTAGGGTTACTGTAGCCATTTGTCTACATCATGTAGTCTATCGGATACAGGAGGCCGTCATGCAGACCCCACGGCCTAGGACCGGAAAACCCCGTACTGCAGAAAACCGGTCCGCGTCATCCAGGAGAGCGGGGCGTCAGAGTGAGATAGATCTGCTCAGGCTCATTATCGACAACATTTATCACGGCATCATGATCACGGACGGTGAGGGGTTCGTAACGCACTTCAACAAGCCGTACGGCCAGTTCCTTGGAGTCGAACCTGCCGAACAGTTGGGGAAACACTGTACTACGGTTATCGAAAACTCGCGCATGCATCTCGTGGCCCAATCGGGACGACCAGAGATCAATTATCCGCACAGAATAAAAGGTCATGACATGGTTGTGCAGCGTATCCCCATCAAAAGGGATGGAAAAGTCATCGCTGTATTCGGCCAGGTCATGTTCAAGGATGTGCGGGAAGTGAGCAAACTCGCCAAAAAGCTCACCATGCTGGAATCGAAAGTGGAACTGTACGAACGGGAACTCATGGTCCTGCGGTCTGCTCGCTACACGATGGACAGCATTATCGGCATGAGCGATCCCATGCGGGAATTGAAAAGAGAATCGCTCAAAGCTGCAGCAACTCATTTACCCGTCCTTATCACGGGAGAATCCGGCACGGGGAAAGAGTTGTTCGCGCAGGCGATTCATCATGCCAGTGCTCGACGACTCCATCCGTTCGTACGGATCAACTGTGCAGCCATACCACGAGATCTCATGGAATCCGAACTGTTCGGGTACGAACAGGGAGCATTTACCGGTGCATTGTCCAAAGGCAAACCCGGAAAATTCGAACTCGCGCATCACGGAACAGTATTTCTCGATGAAATAGGAGACCTCCCGCTGGACATGCAGCCCAAACTCCTCAGAGTGTTGGAGGAAAAGGAGTTTGAGCGAGTCGGCGGTAATTCCGTCATTCCCGTGGATTTCCGGCTCATTGCCGCTACAAATCAGAATCTTGAGCAAATGGTTGATGACCGGCGTTTCAGGAGAGACTTGTTTTACAGGCTCAACGTCATTCCACTTCGCGTCCCTGCTCTGCGAGAGCGCAAAGAAGACATCATTCTTCTCGCACGTCATGTGCTCGATCAGATTCTGGCTGATGCTCCCGGCCTCTATGTCAAGATCGATGCAAGTAGTGAAAATATGCTTCAAAGCCATGATTGGCCGGGAAACGTGCGGGAACTCTCAAACGTTCTGGAACGTATCGTTTCTTCCCTGGATGGGGGTACCATTGAGCCGCGACATCTTCCCTTTCCTCTGTCCAGCTTTCCCAAAGAAACATTCGCTTCGAAAGACCTTAATTTGCGTGAAGCGCTCCTGCGTGCCGAAGTCGATACCCTCCGTTCGGCACTGGTTCTCGCCAAGAATAACAAGGCTCGAGCTGCACGACTTCTCGGAATTCATCGGACGCAGCTTTACAAGAAAATGAGAAAACATCATCTGCCGCAAGAGTAGGTTCCGGGAGAGTGTAGTCCTTTTGCTACACCCTGAAATGCGATGTGGGAAAATGCTATTGCCGCAGGGTTCGAAGGGGTTAATTACTCCTGGTTTCTTCTCTCATTTCATAGCTTAACTGTAAAGTCGAGCGGCACCGTAATCGGATTCTATACCAGTTGCTAAAATTAGTGACCGATTGAACATTTGGGAATATTGGTGGGTGCCGTGCCTCCGTGCCGGCACATCTTCAATATGATCAATGATATCAATGGAATGGACCGGCAGGGAGAGACTGTCTCAAAAAATCGAAATTTGTCCCAGACCGTGGCACGTATTTCTCAAGATCTTCCAGGCCTGACTGTAGGGGCGGACCTGCGAGTCCACCCAAATGAGGGCAGACGCATAGGTCTGCCCCTACTCGGATGGAATGTCGTGGCACAATGTTGGTGCATTCGAGAATTTTGAGACACTTTCGGGACGCCGGTCCCTACCAATATCCCAGTAATTCACACGAGGGATAAATGACAGAATTTTTTGCACTGACTAGATATGCACAACCTTGGCACAGCATTTGCTCGCCCACTCGACAATCAATCCCGGAGGTGTCACGTGAAAAGACGCAGGCGACTTGGTCGGGGTGTTGCCATGGTCGGAGTTGCCATGTCCAGGTTTGGTATGTTCAAAGATCTCGGGTCCAAGGACCTGTTTGCCGAAGCTTTCGCCCGGCTGCAGTCTTCGGTGGACAAAGGCTTTGATCCAAAAGATATAGATGCCGTGTACCTGGGGAACTTCTCCAACGATTTTTTTGTGCATCAAGCTCACTGGGGGCCCATTGTGTCTGATTTGATAGGGCATGTTCCCAGGCCGGTCACACGGACTGAAGGTGCATGCGCTTCAAGCGCCCTTGCCTTCAGAGAAGGTGTGTTTGCCATCGCCTCGGGATTTTACGATATGGTTCTCGTCGGGGGTCTCGAAGAGATGTCCAAGCGATCGACGGAGGAGGTTGCCGAGGGTCTTGCTCTGGCAACGGTTCCGTACGAAGGAGATGCAGCCTTTACTTTTCCTGGAGTCTTCGGGGCCACGGCCACGGCGTACTTTCACAGGTATGGAGCGACCCGGGAGCATCTCATGAACGTCACGATTAAGAGTCATAATAATGCCCGGCTCAATCCTCGTGCACAAATTCGGAGCTCAGTGCGGGAAATCATGGAATCGAAAGCTGAGAAAGCATCCAGGAAGGGCTTACCCGTACCAACCTGGACTGATGAAAAAGATTTCCTGAGAGACCCCGAAGCAAATCCCGTAGTAGCATGGCCTATGCATCTGTTCGACTGTTGTCCCATCAGTGACGGAGCAAGCTGTGCTCTTCTCGTCGGTGAAGAGATTGCCCGCAATTTCACGGATAATCCATTGTTCGTGGCAGGGATGGGTCAGGGAAGCGGTCGAGGTCTCCATGCCAAGGATGACCTCACCACATTTGAAGCAACCCGTTACGCTGCTCAGGAAGCGTACGACATGGCAGGGCTCAGTTCGCGGGATATACAAATAGCGGAAGTCCACGACTGTTTTTCCATAGCGGAACTGGTACACATGGAAGACCTGGGATTCTGCAGGCCGGGAGAAGCATACAAAGCGGTACGCGATGGATTCTCGAGACTTGACGGCTCAAAACCGATCAATACTTCCGGCGGATTAAAATGCAAAGGCCATCCCGTGGGAGCTACAGGAGTTGCACAACTCGTGGAACTCTGGGAACAGTTGCGCGGCCAGGCTGGTGACCGGCAGGTACACATCAAAGATCTGCGTATCGCCGGAGCCCATAATCTCGGAGGTACTGGGGGCACGTGCACGTTCACCATTCTGGAGAGGCGGTGACATATGGAAGAAAGACCTTTCACGGATCATTCCTTCGAGCAGTTTCTTGCGGAAGAAAAACTCATGGGCTCCAAGTGCCGTAAATGTGGAACGCTGTATGTCCCACCGCGACCGATATGTATTCAGTGCGGCTCCACTAAGATGGAGTGGTTCGAAACCCGGGGAACTGGGAAACTCAGCGCATTCACGTGTATTTCAGTCGGTCCGCCTTACATGCGTGAAGAGGGATACGGCAGAAAACGGCCCTATTGCACCGGTGTTGTGGAACTGGAAGAGGGACCTCGAGTGGTTGCCAGGATTGAGGGCGTGGATGCCGCGGATCCTGAGAGACTCGGGATTGGGACCCCCCTGCATATGGAACTGCTCCACAGGGAACGAAACGGACAGAAACGGGTATTTCTTGCGTTTCGCCCGGTGTAATTTGCCAATCGTCCAGAATAGGAATCTATTTGTGTCATCTTTTGCACAAAGAGGAGGAAATCGTGAATCTGGGAACCCTGCCGACTCGCCACGCAAAGTGTCGTCCGAACAATCTCGCCCTGATTTTTGAAGATCAGCGTCTCACCTGGAGCGACTTCAATCAACGCGTCAACAGGCTTGCACATGCTTTCCTGAATATGGGCATATCCAAAGGTGAGAAGATTGCCACGATCCTGCCCAATTCAGTGGAACTGCTGGAGACGTACTGGGCAGTCGCGAAAATCGGAGCTGCCGTGGTACCGCTCAGTTCCTTGACGCGAGGCAGGGGTCTCGTCGCAATGCTCACGAATTCCGATTCGGTCTGCGTCATTACAGAACCGGGATTTACGGCCCATCTCAATGCGGTGAGAGGCGATTTGAGCATTTCGGAAGACCGATACCTCGTCACCGGAGGCTATGCGATCGAGGGCTATCGGGATTATGCTGCAGTTACGGCTGCTGAATCCGATGCGGATCCTTCAGGAATAGAAATCGACGATTCCGACGTATTCAACATCATGTATACGAGCGGAACCACCGGAGATCCCAAAGGAATAGTGCACACGCATTATGTGCGAGGCATGTATTGCACCCACATGGCGTCTGCATATCGCATGACTCCGGAGAGCATAGTGCTCCATGCTGGAGCCATTGTGTTCAACGGCGCTTTTGTAACGTTGATGCCGTGCTTCTATCTGGGGGCGACGTACGTTCTTCAGCCCATGTTCAGTCCGGAAACGTTCATTGAAGCCATCCGCCGGGAACGGGTGACTCATACTATGATGGTGCCTTCCCAAGTGGTGGGGATGCTCCACGCAAAGAATTTTTCCGCAAAGGCTTTAGATTCCCTGGAAATGATTCTTTCCTTGGGTGCTCCTTTACATAAGGAGCACAAGGACGAGCTGAATCGGCATCTTCCAGGTCGGCTGTACGAACTTTACGGTCTTACGGAAGGCTTCGTGACGATTCTCGACAAGTATGACTTTCCGAACAAACCCGCATCTGTTGGAACTCCACCTCCCTTTTTCGAGATGAAAATTGTCAACGAACAAGGCCAGACAGTCCCCACGGGTGAGGTTGGCGAAATCGTAGGCAGAGGCCCTATCCTCATGCCCGGCTACTACAAGCGGCCGGATCTGACTGCTCAGGCTATAGTCGATGGATGGCTCCACAGCGGAGACATGGGATACATGGATGCAGACGGATTTCTCTATCTCGTGGACCGGAAAAAGGATCTCATCATTTCCGGAGGCATAAACGTATATCCAAGGGATATAGAAGAAATAGCCGTTCAGCATCCTGCCGTCCGCGAGGTCGCTGTTTTTGGAATCCCCCACGAGAAATGGGGAGAAACGCCCTTGTGTGCGGTAATTCTGAACGAAAGAGCGTCGGTGGCTGAGGAAGATTTGAAGGATTGGATAAACGAGCGCATAGAAGCTCGCTATCAACGAGTATCCTCCGTTGTCATCATGGATGATTTTCCGAGAAGCACTGCAGGAAAGACACTGAAGCGTGTCATGCGGGAACCGCATTGGGCTGGAAGAGATACGCGGATTTGATTTCAACCTTCCCGGAAATTTTGGACGGCTTTAGCGGACGCAAGAAGTTTTTAGAGAGGGTCTGAGGAATTTCTTTCGGATCCTTTAACTTAGCTGAGGGTCAGTAAAAAATTCTGGCAGAGGCCGTTCCTGGTCCGGCGGATGAAGGCCAATGCGACCGGGTAGGGGCATCCCTTGAATCCCTTGGAGACTGTCTCAACATTCTCGAATGCGCAAACATCGTGGCACGATTCGCCATCCTTGTAGGGGCAGGTCTCGTGCCTGCCCTTATTTGGGCCGACACTAGGCCCGCCCCCTACAATCAAGCCAGCAGGATGATGAGCAATTCGTGCCACGACAAGGGATAGATATCGATTTTTGAGACAGCCTTCTTGTGGTGCCCGCGGATTCCAGGTGGGCAGGCATTTCGTACCGCGGCTGTGCCCGCAATGCTAATACCTATTCGCTTTTATGAATCCAATTTTGGCCGGCACGGAGGCACGGCCACTACCGGCAGATGGTAGGGTCCGGCGTCTCTACCGGACCTCTCGGTTTTATCAGATTTATTGGCGAAATGGTATAAGACCATTATGTCAGGTGATAAAGCCGATGCTTCAAATCAGACCTGAGCGACACAATCCGTTCGTAAAAAGTATTTCTGCTTGAAAGCGAATTGATCTGAGACCTCTTCTCGAGCTTCATTAGCGCATTTTCGAACGCGACATCTACAATTTTTTAACCGTGTTCTAAAATTGTCTTGCTTCTTTTTCCAGCAATGATATAGCCCTTCCGGAAATTGCGCTGAACGGAAGGGGGTCCCTATGAATATTCCGAATGATTTCAGTGAATCGACAGCAATGAATTCAGGCGATTCTCCAGCCCCAAGGAACCCCATCTATCATAGTCTCCATGAATATAGCGCGGATGATTGCGATGAACCCGATGAGAAATCGCAACTGGACCGAACTACTGAATTGCTTGCCAAAATCCTGAGAGCCCAGAGCAGGTTCGAGCAGATCAGGCTGAATCTGGAAAACGTCGATTGCATGATGTTGCGATCCAGGTCTGTGCAATCCTTGCTGAAATCCGTGACCAGGGACCTGGAGGATACTCTGGATCTGATCACTGTGCGAGTTTTGATTGCTGCAAATCAGGAACCGGCGTTCTTGTTCGAGTGTGCTCCGCAAGGTGGAGGAGTAATTTCACCCGAACATTGCGTTTCTCCACAACAGGTGCGTATTTTGAGCCTCTCACATGAGAAAGAGCGGTGCTTGTTCTTTGGGGATGTATCCGAATTGGTTGTTTCCGCCGCAATTGCGGATCTCGTCTTTGAAGGCCGGAGCATCGGAGTTCTTTGTCTGGGAAGTCACGATCCCGATCGATATGCGAGCCTGAACAATACTGCAGTGATAGCTTCTCTGGCGAAAAAAATAACACTTGGAATCATGAATGCATGGGATCACGAAAAGAAAGTCACTGAAGTCCAACCCTCCGTTCGCTAAGATAAAGGTGTGGAATAAATCCGACTCACGCGAATCGAACAGCAGTCAACCTTGGTAAACTGAAATCCCCTTTGTCGGTCAGAAGAATAAACAATGAAGTCAGAAACAGAGCACTGTCCCGCGTAAGATGATAAAGACCGATTTTGCCCGTCGAACTCCCCGAACTGAAACAACCGCAGTCAATATCAAGCCCGATGGAATACGCATACACAATGGCAGTCAGAAAGATCCCCAACATACCCGTGGTTAACAGTGCTGAAGGTTTGGTTTGCACCCCGAGAATAAGAAACACGCCTGCAGCGATTTCAACCCAGGGCAGGGTAAGGGCAATGAAGTTGCTCCATTCAGGAGGTACTATCAAATAGTTCCGTATAGACACGGCAAATTCAGCCGGGTTCGTCAGCTTGTGAATGCTCGCGTATACGAACAGCGCACCTATGAACACACGGGCTGCAAAGGTCAGATACTTCAAGACAATCTCCTCGTATTTCAAGTCATTCCATTCCGCACGGGTTCCGAACAATAGCCGTTACCTTGCGCTGACGGGAAGTCTGAGCGAAATTTCTTCAAATTGCAAGAACCGTCCGAAGTGCGTTCGTCGAAGCAGGTATTCCCTTGCGAGGAGAGAGACCACTTACGTGTCCAGGCCCGGTGAATATGCCAGAAAGCCCACAAATTTCCCCGGATAATTCGGTCCATGTGAGTCTCAGAACGCGTACAGTTTGAATACTATTCCGAATACAGAGCGTTCGAAGTTTTTGCGGTATGTTCCTTTGACTGTGCTTTACAGCGTGATTACTTATTGAATATGTTTTGTTTTACGGAGGTGCACTATGGGTTTACAAGTTCCCGGTGAACAATCGGATGGAACGTTTATTTTTGCCGAGAAAGAAGAGTGCTGTGGCTGTGGATTGGGCCAAGTCGTTACCGGTCAGGAAGAAGCCATCTTGGCAAAAATGCGTGAACTCAAAGATCAAGTTCGACCGCTGGTTTTGAAAATGAAGACATTGCAAAGCACGGTAGGAGAATCATCTCACGAAGTATTCCCCGAATTCGCACAACTATCGACCGAGCTGGAGAACCTGCGGCTGCAATGGAAAGAGTGGGAACAGAAACTTGAAGATGCGATTGAATCAAAACTGATCATGCTGGGACATCGCAATCCATAAGTCACTCCTCGCCGAAGCGGGTCGGCGAGGATTTCCTCCGGAGCACGAATCATTTTTGTTCAATGGGATACTTTGTCTCTTCCCATTCGTGCCATCCACCTTTCAGGGCATATACTTTTCCGGCTCTTCGCTGTTACGTGTGGGTAACGTCAATTTGTAGTGTGTTGCGCATGGGTTCGGTTTTTGGTATCGGGTATCGTCCAGGAGGGACTCCCGATGCAAGATACCGACCTTTTTCAGATGGCCCTTGGGTTGTTTCCAC
>JBGSLQ010000066.1:0-41826 GCA_041740635.1 Desulfomonilaceae bacterium | reverse complement strand
TGTGCGTGAGTATTCCCCCGAAGTTCGCTGTATCCAGTGTGATCGGATACATCAAGGGAAAAAGTGCGATCTCAATTGCAAGGAACTTCACGTCGAGAAAAAGGAATTTCACGGGAGAGAGCTTTTGGGCAAGAGGGTACTTTGTCTCGACTGTGGGATTGGACGAAGAGTCCGTCAAAAAGTATATTCGTGAACAGGAGGCGGAAGATACCCGGCTGGAGCAACTCAACATGCTCCATGCGGAGACGCCCCCTTCAGGGGGCTCATGAACATGCCCCTTTGAGGGGCTAACAGGAATATGCCCCCGGCTTTGCCGGGGGTCATTTAACTGAATGATTTGAGTGTGAAGGTCATTTACTTGTCGATAACTCTCCTCCAATCCCTTCAGCAACGAGCGATCGATGGATTTGTCCCTCTGGACATTCCTGATGGTCTTTCCGAGAGATTCATTGACCTTGAGCCACTGTGCTAGTGGACGGCTGTCATATTCGACCAAATACTCATCCATAAGAGTCCGCATGAGAAACGCGCTCTCTACTATTTTTGAAGAAGTGCTCATCTGGTCGAGCCCCTGCCGCACCCCTAACGAATTCAGGAATAGGACTATGCCGAGGATAAGGGCAAGCAGCACTACAAAGGCGGTGGTCGAGTGTATTCTGCGTTCGAGAGTCATGGTAACTTCCTAATGGGGCATCTGCACCGCTTCAGGCCTCACGGATTTCAAAGCATCGAAATGTATGTATTCCAGGAGGTTAGGCATTTTATCTTTCTTACTGCCTTGTCTGGCCTTCAGCCATTTCAATTGAGCTTCCATTGCCAGCAGACATGGACGGCTCAGAGAGAGTTCGCATTTGACCGATTCCCACAATTCCGGTTTCACGTCCGATTCAATTTCGGAAACCACAATCCTCCTGGCTTCATCGGGATGACTTTTCATGAACTCTTCCGCTGAAGTCAGTGCCGCGAGTACCCCGCGCATATCGGCACCCCGCCTCTTTAATGTGTCATCCCTGCCGACCAGCAGCCAATAGAAATCTCGACCAGTCTGAGGCGGCCAACTTATTGCATTTGTTCCCAATTGGGCTTCCAGTTTCTCCGTGAAAGGCCACCACACTACGGCTGCGTCAATCTCTCCTTTTGTGAGAGCATCTATTTGCTCGGTGGGAGACAGGTCCACTAGCTGAATATCCCGATCAGTAATCTGATGGAACAGTAAAAAGAGATGAAGACGAAAGTCCGCCACACTGCCGTGCACGAAGCCGATGCGCTTATTCTTCAGATCAGATTTCTGCGAGATACCGTGGTCCTTTCGTGCAACTATCTTTAGAACATCCACCTCCGCCACGCTTGCCAAGATTCGCAAATCGGGATTCTGAGAATATTGGGATACAAAAACAAATTCGGCTACTGTGGCAAGATCCGCTTGCCCTGCGACGAGTTTTCTCAGAGAGGCTACCCCGGATTCCTCTGTTTGAAGTTGTACATTGACACCGTGATGAGAAAAGTCACCTTGGTTTTTGGCAAGCCAGAGCAAGGCGGAATAATAACCCTTGTGCGTTGAAATGATCAAAGGAGCCGACGATCCGACGGAATCCGTCTTGGGGTTAGAGGAACCGCAGCCGCTCGACACGATCAAAGCAACCGCCGACAATATAATCAGCAGGATTTTCATGATTGTCATTGCGCCTTCTCCCGTTTTGACACGAAAGGAAGCAACGCCGTGCCAAACAAAAAGACCCAGATCTCCGAGAGTTACCTATTGACCGCGTTCGACGGTCCGGATTCAGACGAATTCCCCCTGCTCGGATACAAATCTTGTTTCAAGCCATTCTCTGAAAAATAACCCTCATCCTCTGTAATCCACGTCAAAGCAAATGCATTGGGTGGGTTGAGATGGCAGGGCAGAGTCTCAATCTGGACAGAGGATCTTCGTTGAGAATTACAGCCGGTCAAACAAATTAGGCGAACGGCAGGGAAGAGCATTTTACGCTTCACGTATCAGTCCCCTTCAAAGTAATTGGACAATGAACAACAATTGGACCTGATCCGACAATTACGGGATTTTATCATATTTTGGCGAATAACAGTCTTTTTTTCGTATCTTGTCTGAAAACATGGAGGTTAATGCCTGTTAAAGTTCCCGAATTGATCCGGCTATCTGCGACCGGTGCGGGAAATCGATTGATGATTCGGTTCACCTCTGCAGACGGATCGATAGGTATGGATGTTTCGGATCGGCGAAGATGTTGAAGATTCGCTCTATCGCCGTGAAATCAAATTGCAGGAATCTGTGAAACAGATTCGATGCGAATTCTTTCAAATAGCCACCCTAAGCATCCTATCGGAAAAGCCAGAAATTGCCCACTTAATGCCCCGGTGACCGAAAACAGACCTTTTCTATTCATTGCATTGGTGCTTTTTTTGCTTGACCGAAAGCAATTTACTACAGAATAAGAAGCGATTAATTGCGAGAAGTATTTTCACGGGTTTGAATTCCTCACTCTGATCCAGGAACTTGATAGACCGTTCCACCCGTTTGCACGTCTTTGAAACGCCTAGTTGTTCGATCATCTTCGTCTAGTTCGGGGAAACGGGCTTTTTACACACGAGAATTAGAATGTCGGGCTTTTAAAGCAGGTTTATTAGTGTGTTGCCGTTTATGCGGCATTTTTTTCGCTTGATTTTCAATTTTGCCGACGAAAACACATGTGTAGTTTACACCCTTTGTCATAGTCAATCTCGTTCTTGCAAAGCAGGAAAGCCAGTATTTGCGATACTTAGAATTTTGGCACGAGGATTGCTGTAAAATTGAGCGGAAACACGACGAGGCGACGGAATTGATAAGGACGAAATCCGAAGGAGGAAGACCTTCGGGAACTCAAATTGATAATCTGAATTGGTATTTGATTCTGACCAATTGATAAAGGAGTTGAATGTTAATTAGTTTTTTCCCGCTTAATGCAAAGTAATTAGTTGATCGAACGTCGCTTCGTTGGGATCCCCAACGGTGAAAGCCCATCAATATGGGCTTTTTACTTGTACCGAAGAGGTTTCAAAAATCTCGAAAACAGTCCGAGTGCTCCTCCTACCACTTACGCTGAGTAACTGCTCCACATAAACTGGCAAGCGTCAATTTCTGCCCGCATCCAGGACAAAGCCTGATCTCTTCTCCAAAAGTCGGGCTGCCTTTCTTTCCATCGTACCAGACGATAAGGCTTGGTCTGGAAACAGAGCGTGGAATTGTATTGATGATTGGATAGCCGCAGGTGTGTCTTTTTGTGGCCATGGGGCGATTCTCCTGAGGGCACCATACCATACGAACTAAATTTCATCTCACAGAAAAATTTGACAAGTCAAGAAGTGGGCAATTGAAATCGCGTAGGGCCATCGAGTTGATGCATCTGCTTTCAACGATTTGCATCTAAATTCAATGTAACCGTCGTTCCGGCATAATTGAATATCAGCACATTGCTGGGATCACTAATCAGGGAGTTTAATAATCATGGATAAGAGAGAACTTACTGAAGAAGAAGAAAAGAAGCAAACACCCCTGGAGTGGGATGAAGAGAATATCAAAGGAGATCAAGCGACAGGTGAACATATCCTGCAGCACCTCGACAAAAGTAAAGGTAGATCTCAAAAAGATACGGCCGAACATCATTCGAGAGATTTCTCGCAGGTCGATCAGGAAGATCTGGCTGAAGAAGATGAACGCCAGGACGAACTGGCAAGAGAAATCGAACGAGAGCATGACCTTCACTAATTGATCAGCCCACCGGCAAATTCTGACTTTATCCTATTCAGCATCATTGAATAGTAAGGAAAGCTCAGAATTTGCCGAATTCTCACTTTAAATTGTCTAATTTCTTCAACCTTTTACCACTCTCCGGAACTCCAGAAAAGATCGAGATGTCCCAAGCTGAAGGATCTCCAAGCCTTGTGGAGACAGGATTTCTTTTTGGAGTGACTCGGATCTATGAAGGTTCTCATTGTAAGCACGAACAAATATCAGCAACCGATCCCCGTCATGCCACTGGGAGCGTGCATGGTAGCCGAAGCTGCCAAGAATGCGGGGCATGAAGTAACTTTCCTGGATTTCATGTTCGCATCCGATCCGGAGATGGAACTCAGGAAAAACTTGACCGAAAACAACTTCGATGTGGTCGGTTTGTCCTTCAGGAATCTGGATAACAACGAGATTCAGAATCCCCTGAGCTTTGTAGATCACATTGTGTCTTTTACCCGTTTGGTACGTGAGACGAGTTCCGCGCAGATTGTGCTCGGAGGGGCTGCCGTGGGCATGATGCCTACGGAACTGCTTGAAAAGAGCAGCGCAGATTTTGCAGTCCTTGGCTATGGCGAAACCATATTCCCGCAAATACTTGACAAGATCGAAACAGGGACAACCGGACATGGAATTAGCGGTGTGATTACCCAGAGTACCGAGGGCATGGACAACTCAATTAACCAGTCCGGAGATTACATCCCGCTCGTACCGGACTTCAACACGTGGATCGATCCCGGCCCGTACGCTTCGATGCTCTCTTCGGCTCCAGTGCAGACAAAACGGGGTTGTCCGTACGACTGCATATATTGCACGTACCCTGCTATTGAAGGCAAATCGTTCCAATTGGTTTCGCCGGAGCAGGCGGTGCGCAACGTCACCATGTTGATCGAACAAGGTTTTGCAAATATCGAGTTTGTCGATAACGTATTCAATTCACCTCACGATCACGCTGTAGCGTTGTGCAAAGCATTGAGAGCTGAGAGGCTTCCTGCCAGATATCAAACGCTCGAGCTTAATCCTGCATTCGTTGACGACACATTGATCGCAGGTATGAAACAGGCCGGATTCGTAGGTGTAGGAATTACACCTGAAAGTGCATCGGATCGGGTGTTGGAATCTTTGGGGAAGAATTACGGACCGTCTGCGGTGCGACGAGCGGCTGAGGTAATCAAACGCCATGAATTGAAGGCTTCCTGGTTTTTCATGGCAGGAGGGCCGGGAGAGACCCGGCAAACTATTCAAGAAAGCCTGGAGTTTGTGGAGAAATTCGTCAGTCCTCGAGATCTGGTCATGTTCAATGTTGGAATACGAATCTATCCGAGAACAAGGCTCGAAGTCATAGCAAAAGATCTGGGATTCATATCCGATTCCACGGACCTGCTTCAACCGGTCTTTTTCGTTTCACCGGAGATCGATCTCGAGTGGCTTCAAAGAACGTTATTCGAGTTCTCCAAGTCTCACCTTAATTTCATTACCGGAGACGCTCTGGCACATCCATTGCTTCGGAAGATACTGCCTTTGGCCAAAATATTGGGATTTCAACCGCCGCTCTGGCGCTACACACGGGAAATCCGGCGGATCACCAGATTTCTGGGACTCTATCATTAATATTACAATGGTTCGAATCGTCTCCATAGGTACGGCTGTTCCGCTGTTGCGCTTTTCTCAAGCAGAATTGGCTAATCTCATCAGAAGGCACTATGAAGGGAAACTTGCGCGAAGAAGCATTGCTTTCATGACCAAAATTCTGGCTCATCCGAGTATTTCGTATCGAAATTTTGCCATCCGGGATATAGCCAATCTTCCAGATGAGGAGCCGGACGTCCGGATTCAGAGATTCACTTCTCATGCTGTTGACCTTGCGTCGGAAGCAATGCTGAAAGCACTGAATGGAATTGGGGTCTCACCCTCTCAGGTCAGTTGTCTGATTGTAAACACGTGTACTGGATACATTTGTCCGGGATTATCCACCTATTTGGTGGAAAGATTCGGATTGCGAGACAACACGAGATGTTACGACCTCGTGGGGGCAGGATGCGGTGGTTCTCTTCCAAACCTGGAGCTCTGCACATCAATACTCCGAGAAAATCCTGAACACACGATTGTAAGTATTGCGGTCGAAATTTGTAGCGCCACTTTTCAGATGGATGATGACAGAAGTCTCCTCATTTCCAATGCTATTTTTGGGGATGGAGCTGCGGCTGCGGTGCTAGTCAGCGGAAGAAACGGCTTGAGGGTTGTGGCCACTGAACGCTCGTATGCTCCGCAGTTTAGAGAAGACCTGCGGTACGTTTACCGTAATGGGCAATTGTATAATCAGCTTTCGGTTGACCTGCCAACAAAAATTGGGTCGGTGATTGAGGAGATGGTCGAACGTATTCTTGTTCGGGAACACTTGAATCGCAAAGACATAATGCACTGGATCGTGCACCCGGGTGGTGACAAAATATTGAATGCAATTCAGGATGCGCTCGACCTACCGGACGAGGATCTCAAAGATGCCCGTGAAGTGCTCCAATCGCATGGAAATATGTCATCCCCCAGTTCATGGTTTGTCTTGGAAAAAAGCCTCAAACGCTTCAAGCATGGGGATTGGTGCATGGTTGTGGCTTTCGGCGCCGGCTTGAGTGCTCATGCTGCTCTTCTCAGATTCGAAAATGAATTGTAAGGCAGACATCTACGAATTAAGCAGCACGCAGGAGTCATTCTGGCGATACTGTCAACTCGATATCGACGAGGGAACAATTGCCAATACGACAAGGTCTTAGCTCCTGAAGATCTATTTCTCATGGAGGGAATGATCTAAATAGTACGACAATTTGGGGCCACAATTGTGCAAAAAGTTGTTGCAAGGAATTTACACATACTGTTTACGCTTGAAAATTATTCGGTCGAAAGGTGATACATGAAAGCCGCAGTTTTTCACAAACCAAAAGATATACGAGTTGAGACGGTGACCGATCCTATTATCGAACAGCCCACGGATGCTATTTTGAAAGTAACGAGCACGGCTGTTTGTGGATCGGATCTGCACATTTATAATGGACTTTTACCTCAAGCATAATCTCATTCTGGGTCACGAATTCATGGGAATAATAGAGGAAGTGGGGCCCGAAGTGACAAACTTGAAGAAAGGGGATCGAGTCATCGTTCCCTTTCCCATATCATGCGGAACGTGCTTTTTCTGCACGCGCGGTCTGACTCCCCATTGCGAGCGTTCGAATCCTGACAAGTACGGCCCTGAAGGAGCAACATTTGAACAAAAAGGTGGCGGCATTTACGGGTACACAGATCTGTACGGCGGGTACAACGGCGGTCAGGCGGAGTACGTGCGCGTCCTGTACGCTGACGTGAACCCGAGAAAAGTGCCGGAAGAACTTACGGACGAACAGGTTCTTTTTCTCACTGATATTTTGCCCACCGGATGGACTGCAATAGAGTGGGCAGGCATGAAAGGAGGAGAGACCGTCGCTGTGTTCGGCTGCGGACCGGTTGGAATCATGGCCCAGAAATCAGCGTGGCTGCATGGCGCCGAGAGAGTGATTGGCATAGACATTCTTCCCTACAGACTCGAAATGGCAAAGAAAACTGCAGGATCCGAAACGGTGAATGCGGATACTGAAAACGTGGTTGAGGCAATCCGCGCAATGACCGAGGGTCGCGGCGCGGACGTATGCGTTGATGCAGTGGGGTTGGAGGCTCACCGCACTTTTCTGGACAAGGCAAAGGCAATGATACATCTGGAACGAGGCACCATAGATGTCCTGGAGAATGCAATCAGCGCAGTCAGACGCGGAGGCACGGTCAGCGTGGTGGGGGTATATGGAACACCCTTCGACAACTTTCCTCTTGGCCAAATATTCGATAAAGGATTGACCATTAAAACAGGGCAGGCCCTGGTGCAAGAATATATTGACGAACTAATGGATTTGATTCGTGAGGATAAGATTCGCGCGGATGACATTATTACCCATCGAATGCGCCTTGATGAAGCATCGGAAGCCTATGATATCTTCAACAAAAAAGACGGTAACTGCTTGAAAGTAGTCATGCGACCGTGAAAACCCGATTATCATGAATTCAGATTGTAGAATAGGACTCCCTGCACATATAGAGCCTCACGCACAGAGATTCTATTTTAAAAGACGGTCTTCTCAGAAGCCTCATGTTGATATCTGAGAAGCAGAGGATGGAGAGCAAGGTGGCGTCTGTCTACTTAATACTGGAAGCAAACCTGAACTGTTGGATCTCATTTTTCAGTGACAGAGCTTCCCATTTCGCTCCATGAAGAGCCTCTTTCTCACGAGAAACGGATGCATGATATTGGTGTGGAAAAGCGGAAGAAAAGCAAAGAGGGAAACTCCTCTTTCTTGGGTCAGACAAGCGGCATATCCCTCTTTTCTTTTCGCTCCTTTTTCCCTAAGCCAAATAATCATGAGCGAGATCAGCGGTAATCAGTCTTCCTTACAGCGCATAAATGCAATAATCACTCATCCCGAACCGGCTATACATTCGCTTCTCTTTTTATGCCGTGCATCACTCGGAAAGTGTATGAGGTTTTAGAACCACTTTTGTACTCTCATCCTTCTACTTTGACAGGAAATCAATTCGAAACAAAATCCATAACAATACCATTTAGGGAGGGGGTTTTTGATGTTTTTTGAAAATTGGACACAATTAGGGCGCACACTGCTTTTGGCAATTCTGTCCTACATGGCGTTAATAATTTTTTTGCGTATTTCCGGCAATCGCACGTTATCCAAAATGAATGCTTTTGACCTCATCGTGACAATTGCACTCGGTTCGACCATTGCATCTATAATCACTTCTCAAAAGGTCCCTTTGGTTCAAGGGTTGGTTGCGTTATGTTGTCTTATTCTACTCCAGTTTTCCGTGACTTGGCTTTCGGTCAGATCGCCCAGATTTGCCCGTGTTATTCGTTCCAGTCCGAAATTGGTTGTCTATAAGGGTAATTTCCTCGAAAACGAAATGAAGAAGAACCGAATTACCAGGCAAGAAATTATACAAGCCATAAGATCGTCAGGCGGAGGTAAATTCCGAGAAGTAGATGCAGTTGTGCTTGAGACGGACGGAACCCTGAGCATCATAAGCAATGTAGAGGAATCAGCCGTGCTGGAAAATGTTCACATGCCGAAAGATATTGCAATTGGTAAGAGTACATCTAAAAATTAGATTTCATTCTTGAAAAGACATTTAGCTGTCTTAGACCTTTTTTGATGGGGATGAGCGACCCTCAGCAAACCAAAGATCCCCCATCAAGCGCGATGAAAGAAGAAGAAGGTGAGGTTTTCAAGAAGGCCAAGAAAAATCTGAAAGGCGATCAGGCAAAAGAAATAGGAGAGAAGTTCCAAACCAAGAAGCAAGAATTGTTGGGCACGATTTCATAATTAGGAGGCAAAAATGGATATAATTCAGAGCATAAAGAAGGATCATCAGGAAGTAAAGGGATCTTTGAGCGTTTAGCAAAGACTAAAGGGGGGAAATCAGCAGAAAAAGATTTTTCCGAGCTGAGAAAAGAACTCATTCCGCACATGAAAGCTGAGGAAAAAATATTCTATTCAAAACTCATGGACGACGAACATAAAGAGGACATCCTTGAAGGATACGAAGAACATCATGCATCAGAAATGGTTTTGAAAGAACTCGAAAAGACCTCCGTGGATGACGAACGATGGCCGGCAAAGCTAAAAGTCTTAAAGGAAATGATTGAACACCACATCAAAGAAGAGGAGTCTAAGATCCTGAAAATAGCCCAAAGCAGTCTGGACAAAAATCAACTGCAACAATTGGGTGAAAAATTCGATTCGAGCAAGGAGGAGCTAAGAAAGAAACTTTGATCATTCCAATTCAGGTGCAGGGCAACAAAAAAGATAACAAATGTGCCCTGCACAGCAACTTTGAGTAGGGTTAGTCGCATTAAAAGGTATCTGCGGCGCTGTCGGTACCACAACTCTTTAGATTTGCATCTGCTGGAGCGACTCTTTTAGGCATCTTTGGCGAACTGACGCGAGGGGCTCGCTTCCTGAAACCACCTTTGAGCCTCGCTAAATCAAAATGGAACAAGAACTCGAACGCTAAACGAAATCCTATGTTTCAGGAATCGAAAGACTCCAGATTTGCGGTGGCCGGTCCTTGCATGACTTTTCCATCATGGTTGAAACGTGAACCATGGCACGGACAATCCCAGGACCGTTCAGCATCATTCCAGGAGACGATGCATTTCATGTGAGTACAGGCTGGGTTCAGTTTTGTAACTTGGCCTTTCTCGTCTTTGCAAACTGCTACATTTTTGAAATCGATGGAAGTAACGGCACCTTCATCAGGATTGAATTCTTCCACCTCTTTATGGCTCTGGGATTTCATGCGTCGTAGGACAAATCCTCCTATTCCGCTGACTAAGTGAGAAGCCAGCTGCTCTGCCGATGCCGTCGGTTTGAAACGCGAAGGGTCGAAGACTTCAGTCCAAGGATTCGTTCTCCCTGCGATCAAATCCGAGATGATGATTGCCGCCGCAGTCCCAGTTGTCATTCCCCATTTAGCATATCCAGTCGCAACATACAGGTATCTTGAATCTCTCGCGTATCTGCCGATGTAAGGAACTCCGTCCAATGTAATACTGTCTTGAGTGGACCAAGAGTATTCGATCTTTTCCACGTTAAAGTGCTTCTTTACGAATGCGGACATTTCCTGGTAATAATTTAAGGTATGAGGCTCTTCTCCAGTCCGGTGGTCCAGGCCGCTCACGATCACGAGTTCACTGTTTTTATCAGGCTGAATTCTAAAAGCGTAGGAAGGGAGTTCCTTTTGATAATACATTCCATCAGGAAACTTTTCTTTCATTCTGACCGCCATCGCATAGGAGCGACTCGCATAAAGCCGTGAAAAGAACATCGGCTTATAGTCGAAGAAAGGATAAATGGTCGCTATAACGGCATGTTTGGCCTTCAATTCCCCCTGATTTGTCTCTACGGTACAGGGTTCGTCCTCTTTGATGTTTGTCGCTATAGTATTTTCAAAAATGTAAGCCCCTTTGCTCTGAAGAATTTCCATAAGACTTCGAACATACTTCATTGGATGAAAACGGGCCTGATGTTCAAATTGCACGGCCCCTTTGATAGAGAGAGGCAAAGCCAGAGTCGTTTGGAAAGAAGCCGGTAGGTTCAAACTCTTGGCGCTTTCGACTTCAGATCGTATCTCATCAACATAATCCTGGGATTGAGTGTACGTCGCAAAGATTTGACGTGAAAAATCACAGTCGATATCAAAGGATTGTATGAGCAAAGCTATTTTATCTATAGCGGCAATATTGGCATCCGCATACTGTTTGGCCTGCTCCCGACCAAAATTCTTGATTAGATCGTGATAAATGAGACCGTGCAAAGCCGTGATTTTGGCTGTAGTATGTGCCGTAACAGACTTGTTGGCCCTTCGTGCTTCTAAAAGAGCCACACTGTATCCCGCTTGCTGCAGTAATACTGCTGTGGTGACTCCAGTTATTCCAGCTCCAAGGACTGCCACATCGACAAAAAGCCCTGAACGGAATCGTTGGAATTCTGGCAAAACAGAACTTTCGGACCAATATGATTCATGGATTCCTTCAATGCGTTTGAAAAATTCGGACATTGGAATCTCCCCCTGTGTGATATTTCAAAAATCCACAATTGTTCAATTCAGGAAAAAACTTCCTCTGAATGGGTGTATCGTTTACTAATTTATTTCGAATTCATGCAGCATTGGAACGCCCGATGAATTATAAATTCAATAAATTGACCGGATTTAACCTATCAATCTGAATCCTCCCCGCTACTTGGCTTTCCGGCGGGAGTCAATTCCACCTTAATCCAACCGGGTTCATGTTGGTCAAATTTTTCGTAAGCCTGTATAACATTATCCAGAGCAATGATATGTGACAGAATAATCGCTGGTTCCACGGCTCCGCTCTGAACCAACTCCATCAATTCAGGGATATATTTCCTGTGATTGCAATTTCCTGCTTTAATAGTGAGATTTTTATTCATAGCCATACCGATAGGAAAAAATTCAACAGTCTCAGGGTATACTCCAATGATTGACAGAGTTCCTGCCTTTGCAATTGATTGAACCGCCCATTCCGCAACTAATGAGGGCGCATTGCCAGGTTTCCATAAAGATCCTTTCGGATCCCGTTCAGGAGCAACAGTCTGAACCTGCCGGTCGTATTTTTCAGCTTTTTTTGCAACCTGTTCGGTAGCTGGACCGGATTTGGGTCGAAAAGCATCGACACCGACTGCATCAATAATTCTATCGGGTCCAATCCCGCCGGTCAGTTCCATTATGGTTTCAATAGGATCATCTTTATCAAAGTTGATAACTTCAGCTCCCAATTCCTGAGCCTTCTTCAATCGAGAAGAAATATGATCGATAGCGAGAACACGACTTGCACCGAACAAGAAGGCGCTAATTATAGCGAACAGACCTACAGGTCCGCACCCGCCGCTGCACCTGTTTGAAGATAGCAGTTCAGGAAGATCCGCTCTTCCCTGTTCGTTGCCATGAGCACTTTTAGAATATCTTCTGTTCCGGGGGTATATTGGGGTGCCCGGTCAAATTGGAATCTTAAGTATGACTATGGATCCAAATTACAGAGCCGCCCATGGGGGGATAACTTCACAAATTTCTATAGGCTTAAAGTCCGACTCGGTACCAGAAAAAACGCCGATAGTTCGATGGAAATATTCCTGGCTATCAGCCAGCGGTGACTGTACGAAAATCTTTGGAGAACCTTCCTGTCAAAGGCGGCAGCCTGTGTATTCGTATCGACCGGCAACCGGCATTATGGACTCCCGTTCCTTTCTGGTACATAATTCCAAGATACACCTGAGCCCAAGAAGATCCTCCCTGAGTTGCCATTCGCATCCATTTGGGTCTATTCCCGCTCTTCCAACTCTTAAGGAAGTCGCTGCAATACTCCGGAAGCCGGTGAAATCGATACATGCTTTATGCCGGGCCGGTAAACTGGGCTTTGTCTGGCTGAATGAAAAAGAGCGGGCCTTTAAACCGAACAAGTGGAGGCTTCTATTGCTGAGTGAACAGTGGACCTCTCCAAGCGGATCATTGTGTTATCTCCGGAAAACACAAAAGAGACTCACTGGAAAAGAGTGCCAATTCACAAGAACTTGCTCAGGATATTGGAGAACAGCTTGGAAATCTGCACTCAAAAGGTAATGAGTCTTAGCAACAAAGTTTTCTTATTCTATGGCAAAATGGGGGCCCGTCGGCTTGAGATTGAAACCTTCAAGAATGTCTGGCCAGACGCATGTGATGCCCTGGAATTGAAAGAACCTTGGCCGAGATTCCATGATTTTAGGCACACATGGCGGACGAACGCTCGCCGGTCTGGAATGGATCCGCAAATCGCTGAATCCATTCTTGGACATCAAGCCAAAGCGCGCTCAGTCAGCGAAATAAAATCAAGCTTTCCCAAAAAACCAGCAATTTCGAGCCCAGCCGATTGTGGAGACAGCATAGTCACCATGAGTCTTCGTTCGTTTCTGTTTTGTTTCTTTTTAGAAAACGGAATTCGGACCTGCGAAAGCCGGTTATCCCTTCGAATCTCTTATTCGGGCAAGATGTCGAGCCGCTTCCTCACGGTTTTCATAGATGTGCGGTGCCAGATCACGCCGTTCCAGGGATTCGCCAAGTTTCATCCGTAAAAATGCGCTCGTCGTGTACCGCGTGGTTCCATAATAGAAATTTTCCACCAGCCGCTTTACCATTGCGCTGTAGTCGTCAACAATATCCGGAAGAATGGAGAAATTATCGTAATTGACAATGGTGAACACCCTTTTATTGAGCGGTGCCAGAATGCGACTTACCGCTTGTTCGATCTCTTTCACCTGTTCGGGACTCTTCACCGTGTAGCCCTCGAAGTTCACGAAAAAGAGGTTTTCTTCGGGATGATACGTGAGCCGATCCTCCAGCGGAACTTCCATGATCTCGTTTTTCAATCCCATAGGTTCGTCGCTAAAAATCCGTGCATCCATGAGTCGGGGTGGTTCGTTCATAATTGGCTGGAAGTCCATAAGATCGAGCACATCCTTTTTCAGATCGATGCCCGGGGCAATTTCCACCAGTTCTAGGCCCGCCCGATTCAATCTGAAGACGCATCGTTCGGTCACATAGATGACCGGTTGCGCTTTGGCGGCTGCATACGATCCGCTGAAGGTGATTTGCTCGACTTTCTGTACAAACTTGTGGAGCTTCCCCTCGCCTGTAATTCTGAGTTCCCCATCACAAGCGCTAACGGAAAGCCCGTCTGCATCGAACGTTCCCATGAACACCACTTTAGCGGCATTCTGGCTGATGTTGATGAAGCCGCCTGCGCCTGCCAGTTTGGGACCGAATTTGCTGACGTTCACATCTCCTTTTCCGTCGGCCTCCGCCATTCCGAGAAACGCTGCGTCAAGACCGCCTCCATCGTACAGGTCGAATTGAGAAGCCATGTCAATGATCGCTTCGGGATTGACTGCTGCACCAAAGCTCAGACCGCCCGCTGTCACGCCACCGATGCTCCCCGGCTCGGCTGTGAGCGTAAGAAACTCGAGTATTCTCTCTTCATTAGCAACACTCGCCACGCCTTCGGGCATACCGATCCCAAGATTGACCACGCTGTTGGCTCGTAACTCCAAAGCCGCTCTACGGGCAATGATCTTCCGTGCGGAAAGCTCCATGGGTTCGATAGTCTGCACAGTGGCCTTGATCCTTCCCGAGTAGCTTGGATTGTACTGTTCTGCAAATGTCTGCCAATGATGATCCGGAGTGGAGAGGACCACACAGTCCACCAACACACCTGGTATTACGACGTCGCGAGGATTAAGCGACCCCCTCTCCGCTATGCGTTCCACCTGAACCATCACGAAACCACGGTTGTTTTTTGCCGCAATCGCAGCATTCAGAGAATCAAGGATCAGTGCTTCCTTTTCCATGGTGATATTGCCGTTGGTGTCTGCAGTGGTCCCCCGCAGGATGGCGACATTCACCGGCACGGGCTTGTACGAAAGATACTCTTTGCCGTCGATGGTAATAAACTCAACGATCTCTTCAGTCGTGACAGAGTTGATTTTTCCACCTTCGATGCGCGGATCCACAAAGGTTCCCAGCCCAACCGAGGTAATGGTTCGAGGTCTCTTTCCGGCAGCATCTCGAACCATATGACTTATCACACCTTGGGGAAGACAATAGGCTAGGATCTTATTGTCGAAAGCAAGCTTCTGCAATCTCGGACACAATCCCCAGTGGCCTCCGATAACCCGGCGAAGCAATCCCTCATGAGCCAACTGATTGAGTCCTCGCTCACGGCCGTCTCCCTGCCCGGCTGCATATAGGAGAGTGAGATCACGAGGGTGTCCTGTTTCAAGAAAAAGCTTCTCCAGTGCAAGGGAAATCTCTTCCGCATACCCACACCCCACAAAACCACCGGAGAGGACAGTGTCTCGTCACGGATAATGCGGACCGCCTCCTGGGCACTTACGACTTTGCCCTTTTTTACCTCGAGGGGTGGGGACACGGAGAGCATCGGATGGCCGCTCGTGTGATCGGCAAGTTTTTCGTGTCCGTCCATGAACAACTCCTTCCCGTCATCTCCATTACTCTAATCGGCTACTTGCGCCAAAGAACGGCAGTTTCTCGGGTTGACACATGTTTTTCAGCTAACTCGCTTTCGAGAAAGCTAAGGATGCAAAATTCCTTACGTCTGCCAACACAGAGTACGCCACATCGGTAGAGGTATTGTTGAGCATCTTCTTGAAGAAGGAAAGCAAATTTTGACACTTCTTCCACTCCAATTTTTCCCATGTTTGTTAATAGCCGGTGAGGAAAACATTAAAAGAAGTCCCGTGTTGTGAGCTCAGCACCACACTTGTGACAAGCACGATCATGACAAAACGTCCAGCGCGAATTAGTAAGCTAACGGAAAGAAATTACTTATTTTCAAAAATTGCCCGGAAGACAGCGAAGAGTCACTTGCCCAGGTCCCCAGTCTCGATCGGCTACAGGTACTTCTTTCCTCCGCCAAATCTTATTTCATGTAATCGAACGAATGAAACTTTGAATCCAAGATTTACCGAGATTTGATTACTTCAACAGAGGACTAACTGAAAGCTTACTTGACCACTTGGCTTATGATGATAGACTCACAAATAAGCGAAAAAAGGATTCTACCTCACTGTGATGACGGTGTTTTCGAGTTGGCCTATGAAGCATTCGGGTAGATGTGCACCACCCAGGCTTAATCCTTTCTTCCCGCAAGACCGGAATTATCGACGCAAACACCGGACAAGCTCATATTGAGGTTTTGATCGGAGCCCCTGAAAGTCTGGGCTGCCCGTTGGAATTCATCCGGGGTTCCGCAGACGATCGGAGTAAGCCCGATTGGATGAGGTAAATTTGATAGAAAAACAACACAAAAAAGAGGAAACAAAGTCTTTCATGGAGCTATGGCTCAAGACTTCGACAGAATTCTGGGCATCCGTTACGGAATCCAAACCAAACGGTTCCGCTACACATCATCCCGATTCCGGAGAATCTCAAGAAAGGAGTAGAGTTGAAGAGGCCCTGCAGTCAACGATAAGGGCGGCCAGAGCATTCGCTGAATCCATGTCCGAACCGGAAGCGGCAGAATCCTGGGCGAAAGGGATCAACACACTTCCGGAATTACTCGTTAAGATGGCGCAACCCGCTTGTAACGGCTTTCTTCTTGCGCAACAGGAGTTGATGAAAAAAGCCGATAGAGTCGGCCAGTGTGCTTCCGAACACAAGCTCGACGATGTCTCCGGACGCTCGTTCAAAATGATTACCGAGATTTACGAAAGAGAGTTCCGGCAGTATTTTCACATGCCTCAGGTGGGGCTCGCACGAGATTACCAGGAACATTTCAACGCTGCTGTTGATCGGTTCAATTTATTTCAGACTTCTTCGGCGGAGTTTCTTTCCTTGCTGTACCTTCCTGTGGAACAGTCTCTGAAGATATTACAAGACCAACTTGCAGAGATGATCGAATCGGGCAAGCTGCCCGACGATTCAAAAGAATACTATCACCTCTGGATAAAAATATTGGAAAACCACTATGCCACACTGTTCAAGTCTCCCGAGTATCTCGACTCCCTCACGAGAACTGTCGGCTCCGTAAATGAATTCATTATTGCTCGCTCCCAGATTCTTGAGGATGCGCTCAAAGTACTTCCGTTGCCGTCGCAGCAGGAAATGGACGAGCTGTATAAAGAACTTTATTTGTTAAAAAAGAAAATCAGAAATTTGGAAAAGAGAATTCCGGAATCGCCGCATTCCACCACGTAAGTGAAACAATAGACTCACTCAGGGAGTCTTGTTGGCGTATTGGCAATTATGTCAGTTCCAAAAGGCCGGAAAAGATTGGCTCCAAACATCGTTGAATGGTTGCGGGAAGGTGATGCCTGGCAGTCCGACAATGCGATTCTGCCGTACAGCCCTGCATCAACACTGTTCTAGAATTCGGCTGTTTCCGGTTCGGTCCGATTGAAAAAATGGGAGAGATCCGGAGATGCTTTCAGAAGAAGAAGGAGATTAAAATGGATTTGACATATGGAAGTAAAGGCTATTTTAATCCGGCAGCGTTTCCCGAGTATCTGATCGATGCCGGACAGCGAACTATCCTCTTCTGGGATGTTCTGCGACAACGAGGTAACCAATATCTGGAACACATGGCTGAGAAAGTACCCCATGTGTTGCAGTTCGAATTTGAGCGGATTATCGATGGCCGAACTCTTCCCGAGCGAGTCAATTACGGCCTTGTCAGGATCAAACCACCTCAGGGTGTGAAGACGGATGACAACAAACGCCCCTTTGTAGTTGTCGATCCCCGTGGCGGTCACGGCCCGGGGATTGGAGGCTTCAAGGCTGACAGTGAGATCGGCGTGGCCTTGAATGCGGGGCATCCATGTTATTTCATTGGTTTTTCTCCGGTACCCGAAGCGGACCAGACCACTCCAAAAGTCATAAATGCAATAGGCATTTTCCTCAAGAAGGTTGCGGAATTACACCCAGAGACGGATGAAAAACCGGTGGTAATCGGCAATTGCCAGGCAGGGTGGGCCTTGATGATGCTTGCCGCGAGTCAGTCTGACGTTTGCGGTCCTATCATTCTTGCGGGATCGCCGCTCTCTTACTGGGCGGGGGTGCGCGGAGCCAATCCCATGCGCTACACCGGAGGTCTTCTAGGAGGGAGCTGGTTGACTGCTCTCGCTGGTGATTTGGGCAACGGAAAATTCGATAGCGCCTCGCTGGTGCAGAATTTCGAGAACCTCAATCCGGCCAACACTCTGTGGAGCAAACAGTACAACCTGTATGCCAATATCGACAAGGAAGCGGCCCGTTATTTGGCGTTTGAAAGATGGTGGGGGGGGCATGTCCTGTTTGCCACAGAAGAAATGCAGTTCATCGTGGACAATCTGTTTGTCGGCAATAAGCTGTCGTCAGTCCGCATGTCCGGTTCGAACGGTGTCAACATAGATTTGAGAGAGATTCGCACACCGATAATCATTTTCTGCTCGAAAGGCGACAACATTACGCCGCCTCCACAGGCATTGGGCTGGATTCTCGATCTGTACAAGAGCGTCGACGAAATAGTTGCTGCGGGGCAAACGATCGTCTATGCGGTGCACGAGTCCACAGGACATCTTGGCATCTTCGTTTCCGGTAGTGTCGTTAAGAAAGAACATACGGAATTCGCATCGAATCTCGATCTGATAGATTGTTTGCCCCCAGGTCTTTACGAAGCAGTTATGGGAGCAGTAACGCCCGAATGTCCTGGTTGCGATGTGATAATAGGAGACTACGTTTCCCGATTCGAGGAGCGCACCCTTGATGACATTCGCGCGCTGGGATACAACTCTGTTGAAGACGAACGCTGTTTTGCGGCTGCGGATAGAGTATCCGAAGTAATGCACGGCCTATACCGCATGACCGCCCAGCCGATGGTACAAAATGCGGTTACCGAACAGACCGCTGAATGGTTACGTCGAACGCACCCGCTCCGGATGGGATACGAATTGCTGTCCGATCGTAATCCGACTATGAAACCGATTGCCCCTCTTGCGGAGTACGTGCGGGAACATCGTGAACCTATTTCGCCCGATAATCCTTTCCTTGCTATCCAGGAGATCTATTCCGGCTGGATGGAGCAGAGCCTCAACAGCTTCCGGGATTGGCGCGACAGGTCCATGGAACTAATGTTTTTCAGCATCTATGAAAGCCCCTTGCTGCAAGCCCTCTGCGGACTACGCGCGACGGACGGTCCGGTCCGGCGACATCCCGGTCAGGATCCGGATCATGTCGCACTGGTTGAACAACGACTCGATAGCTTGCGGGCCAAAATGACCGAAGGGGGACCGCGAGAAGCCGCCATGCGTGCGCTGGCTTTCATCAATATGCCTCAAAAGGCATTCGACGAACGCGAGTTCTTGACGCTGCTCAAAGTGCGATCCGAGTACGTTTCGATGCACACGCTTGCAGAGTTCAAGCGTGACCTGCGTGAGCAGAGCTTGATGCTTTTGGTAGATGAACGTCGAGCAGTTGAGGCCATCCCTGCGATGCTCAAGGGCCATGAGAGCGAAGGACCGGGGCTTTTCGCCGGCCTTCAACGAATAGTGATGGCCGACGGATACATAGATGATGAGTCAGCGAGGCGTCTCGCTGAAATGAAGATCTATTTCCACTGCGAAGCAGCCAAAGAAATTTTGAAATCGGAAGGCAATTGACGTGCTAACGTTTTAGATTCCGGAGAAATTGTTATCAGCAGATGATGTTGCGTTCCCCGCCCTTCGCCGGGGAACGCAACACAAGCAGAAAATCGGGGGTGACATTCTCACGCAGAGGTTCTCCAATCTCTCTCTCCCGACTGCTGGGTATCAATTGCCTCAGGCTTCAACGCTCTCCACACCCACATCGATGGGGTAAATCATCCCCGTTATGGATCTGTTCTCGAGAATACTCACTGCAAGTGAGGCAATGTCCTCCTTCCGGACATTGGCCTTCAAGGGTGATCGATTCTTTTCCTTTTCCAGGATTTCAAGACTGTTTCCCACTTTCGACAGGGAGTAGGTAGGGACAAAGCCGGGTGATATACCATTTACCCGAATGCTCTTGGCTTCACCCAAGGATTGAGCCAAGCCGCGAATGATCGATTCCAAGGCGGCTTTTGCGCAACAGACTACATTGAAGTTTGGGACCGCCCACCTGCTCCATCGCAAGCTCACTGCAAGAATTGAGGCATCCTCTTTCATCACGTCCAGCAGCTTTCCCGAAACTTCCGCGAGCGAGAAAGCCCCCACTCGGATTCCATCGGTGAACTGCTCCCACGTGAGTTCTATGAGAGGGACACCCAGCTTCGCTTCTCTTGCCGTAGAATATGAAATGCCGTGCACGAGAAGATCCAGGCTGATTCCCTGCTGCTTTACAGCTTCCGTGAAGGAAGTGAGGTCGTCATCTTTACGGGCATCGTACCGAAAGATCTCCTTTATGCCCATTTCGTCAGCAACACGCTTGATCGTGTCGTACGTGGTCTCATCCTGGTAAGTGGCGTACAAATTGTATCCACTTCGTTTAATCTCCTTGGCGATAGCGTAGCAGATGCTTTCTTCATCTCGTATGCCGATAATGAGTGCATTCTTATCTTGCATTTTTCACGCTCCTGTTCCCGGTGCGAATGCTCGTGTAAAGACCGCTTTGTAATCTCCGGAGTTATTATGCATCGGGGTGTCAGTACTCTTCCCGTGGAACCGGTATTACAACACTGGAACCGCAGTCCACCAGATACACGCTTCCGTTTATCGAAGGGTTTGCAATCACTTGATAGGCCATTTTCCCGATATCTTCCAGCGTGGCTGTTCTGTCAAGAGGACTCGAGTTTTGGGCAACACGAAGCAAATTCGAAAAGCCTGCGATGCCGCCGGCAGCACGTGTCATCACCGGCCCTGGGGAAATGGCATTTACTCGGATACCTTTTCCGCCCAGCTCGCTGGCAAGTCCTCGCACGAGAGCTTCGAGTATGCTTTTGACCGGGCCCATCATGTTGTACCCTTCCACCGCCAGGTGTGAGCCGATATACGATAGGGTCAGAATGCAGCCCCCGGGATTGAATACATCCGCCTTGATGAGCTTCCCCGCGATCTCCACCATAGAGAATGCAGAAACTCTTGTGGAATCCATGAAGCTTTTCCAAGAAACCTCGTGCAGTTCGTTCTTTATCTCCGAGGCAAAGGCAATTCCATGGAGAAAGACGTCTAATCGGAGTCCGTTCGTTTGTAGGTAATTAACAATAGCGTCAAGCTGCTCCTCGTTTCCCACCTGGAATGGGAACAGCGTCTTTACGCCCAATTCATCCGTAACTTCTCGTACATGCGGTAGCGCCTTTTCATTCAGGTACGTTGGAAGAATGTTGTACCCGTTCTCGTGAAGTTCCTTGGCACAACCGGCACTAATGCTATCTGCGTTGGCAATTCCGACGACAAGTGCATTCTTACGACGCATGAGGTGTTTCCTTTCGTGCGTTCATTGGCGGGAGTTGACGGCCGCTCGTCCAAACCAATAGACGAAAAAGGTCGAGCAGGCAGTCCATGGCCGGCCCGCTCAGGCTCGATAGTCGGATCGAGCAGGAAACGGGTGAATCATACCGGCAACCACATCCCGAGTATGGGAAGCGATCATTAATTCCTCATTCGAAGGGATCACCCAGACCGAGACCGCACTGTCATTCGAGCTGATTCTCGGTTCCCGGTTCCGGTTTGCCTCCGGGTCCAGCTTGACCCCAATCCATGTTGCGCATTCGCACACCCGAGCGCGGAGATCGGCATCGTTCTCGCCGATTCCTGCTGTGAAAACCAGAGCGTCCAATCCTCCCAGGGTTGCAACCAGACTCCCCAGTTCGCGCTGGATCCGGTATTCAAACAGGGAAATGGCTTCTCTGGCACGAGGGTCTGCGCTTTGCCGAAGCTCTCGCATGTCATTGCTAATGCCCGATACCCCGAGCAATCCTGATTGCTTGTAGAAGAGTGTCTCGATTTCAGCAGTATCCATTCTCTTTTCCTGCAGGAGGTAGAGAACCACCGCGGGATCTATGTTGCCGGGCCGGGTTCCCATAGGAAGACCGTCCATTGCCGAGAAGCCCATAGTGCTGGCGATGCTCTTCCCTCTCTGTATCGCACACATGCTTGCACCGCTCCCGAGATGGGCCACAACCACTCGACCCTGGGCAGCAACAGGATCGTATTCAGGCAACTTGCTCGCAACATATTCGTATGAGAGTCCATGGAAGCCGTACCGCCTGACGCCTTCGTCGGTAAGCCATCGCGGAAGCGCAAACATCTGGGCTTTTCGCGGATTCGTCGCGTGGAAAGCCGTGTCAAAACAGGCCACTTGCGGTGTATCGGGGTTGAGCTTGGCGACGCTACGGATAGGGCGGAGGTTGTGCGGCTGATGCAATGGGGCTAATGGAATGAATCGCTCCAGAATTGTAAGAACCGCTTCGTCCACCAACTGCGGATGGCTGTAGAACTCCCCTCCGTGCACAACTCTGTGGCCCACACCTACCAGTTCGAGGTTGAGCGCCTGCCGGTTCTTTCGTATCCAGCCGATCAAATGCTCCATGAGGCGTTCATGATCGGCATCAGGCGAGTTCTCCCAGGCTTGTTCCTCAACAATTTCATCGTGTGCGTTCTTGGCCTTGAATCGGGGAGCAGTTCCAATGCCGTCAATCTGGCCCGTGAATATCAATCGCAGGTTCTCTTTGTCCAGGTTGTCGTAAAGTGAAAATTTGATGCTCGACGATCCTGCGTTCACCACTGAAATGCAGTGATTCATGCCGCGACTCCTTTGGGCTGCTGTTGTCCTCTGCGTCTTGCGTGCGCCAGTGCCACCGCAACTGCGCAGGAAGCCAATCGAGCTTTCGCAGTATCCGCACGACTCGTCAACACGATGGGCACTCGTGCGCCGAGTACTATTCCCGCAGCATCCGCATCCACCAGATACGCAAGCTGTTTGGCTAACATATTTCCGGCTTCAAGATCCGGGACCAGGAGAATGTCGGCTTCACCAGCAACCTCGGATTCAATCCCTTTGATCAAGGCCGCTTCCTTGCTGATTGCGTTGTCAAATGCCAACGGTCCGTCAACAATGGCTCCGACTATCTGTCCACGTTCGGCCATCTTGCACAGTGCGGCTGCCTCAAGCGTCGAAGGTATTTTGGGATTTATCGTCTCAACCGCAGACAGTATGGCCACCTTTGGTTTCGGAATATCCAAGGCATGGGCCAGGTCTATCACATTGTTCAGGATATGGACCTTGTCCTCGAGATTGGGAAAGATGTTTATAGCTGCATCTGTGATGAATAGCGGTCGGGGGTACGTTGGGACATCGATGACAAAAACATGGCTGATTCGGGATGCGGTTCTCAGGCCTGTGTCGCTCTTAACCACTGCCCCCATGATTTCGTCGGTGTGAAGACTCCCTTTCATGAGAGCTTCCGTCTCACCCATTCTGCAAAGCTTGACTGCTTTTTCCGCAGACTCGTGACTGTGCTCGGTGTCAATCAGTTCGTAGGGACTGATATCTATGCCCAGGGTTTCGGCAATGGAAAAAATCCTTTGCCTGGGACCTACCAAAAAAGGTCGGATCAGTCCGATTCGCGCTGCATCGATAGCGCCCGCAAGAGCATTCTCGCTGCAGGGATGGCACACGGCGACAGAGATGGGCGCGAGAGTCTGACATTTTTCAATCAAATCCTGAAAGGCGTGGCGGTGGCGGTAAGTCATGTCTTCCGCCAAGATACCTTCTCCTGTAGCCTTTATGCTCGGCGCATAGACTTCGGCCAGACCTGTAATGATCTTTTCGTTCCGTTGGTTCACAGCGAGGCAGTCAAATTTGACCGTCTTACCGTCAGGAAGCTTCTCTTTGGCTGTAACGGTTACGCTGAGAGTGTCACCCAATTCCACGGATCCATGAAATTCAAAGTGCTGCGACCGGTACACAGTGCCCGGTCCCGGCAATTCATTGCCCAGGACGCTTGATATCAAGGATCCTCCCCACATGCTGTGGCCGGCCACTTTTTGCCGCTCCAGCAGCATGAGAGCGTATTCGTCGCTCAGATGGGTTGGATTCATGTCACCGCTGATGACGGCGAACATGTCGACATCCCGCTTGTTCAGGGTTCGTACCATGCTCGCAGAGTCCCCAATGTTAATCTCATCAAACAACTTATTGGTAATCATCTCATTAGCCCCTTGGTGCAAGTGCGGGCCTTGCCGGAGATGCGTTCCTCTCCGCAAGGTCTCAGTAAAATGGGTATCACTCCCAACCGCCCTCTACATTCCGTGTTAATATCCCTGTCAAAGAGTACTGCGAGGAGGATACATTCCTTTGCCCTCTCATCCTTGACGAAAACCGGCTTGTTCGATCCCCGGCACGGAGCACCAGTCTTTACGAACAGCAGGGCCGTCTCGGATCGACCCAAGATTCGCCTGAACCTCTACGATGAGAGTCCATCTCTACGGAGTCATTCTTCCAGAAGACAGTTCGCACGGCAAAAGGCTTGCTCTCGTCTGCAATCTCGCCATGTCTCTTCAATTGCTTACTTTCTCTGGAGTCGTTTTCTTGTTCATTCCCCCTGTACCTTAACGTGCTTGTCAATAAATTGTGTCAATTTCAGATGAGGGTTTGGTTATCATGTCAGGATGCTCCTGTAACACGGTAAGAAGCTGCCTCAATAATTAAGAACATACTATGAATCTTCCCATTGTTTCTGCAATAACGCAAACGAAACGAAAAGCTCACATAGGACACATATGCGGCTGGTTAACTTCTTTCCAACATGCCGGTAATTTAACCATACCTTCGGCAAAAATCGGCACATGCTTGAGAAAATCATCCGTACACGAGGAAATGGAGGAGACGAGATGAAAGACTTTTTTGAACAATCAACCAAGAAGATGCAAAATACCTGGAGCCAGTGGGAACAAATGGTATCTGAATTTCCGTGGATGAACAAATCCGACGGGTGTTTTCTCCGATGGAACCCCGGTGTATCAACGATGCGCTTTACATTCGATATGAATATGAGAGCATGGAAAACGTTTATGGAGCAGAACGAAGCAGCATTTTTCAAAATGCTCAAAGAGGCTCCTTTCCACAACGATTTAACTGAAGCTCAGATGCGAAGCGCCTGGGATTCGATGAAAAAAGCTTACGATACGTACCAGGAGATTGTGGACGCTCAGTTTCTGAAGATGGAAGAAGTGGCGAAGAAAGAAGCGTAAACCGTTTCGGGAATGGATTCTTCGGGAGCGGCAACGGAGCTACAAACCGTCACTGCGAAATACAGAAACCACTGAAGCAACCGACTCATTCGCCTCCATCAATCGAGTCTGTAGATCTGTAAGTCGATGCGGGAGAGAAACGCGGGAAGATGCCGTACTTCTTCCCTGTACGCTTCTTTGTCTGAATTCAGTCGCCGTTCCCATTTTACCGGGGTCAAGTCGGGATCCAGCTTCATACCTCCGAAACCCGGAGGTATTTGGATTGAACCGTGGCTACTTTCCGCCATCACCCGGTCGTGCAGCGACTTGGCGAGAATTTCTTCCTCGTCCGGTTTGAAGATGAAGACTTCCGCATCCCACTCCACCAGCGTTTCGAGTGTGCAACCTACCTTACGAATCATCTCGCCGACGCTATCCGCGCGTAGGCGGTAAGCTTCTTGGTACTCCTTGGAAAGGAGACGCCACGAGTCCGGAAAATGTTTCGAGTGGCGAAAGCATCCGCAGGCAATGTGTTCCTTGTACATGGCCTGTGCCAGGATTTCATGAGTTCCGCCTAGGACGAGTTCCAGTTTGCAGGTCTTTTCCAGCAGTCCGAACCCATGAAGAGCAGCGATGCTTCGCCGTCCCTCGTCAGCTCCCTGAAAGAGAGTGCTCAGGCCGCCTTCTCGCGTAGTTCTCACAACAATGGGGACGTTTCTGCCGCGCAAATGCTTTAGTAACGCGAGGCCCGCCGCCAACGCTTTCGAATCGCTATCGAGACATACATAGACGATGCTTACATCGCATACGCTTTCGTTATCATAGAGAAATGCTCCCGCGAAAAATTCTGATGATTGCACATCAAGCGTATGTGCTTCTAGAATGCAGACCGGCTCGAGAAGCGGATTCTTCAGCAGAATGAGCTTTCGTTTATCTTCTGCTTTTCGGTCGATCAGCGTGATTCTCAACCGGCCTCGCGAGGTGAGGCCATGATTTCGCCACATTCTTGCCGCCTGCACCACGACATTCTCCCCCATGCGACCGATTCCCACGACCAAAATGTGGGGAATCATCGGAGAAGAGCAATCGAATGGAGGATGTTCTTCGACCACGAGTTTCGCCCCGCGGATATGACTGTTGAAGAACTGGAGCCTGAACGAGTTTGCCTCGGCCATTGCGAACTCGAGTCCCTTGAGCAAATAGCAGAGATCGGGATCTTCGATCTGAGCCACGCATTTGAGAGGCTTTTTCCTGTGGTTCTTTACCAGTTCGCGGCAGTTGACAGCTATCTCCGCGTTTATACCATCCTCTCCACATACGGCAATGATGGAATCTGCGCGATGTACGCCCGCGCCGCTGAGAACATCCTTATTGGCAGCATCTCCATAGACGACGATCGCGCCCTGTTCTCGGCATGGTATGATCCAATCGCTGTCCGTGTCCCTCTCGATTGCCACCACAGGTATTCCGCGGTCGAGAAAATTCTCGGCCAGAAGCAAACCTCGTCTGCCCAAGCCGCAGATCAAGACGTGATCCCGTAACATCCTGACGCGTACCATCTGCAATTCATCACGAAAGACCAAGGCGAGAGCTGTGATTGCTGCGTAAAGAGTGGAAGCCGGCGCGAGAAACCGCGCTATATCGAGCTGCCAGTTGACTTGGGACACGGCACCTGATTCCACGGTAAAGAGCTGCAACGTGAGATACAGGACATCCTGGTATGTCCGAGGCTCACCGAGGTCGCGAAAATGCTTCATCCAGCCCCAAAAACCGAGGGTGAATGCAAAGAGCGACATGATCCCCAACACGGCCCAATAGTGCCGGTCAAGCCACGGACGAACCTCCAGCCGCAAATCAGACGCATTTTTTCCAGCCATCGGTACCGCTTGTCGTCAGTTGTCATCAGGCCCCACCTCGTCAACGCGATGTCCACGTGGATTGATACTAAACAGAAGAAGGTTAGCTTTTGATTTCCCTTCGTTATCGCATGCACGGCAAGCCGAACAATCAGAAGGAATATCAATCTATTTGTCTAATGTCGGAGGATACCTTATTTTCAGGCTGGGGACCGAATTTCGGAATGAATGCAGAGACAGGAATAGCTGTTACGGGAGGGGCATTGCGGGTCTTTTGCCGTCATTTTTATCTCGATTCCCATTTTCGCTGACGTTGCACACCAAATATCATATGATTTTAAACACGAATAGGCGCTTGATTACATGCCCAGATAAGCCTTTCGTATCTCCGGATCCTTGAGCAGGTCTTTGCCTTTGCCTTGCCGCATGACTCTGCCGGTTTCCAGTATATAAGCCCGACCAGCCAGCGCCAAGCTGTGTGTCACGTTTTGTTCCACCAAGAGAATCGAGATCCCCTCGCTGTTGATTACCTTGATGATGCGGAAAAGTTCGGCCACCACCAGTGGGGCGAGCCCGAGCGATGGCTCGTCCAACATCAGCAACTTGGGTTTGGACATCAACGCTCTGCCGATCGCGACCATCTGCTGCTCACCGCCTGACAAGGTGCCGACCTTCTGGCTGAGGCGACTTAGGAGCCGCGGAAATAGCTCGTAGATCCAATTGAGGGTCGCGTTGCGGCCTTCCCGTGCGTGCTTTGGATACGCACCGAGTTCCAGGTTTTCCAGAACAGTCATGTGAGGGAAGAGTAGTCGATCCTCCGGCACGAGGCTCAACCCTTGAGCCACTCGACGATGCGAAGGCAGTCCCTGCAAGTGATTACCTAGAAACCGCACCTCTCCAGAGGATGGCCGCACGAGTCCTTGTATGGTCTTGAGGGCGGTGGTTTTGCCTGCGCCATTGGAGCCCAGCAGAACAACTATTTCACCTTCTCCCACGCTGAAGGATACGTCCCACAAGGCCTGAACAGGTCCGTAAGAGGTGCTTAGGTTGGTTACTTCAAGCACTCGGTTCGTCCTCGTTAAGGGATTCTGCTCCCAGATAAGCCTCAATCACTTCAGGATTCTTGATCACTTCTGTGGGCAGGCCGTTGGCAATTTGAAGCCCGTAGTTAAGAACAACTACCCTTTGGCACAACTCCATAACGACCTTGAGGACATGTTCTATCATAATGATGGTGACCCCGCGCTGTTGTATACCGCGAATTGTGTTGACAAGGTGCGAGGTTTCAGTCGGCGTAAGACCCGAGACCACCTCATCCAACAACACGAGTTGAGGGTTGGTCGCCAGAGCTCGGGCTATTTCTAGATGCTTTTTTTCGACCAAGGTCAGATCTTCCGCGGCCTGATTTGCCTTGGCCCCTAGTCCCACGAAGGTCAGAATTGCCAGGGCTTCCTTGACTCGCTTTTCGCGAGAGGGTGCGTCGGGTCTTCCAAAGCAGATCCCGACCAACACGTTTTCCAAAGCGCTCAGAGACGAAAAGGGCCTCACCAATTGATACGTACGAGCTACGCCAAGCCGGCAGATTCGATTCGCTCTGAGTTTGGAAATCTCCTGACCATTGAACACGACGCTGCCTTTGGTGGGGCTGAGAGCTCCGGAGATGATATTGAAAAGCGTGGTCTTACCGGCTCCGTTGGGTCCAATTATGCCCAGGATTTCACCCCGCGACACTCGGAGATCGATCTTGGCCAGAGCCTGCAATCCTCCGAACGACTTACAGACATTTCGGCATTCCAACAGATTGGACATTCTGAATGATTCCTCGGCTGCTTAAGTTGCCTTGAAATAGTCTATCTGTTCTGCCAGTCCCAGGCGACTTACCAGAGACCGGACCCAACTGATCCTGACTAGTCCTCCCGGCATGAACAGGCCCACCAGTACCATGGTGATACCGTACATTGTCAAATGAAGATAGGGTATCTTGGTCCACAGCAGCTCCTGAAGGGCCGTAAGGAATGCTACACCCACCACAGGGCCTATTATGGTTCCAGTTCCACCCAACATGGCCATGACTATGGGGCTCAGTGCGATTTCGAGTCCAAAGACAGACGAAGGGCTGATGTAAGTCATGTTCCACACATATATGCCCCCGATCAGACTTGCGGGAACCGAGCTGACGAGTAGCGCCACGCATTTGTACAAGGTTGTTGGGATACCGAATGCCCGGGCGACTTCTTCGTCCTCACGTATGCTGAAGAGGGCCAGGCCGAACTTAGATCGGGCAAGTCTGTGGCTGAGCACTATGGTTCCCGCAGCCAGGATGAGAGAAAAATAGTATGCAGCAACAGAATGATCCCCGGAGGGCGTGGAAATTCCACCTGATCCCCCGGTAAGATCTCTCAAGTTGTTGCTTAGGATTCCCATCAGGCTGATCAGACCAAAGGTTGCCAGGGAAAAGTAGGCCCCTCTCAAGCGAAAGAGGGGATAGCCGACCAGCAGTGCAAACGCCGCAGCAACGAGTACAGCGACTCCCAAGGATGGAGCTAGGCCCAAGCCATGGTTCAGCAAGATGGCTGTGGAATATGCTCCCAAGCCGAAAAAGGTTGAATGCCCGAGGTTCATGTAGCCCATGTATCCACCGACGATGTCGTAGCTAACCGCCAAGGTCAAATACACGGCAAACAGAAAAAACCAGACCAAAGCATACGAGACCAACAGCCAGGGCAAAGCTGCCAGAAATGCTGTTAGCAGGATAATGCACACGTAAAGGATTGTGGACGTCCGACCGTTGTTCATTAGCGGGTACCGAACAAGCCTTCGGGTTTAATGATTAGAATGGCAATAAGCAAAACAAACGCTATGCAGTGCGACCACTCTGCGCCTAAGTAGTAAGCGGTCAGTGCCTCGGCCAATCCAAGAATGATCCCTCCGACGACTGAGCCGACGAGGCTTCCCAAACCGCCCAGCACAACCACACACAGATATTTCACAGTCAAAGGGATTCCCATAGTAGGAGTGACCGTAAAGAGAGTTACATAAAATACTCCAGCGGACGCTGCCAGCGCCACCCCCAGGCCAAAAGTCAGTGCTGAAACATGAGAAATGGGAATTCCTACCACCTTCGCCCCGTCCCGACACTGCGTTACAGCGCGAATGGCCCGCCCCAGGAAGGTCTTCTTGAGGTAGATCTGCAAAGATACGGCCAGAGCGCAAATGAACAGCAAGATTAACAGCCGCAGAGAGGAAACTACTATTCCCGAAAATTCGATTGCAGGCAGAGAATAGGGAATTCCAGTGACCGGTCGATCCCAGAAAAATGAGGTCAAATCCTCAATAGCCAGAGAGGAACCTAGGGTAACCAGAATTGACGCGACCAGTAGCTGATGAGGCGGCTTTTCGCTGATGGGCTTTAGTAGCAAGCTATAAAAGCCGACGCCGATCAGAACGAAGGGAGGAATGATGAGGACTGCGGAGAGAAACGGATTTACTCCGAGGCCTACAAAGGCTGCGTAGCTGGCTAAGGAGCCAAGCATGAGGAACTCGCCGTGCGCCAGATTGAGCACGTTGAGCACTCCAAAGCTGATGGAGAGGCCGAAGGCGGCGAGACCATAAATACCGCCCAATAGCAAGCCTCCCACCAATAGTTGGATCAGATCTATAGCCATGATAGCCTACTCACCATGATATTACTTCCACGCGGGCCGCGGATAGACATGCTTACCCGAGGCCACTTCAGAAGGCCATATGACTACGTACTTGCCATCTTGAATCTGAGACGGATACGTATTGATCGATCCGTAACCGGTTTCGTGGAACTGTTCCATACCCAGCACTGTCTCGAGTTTCAAAGACTTCAGAGCATTCATTAACGGCTCTTTGTCCAGCGTGCCTGCGTTTTCGATGGCTGCTTGTACTACTTGAAAAGCCCCGACGTAAGCCGGTGCCCAGGGATACATCGGCTCTGAGACCTTGGAGAGTTTAATCACATCGGTTATGAGTTTCACATCGCCCAGCTTCATGCCCTCTACCCAGTAGGACTGCCCGACCACGTTATTCGCGCTCTCGCCCAATGGCTCCCGAAACACGCCACTGTGATGAATACAGTGGTATTCTCTGGGATTGAGCTTCATTTCCTTGGCTTGTTTCATGAAGTTGACTGCAAAGGGGATGTTCGAGGAAATATATACAATATCAGGATCTTTTTCCTTGAGCTTCGTGATTACTGGAGTAAAATCACGAGTCTCGGGGGGGATGACGTCACTTGCAAGAACCTTGAGACCAGCTTCTTCGGCGAGCTTCTTCGAGCCCTCATACACCCCTAATGGGTGCAAGGTATCCTCCACCACGAAGCCTACAGATTTGGCTTGACCTTCCTTCTTTACCATCTCCCAATAGCGATAAGTGTATCGCGGGCCTAGATCGATCACGCCCACCAGCCACTTGAAGCCCCGTGAATAAATCTTGGGTGAATTTGCGCAGACTGCAATGAAGGGAACCTTGTGGTTCTCTCCTGCCGTGCTTGCAGCGAAAGTAAGGGGACTACTGTACGGGCCAAGGAGCAGATTGACCTTGTCGACCGTCACAAGTCGCTCATAGTACTTCTTGGCTGTCGCTTCGTCACTCTTGTCATCGTACACGACGAATTTCACTGGGAGCTTCTTCCCGTAGCTCTTGACCATTATCCCGCCTTGCTTGTTCACAATGTCTGCCCAAGCATCCATCAGTTGCTTGAAAGGACCGACTTCAGACGAGAAATGGCCGCTCTGGGAAACTGATGCGCCAATTATAATGGCTTCAGGCTCTTCGGCAGCGAGCGCGGGTGAACCGGCTAGCGCCATCATCGCTATGAGACCGACAAAAATCAATCCTCGAAGTCTCCTTGTCATTTGTCCCTCCTGTGGTCTAGGCCTGAGTGAACTAAGTTCCGGAGTGGCTCAAGCGGGTACCCGTAAGTCATTGAGGGCCTGGCCGGAACTGAATCTCCAATGAGTTTGACTGCTGAAACGAGTCAAAGAATTCTGCCGTGGAATTCAGTAACAGTGTTCTGAATCCGCGACAAAACAAAAAAACAAAGTTGTTCTTCAAACGTCCCAGAAATGTTTGGTGCCCACTTCCCATAACCTACGGACATAGGAATCCGGAGACAGAAGATGTCACTCTCGGATTTCTAATTCGTAACCATGCATGTCCCAAAGTTTCGCGGGTTATAAGGATCATCCTTCTCTCACCACTCTCTTGGCCTTTCCCTCAAAGCGAGGCAGGTCCCCCATCGTGGCCACCTCCACTTCCGGTGTTACCGTCGTGCGGTACTTCATCGTATCGACCAGCCTCTTGGCTGCCTTCGCTATGCTTTCCTGTGATATATCCGGTGACGCAGGCTCAACACGGATCTTCAGGCGTCGACCAGCCCCCATTGGCGGAACAATGAGCTGATACTCCGTAGAGAACTCTTCTATCTCTCGGACGAAATTCTCGACGGCCGACGGGAAAATGTTTACTCCAGCAAAATGAAACATGTCATCAGACCGGCCCAGTACTCCCCCGTCGAGACGCAAGAACGTCCTCCCGCAATCACAAGTTTGCTTGTTGAATCGAACCAAGTCTTTGATACGGTACCGCAGCAGAGGCATGCTCTCAGTACACAAGTTGGAGATCACAAGCTCTCCTATCTCTCCATCCGCCAGAGGTAAGAGTGTTTCCGGATCCAGGCATTCGGCATAGAACATGGTCTCAATTACGTGCGTCCCTTGTTGGGAAATGCATTCAAAACCGAAATTAGACATTTCCGTGGACCCGAGGTCATCGTAGCATTTGGCCCCCCAGAGCCTTTCGATGGTCTTCTTGGTAGAAAGAACGTTGGCTCCGGGCTCACCGGCGGTCACTACCTTTCTCACCTTGGAATCCGTCACAGGAAGCCCCATTTGCTGGCTGGCCTCTCCCAGATGAATCAGGTACGTGGGGGTTCCGCAAACGGCGGTGGCCTCCCATTCGAAGATGTTCCGGATTCTGTCCTGAGAAGATTGGCCACCACCCGGAACGATCATCACGCCCTCGTGTTCCAGGGCGTTAGAAAAGCCCCACCAGGCTATGTGGAGGCCAAAATTGAAGGGTACGAAAAGAACATCAGATTTAGTTATGCCAAAACCGTACATGAAATGCATAAATTGCTCATAGAAGTGCACGTTCCAATCTGTCTTGTTCACCAGAGCCTTTACCGGTATGCCCGTGGTTCCCGAAGTCTGAAAAACGCGAACGCCTTCCTCGGGTGGCACGCAAAGAAAATCTCCCCAGGGCGGATGCTCGGCCTGACTTTCCCTCAATTCCTCTTTGATTGTGAAAGGTACATGCTGAATATCTTCCAATACGTGTATGTCATCCGGCTTGATTCCAGCGGCGTCGAACTTTCGACGATAGAAGGCGCTCCTTTCATACACATACTTCATTCGGTCCCGAAAGCGTTCAACCTGAAGTTTCTCGAGTTGTTCCCTGGGAAGGGTCTCCGTGTCTTTCCGCCAGAAGGTAGGTCTTTGCATCTTTGGCCTCGCCTGAATAGCTTTGATGGGAAAATGCGTGAAAGTCTTCTTATATAATTAGGTTCTCATTCCTTTTTGAACGAGCCGACCGCTATTTGATTTTACCGAGGGCCCGAAGTATCTTCTCGGGGGTGAACGGAGTGGAGTATAGCCGAACTCCAATTGCGTTGTACACAGCGTTGGCTATGGCTGCCAGGATTGCCGATACCAAACCTTCACCCACTTCTTTGGTGCGATAGGGGCGGCCCACTTCATAACTCTCGGTTATGACATCAATATGTTCTGATTGTGCAATATTGTGCATGCAAGGCATGTGGTAGTCGAGCCAGTTGGGATTGAGAGTCCTGCCTTCCTCCATCAGCACTTCTTCCATGAAGGCATGTCCCAAGGCCATGGAAACTTGTCCGTCCACTTGGCCCTCCACAAGCATCGGATTTATCGGGAATCCGCAGTCGTGAGCTGTCACTGCCCTGATCAGACGCACCACACCAGTTTCGGTGTCCACTTCCACCTCGGCTATCTGAGCGTCAAACGCGTAGTTTTCGCTCCACCGTCCTTTGGTCGTAGCCAGACTTGGATGCATGGGTTCATCTTTCATGGTGCGCCAATGCCCCTCGCCGGTAATCGGATCGCCGCGGTTCTTTCTCACGCTGGCGGACACTAATTCCTGGTATGTCAGCCGACGATCCGGCGAGCCCATAACGTAGACAGTCTTTTCTTCAAGCACTAGATCGTCCGGGTTTGCTTCCAATTCGTTGGCAGCGATTTGCAGGAGCTTGGTGCGCACTTGAGTGGCTGCTTCTCTGGTGGCATTTCCTGACACGTATGCCCCACCGCTTATCCACGCACCAATATCTACCGGGGTAGTCTCAGTATCGGCGGCTATCACCTGGATCTCGTCCACGGGGACTTTCAGCTCTTCGGCGACAATTTGGGACAAAATCGTTTCCGCTCCCTGGCCGATGTCTATGGCTCCCGTGAGCATAGTCAGGCTCCCGTCGTCATTCATCTTGATTATCACCGACGAGCTGTTGGGATATATAAGAGAACCTCCGAAGTAGGCACTGACCCCCATCCCGATACCACGACGGTACCTTTCATTGGCGGATGCCGCGGATCGGTTGGCCTTGTGTTTTTCCAGGAATTCGGTATGAGTCGCTGATTGACTTATGCACTCCGTCAGACCGCAGTTGTGAACGTTGTCGCCGTTCGGCAGTCGCTCACCGCTGCGCCGGGCGTTCTTCAGCCGAATCTCTATGGGATCCAAACCCAATTCTTCCGCAATCATGTCCAATTGAGATTCCACCGCGAAACGCATCTGAGGTGCGCCATGGCCGCGCTGAGGTGCCCTGACCGGATTATTGGTATAAACGGCGTATCCTTCGTACTTCAAATTAGGCAAGCGATATGGCAGCGTGGCGAACCCCCAGGCGAGGAAAATCACCACTACTCCGCTGCCCCGATAGGCACCGGGGTTGTTGATGACGCGGAACTGCTGAGCCAGGAGTGTGCCGTCTTTTTTTACCCCAGTTTTGAGCTCTACCAGGAGCGGCTGACCATGCCGGTACGCCGCAAAAATCTCTTCACGGGAAGCACAAATTTTTACAGGCCGCGAAGTCTTCATGGAAAGCAAAGCTGCACAGTATTCGTGAGAAAAAAGATCTATTTTTCCTCCAAAAGCCCCGCCAACGTAAGCCTTCTGGACTCTCACCGTAGAAAAGGGAATACCCAAAGTACGAGCGAGCTTGGCTCTTTTTATGAATGGGCCTTGGGAAGATGTCCAGACGTTGAGTTTCCCGCCCGGCTCAAAGCTGGCTACGCTAACCTGGGGCTCCAGGTAGCCATGAGTCCGCAAATGGCTCTCAAAACGGTTTTCGATCACGAGATCGGATTCCGCAAAAGCCTTCTCCACATCCCCCCAGGAGGTTTCAGTCTTGCCGGCAATGTTTTGAAAGGGCTCCCGGACCTTCGGGTGGCTGGGATGAATCTCCGGCGCATCGGGCCGCATAGCCTCCAATGGATCGAAAACCGCCGGCAGCGGGGCATAATCGACCTGGATAAGGCTGAGTGCCTCTTCAGCAGTATGTGGATCAGTAGCGGCCACCGCGGCCACTTCCTCACCGACGAATCTCACCCGATCCATGGCCAGTGGAAACTGATCGGCCGGGTACCGCGGTGTCTCAACAAATCCGTGCTTAATGCCCAACGTGTCGTGAGCCGTTATGATAGCCTTCACTCCCGCGACCTGTGCTGCCCGGGAGATGTCGATATTGAGAATTTGAGCGTGCGGATAGGGGCTCCGTAGAATTTTGCCGACAAGCATCCCCGGCAAATTCAAGTCCCCTGTGTACATTGCCCGCCCGGTCACCTTGGCTGGGCCGTCTTTTCTTTGGATACGCTTTCCGACGAATTGAAGGTCGCTCATTTGTCTTTTTCCTGAACGTTCTGCTGGCCGCAATTACATGCTGCCTGGCGAATGGCCTCCATGATTTTGTTATACCCCGTGCAACGGCACAGATTACCCTCGAAAGCCTTCTTTATCTGGGGGTCGGTCGGAGAGGGGAATTCTTCAAGCAGAGCGGCGGCTGAGAGCACCATACCGGGAGTGCAAAAGCCACATTGAACGGCGCCTGTATCCAAGAAAGCCTGTTGCACAGTCGTGAGGGAATCACCTTGTGCGAGGCCTTCGATAGTCGTGATGGGAACTCCCTCACAGTCCGCGGCTAGAGCTAGGCAGGACAAAATCGGCTTTCCATCTGCCAAGACAGTGCATGAACCACACTCCCCGGTACCGCAGCCTTCCTTGGTGCCTGTCAGTCCCAGATGGTCCCGAAGCACTTCCAGGAGAGTCAGTTGGGGCTCAATGCCTAACTCGTATTTTTCGCCGTTAACGGATAGCTCTATAAGCGTCTTCATCTACTGCAACTCCTGGTGTGATGTGGTTAAGTGCCTCGCTTCTCCACTCGAGAAGCAGCCAGCGTGAGAGCATCAAAAGTCTGGCTTTGCAGACACTTTTTCAAGTACGCCCGCGAGAATCCGTGGTGCGTTACGGGATTGACCTCATTCTGGACGATTTCGGAAACCGAGCGGAATAGCTCAGACGACAGCCGTTGCTCGGCCAGCGCTTCTTCAGCCTTTGGCACCCTCGAAGGTCGCGGGGACACTGCACCAAGGGTGATGCGGGCCGTCAGGCACGTGACTCCATCGTCGGCCATATCCAAGACAACGGCTATTGATAACGTCGCGAAGTCCAAGCCTCCCCGAGGAGACAGCTTGACAAATGCCGAACCCCGAAGACCAACCGGCATAGGAATCAAGATGTCTCTAATCATCTCGTAACGAGAAAGAGCGTTGGGTCTTACGGGATCCCCGGTATAAAATCCTTCGACCGTTTCTAACGTCATCTTTTCATGGGAGGCAATTTCCAACTCGGCCCCAAGAGAGATCAGAGCCGGAGCGGTGTCTCCCATGAATACCGCCCAGCACTTCTTTCCTTTGGGGAACAAGTAGCAGGCATCCCCCTTGCGTTTAAAGCAAGGTTCAATAAATTGGAACTCATGCCCCTGGTTGTAGTAAAGACAGCGATTTTCCAGGCAGATGTTGCCTCCCAAGGTCCCCATGTGACGGACTTGCTTGGAACCGACCGCCTCCGCAGCCTCCGCGAGCAGCGGAGCATTCTGACGTATGATCTGAGAAGAACCTACATCGGCCAAGGTCATCAAAGAGCCCAAACGAAGGTTTCCCTCCGAGGTCAAGACAGGCGAATCGGCATGCAACCTCTTCAGACTGATTACAAACTCGGGGGAGAGTAGACCGTATTTGAGGCGCGGGAGGATATCCGTACCCCCCGCCACGATCTGGGCGTCGGCCCCATGCCGTTCCAGAAATTCCAAGGCCTCTGTGAATGACCTTGGTCTCAGAAGATTAAACCTTGGCAGATGCATGGATCACCTTTCTTATGCCGGCGGATGACACCGAGCATGCGGTCATTGGGCAATTAGGCCAGCGAAGCAGTGTACCTCGGCGTCAGTCATTGCGGGCACAGCTTCCGAGGCATGCCGTAATTTCCCATTTCGGTCGCCGATTGACACAGGGACATCGGTATGAATCAAATATGCAATGCTTATGCCAGACGACCAGCGTCCGAAAGTGCATTAAAATGAGCCAAGTTCTGAAGAGGAATTTGGCACGGGAGGGATCATGTGCTACAGTCATGAGGCATCGCTGTCCCATTGCCCTGAATTGTCAAGGAAAAGCGCAGTTATCTCCACAGAGAAGCGCCTCTATTTTGGAGGCACCTTCCCCCGGAATTCTGCCGGATTCAGGCCTGACTGCTTCAGCAGCCTCTGTAATGAGGTCCGGCGCATTTTTAGTGCTTCGGCCAGTCGCGTCACGTTGCCCTCTGCAAGTTTGAGGTGAGATTCCAAGTAGGTCTTCGTAAAGTCACGGACAACGCGGCTGCGCATAGTCTGGAAATCATCTTTCCCGAGTTCTAGGGCAGGAACCGAATTAATCATGCCGAATGCTTTGGCTGGGAGTAAATCCCGTAAGGAGAGTTGATCGTTCTCTGCCAAGACAAGGGCGCGCTGCACGGCATTTTCCAACTCTCTCACATTTCCCGGCCAGTCGTACGCTGCCAGTACGTTGAGCGCATTCTGACTAAAGCGTGGAACGTTAGAAATGCCGAGTTTTGCGGAGTAGCGATTCAGAAAGTACTTGCAAAGAGAAGGGATGTCTTCACGCCTATTGCGCAACGGGGGAGTTTTCAGACTCACCACATTGATCCTATAGAATAAGTCGCTGCGAAAGCCACGCTTGGCCACAAGTTCTTCGAGGTTTCGATTGGTGGCAGCCAGGATTCGCACATCTACTTTGATGGGGTCGCTGGACCCCACTTTCGTAATGACATGCTCTTCTACCGATCGCAAAAGTTTCCCTTGAAGATCCAGCGGCAACTCACCTATTTCATCTAAAAAAATGGTACCGCGGCTGGCCATTTCAAAGTATCCTTTTCGATCTGCGTACGCTCCTGTGAAGGCCCCTCTGGCATGGCCGAACAGCTCACTCTCCAGAAGAGTGCCGGACAAAGCCGCGCAGTCGGCAACTACAAAGGGATACTGACTTCGAGGACTGTTCGCGTGTATGTATCTTGCCACCAATTCCTTTCCTGTGCCGCTTTCCCCGTTCAGCAATACTGTGCAGTCCACGGGGGCAACCTTTTGGATGAAGCGGCTGAGAATGTTCATAGCAGGAGAATTACCTATGAGCATGCCCATCTCTTCGTGATTCTTCAACCGGCCGCGCAGTAGGGCCACTTCCTTCTGCAAGGACTTCTTTTCCGCCACGTTTTGAACCACGTGGAGGAGTTCCTCCGTGTCAAAAGGTTTGGTGAGATAATCGTAGGCTCCACACTTCATCGCCTTTACAGCAGTCTCAACAGCGGCATACCCGGTCATCATGATTGCCTCGACTGCCGGATTGTCTGCTTTGACGCGCTCCAAAAGCTCCATTCCATCCATGCCAGGCATGCGAATGTCGACGAGCATGATGTCGCACGAGTTGCTCTGAACCATCTCCAGTGCTGCAACGCTGTCAGCCACACCGACCACGGTGTATCCATGCCGGGCCAGCAGTTGGACGCAGCGCTTCCGGACCGAGTCCTCATCGTCGACCACCAGAATGCGAATGGATTCATCCATGTGAGCCTACCACTGCCTTTCGGAGACGGCCGGGAGCTTGACAAGAAACTCGGCGCCGCCGCTTTCCCGATTCTTGAAAGTGATGTGCCCCCCATGCTGTTCGACAATTCGTTTGCCGACGGCGAGTCCCAGCCCAGTGCCCTTGTTGCCTTCTTTTGTGGTGAAAAAGGATTGGAAAATCCAACACGAAATTTCCGGAGTTATGCCTGTTCCTCTGTCACCTATGGAGACCGTAACCCATTCGCTCTTGCCGATGAGTTCCATTCGCGTGTACACATCTATACAGCCACCAGCGGGCATGGCGTCGCGAGCATTCTTGATCAAGTTGATGATAACCTGTTGTAATTCGATGGAGTTTCCTCTTATGTAAGGGATACCTTCCGCGTAAGATTTGGAAAAGGAAATGTCATTGCCCCCTGTCTCTCGCTGTAACAGCAACAATGAGTCTTCGATCACGGTGTTGATGTTCAGAAGTGTAGGCTCCTCTGAGACTCGGCGTGAAAAACCGAGCAACTTGTGCACAATCGTTCTGCAGCGCCGTGCATCGCTTTCTATGTCAGCCATCTCCTTTATGATTGTTTGCCGATCCACTACCCCTTCGCTGATGTCCTCAGTCAGCATTTGGACCGCCATTATCAGGCCGCCCAATGGATTGTTTATCTCGTGAGCGAGTTCGCTGGCCAGAGTACCTATGAGGGACATTTTTTCCGATTGAAAAAGCCCTTCTCTAAGCTGGTGCATTTCCGAGACATCCATGACTGCGGTGACAATGCCTACCACAGTGCCGCCTTCTATCAGAGGCGAAGCGCTGATCATGACCGGAATTTTCTTACTGGATCGAGTGACCAATCGAGTCTCGAACGAGGCCTTGTGAGGAATCTCTCCTGCAGCGGTCATGAGTTCCTCTAGGTTGCGATGTCCTTCACCAGCCATGACAGCGTCGTACTTCAGGCCCAGCAACTCTCCAGGCGGGTATTCAAGCAGATCCTCAAGTCGTTTGTTCACGAACCTGATTGTACCGTCCAGGTCAATGATCTGGATTCCGTCATTGAGAGATGCAATTATGTTTTCATTAAAAGCCTTGAGTCGGGCTATCTCCTGATCGATACGTTGTTTCTCTTTTTCCCGCGTCAGATCCCGAGCAACACCAACCATTGCTATGGGCTGATCCACCTCGTCACGCAATGGAACGCAACGAACATGTGCGGGGAACCTCCTGCCGTCCTTGGTCTTCAGCGTGATCTCACCCTGATAGGGCTGATTTCTTCTTATGTGCCCCAATACGTCCGGCTCCTGCGCACCTAGGACTACTATGTGGCGATTTAACACCTCTTCCGCCTTGTAACCGAACATTTCTTCCGAGAATTTGTTGAAGAAGACAAGCCGTCCGTCAATGTTGGTGACAATAATGGATTCGATTATGTTCTCCAGGACGTTCTCAATGAATTCCTTGGTTGTCTTCTTCAGTCCGAGGATTATTCGGTCCCAGTTTAAGCTCTTGGATCGTTCTCGTCTCAGAGTCCGACTGAAGGCCGCGTGTATACCCGGCGAATCCTTCTCCGCGATGGATTCAGTTTTGCTTTTCCTCATGTGTCACCGCCGAATGGATGGGCCGGGCCGTCCAAAGGTGCATTATTGCTCGGAGCCCGTGAGTCAGATGCTCTGAGGTGCCTAAGAGATTGCTACAATACTGTCCGAGTATACGGAATAGTACGACAACACACAATGCTCGAATTTTCGCGGCCATCCGGTTGCGAGCATCGCTCTCAATTCGGTAGTCCGAACTCATCGCGTAGCCAGCACTAGGAACTGATCGCCATAATCTCCTTCTCCTTCGCTCAATCCATGCTCAAAAAGGACTTCGGTCAAAATGAAGAGGACAGGAAACGGTTGGCCATAAGGGCAGTCTGTCGGGGATCTTGGGAGTGACTATCCGTACCTACCCGCCCCGAAGCTCGACAGTTGGAATCCGGACATGTGGGAACCTTATGATCCGAAGCCCGACGACCGGCGAGATTTTCATCCACACGTGATACGACATGTTCGATGGTTCGAGCGCACGAAGGAATTGTCGCTGGACCTATGGATTTGCTATCGGACCTGACCTGTTCTTTGATATTGCTATCAAGGCAAGCCCGTCGACCGCCCGATGGTGCGGAAGTGCTGGGAGAGAGCGGTAAAGCTGGCAGGCATCAAGGGACTCCAAATGAGGGACTTAGGCACACATGGAAGACAAACGCTCAAAGGTCTGGCATTGATCCTGCGGTGCGGAACGCCATAGCTGGGCACGCCTCTGTGCGTCCAGTGGAGGATCGGTACATTCGGATATCTGACGAAGTGCTGCTCGAAGCTGTGGATTCAATGACTTTTGACCATGGCTGCACAGAGTTGGACTTTGTCGAGGAACCTCAGACCGAGGAGTCCCCAGAGAAAGGTATGGACGGAGTATGGAAAATGTTGGAGAAAAAGAAAAAGGTCGCGTAAGTGCACGACTGTAAACGCCGGTTGAAAAACGCGACGAAAGCCGGGGCGGTCTAAAATCGCGGCACCCTTAACGAGCCTCACGTGATAGAGGACGTTCGGGAAATCCAGTGGGTTTCTCGATCAGTCCTTCATGAGGAGGCGAGAGGG
>JBGSLQ010000065.1:0-62221 GCA_041740635.1 Desulfomonilaceae bacterium | reverse complement strand
ATGACTTTATGTTCCCCGAAATTCGGCGCGTGAAGGAGAAGAGATGTCCAGCACCAAAATCGGCATTTTCTGGCCCGGCGATTACCGTTCCCTGCCCAACGAACTGGCCCAGCCGAACGCGGAGGAGGCCACGATCCAACTGGAGCGCGCGCTGAAGAAACTCGGCCGGACGAGCTATCGCATCGAAGGTTTTCTCACGCGACCCCACGAAGCCATCGAGAAGCTCGGCCCGGTGGATGACCCGCTCATCGGCGTTTTCGTGCACTGGTGCTACGGGCCGCACACCACGGACGGCGTGGTGGGCAAAGACACCCCGCTGCTGCTGGCGAGCAACTTCTCGGGGAAATGGCCGGGGCTCGTCGGCCTGCTTAATACCGGCGCCTGCCTGGAGAGCCTGGGCCGCAAGTTCTCTCGTGCGTGGACGGACGCGGAAGACTGGACCGCAGACGACGCGTTCATGGGTCGTTTGGGCGAGTGGTGCGCGACTGGCGGCATCGGCTACTCCACCGACCAGATCGGCTATTCGGTGCCCATATCCAGAGAGGCGCACGCTCGAGCGAGGCGTGTCGCGGACGAGATCCGGAAGAGAAGGATTCTGGCCCTGATGCTCGGGGATACATCCATGGGGATGATCAACGGGTACTTTGGCCCGCGGCGGCTGGCTCCCATCGGCTTCTCGGAACACAAAGTCGATCAGGCCTGGATCATCGACCGGGGCCGTTCCATCTCCAATGATAGACTCAACGCTGCGATGGCGTTCGTAAAGCAAACCGGTGTGACGTTCCACTGGGGCGAAGACGGGGCGGTCGACTTCGACGAAAACGCCACACGGGAGCAGTTGCGGGACTACCTGACCGTGCTCGACCTGGTGAGCGAATTTAAGGCCGACTGCGTGGGTTGGCAGTATCAACTCGGTCTAGTGCCGCTACGGCCGCCGTCGGATTTCGCGGAAGGGATGCTCAATTCCGTTTGCCGGCCGGAGAGTAACGGCGACGTGATCATTACTTCCACAGAGGGAGATCAAGGCAATCTCGTCCCCATGGAGCTGATGAAACGGCTACTCAAGGCCAAGGGGCTGCATCAGGCAGTAATGTTCCACGATGTGCGCTGGGGCGCTGAATATCAGGGACGATTTTTGTGGGTGCTGCTCAACTCGGGCTCGTGCGGAGGGTACGCTATGAGCGGTGACCCCGACACGCTCAAGGGGGTTCACTCGTACCGGCAACCGGCGGAGTACTTCCCCATCCCCGGCGGTACATTTGCCGGAGAAGCGCTACCGGGCGACATCACATGGGCCAGGGCCTATCTCAAAGACGACGAGCTGTGGATGGACGTCGGACGAGGCGAAGTCGTCACGCTACCCGAACAAATCCGCGAGCAATGGTGGTGCGGAACCACGCGTCAGTGGCCGTTCATGGCGGCCGATCTCGGCATCTCGCGAGAGACCCTCATGGCGCACTATCTCAGCAATCACATAGCGGTTGCCTACGGTGACATACTCGAGGAAATGGCAGCACTCTCGCAAACGCTCGGCTTCAGGGTTCGCTTTCTCGGAAGGAGCGCATGATATGACGCAGGACCACCGCTGCTACATCGGCATCGACGTGGGGACAGGGAGTGCGCGCGCTGGAGTCTTCGACGCAAGCGGCAAAATGCTCGGACAAAGCTCGCACCCCATCAAAATGTGGAAACCGCAGGCCGATTTCGTGGAGCAATCGTCGGACGACATCTGGAGCGCTTGTGCGGTGGCGGTACGTCAAGCAGTCAGAGAGGCTGACATCGACCAGACGAACGTGCGAGGGATCGGCTTCGATGCAACCTGCTCCCTGGTGGCCTTGGACGAGAGCGATAGGCCCGTGTCGGTGAGCCCCACCGGTAACGACGAGCAGAACATCATTGTTTGGATGGATCACAGAGCCCTGGAACAGACGGCCCGCATCAATTACGGTGGACATGCCGTGCTGCGCTACGTGGGAGGAATCATCTCCCCTGAGATGGAGTCGCCCAAGCTCAGTTGGCTCAGAGAGAATCTCCCGGATTGCTGGAAGCGGACCCGCCGCTTTTTCGATCTGGCTGATTTCCTCACCTATCGCGCTACCGGTGACGAAACCCGCTCGCTGTGCACCACTGTGTGCAAATGGACGTATCAGGGGCACCTGGACCCCAAGGTGCCGGGCAGCACAGGAAGCTGGGACGACACCTACTGGCAGTCCATCGGGCTGGGTGAACTGGTATCGGAAGGCTACCGACGCATCGGAACTCGCATCCGCCCCATGGGCGAGCCCATCGCGCAGGGACTTACCGCAAGAGCAGCGGCCGATTTCGGTCTCAACCCGGGAACTCCGGTTGCGGTCTCCATTATCGACGCCCACGCCGGGGGCATTGGAATGTTAGGAGCGAGTCTTACTGACGGCGGTGAGGTTGGACTCGAAAAACGGCTGGCGCTCATTGGAGGCACATCGAGTTGTCACATGGCGGTCTCCAAAGATCCCCGATTCGTCAATGGAGTCTGGGGACCGTTCTATTCAGCGATGATCCCCGGATTATGGCTCACCGAGGGCGGTCAATCCGCCACTGGTGCGCTCATCGATCATATCATTTTCAGTCACGTTCGCAGCCACGAACTCGAACAAGATGCGAAAAATCGCGGGATCACCGTTTATGAGATCCTCGCGGAAGTCCTTGACAAGCTCGCCGCCGGAAGTGAGTTTCCCGCCGAACTAACCAGGGAGCTCCACGTGCAACCGGATTTCCACGGCAACCGCTCCCCAAGGGCCAATCCTCACGCCCGCGGGATGATCTCGGGTCTGCGGCTCAGCGACAGCCTCGAGGATCTCGCCCTGCTCTACCTGGCTACAGTGCAAGCAGTGGCCCACGGCACCCGCCACATCCTCGATGTCATGACCGAGAGCGGCTACGAGATCGAGACAGTGCTCACCACCGGTGGTGGTGCCAAAAATCCGATCTTCCTGCGCGAGCACGCCGACATCACCGGACGAAAAATCATCCTCCCCAAAGAGCCCGAGGCCGTACTTCTCGGCTCGGCCATGCTCGGTGCCGTTGCAGCCGGAGACTTCTCCACGGTGACCGAAGCGATGACTGAAATGAGCGCCGCCGACACGGTTATCGAACCCTGCCATGGCGCTGCGGCGATATACCATGACGCCAAGCACGAGGTTTTCCTCCGGATGTACGAAGATCAGCTACATTACAACGCACTGATGAACAGAAAATCCTAGAGCAAGGGCAGGTCTCGTGCCTGCCCTCGCCAGAAATGACCGGCAGGGAGACCGGTCGCTACCGAGGATCCATATCCCGATTGACCGTGATCCTCGGGACACGAACATCTGACTAACCCCTCAATTGAACCGAGGACATGATCCATTACCAAAAAGGTTCCCCAAACATCAGAGCTTGGACTCCACGTGCGCCCAGAAATCAGCCACGGCCTCCAACCATCCGTTCAGCCATTGCTTGGCGAACTCGTTGAGTTCGTCCTCATCCCACTCCGGATTGGTAAGCTCGTCCGGCTCGAGCGCATCGATGAAGTAATGCCCGAGAATGTCATCGTGAAGAGGGATCGACGGATCATACAGGCCGTCCTTGTCGAGCGGATCAAACCTCCGCGCATACTCCAGTTCCTTGTATGAGGAAGCTCTAGCCCAACGGAGCCCTTCTTCCCGACCCTTTTCCCGGTAGTTCCCCTGCAGCTCTGTTTTCTCTTTCCTGAGTCTGTTGATGATCTGATCCATTTCTGCATCTCCTTCGAGCCGTTGCTCAAATGCTTCTTTCGTCTTGATCTTCTCGGCTACCGCCTTCTGGAAGATGGCGGATAAGCTGCCCAAGAAATCCCGTCTTTGATCAATTTTTTCAGCCAACTCATCTGGAACCGAAAGGTTGAACTTCTTAACCATTGCGCTCTCCTCTTTTGTTGCGTCCTCTTTAATATGATGCGCATTATCTTATTTGTCAATACCTCATCTGTTAATACGCCCATGTTCCTGGATTCCTCGTGCCATGGGGTTGTTACGTTCGGCTAGGAGCAGGGAAGCCAATGATCACGTTTGAACGGGAAAAGAGACCGGAGGTTTCTCTATGATTCGGGTGATGAGAGCACTGGAAAACGATTGACAGGCTGACGGAGGCTACGATACGGTCGCGAACAAAGGAACAAAGGACCCTTTTTCGGCAGCGTGACGACGGTTTGCCACTTCGTGTCTCTTGGGACGTCATCCGACGTCCAGGTGGTAGGAGCACACTTGCTAAACCCTGATATGATTCACGCCCGAATCTTTATCTTACCGGACTGACGGAGATAAGCATGACTCTACGACCCCATCGCACGATTACGGCTGTAGCTTCAGCCGTGGCACTTATTCTGACATTCTTTGCAATAGATGCCGTGAATGCTCAGCACACGGTGGACGGCAAGAAACCCAACATTGTCGTGATCATGACCGATGATGTCGGGTGGGGCGACTTGGGAGCCTATGGCGGTGGCGCCAACCGAGGCGCACCAACCCCTCACTTGGATCGTTTGGCCAAAGAGGGAATGCACTTCACGAACTTCTACGGCCAAGCGAGTTGCACTGCCGGACGAGCGGCTTTCCTTTTGGGTCGATACCCCATTCGCTCGGGATTAAGCGAGGTGCTCACGATGGCTAGCCCTGGAGGCATCCACAAGGATGAAATCACCTTGGCCGATTATCTGGGCAGGGCCGGATACCGTTCCATCCAGATCGGCAAATGGCATCTTGGGGACCGGCCTGAGTACTATCCCACGGCCATGGGGTTCGATGAAATGTACCACATGCTTCCATATTACGCGAATGCCTACACATGGACCGACCCGAAAACCTACCCGGACTTTCCGCGGAATGACCCTGAGTACATGAAGTGGTTCAAAGCGACCTATAATGATGGGGAATGGGAGGGCCTAAAGGGTCAACCTCCTAAGAAGACCCAGGTTTTTTCGGCAGAAGACTTGGCAACGTGCGACAATCGAATGGCCGAGACAGCCGTCAAATGGATAAAGGCTCACGCCAACGACAGTAATCCTTTCTTCATGTATCTCTGCTTCATGAAACTGCACAATCCTAATACTCCCTCTCTGGATTGGAAAGGGAAGGCACCGGGAGGTCACCCATACCTGGACTCGTTAATGGAATTGGACCACAATTCCGGGCGCGTGGTGCAGGCAATCCGGGACGCAGGGATTTCTGAGAACACACTGGTAGTATGGTTCCCTGATAACGGTGCTTGGGTAGATGTCTGGCCGGACGCAGGGTACACGCCGTTCAGGGGTGCCAAGGGCACCAATTTTGAAGCCGGCTTCCGCATTCCTGCCATTGTTTGGTGGCCTGGCCATGTTCCGGCGGGGCACCGCTGCGATGAGATTGTTGCCAATATGGACATCTTTGCCACCGCGGCCAAACTGGCGGGCCTTCCGGTTCCCTCGCATTTCTGGAAAGACAAGGCCGGGAAACCCATGATTTTTGACGGCGTGGATCAGACCGACCTCTTCGTTGGTAAGGGACCATCGAAACGAAATTCTTTCATCTATTTTGAGGACCTGGATTTCGGCGGGATCCGCGGGGGCGATTACAAGACCATTTATACCCAGCGAGACACTTGGCTCGGCTACAAGAAAGACAAAAACATTCCAGCTCTCTACAACCTGCGTTGGGATCCGCAAGAGCAGCACGACATCTTCTTCAGTCCTGAATCCGGGGACAGGATGTGGAGAGTCATTTACAACAGCAACAATATCCTGAATACGTTTTTGGATGAAACCGACAAGATTCCAAACCGTCCTCCCACAGGTGCAGGAGACCTCATTACCAAGAACTCTGTTGAGCTGCTCATGAAAAAGGGAATGATTGAGGAAGCCTTGAAAGATATTATGAGAAAGAAGGACGGGGAGACAAAGGGAAAGGACGCAAGATAGCGATTTCCGTTTCGATGCGGACAAAACACTGATGCCGCTCCAATGGGAGTCTGCCACTGGGAGCGGCTTTTTTTTTTCATCCCCAGTTCATGGTTTGTCCTGGAAAAAAGTCTCAAACGTTTCAAGCATGGGGATTGGTGCATGGTTGTGGCTTTCGGAGCTGGCTTGAGTGCTCATACTGCTCTTCTCAGATTCGAAAATGAATTGTAAGGCAGGCGTGTACGAATTAAGAAGCACGTAGGAGTCATTCTGCGGAGCTGCCCGATATCGACCGGGGAACAATTGCGAATACGAGAAGGTGTTTGCTCCTGACGATCCGTTTCTCAGGAAGGGATTATCTTGATAAATCAGACCGTGCAAAGCCGTGATTTCGCAATTGGTATGTGCGGAAACATCTCTCTTTGGATCTCATTTTTCAGTGACAAAGCTTCCCGTTTCGCTCCAGGAAGAGCCTCGTTCACACGAGAAACGGATGCATGATATTGGTGTGGAGAAGCGGAAGAAAAGCAAAGAGGGAAACTCCTCTTGTTGGATCAGACAAGCGGAATATCCCTCTTTTCTTTTCGCTCCTTTTTCCCTGCCAAACAATCATGCGCGAAATCAGCGGTGATCACTCTTCCTTACAGCGCATAAATGCAGTAAGCACTCATCCCGAACACGCTATACATTCGCCTCTCTTTTTATGCCGTGCGTCAGTCGGTAGTCCTCCGTTTTCAAGAAGAACGTCTGCAATTTCAAACTGACCCATTCCGAAAGCCATGTTTAGTGCTGTGTCGCCAGAATCATTTTGAGCATTTACGTCAGCACCGGCGGTTAAAAGTAGCTGGGCTGTTTCCAAATGCCCTTCCACGGTTGCGCCCATTAAAGAAGTCCAACCATCCTTATCTTTTGCATTTACATCAGCACCTCTATTCAGAAGAAATTTGACCACTTCCTCATTTCCCTCAACAGCCGCTTCCATCAACACTGTCGTTCGGTATTTTCCTTTTACGGCATTAACGTTTGCGCCTGAGTCCAACAGACGTTCCATTTCCTTTATCCGTGTGTCTTTAGCCGCATTTCTCAGAGCTTCATCTTTATCTCTTTTCTTTGTCAAATCATTGGCAAGGTTGATGACTCCCCGAATTCCAGTCACATATGTTATTTGATCGGACATAATTAAGTCTCCATGTCTCACACAGATATATAGTAATTTGGACTATACCAACGAGTTCACAAGAACATTTATAAATTATTAATTCTTGTAACTAGAGGTCTGTCCGAATATGGCTCTGTGAGTTTGTATTATTGATAAAACCTCTTTGTCCTTGCTGCTGTCAAAAATAATTCCGCAGCGTATTATCCATTTTTTATTTAGACATACAGAATCCGAAATTGTTTAAATAATTTTTGTGCTTAAGAAGGTGTAGATTCTAAGCTATACTTTAGAGTCGTTCGCTCCAAAACTCGACAATTTTCAGCGCGTTTCCACGCCCGAGTTGTCACAGCCCAGCGGTTGGTCGACAATTGACCATCTATCAGGTCTGAGCCATCCTCTCCCTTAATCCAAATCCTCACCACTCTTCTTCTCCCACTTAATCGCCTTGAACTCTTCATGTTGATCTATTGTATTTTCCCATATTTTTTCCAATCCGGCCTATTTATGGCCCGCGTGTCGTTCCGTGAATGAACATTCGTCTGTTTTCATCGTATGACTAAATAACGGACGCGGGAGTTCAGAACGATGGCTCGTAATTCCGAAAAAAAACGGAGAATGGAAAAAATTTCTTGACACAAAGTTTACGATTTGTAAACTTTGGGCCATGGATGAGAGTTCAATCACAAGAAAATTAAAAGATCTTAGGAAAACCAGGAACATGCGCCTGGGTGAATTGGCGGAAAGAACCGGTTTAACCAAGGGGTATCTTTCTCGGATCGAGAACTCAAAAAACCCCCCTCCAATTTCCACTCTGGGAAGAATCGCAGATGCTCTCGGAGCAGACATTACCGATCTTTTTTCGAAACCCGAAGCATCCCCGCAGAATCAAGAGTTGACCATCAGTCGAAATAATCAACGCGTTCCCATGAGTGGCAGAGGAACAACTTACGGCTACATATACGAAAACTTGGCCCTTGAAAAAAAAGGCAAGAATATGGAGCCCTTTATAGTGACCGTGGGATTCGAACATCCTGTCAACATTCAGACCGATTTTTGCCATCAGGGAGAAGAGTTCCTTTATGTCCTTGAAGGCACGATGGAATTCTTCTTCAAGGGAAGAAGCTATATCCTTGAACAAGGTGATTCCGCATACTTCGATTCTGATGTTCCCCATTCGGGTAAAAGTGTAGGGGACAAGAAAGCAAAGCTGCTCATCGTGATCTATTCGTACAAAAGGTTGTGACAGTTCTAAGGTTTACTTTTGGTAAACATATAGCGAAAGCGTTCCTGCTACCGCCTAATAAAGAGTGGAGATATCCTGATGACGGTATTGATCACCGGAGGTGCCGGTTTAATCGGATCCGATCTCGCAAGGACTTTCCTCAAGAGAGGCATGAAAGTCATCATCTTCGATGTAGTCACGAATGGGGGACTTAAGGAAGAAAATCCGAAAAAGCTCGTTCAGGTCAAAGGAGATGTGAGTAATTGGCCGGAAGTCTTGAACGTGGTCAAAGATAACAAAGTGCAGACCATTTTCCATTTAGCCGCCAGACTCACTGTTGCATCCGAGGCCAATGCTTGGGCTTGCGTGAACGTGAATGCCGTTGGGACTTTTAACGTGTTGGAAGCGGCACGATTGTTCGGAGTAAGGAAGTTCCTGTTCACCAGTTCCATCGGCTCTTATGGCGTATCAGCCGACACAATCGTAACCGAAGACACTATTCAAAGACCTACTAACATTTATGGAGTAACCAAAGTCTTTGGAGAGCTGTTGGGAATGTACTACTGCAAGAAATTCGGATTGGATTTTCGAGGTCTTCGTTTCCCTCAAATAGTCGGCCCGGGAGTTGTTGCGGAGGGAATCGGACAGTACAACCCGCAGTTAATTGAGGCGGCGATTCTCGGGAAACCGTTTGAAGCATGGGTCCCGGAAGATACGGTGATGCCGATGATCTATCTCAAGGATGCTATCAAGAGTCTGGTCATGCTTCATGATGCCGAACAAGATCTTCTGAAAACACGCATCTACGGAACCGGGCAGATCATGCCGGCTCCTACGGCAAAAGAATTGCTCCAAGAAGTGAAGAAATACTATCCCAACGCCCAAATTACTTTCCGGCCTACTCCGGCGGCTATGAGCATTCTGGAAAATATTCCGCGATATATAGAAGGCGACCGCGCTGAAAAAGAATGGGGATGGAAGCCATCATATTCTCTCGAAGAAATGGTCGGCGACTTCATCGAAGAATTTCGGAAGTAATCTGTCTGCCATCATACGGATTAACTTCTGACACTTCATTCCAGAGGTGAGCAAAATGGGAGATCACTGGGATAGCAAATTCGAAACCATGCCATGGCAGGAAATGCCTTCCTATTGGCTCGAAAAGATGAAGAGCCTTATCGATCATGTGAGGGTAAACTCTGAATTCTATCGTGATCATCTCAAGGACTTCGCGGCAGTGTCTTCCTTCGATTCTCTCACCGAAATGCCCCTGATGACAAAAGATCATATCCGGGGGGCTCAGTCGCCGGGAACCGGGACCCGCCCGTTGGGGTCGATTCAAGTGGCAAAGACGGAAGACATCGTACAAGTCATATCGTCTTCGGGAACCACTGGTAGACCGGTTTATTACGGTATTACCCAAAGAGACCTGGAGTCGTGGAGAGACGCTCTAGCCAATTTTACCTATACGGCTGGGATACGGAAAGAAGATGTCGTGGTGCATGCAGTAGGAACCCCCATTTTTGCTGGTGGCGAGCCGTATTTCGGAGGCATGAGACACATAGGAGCAACTGTGGTCTGGGCGGGAGGACTTACAACGCTTAGACTTCTTGAGACCCTCAGAAACCTCCATTGTACTGCACTTCTTGGGACCACCTCTTTCGATATTTATTTGGCCGAACATTGCGAAGAATTTATTGGCATTCCCGCGCACAAGCTTGGAGTAAAGAAGATCTTGGGTGGTGGGGAATCAGGTCTGGGAGAGGATTCCATCCGCCGAAAAATCAAGGAGCTCTGGGGTGCGGAAACGGTCCGTGAAATAATGGGGCTAGCCGATATCATGCCAGGCATGTGGTCCGAATGCGAGTGCGAATCGGGCATGCACTTTTGTGCACAAAAATACGTCATGGTTGAACTCGCGGACCCGGAAACAGGTAAGCATCTGCCCTGGGAACCGGGAGTATGCGGAGAACCGATTTATACAACTATTCAGAGAGATGCCACTCCTATCATCAGGTACGCGTCGCATGACCATATACGTGTCGAAGGCGTCGAGTGTTCCTGCGGGAGGACTTCACCCAGAATTCGTTGCATTGGACGAGTGGACGACATGTTGATTTACAAGGCCATGAACGTGTTTCCGTCTGCCATACGTGATGTCGTTTTACGACATTTCGAACCATTCACAACGGGGTACGTGCAGGTAGTTAAAGATACCGCTCAACAAGTTCGATTCGATGATCCGATACCAGTTGACATTGAAGCGAATGAATCATCCCTGGACCCACAAACGTTGAAGCGGGATATTGAGAACAAAGTAAGAGATCTTCTTACCATTCGCATCAATGCGAATTTGGTGAAGCCAGGCACCATTAGCAGGACAGTCTACAAAACTCCGCTCGTGCGAGTCCGTCAGAAATAGCTATTTACAGACCGAGTGTCCGGTTTTCCGGATTGACGAGAATTTAGCTGCAAGCATTCATGGGAGGTTTTACATGGGACAGAGATTTAGTCGGTGTGCATTCGTGCTCGTTCTATTGAGCTTTCTTGCTTTGTCAACTCCGGTCAATCAAGTGTGGTCTGCTGAGAAGACTCTCGTTATAGGAACGACTCTTCCCCTTTCCGGCCCTGCTGCCGGATGGGGCCTTGGACTTTCGCGCATGAACGATTTTTTCGCGGAAGATATTAACGGAAAAGGCGGTCTCAAAATAGGAGACGACATATATAAAATAAAAACCATAGCATACGATAACAAGGGCCAGCCTTCCGAAGCGGCCGCGAACGCTACGAAGCTCGTGTCCCAGGACAAGATACACTATCTAATCGGGGGCGTCATTGCTGCTACAGGAATGGCAGAGTTGCCGATCACCCAGCCGGCCAAAGTCGTTACTACCAGTCTCTGGTGGGGCAAGGACATTATCGGTCCGGATAAGCCTTATTCGTTCCGTCAGACGATTTCACAAATCGAGATTGCTCCTGCGATGTACACGTGGATAGCCAAAAACAATCCAAACATCAAGCGGGTGGCACAAATCAATCCGAACGATACAAGCGGTTGGGATACCGCTGCGGCCATTCGGGAAGCAGCCAAAAACAACGGCATGGAAATTGTTGCTGAAGAGCTTTTCGAGCGCGGAACAAAGGACATGTACCCATTCCTGACCCGAATACTTGCCACCAAACCTGATCTCATTGATGTTGCAGTGAGTGCTCCCGGGGATGGAGCGGTCATCGTGAAGCAGCTCTACGAACTCGGATACAAAGGCGCCAAAGCGTGGACTTGCGGCACGAATCCTCCCCAGATCGTAAAGCTATGCGGAGACGAAGCTGCTGAAGGTTTGTGGTTTGCTTACGGACAGGATTTGAACGGACCTAAAAGCACTCCGGAAACAAGAGCATTGGCAAAAAGGTACATGGATAAATTCAAAGAACCTCTCGCACCGCACCACGTTACCTCCTATGCCATGCTGGAAGTTTTTACACGTGCAATGGTGAAGGCTGGAACAATCGATACTGACAAAGTTTGTAAGAATGTTGAAGAAGATCATAAATTCGAAACGTCCTTCGGGCCCCTCGTTCTTGTGGGTAAACAAAAATATGGCATCGATCGCCAGTTCGTGCACCAAATGATGCTGGCCCAAGCAAGATCCGGAAAGGTTGTGGAAGTGGAATGGCTCCCTTTGCCCGGACTTGGTCTACCGGAATATTGACATCCAAACAGACCCCGGAATGATACGGTTGAACGCCCGAGATCAGCATGCGAAACAAAGTCAACTGATCTCGGGCTTATAACGTGGTCAACGAGCAAGAGGATTCTCAATGGAATGGTCTCTTTTGGCTCAAGGCGGTCTCAACGGCATCATGCTCGGAATCAATTATGCCCTCATTGCGCTCGGGCTTACCCTGATTTTCGGAATTCTGGGGATTGTGAACTTCACGCATGGTGAGATGTACATGCTTGGCGGGTACGTCGCTTATTACTTTTTCGGATACTTTGGCCTCAACTTTCTTGCAACCCTCGTCGTAGCTGCAGTAGTCGTAGGAATTCTGGGGGTGATTCTCGAGAAGTTCATTTTTCGACCGCTTACAACCAGACCCAAAATCGAACTTACATCACTTATTGCCGCGGTCGGGTTGGCCTGGGTTTTTCAAATGCTGGCTGTTATCGTTTTCGGCGACCTCGACAAGCACGTTCCATCCGCTTTCAAAGGCATTCTAAGGATGGGAGGTGTCGTGATCACCGTTGAACGACTGATCACCATATTACTCGGTATTGCCCTGGTCGTGTTACTTAATTTGTTTCTCCTGAAATCTAAGACGGGGATGGCCATCAGAGCCGTCGCACAAGATAAGCAGGCGGCCGCCTTGCAAGGAGTATCAGTGGACCGCATAAGTGCGGTTGCCTTCGGTATAGGATGCGGTCTGGCGGCAACGGCGGGAGCGCTGGTGGCACCGATTTTTGGCGTGAATCCGTCCATGGGGAGCGAAGTCATTCTCAAAGCATTTCTCGTCGTTATTCTCGGAGGAATGGGGAGCATTCCGGGAGCGATGCTCGGAGGCCTTGTGCTGGGATTCGTAGAAAGTTTTGGATGTCTGTTTTTTACCGTTCCAACGGTAATGGTCCTCACCTTCATCATTATTATTTTTATCCTGATCGTCAGACCTCAAGGACTTCTGGGCCATGCATGAAAAATCCCGAATAAAGGGCGTCATTCTCGCGGCCATTGTGGTCCTCCTGGTAGCTATGCCGGGTTTTACGAAAGAGCCCTATGTGCTCCACATTCTCTGTCTGATAGGCATAAACATCATATTGGCTGCAAGCCTGAACGTCATCCTCAATATCGGTGAGTTGAACCTGGCTCAGGCTGCATTCATGGGAATTGGCGCTTATGCTTCAACATTCCTTGTAATGCGCCTGGGATTATCGTTTTGGGTTGCCTTGCCACTGGCATCCGTTATCACCGCTGCAGTTTCGCTCCTCATAGGTCTCCTTACCCTGAGGTTCAGGGGGGCGTATTTTCTTCTGTTCACCTTTCTTTTCGCGGAACTCGTGCGAATCCTGTTCAGCAATTTTTGGATTGGAATCTTCGGTGGTATTCCAGGCATTACGAATATCCCGAAACCCAGGATCGATTTGGGTAGTATTGCGCTGATCACGTTCGATTCAAAAATGGAGTTCTACTATCTGGTGCTTTTTCTGACAATGCTCACCATATTGATCCTCGGGAGGATCGACCGGTCTCGGACGGGTATGATCTTCAATGCGATCAGTCAGTCGGAAAGTCTCGTGGAATCTATAGGAATAAGTACCATGAGATTCAAGGTGCTCGGCGTGGCGATCGGCTGCTTCTTTGCAGGAATGGCGGGGAGTCTGTATGCTCACTTTGTCGGTATCATAACGCCTTCCGATTTTGCGGTGCACTCTGTGCTGGCACCGATTGCGTACGTTGTGGTAGGAGGAATGGGGACCGTTTTGGGTCCTGTCATCGGGACTTCGTTTCTCATGGCTCTTTCACATTTTTTTCTTCGAGAATTGGGATTCTATGAGCTGCTTGTGTACGGAATCATCATCGTTGTCATAATACGATTTATGCCGGAAGGCTTGATAAGTATTCCCCGCATGGTCTCGTCGTGGTTCGCTGAATTCCGACCGGCCTCTAGATAGAGCGAAAAGCTATGAAAATGCTGGAAACAAGGAATCTCACAAAACGCTTCGGCGGACTCGTCGCAGTGAACGGACTCGCTTTCCATTTGGAACAAGGCGAAATCTTAGGCTTGATAGGTCCTAACGGTGCCGGAAAAACTACTGTCTTCAACATGATCACGGGCGCCTTGCGTCCTTCTGCAGGTGAAATCTTCTTTCGCGACGGACGTATAACAGGGCTAAAACCTAACCGAATTGCCCGGCTCGGCGCAGTAAGGACTTTCCAACTGACTAATCTGTTTCCGGAAATGACAGTACTGGATAATGTCGTGCTCGGAACGCATCACAAGTCGAAGATCGGTCTTTTTCAATCATTGGCTGCTACAAAACAGGCCAAGGATTGCGAAGTCTTAGCTCGGAAACAAGCGCGGGGAATTCTTGAGTTTATGGACCTAGCCGATCAATGCGACGCGTTGGCAAAGAATCTCCCGCATGGTCAGCAGAGAAGACTTGAAATGTCGATAGCTTTGGCTGCTGATCCTCAATTACTTCTTCTTGATGAACCGCTGCAGGGTATGAATCAGGATGAGGTGAGAGATATGCTTGCCAGAATTGAAAAAATTCGTGGTGCAGGTAGGAGCGTTCTCCTCGTCGAACACAATATGAAGGCAGTAACCAACATTTGCGACCGAGTGGTGGTGCTGGATTTTGGAAGGAAGATTGCCGAAGGACCACCACATGCAGTAATGCAGGATGATGCGGTTATCGAAGCTTATTTGGGAATAGAAGCATGATATTGAGGGTCAAAAGCGTTAGCGTATCCTACGGCAAGGTTGCGGCAGCAAGGGATGTCTCCTTCGAGGTGAAGAAGGGCTCGATTGTAGCGCTAATCGGAGCGAACGGGGCTGGCAAAAGCACCATCCTGAAGGCAATCTCAGGCCTGGAACCGTGTGTTTCCGGAGAAATCCTGTTTGAAGGACAAAAAATACATGAACTCTCTCCGCAAGACATTGTCAGGTTAGGAATCAGTCATGTTCCCGAAGGGAGAAGACTATTCCCGGAGATGAGCGTCCGAGAGAACTTGCTTATGGGATCGTACTTGCGAAAATGGGGAAAGGAGACGGAGAGAGATCTCGAAGGAGTATTTGAATACTTTCCCGTGCTGAAAACCCGTAGCAAGCAGAGAGCAGGCAGTCTAAGCGGTGGCGAGCAGCAAATGGTGGCAATCGGCCGGGCGCTCATGTCTGCTCCTAAACTCTTATTACTTGATGAGCCTTCCACAGGCCTTTCGCCATTGATGAGCAAGACCATTGCCAAAATCATTCGTGTCATCAATGAAAAGAATGTTAGTATACTGCTGGTCGAGCAAAATGCTAATCTGGCCTTGACCATTTCCAATACCGGCTACGTACTTGAAACAGGAAGGATTGTTCTTCAAGGAAAAGCTGAAGATCTCTTCAAAAATGAGGGAATCAGAAGCGCCTACCTTGGAGTATAGGCAGGAGAAATAACCGCTAAGCAAGCGAATTCAAACGATGTGGTTGGAGAGAGGATTACTCGTAAAAATAGCTATCCAGGTACAGACACTAAATTCTACTATCATGTGAGCAGGTTGTCTGCTCCGGATCGCAAACTCGCGCGATCAGAAAACGCACGATTTTCGGTCGGTCGAGCCCTGCCTCCTTACGCAAAAAATCTCGCCGAGATCGAGTTCCATACAAATCATCAGACCTGCCCTCCCCAGGCCGTTACGGACTATGCTTTCCACTTCAGCAAAGGTTCGTGCGCCATGAATTCCCCTCACGAGCTCAATCATATCGGGATGACCAATTCCGTCTTGAGTTCCTGGACGACCGCCTCGAACAGCTTCGACGATATCACGTAGAGCCGTTCGATTTCCAGCTTTCTGATCGTCACGTTCTCCATCCTTTCCTCGGAAAGGACTGCTCTTAGGGCGGACCAGATTTATGGTTGATACTTTTATTTTCTCCTGACAAATCTCGCACGCCATGTCGCAAGATAGTATCATGACTCCTTAACATGCACAGGTTTGCTGTTTTGTTCCTCTTTCGACTCGCGCTCCCTTGTTGCTTTGCTGATCTTCTCGACAACGTAAAACATCATCGGGATGAGGAAAATGGCGATCCCGGTTGCAGCGAGCATGCCGCCGTTCGACCAAATAGCCACTGTTTTTGGGGTCAGTTTATGTCATCAATTACCTACGATTATATTGAGGGGAATCATAGGTAATCCAGCCATGTCCTCAAATATTTCTCTGGTGGCTCGCAGTGACGCACGAGGGCAAACTAATTCGTGAGACAGGTGCGAATCACCGCAGCCAAGGTATCTACAGCCATATCAATTTCGTTCGGTTCTATAACAAATGGTGGACCCAAGATGACGGCGTCTCCGTCTTTGCCAGCGAACCCTGTCGAAGGGTAGACCAGAACGCCTTTTTGAAGCATGGTCTCTCTAATCCTTTCAGCAACTTTTTCACTTCTTGCGAACGGTTTCAGACTGGCTTGATTCTGACCCAGTTCAACACCCCACAGTAATCCGAGCCCTCTGATCTCAAGAACTTGGTCTAGCGCAGCCAAATGGTCTTTGAGGCAGTTTTCAAGGTACATCCCCATCTCGCGAGAACGTGAGACAAGATTTTCACGCTCCATAATCTCTACTACTGCCATCCCAGCGGCCGCAGCGACTGCATGGTGAGAGAAAGTCCCTCCGTGAACGAAGTTTCCGCTTCCTCTAGCTATAAGATCCATGTATTCCGACTTTACACCGATTGCGGACAGTGGCAAAGCTCCTGATGTGAGTCCCTTACCCAAGGTCATCACATCAGGTGTGACGCCTTCGTGCTGGCATGCGAACCACTTGCCTGTACGTCCCATGCCGACCATCACCTCATCAAAAATCAACAACACGCCGTAGCGATCGCAAATGTCGCGAATCAACTGCAGATACCCGGGAGGCGGCGGACACACGCCCAACGTAGCTCCAGATATTGGCTCCATTAGAAACGCTGAAACCGTTTCCGCCCCCAAACTCAAAATCGTAGCCTCAAGGTTCTGTGCACACCGTAGATCACATGACGGATACCTGAGCCCGTACGCACAGCGGAGACAATATGGTGGGACAATGTGAACCACCTCCGGTAGGAGAGGTGCGAACGGCTGTCTAAAGTAAGTTCGCCCCGAGGCAGCCAAGGCTCCCAGGGTAAGTCCGTGATAGGACTGCCAGCGAGAAATCAATCGTATGCGACTGTGATAGCCGCGTTCGACGTGAATCTGCCGTGCCAGCTTCACAGCAGTCTCGACTGCTTCAGAACCTGAAGACATGAAGTAGAACCTGTCCAAGGACTCTGGGGTGTGTTGTGCAAGTTTTTCAGCGAGAGCTTCGACAGGATCAGTGGTAAACACGGTTCCATGCACATAAGAAAATCGCTTCATTTGCTCATAGACAGCCTCTGCAATTTCAACGCGACCGTGTCCCACATTTACGACTATAGCTCCGCCACATGCATCAAGAACTCTGCGACCTGTCTCATCCTCTATCCAAACACCTTTGGCGTCAACAGCCCGAGGTAGAGGGCGATCCAGCCTTCGGGGAAAAACGTGTCCGGGAATTCGATCTGACGCCATCTAATTTCTCTCCGTGATGCCAAGAATCTGTCTGGCCTCTGCGCATGTTGCGACATCGCGACCCAACACTTTGGCCAGATTAACTGTTCGCTCAACGAACTGCGCATTGGATTCAGCAACCACACCCTTGCTAAGATAAAGGTTGTCTTCAAATCCGACCCGGACATGTGCGCCCATTAGCATCCCGTGGGTAGTCATGGGTAACTGGGCCGGACCAGAGGCCAAAACCGACCATTGAGATCCCTGTGGCAAGCGATTTTTTATAAAAAGCAATGCCTCGGGTGTAGGCTCAATTCCCCAGGGAATGCCAAGGCAGACTTGAAAGTACGGAGGTGACTCCATCAAGCCACGTTGAACCATGTCCACGGCATGTCGAAGATGGCCGCTGTCGAATACCTCGATTTCGGGTTTGACTCGCTCCTCTTTCATTCTATTAGCGGCAAGTTCTACCCAATCCGGTGGATTGATAAACACCCGACCATCTCTAAAGTTGAGACTTCCAACATCCAGGGAGCAGAGATCCGGTTTCAATTCGATGGGCATGAGCCGCTGACTACCTATGTCTGGTCCAGTCAGATTGAAGCCGCTAGTGGTAAGATTGATGAGCATGTCACTTTCGTCGCGGATTCGGTCTACGACTTCTGCAAAAAGGGGACGTTCGAATGCTGGGAGCCCTGTTTCCGGCTGTCTCACGTGGACGTGAACGATTGATGCTCCTGCATGCCACGATCGCAGGGCTTCTGCGGCAATCTCTGCAGGAGAGTACGGCACGTTTGGGTTTTGCTTACGCATTGGGGCAGATCCGCAGACTGCAACAGTTATGATCAGTTTCTCCATATGTTGGCTCCTGCCTTTGTTCCTCTGATAAACAGGATTCGAGCGCAGCGTACAGAATAACGCAAGCGGGGTCTAAATCAGAAAAAACGGCTCAGGACCTGCTCTCTCATGTAGAGCTCCAAATAATAACGTCCTCCCGCATTCTTTCCCGAAGAACCGGACCCTTTCCAGCCTCCAAATGGCTGAAAACCCGGCCATGCCCCGGTTGTTGCACCTACAGGTCTGTTGGCATAAGCTACGCCTGAATGAGTGTTCTCGAAAAACCAGAGAGCTTCGGCATCAGATCCGTAGAATCCTGAAGTAAGTCCGAATACAGTGGAGTTGGCGCGAGATACAGCCTCATTTAGATCCGCAACGGCCGACACCATGAGAATAGGGAGAAACATCTCTTGGGTCCAAAGGTTGTGATCCGGGTTCACACGTGACACCACGGTCGGGGCGCAGAAGAAGCCTTTGGCGCAATCACCGCCGGTCAAGATACTTCCTCCGGCCAGTATCTCACCTGCAGAAGAAAGCTGGTCGATCACTTGGGAGTAGCGCTCATAAGCACTGCGGTTTATAACAGGCCCCATGTAAACATCGCGGACTGCGGGATCTCCCACTACGATCTTGTCAGCTAATTTCACAATACTTTGAACCACTTCATTGTACAGCGGCTCTTCAATATATGCCCTGGAACAGGCCGAGCACTTCTGTCCCTGAAGACCAAATGCCGAACGCATTATCCCCAGTGCAGCCACTTCCGGATCCGCATTTCGAGATACAATGGCAGGGTTTTTTCCTCCCATCTCCAAGATCACTGGTCTTACATAGTCAAGCTTGGCTCGTGTACAAAAGAGTTTCATACCAACATCGTACGATCCCGTGAAAGTAACGCCATCTACTTCGCTGCTCGAAATAAGAGCTTCTCCCAGCGTTTCCCCAGGGCCGGTGACGAAATTAAATACGCCATCAGGAAGTCCAGCATCTCGGAAGCATTCGGCTAGTAAACGCACCGTCCAGGGCACTTCGGATGATGGCTTGACCACTACGGTGTTTCCGGCGACGAGGGCCGCGCCTGCAGGGCCGCCTGTCAGGGCAGTGGGATAGTTGAACGGGCTTATGACCAGCCAAACTCCATGAGGTCTCATGACCGAAGTATTGCTCGACCGGCGATCCTTGATCGGATCTTCTTTCATTTGGATCACGAACCCATCATTACGCTCCATCTCATCGCAAGAATAATTCATCAAATCCGCAGTTTCCGCGACTTCACCGAGAGCTTCCATGCGGTTCTTCCCTACGGAAAGCACCATTGCCGCTCCTATCTCGAAGAGGCGTTCGTCAATGAGATTGGCAGCTTTCCGAACGAGACGCACCCGCTCCTGCCATGGCGTACGACTCCATACGGGAAAAGCCTTTTGAGCAGCACGGATGGCGTCTTGCGCATCATTCTGACCACCCTGCTGAAAAAGTCCCAGAACGATCCCGGTGTCTGTCGGGGATATTTCCTCTATTTTGTTCCCGGAAAAGCGATCCTTGCCATCTATGATCATCCCGTACTCTTTGCCGAGAGTGGTCCGCACGCGTGCCAGTTCCTGGTCGAATCTCAGGTGCAGCATCTCTGGCGGATCAAACATGGTTGCATATGTCAATTTGAAAGAATCATTCTCCATTACCAACCTCCTTGATCACTGGATCCAATCGTTTTAGCGGCAGGAGGGACAACCCGCAAAGGATATTTCCTGCTTACTGACTCTATGAGCTCAGAAGAATCGCGATACTGTTCATTTCTTGTATTCGAACCAGCCTCGACCGGTTTTTCGACCGAGATGATCGGCAAACACTTTTTGTTTCAGGGTCGGCATAGGCCTGAACCTCTCACCGTACGAATCAAAAAGAATCTCCTGAACTCGGAGGTTAAGATCGTTGCTCGTCAAATCCATCAAAGCAAATGGTCCGATGGGATGGCCAAGCCCGAGCTTGCAACCGGTGTCGATGTCTTCGGGAGTAGCGACACCTTCGTCCATTAACCGAATGGCTTCGATCCACATGGCGTGCAGTATCCTGTTCACGACAAAACCGGTGACGTCTTTCACCCGGATGGGCGTTTTGCCAATTTTCCGACAGCGCTCCATAAGAAACGTTACAGTGTCTTCACTGGTTTCCAGGCCTGGAATAACCTCAACAAGCTGCATGACTGATGCAGGAGAAAAGAAATGAGCACCTGCGAATTTGGCCCTGCGGCCAGCCTCCAAGCACGCAGCCAATTTCGTAATAGGAATGCTTGAGGTATTGGTTGCAATCACGCAGTCCGGACTGCAAAACTGTTCCAGTTGCGTCAAGGCCTCTCTTTTTGCCTGGAAATCTTCAATTATTGCCTCGATAACCAGGCTGACATCGGCCAGATCTTCATATCGATCCGTGACGCTAATCCGGCAAAGGGTAGGCTCTTTTTCATTTTCTGAAAATTTACCCTTCTTGGTTGCTTTATCCAGAACCCCGTCAAGCCTATCTTTGCCTCTTTGCGCAACTTCGACACTGACATCCTTGATAGTGACCGGACAACCGGATGCGGCAAAGGAAAGAGCTATCTCCGCTCCCATCATTCCTGCGCCAAGCACTCCCACTTTAAACTCTTCACCCATTTCTAATCCTCTTGTTGACAACCCTATTCATATGGCTTATTCGTGAATCGCTTGAAGGCAAGCGGCTGATCTTCTTTTCCACAGGCCTGCAAACTGAAACAATGTTCGAATCTATTTCGTGTCTATGGAGAGAAGGCCCATGACTCGATCGATTTTATTCTCAAGCCCAGCCTGCCTTCCTATCATGATCCGCTGAGCAGCCGGAGGCCCTGCTCCGTGCATAGACTCGATCAGGTAACCCACAGCACCGGCTCCTACGGTCAAGTTCTCAATGAGTCTAAGGACCTTTACGCGATCTATCACCTCATAACCGGGGTTAGCGGCCAAATACTTTTTGATGAACGGGCCTACCTCGGGATCATTAAGATCAGCCGCAGACGGCATGGTTCCCAGCAGACCACCTGCAACGTCAGTGGCTAATCGAGCGATCTCGTAGGGAAAACGAGTCACGTTGAGCTTGCAGACATTAGCCAGCAGCAAATCCACTTGATAATTACCCGCAGGAGTACACCATCCTTGTGAGGAACATGCCAGTCCACAACTATAGAGGGTTTCGTTAAGGTGAACCATTTCGACTATTTTCTCTCTCACATGACCTGCGTTTTCTACTCCATTCATGCGAGCAATCAAGGCTGTGGCGCCAATCAGCACGTCACCTACTCCAACCTTGCAACCGCCGTAGCTCTGGCGGTGGTAAGAAGCGAAACGCTCTACGAGAGTGCCTGCGAAATCCACTTGGCCGTCCAGGAATATTCGGTCTTCTGGAACAAATACGTCCTCGAAGACAGTCATGACTTCTTGACCGCCAAAAATGGGGTTACCCATGTCGATCTTGTGAGGCTCCATTTTTCTGGTGTCGCTGGCCTGTCTGCCGTAGATGTACCTGACACCCGTAGCGTTGGTCGGCACGGCGCAACAAATCGCCCACGGTTCTTCCCCCTGACGCAGACTCATGGTGGGCATAACCAGCATCTCATGAGAATTGAGCATGCCTGTCTGATGCAGCTTGGCTCCGCTGATTACTACGCCACCAGACCTTCGTTCTTTAACCCTCAGGAAGAGATCAGGATCAAGTTGATCCTTGGGCCGCCTACTTCGGTCTCCTTTGGGATCGGTCATGGCTCCGTCGACTACAAGATCTTCCTTTTGAATCCATTTCCAGTATTCGTTGAAGCGCTCATGAAATCGGGTGCCGTGCTTCCGATCGCAATCGAAGGTAGTGCTGTACACGGCATTGGCCGAATCCAACCCAACGCAGCGTTGAAAACAACACCCGGTCATAGCCCCGCAGTACCGCTGCATCTTTATTTTATTGACGAGGTCATCCAAACTGCGGTGGAGATGCGTGAATCGATTTACCTCGTCATTGCATAAATGAGAAACAGCACGAAACATCTGCCGACTCTCAGGGTCGTGGGCGCCATCATACGTGAAGGCAACTGCTTGGCGAGAAGGTCCTATGAGCTCATGCTGAGCCAAATTATCCGTCTTTTCTCCCAACACGTGGGCTTCCAGATCGCATGACTGCAAAGATTCGAGATATTCGTCGCCAGTCTTCAAGGACATTATGTATTCTCTCTTTCCACGTTCAATGCGGATTCGCCACACTGACTGCGGGTAGACGATTGCATTGATGCAATCCAGGGCAAATCGATCAGCCTTGGACCGGATCAATCCCTCGCTACGATCAACGCCGTACCCATGCCGCCTCCGGCGCATAGGGTAGATAGACCTATTTTCGCATTCCTTTTTTGCATTTCGTAAATCAATGTAGTGGTGATTCTAGAGCCTGTGCAACCGACGGGGTGGCCCAGCGCAACTCCACCACCGTTGACGTTGGTTATATCCCGATTCAAATTTAGAGCCTTTTCGCACGCCAAATACTGAGCCGCAAAGGCCTCGTTCACTTCCACCAGATCAACCTGATTCAGCTTGATAGCAGCCTTTTCCAGGGCCTTCTGCGAGGCCGAGACCGGGCCTATTCCCATTATTTCCGGCTCCACTCCTGAGGTGGCAGTTCCCAGTATTCTGGCCATGACGTTCAAGCCGAGTCCTTTAGCTTTGACTGCGGACATCAGAATGAGACCCGCAGCGCCATCATTTATGCCGGAGGCATTCCCCGCTGTCACAGTGCCTCCTTCTTTAAAGGCCGGTTTGAGATTGGTCAAGCTCTCCATAGTAGTGTCACGCCGCGGGTGCTCGTCTATTTCAAATGGTACTGTTTTCTGTCCCTTTTGCCGAACATGAACGGGAACTATTTCATCCTTGAATTTCCCTTGATCAATCGCAATCACAGCTCTTTGATGACTCAATAGCGCCAGTTCATCCTGCTCTTGCCGTGTGATGCTGTATTTTTCTGCGAGGTTTTCCGCGGTTATCCCCATTGCCGGACCTATGCCCAACTCGGTGAGAGAATCCCACATAGAATCGCGTACCTCGGCATGTCCCATACGTGAGCCCCACCTCATCTGGTTGACCACATATGAAGCATTACTCATGCTGTCGGTTCCACCGGCCATGAGCACATCTGCCTCTCCAGCCTTGATTTGGTAATAGGCCAACTGTATCGCAGACATGGAGGAAGTGCAGTTGCGATGCACCGTAATTCCGGGAACGCTTACGGGTAAGCCTGCCTTTACGGCTGCCACCCTGGCCAAATTGTTTTCCTTGTACGTTTTTTGATAGTTACACCCCCAGATGACGTCTTCTATTAATGCAGGGTCAATCGAGGAGCGCCTGATCAACTCTTGTATGACAGGAATGGTCAAAGCAACCGCATCAACAGTTTTCAAAGCTCCGCCATGCTTGCCAATGGCAGTGCGGCATGCGCTCACTATTACTACATCCATCTTTCAATCCCTTTCTCCAGAGATCCTTGTCGTTACCACCGATTAATTCTTCAAAGAATCTACCAGATCTCTTCAGTCATAAAAGCGTCATCAAAGAGGAACAGGTGCGAAAAGTGTCTCTGACGCAAAGATCAAGATCCGCGTTTCTTGTTCTTTCGGCTGACGAATTCATTAAGTCGTTTTTTAGTGTCTCTAGAGTCGAAGCAAAGGCTTATGAGATCGTTTTCATATTCATAGGCAGTATCAAGATCCACTTTTTCAGATGTCTTCTTTAATGCCTTGGCCAGTCGGATGGCAATATCCGACTTTTCAATAAGTGACTTTGCATAGTTTAGGACGTATTCATCGAACTGATCTTCAGGAATACATTTCGTGATCAGGCCGATTCGTTCCGCCTCTGACGCATCAACGATGCGGCCGGTCACAACAATGTCCCATGCTCTTCTTGCCCCAACCAGATATATAAGGCGAGGGATGCCACCAAGAATGCCAAAGTCAATTTCCTGCTGACCGAAAGTGGACCGTGTTGTTGCAAACACCAAATCGCAGTTCATTGCCAGAATGTTACCGCCACCAAAGGCCATACCTTTTACAGCAGCGATGATGACTTTTTCTGTAGATGTCATTACACGCGCCAGCCTTCGCAAGAAGGTCGAATAGTGTCGAAACTCCAGGGGACCCATCCCAGCCATTTGCTCGATATCTGCTCCGGCGATGAATGCCTTGTCCCCTGTGCTGTCAAAGATTATTACCCTCACATCTTCGCGAAGGTTCAAGTCCTCAAAAACCGAGCAGAGTTCCTTCAGTACTTCCAGGGCAAGTGCATTCATCTTGTCCGGCCGGTTCAGTGTGACTCTTACGAGTCCTTGCGTTTCATGTTTTACGAGCAGATGCTCAAACTCTCCCGTCATTTCTTTGTTACTCCGATATAATCGTTTGCAATGATGCACTCGCTATAAGCTGCTTATATTCCCAGGTATTTGTCCCTGGCGTCCTTGTCGCTCTCCAGTTGTGCAGCAGTGCCTTCGTAAACTATGGTTCCCTGATCAATCACATATGCATAATCGATCAAATCCAAGACGAACTTAAGATTTTGCTCGGCAAGAAGTATGGTAGTGTTTTTACTTACTTCCTTAATCAATCGTTGAATTTCCTTCACTATCAAGGGTGCAAGCCCTTCTGTTGGTTCGTCCAGGAGCAATATGGAAGGATTGATCATGAGAGTTCGCGCTATAGTGAGCATCTGTTGCTCTCCGCCGCTCAGGTCCATACCCCGATGAGAACTCAGGGAAGCAAGCACCGGGAAGAATTCGAACATTTTCTCGATGGACCATCCGCCGTGCGATTTCGGATTGACCCCCATCATGATCTCCAGATTTTCTCTAACCGTTAGGTCCGAAAAAACACGTCGGTCTTCAGGAACATAGCCGATCCCCTTGCGAGCAATTTTGTAGCTGGATAGTCCGCTGATTTCCTCTTCTCGGAAAAACACGGAGCCTTCAGCCGGTTGTACCAATCCTATTATACTTTTTAATGTCGTGGACTTACCTGCGCCGTTTCTCCCTATTAATCCGACGACATGCCCTTTTTCCACAGAAAGAGATACTCCGAAGAGGATGTGACTCTTGCCGTAATACGAGTGGATGTTTTTGACTTCTAGCTCTTTCATGCAAGATCCCCTAAATATGCTTCCTTTACTCTGGGGTCATTGCGAATTGCGTCCACGGCCCCATCCGCTATAACTCGACCGCACTGCAAAACCATGATTCGGGTAGAAATACTGAAAACCATGTCCAGATCGTGTTCTGTAAAAATAATTGTTATTCCCGTCTGTTGCCATATATTTTGAATCAGTTGAATCGTCTGCCTGGTCTCTTCAGAGCCCATCCCGGCAGTTGGCTCATCAAGCAGCAATAAATCGGGCTTATTCGTCAGAGCCATTCCCATTTCCAAGCACTTCTGGTCCCCGTGCGAAAGAGAGTTGGCTACCATATGACTCTTGTCACGCAAATTGACCAGATCCAGGATCCTATTTGCTTCTGAGGACACGTCATCCAATTTACTTACGTTTCTAAAAAACCGCATTGTTTGTTTTCGCTGTGACAGGACACCGATTCTCACATTGCTAAAGACCGTCAGGTCAGGGAATAGGTTAACAATTTGAAACGACCTGCCGATTCCCTTTTTGACGATCTCATACCGGCTCAACCCGTCTATTCGATCACCCTTGAACAACACCCGGCCTGTCGTCGGCTTATAGGTTCCGCTGACAACATTGAAGAAAGTCGTCTTTCCTGCACCATTAGGCCCGATGATAGACACAAGTTCGTTCTTTGCGACCGAGCAATTTACTCCGTTCAAAGCGAACATTTTGCCAAATGCCAAAGACAAGTTTTCCACTTGCAGGACGTTCATGGTTTGCACCTCACAAAACTAGAGCAGCCAATTTACTTGCCGTGATTGAACGAGACGATAAATTTTTTCGCGTATCCGGTAATCCCCATGGGAAAAACCATTACGACTAGAATCAATATGGAGCCCATCACGAGTTGCCAGTATTCAGTTACGGCAACTACGTAACTGTGTAATACATAATAGAAGAGCGTCCCAACGCCAGGTCCTATCAGGGTGCTAATGCCACCTATGAGACTCATGAATATGGGTTCACCAGACTTGGACCAGTGGGAGGCCAAAGCATCGATGGTTCCGGCGAAAGGAGCGAACAAGGCTCCGCTGACCCCCGCAAATAGGCCTGCGATCAAGAAGGCAATGAACTTATACCTCTTTACCGGCAAGCCGAGGAACTCGGTTCGTGTAGGATTCTCGCGGATAGCGAGCAAAACCTGACCGAATGGAGATTTGATGATTGTCCGAAGAACAAAATATGATACAGCAACCACGATTAAGATGAGATAATAATTGCTGAGGGGCGAAGAAATAACCAGCTTGGTAAAACCCAAGTCCACCACAGGGCGAGGAATGCCGGAAAGACCGTCCGCTCCGCCCGTTAATGAGTTCCACTTATAGAGAATGCTGTAGAAAAGCATTGAGAAAGCCAGTGTCAACATTCCGAAATATATTTCAGAGCGATGAATGCTGCAAAGACCTATGATGACCGCCAGAGCAGTCGATATTAAAAGGCTCCCGACAAAGGCCAGCCACCAGGAAGTAGTTATATGAATGAGAATGAGGGACATGGAATACGCTGCGGCCCCGAAGATGGAAGCCTGTCCGAAAGAAAGCATGCCTGTAAAGCCGAACAAAATGTTGAAGCTTATAGCAAAAAGGGCGAAGATCATGATTTCAGCCAACAGGAATGTCCAATACTTTGAGACCCAGAGGGGAGCAATGCAAAGCAAGAACAGAACTACCGTCGCAGGAATCAGCGAGATAGACACCGGGCCGAATTTCCTCAATAGTCCGGTTGATTCTCCAAGGTACGGAGCAATCGGAAAATGGACTTGCTCGATCTCACGACCGAAAATTCCTCGAGGATAAATGGTCAGGAAAACAACTAGGAGCACAAATATAAGGCTCATGGACAATTGTGGAAAAAAGACTCCGCTAAGCACACTCATTTCTCCTACAATCAAGGAACCGATGAATGTCCCGCGAAAGCTGCCCACTCCACCTATGACCACTATAGCGAAACTATAAATAAGGAATTCTGCATCTACTCCGGCAACAATAGAGAGCTTTAGAGACCCCAATACCCCTGCCAGGCCAGCCAAAGCTGCCCCCAACGCGAAGGCGGCAGTTCCTCTTTGTGCCACATTGAATCCCAGAGCTCCCGCTATCTCTCTATCCAGGGAAATAGCGGTCAGAATTTTTCCGAAAGTGGTCTTCTGAAATATGAACCACAATCCCAGTGCTGTGAGAAGCCCCACGGCAATTATGAATAAGGACGTTATCGGAACGATTTGATTGAATACGGAAATGCTCCCTTTGAGGAGTGCCGGAGTAGCCACAGTCTTAACGTCCGTTCCCCACAGGATCTTAATCAAATCATAAATGACAAGGATCAGGCCAAATGTCAGAAGAATGGAATAAACGTGATGTCTTTTGTACAAGTGACGCAAGAAGACCAATTCAATCACGAACCCAAACGCTCCTACGGCCAAAGGAGCGATCAACAGTGCCAGCCAGAAATTTCCGCACAGGTTTGTCACCGTGTAGGTGACATATGCGCCTAGTATAAAGAGTGCTCCATGCGCAAAGTTCAACACACCCAAAAAACCCAGAATTATATTCAGGCCTGACGAGAGAATGAACAACATCATGGCGAAGGTGAGGCCGTTAATCAAATAGACCATTCTATCCTCCTGGCACAGGTGGAAGCATGTATGTGTAACCGGTGGGTTACGAAATCTCCCCGAACCCCTCTTTACAAAAGAGGGAATTGCGGATGCCTTTCTATCCCCCTTTCAAGAAGAGGGGTAAGGGGATTCTTTTCACGAATAACTGAATGGATACCTGTACTGGCTGGAGTCTACGGATTGATTCCAGCCCAGTTAAATCACGACGTAAAGGGAATGGGGAGGCCGAATTTGGTCTTGGCCTCTTCGTCGGTAATCATAACCTTATCGTAAGGAATGGAGACGACTTCTGTGGCCAGCCAATAAGGCCCTTCTCCGCCAGGGCTGATATAACCCATGTAATAGGCCTTTTTCATGGGCAAGTGGGAGACAGGTCTAATCTGGAGCCATCCCGCTGCGCCGTCATACTCCAACCCCTCCATTGCTTTGGCAATGTCCTCCGGCTTTGCACTCTTAGCCTTTTCAATGGCCTTTTTGAGGATAAAGAGTGAATCATAGTAACAAGCTGCTGTGTCTTCAGTCACCCATTGGCCATATTCCTTGAGGAACATCTCATTGAACTTCTTGCCAGGAGGCAATGAGGGGTGGCCCTGGTCCATGCCGCTCCACATGGGCTCCATTTCATTTCCCATGGCCTTGGCCAAGCCAACTGAGTTGCCGTAGTGGAAACCCACTGCTTTCTTGTACAACTCATAGGGCTTCTGTTGACGTAGGAAGGTGACCATGTCGCCTGCCCAGGAGATGGATACCAATCCATCGGGCTTGTAATCGGCAATCTGCTGGATCGTGCTAGAAAAATCAGCCTCTCCGAATTTGTGAATAAAGGGCTTTGCCTCTCCATCCTTTAGAGTGGAGTTTGCCAGGGCGTCTTGAAAATCCTTCAAGCAGTCGTGTCCCCAGGCATAGTCAGGTACCAGCACGGCCCACTTTTTGAAGTTGGGATATTTAGTCTCAGCCAACCGTACTATTCCTCTCATCTGGGTGGGGCCGTCATCTCCCAGACGAAAAGCCATCTTGTGCATGCCAGGGTATACTGAAACCCCGTCCACTTCGTAATCGAAATGCACGACACCGTACTGTTTGGCAACTTCAGACAAGACCTTGGTCACATTTGTGCATGTCTCGCCATGCAGGGCAACCACACCTTCCTCTAAAATCAACCTCTTAGCCACCCTTGCTGCGTCCTGGACTTTGCACTGTGTGTCTTCGTAGATAACCTTTAATGGCCGCCCCATAATGCCACCTGCGGCATTTATATTCTTCTCCGCCATCTTGGCCCCCATAACCTCGGCGGTCCCGATGCTGCCGAATAGACCACTCAAGACCTCACAATAGCCGACTTTTATGGGCTCCTGGGCCTTTGCGAACAGGAACGTGGTTCCAATGGGGCTAAACAGCGAAGCCCCTAGAGCGCCCCCCGTTAGGGCCAGTGTTTTTTTCATGAAATCACGTCTGTTAAACCCATCGTCGACCGGCATCGCCTCTTTCTTCCTGTCTGTCATGACTGCCTCCCTGTATAGCTTTCCATCCCTCGCGGTCTCGCCCTTTGGCATGACCGATTGCGCTTCACCACTCACATCATGCGTCGTTTCCCTTACTCTTGTTTGATTCCTCCTCTCTCAATATCCTGCGTAAGATTTTACCTGTTGTGCTCTTCGGGATCTCGTCTCGAAACTCTATGGATCGCGGGTACTTATATGCTGCCATTTTTTCCTTTGCCCATTCTATGAGTTCCCGATCCGAAACCTTGCCCACATAGTCCTCATTCAAGACTATAAACGCTTTTACGGACTCGCCTCTCTTGGCATCCGGAATAGGAATGCACGCTGCTTGTTTTACTGCCGGATGGCGCATCATGAAGGCCTCAACTTCTTCCGGTGCAATCGCGTAACCGGAAGCTTTTATCATCTCTTTCTTCCTACCAAGGAAGTATACGTAGCCGTCCTCATCAAATTTGCCCATATCGCCGGTATAGAGACGGCACTCGCGTAATGCCTCGTGAGTCGCGTCTTCCCTGTCCCAGTACCCTTTGAATACCGCAGGGCTTTTAACTGTTATTTCTCCGATCTCTCCAGGTTTCAATTCAAGGCTTTGGTCGTCAAAATCCACTATTCGGATGTCGGTCCCGGCATGGGGAATGCCTACGCTGCCGATACGAGGCTTGTCCAGGGGGCTGAAGGTGTCGCCGGTATGGGTTTCACTGAGGCCGTAGGCTGCCTCAACGATGACTCCCCCTTGAGTGGCGTGTCGCCAGTTCTCGACGACATCATCGGTCAAAAAAATGCCAAAGCTTGTGGCAAGAGCTATTCGCATAGATGTCAAGTCGGAATGACTCAATTTCAACATGTCCACGTTCATGGAAACCGTGCCGTACATTTTTGAGCACTTCAGATTTCTAATGGCCGACGCCATTGAGGCCCCATCGAAACGGGTCATAATGACCATGGTGCAACCTATATAGAGTGGAGCGGTAAGGCCCCAAAGCATCCCTGCAATATGGTAGATAGGCATTGCAGTCAGCATCACATCCGAAGGATCGTACTTATATACCAACGCCTGTGCAGCGGACTTATAAAGCTGATTTCCGTGGGTGAGCATGGCTCCTTTGGGGAGGCCCGTCGTCCCGCTGGTGAACTGCAATAGGCAAATGTCATCCACTGTGACTTCTGGAGAATTATAACCGGAGATCTCATCTCTCAGGATGTCCAGGAGTTCCACTGTCTCAGGGAAGTGAACTCTGGGACTCATCATCGTCTCATGAAGCGGAAAAGAAGGATTGTCCGGCAAGAAATCGGCAAACCCTGTCACGATGACTCGGTCGAAATTACATTTGGCGTTCGCCTCTCGAACGTTCGGGTACAATTCATCCTGGCATACTATGGTTTTTGTGCCTGTCTGGGTCAGTTCCTCTTCCAATTCCCAGGCTTTGAACATGGGGCCGCAAGGCACAACGATCGCTCCCGCCTTATGTGCTCCAATCTGGCATATGGCATACTGTGGACAGTTTTGCATATACAAGGCGATTCGATCGTCTTTCTGCAACCCTTGGCGTGATAGATATGCTGCAAAAAGATCTGTTAGCCGATCAAACTCCGAGTACGATATTTCCAGTCCGTAAAAGTTTATAGCTGTCTTCGTTGGCCATTGCTTGGCATGACCGCGCAAATACTGAAATAATGGTTTTTCACCCTGGAGGTAACTTATTTCCATGGGCACATTTGAAGGCCAATTTTTTAACCAGATCCTTTCCACGCTCATGCACCTCCGCATGTTTCAATGAGTACCATCGTCGTCGTAGAGCCTATTGAAGGGACTGCTTTTTGAACTATTGTCTGGAAGACTTATCGCCCCGCAAGCCTGACACAACAAATTCAAAAATGAATTCTCCTATCTGATCGGGAGAGAGCATGCCTTTGGCCGAATACCAAACGCGGCTCCTTGCAATTATGGAGGCTATGCTGTAGGCAGCCAGCTTCGTGTTGGTAGGGGACAACTCACCTGTAGCCCGGCCCCTTTCTATGATGTTGCACAGGATTTTGTCGTATTTTCTGCGCATATTAACAATAATCTTGCGCTTGTCTGGGGATAGATGCCCCAACTCGATATCGAACAGCATTTTGGCAGACCGCCGATAGCCCAAAGTAAGGTTAACGTGGTTCTTTATAAAAAATAAAAGCTGTTCCAATGGCGGGGTGGAGTCGTCATGTTCCAGGTGCTCTACCGGAAGCACTATTTCCGCCATCTCCTCTCTCAGCACCTCGAACAGAATCTCTTCTTTGCTTTTGAAGTAGTTGTAGATGTTGGCGGGCTTACATCCGCATGCATTGGCGAGATCAACCATGCTGGTACCGTGAAAACTCTTCTTCCAGAACAGCACTCGAGCGCAGTCCATCATCTTCCTTTTGCGATCATTGCTGATATTCTGGGAGGATTTCATGCCAGGCCTCCGCATTACCCATATTTCTGTGAGGTCAGTTCCGGCGGGCCTTTGGACTTGGTCACTGGCCGGGCCTAATTTGCACGTTTGCTCAATAGCTGCGAGCAGGCCTCGGTTCCTCGAAGCCAATTAAAGCGCTGGGGTCATTTATTGGTTAATGAATGACCATTCACTAACGCTAGCAAACGACTCGATAGTTTGTCAAGACAAATTTCTAACCGATGGTCGCCCCTCCGCAGGAGTTTCTTTTCAGGGGTTTTCTTTTGTGACGGCAAGGTAGTTCAGGTAGTTGGCGGGATCTTCGTTTAATTCTGGGTCCTTCTCAGGACAGCGAAAAGATCCGACACAGGATGCCCATTGGACGTTCCACAGTAACCAAATTCTGGAGCTGTTGGAATCGATGGGTGGGACGGAAGGCCGGGCCGGGACCTGCTGCACACCCAGAAAACAAACGCACAGCGTTCAGGCATGGACCTCACGATACGGCATCTGATTTGGGGTATTCCGACGAAAGGTCAGGGGCCAACAGGCACATACGCGGTTCCGACAAAGAGCTTCTCAGAGCATGTGGACAATATGAGCTTCAGCCATGGATGGACAGAGTTGGATCCGATCGACGGGGCCGAAGAAGGGCTCAATGAAAAAAGTCCAAAAGGTCCGTCCGGAAGAAAAATCAGGACACAGTGTTCCACCACAACACCGTTATATTCAATGGGTTTAAATGCACGGACGATTGGATTTGAACCAGCGCCCCCCGCATCCCGAAAACAGTGTTCGTTTTAGACCTAAAGCGGCTATGCCACGATATACTTGACGATTTCAGTCATCATTGGTCAGTGTCGGTCACTTTGGAGCAGTATTTTGGCGTCAAAAGCGACGCCAATTTGACGCCATGGGACAACGGCAAAATTTACCACCCGCCTGCTTCACCGTCCGGTCAAGTCATCTATAAACGAAGGCACATCTACCCAATTCTGGACGAGACGGAGACCGAAATACGCACTATTCCTGAATCGTGATGCTGCGGATTTCAAGAATCAAGGAGGTCCTAAGCTGTTGACGCCACGAGGAATTGCAGTCAACTCCCGATGAGCCTCGCCCGTTCCTTTGGCCTTCCCGTCCTCGGCCATCTCTGCAAGACCTTGCTAACCCGATCCCTCAGGCAAAGAAACAACCTTGCGCCGCCATATGCTTACGCCACGGCCACAGGATTTTCCTGCACTTGAGTGACATATTCTCCTCGTACCCGGCCTGCCATCTATTCCACGAATCTCGGAAACCGGAACAATCCAAAGGATTCCAGTCCTGATTACGAGATTCCACTCCACAGCTCGACGTTTCTCTGTTGACTCGTACGGGCGACCAAGGTAGCTTCAAAATTGTAAGGTGTCGTCAGCAGGTAATCGGTAGGAAAGCCCAAGGACATAAAGGTTGGAGATGATGCGTGCGAGACCCACTTCTCTTGCTTGGACGAAGGCTCCGTTGGCGCTAACGCTCTCAGCTCTCCTGCTAGGGGGATTGCTGCTCTATGAACATGCTTCAGGTCAGCGGGAAAAGGGAAACGGAGCCACTCCTTCCCATACACACGAGGCATCCAGGCTCGTCCCATCGCTTACCGAAGAAGAGCTGGCCTGGTTGCGTGAACACCCTGTGATCCGCGTAGCTCAAGACCCCGGCTGGCCTCCAGTGGAATTCGATAATGAGAAAGGAGAGCCGTCCGGCATTTCCATTGATTATCTGAACCTGATCGAACAGCGATTGGGAGTGAAGTTTGAAAGAATTCGCGGTCTGACCTGGCAGGAGTCGTATGCTCGATTAAAGCGCTGGGATATAGATATGACCACCTGTGTGGCTGTAACACAGGAACGCTCTAAGTTCTGGGAATTTACCGAGCCCTACCTTCACATTCCCATTGTCATCCTGACACGGGCCGACGTGACCTACGTGGGCAATATGCGGGAACTTAACGGAGCCAGGGTTGCAGTGGTCACCGGATACGTTTCCAAGGAATGGATACAGAGAGACTTCCCTGAAATCGAACTCATCAGTGTCAATTCCGTAAAAGAGGGGATGGAACTTCTCCAACGAGGCGACGTTTTTGCGTTTGTAGATAATATGCTCGTCATCGGCTATTACCTCGCAAAACTCAAAATGGTCGATCTGAAGATTGCTGGACCGACTCCGTATATCAACGCACAAAGTATGGCGGTGCGGAAAGATTGGGCGATCTTGGCCCACATTCTTGATAAGGCCCTGGATTCAATTACCGATGAGGAGCGTGCGGGGATCTACCAGAAATGGGTGCCCATCCGGTACGAACACGGGATGGACTATAAACTGCTCTGGCAGGTGCTTGCATTAGCCGGTCTTATTGTGGGCGGTTTACTATTGTGGAATCGCAAATTGTCCAGAGAAATACGGCATCGTCAGCAAGCTGAAGCTGCGTTGGGCGAGAGTGAGAAACGTTACCGCGGCCTTTGGGAAAAAGCCCCCGTAATGATGATCTCCTTGGACGAACAGGCCAGAATAAACTTCGCTTCCGACCGCATTTGCGAAGAACTGGGATATGGCCGAGAAGATCTCCTAGAAAAGACGCCCTTCATGTTCCAGACAAAGGAATCTGCCCATTATGCTGAAACCGTTGTCTTTCCGCAATTCCTCAAGACAGGGGTGGTGAAAGATGCTCCCCTCCAATTGGTCAGGAAGAACGGGCAGGTGATCGATGTCCTACTCAATGTGACTGCAGAGAGGGATGCCGAAGGCAAAGTTGTACGGTCTCGGTCTGTTTTCATTGACGTGACTGACCGCAAGAAAGCAGAAGAAGCTCTGCGAGAACAGGAACAGAAATACCGTTTACTGGCCGAAAACACTTTGGATGTAATCTGGCAACTGGACCTTGATCTGCGTTTCACTTACGTCAACCAGGCTATCCTCCGCATGACGGGATACACCCCCGATGAATGGATTGGGACCAAATTATCCGAGCACTGCGATGAAGAGAACTTCGCGAAAATGGCCCAGGTAGTAGCGCGAGAAATCGCCAAGGGGCTCAATAGCTCGGGATCTATTTTTGAAGCCGTAATGCGTAAGAAGGACGGAGTGCCGTTTGATGTGGAAATACACGGGAAGGTCTTGTTCGATAATGACGGCAGACCGATCGCTCTTCAAGGTGTGACCAGAGACATCGCAGAGCGCAAGAGGACCGAAGAAGCGCTGCGTACTAGTGAAGCCCAACTTGCCAATGCAGTGGAGATGGCTCGTTTGGGACACTGGGAACTAGATGTCTTCAAGAATGAATTCACGTTCAATGATCAATTCTACAAACTCTTTCGAACCACGGCCAAACAAGTCGGTGGATACAAAATGGCTCTGGAGGAATATGCTCGACGTTTCGTGTATCCCGACGATATCTCTGTGGTTAGTTATGAGAATCGGAAAGCGATTGAAACTGACGATCCTCATTTCAGCCGAGAATTGGAGCACCGAATAATGTACGCCGATGGCGACATAGGACACATAAGTGTCCGATTCTTCATCGTCAAAGATGAGCAAGGGAGGACTGTAAGAACCTACGGGGTGAATCAGGACATCACCGAGCGCAGGAAGGCGGCGGAGGCGTTGAGAGACTCTGAGCAGAGGCTGGCTCAGATCATCGACTTCCTGCCAGACGCCACTTTTGTGATCGATCTGAATGGAAAACTGGTAGCTTGGAATAAGGCAATCGAAGATCTAACAGGAGTACGGGCTCATGAGATTCTTGGTAAGGGGGACTTTGAGTACGCTCTGCCTTTTTATGGAGAGAGACGACCGGTATTGGCCGATCTCGTACTCAACAGGGACAAGCTGATTGAGGCCTATTATGATCTTTTCCGAGAAGAAGGAGACACCCTCGTCTCCGTAACTGGGCCCAAAAAACTGAACCTCAGCGGACGTTTTCTGTGGAACAGGGCTAGCCCTTTATATGACTCGGAAGGAAGGGTTACGGGATCAATTGAATCAATTCGGGACATTACGGATTCCAAGCGTCTAGAAGAACAGCTACTTCAGTCTCAGAAGATGGAGGCAATCGGAACTCTTGCGGGAGGTGTAGCTCACGACTTCAACAACATCTTGCAAGTGGCTCTTGGATACTCGGAAATCATGCTCGAAGATGAGGAATTTCCAAAAGGGTACCAGGCGGATTTGCAGAAGATTTACGACTCAGCCAAACGTGGAGCCGATCTCGTTCAGAGACTACTCACATTCAGCAGAAAGACGGAGGTCAGTCCTCAGGCTCTCGACCTGAATCTTAGAATCAATGAATTGAGGAAAATTCTTGAGAGAACCCTACCCAAGATGGTCGAGATAAAGATTGTTCAGGATGCTAAGCTCGCCTATATCAATGCCGACAAAACCCAGATAGACCAAATTCTCATGAACCTTGCGGTGAATGCCCGTGACGCAATGCCTGACGGAGGTAAGCTGATATTTGAGACGGCTAGCATCACGCTGGACGATGAATGCGCAAGAGCAAATCTTGAGGCAAAGCCCGGACCTCACGTCCTGCTGACTGTGACGGATACTGGATTGGGGATGGACAAAGACACCCTGGAGCACATCTTCGAGCCTTTCTACACGACCAAAGGTGTGGGCCAGGGAACAGGGCTCGGACTTGCGATGGTCCACGGGATTGTGAAGCAGCACGGAGGACATATCAGGGGTTACAGCGAGCCCGGCAAAGGGACCACCTTCAATATCTATTTTCCCGCCATGATTTCTGAGGAGGAAGAAGCGCAAACGATAGAGCGACCGATGCCGCGTGGAGGATCTGAAACCATCCTACTCGTGGATGATGAGGAATTCATCCGCGATCTGGGTTCCAGGATCTTAAGCAAGGCGGGGTATGGGGTGATTACCGCATCAGACGGGAGAGAGGCTCTCGAAATCTACCAACAAAGGTCCGGTGACATTGATCTCGTCCTCCTTGATCTTATGATGCCGGAAATGGGGGGTAAGCAGTGCCTCGAAGGTCTCTTGATTCTCAGTCCATCAGTAAATGTTGTTATCGCCAGCGGATACTCGGCAAGTGGTCCCACCAAGGATGCACTTTCTGCAGGCGCCAAGGCTTTCGTCAACAAGCCATACGACATGCGGCAGATGCTGGAGGTAGTCAGGGGTGTGCTGGACTCGGAATGAGCTAATGTTTCAGAGGTGAGATCCGGCAGACCGCCGATCATATCGAAATACTTTCAAGATAACCGTGCAAGGGCTTTGTGGAATGCAAGACAGAATCAAGTTCCTCCGAGATTTCGGTACTTTTTTGGCTCTAGCAGCATTGAGCATTGCCATAGGGACGGTCTCTCATGCCGAGGTAGATTCAGCCTCCCATCTCTTCACAACCGTCATAGTCAAACGCTTCCGTGAAGAGCGTGGCCTTCCCCCGCAAACTCTGGCAACCCTATTAGACGTGGGATCAAAATCCATGTCCCGCTGGGAAACAGGACACAGGCAAGGTCTCCCTTGCTGTTAATGAGAAAATTGCTCCGGGGTTACAAGAATGACACCCGCTAAGATTATGGGATTATTGCTGGTCATTGTCTATGTGGTGGCTCTCAGGATTTTTGAGGGCCTTGACATCCGGAGTGTTTTTGAGCCGCCTCTACTTTTGCCCCTTTTGAATACCGTATTTCACGGAATTATTCCCATAATAGTAGCCTGCGTCGCGGGAAAGTCTTACCTGAAAAGCGGCTCCGTCACGGTGTTGTTCATGGGATGCGGCATGCTGGCATTCGGATTATGCGCCATTTCGGCTGGTTGGGTCATCAGAGAACCTGACGGGCCAAATATGACGGTGACCATTCACAATACTGGAGTTTTCCTGGCTTCCTTTTTTCACGCAACGGGGGCCATACTTGCTTCATTCCGAGACGTCCCAGGCGATGTCGGACGACGAAAGCCGACAATTGTTGTTAGTTATTCCTCTGTCAGCCTTTTCTTGCTCTGTTTTTCCTTTGCTGCGATTAGAGGCTTAATTCCACCTTTCTTCATTCAAGGGGTTGGTCCGACTGAGCTGAGGCAAGCTGTTCTGGGAAGTTCACTACTGCTTTATTTCATTTCCGCTATTTTCTTCATGACGTATTACGTTAAAGTGAAATCAGATTTTCTCTACTGGTATTCACTTTGTCTGGCATTGATATGCACAGGACTTTTTGGAATCTTTATTCAAAAAGCCGTAGGCAGTCCCGTCGGTTGGCTGGCACGTTCTGCTTTGTACATCGGGAGCATTTTTTCGCTCACTGCAATAGTAAGCGCTTTGAAGGATGCGAAAGTCCAAGGTAGGTCTCTGGAACAATCTATTGTCGATTCGTTCCAACATACAACATTCAATTATGGGCGCAGGTTGATTCCGGTATTGCCGATACCGATATTTCTTCTGCTGCTGGTCATTCTTGCCTCATTGGATCTGAAGAGAGTAGTCGAACCCCCCGGTCTGTTTGCTGCATTGAACACCCTGTTCCTGACGATATTACCTTTGAGCGTGGTCTATTTTGCAACGAGGAGCTATCTCTCCAGTGGCTTTTTCACGATGCTCATGCTCGGCAGTGGTGCTCTGACATTGGGATTGGGGAGTCTTTTGTCAGGCTGGACATTAACTTTGCAGGGAGGCGGGCCGAATGCTTCCACGACTATCTTCAATATGTCGTCTCTCTTCTCGGCAATATTTCACCTTCTTAGCGGAGTATCAGTGTTTGCAGGACGACGCCCCAGAAAGGTCACGCTGCACAAGGGGCTTACAATTGCATTCGCGTACCTGGGGGTTGTCCTTCTGCTGGGAACCCTGACGCTGGTGACCATGAAGGATCTTGTTCCCATGTTCTTTCTTCAAGGCCAGGGGCCGACGGCGTTACGTCAGACCGTCTTGGGATCGGCGGTGGCTCTCTTCACCATTTCCGGCCTGCTGTTGCTAACTGTGCATTTGTTGTCAAAAGCCAGAATGTTGTATTGGTACTCGGTGGCTCTGCTTCTTCTTGCCACCGGATTGATCTGTTATATGGGTAACACGTTGTTTGGAGGTCCAATAGGGTGGTTGGGAAGGTTCGCCCTATACCTGGCAGGCGTTTACCTCCTCGTTGCAGTGATTAGTGCGACTAGAGAGCTACGCACACAGGGAGAATCGCAGGAAGAGGGCATCAGGAATCTGTTTCGTCACCATCTTGAGTCAATGGTAGAAGAGCGAACCCTGCAACTGCAAACCGCACACAATGAGTTGGAGCGTGCCAATACCGAACTGTCTCAGACAAACCAGCGGCTCCGTGCATTGATGGAGGCTCTGCCCGTCGGCGTCAGCTTCTCGAACGACGTTTCATGCCAACGCATCACAGGCAATCCTTGCCTATTTGCTCAATTCGATACTGCGCCGGACGACAACCTCTCCGCGTCAGCTCCCGATCTTACAGCTCCAGGCCGCCTCGTCCGTTTCTTCCATAACGGGAGAAAGATCCAGGACACCGAACTGCCGCTTCAACGAGCCGTGGAGGAAAACAGAGTTATCCCGCCAATCGAGCTGGAAGTCCAGCTTCCCGGTGGAAGGAGTTGGATTGCGGAGGCTTCCGGCGCTCCCATTCGGGATGACCAAGGCAATGTTGTCGGTGGCGTCGCCGTTACCGTGGACATCACCGAGCGCAAAAAGGCTGAGCAGGATTTACAGACTACTCTCAAGCGATTTTACTCAATTCTTTCAAATCAGTATGCTGGTCTGTTGCTTGTCAGCCAGGAAGGCGGAATAGAGTTTGCGAATCAAGCGTTTTGCGATCAATTCGACCTAAAAGTTCCCCCATCGGCACTGCTCAGATTGACTCCTCAGGATATCATTAAACGAATCCAAGACGTTTATGCCGAGCCTTCTCAGGCCGTTGACCGAATACGTGAAATTGTTCAACAGAGAAAGCCGGTGAAGGACGAGGAAATCGCCGTACGCGGTGGAAAAACATACCTGCGAGATTTTATTCCCATTATGATCGACGGTAAACCTTTCGGGCGCTTATGGCACCACCGAGACATCTCTGACCGCAGGCAGGCCGAGGAGGAAATACGAGCACTTAATCAGGATCTTGAGAGGAGGGTGCAGGAGCGAACCGCTGAATTGGAAAGAGAAGTTGAAGAGCGAAAGCAAATTGAGCGAGCCCTACGGGAAAGTGAAGGCAAGTACAAGGCTCTGTACGAAGGCTCTGTTGATGGGATATTCCTATTGGACGACAGTGGAAGGATCCTGGATGGAAATGAAGCCAGCTTGCAGATGTATGGATATTCACTGGAGGAAATCCGGGGAACTAAAATAGTAGATCTGATTCACCCCGAGGATCTAACGGCGACTCCATTCAGATTTCAGGACCTGCTACATGGTGAGATTCTTCGCATGGAGCGTCGTATGAGCAAAAAAGATGGGTCTTATCTCACCGTAGAAGTGACTGGAAAACGGGTTGGAGAGAACTTGGTCCAGGGCTTGTACCGAGACATCACTGAGCGGAAATTCGTCGAAGAGGTGAAACGAAGGGCACTTGAACAGGCACAAATATTGGAGAAGATATTCGATACGACGCACTTTTGCGTGGTGTACCTGGATAGAAACTTCAATTTCATTCGTGTGAACCCTGCCTATGCGGATGTTTGGGGCTACCCCCTGGACTTCTTCCCTGGAAAGAACCATTTCGACCTCTATCCCCACCAGGAAAATGAGGCGATCTTCCGACGGGTCGTCGAAACTGGAGAAACATTTACCGTTTATGCCAAGCCTTTTGAATTTCCTGATGACCCTAGCCGCGGCATCACTTATTGGGACTGGACTCTCCATGCGGTGAAAGACCCACAGGGAAGTGTGGAAGGACTTGTTTTTGTCCTTCTGGAAGTCACTGAACGAAAACGTGCCGAAGACGAACGGGCTTCCGCAGCAAAAGAAATTGAAGATCTGTACAACAATGCGCCCTGTGGGTATCATTCGCTTGATTCCAGCGGTGTGTTCGTGCGCATCAACGATACAGAACTCTCGTGGCTCGGGTACACACGGGAAGAAATCATTGGGAAAATGAGAGCTAGCGATCTCTGTGTCCCAGAGAGCCTCAAAATTTTTGAGGAAACCTATCCGGGATTCATGGAGCGAGGTTGGATAAAAGACCTGGAATTCAACCTCGTGCGTAAAGACGGCACGATCCTGCCGGTTCTTCTCAGCGCTACGGCAGTGAAGGATTCGTCCGGCAACTTTGTTATGAGCCGGTCCACAATGTTTGACATCACTGACCGCAAGCGTGCAGAAGAAGGCTTGCGAGAGAGTGAAAACCGATATCGTCAAATGTTTCAGAATAGCCGCGCCGTAAAGTTGCTCATCAATCCAGAGTCCTACGAAATAGTGGATGCAAACCACGCTGCTTCACATTACTACGGGTATAAATTGGATCACCTGAAGCAAATGAAGATAATTGATATTAATGTGCTTCCGCCCGAAAAGATACGTCAGCGGATGTCGGAAGCGTACACAGAACGAGAGAATTATTTTCAGTTCCAGCACCGTCTTGCTTCGGGCGAGGTGCGATATGTAGAGGTCTATTCAACGCCAATGGACCTGCACGGGAAACGGTTACTCTACTCCATAGTCAATGACATCACGGACCGCCGCAGAGCAGAAGAGGAATTGATCCGTTCAAATGAAGACCTTCAGCAGTTCGCTTACGTGGCATCCCATGATTTGCAGGAACCTTTGCGCAACGTGGCTAGTTGTCTCCAGATGTTGGAGAAAAAATACAAGAGTAATCTCGATGCCGACGCTGACAAGTATATTCACTACGCTGTCGAGTCCGCGGTGCGGATGAAAGCTCTCATCTTGGATTTATTGGCGTATTCCCGTATTGCAATAAAGGGGAAGCCACCGGAGCGCGTAAATTGTGAGCAGATGTTAGTTCAGACGGTGAGAAATTTGACCTCCGCCATATCTGAAACAGGGGCAACGATTACCCACGATCCGCTTCCCACTATTCCTGCAGATGGCACCCAACTGTTGCAAGTGTTTCAGAATCTGATTCAAAATGCTATTAAATTTCGCAAAGATGTACCACCGCAGATCCATGTGTCCGCGATCAAGAACAAGAATGAATGGCTCTTTTCCGTCAAAGATAACGGCATCGGCATTGAATCCCGACACCTTGATAAAATATTCGTGATTTTCCAGCGGCTCCACAAGAGAACCCAATACGACGGCACTGGGATGGGCCTAGCCATAGTCAAGAAGGTCGTTGAACGTCATGGGGGCCGAGTTTGGGTGGAATCCGAACCAGGTGTGGGGACAACTTTTTATTTCACGATACCGGAAAAGGGGACGCAGATATGATGGTTCCAGGGACGATGGTGCAGCCTGTGGAGATTCTCTTAGTGGATGATAACCCAGTTGATATCATGATTATCAAGGAAGTCTTTTTTGGAGCCAGAATCTGCAATAATCTGCATGTCGTTGAAGACGGTGAAGAAGCAATGGATTTCTTGTACAAACGAGGGAAATACTCTTCTGCGCCTTCACCGGAGATCATTCTCCTGGACTTGAATCTACCCAAAAAGGATGGGCGAGAAGTGTTAGCTGATATCAAAGGAGCCCCGTCTCTGCGGCAGATTCCCGTCATTATCCTGACGACTTCGGAAGACCACGAGGACATTTGGAGGAGTTACGATCTGCATGCCAATTGCTTCATTACTAAGCCTGTTGAAATGGAGCAGTTTACCAAGGCTTTGGAGTGCCTTGGAGAGTTCTGGTTCACGGTCGTGAGACTGCCGACTCCGCCGAAGCCGCAAGAGTAGGTACACATGGAAAACTTGAGATTACTTGTCATTGAAGACAATCCTGTGGATGCCATTTGTCTTGGCTTAAGGCTGTTCACCCGGATGACCGGACAGATGCCGAATGGGCTGTGAACGAAGCAGTCTCCAAAGGAGCCGAACTGAACGCCGTGTGGCGGACGCTGTCTAACGGTCATGAACGCTGGTGAATGTCGAGAGGAAGGCCGATTCGCGATAAGAATGGGAAAGTAATCCGATATGTTGGCATAGTCATTGACATCACCGGGAGAAAACGGTCCGAGCGTCTCCGACCACGATGAGCGTAGTATCGACCGGGACTGCCTTGAGTAACTGATACATCAGCACTGTGTCGATCATCGAACCTAGAAACCAGAAGGCGATCATGAGCGACCCCTCGGCGGCGAGTTCTTGAGAGGCAACTCGTATGAAATCAGAGCCAAAAGGCGAAAGAATAATTGAGGGATGTTGACTATCAGGAAAAACCAGCGAAGATCTTGCCACGAATTAGGCATCACAATGAGACAAATCACGAGAATCAAATTCATTATGATCAGATATGCCCAGAAGCTCCATCCGATTACGTTCAATGACAACCTGTAGATCCATTGGGATTTCACTCTTCCATAGCAGCCTGAATGGAGTGGGACCACATTGTAACTGAGACCGCGTACGATGAGATCGTCCAAGGATTCTATTGGATTTCCGCACTTGACGCAAACAACATTGCTATGACTCTTCATTCACATCTCCAAGGATTCGCTCGTGATTTCCCCTGAGACTCGCATCGTGGATGGGGGGAACTCGCTTCAGCACCAAGTTTATCATTTACTTGTGAGATTGCCAGATAAGCAACCGCTCATTCTTCTCGGGCGCTATCATTTCTCTTACTCTCTACTCCTCTGGTCACAATAATGCGGCTCAGCCGTTCGGCTACCTCACCTCACGCTGGGCGGAAGCTCCTCCTGTGGCGGTGCCCCGGAGGGAAGATGCACAGGATACCAGGCGTGACGCGGATGCAGTCACCACTTAATCGTTTTTGGCATACTGCTTGCTAGGTTAAGAAAAAACTTAGTGTTCGAGGCGGAGATTACAGACGAAGTTTTTCCTGGAACACTGTAGCAGAGCGGTTGAATTGACCCCTTTTGAAAGGAGGCAACAACTCTTGATACCTAAACAGGCTGCTAGAATATGGAAAGAAAAACATGGATCTGAATCCATAGGAGGGCCCCGGCTATAGAAGTACAGCGCTCTGTTCAAAACAGTTTTCCCCTGCGAATGCTCATCGCAAGCGATGATCGAGTGACTTTGCGACGGCTTGGAATCCCAACTCTCCAAAATGGGCCACGACCTATTAGTGAGCGGTAACCGGGTGGAAGCTTGGAAGATACTTCTAAGTGAGGATACGCCGAGACTGGCTATTCTTGATGGGACACTACCGTGGATGAGCGGCCCAGAGATTTGCCGCCAGCTAAGAGCCATTGACGGGAACCCGTATGTTTACTTCATCCTCCTGATCTCAAGCAAAGAAGACATCGTGGAGGTACTCGAAGCCGGAGCCAACGATTACATCTCGAAACCTTTCGACTCAATCGAACTGAAGGTCAGGATTCGCTCAGCCATGCTCCAAGATCAGTTGCGATCATGTCTTGTCAAGGCCGACTTCAGAGCCTCTCATGATGCTCTCACCGGGCTTTTCAACAGGGCCTTTATTTTGGAAATCGTAGCCAAGGAATTGATTCACTCAAGTCGTACTGGGTCTTCGCTCGGGGTAATCATAGCTGATATGGACCATTTCAAAGAAATCAATGACCAATACGGTCACTTAGCTGGCGACGATGTTCTCAGAAGTGTGGCGAATACAATTAGCAGAGTGGTGAGGCCATACGATGCTGTGGGGCGATATGGGGGGGACGAGTTCCTTATAGTGTTACCGGAATGTGATCTGGAAATGTCCAGACAAGCGGCAGAGAGAATTCGCCGAATGCTGGAGGAGACCGCGGTAGTTACAAGGGAAGGACAAGTTCGCATCACCATGAGCTTCGGTGTAACGGCCTGCCAAGGGGCAACAACGGCTTCCATCGACGACGCTTTCAAACTCGCCGATGAAAGTCTTTTCCGTGCCAAATGCCAGGGACGCAACTGGGTTGACCTGAGTCGGAACTGATATCCGATCTCCACCGGACTTTCTTCAGAGGCACCAGAGACGAGGAATCTTTATCTATAAGTTCCAGTCCAACGTCTTTCGCACCTGCCGCCGCAGTTCGTTTTACGCGGAAGGGCTTGCTGACGAAACCGCTGGCTCCCATTTCCGCGGATTCCGTTACTGAGTTATCTCAGAATACCCGCTGGCGACAAGTACGTCACCTTCGGATCAATCGTGAGATAGCAGCCACCGTCGTTGTCGTACATAGGAGTCTTGCCGGTTTCCCAACAACTCATTAGATGGAACAATCCACGAGCTATATATGGGTTCCGCCGGACCAGCGGCATGATGAGGTTTCCCTTCTTCTTGAGAAAATGAGACGTGGAGAACACGTTGAACACCATGAAACGGGCCTTTGGAAAAAGGATGGGCGGGACATCGATCTGTTGTTTGCCGTTTCTCCCCATCACGAACGCTGAAGACGGAATTGTCGGAGCCTCTACCCTGCGAAAACATACTCGAAACTGTTGACATCACATAAGGATCTGCTTATCAACCATCCAAAACCTTTCTCAACACCTCTCGCAGCCGACGCATGTCATAGGGCTTGTTCACAAAGGCCTTTGCTCTTGATTCCAGGGCTTCTCTCGTGTGACCATGGGCAGTAAAACCGCTTGCGATCACCACCTTGACCGAAGGGTTGATTTTCAGGAGCTCTTCGAGGCACTCTTTTCATCCCATATCTGGCATGATAAGGTCCAGCAGCACAAGATGTATTTGAGTTTGCATGACCGGGTAGACTGCAATTGCCTCCCTCCCATTCGAGGCGGTAATCACGTTGTACCCCGCTTTAGTGAGAATCCTAAAAGCCAAGTCGCGTATGGATTCTTCGTCATCCACGAGCAAGATGGTCTCTGATCCTCCCCGTGGCATCGCTTTCTCAGTTGTTTGCGCCTCCTCCTCTTCGGAAATCACGGCGGGAAAATAGATCTTGAACGTGGTCCCCTTACCCGGTTCGCTGTGGCAAGATATACTTCCTCCATGGTGTTTTACGATTCCATGAACCATTGCCAACCCCAAGCCCGTTCCCTCACCAATGCCTTTGGTCGTGTAAAAGGGCTCAAAAATATGTTCCAAGGTGTCTTTGTCCATACCCGAGCCGGTGTCACTGACCATTAAGAGGACGTGGGGCCCTGGGTTTGCCTCAAAGTGTGTTCTGGTGTATTCCTCGTCAAGGGTGACGTTGGCCGTCTCGAATAGAAGCTTGCCACCATCAGGCATGGCATCTCTTGCATTCACCGCAAGGTTCATAAGAACTTGGTCTATTTGTGTCTTGTCAGCATTAATTTTTGCTATTTTTACATTTAGTACAAGGTGTATGTCGATCATTTTGGGGAGAGTTCTCTCGATCATCTTCCGCAAATCAGTAATGCAAACATTCAGGTCCAGATTTTTGGGACTGATCTCTGTTTTCCTACTGAATGTCAACAATCTCTGAACTAGGTCTGCCCCTCTCTTGGCTGAATCATAAATCTTCTTAAGCTCGGGCCGGTAGCGTTCAGGAAACTCGTTTTCGTCGAGCATGATCTCCGAATATCCCAGTGATACTTGCAAGATGTTGTTGAAATCATGAGCGACACCTCCGGCAAGTGTTCCTACCGCCTCCATCTTCTGTGCCTGCGCCAGTTGGGCGTACAAGGATCTCCGTTCGGTAACGTCTTCCACCAACTCGATAACAAGTTCCACCTCGCCTTGCTCATCCTTCACTGGGCAGGAGACTATTCTGTAATGCCGAATCTGTCCTCCGGCTGGACTATCGGTTTCAGATTCGTGGACGTCTCCGTCTTGAAATGTCAGAACACAGGGACAGTAAGAACAAGGCGAAGATCTGGGTGGATCATTATAAGCAGTATAGCAGATCTGGCCTTCGCCTGCGCGAACGTTGGGATAGTAAGCGGCAAAGAAAGGATTAATGGCAACTACTTCCATGTTACGATTGATGACTGAAATGCCTATGTGGAGATTATCTACAACGGCTCGATATCGCTCCTCACTCTCTCGCAACGAACTGAAAAGTCGCTCCTGCTCGGCAAGAATCCTTGCAAGCTCTATGTTGGCATAACTCAAGGTGGACAGCATACGAGTCAATTGGGAATAGAATCCCATGACCTTGTCCACGGTCTCTCTGGTCCAACGAGGTACACGTTCTAAGGCCGACAGGTAGCGGGCTTCATCGAATCCATATTTTCGAGCCTGTTTACGGAAGACCTCAAGGTCGGGCTCTTCACCCTCAAAAAGAAACTGCCCCAGGAAAAGGTTGCCCAGATGGTTCCCTCCAACAACGAGGGGAGTGGCTATATCCCACATGCTGTTCAAGCATTTATAAAGCTTGAACTCACCTTCTTTGGTACCTCTGGAGAGTTCTGTATCACTTGCGATACAGTTTTGACGGGTCTCCGGATGAACTCGATGAAAATTAGTGCAGATGTCCTGCCACCCCGTAGCGACCAGAACCTTACCCTTCAGATCGACTATGGCCATTCCGATCTTCGTGACACTGTAGAAATCATCCATGAGCACCTGGACCTGTTCAATATCCATTACGTCAGCGAGTTCGAGAGTCCCGATGTCTCCCTCGGGTGAAAGGATCGATTCAAGCTTCGCCCGAACTCTGGCTTCACTCTCACGTAATGCGTCTTCAGCCAGCTTTCGTTCACTAATGTCCCTATCTATCGCAATGCAATAGTGGTGACCACGAATTTCAAATAGGTTTGCTGAGATGTCTACGGGAAAGACGCTTCCATCCTTTCTGCGATGGTTGAGCTCACCTCTCACCAATTGTCCCGATAAGGCAGTCTCGACCCTTCCCGGCAAGCCCTTAGTAGAATCGGGCGTTTCCAAGTCCTCTAATCTAAGAGTCATGAACTCATCCAAGGAATAGCCGTGGATTTTCGCAGCGATTGGGTTGGCGGAAACAATCCGGCCAACACCATCTCCCTCCATATCTATCAGCATGATTGCGTCCCGAGCGCCCTCGAATAAAGTTCGGTAAAGAAGTTCGCTTTCGGCAAGAGCCTCCTCCGCTTTCTTGCGGTCAGTGATGTCCGAGACGAATCCAACATTGCACGCCGCTCCATCAATTTCCATAAGAGTTGTAGAAACATCGGCGTACAGAATTGTGCCGTCCTTCTTCAGAAAAGGAATCGCTTCCGATTTGCCTTTCTCCCCTCTTGCGTGGGCCTGAAATTCCCTAATCACGTCATCTGATCTGTCTCCCGGGTGAATTCCATGAACCCTGAGACTCCTCAACTCATCCTGAGAATATCCAAGCATTTTGCTCATAGCCTGATTTGCATACCGAAACCTCATGGTTTGGTTATCGACCACAAGTATTCCCTCCGAAGCTCCCTCGAATATCCCTCGATATCTTGCTTCGCTTTCCTTCAACGCCTCTTCTGCTTTTTTCCTATCCGTGATATCTGTGATTGTGCCAAGCCACTCGGCTACACTCCCATCGTCTCTCTTGACCGCCAATGCCTGGCACAATACCCATACAGTGTGCCCATCGACGTGGATGAAGCGAAACTCTGTGACATATGGTTCTTCTTCTAGCGCCGCCTTTGACCATCCTGTAAAGATTGCGTCCTTGTCATCCGGGTGCAATCCGGTCGACCAGCCATCTCCCCGTGCATCTTCCTTTGAAATTCCAGACAGATTGGTCCAATATGGACTCACGTACGTGTTTTTTCCAAAGGGGTCGGTGGCCCAGAAACCGGTTGGGGAAACCTCCAATAGAGTTCTGAAACGTTCTTCGCTTGCCCTGAGCGTCTCCTCCATCCGCTTGCGCTCGGTGATGTCTATATGCTGCACTACTATATTCATAATCTTGCCGCTGTGGTCTAAAACTGGGAAAACAGTGACATCCAAGATCATGGCGATCTTTTCCCGAAGCTGAAACTGGGTAAGTTTCGAGGTGTCGTACTCGATTTCGAGCCTGGCTACTTTTCCGTTATCAAATACAGATTGGATTTCGGCTAGAAGACCTTTCTCTCTGACTATGCTGTCCTCCAGGATGTTATACTTGCCAACGACCTCTTCATCTGCGATCCTCAGTGACTCCCTGCAAGCTTTGTTCGTTCTGACCAGTGTTCCCTCGCTGTCGCCTATCCATATGGCGTATGGGCTCTGTTCAAGAATATTTCTGAGCAAGGACTCAGATTTTTTCAGAGCTTCCTCTGCCCCTTTTCGCTCAGTGACGTCTGCAATATTTCCCATGATCGCAGGGCGACCCTGAAACTCTATGAGGGTTACGAGGACTTCGCAGCTGATCTCTTCCCCAGATTTCTTAATTAAACGCAGCTCGTAGGCACTGGGTGAAATTGCACCGCTGAGACGAGTCGTGGCTCTCTCTATAACAGTCTCACGATCTTCCGGATGCACTGCCTCCAGGAGTGGTTTTCCGATCATCTCCTCTTTGGCGTACCCAAGCATGTCTGCCAGTCTTTGATTCACGTAGACTCCGACACCATCCTGATGAATAAATATCCCCGTCAGTGAGCACTCTGTTATTTGCCGGTAGCGCTCCTCATTCTCCTTCAGTGCCTCGTCAGATTGTTTCTGTTCATGTATGTCGATCATTGTGCCGATCATTCTTGTGGGATGGCCATCTGAGTCTCTTTCCAAAACACTACCTTTTCCGAGAACCCATTTCCATGAGCCTGTCTTGGTCCAAAGACGATGCTCCGCTGAGAATAGCGGAAGCTCGCCACTCAAGAGCCGGTTGAGGCAGGTAAGCGTATGATCGCGATCATCGAAGTGAATTCGAGACTCCCAGGTCTCATAATCTTGATTCAATTCTCCTTCTTCCCACTCTAGTATGCGTTTCCAGCCCGGGCTGTAGTATACGGCTCCCGTTTGGATGTTCCAGTCCCATATCCCCTCATCAATAGCGTCCATAGCGACTCGGAATCTTTTTTCACTTTGCCCCAGCTCTTCTTCAAACTTCTTCCTTTCCGTGATGTCGGCATGTGTGCCCACCATTCGCAATGGCTTACCGGTCTCGTCACGTACAACGACCTGACCGCAAGACTGAATCCATATGACCTCTCCCGAGGGCTTGCGCACCCGGAATTCTACCTCGTGCCTTTCTCCTATGCCCTCGAGGTATTCGGCAAGTTTCCTCTGAACTGTGGCATAGTCTTCAGGGAGAACCAGGTGATGCCAGTCTCCAATCTTTTCCGAAAAACCTTCACGCTCGCAGCCCAGCATCTCGTAGAAGCGTGCACTGCGAAAGACTGCCCCGGTTGTCATGTCCCAGTCCCAGAGGGCGTCCCGGGTGGCGTCCAGGGCGAGCCTGAATCTCTCCTCACTAACTCGAAGTGCCTTTAGCGTCCTTTGCAGTTCAGTGATATCTTCGAGACAGAGCAGGACGTTTGATTGGTCACTGGCTTCAATCAATGCGGTGGAGCCTCGGAGCACTATCTCACGTCGGCAATCTTTTCCTATTAAGGTTGAACGATATTCGATTTCCCGATGACCGATACCTGTCTTGTACGTATCCTCAATAGCCAAACGAATCGAGCAATGCTGGCAACGAGGACCATATCCGCATCCGCGGGGATCATCAAAAGAGTTGATACAGCCAAAAACTCCGCAAGCAGGACCTTCTTTGAGTTCGCTTTCATTCTTGCCGACAAATTGGACAAATGCTCGGTTGGCGTAAAGAACCTTTCGATGTCCATCCAGAACACACATCATGATTGGAGCGTACTCGTAGATCGCATGAAGCTCAGACCAACTATCTTGAAGCGCTTCCTCTCTCTTCTTGCGTTCTGTGATGTCCACTATGATTGCCCGACATCGATTAGATTGCCCGTTTTCGTCTTCTAGAGCGATGCATTCCATCTGAGCAAAAAAGTGAGAACCCTCTTTTCTTTTCAACTCGATTTCGCAGGTTTGTTTGGACTTAGTCTCGAAGACCTGTTGGAGGTGCAAGTAATAAGCATCCACATACGGTTGGCAGACAAATCCAGAGAAGGGCTTCTTGATCAATCGCTGTTTCTCGACCCCAAGGAGCCGAACCGCCGTCAGATTGGCTTCAAGGATAAGTCCCTTGTCGTTCAACGTAACATAGCCCACGGGAGCAAAGTCGTAGAGGTCCAGGTACTTGTCCTTCAACTCTTCCAGTTTCATTTGAGACTGACGCAGGTCTTCATTCTGCATCTCAAGTTCAATCTGGTGGACTCTCAGCTCATGGACCAGCCGTTGGACTTCCTCCGGGGAGAGCGAGGAAATGCCTTCCGTGTCAGATAGTTGCGGGTTCAAGGTCTTCTCCGCACGCTTCCTCAGACCGGCGATATTGTCCTTGGTATCCTTCTCTCGGGTCATTTCCTGCTCCGATCAACCTGCGATTGCGGGGGTTCAGAATCTCTATCGGACGCACTGATCACGAGAGTGTCCTGTCATGTTCCACAGGTTACTCACGCCCCTTGATCAGCAACGTGGTTCCCAAACTTAATGTTTCCTACGTTCGCTCGTGTCTCGCACCATACTGACGAGGCCCACATGCCTGCCATCATGATCCTTCAGCAGAGACACCGTGTGATGGGTTGGATACTTCCCCGTCTCTCTCTTCGCTCTGAGATCGAACTCAGCGGTCTCTTCTCTATCAAAGGCTTCTTTGAGCTTTTCTCCAAATTCCACGTAGTGTTCATGGTCCACATGGAGAATTTCAATAGAGTTACCGGCAAGCTCTTTCCTCTCATAGCCGCACATCTTCTCGGCAGCGGGATTATGATACCATAACCAAAATTAAACGAGAGTCAAATTTGCATCGCTCTGAAGATATTAAGAATCCGCTCCCGGTCAACCCAGATTCGCAATTTGTCGGATATCGATGCTCGAATCCGAACTGCCGAGTAACGACGAGCGGCCCACAGACCGACCCTACCAAAGCGTTGAACATTGGGGTAGCCGCACACATCACTGCCGCATCTGCCGGTGGCCACGGTACAATCCTCAGCTTACCCCCGAAGAGCGAAAATTGCCCGAAAATGGAATATGGTTGTGCCAGAATCATGCTAAACTCGTTGACAACGACGAGGTGAGATATACCGTCGACATCCTGAATGAGTGGAAACGTTTGTCTGAGCGAGCCGCGTTATTGGAAATTGAAGGGACAGCATCGGACTCCGAGACAACTCAGAACAATGACGTCGAGTGCATCCGTTTCTATTCTCAATGTCTTGACCGGCCTGCTTTTCAGGACCCTTTCATGCAAGAGGGCTCGATGGAGGCTTTTGATAGGGCCCTTGAGGACACAATAACTGCCATAAACACCGGATGTCTTCGCTCAAGGGATGGTGGGGTGCTGACGCAGGCAAAAGGCAAGTCATATCTGTCGAATAGGAAGTGGCGTGAAAAAATGGATGTGATTGTGGATCTCCTTCGAGCCATTCGCTCCAGATACGCTCTTGCGATTGAGCGGGGCCAGATCAGTGTCGGCTCAGAGCACGCTGGAAGGCAGTCTTATTGCATTTATGACAGGCAGGTGGCGGATTGGATGGACCGCACCAGATCAGAGATTATCGAAATTTTCTCAGAGCTTTGTGGAGCGGCTGGCATTTCGCCTCTGGTGTTTCCAAGAAATCATTGGAGACGTTTGCACTTCTAGTAGGGGGACATGGTGACCACCATTTCAGATCGTGAACGTCACATTCAGTATCTCTTTGCGGCGGAGTTGCAGTTTCGGCTCGCGTCCGCGGTGCGTCTTGCTGTGACCGGGAATCGGCAACCGCTGGACCTACCAATGGAATGGACTCATGGTCAGCATTATGTTCGGTACGAGGAGATCGCTCTCCGGCACGACCAAGCTGATTATGCAGCGTTTTTTATTCATAAATCGGTTACGTATCTAATGGTAGTAGCTATCAAGGATGCAATCGAGGTGATTGCACCCGGACTTCCCAGGGCAATTAGGAAGACCAACAATATTGACAGCGCCATAAGGGACGTGATCCAAACAAGTGCACCAAAAACATGGAAATGTTCTGACGACGATGTGGTCACATCGTACCATATCGCACGATTAGTCAGAAACGCCTTTGCTCACGCTCCGTTCGCACCGACCTGGATGATTAACACAGTGCTTCAGAATAAGGTTTTCGCCATTCCCGATATTATCAATCTCCGCACGGCCGGTTTGCACCAAACACCATTCGATTGGCGACATTACGGTGGTCCGCTGGCTTTATTCCGTCTTTGCCGATTCGTTCGTGTCGAAATTCTCAATGGTGAGCCGCAACCCCGAAAAGTCGTGCCAATTCCAGACAGAGTGATCTACCAGCAGGGCGATTTGATTCTTGAAAAGGTAGACGCTATTCCTCCAGATGCTGTTCGGCTGGACCACAATAAGCGTCCTGATGGAGGCATCGACCTCGGCGGAGGACACTTACTCTACCTAAAAGAGAAAGAGTAACAACTGGAAGGAGGCGTTCGTGAGTGCCAAGAAAGTGGTATTTATTAGCCATATTTTTGAAGAGAAAGAGTATGCGCAGATCATTTCAGAAGTGATAAAGACCGCGTATTTGGGCATGCTGGACACTTTTGTTTCTTCCGATGGGCAAAGCATTCCAACTGGTCAAAGATGGCTGGATCTAATTGATGAGGCGCTGTCAAGATCCGCTATTCAGATTTCATTGTGCAGCCCAAATTCTATCAAAAGGGCATGGATAATTTTGAGGCCGGCGCGTCCTGGATTCGCAAAATTCCGGTAATTCCTATTTGTCATTCCGGTCTACAAAAAGGAAAGCTTCCAATTCCTCTGGCTTTGTTGCAAAGCGTAGACGCTGATAATCAGAACGATCTAGCGGGAATGTTTTCAACCTTAACCCAGACGCTTGGAGCCACAATTTCACCGCAAGTTGATTATCAGAAATTAATTAATGACTACAAGGTGTTTGCTCTGTATTACACGTACTTTAGCAGAATCAAAGATACTGTGTTTGAGATTGTTCTTTTGGAGCCTTCATTGAAATAGCTCTTTTTCTCTGGAACCATCCAAAGCACGCCAGCGAGATTGAAAGATTACATTCTCATGCAGGTAGCGCCAAAACTTGACATTCTGAATACCGAGGGACTACTGTCCTATTTCTTTAATACAACGCTCATGACCGGCCAAGGTACCTTTCAAGAAGACAATATTACGCTCACGCAGAAGTATCTTGTCGATATTTTGCCAAAGCTCAAATAAACTTGATCCCGAGGGTAATCATCAAGCACCCACAAGAATATGGAGTAATAGAAGTAGCCTCCCTCCGACGACTACAGCGGCATGCTGGATGTTCACATCTATGTGTACCTGTAATCACTGGCCCTCTATCGGAAGTATACCCACTCACTTGTATCCCCAAATCTCCGTCTTCCCGTGACCAAACGTAAGCCGGTCAACTTCCCGCACCAAGTCCTCATCGTTGATTGTGAGATACAGGCTTTTCACATCTTTCTTCCTGTCTCCATTACCCACGATTGCGTCGGCTATGAGCGGGTGCATGCCGCTTCTCATGGCGTTGGTCTTCCAACAATCCCGGAGATCGTGAATTCGCGGCATGGGCTCAAACTCAAGGCTGTCCAAAGCTTCTCGCCAAGGCTTCTTCAAAGAATCCTCATTGGGCGGACTTACTGAGGGCGTACGGAAGAACCGGAATCAGATCCCTATTGATCGGCGCATCTTGGAGGACGTACTTTCGTCTGGGTAGCTCTTAATCCAATGTTTGAGTCAATTTTCATCCTTCCACGTCAAAGCAAGTGTTTCTCCTTTGCGCATTTGCTGATATAGAATATCCAAGAAACGTAGTAAGCTCGGCAAGGGCAGTGTTCGCTAATCTTTCCGGAATGAAAGGAGCTTGTGATGTGGACGCTCGATGAAATTCTCGACTTGCTGAGTCAATATCATCAGCGGGCCACCTACGGCGCCGTGGGTGGAGTCTTAGGGGTCCCCGCCCGATCCGTGATGCAAGGCCGCCCACGAGATGCACGCCACTCTTGGGTCGTCAATCAGGAGACTCACAACCCGACCGGTTACGTCCCAGCACAATGCGATGTGCATCTCTATGAGCGGAATACAATACTTATGACTGCGGCTACCTTGCTCCCATGTCTGAACAATCCGGATAACCTTCCCTGACAGCGGCGGCAGAAACGTCGCTCATACAATCTCAACGTCCCCAACTTTCTACTAAAAACTTTCCATCTCGATTCCCATTTTCGCTGACGTTGCACAGTTTTTCGCAGCTTTGAAAGGGGCCAGCGCAGCTCTCACTAAGATCGGACCATAGGGTTCGGGAACGCAAAAAAACTCTTTTACATGTGTCCTGATTTGACACGGATTGAAGATAGAGTGGGGGAACGGGATATCTGCCCGATAAGTCGGTCTTAACTGAGTCGTTTCCGGTAGAGTATTGAGGGGGGCAGCATTTCGGAAATCATAGCGAAACTTCTGTGCGTTGCAGGGGCAGAGGGTAACAGAGGCACACGTGACGATGTGTGGGGATCTAATTTCTCAAGAATTGAGAAAAGGAGGTGGAAGGACACGTTGCCGTCACCCATTCTGATTAGGCCATATCCGTATTCTAGCCGAAAAGATTTATGTGGCTATTCTTACGTGTGATGGAATCGATCTCTGTGATGAATGAGATACACCTCATTCACTGCCAAAAGACAGAGGTTTTGAATCATCCGAGACGCCTCTCTATCTGGGGTATACTGCCAACGGCTTCAGTCGCGATTCATATTCAAGCCCCTCTTGATCGTTTTCTTGGCATTCTTCTTGCAAACCCTGAGAATAGACCCGCTGTTCGACGGAGGAGATTGGAGACCATCATTTTCCAGGATCACAATGGTGGAGCAATTCCATTGACCGTTGTGAAAGGAGACAAGACCCTATGGTACTAAACTAGATGCTCACACAGGGAAACAGAACCATAGGGCTGACACCATGATGTCGGGAAAGCCAATACTCTATTTTGTCTGAAACCGGAGCTATCGACGGGTCACATCACGATAAGTAATGAGGCGGGTGTCCGGAGGAACCGAGACATGTCAGACAAGAGACTGCCAGATTTTTGTGATCCTGATCCAAGAGAATTACTTCCTCGGACTAGATTGACCAAAGAGGGGACAGAGACAATCGACCTGGAATCTCTGTTCACCGCAAATGTTTCGACATCCGGAAGTTTCGACATCCGCGAAAACATCTGGGCTACGACATTTGGTAAGTTGATTCAGGCTCTCCCGATTCCGGCCTTCTTAATAGACAGAGAGCACACTATACTTCACGCAAACCAAGCCTGCTCAAGAATCAGCCCCAAGCATGAAGTTTTTCTAGGCAACCCTTTCTGCCATTTTGTTCGGGATTCCGAGGCCCACGAGAAAGTTCGCTTACTTCTGGAAGAAGTCTTTGTCAAAAGAAAGACAAAGGTAGTCGAAGCTGTTTTGAGCATTGAGGGCAGCGAGGTCTGGAGCAGGACGACTTTCCGATCGCTCAGGATTATGAAAGACCGGTTTATATTGGCCCTGGTTGAAGACCTCACGAAAGAAAAAAGGCAGCTTCAAATTAATGAACGGCTCAATCAGAAACTCGAAAGGCAAGTGAGAGAGCGCACAGTCATGCTGACGGAGGCTAACGAAAGGCTCCAACAGGCAGAGCACGACTACAAAAGCCTTTTTGAGAAAGCGCCCCTGATGTATGTCGTTACGCGAAACGAACAGGGAGTGCCCTTTATCAGCGACTGTAATGCTTTGTTTCTCAAATCCGTGGGTTACTTGAGGGAAGAGGTTCTGGGGAAGTCCCTGGCTGATTTTTACACCCCCGAATCGATCTCCGAACTTCTGGAAGGCGGTGGTTACGCAAGGGCTCGGGGGGCAGAATTCGTAATCGGCGAACGACAGCTGCGTGCGCGCAATGGCAGCCTCATTCCGACTCTTTTGTACGTGGCGCCTGAAGAGGATTCTTCGGGACGGGTTATTGGCACGCGAGCCATGTTTGTGGACATCACCGAGCGCAAGAGCGCAGAGGAGGCTCTCCGGAAGACGAACAGTGAACTCGGTGAGCGGGTCAAGGAATTGAATTGTCTCTATGGCCTATCCAAACTCATCATGATACCCGGCATGTCGCTCGACGAGATACTTCAAGGAGTAGTCGATCTCATTCCCCGAGGCTGGCAGTATCCTGAAATCACATGTGCAAGAATTAATTTGGAAGGTCGGGAGTTCAAGACGGAGAACTTCGCAGGCGCTTTGTGCGTAATATCCGCGGACATCGTTGTAAATGATGAGCGTATCGGTAGGCTGGAAGTCGGCCACGTAGAAAAAAGGCCTGATAGTGATGAAGGACCTTTCCTCATTCAAGAGAGACAACTACTCAATGCCATTGCCGAACGACTAGGCCGCGTGGCCGCTCGCATAAAGACAGAGGGCGCACTCAGAGAATCGGAGGCACTTTACAGACAGCTTGTAGAAAACCTCAATGGCATTGTTTTTTCAGTGGATACCCGAAGAGCATTGAATTATGTCAGTCCTCAAATTGAGCGCCTTCTAGGTTACCAACCTTCCGAGATCTTGGGTCAGCCCTACGATTCCTTTGTCCACAGGGACGACATAGCTGATGTCGCTGAGAGCTTTGCTGATATTTGGCAGGGCCGACTTTACCCAAGCGAGTTTCGACTCAGAAAGAAGTCCGGAGATTACGCCTGGGTGCAAAGCTCAAGCCGCCCCAATTTCAAGGGAGAGCAGACAATTGGGATCACAGGAATCGCGTTCGATATCACCGACCGCAAGAAGGTAGAGGATAAGCTTAGAGAAAGCGAAGAGCGCTATCGTATCTTTTTTAACACGTCCAGCGATTGCGTGTTCATGACCACTTCAAACGGGAGGTTTATGGATTTCAACGGAACTGCCCTGGAAATGTTCGGCTATGCTCCTGATGAAAGGGAGCAACTGCTGCAGACAAAAGTCGCCGACGTCTATGCTAATCAGGAGGAACGTGAGGCTCATGTTGCTTTGGTATCGAAACAAGGGTTCTCAAAAGATTACCCGGTTGATTTTCGGAAAAAGGATGGAACGATTTTTCACACCCTGGTTACGACGGTTGCACGGATAGACCCACACGGAACAGTCATTGGATTTCAGGGTACTATCCGGGATATCACCGACCGAAAGCGGGCTGAGGTGATGCTCATCGAGAGTGAGGAGCGCCACCGTGCTTTGCTCAAGGGATTACTGGATTCCCTTCCCGATATTGTATTTTTCAAAGACCTAGGCGGCATCTACCTTGGTTGTAATCAGAGGTTTGCTAATTTGGTGGGGCGTCGCCCTGAAGAGATCATTGGACACACCGATTACGACCTCTTCGCTGAAGAAGTAGCAGATTTTTTCCGCGAAAACGATCGCCTCATGCTGGAACTCGGAGAGCCCCGACACAACGAGGAGTGGACCGATTATCCGGACGGTCACTCAGCACTGGTGGACACGATCAAAGCTCCCCTCCGCTCCCCGGATGGAGAATGTATAGGGGTCATAGGCATATCTCGAGATATAACAGATCGTAACAGGGCGGAACAGAGGCTGCGGGAAAGCGAGGAGAACTTCCGCACGTTCTTTGAGACTTTGGATGACTTGATCGTTGTAGCCACCCCTGAAGGCCGGATCACCTTCACCAACAATGCCTTGAAAAACAAGCTCGGATACGGAGAGGACGAGATTCAAGACATGCACGTGCTGGATTTGCACCCACCTGATAAACGCAAAGAGGCGGAGAGGATATTTGCAGAGATGTTCAGAGGTGAGAGGGACAGCTGTCCGTTACCGCTTGCAAGAAAGAATGGCGCCCTCATGCCTGTAGAGACCCGTATCTGGATTGGTAAGTGGAGCGGTGTAGATTGCATTTTTGGCATCTGTAAAGACCTCAGCAAGGAGCAGGCAGCACTTCAGAAGTTCAACAGACTCTTCGGCAGCAACCCGGCGCTTATGGCATTGAGCAGAATGCCAAATAGGATACTCACTGAGGTCAATGAAAGCTTTCTCGCCACCCTGGGCTATTCCCGAGAGGAGGTCTTGGGAAAAAAAGCCGCAGAGCTTGGCCTCTTTGTACAGCCGGAAAGGGAGCAAGAAATTGCGGAAGCCATTCAGAAAGAGGGCAGACTCCGCAATGTTGAGCTAGCAGTGAGAGCGAAAGACGGATCTATTCTTGAAGGGCTCTTTTCTGCTGAAATCATCGAAAGTCAAGGAGAAAAAAGCCTGCTCTCTGTAATGATCGACATTACCGAGCGCAAACGGGCACAGCTTGTGCTGAAGGAGAGAGAGGCATCCCTGCGGGCCATCTTGAATAACATACCGTTCCTGATGTGGCTCAAAGACAGTGAGGGAAGATTTCTGGCGGTCAATGACCTGTTCGCAAAGTCGTGCGGTCGGGAATCGCCGGACGAAGTGATGGGAAAAACCGACTTCGAGATTTACCCTCCGGAGTTAGCAGAGCGTTACCGCGCCGATGACAGAGACGTGATGAGGACGAAGGTTCAGAAGTATGTGGAGGAGCCCATTTTCGACCGTGGAGAAGCAAAGTGGTTCGAAACTTTCAAGATGCCGATTCTGGATAAAGACGGAAGCGTGCTGGGAACTACCGGATTCGCTAGAGACATAACGGATCGAAAGCAAGAGCACATTGAGGAACGCCGACGGGCTCAAGAAGCTCAAAAACTCCTGGCAACAGCGGTGGAACAGGCTGCGGATGCCATCCTGATTACTGACGCTTCGGGGAACATTCAGTACGTGAATCCAGCCTTTGAGCAAGTTTTTGGGTATGCCCGAAATGAGGCTATTGGGCAGAATCCGAGGTTCGTCAAGAGCGGTACTCAGACGGAGTCATTCTACAGGGATTTGTGGAAGACGATTGGATCAGGTAAGACTTGGAAAGGGGCTTTCACAAACAAGACCAAGGACGGCACGTTAGTTCATGACGAGACGACTATTTCTCCTGTGAAAGACTCGGCAGGGAAAATAGTCAGTTACGTAGGGGTAAAAAAAGACGTGAGCGCTCTTGTGCGTCTCCAGCGCCAACTTGCTCAGGCCCAGAAAATGGAGGCGATTGGAACGCTCGCTGCCGGAATTGCCCATGACTTCAACAACATTATTTTCGCCATAACGGGATACACCGAGCTTGCTATGGAGGAGGTGCCCGAAGGGAGTGAGGCACAGTCGGACTTGCAACGAGTTTTGCATGCCTCGTCTCGCGCTGGAGATATGGTGAAACAGATTCTCGCCTTTAGCCGCCAGGGCCAACCGGAACGAAAGTCGCTGGATCTTGCCTTACTTATCAAGGAGGGGCTCAAGTTCCTTCGAGCCTCAATCCCCTCAACCGTGGAGATCCGCCAGAAAATTGCGCTGGGTCTGGGAAAGGTTTCTGCAGATCCCACACAGCTCCATCAGGTCTTAATGAATCTATGCGCCAATGCAACCCACGCCATGCGTGACGGCAAGGGAGTGTTATCCGTAAGTCTATCGAGCACGCGGGTGGACACCGCTTTTGCCGAAAAGCACCCCCCCTTGGTCCCAGGTATCTACGTCACGCTCACCGTTGCGGATACGGGGCACGGGATTCCCCCTGAGTTACTGGACCGAATCTTTGAGCCGTACTTCACGACCAAGCCGACTGGTGAGGGAACCGGGCTGGGCTTGTCCGTACTGTATGGGATAGTGAGAAGCCTCGGAGGAATCGTGACCGTTACCAGTGGGCCCCGCCAGGGCACCACCTTCACGGTGTATTTGCCTGTCGTTGAGGATGAGCCGGCGGAAGAAGAGACTGCAGTCTCGGGTCAATTTTCTGTGGGACATGAACGTATCCTTTTGGTGGACGACGAACAGATCCTGGTTGAGATGGAGCAATCCATGTTGGAGCGACTGGGCTACGAAGTTGTGGCCCAAACAAGTCCTGTCCAAGCGCTGGAAGTCTTCAGATCGGATCCGAAAAGATTCGATCTGGTCGTAACGGACCTGACTATGCCTAGAATGACGGGACTCGAGCTGGCAGCTGAGCTTACTTCTATCCGCCCTGGTGTTCCTCTCATCCTCTGCACGGGGTTCAGCGAGAAAATCAGGGCCGAAGATGTCAAAGAATTGGGCTTCGGTGCCATGGTTGGCAAGCCCATCCTGAAGAAAGATATCGCCAAGATAATTAGGGGGGTTCTGGACAAGAAAGAATCATAGGGGGGATAGGTAGATGGCTCGAATCCTGGTCATCGATGACGATGATGAAATCAGACAGATGGTCGAGAAGATGATGGTGCGAGCGGGGCATGAAGTGAGACTAGCTCGCAACGGGGAGGTTGCTCTTCGGTTGTTGGCCGAGGCCTTATCGGATCTTATCATCACTGACATTTTCATGCCTGAAAAAGAAGGTATCGAGACGATAAGAGAAATCAAACGGGATTTTCCTGGGGTCAACATCATAGCCATGTCAGGAGGCATAGCCGCCATGGACAGTTCTGTTGCCTTACGGATGGCACAGGGGCTGGGGGCAGACCGGACGGTTCCCAAACCAATTGGTAAAGATGAGCTGTTGGCCGCTGTGGACGCTCTCTTAGCTAGTCATAATCCAATGGGATGACGTGGTAATTGGCAGACAGAAGGAGTAGGGAATTGTCTTCTTCAGTAGGAAGCCTATCGATCCTATCAGGAGGATGCATTGACCTTCGCGTACGGCGTCTATGAGGTGGACCCCTCTGTCAAGACAAAAAATGGTCTTTCTTAAGGTGGAAAAGTACACCTTGATACTGGTGAATAGGGTCCGGTTTTCCGCCTTGGGTCCGGGTACGGGTGTAGAGCTGGTACGGGGTCTTGTACCCGAGAGCCTGATGAAGACGCTCCTGGTTGTAGAAGCCAAAGTAGGCCCTGAGGTTTGAGACCGCTTCGTACTCCCTGAGATACACCTCCTCGTATTTGACCGAGCGCCAAAGACGCTCCACAAAAATGTTGTCGTATACCCGTCCTCTGCCATCCATGCTGATCATGATACCTTCTGCTTCCAAGAGCCCGGTGAAGCTTCGAGA
>JBGSLQ010000064.1:0-29524 GCA_041740635.1 Desulfomonilaceae bacterium | reverse complement strand
CCGCGGCGTGAAGAAAGTCGATCGGCTGGCAATCATGTAATCTGTCTAATCCAAGAAATTACAGCATTGGACCAGGGGGAATGAAAATTGAGGAAAGAATATGGGGCCGCACTACGCGAAGTATTCACTCAAATCTTCACCAGTGCTTGTCCTTTCTTTTCCCTGGTGAAAAAGCATTCTGCATTGGCTGGTTTTCAGGGTGAACGTGCGTATCGCTGTGCTGTTACCGACGGCCGGCACCTGTGGGCGGTTCTTGTTCCGGACCAAAAACGTGAAGCATTTACGATTGAGCTTGGCTGGTCCAGAATGGGCCGCTTTCCGCAGCTAACGATGCGTCCGTCGTTGGCACGACCGGAAGAGATCGGGTTGCAGCATGAGTACTTGTGCCGTTTGGGTGAATTGTCACGGGGAGAAGACTGGTGGTGGGCGATTGAGGAATTGCCGTTGTGTGCCTCACAAGACCAGATTATGGCGTACATTATTGCGCAAACAATCCCGATTTCTCCTGAAGTTGCACGGTCACGGGTAATTCCCCACGTGAAGGAAGCCGTAAAAGAATTCGAGCTGTTCGGTCTGCCATTTCTCCGTGCTCACGTTCAGGATTCCAATCTGTGATGTCAGTGCTTGTTCTTGGGACTGTTAATTTTCGAGAAAAAAGCGGCGGGTGCGGAATGTGGCGAAAGCGCCGTAAGCTACCCCTACGGCGCAACTGATTGGATGGACATCAGGGGGCTTTGGTTATCATGTTTGATCGAATGCATCGGGTACACACTTTCATCCTTTTTACACGGCCGGAGGATTGCAGGACCCTGACTTTCTGAAGGTTGGGATATGATATTTTCTTGGTACGGTTATGTGCATGGCTCACATTATACCCCTTCAGCGGTCGTTTACCGCACACTTCGCAAATGCGGGACATTTGTCGGTTCTCCTTTTCACATGGGCGCTATTTTTCTTTGGCAGCTTCAACAAAAGCAATTCTCAATTGAAAGAGAGTTTCATCGAGAACTTTTTGTTCTTGATCGGACAGATTACCACGAGTCTTGTCCTGAAGCAAGGCCAGAAGGTCGATGGTCTGACGCGCGCCCAAAAGATCCCGTTCCGTTTCGGAATCCGGGAATTTTATCATTCCCATCTGCAGCAAAGCAGTATTGGCAAGACTTAACACAAAAGAGTTGAAATCAAGGGGCTGATATTCTCTTTCTCTCTTCGAATCGGCAGGTTTTTCCGAAGGGGCTTCTCTTTTGGGCTGTTCAGGTGGAGTTTCCGGTTCCCTATCTGCGGATGTTCCTTTCGATTCCCCTTCAGTAGTGAATCTTCGTTTATCGCGTATAGTGAACTCTGATTTTTCAGATTCGTCCATGAGCTCCTCCTGTGTATAAACAATTGTACGGATCGTACTGAATTGATCCGAAGATTCCTGATTGAGTCACGATTGAAGCATCAGAAACCCTCCCCCCAGATGCCACGCCTCGGATTGGAGGGGTTTCGACGCTCGAATTCTGCGAGAAGTTCCCGTGATACAGGATCGATGTGGGACGGAATGATAATTTGAGCTACGACATAGAAATCGCCCCGCTCTCTTTCCCTGATGGAAGGAAAACCTTTGCCCTTGAACCGAAAATTCGTTCCCGATTGGGTGCCTTGAGGAATCTTCAGCACGAGCCGCCCGTCCGGAGCCGGAACTTCAATTTTGGCCCCGAGAACCGCCTCGGAAATAGTTATAGGCAATGTCGTAAAGATATCGTCAGCTTCTCTGCGGAAAAAAGGATGTGGGGTAACGGTCACGTCGAGAAACAAATCTCCGGGAGGCCCCCCTCTCAATCCGGACGCCCCCTGACCCGGAACCCTGATCCTGGAACCGGAATCTACTCCAGCAGGAACGTGCACATTGATTTTCCGGTCCATGACTGAAACGATAGCCGATACACCATGAAAAGCCTGGAAAAAGTCTACTGTCAGACGATATTCCAGGTCCGTGCCGCGAGCTGATCCTGACTTCCTGGTACGGCGGTTACCATCAGACTTAAAAAAATCGGAAAAAACATCATCAAAAAAACCGTAGTCGCCGGACCTCGAGAAGTTGTTGAAGTCGAAATGGTACGTATTTCTCTTTTGCCCCGGGCTACTGTACCTGGTGCCGGAGAAATCACGAAACTGCCCATCCAATCCATCATGACCGAAGGTGTCGTACGTACGTCGTTTTTCTCTGTCAGCAAGAATTTCGTACGCTTCGCTCAATTCTTTAAATTTGGCTTCGGCAGTCTTGCTATCGCCGTTCATATCGGGGTGGTAGAGTCGGGCGAGCTTACGATACGCCCGCTTGATCTCCTCCTCGGAGGCCGACTTCCCCACACCAAGCACACTATAGGGATCGCGTTTTCGCATGTTTTGTCGCTTGCTTCGGAATGTCAGGTATAGCTCGGATCAGTGGAGATCAAACGAGACACACCACGTGTATGCTGCGCTCAAAGCCTCTCTCTGACTTGGGCAAAAATACCTCGAGGATACCATCCACATATTTTGCCACGGCATTCTCTACATCGACATATCCGGGAATGGTAAAGCTTCTCTGAAAAAAGCCCTGATTTCGCTCGATTCTATGATAATTCGAGACTTCAGGATCCTTGTCGGAAGGCCTTCGGCCCGAGATAACCAATGCGCTGTTACTGACTTCCACATTGATGTTTTCTTTGCCCACACCCGGCAACTCCACCCTGAATATGTACGCTTCCGGCGTCTCCAGAATGTCAACAGAAGGGCACCAATATCCGGCACGAGGGAGACAGGATTCAGCCGATCCGGTGTGCATGATGCGATGTAACTTTTCCTGCATGTTTAGCAAGTCTTTGATGGGATCCCATTTATTAAGAGTCATTTATTCCTGCTCCCGAGTTAAGGCCTCAATTTTGCGGTATAATTCTTCTACTCTTGAGACAAGGTTAAGACTTTTTCTGCTTCTAGTCAAGTCCAAACAGGTGTCCCTAGGATTTGGGCGGAACTGCGATATACCCTTCTTTGCCGAGTTCGCGGAGCAGAAGTGATCCTTTCCCTCGGGGAACCGATATGGAATGTACTACGGGCGTCCCTTTTACCTCTGCCGGGAATATTCCAGAGGATGGCCGTAATTTAGGATTCAGTTCCATTAACTCACGGGCAGGCATGTTCAGAATTCTTGCTACCACAGCGACAGGCAGATCTTTGGATAGACGAATCCCCGCTACCTGATCGAAAACAAAAGGGTGGGATTCCTTGAAATCGAGGCCGAAGTACTGTTTTTCAGAGACAATGATCTTGAGAGCGATCCATCTCGCCACAAGTTCTTCGGCTGGTTCGGGAAGCGGTAAGTCCCAAAAGTCGCGGGTATTCCATTTCTTCATGGCTTCTTTGACCGTGTTACGCCCAAGCATGTAAGCTGCAACGGTTATGAGCCAGTCTGAATTTTCCAACTCTTTTCGGATATCTTTGATAGTGTGGCTGAAACATCGGGTTGATAATTCCAGATCCATGCGATCGTCATGCCATGTATCTTCCGACATTGCTACGCCTTCAGATGCAGAGCAGACTTTTTCGAGCGACCACCAGCCCACACCGGCTTGCCGGGATTGTGATTTGAGATTTGCTCCGGAGATTATGGGAGAAAGCCAGATAAAATCTTTCGGAATGCCTTCCTTGACAAAAATCTCTTCAAAAATCCAGCTATAGCGATTCTTGTCCGAAAGCCAATCGGTGAGAACACTTCTGGCATCCAGCAGCAGAAAATTTATCTGGAAAACGATTCTCGATTGTACATCCGGTCTCTGGAGAGGGACAATCCGGCCCGCGAACGAGAATGGCTTCTCAAGCACGGATGGAGGAATAGAATATCTGACGCAACTCAGGGAAGGTTCTTTCTGAGGTCCTCTTGCCTCGACCGGTTCGGCCAGTGCCTGGGCCAGGAAAAGAACAATCACGACAATAAGAATTCCGGTCCTTTTGGATTTAATGAGATTCCGGCTCCATCTGGATTCAAGAATCGTTCTATATTCCATAATCTCGTCAGCTCGAACGGAGCACCCTGCGCCTGATCGAATTTCCCGCGCTCCGCTATTTTTTCGCGGCACTCTCCTTTTCCAATTTCTTAAGCTTTTCCTGTACCACGATGTTTTCGGGATTCAGTTGGAGAGATTTCTTGTAAGCCTCAACTGCTTCTGAACCGCGGTTCTTCTCGAGGAGCACGTCACCCAGGTGTTCGGCCAGGATCGGATCGGTCTGAACTTTGACTATGGCTTTCTGAAGCAGATCCAGCGCTTCGTCCGTTTTTCCGGACTTGTACAAGACCCACGCCAGCGAATCCATAATGTACCCGTCATCCGGCTTCAACTCCATTGCTTTACGGACAAGTTTTTCAGCTCTCCCGAGGTCTTTCCCGCCAACTGCAAGCGTATAGCCCACGAAATTCAGAGCGCTCGCGTCGTCCGGCTTCTCCACGATGATTCTCTCCATTTCAACCAGTGCCTGTCCGCGACGCCCGCTTTTTTCCAGTGCGTTTCCTTTGGAATAACGAATCCTGACATTTGTAGGATCGAGCTCAAGAGCCTTATCGTACATGTCGAGAGCTTCGGTATATCTGTTCAACTCCTCCAGAATCGAACCCTTGATGTGAAAAAGATCCGCTTCCTTAACGTCCGTATCAATCGCTTCATCAACGTACCTGAGCGCTTTGCCGTAATCTTTTACTTTAAGAAACATCAGCCCCAGTATGATGCGGGAATGGAGAAAAGTAGGCTGGCCCTTACGAATCTGGATAAATTCCCTTTCTGAATCGTCCAGTTTGCCCTGTTCCTTGAGCACCCTGCCCAACTGAAAACGGACTTGATCCCATCCGGGTTTTGTCAGGAGAATTTTTTCCAGAATTTCTTTCGCCGTATCGAATTGTTTCTGTTCGGCCAGAATCATGGCCATCTTAATCTGAATCCCAAGATTCGAGGGGGCAAGTTTCGACAGATCTTCAAAAACCTGGAACGCCTCGGCGTATTTTTTCTGACTGGCCAAAGCCTGTCCGAGGTTGAGTCGAGACGTCACATTGGTAGGGTCAAGCTCGACGGATTCCCTGAAATGTTCTTCCGCTTTGGCGTGTTTATTCATGATCAGGTAGATGCCGCCGAGTTCAGTATGGACCTGAGCAGGATTTTCGACCCCTTTTTCCAGGAGAGCTTCGAAGGTTTCTATTGCTTCGTCGAACTTTTTGCCTTCAACGAAAACTCTTCCCAGATAAAAAAAACCTTCCTTTTCATCGGGAAACTGTTTCGTCATTTTCGTAAACGTCTTCTCAGCCTCTGGGAAAAGCCTCTGAGAAACCTGTAGCGATCCGATGAAGACGTAAAGCTCGCGCTCGTCGGGTTTCAATTCCAGCGCACGATTGTATTCCTCTATGGCTTTATGGCGATCTCCCGTGACCGTGAAGATTTTTCCCAGGAGCGTGAACGCCTCGTCATTAGTGGGTTCCAAAAGCACCGATATGCGTGTCATAATCAGAGAATCGGCTATCTTTCTGTTCCTGGCCAGCACATTTCCGACACGCGTGTACAGGTAAGACGAACCCGGATCCAATTGGAGTGCCTTTTTCAGATTCCGGACAACACCTTCAGTATCTCCGGCAAGTTCCGCCTGTTCTGCAAGAATAAAGAAGAAACCGGGATCCTTTTCCAGATCCGGATACGTAATTGACTTGGCTTCAGGGACTTTGTTCTTGGCTTTTGCAGCAGAACAGTAATCGGTGGCGAGCATAACGAGAGCGCTCAGGGCTGCAATAATCAACAGCAATTTTCTCATGCTTTGACCTTCTCTTGAAAGTGAATGGTTCTGAGTCCGGCTTAGTTGATTCATGCGCCGGTGCGGCATTGTGTTTCCGCACTACGAAGGAGATTGATTGCCTCGGAATACGGCGGACGAAGGAATACCGCACTTCCGGCAACAAATATATCCGCGCCCGCACATATAAGATCAGGCGCAGTCGAAGGAGCTACTCCACCATCCACTTCGATGCGAATGGGATATCCGGACTTGTCCACCATCTCCCGTGCGGATCTTACTTTTTCGAGCATGGTGGGAATAAACGATTGGCCTCCAAAACCCGGATTAACGGTCATTATCATGAGAATATCCAGTTCCGCAAGCACATATCTGACCGCTTCGAGCCCGGTCGAAGGGTTCAGAGCGGCTCCTGCCTGCATTCCCAGCTCTCTTATACGCGACAGGGTTCTGTGGAGATGATGAGTCGCTTCGGGATGAACCGTCAGAATGTTCGCTCCAGCCGCGTGAAAATCCTCGAGGTACCTGTCAGGCTCTGCAATCATGAGATGAACGTCCAGCGGGACAGTCGCAACCTTTTTGCAGGCTTCCACAATCATAGGGCCAATCGTGATATTCGGTACGAAGTGACCGTCCATCACGTCAATGTGCAGGAAATCCGCTCCCGCTTGCTCGACCGCTTTAATTTCGTCACCAAGCTTTGAGAAATCGGCGGATAAAATTGACGGGGATACAAGAATTTTACGATTCATACTGTTCCTCTGGGGAAATGATAAACGCCGACCATAAGATTTTCTTCTCCCATGGATCCAGGTTGTCGCCCGAAAGTCCGTCAGAACAGGCTCGGCTCACTCGCCTCGAGACTGAAGCATCAAAAGGACTCGGGTCTTTTAAAGCCGGTTTAGACTCCAATGTCAACACTGTTTACAGCTCGACACCATCAAGCTCGAAGCCGCATTTCGGACACCGACCTTCGTTAAGCCCGTATTTTTTTATGGAATATCCCACGCGATCGATCAGGAGTCGGGAGCATTCCGGACAAAAAGTCTTTTCCCCCGGGTCCCACGGCACGTTACCGGTGTAGACGTATCTGAGGCCCTCGTCAAGGCCGATTTGCCGCGCCTTTTGTAGGATTTCCACATCGGTGGGCGCAATATCCTGCTCTTTGTATTGCGGATAAAATCTGGAAACATGCCAGGGAACATGTGCGCCGAGCTCTTTTCGTATGAACCGCGCGAGTTCGCGAATTTCGAGAAATTCGTCATTCAGAGAATGGATCAGGAGCGTTGTGACTTCCAACCAGATGCCCAATTCACGCATGTACTTCAGAGAATCGAGCACCCCATCCAGCCTGGCTTTGCAGTAGCGAACATAAAATTTATCGTTGAATGCTTTCAAGTCCACATTTGCCGCATCAATCAGACCTTTTGAATCGTCGAGCATGTCACGGGTCATGTATCCATTCGTTACGAATACGTTCAAAAGACCACGCCTATGGGCCTCTTCCATAGTATCGCGAGCCAACTCGTAGTAAATCGTGGGTTCCGTATACGTGTATGCAATGCTGCGACAGCCGCTTTCGACCGCCATTTCCACTATCTGGGCCGGAGAATATTCCTCACCGATGATCCTGTCCCTATCCCGAGGCATCTGGGAAATGGAATAATTCTGACAAAAAGTACAGAAGAAATTGCAGCCTACCGTGGCTATGGAGAATGCTTTGGTTCCAGGGGCAAAATGGTACAGGGGCTTTTTCTCGATGGGGTCGACATTGGTGGACACAACTTTGTCGTAAACCAGCGTGTAAAGAGTGCCGTTCTGATTGAGACGGACCGAGCAAAGCCCTTTTCTGCCATCCTCTATTTTGCAGCCGTGGCGGCACAGCCTGCATTTGACCGCATCAGATTCGAGCTTATCGTAGAGAGTTGCTTCCTTCATGATATGCCTCCTGGAGGCCTCTTTGAAGATTCCCGCAAAGGTCGTCGAAGCTCCCGTTAGACATTATAAGCACTACATCCCCTTGCCGGAGGTTGGATAAAAGGAAGTGGAGAATTTTTTCAGTGTCCCCGAAGGCCCGCGCCTCCTTGCCTTGACTGCACAGATCCCGTGCCAGCCTCTCGGAATCGAATCTGTCGGAACGCGGGACATCTTCAACACCGCGCGGGGTACGGATCAATATCAGGTCTGCGACGCTGAAAGCAGAAGCGTACGAATTCTGAAAGAATGCCCGCCTGCTCGTGTTTGTCCGGGGCTCGAATACCGCAACAAGCCGCCTGCCGGGAAACGCAGCTTTCACACCCGAACACGTAACGTGTACGGCAGTGGGATGATGCGCAAAATCATCTATGACGGTAATTCCGCCGTACTCTCCCAAAATCTCCTGACGTCTTTTTACACCCTGAAACGAGGCCAGCGAATCCAGAGCTTCCTGTGGATCGAGTCCGACCTCAACACCTGCGGCAATTGCAGCAACTGCGTTCAAGACATTGTGCATCCCGATAACGGCAATTCTTCCTGCAGCTACCTTCACCCCACGATTCGTCAGAACAACGGAAAACCCTCCGTCCGAAGGTATTGCATCGGTTACGGACCATTGAGCGACCGAATCGAACCCGTACGTGACAACAGAGCCTCTGCATATCTCTGTAATCGCTCGGACATTCGCGTCATCGGCAAAGGCCACGAGCCGGCCTTCCCTTGGAATAAGTCCAGCGAAAAGACGAAATTGTTCTCGAATTTGATCGAAGTTATCATAAATATCCGCATGATCGAATTCGCAGGAAGTGATGACGCCGATGGAGGGATTGTAATGGAGAAACTTGGGGCGTTTATCGAAATACGCTGTATCGTACTCGTCCCCTTCTATCACGAAAACGGAACCGTCCGTCACCCTGTGATTCAGGCCGAAGTTTTTCGGCAGGCCTCCAATCATGAATCCTGGATCGCGTCCGGCAGAAGCGAGTATCCACGCAATCATTGCCGTTACCGTGGTTTTTCCGTGGGTGCCCGCAACTACTACTCGGGTTTTGTCCCGGGCAAAATAGTGTGTAACGGCCAGAGGCATGGAAACAAAGGGAATGCCTGATTTCTCGAGTTCCACTGCTTCCGGATTGGTTTTGCGGATTACGTTTCCTACGATGACGAGGTCAGGTCTCGGCTGAAGGTTGGAAGCCCTATAGCCTTCCAGGATCGGAATCCCGAGATTGCTCAGAAAATCGCTCATGGGTGGATAGACGGCTTGATCCGACCCGGTTACGCGATACCCCTTCGAATGAAACATTCCTGCCAGCGATCCCATTCCCGTGCCGCAGATTCCCATGAGATGAATATGGGCACGTGGGGATATAAGCCTAGGAATTTCAAGATCGTACGTGGAATTGTCCATAGATGTTGCTTATGCGCCCAGAGCTTGTTCCGAACATATCGATGAGAGATTCGTGAGTCCTCCGTGGCGTGCTTTTCTACGCTGAAGGACTCATTCTTTTCAAGAATCCGACGGAGCGTAATAGCAGCGTTTTGGAGAAATGACCATTCCCTTCTTCTTCAGGCTATCAATTATTTTTGATACTTCCTTCGAGTCCAGATTCAATGCTTTTGCCACGTCACCCGGTCTGACGGGCTTTCCCAAATTTTTCATAGTGCTCAGTACGGTTATTTCTTTTTCGTCCATAATGTGCCTCCTGCAGAAAATCGTCGCTTATGACGGCACCGCATTGTAGTACCACACGAGTGGATGTGCAACCGTTTTGCCTGTCCAAAGCATGGAAACGGAATCCGAGGAGTCCGATTCCTGATCGTGAATTTGCGTTTGCTAAGATTCCCGGCCTTTGTTAAGAAAATATGTTCTGATGAACTCTTTTGCGCAAGGAGCAAGCCATGTTCGAAGATTACCCGAAGGAAATAATGACCAAAGATGGAGTCCCCGTGCTCTTGAGACCCCTCGTTCCGGAAGACGAATACAAGCTGTTGGAACTCTTCGCAAGAATTCCTGAGGACGAGCGATGGTTTTTGAGAGAGAACCTGGCTGACCCCGCTGTCATGCATGAATGGATACAGCATCTCGACTATAGCCGGGTCTTGCCATTGGTGGCAGTCACACAGGATGGAACTATCATTGCAAATGTTCGGCTCCATAAACGTCCATCGGATTGTCTTTCGCATGTTGCACATCTCCGCATAAACGTTGATCCGGAGTATCGACAACAGAGGATCGGCACATGGATGCTCCTTGACACAATCAAACTCGCGATGAATATAGGTATTGAGATACTCGTCGCAGAATTTGTCTCCGGCGTGGAGGACGCAGCGAAGAACGGGGCGCATAAACTGGACTTTTTTGAACAGGCCGTCCTGAAAGACTATGTAAAAGACCGGCAGGGTAAATATCGCGACCTCATAATTATGCTCAAAACCCTGCAGCGGGACTGGGGTGACTTTTGACGGAAAATCTTGAGGTGGGAACAGTCTCTGTTCCCCGTAAACAACCTTTGCCAGCATATAAAGAAACGAATGGCATCATTATCCATCCTCGATTTCCAGCGGAAGAATTCCGTGGATTGGAACTGGACCCGGGGCTGGGAAACTTTGCTCATTATTCTTCCATAATTCAGAAACTCGACGTATTCGAGAGGATTGCGTCAAAGAAGGGTGGACGCGTATCTCTGGCGCTTCGCGATGAACGTATCGTCGTAGGATATCTTGCCTGCTGGTTTCCGGAAGAAACGGAACGGTGGAGCAGGTTGGGTGGACTCATGTACGAATTGGGCGCCATCGAGGTGAGCCGCAACTTCCGAAAAACCGGAATAGCTTCCAAAATGCTGGATGTAGCCTTATCCGACGACTCCCTGGAATGGAAAATTACGTATATGAACGGTTTTTCCTGGCATTGGGATCTGGACGGAACCGGACTAACCAAATTCGAATATCGCAAACTCATGTTGAGTCTGCTGAAAGACTACGGGTTTCGTGATTACTACACAAACGAGCCCAATGTGTCGCTTAGAGAAGAGAATCTCTTCATGGCTCGAATAGGTTCTGAAGTGTCCGAACAGGATCGGAAGAGGTTCTCGCATCTCCGTTTCGGCATTTATGACTGACACAGATTAATTGCTGTACGGCACGATTTCATGAAGCGTTTGCAGGACGCGGGTGAGCGCAGCGAACCGCATTGTCGATGCCAGAGCATCTGAATAGCTGTCATTGCGAGCAAAGCGAAGCAGTTCCCTGAAGTTACAGGCATATATCGGGAGATTGTCCAGCGAGGCGCGGGATCGCTTCGCTCCGTGCAATGACAATAGTTATCCTGTGTTGCATGTTTGATGCCCGTCCTTGTTTCGGTCCATGTGCTACGTCTGAACGAATTTGGCTCAACGGAAAGTCAGCTTTTTGGGAACTGTGGTCGGACGGAAGCGGGAGCGCAGGAAGTTGTCCCCCGATTGCAACGCTTTGACCGGAATCGTATGACCGGATTAAAGGAAGTTGTTGACCCTGCAATCCTTTATTGGTATCCAGGGTCCCCATACTTTCTGAAATGTACATCGTGAGATTCTTATCCATGAACATCGATCTACTTATCGCTGCCGCTCTTCAAGTCCGAGACAACGCGTCCGTTCCTTTGAGCCGATTCCGCGTAGGCGCTTCGGTTCTCACAGCGGACGGAGAAATCTTCGAGGGCTGCAATACTGAATGCTTAATTCCTGCTCTGGGCGTCTGCGCTGAACGAAATGCCGTCAATCATGCACTCATACACGGTCAGCGAAGCTTCATCGCAGTGGCCGTAGTTTCGGATTTGTACGCACCCCTGTTGCCCTGCGGCACCTGCCTCCAGTACCTGCAGGAATTTGCCCGCATGGAAGGCCGCGACATACTTATTGTTGCTGAAGGCCGTTCAGGAGAGCGAATTATTACGAGCGTAGACGAACTCTTCAAAGGGGGATTTCCTCCCGATACTTCTGTGAAAGAGATTCAGGAATCATTTAGCTGGACTGTCGACTGATTTTCAGGAAGGCAGGATTTCAGTTAATCGGGGGGTGTCATTCGCGCAAGTGACTTGTGTGATCGCCACGTCTTTGAAGATTCCTTGTACGTCCCTGTAGGAGCCGGCCTGCGCGTCGGCCCGGCTTTCAGGACGCGCGGCAGGCGTGCCCCCACCTGGGCGCATAGCATCCGAATGGTCAATTCAACAATTCCATCGAATATTGTCATGGGCAGAAAGTGGCGTGGCAAGGCCTTTGGTAAAATTATGACGATTGACCACCTGCAATGGTAAGTGGTCAGTAATTATTAACAACAAAATAACTTGAAATATCAAATAATAAAATGATAAACTTAAAGTAGAATCATAATTGGAGCCCCCATATGAAAAAGAAACTTGTAATGTTTTCGAAAACCACACGTGTCCTCAGAGTTGCCGAGGTTCTCGCCTGCATTATGCAGGACATGTCGGATGAGGAAATCGTAAGGAAATTCGGTCTTACCTGGAAACAGATCGGAAAAGTCTATTCGAAGCTCTTTTATGGAGGATTCCTTAACACGCAGGACCTGGCCAGACGCATAGAATTGCGAAAAGGAAGAAGCACTGCCCACATCCCTCTGGTGGAAATGGAAAGCTCTCAGTACGAGTACGAATGCGGCACGTGCGGTTTTATTTCATCACTCCATTTCAGCGAATGCCCAAGATGCAAACAACTTAACTTGCGCAGACTGGTGAGAAAAGTCCCCGATTGGGTTGCAGAAATCAAATACGCCGCGGCAGCTTCTTGATGAGTGCTCTTGCCTGAGACGAGGCCTTGCATTACGCTACTTTGAGTTACAAGCGACCGCGGATCAGGAGAAGAAATGCGAAAGCCAAACGGCAGCAAACGTAAAGTCCGAAAAGACAGCGTTCGGCCGGTACGATCGTCGCATTCCGGCATGGTTTTCCAACGCGTTTTCACGGTAGAAGAGCAGGATCCTCTGGATGCGGTCGTGTGGCAAAAGCGCACGGCTGCAATTCGCAATGAAAAGAATGAGCTGGTTTTCGAACAGAACGATATAGAGACGCCGGAATTTTGGTCCGACATGGCTCTGACGGTGGTTGCTTCCCGCTATTTCCGAGGAGCGATTTCTTCGGAACAAAGAGAAACCAGCGTAAAATCGCTGCTCACAAGAGTGGTGGATACTATAACCGCCTGGGGAACAGATCAGGGATATTTTGCGTCACCAAAAGATGCTTGCGTGTTCCACGATGAATTACTGTTCCTCGTATTACATCAGAAGGCTTCATTTAACAGTCCGGTTTGGTTCAACATAGGCGCGGACCCGCATCCCCAGTGTTCCGCATGCTTTATCATCAGTGTTGACGATACCATGGAATCGATTCTCCAGTGGTACACTCAAGAAGGCATTATCTTCAAAGGGGGGTCCGGATCGGGGGTAAACGTTTCCAAGCTCCGGTCGTGCAGGGAATCCCTCAGTGGAGGCGGCCTTGCCTCAGGGCCTTTGTCGTTCATGAAGGCCGCTGATGCTTCCGCAGGAGTGATCAGGTCCGGCGGGAAGACGAGAAGAGCCGCGAAAATGGTGATTCTCGATATCGATCATCCTGACATCGTGGCCTTCATTCGTTCCAAGGCGCTGGAAGAAAAGAAGGTCCAGGCTCTCGTAAACGCAGGGTACGATGGATCGCTCGAAGGTGAAGCGTACTCCACCGTAGCATTTCAGAACTCCAATCACTCGGTCCGGGTCGCGGACGAGTTCATGAGAGCCATAGAAACCAACGGAAAATGGCAAACTCGATTCGTTGCTTCAGGCAATGTCGCGGATACGTACCGGGCAGGGGACCTCATGAGAGAAATGGCTTTGGCGGCTCATGCATGCGGCGACCCCGGTATTCAGTTCCATACGACCATCAATCGCTGGCACACCTGTCCTGAGACTGCTCCCATACGAGCTTCCAATCCGTGTTCCGAGTACATGCATGTTGATGATTCCGCGTGCAATCTGGCTTCACTGAAGCTCACGGCATTTGCGGACAAGAACGGATTCGACACGGGAGCATTTAAGCATGCCGTAGATATAATGATCACGGCTCAGGACATTATTGTGGATAAAGCAAGTTATCCCACCCCTGCGATAACACGAAATTCCACCAATCTGAGAGCATTGGGGTTAGGATACGCCGACCTGGGGGCTCTCCTCATGTCCATGGGGCTTCCCTACGATTCGGATGAAGGTCGCGTCTGGGCTTCGGCCATTACCGCACTCATGACCGGAGAAGCCTACAGCCAGTCAGCTCGGATTGCCGCTGTCCGCTGTCCCTTCAACGAATTTGAAAAAAACAGGGAATCGATGCTGGACGTGATCCGCGCTCACAGCGATAAGGCGTCCATGATTAATGGGCCTGCCTTGCCGAAACACTTCCTGGGAGAGATCAAAGAGGTATGGGATACGGCTCTGGCTCTGGGCTCGGAGCACGGATACGCAAACTGCCAGGTGACGGTAATTGCACCCACCGGCACCGTAGCATTCATGATGGACTGCGACACCACGGGACTGGAACCCGAACTGGCTCTCATTAAATACAAATCCCTGTCAGGGGGAGGGCGGCTGGAAATCGTAAATCGCACGGTTCCCAGAGCGCTCGAGCATCTGGGATACTCGACCTCTCAAGTAAATGAAATAACCATGCAATTGGCCGAAACGGGGAGCCTGGAACAGGTTGCCGAACTCGCTCAGGAACATCTGCCTGTGTTTGATTGCGCATTTCGCCCCTTGAAAGGCAAACGCAACATTTCCCCGGAGGGTCACATTCGCATGATGGCTGCGGTCCAGCCATTTGTTTCCGGAGCCATCTCCAAAACCGTAAACCTGCCGAACGATGCCAGCGTAGAAATGATCGAGCACATCTTCACGCTTGCATGGCGGCTGGGACTGAAGTCTATCGCGGTGTACCGGGACGGGTGCAAGGCTGTTCAGCCTGTAGTCACTTCCCAGGCACTATTCGAATCTCAGCCGGTAAGGAAACGCTTGCCTGTGGACTGCAAGAGCATTCGGCACAAATTCGAGGTTGCGGGACAGAAGGGCTACATTCACGTGGGCTTTTATGAGGACGGAAAGGTTGGTGAGATCTTCATTCGTATGGCAAAAGAAGGAAGCACCATTTCCGGGCTCATGGACACCATAGCCACCCTCACGTCGATTTCTTTGCAGTACGGCGTCCCGTTGGAAGCACTGGTAAATAAATTCAGCCATGTGCGGTTCGAGCCGTCAGGGTTCACCAGTAATCGGGAGATTCCCATAGCGAAATCATTGACTGATTATATTTTCCGATTCCTTGGGATCCGTTTTCTCAACAAAGACCAGCAGGTCACGGCAGGTTTATTGCCTCCAGGCGAGGGTAATCCCGATTCCGGAGGGCATGTATCCGGCAGGGACCAAAGAACACAGGCTGGATATGCGTTCCATCAGCAGTCCGATGCGCCCGCATGTCATGACTGCGGAGCGATCATGGTGAGGGAAGGCTCGTGCTATAATTGCCTCAATTGCGGGGCAACCAGCGGATGTTCATAGTTTCCGCAATGTAGTCTCTGCTGTTTGTATTCTTTTCGCAGTTCGATTTACCGTTTAGCCGATGAATAGTCGGCTTGTTAATGTTAATATCACATGGTATGGTTATGACCGCTTCCTTCTACTTCACACGGAATAATGCATGAAGATTCTTTTGGATACAGGAATTGCACTTCTGGTGATGATCGCCTTGTGCGGTTGTCTGCCGAAAAATACAAAGACGTCTCCTGGCCCTGCGGATCTTAAATCAGGGACTCTTCCGGAGCCGGGACTCAATGAAAGATCGAAAGCCGGGCAGACTCAGCAACCGCCATTAGTGAAGGGCGCAGATCCCAAGCTCGAAGAACCGCCTTCAGATCTGCGGCTCAAAGATGAAGTGAATCGGGCTGCTCTCGAATTTGCCGAGAAGAACGTCCGGGACGTCCTCCACGTGAAAACGTGTTTTTCGCGTCTCGACGGAGTATGGAATATGATGCTGTACGTCCGAAAAAAGAAGCGGGTGTCAGTCCAACAATTTATCTGGAATAAAGAGACCCGGGAGTGGGAACCGACGAAAAACGCCCCGGACCTGGCGCAGGAGCAGGTTGAATTTGACCTGAAAGGCGAATTGAGCGACGAAAAATGTTTCGTGCTCAAGTGATCGAAAGGCTATGCAAGCCTAATCCCCGAATGGATCTTCGTGTCTTAATTTACCGGCTTTCTTGAGTATTTCTATTATCCGGCGTTTCATGAAATCCGACAGGTCCGACCTGAAACGGACGAGTCGTCCGCGACCGTCCAGATCCCAGGGATACGTCAGGACAAAAGAAGTGCCTGTCGGCCAGATTCCGTACGTTGCACCCAGTATGATGAGATCGCGGAGCTTTTCGGAGTGTACCTCTTTGGAAAAACCAGTAACGATTCCGCCAAAGAGGTGGTCTTGTCGATCGCGTCTTGCTCCGACTATTTCGGGGTGCCCTTGCTCGAACTGTCGAATGGCTACTTGCAGATCGAAGTCTGATTTCTTTCCCATAAAATAATGGCGCGAAAAAGCGAAATGCCCTATTTCCGAGTCCGGATCGGCTTCCAGCAATCCTTGCACCACAGCCAGATCGACAACCCTACTGAAATAGATGCGGTTCTTCTCCTGGGTAGTAAGCCTATCAACAGGATGAACTAATTCTTCGTCATCTATTTGATTCGACGTGGAAAACTCCTTGCTTCCACCGGATCGATCCTATCCAGGACCGGGGTAATTAACGGACAAGTAATAGGACTGAGAATTGCCAGCGGGATGTCAAGCAAGTACGCCAGACCGTCTTCCAGGATTTCTAAAGCCGGTTTCGGAGCCTTACACACAACCTGGCATTTGTTCTTGGCATCGTATACGGTGTACGTTCCTTTTGGTGCGGTAGCTGCATTTGCTATGAGACCGGATGCGAGAAATACCACTACAACCATAGCCGTGAGATACACACGGAATCTCATTCTTACCTCCAGACAAACAATTCACAAAAAAAGATATGTATTTATTATACTAAAATTCACGCTTTTTATCAACTTCGGTATAACTCGATACTGGTCAATTTAGCCGTTCACGGGGAAAATCCTGCTCCTCTGCCTCCCTTTTATGAAAGGGTTAAAAGGGCATAGACATTGAAATAAGGTCATCGCGCCAAGTTTCCCGGTTGGGCGTCCCTGCAGATCCACGTTTAATGGAACACGTGCATGAACATGATAGGAATCTAACCATCAGCAATACGTTTAATGATTGTCAATTGCGAGGAGCGAAGCGATCCCGCGTCTGGCGGGACAATTGCCTGATCGATTGCGCCGTGCCGGTGTAGGGGCTGACCTGCGAGTCAGCCCTTTTTGGGCGCACACACCGATACCCCGTACCTAATAGGAAATGAAAGATGCGGTTTGCTTCGCTCACCAGCATCCTACTCACATTCCTTGTTTTTATCCTCGTGGAGGAAATGACAGGCTGTAAGGAGGTATCGAAAATTCTAATTAGTTAAGACTGAGTGCTCGACTGGACCTGGATTTGAATACCACCGGATCGAAGCCGCTTTTTCGTATGTCCGTGGCATCGGTGGGTTCTCGGAAATAGCGCCCTGCCAGCCATGCGGAAATCTGGTCTTTATAATGGGAGGAGAAGAAATGAGCCGAAGCGCCCATGTGAGTCAAGCAGAAAAGGCCGGGAGGTTGGGTCATGTCCGTAATCTGACTCAGGGATATGCTGTCCTGCACGGAGAACGGCCGAGCCTGAGACCAGCCTGATTGAGCGATCGTGTCGAACGATCCGGACACCCCCATGGGACCGACGTCGTACAGTGCTTCAAGAAAACGTGAACGCACTGCTATGGGATGGTGAAATTGGATTTTGTGAATTGCTCCCCATTGCCATTCTGCAGGCTTTGGTCCCATGAGATCTTTCCCGCGGCCGACAGCCTTTCTGAAGCTGGCAGACAACAGCTCCTCGGCAGCTTTTTGTCCGGGAAGCTTCTTCTCTTGCCTAAAGAGAAGGCTTCTTATCAGCCGATCGGGTAGTGCATGATGAGCGGCATACGCGTTGAACAAATCCTCACCCAGGAGAGGCAGCAGGATCTCTTCTGTCAGGCATTGCCAGGTCAGGCCGAATATTGCTGCGCCTGCAGAGTCCCTGTTCATCTGAAAATCCCACGATGCGAGCACCCGTGCAGCTTCCTTTTCTACAGGATCCGCTGAGCTTTTCTGTGCAACGGCATTGAGAAGCAGAGGTGTGAACCCCTTAGCAACAGGAGATACTGTATCGCCAAAAGTCGATTGAAGTCCTTCTCTCGAATGATCCGAGGATTTGTCCAGAATCTCCTTTATACGAGCGCTCCTTCCGTCATCACTCCAATAGCACGTAACAAACAGCGGGAAATGTTGTCCCCCGGGCCTGCCTTCGCTCACAATGGATAGACCGCCCTTCGGATTGGTCACTGCCGGCATTTCCGATGGAGAGAAATATCCGCTCCAATCATGTACAGCCGTCCACGCCGGAAGCGGGACTATTCCGTCGCTTCCCGGAGCACGAACCGGAACTGCGCCGGCCCAGTGGATGCCGCAATTCTCTTGCTCGTCCGCCCATAATACGTACATGCATGGGGCCACAAGGTGAGCGGCTGCGGATGCTATGTCTTTTTCGGTACGGGCCCTGTTGAGTGCAAACATGCACGGAAACAGTGCCGTCCCGTCACGGCCGGTCCAACGCAGCGATAGTGCGCAGGATTTGTGAATATCGGAGACAATCGGACCGGTCTCGGTTAACGTTATTCTCCTCGTTTCCTGATCGCCGCCCTTGATCCTGAAGTGTTCCACAGTCTCTTCGATTCTCTTCCATCTGTCGATGCGCCAGTATTGTTGCTGAGAATCGTCCACCTTCTCGATAAACAGATCCGAATCGTCAGAAGCAGCCGGAATGCAGCTCCAGCTAAGTTTACCGTTACTTCCGGCAATCGCTGCAGGAACTCCGGGAATGAATACTCCGGTGAGATTGAAATCCTGAGTGCTTATTCGTGCCCGATACCAGAATCCGGGTGCTGCAATTCCCTGGTAGATCGCAGACCCTACAATGGGTTTTCCACTGCGGGTATTCTGTTTTCCCAGGACCCAGCCAATACCCCCGAACAGCGCAGGAACTGCCGTTTTCAACGTTAGAGACGAGAGCAGTGGACCTTTGGGCTGCCAGCCGAGAAGCTCGGAAGCCACAAAGGGCACGGAAGCAGCGGGATCTGAAGGAAACAAGGGAAGCGCTTTTTCTTTGCCCAGCTTTCCCAGGATCTTCGTCAGAACAGCATCCAATCTCGGCGCAGTGGAACTCTCCCATACCAGTCCGTGGAGAATCGCAAATACATCGTCGGCTGAAAACAACTCCGGTCTGTACTCGAGAACAGAAAACTCAACCGGAAGCTTACTTCCCTGGTCGATAATGTACCGATTCACGCCCTCAACGAATTTTTCGAGCCACAGGCGTTCCCGTGCACCAAGATTTGCTGCCTGCTCTTTGGGTCTCCTGGCGATAGCCATGCGGACGAGATAGTCTCTGTCCAGGTAGTCCGATCCAAGAATTTCCGCAAGTCTGCCCTGGCCGGCTCGACGCATATAATCCATTTGCCAGAGCCGGTCTTCGGCCATGACGTATCCGAGGACAAGAGCAACGTCTTCTTCGCGTTCACCGATTATGCCCGGAATCCCACTTGGATCGCGCACCACTTTGACGTCCGCTATGATGCCGGGGGTGTCCACGATTGACTGATTTTCGGGAAGGAGCGACAGAACGAAGAAATAAAACCACAGCACTGCAGTGCCGGCAAGGAGAATGAGAACCACGGGAATGATGGTGAAAATCCTGGATAGCCACACAGGATCGATATCGATTTTTTGGAGTGCTCTCAGAGGATTCAACTGGAAGGACCTTTCATAAGCTTTTCCAGGAGTTCCGAACTTACACCGTAAGGGTCTTTTTCTCTTTCCACGATTTCCCGAACAAATCCGTTCAACCCCGAAATACCGCCAATCCGTTCAAGCGCCGTTTCGATGAGATTTTCCTTCAAAAGATCCAGGAGCTGATTGCGAACTCTCACTTCTTCACGTTTCTTGAGTTGATCGTGACCCGGCTGGAGAAGATGATCCCGATGTCTGAGTATCGCTTCGTGGACCTGTTCAATTCCCTGATTGTGGCTTGCCACAGCTTCAATTACGGGAGGATCCCATCCGGCCGCCTCAAGGCGTTCCGAAGACATCTGAAGCATGAATTTCAATTCACGGACAGTTTTACCCGCCCCTTCACGATCAGCTTTGTTCACGACGAATATATCGCCTATTTCCATGAGACCTGCTTTTATGGCCTGAATGTCATCTCCCATTCCCGGTATGGTGACGAGTACGGTCGTATGTGCGCTGTGGGCTATATCGATTTCATCCTGCCCGACTCCGACGGTCTCAACGATTATCACGTCCTTTCCCATGGCATCCAGTACAATTATTGCATCCGCCGTGGAACGCGTCAGACCGCCGAATTTGCCCCGAGTCGCCATAGAGCGAATGAATACGTCTTCATCCAGGAAATGCTTCTGCATTCGAATACGATCGCCAAGAATAGCCCCACCGGTAAAAGGACTCGTGGGATCTATGGCCAGAATGCCAACCTTTTTGCCGTTTTCCCTGAACTGGGAAACCAGACGGTCCACCAAAGTGGACTTACCCACTCCGGGAGACCCCGTGACCCCGACAATATGTGCACGTCCGGAATGCTTATACAAGACGGAAAGATCGTCCAACACCTCGCGGTCTCCGTCATCGATCTTCCGGATAAGTTGGGCAGTGGCCCTGACGTTTCCCTCTAATACCTTTTGAACCAGTGGGGTGTTCATGTCATGAAACTACTTACGTTTACCCAGGATATTCCTGGCGATTACCATGCGTTGAATTTCGTTTGTTCCTTCATAGATCTGGGTGATTTTGACATCTCTCATGTGTCTCTCCATGGGATAGTCTTTGCAATATCCGTATCCACCCAGTATTTGGATGCCTTCTATAGAGGCCTGCATCGCCACATCCGACGCGAACAGTTTAGCCATCGCCGCCTCTTTTTCGAACGGCATTCCGTGATCTTCCAGCCAAGCTGCACGCCATATGAGGAGTTCTGCAGCATCCAATTGAGTTGCCATATCGGCAATTTTCCATTGAATGGCTTGGTATTCGGAAATCGGTTTGCCGAACTGGATTCGTTCCAACGCGTACGCAGTGGCTTCCTCCAAGACCGCGCGGCCGATTCCCAATGCCTGAGAAGCGATACTGATTCGTCCGCTATCCAGGGTCTCCAGCATCTGCCGCAAACCCGCACCGGGCGCTCCGAGAATATTCTCTTTAGGGATCCGTGCCTCCTCGAAAACCAGCTCAGCCGTTCCTGATGCGTTGATCCCGAGCTTTTCCTCCACTCTTCCGACTTTGAATCCCGGAGTCTCCCTGACATCGCACACAAACTGGGATATCCCCTTGTAGCCTTTAGATCTGTCGGTAATAGCAGCGAACACGCAATAATCTGCTATGTTTCCATTTGTGATAAACTTTTTTTCTCCATTGATTACCCATGAATCGCCGTCGAGCACCGCTGTGGTTCTCATGGCTGCAGGATCGCTTCCTGCATCGGCTTCAGTTAACGCATAGCAACCAACGGATTCGCCTGAAGCGCAAGGAGTGAGAAACCTTTCTTTTTGCTCCTCGGTTCCGAATTTCAGCACCGGATAGCAATACAACGAGTTGTGGGCAGCCACGATCACCCCTGTGCCACCGCATCCTCGGGATATTTCAGTTACGATCATGGCATACGATATATAGTCCATCCCTCCCCCCCCGTATTCGACGGGAATGGCCACGCCCATTACGCCCATTTCACCGAGAGCTTTGAGTACTTCAGGGGAGTGAGTATGTTCGCGATCCAATCGGTCCGCGATGGGTTTCAATTCATTGTCCGAGAATTTTCTGGCCATATCTCGAGCCATCTTTTGTTCTTCTGTGAGTAAATAATCCATACCTGATCACCTCATTTATATTGCCACTTGAAAGTCCTAAATTAGGCCTTCCAAGGTCTGACCATATTCCTTAGAAGTCGATCACTCGAATGTCAACAGGAAATAAGGGCCTTAACGAAAATGCATATTTAATTTGACTGCATTGTGGAAACTGATTATACTCTATTAGTTTCCTGAGTGTTGGTTCCCGATGGACAATTCAGCTCCAGGACAGAGAAGGTGTCAACAAAGGATCAGCATCGATGCAACAGTATGAATTTTCTGCAGAGGACAACCCCGGCCGACAACGAATTGTTGCCGCAGCCCGTCGTCACTTCTTTGCCTACGGTTTTCGTGCCGTAACCATGGATGATCTTGCGAGAGAACTCGGTATCAGTAAGAAGACGCTCTATGTACATTTTCCGAGCAAGATTGCGCTTGTGCAGGCTGTGCTCCTGAATAAGATCCGGAGCGTGGAGGCTGATTTGAAGCAAATCATGTCAGAGTCTTCATCCGAATTTATTCCGGCGCTCCATAAATTGCTCCCTCTCCTTCAGAAACATCTCGAAGAGGTGCAGCCACCTTTTCTGCGTGACCTCCGGAGAGATGCGCCGGAAACCTTCAAAGTCATTGAAATCAGGCGCCGAGATGTCGTGCATCAGTATTTCGGCAAGCTGGTTCACGATGGCCAAGCTGCCGGAGTCTTCCGTCAGGACATACCAGTCATCCTGATCGTAGAGATCCTTATGGCCGCAACGGAGGCCATTATGAATCCGGAAAAGCTGACGGATCTCAATATGTCTCCGAAGGCCGGATTCTCCGGCATCATCACGGTGATTCTGGAAGGCATCATCACAGAGACGGGGAGAGCGATACTATGACCACTTTGAATGCAGGAAATCCGCTCTTCCTGGTGGGCGTCACGCTTATGGCATTGAGCCTTCTGACGGGGTGCAATTCTCAGTCTCCGACTCGAATACAGGGGTATGTCGAGGGAGAATTTGTTTATGTTGCATCCCCTCTCTCAGGCCAGTTGGAATCATTGTACGTGCAACGGGGTCAATGGGTGAAACCGGGGGATCCTCTTTTCGCCCTCGATAGTCAACCTGAAAAGGATGCTCGCGATCAGGCTAGCCAGCAACTCGCGCAGGCACGGTCAAATTTGGAGGATGTGAAGAAACCGCGGCGCCCGACGGAAATTGATTCAATTCAAGCGCAATTGGAACAAGCTCGAGCTGCATTGGTCTTCTCTGAGAAGAATTTTGAACGGCAGCTCCAACTGGAAAGAACTGGAGCACAGGCTATGCAGGACCTCGACCGTGCGCGTTCCACACGCGATCAGGATAAGAAACGAGTGGCTCAGCTAGAGGCAGATCTTGAAACTGCCCGTCTCGGGGCTCGGCCCGACCAGATTGCCGCAGCAGAAGCCACGGTGCGTGCCCAGGAAGCCGCACTCGCGCGGGCGGAGTGGAATCTTGCTCAGAAACGACAGAATGCACCTCAAGCAGGTGTAATTTTTGACACGCTGTATCGCGAGGGTGAATGGGTTGGAGCGGGCAGGCCGGTGGTTGCTCTGCTCCCGCCGCAGAATGTCAAAGTGCGTGCTTTTGTTCCGGAGACAAGGATTGGAAGTATACAGTATGGCGATCAGCTTCACGTCTATGTTGACGGCCGTCCGGAGCCTGCGGTGGGGAAGGTGAGTTTCATTTCGCCGCAGGTGGAATATACTCCACCTGTTATTTACAGTCGTGAAAGCCGCTCCAAGCTGGTCATCATGATCGAGCTGCGCTTTGACGACAAAACAGCGGCGCTTTTGCATCCTGGGCAACCGGTGGATGTGCAGATAGGTCCTGATAAATGACCGACCGACTCGCAATTGATGTACACGGCATGACCAAGAGGTTCGGGGACCTGACCGCTGTGAATCATATCGATCTTCAGGTCCGGACAGGGGAAATCTGCGGCTTTCTGGGACCGAACGGCAGCGGAAAAACCACGTTCATCCGCATGCTATGCGGCTTACTTCGTGCAGACGAGGGTAGCGGTACGTGCCTTGGATATGATGTGATACGCGAGAGTGAGACTATAAAGCGCCAGGTCGGGTACATGACTCAGAAGTTCAGCTTTTATGAGGACCTGAGTATCTATGAGAATCTCGATTTCGTTGCCCGCTTATATTCCATGAAAAACCGGCCTGAAGTCGTACGCGAAAGCATACAACGTCTCGGGCTGGAAGCACGCCAACACCAGCTTGCAGGAGAATTGTCCGGTGGTTGGAAACAACGCCTCGCCCTGGCAGCGTGTCTGATTCACGATCCAAAACTGCTGCTCCTGGATGAGCCTACCGCGGGCGTGGATCCACAGGCTCGCCGCGATTTCTGGGAGGAAATTCACCGGCTTGCAGGTCAAGGGCTCACGTTCCTTATTGCTACCCATTATATGGACGAGGCTGAGCGCTGCCATCGCCTTGCTTTCATTCTGAATGGCGTTCTGCTGACTCAGGGCACAATCTCTGAGGTTATTGAGAAAACCCGACTCACCACATGGTCTGTGAGCGGCCCCGGATTGGTTGAGCTCGCGGACCAGCTTCGGAGACTTCCCGATGTGGAGCAGGCTGCGGCTTTCGGCAGTGCTTTGCACGTCAGTGGAGTCGATGCAGCCAAACTCGAAAAAGCTATCGCTCCTTTTCGTTCAGAAGAATATAAGTGGCAGGAGGTCGAATCCGGGCTGGAGGATATTTTTATTCATCTGATGGAGAAAGCGAAAGGCAGGCCTTCATCATGAAAGAATGGCAGGGGTTCTCGCCCGCGCGACTTTGGGCAATGGTAGTAAAAGAGTTCATTCAAATGCGTCGGGATCGCCTCACGTTCGGAATGATGGTCGGAATCCCGCTGCTCCAACTTATCCTTTTCGGCTATGCCATCAATTCAGACCCGAAACAATTGCCTTCCGCTGTGCTTCTCGCGGACAACGGTCCCCAGGGACGTACGCTGTTGTATGCGATTCAGAACAGCGGATATTTCCGTTTTGTCAGACAGGTGAAATCGGAAGCGGAAGGTCGTGAAGCTCTGGCGAGGGGTGAAGTCCAGTTTGTGATAAATATCCCGGAGAATTTCAGCAGAGACCTTCTCCGGGGCGACAGACCTGCAATCCTCATAGAAGCGGATGCTACCGATCCCGGTACCACGAGCAATGCTATCGGCTCTTTGAACGCCTTGCTGACGACCGCTCTGCAAAACGATTTGAAGGGACCTCTCAGTTTTCTTGCAGGCACGAGCGGTCCTGTCGAATTACGGGTTCACGCGTTGTATAACCCAGAGGTTATAACTCAATACAACATCGTGCCCGGCCTGCTCGGTGTCGTACTGACGATGACCATGGTAATGATTACCGCTTTGGCCATCACGCGGGAACGCGAAAGCGGCACAATGGAAAACCTTCTCTCAATGCCCACAAGACCGGTTGAAGTGCTGATCGGCAAAATTATTCCTTATATTCTCGTGGGGTACATCCAGGTTGCACTGATTCTCCTGGCCGGATATTTTCTTTTCGGCGTCCCCATGCAGGGCAGTCTGACGCTCCTGTTGACTGTCACATTCCTGTTCATTGTCGCAAACCTGGCAATGGGCGTGACTTTTTCCACCATTGCAGAGAATCAGCGCCAGGCTATACAGATGGCGTTCTTTTTCTTTTTGCCGAATATATTGTTATCCGGATTCGCTTTTTCTTTCCGAGGCATGCCCGACTGGGCGCAGATTATCGGTGAACTCTTGCCACTCACCCATTTTCTTCGCATAGTACGGGGCATCCTGCTCAAAGGAAACGGTGTGGCGGATGTCGTCGTGGACCTGTGGCAAATAGCGCTCTTTACCGTGATTGCCCTGGCGATCGGCGCGAAACGCTACCGCCGCACTCTGGACTAGGGAGTAAGAATTAGGCCCCGCCAGACGCGGGGGTATAAGAAGGGTTTCCCCAAATTCTTCTCCTTTGACAGGATTCCTGGACCTTGGGGAAAGTTTTCTATAGAATTACGCTTTTCCCTGGACGAAAGGAGATCAAATGGCGAAGTATTACCAGCAGTTCCTCGGCGTTGGACCGGGTATTTCCGTAGAACTGCTTGATGATTCCACATCCCCCCATCTCGTACGCACTACTGACGGATTCGAATTTTTTGTAAGCGCTGAGGATTTTCGAAATTATTACAAGGAAGAGAATACCTCCACTCCTGAACGCTGGAGCCATTTAATCACGGACCCGGTCAACGGCACAGTGAATTCTCGTGTTATTGAGCAGGTGATGGACATCATCCATTTGTTTGAAGTATGCGTTCAGGATTTCGAAAAGGCTCGTTCCGTGGTGAGATCGCTGGCCCGAGCGGTGGAAGCGAAACTGTCCGTCAAACCTCGTGAACTCTTTGGAAATCTCGAAGAATTGGGCTGCAATCCGGATACTGTATCCGAGCATGACATCAAGAGAGTCACCGAGGCATCTCCGCAAATACGATCTCTGCTCATTCAGGCCGGTTGCGCCGAATTGCCGGGGCCCACACTGGATAAGAGTCCTGTGGAATCAACTCCGAAATCTTCCAGGGAGCGGGTTCCGGGAGAAGAATTGCAGAAAAAAGTTGCCGATCGGGTTGTCAAAGCGGCAACTGCACGCATGAAAAACGTTGCAATGTTGGTTGATGGCGACATGCTCACTATCGAGATCGATCTGTCAAAAGATTTTGGTCCGTCAAAATCGGGAAAAACTACAATCGTCGCATCCACGGAGGGAAATAAGTCGGTTCCCGGCCGTTCGGAAAAGATCGGGCTCAATGTTTACAAGCAGGAGGGCAAAAAGGCTGCGACAGGACGCAAAAGTTCCTTTAAGAATATGGAGATGAAGCTTGACGGCTCAGCACTTACCATCACAGTAGATCTTTCCAAGGAGTTCGGTCCGTCAAAATCGGGGAAGACTGTGATTATAGCTTCTTCTGAAGGCAATCAGTTGGTCTTCGGGTCCAGTGAAAAAATCGGACTCAACGTGTACAGGAAGATCGATTGAAATTCACTGTGCGGCGTTGCCTTCTGTACCGCAGTTTTGACAAAGACTCCTGCGAGCATGAATTTTGCCCGTGACCGGTGCCGCCCCATTCTGAAGATCGGATAGAAAAAGTGGAGAAGACCTTTCGGGCATTGCCGATCTAACTTGCTCCAGCGCAAAGTTTATCTTAAAAAGATATGTCGGATGGTGATGAATTACCGTTCAATTCAGCAATCGATTTCGATAACGTTCAGGATTGGCACATTGGACCATTCAGAGTCTCATTGACCAAGGAGGATGTATGTTTATTTTTGGAACCGCAGACGATGTTTTCGCAATGGCTGTCCGCATAGAAGAGAACGGCCATCAGTTCTATGCAGCGGCCGCGAAACAAGCTGATGATCCTGCAGTAAAGAAACTGCTTGAAGATCTTGCCCTCATGGAAGAAGGCCACGTCAAAGCATTCAGAGATTTGAGAAGCCAACTCCCGGCTTCCTTTCCCGATGCGGTATGGGACCCGGAGGGACTTGCAGAAGGGTATTTGCAGGCTACCGCGGACACACACATTTTTACTGTGCAGACGGCTTCCAATAGACTGAAATCCGTAAATGGGCCTTTGGAAGTCCTGAATATGGCACTTCAATTTGAAAAGGATTCCGTCGCTTTTTTCCTTGGAATGAAGGAGATATTGCCCGATGTTTCCGGGAGAGGCGAAATCGACAAACTCATAATAGCTGAAATGGACCATATCCGTATGCTATCCGCTGCACGAAATCAGCTCATCGCATCCGGAACAACTACAGCGATCAGTTAAGCACTATCAGGGGCAGATACGAATTCCTCTTAACCCGACGCGACAGGCAAAGATGCCGGGCTAATAGCAAGCCGATACCGGGCGGCCTTCGTGCCGCCCAGATTTGCTCTAAGAAGATCGGACCATTAGAGAGATTTTCCCTTCCGAATGTGCATTTCAGCGAATCGAGAGCTTATTGTTAAAGATTTCGGCAGCGGATTTTTGAAGAATTTTACTGCTGAGGCTACGCGTACCAGGAAGTATGCAAGTAAATCCGCTGGTTGATGTTTACAGCGAATACCTGATTATTCTTCAGCCTTCTTTTCTCCCACGCGCAGCTTGGTCGTAATCCGTTCCCCTTTTCTCTCCCCCTCCATGATCTCGAGACCGGCCAGGCATGCTCCATCTTCCGTGGTGACACAGGACAAGACCCTACATTCCAGCGGCGCTCCTTTTTCCATGATCGTGATGATATCGCCTTGTCCCAGCAGACTCCTCCCGGGCACAGTGGTTTGCGATTGCTTTTTTCGGGCCATATATTTCTCCTTGACCGGCGGAACGTCGAACATCCGGAAATTTCACGAGAAGTGAATACCCGAATAGCATTACGCTAAGCCGTTTCCATATAAGCTTCTACCAATGGATTGATAACAGGGGATTTCTGTGACGGCGAGTTCTCTCCGGGTTTCTTGAACTGTGTTTCCTCGCCTCGACCGAAAGACTTCAGAAGCGGAATACTGTCCTTCATAGAATGTGCTGTTGAGGCGCAACCCGAGATACACATGCAGAATAATACGAGAAGAACCGGAAACTTGAATGTAGCGAACATGGTATACATCTTCTCTCTAAGATCCAATTATTTAAGCATAAATAACGCTCATGGTCAAGGTTCACCTCTCAGTGTCACTGAGTTGTTCTTTTTCGAAACGGGATAATATGATTATGATACGATAGAAAATGAGGTACGCGTCGCTGCGCCGGAAACGCAAATACAACAAGATCGGTTACGGTGCACACAACATGAATTGCACAGGCTTATTTATCGAAAACTGAGGAGAAGACTGATGGCGAGTTTCCTATTGTTTCCCATAAAAATATTGGGCTGGGCTGCTGCGGGTTTTGCTTTGGGCGCCGGTTGGAAGGTGGGATCCCATGTGGTGAAAACTGTCATGCAGGATGAAAATGTGCAGCAATTTTTTCAAGATGTTAAGGCCAAAAGCAAGAAGGCGGGAAAACCGACGGAACAAGGGGACCCTCTCTGGAAACGCAGATTCGATGATTTTTGAAATGCTTATGTGAAAAATGATGTGAACGGTAAACAGAAAGACTATGAAGGTTGAGATCGTACACGGTTCTTGAGGTAATTTAGCAGAGGACGACTACCTTCGGGAATACTGGCGTCGTCGAATGCCAAGTGATAGGCCCCTTCACTGCTCTCAATTGAGATACTGTAATAAAAGAGATCGCGAGCTACTATTCTCTGCCAACTCGTGATTTTTCTCCAAAATGGGATTTTGACGGTCAGGATGCCGCTGGTCCTGACCAAATCCTCGATTTCGGCGGATTGAGCCAGAGATAGCGCCCTGGTGTCTATTTCACAACTCTGAATCAAATTGGCAAAGCCACCTGTTTGACGAAACCTGATCTTCATTTGACAACAATTAACCTCATTTTATTGTAATAGGGATTCTCGAAAGTGATCTCGGATTAACAAAAATAAATAAGCCCCCGGCTTTGCCGGGGAGAACTCTTTGAGGTTTGACCGTGCGAGGCAGTAGAAGGCAACCTCCCAGAACACACCAAGTTTCAATTCTGGGAGGTTATGATGAAAGACTATCAGAGCCTAAAC
>JBGSLQ010000063.1:0-51114 GCA_041740635.1 Desulfomonilaceae bacterium | reverse complement strand
GGGTACCAGACCCCGTACCAGCTCTACACCCGTACTCGTACCCCAGGCGGAAAACCGGACCCTATTCACCCAGTGTCAAGGTGTACTTTTCCACCTTAAGAAAGACCATTTTTTGTCTTGACAGAGGGGTCCACCTCAGTGGTACACTGAGAGAAGAGGGCTATTTTTTCCGCATGCAATTGAACAGAACGAACGGATATTCGCATGAGTGGTGTTTCTCATAGTCCCGATGACGGTCACAACCGGGAGCTCATGCAAAATGTGCATCCCGGGGAATGGGCAAACCCCGACCCCGCTGGTCGGTACAATCTCGTGGTGATCGGCGCAGGAACAGCGGGGCTCGTCACCGCTGCAGGCGCGGCAGGTTTGGGTGCAAAAGTTGCTCTCGTGGAAAGACTTTTCATGGGGGGCGATTGTCTGAATTTCGGATGTGTCCCCTCAAAGGGAATCATCGCGTCATCTCGCGTATCTCATGCGCTCAGAGAAGCATCGACGTACGGCATCAGAGTCTCCGATGGTTCGAATACCGATTTTCCGACGGTAATGGAAAGAATGCGAGCCGTTCGCGCCAGAATCAGCCGCAACGATTCAGTGTGGCGGTTCAGAGATCTCGGTGTGGATGTGTTTCTCGGCAGCGCTCGTTTCACGGGCACTGATAGCCTGGAGGTGGGAGGCAAAACCCTTCGCTTCTCGAAAGCAGTCATTGCCGCAGGCGCGCGACCCGCAGATCCCGGCATTCCTGGACTCGCGGAAGCAGGGTATTTGACGAATGAAACCGTGTTCTCGTTGACAGCAAGGCCTGACCGGCTGGCGGTCATAGGTGGAGGTCCCATCGGATGCGAGCTTTCACAGGCCTTTGCCCGCCTGGGCTGTGAGGTTTTCGTTCTTCATAAGAATGCTCACATCCTGGACAGGGAAGATCCGGATGCAGCGGAAATCGTGCAGCAGCAATTCGTCAAAGAAGGCATTCACCTGATTCTCAATGCAAAACTCATCCGCGTCGAACGTGAAAGCGGCAAAAAGACAATCCACTTCGAGACTGCAGATGGACCGGATTCGCTGTCCGTGGAAGAAATTCTTGTCGGCGCAGGCAGGACACCTAATGTCGAAGACTTGAATCTCTCTGCAGCAGGAGTTCGGTACGACAAATCCGGAGTTGTCGTAGACGACCGGCTGACCACGTCAAATCCGAGAATCTACGCAGCGGGCGACGTGTGCATGAAATACAAATTCACGCATATGGCGGATGCTGCGGCCAGAATAGTAATCCAAAACGCGCTGTTTGCAGGATTCAGGAAATTGAGCGCCCTGACAGTTCCCTGGTGCACGTACACAGACCCGGAAATTGCACATGTGGGAATGTACGAACGAGATGCCGCTGAGAAGGGCATTCCCGTGGAAACGTTCTCCCGGTCTTTCAGTGACGTCGATAGAGCCCTGCTGGACGGGGACGATGAGGGATTCGTAAAAATTCACGTGAAGAAAGGCTCGGATAAAATTCTCGGCGCAACAATCGTGGGTTCCCGAGCCGGAGACATGATCAGCGAAATCACAACTGCAATGGTTGCGGGCGCTGGGTTGAAGATGTTCTCTTCGGTGATTCATCCCTACCCGACCCATGCAGAGGCCATAAAACAGGTTGGAGACGCGTACAACAGGACACGCCTGACACCATTCCTCAAGAAGCTGTTCGCCGTCTGGCTCGGGTGGTCCAGGAGATGACAAATGCGATGGTGTGGGACTCGCACGAAAGGTGTAACCCATGTTCGGACGCCGTGGATTCCTGATGCAAGTGCTGAGTGCAATCACGATCGGTGCGGTTGATTTCGTGTGGGCACAGGTCGCTCGAAAACCTGTTCCCAGAGGCACAGACCGGAAAGATCTGGTAAACGTCAACCCTGCCGAAGTCGATGCTTCAAACCTGGAGATCACGAAGCTCGAGGATTTCGGGGTCATGGGGTTGGATAGCTATGAACCGGAACTGAAATCCTGGCGCCTCATTGTGGATGGCAATGTCGGCAAACCTCTGAGCCTTCAATTCGAGGACGTCCTCAAGCTGCCTCCCCTGGAAAAAGCGGTGCTCCTGGTGTGCCCGGGTTTCTTTGTTAATCACGGAATATGGACAGGTTTTTCTCTGAATGAATTGCTGAAACAGGCAGAAGTGAAGGGCGGCACTCAATACCTGACGATACGCGGACCTGAAGGTAATTATGAAAAAGTGGAAAGATTCAATTGGTCCGATATAGTGCAGGAGAAGGTCTTTCTGGCATATAAAGTGAATGGAGTGGCATTGCCCAGGAAACATGGATTTCCGCTCAGGGTTGTCGCACAGGACCATTATGGTTCCGAATGGGTCAAATATGTATATAAAATTACTGCGAACGCGTGAGCCGAGCATGGAATGATTGAGGTGACAATGAAGCAGGCTGAAGAACGTGAAATTGTGCTTGCAGGAGATGTTGGCGGTACCAAGACCAATTTGGGAGTCTTTGAAATCGCTGGAGAACGGCCTCAAGTGCTGGTGTCGGAGTCTTATCTGAACAGTGGAGTGCCGGGTCTCAACGACCTGATCGCCGATTTTCTTGCTGCCCATTCCTATCCCATAGCATCCGCTTGTTTCGGGATAGCGGGCCCGATAATCCGAGGGACCGCGAGAGTCACCAATCTGCCGTGGAAAGTTGTTGATAAGGAAATTGAGCAATTCTTCAATCTTTCTTCAGTTACCCTGATCAACGATCTCGTGGCCACCGGATACGCTATTCCGCTGCTGAAAGATGAAGAATTGTATCCCGTCAATACGGTACCGGCTGAAAAGGGTGGGACTGTAGGATTGGTCGCTCCCGGAACCGGCCTGGGTATCTCTTTGCTGGCGCCGTCAAATGGAAGGTTGACCCCATTGCCTTCCGAAGGCGGTCACGTGGATTTTGCGCCGTTAAATGACCAGCAGGTTGAGCTGTGGAAGTATTTGAGACGATCTTACGATCACGTCAGCGTTGAACGGCTCGCTTCAGGGCCCGGGCTGTTCACCATATATCAGTGGCTGGTGGAAACCAAAAACCACGAAGAACCACCATGGCTTACGGAACGCTTCAAATTGATGGACGGCCCCCGAGCGGTCTCTTCGGCAGCGATGGTGGAACACGAGCCTGTATGCAGGGAAGCTCTGGAAATGTTCATTTCCATTATTGCTGCGGCAGCCGGTAATCTGGCTCTCACGGGAATGACCACGGGCGGCATGTACCTTGGCGGGGGAATTCTTCCGGATATCTTGCCTCAGCTCGAAAATGGCGGCTTTATGAAATCTTTCACTGATAAAGGAAGATTTAGCGGCATTTTGCTCGGAATTCCCGTGTACGTGGTTTTGAACGATAAAGCCGCAATGCTCGGGGCTGCTCGATGCGCAATTGAAAAACTTGCGGTGTTGTAAAGCTTTATTTTCAGTGCTTCGTCACTCGATCGAAACTTACGGCAAATGGCAGAATTTGTGTCCGATTGCGAAAAGCGCTTCTAGAGGATTTGTGGGTGTCGGCCTCCGTGCCTGCACATTTTGCTGAACAAATCGACCAGTTCGGCCCGGCAGCGACACAGGGCCTTGCCGTTTCTTATAAATAGCCTTAATACATCCGTTCCACAGCCTGCTCGAGAATTTCTCTCATTTTGCCTGTACGAGCGAAAGACCTTGCAGTGTTCCCGGCTTTGTTCTTACACCCCGGATCTGCACCCAGAGCTATCAGGAGCCGCGCGATTTCATAATGGTCGCGGTACACTGCCAACATGAGTGCCGTATTCCCCTGCTTATCCGATAAGTCGAGATCGGCACCGCGCTCGAGAAGGACTCTCACCGTCGGTACATCTCCCTTTTTGCATGCCTTTATAAGCGCAGTCGATCCGGTGGTGGTGTCCACGGTATTTATATCGGCCCCTGCCTTGAGGAGAACACGCACCACGTCTGCATTCCCCTTGCTGGCGGCTCGAACGAGCGGCGAGCCCCCGAAGGAGTCTCTCGCTTTCACGTTCGCACCGGCAGCAATGAGGCATTCCACAGTATCCCGGTATCCGGAACGCGCAGCCACCGTGAGAGCAGTATTACCGCGGCTGTCACGCACTTCTATGTCTGCACCCGAATCCAGAAGCAGCTCGACGATCTTCTTGTAACCGCCCCTTGCCGCGACCGTAAGCGGGCTGTTCCCGGACTTGTTCCGCGCGTTTTCATCAGCTCCTCGGGCCAGCAGCACTCTCGTGACCTCTGTACTGCCGCAACCTGCTGCTGCAACGAGAGCGGTACTGCCTCGATAATCTTTTTCATCAATTCTTGAGCCGCGATCCAGGAGATGTTTTACAACCTCCGGGTGACCGCCTATGGCCGCCTCGATCAGGGCAGTATTCCCGTAAGTGTTGCGAGTGGAAATGTCCGCCCCCCGATCCAGGAGCATACTCACCGTGGGCAGGTGTCCTTTATAAGCGGCTCTGAGGAGTGCGGTATTTGCGTACCCATTCTTGGCGTCAATGCGAGCCCCCTTGTCCAGGAGCCGTTCCAGAACCGAAGTGTTGCCTTCAAAAGCAGCCAGAATTGCCGGAGTGTCACCGGTCTCGTTGGTGTGATGGATTTCGGCCCCTGATGCCAGAAGCAGCTCCACCACTTCCGTGTCTCCGTCCAGCGACGCCTCAAGGAGAGCGTTGTTCAATTCATCGACTGCCTGAGTCTTGTCGAAATCAAGCTCCGGTTCCCAATAATCCAAGAAATCGTCAATCTTGATGATCTCTTCCACATCCTGAGCCATGAGCGTCCTCCCGAGGCATGCCCGCCTTAACCCCTCATACATTTAGGACGAAGGTAATGGTATCGGGTACTTCGTCTGAATTAAGATTCTGCAGAGAATACTACTCTATCCATCTATCTGCAGACTACATATATTGCATGGGTGCACCTGGAAACGACCCCTACAAAAATCATACAGTAAAGATCCTTTCATTCGCAAGTAACGATCAGTTTCTCAGTACGAACGTACCGGAAATATATGGAATGGCGGTGAGCAATTACATGAGTCCATTTTCTGCCTTCAGACGGAATCCTGTGACTGTGGAGCAAGCCACAATTCCTGTATCGTGCTGATTGCTTGCACATATTCTTCAAAATCGATCGGTTTCGTAATAAAGAGTTTGGCACCAAGATTGCGACACATCTGAAAATCACTTGCCGCATCTGCAGTGGTCACCACGACAACGGGAATATCCGAAAGATCGGGATCCTGTTGTATTTGAAACAACATCTCTTTTCCGCTGAGCTTCGGAAGATTTAAATCCAAAAGGATCATGTCAGGTTGTTCCACCCCGACGTAATTTCCCCGCCCGTACACAAAATCGAGGGCATCTTCCCCATTTTCAACCACGTGCAGACAATACTCTATTGTCCAGTTTTGCAGCGCTTCTTTCGTCATCAACACATCCATAGGATTGTCTTCGACGAGCAGAATATTCAAAGGTTTGTCTGTGTTGATCATGATTCAATACCAACTGGTAGCGTAAAAATAAATGTGGAGCCTATTCCGATTTCGGATTCCACCCAGATTCGTCCGTGATGGCGCTCGACGATTTTCTTGACGATTGCCAGCCCTATACCTGTGCCCTCAAAAGGATTCCTCTTCTGCAATTGCTGGAAAATGACAAAAATACGCTCGAAGTGCTTCTCATGGATGCCGATTCCGTTATCTCTAATGAAAAAGATCCATTCGTTGCTGTTCTTCTTCGCGGAAATATGTACTGTTGGAGAAACGTCCGGGCCGAATTTCACGGCGTTCCCTATTAAATTCTGAAAAAGCTGCACTAATTGCACGGGATCTCCGTACACGACGGGCATAATATCACAGGTCACTGTCGTTCCTTTCTCATCTATGAGACCTCTCAAATGAGTTATGGACTGGTTCAGAATCTCTCCTAAATCCATAGGTTCAAAAGGTTGTCCGCGAGTATTGAGACGGGAATAAGCCAACAAATCCTGAATGAGGGCTTTCATTTTTCTTGCGCCGTCAACGGCAAACCCGATCAATGCGTCGGAATCTGCATCAAATTTCTTCCTATGCTTCTTTGCGAACATTTGCAGAGCAGACGTGACCGTTCGCAGGGGTTCCTGCAGATCATGAGACGCCACGTAGGCAAATTGCTCCAGATCCTGGTTTGACCGGGCAAGCTCTTCTGCCCGCTCTTGAAGGACTTCTTCCATTCTTTTGCGCTCGTCGATGTCCTGGACCATACCCAGCAGCAACGGAGGCCGTCCTGAAGATTCATGCAGCACGGATACACTCAGGTGACCCCATGTCACTTCGCCATTTTTGCGAATATAACGTTTCTCCATTCTAAAAGATCTTTGCCGACGATTCTGGAGCTCTTCGGCATTTGCCACATCTGATTCGAGATCGTCAGGATGGGTAACATCCTTCAATGTCATTCCTATGAGCTCTTCTTCCGTATATCCGAGAAAGTCGCAAAAAGTCGGATTGACTGCGACAAGTTTATATTCCGTATTGACGATCCCTATTCCTGTGGGACTTTGTTCAAAAATGCTTCTGAACCGGTCTTCACTCTCTCGCAAGGCTCGTTCTATCTGCTTGCGTTCTTCGACCTCTGCTGCCAATTCAGCAGTCCGCTCTTTTACTCTCGTTTCCAGGTCCCGATTCAGTTCTCGTGTCTCTGCTTCGACCCGCTTCTGTTCGGTAATGTCCTGAAAGATCATGCTGCTTCGCACGTTTCCTTTTCCATCTCTGAAGATACTCGATGTGATCCATACCGGAAATGTCGTTCCATCTTTTCGCTTGAAATTGAGTTCACCATCAAACCAGCCTGTACGATTCCGTTCTTCCAAAGCCGGGACCAGGCGAGGATCGTTGAGATCCACAACTCCGTCTCTCCCAACGTCGCAGATCTCCTGCTCATTTCGGCCGAACATCTGCTGAGCTGCTTTGTTCGCCTTGAATATGGTTCCGTCCGGAGCAGACAGCAGGATACCCTGGGCAGATGTCTCGAATACTGCCCGAAAGGTTTCTTCGCTCTCCCGCAGAGCTTCCTTCTGCCGTCTTGTCTCCGTCACGTCGTGGAGGGTGTGTATTACCGATTCATCTATTACTGTCTTCCTGAAATCGACAATGCGTATCGTGCCGTCCTTGCATCTGACTTCTCGTTCTACGGGTTCGGCTTCTGTTCCAGTCTCGGATGCCCGTTTTATCACACTGAACCATTCCGCCTTGACCGATTCTGCAAGTTTCGGATCGGGATATGCCAGAAGCCACCATTTCTCCAGAGTGGGTATATCTTCCAGAGTGTACCCGAATGATTCGATGAAGTTCTTGTTCAGAAAGAATATTCGTTCCTCCGTGTCCGATACTGCTATTCCCATTGGAGAATGTTCCATAAGCTTTCTGAAACGTCCCTCGCTTTCCTGTAGCGCTTTCTCCGCCCGCTTGCGATCGGTGATGTCCCGTAAACTGGATCTGCTCTTTACAATCTTTCCACTCTCATCGTAGACTGCCGATGCATTGAGCATCACATCGACTATGCTCCCGTCCTTACAACGCAACTGAAGTTCGGCATTGCGAACTTCGCCCGTGGCCTGGAAGACTTTGAAAACTTTCTTAGCATTTTCAAGGCTGTCGGGATGATACATATCCATTGCAGAAAGTCCGACGATTTCTTCCATCGAATAGCCTGTTACAATGCTTAGCGTTTGGTTGCATTGAAGAATTCGACCAGTTGTCGAGTCCACAGAAGCATACATATCGGGCGCATTTTGATAGAGATCGCGATAACGCCGTTCACTTTCCATCAATTTCTCTTCAGCCCCTTCCCGAGATGCCGCGGCATCGGCAAGCATACGTCGTGCTTCCTCAATCTCGTTTATTTCCAGGCTTTGGGTCTGATTCAGTGGCGATTGGGCCAGTGTCTTCACGGATCGAGCCAGCCGGCGGCCTGCGAATCTTCCTACCAGAATGCTTATGAGAGTGATCGCCAGGATTACCACGGTCAGGGCAGCTATGGCGGCAAGAATCGGTGCGTGATAAACACTGGCAGGGATTTCGAGAACTGTCGACCAGTGGGAGATATCGGACTGGGCCACGAATTGCCTTGACGTTTCATTGGTGACCGATGGATCGTTCGGTTCTGGTTGAGAACGACGAGCCATGAGTTCGTTGTTACTGTCAAGCAGCTTCAGAGACCACATGGCCGGTAATGAGAGATCTTTGAAATACTCGTCATATCTTCTGGTTTCTATGAGGCAGGCCAGGACAAAGTTCGTTTTGCCTTCGCGTATGACCGGTACCGCAACTGCTACAAGAGGCTCTTTGGCAAACGGGCTAAAGAATACATCACCTACGGCCGGCTTACCGGTCTCCCTGACAATTAGCGCTGCAGCACGGCCTTTTGGCATGGATCCTTTCGACAGAACAGCTCCGAATGGTTCATGCGTGTTCAGAAGCAATCGCATTGAAAAATCGATGAGAAAAACGTGATACCCGAGGCTCTGGTGAAAGGCCTGTGCTTCCTTATAGAATTCATTCCATCGGGATGGGTCGTCTAACAGGGGTGAAGCGGCCAACACTTGCAACGCTGCAATCTTTATCCCTATCTGGTGGTCTATGGCCATTGTGATATCATTTATCAGATGCTGCGCATTCTCGTCCTGCTGATCATGGAGAATCCTGACATGCTGCACAGCAAGATACAGGGCCAGCAGTATCAGCGGCACCACACAGAACCAGAGCTGTCGCATGAGAAATGTGTGGAGAGACAGCCCCTGTTTCTTTTCCCTACCAGTATTCCTCGAGTCCATAGACTGAACACCTTTACCTTAACCGGACGACAATAAAAAAGCCTCTCAATTTCCCCGGCGGGTCGATTTACAGCTTAGATAGCTCGATTACGAATCGGTGTTCCCATTGATTCGAATCGCTTGCATTCGAACAACAGCGGCAGCCAGTGTAGGATGCGCTGAACCCGTGATCCGCACGGGTGAACCGCATCAATCGAGGCCTTTCGCGACCGATGCGATTCGCAACTGTCTCAAAATTCATGGATGGACAAAACATCATGCCACGATCTGGCATAGATTTCGGTTTTTGAGACACTTTCTTCATTAGGGAATTTGTGTATCAGTCCGGCCGACCGCCCTCAATTTGGCTCTCGTCAATTGATCTCCACACTGCATTCGCTCCCATCAGACGCACATGTTCCGGATTGGTCGGGCGTACCCATGGGCAGTGCAAAATAAAATGTGGAACCGACACCAACCTCGGATTCCACCCAAATTCGCCCGTGATGGCGCTCCACAATTTTCTTGACGATTGCCAATCCTATACCTGTGCCTTCAAAAGGATTTTTCTTGTCCAATTGCTGAAAAATCACAAAGATGCGATCGAAATGGGTATCCTGAATTCCCTCCCCATTGTCTCTTACGGAGAAAACCCATTCATTGCTGTTTTGTTGAACGGAAACATGTACCTCGGGTGAAACTGCGGGGCCGAATTTTACGGCATTTCCCACCAGGTTTTGAAAAAGTTGTACCAGTTGACTGGGATCGCCGCACATCGAGGGCATGTCATCCAGAGTAATTATTGTGCCTCTTTCTTCTATAAGGCTTCTCAGATTGGCAATCGACTGATGTACGACTTCTCTCAGATCCACCCACTCAAATGGATGTCCGCGAGTATTGAGACGGGAATATGCCAGAAGATCCTGAATAAGGGCTTTCATTTTTCTTGCGGCATCAACGGCATACTGTATCAATTCGTCGGAAGTTTGATCGAACTTGCCTTTATGCTTTCTCTCGAACATTTGCAGAGCGGTGGTTATCGTTCGCAATGGCTCCTGAAGATCGTGTGAAGTTACATAAGCAAATTGCTCGAGATCGTGGTTTGAGCGCATCAAATTTGTTTCGGCCCTGAGCCGGTCCGTGACATCGTGAATAATCGAAGCCAATAACGAGCGACCTCGAACCTCCAAAGTGCTGGAGTACACCTCCACATCGCGGATTTCTCCCGAGGCGAGTCTGTGTTTAAACCGAAAGAAATTCTGCATATGAGAACGTGCCTTCTCCATTTCTGCCAATATTTCCGGAGGAGACAACACATTGATATCGGATATTCTCATCTTCTTCAGGCGGTCAATCTCGTACCCGTAAAACGTTACGGCAGCCTCATTCGCATCTATTATCTCGCCACTTTCAGGATCGATAAGCAACTTGGCGGCCTGACTGCCATGAAACATCTGTCGATACAGCTCTTCATTTTCCCGCAGCCTGTCTTCCGCCAACAGCCGTTCGGTAATGTCTCGATACAAGGTCTGATTCAGGTTCTCTTCAATATGTCTCCCCGTGACCTCCACTGCCCTGTAGGTTCCATCCTTTTTACGCATGCGGCAATTGAGCCGGGGCTGTTGCCCCCTGAGGAGATCCAGGAGCTTCTGCGACATCTCCTTTCGGTCTTCGGGATGTACTATTTCTGCCAACTGTCTCCCGCTGATTTCTTCCAACGAGTACCCGAACAGGTTCATGCTTGCCTTGTTGCAGTCGAGGATAATTCCTGCATTGTCGAATAAAAGAATCCCGTCAGCGGAGTCCTCATACAGGGCCTTATATTTGATCTGAAAGCTGCGAGCCGACTTTTCGGCCAGTTTAATTGCCGTCCTGTTGGAGGCGATGAGCTGTACACGAGCTATTTTCTCCGAGACATCCTTAATTGCTATTCCGTCAAGCCAGACCGACAACTCTCCGCCAATTCCCCTGAGCGTCATCTCGCAAGCCTCTTTGTGGCCTGTCTTCAGGAGCTGGCTCAAATAATCCCGTAATTTTTCTCGATCCGCCTGAATAACAAATAGGTGAAAAGGCATTTTTACCAGGTGCATCTTACCGAGCATCTTGGCTGCGGTGGTATTCACCTGGGTAATCATCCCGCGGGTATCCAGGGTGAAATATCCCACGGGCGCGGAATTGTAGAGAAGATCGTAATTATCCCGTGATTCCTCCAGTTCGAGCTGTGTCCTACGCAATTCTTCGTTTTGCATTTCCAGCTCGATCTGATGGGTCTGCAATTCATGAATGAGATCTTCACGGCGCTTTTCAGAGAATGGCCGGATAGTGACATCCTGGTTCTTCGAAGCCACTATTTCTTCAGCTTTCTTCCGTATGTCCGAATCGCTCATAGTTATTAATTTCCCGACAGCTTTCTACCCCTTGGCCGCACAAGGCGCTGTCATGATTCCTGAATGTTGCGTATAGTAAAATAAAACGTTGAACCTTCACCAATTGTGGATTCCACCCAGACTCTACCGCCATGCCGTTCCACAATTTTCTTGACTATGGCGAGCCCCATTCCCGTACCATCATATTCCGAGCGCCTATTTAGCCGTTGGAAAATCATGAAAATCTTTTCAGAATATTGTGGATCTATCCCGATACCATTGTCACGGATGGAAAAAATCCATTCGCGATTGTTCGCTGTCGCGGACACGTGAATCCGGAGCGGCTTTTCGCTGCGAAATTTTATGGCATTTCCGATGAGATTCTGAAAAACCTGCAGCAGTTGCGTATTGTCTGCAGCCATCCTGGGGAGCGGACCGTGGGTTATATCAGCTCGGGTCTCTGAAATAGCGGATGCCAAATTTTCCACCGTCCGGCTCAGAACTTCCTCGGATTCTACGTGCGCGTGTTCTTTCCCCTGCGTATCTATCCGGGAGTAGGTCAACAGGTCCTGGATAAGGGCTTTCATCCGTTTCGAGCCCTCAACTGCATGGTGAATGTATTGATCTGCGCTGGGCTCCAGTTTGTATTTGTATTTCTTCTCCAGGATTTGAAGACAATTGATGACGTTGCGAAGAGGCTCCTGTAAATCGTGCGATGCAACATAAGCGAATTGCGCAAGATCCTTATTGGAGCGTATCAGGTTCGCTTCCACCTGCTTGCGCTCGGTGAGATCGGTGAAGATCGCGCAGATGTTGGCGGCATCCTCCACCAGAAAAGGGCTGGAAGAGATTTGGCACGGGACAAGCGTTCCGTCGCGGGATTGTAAAGTGATCTCCATCTTCTGAGACGACTGCAGACCCTTTTCAAGGAGATCCGCTATCACAGGAGCGCACTTTTCCGTTACGAACGGGAATATCGAACCGCCAAGAATTGTCTCCATCGGCGCCCGCAGCATCGCTGTCAATTTGCCGTTACAGAAGAAGACCGTCCCGTCCGATCCGAGAATGGCCGCTCCCTCGTTCATTGTCTCAAAGAGGATGCGATAAGCCCGGTCCGATCCGTTCAAGGTATACACCTGATCGTCCTGAGGTCCGGAAACGACAAGTGCGTCCACTTCGCCGTTTCGGATTGCTTCCAGGGTCTCTTCTGCTTCCTCAAGGCGTAACCGCAATTCTGCAATTTCGGCAATCAGATCGTTTCGTGTGCTTTCATGATTTGGCATGTCGAATTCTCTGACTTCTACTCGCGCGGCGAGATACTGAGACCAGCAAGAACTTTGCCGGTGTCGGAAAGATCTCCCACCAATTTCCGCAAAGGAGGAGGTAATTGTTTTATCAGTGTGGGTGCAGCGACAATTTGCCCTTCCTTCGCAAAGATCGGTTGTTGATAAATATCGATGACTTCGAGTTCGTATCGGCCTTCAAGCTCTTCTTCCAATATCTTCTTGAGATTCTGGAGAGCGCGTAACGATCTGCGGCTTGTCCCTGCAACGAACAATCTCAGCACATATTTGGGCTTTTCCGATCCGTCCTCGTTCTGTTCGGTATCGACTACTTCGTCTTTTTTCTCAGGCATGTCTATTTTCCTTTGATGGGATGTAAGTCAAGTCCCACCAGAACACGTTCCGTGTTTGAAAGATCGCCGATTATTTTTCTGAGAGGCGGAGGCAGCCTTCTCACCAGAGTCGGCAAAGCAAGGATCTGGTCTCCTTTTGCCAATTGTGGCTGCACGGTGAGGTCGATCACTTCTATTGCGTACCTGCCTGCAAGATGCTCCTCACAAATCTTCTTGAGATTACTGAATGCCTGAATCGATTTAGGAGTCTGCCCGGCTACATAAAGCCGCAGGTTCCATGCTTCTGTTGCCGTGTCTTGATTCTCCAGGAATTCATCCATGGATTCTTTCATGAGACCTTTCCTTTTCGGGTCTGGTTCCCCAGTTCCGGAGGGACAGGAGCGTCAGCCTTGCGTACGATCGCGAGATCCGCCTTTTCCCGTTCCAATTGAACTTCCCGGATCTCCGCCGCCTCGATGATTCTCTGAATATCGGATTGTTCGTACTCGAATTTGGCTTTCAAGGCTGCCGCTTCAGCCTCGAACAGGGCTCTTTTCCGTTTCAGTTCGGCTTGCATCTGGAGCACCTTTTGCTTGCGCGCCGATGCCTCCGCCGCATCCTGGGCTTCCTGAGCAACCCGTGCCGAACCGATCACAAATTGATCCGAACCGACATACACGTCTATCAACTGGATCCCATTGCCGGTCAATTGAAACTCTCGTATCTGGTGCGAATGTTCCATGCCGCGCGATTTGACGATATTCAGGGTCCGATTGCGCTCGCCGGACGATTCAGGGGTCCCGAGCAGGATCCAGGTGTCGGTAAGTGAAGAGATTCCGATTTCAGTGGCCTGCGATATCGAGCCGCCGGACGTCAGATCCGTACACAGGGTGGTGATTTGCTTGCTCTTCATGAAGTCTATGAGGCGCACGAGCATGGATTTTACTTCTGCAGTATTTCCTATGGCAACGAGATTCGAAATGGGATCCATCACTATGACATCCGGCTTGAATTCCTCGATTATTCTGTGAAATTGCGTCAGGTGCGATTCGAGTCCGAACATTGTGGGACGCACTGAATGAAACATAAGAAGATTTTTCTTGACATGTTTATCCAGATTGAATCCGATGGATTTCATGTTGCGAACGATCTGGCTTTCGGATTCTTCGAACGCGAGATAGAGTGCTCGTTCACCGCGATTGCCGGCAGCATTCACAAAATGAGCTGCAAAGCTCGACTTCCCTGTGCCAGCCGCACCCGACACAAGGACCGTGCTGCCCCGATAATAACCTTGATCGCTCAGCATGGCATCCATACGGTCAATGCCCGACGAAACTCTTTCCGAAGATGCAATGTGATCCAGCCCTAAAGATGTTATGGGAAGGAGCGAAATCCCGTTGACATGAATCAGGAACGGATACTCATCCTGTCCGTGCGCCGACCCGCGATATTTCACTACCCGGAGCCGTCTTGTGGAGAGTTGGCCTTCCACCCGATGATCCAGCACTATCACGCAGTCAGCCACATATTCTTCCAGGCCGTGACGGGAAAACGTTTCGGACCCTCGTTCGGCAGTGATAATCGCGGTAACGCCCTTATCTTTCAGCCATCGGAAAAGGCGTCGCAGCTCTGCACGCAGAATGGTTTCATCGGTGAAGCCTGAAAAGAGCGATTCTATAGTATCCAGGACCACCCGTTTGGCGTTCACCTGATTGATAGCCATCTCGAGGCGGATAAACAGTCCTTCCAGATCATATTCGCCGGTTTCTTCTATTTCGCTCCGCTCCACAAAGATGTGGTCGAGAGCGACCTTGTTCTCGGCTACGAGCGAGTCGAGACTGAATTTGAGTGAGCTGAAGTTTTCCAACAAATCCTTTTCATTTTCTTCGAAGGCAATAAAAACGCCCGGCTCACCATATTGCGATGCTCCGCGAACGAGAAATTCCATGCTCAGCAAGGTCTTGCCGCATCCGGGTCCGCCGCAAATCAGGGTAGGCGTCCTTTGGGCAGACCGCCTCCGGTTATTTCATCCAAACCTACTATTCCTGTCAGAGATTTTGATAAGCTTGGAGAATGGGACTCGGTTTTTCGGGTTTTTGTCGATCTCGCCATGTGCTCCTGTTACCTCCTGAGGTTTACCCTCGGAAACAGTGATTCTCCGGACGTCAAAGGTCCGGAAGACTACATTGACCAGTGATCCTCTGGTTTTCGGGTGCGTTCTGCTCTTGTGCTACAGGGGATGGTAAAGTAAAAGATCGATCCTTCACCAACCTCAGATTCCACCCAAACTTTGCCCCCATGCCGCTCTATGATCTTCTTTACAATGGCAAGTCCCATTCCTGTACCGTCATATTCGGATCTTTTGTTCAACCGCTGAAAAATGACAAAAATCCTGTCCAGGTGACGGGTGGCGATGCCAATACCATTGTCTCGAATCGAGAAGACCCATTCGTGCGCATTTCTTATTGCCGAAACATGAATGTGGGGCTGTTTGTCACCGCAAAATTTTATGGCGTTTGCGATAAGATTCTGAAAGACCTGCAACAGTTGTGTCGGGTCTGCAGCAACTGTCGGGAGCGGATCGTGAGTTATCTCCGCTCCGGTCTCGATAATGGTCGAGCGCAGATTTTCCAGGGTTTGATCCAATACTTTCGTGCATGCTATGGACTCTGATACTTTATCGCCGGTAGCAACACGGGAATACATCAACAGGTCCTGAATGAGCGCTTTCATGCGGATTGCGCCATCCACGGCAAAACGGATGTACCGGTCTGCATCCTCCCCTAATTGTCGCTTATATTTCTTTTCCAACATTTGCAGACAGGTAGCCACATTGCGGAGAGGCTCCTGCAGATCGTGAGATGCCACGTACGCGAATTGTTGAAGATCTGCATTCGACCTGCTCAAGTCGGAAAGTGTGCGTCTGAGCACATTTTCTGCCTGCTTACGCTCTGTTATGTCCTGAACGTTGACTACACGATAGAGGACGTTCCCGGTTTCGTCTTTTACTGCCGTTGCATCGATGAGGACCGGGAAGATGGTCCCGTCCTTCCGAAGGTGTTTGGATTCCCAAATATGATGGCCTTTTTCATTGGCAATAGCGATGTGATCGGCAGCACTTGGCCGTTCGTCGGGAGCAAATACATCCACAATGGGGCGGCCCGTCAATTCCTGCACAGTGTACCCATGCATTTTGGCAAATTCCGGGTTCATAAAGGCCAATGATTTCTTGTCGTCACTGCTCACGACGATGCCCCATTGTGCGTGCTCGAACACCTGGCCCCACTTGACAAGCGCTTCTTCAGCCTTTTTGCGCTGGGTAATATCTCGTATGACAACACATGACCGCTCTTCTCCGGCAGCATCGCTAAAGATGGCAGAGGATATCTCCGCCGGAAATGTCGTGCCGTCTCTGCGCACACAGTTCAATTCGCCTCGGAAACTCCTGGGCTGCTTTTCTCGCTCGAACCCATCCAATTCGGGAGCACTAAAAACAGTATCTCGGCCGAGCTTGAGGAGGTCGGGTTCCGGGTATCCGAGCATGTCGCATGCTGCGGAATTGGCCAATAATATACTTCCATCCGAAGAAGAGAGGAACAACAAACCATCCAGGCTGTTCTCGAAAATCGAACGAAATTTTTGTTCTGCCTGCCTTCTCTCCTCCACCTCGGCCTTGAGCTTTTCATTCGAGTCCGCCAATTCCGCGGTGCGCTCCCGGACTCTTTCTTCAAGCTCCTGATTCAACGCGCGTATTGCGGCTTCGACTCTCTTGTGATCGGTAAGGTCGGTTATGAAGGAATAAAAGATGGGCTCACCGTCACGATTGGTGATGAGGTGTACGAGCAGTTCAATGGGTATCCGGGTCCCATCTTTTCGAATGTACTCCTTTTCGTACCGCACGGGCGTTTTGGTCGCCATGAGTTCGGCAAGCTTTGCCGATTCGAAGTCGCGATATTCCGGTGGGGTGAGATCTCGCATCCAGCCCGTATGTCGCAGTTCCTCTTCCGTATAGCCGACCAGGTTGCAGTACGCCTTATTAAACATGCCGATACTGCCGTCTACATGACCCACGGCAAAGGGCTGCAAAGCAGATTCCACAACGCTGGCGAGAAAGCGATTGCGTTCCTCGCTTTCACGGAGCTTGTCCTCAGCTTTCTTGCGTTCGGTGATGTCCAGGTGATGCCATAAGCGCCCGTATGGTTTGCCGTCGATATGGATGGGAACGAAATCTCTCAAATAGGTTTTTCCACCGCGTATGGGGACTTCTTCGCCTTTCACCGGCTGCTCGTTTCGAACGATTTCACTGATTCGATTAACAGCCTGGGCCGGTTCCGCGTACACATCCTGAATCTTTTCAATAACATCCCCGGCAACCCTGCCCTGGACTGCGGACGGCGGGACCTGCAGGTCGAATTGATCGCAGAATGCCTGATTTGCAAACTCGATCTTACCTTCCTGGGAAACGAGCAACAGGCCGGCATACTGATTTGAGAGAATCGAATAAAATCGCTCGAGAATCGTGTGCAATTCCTTCTCTGCCTGCTTGCGTTCGGTTATGTCATGGAATACGCCTACTCCAATGATTATGTTCCCCTGGGAATCACGGACGGGCGCGGAACTGATGCTCAGCGTGATACGGGACCCATCGTTGCATTCGCATTCAGTCTCCTCTGCGTCCACGATCTCACCTGTAGCCATGGAGCGCGAGACTGGCCAATCGTCGGTCCGGTTCTGGCTCCCGTCAGGACGATACGCTCCGTACCGGGCGAACTCGCCAGGAGTTTGGACCAGGGAGCCCATGATTTGACGACTCCGCTCGTTGGAGAGGATCAATGCACCGGTCCGGGCATCTCGCACGGTAACTCCTGAAGGCATCTTGTCCAGCACTGCACGCAGCATTGCCTCGTTTCGTTGCACTGCTTCTTCGGCCTTGAATTTTGCCAACGCTACGGATACGTGCTGAGCCAGTCGCTCCCAGAGGGCAATCGTTTCAGGAGTGAAGCGGCCTGTGCGTTTATCGTTCAGTTGGAGAAGCCCCCATTGCTCATCTCCAGTACGCAACGGAATGAGGGCCAATGATTCGTAACCTTCGTAATTGCAGCAGTTTCGCGTACGGGCCATGCGATCTTCTTCGGTAGTCGTTGCGAGAAGCTCGGTTGTTGAATTGGTCCAGAAGCTGCCCTGTGAGGTAAAGAATGGTTTTGAGGGATTGAATCGTCCCCGAATGATATTGCCGCACATACATTCCAGAAGCGGAACGCCATTATCGTCATGGACGATAACGCCATCCTCATCATGAAGGCACAACTGATTTTCTGTTTCAATGAACTCTTGGGGATAACCCCGAGCCTCGTAATACGGATAATCGTCTCCGTTTTTCAGCCGGATTCCAACTGCATCGCAGCCCGACTGCTTCTGAAAAAACAGCACCGCAGACCGGATCAGGCCCTGGATTCCCCGGCTTTCGTTTACGAGGTGAAGGAATTCAACGGTAAGCTCCCTTTCATCTTCATAGTGCTTGCGCTCGGTTATGTCGGTCACACTCACGACGGCGAGGAGAGGTTCACCTGCCGCGTCCAGGGCAAGGCTCCCGCCATACAGCCAGACGCGTTTCCAGTTTCTGTCCAGACGGCGAATGTGGATTTCCCAATTCCGCAACGTCTCGCCCGTGAGAATGCGGGCAAGCGGCCATTCTTCCAACGGCAGAATTCGACCGTCCGAAGTGGAAAGCTCAAAAATATCGGCAAACTCGGGGAGGAGTCGCTGACATTCTTCGAGACTCTCGAAGCCGTGCATTTCAATGGCAGTTCGATTCCAGTGATAGAGATTCCCCTCGAGGTCCGAGATAACCAATCCTTCGGTGAGGTGCTCCAGTACCGTCCGGAGCTGCTCCAGGTTTTTCTTGGCATCCTCCTCGGCCTGATGACGTTCGGAAATGTCTTCGGTAAAGATGACGATTCCGCCAATATTGTTATCGGCCGCATACCAGGGTCTCACTTCCCACCGCAGCCATCGCACGGTCCCGTCCATACGCTCGAAACGGTCTTTATCGGATTTTATGACTTCGCCACCGAGCCCCCGTCGGTGCGCCGTTTTCCACTGTTCCGGTATGTCGGGGAAAATCTCGTAATGCGAGCGGCCGAGAATGTCTCGGTCACCCAATCCGTAATCCTTTACCCAACGTCGGCTGACAGCGAGATAGCGCATCTCTCGATCGAACATGGCCAATGCCGTTGGAGCATGACCAATAAAAAGCCGGAGTTTTTCTTCGCTCTCCTTCAGGGCCAGCTCCGATTGCCTGCGTTCGGTGATATCTGTGACAATCCCTTGAACGCCCACGACCTTGCCGAGTTCCAGGGTTGCCCTGCTGGAACTCGTGACCCGCCGGTACTCGCCCTGCTTGGTACAAACCCGGAATTCGTTTTGATAGATCTTTTCTTCAAGGCAATGCTGAATGTTCTTGGAAAACTGCCCTACGTCCTCGGGGTGAATGAAGGACGCAAAATGCCGATTTACCAATTCCTGAGGTTCGTATCCCAATACAGAGGTTACGGGCTCGCTTACGTATGTGAGTTTCCCTTCAGCATCGATTTTGAAGATAATGTCATTGAGATTGTCCACCAGATCTCGATACTCTGCCTCCGACTTCCGCAAAGCTTCCTTCTCACTTGCCACCTCCCTGAACAGCAGCCTGTAGGGCTTCCTCAGGCCTATCTCTATGAGCGCCCTATATAAGAGATAGAAGGCAACGATTTTGAGAAAATGCCCCAGAAAATTGGCAAACCCGTACACACTGATGTACAGCGTGAAACTCAATTCGGAGAAGATGGTGACAATAATGGACCCGATGATCAGCCGAAGAACCTGAGCATCAAATTTCTCCCCGCGTGCAACGGTAAAGATTAACGCACCTATGAGAATCAGGCAGATAATATATTCGCTCGCGATCTTGAACGTGGTGAGCCCGCTGCCTTCCACATAGCATGCAGGAAAAATCTGTAAATAAAAGATCGATAGAAGCAGAAACGAGAAGATGGCCGAAAAAATCCCTATAAGAACGAAGACTCCCGGCTTTCGCGTAATGAATAGCGGGGCAACGAGAAGCGAAATGCTCTGCAGGTAACGGGCAGCAATCCAAAGTTGAGTGGGTAAATCGGCATCATGGGTTGCAAAGATCCCCATGCCCTTATACGCAAACATATGAATCAGATCCATGCCAGCTACAAAAAAATAAGCCACGCCAATGAACAGAAAATAATTGTTTCTTAAGAATTGCCGAACATTATATGCGATCAGAAAAATGCCCCAGCCGATCAAAATGCTGAAGATCTCTGCCAGACTGTGGAAAAGTAAATAATCATAAGCGCTTGTCAAATGTAATACCAGAAATGTGACAACGATCAGGATCACACTCCGGTATGCTTCACGATTATCAATCCGAATTGCCATGAGATCGGCCTTCTCCTTTGAGATTGTAAACTTCCGGTCATTCATAAATCAGCCCCGAATGTTGAGAAGTCGGGATGGTAAGACCGGTGAAGGAGCAAAACAGAGTAACTCCACGTGATTTCTGAAGTCGCATGATTCAGCAATCATCCCCTTGAAAAACAGATGTTATGAGGTGCTTCGGACGAGTCAACTCGTTGACTCAATTCAGCACAATGTACTTCCGCCTTCGTTCCCTATCCGGTAACGGGATCTGTATCAACTATAAAATGACAAGAATCCGGAATTCCGAAAACCCACCGTATATACTGAGCAGTGTACCTTATTTTCATTACAGTATTGATGTTCCAAGAACCTCCCCATAAGCCAAAATTTGTGACAGGAGATTTGTGAAACGAGCCGACTCAAGAAATTCTCGGTATCTGATCCTTGGAAAATCAGACTCGGCCAAGCCATTTTAACAGAAGAATGCCTTATTTCAAACCAATTAAAGCCTTTTTTTGAATGAATTTAAGGCGTCGGTCGGACAAGCAGAGCACATTCTTTCACCACACGGGGTATTCCTGTGATTTTCCATTCCCGCCAAGAGAGAACATGTGCAAATGCGAAAAAAAGGTGTCAGAAAGGTGGCTCTTTTCCGATATTATTATCCAACATCCAGCGCAAGAGTGGTTCAGTTCGTCCCAGTACGTATGAATTTGGAGGCACACATGAAATCCATATATCCGCGACTTGCACTGTTGGCCGCTGTGGTCTGTATAACCGGCATCTGGTCAGGTGCGGGTTTGGCTTCTGCTTTTCCGGAAGAGATCGTCGGCCCTGTCTCCGGAACCGTTGTTGCAGGCGACAGCAGAGGCGGTCTCATCGTTCGAAGTGCGCCGTATGCCGATGCAGGCATTATCGGAACGCTGGCAGTGGGATCGAGGGTTACCAATTTTCCCCGTTTTGAAAACGGCTGGGTCATGCTGAAAAGCCCCATGAACGGAGGTTGGATCCCCATAGACTCGATCCAGGCGGTTCGCAGCATTGCAACGGTGGTATCTGTGGATAGGCCGGAGATGTGCCTCAGAGTGAGGTCGGGTCCAGGCACACATTTTGACGTTGCTGGATGCGCACGTATGGGGGAACGGCTCAGGCTGTCAGGATTCTGGAGCAACAGCAACTGGGCTGAAATAGAAGGACCGGTAAAAGGCTGGGTTTCTGCGGACCAGATACAAACCCCTCTGATTGTATTGACTGCTCCTGCGCCTCGGAGAACCATAGTTCGAGAGACGGTTGTTCCGGTACCTTCCATGACGTACGTGTATCCTCAGGCACGTCCTGTTCGTTATCGTTCTTATCGGTATGGATATGGGTATCCTTATTCTCGCCGCCATAATCCTTACAGATATGGCGGTTATCGCTATGGATCTCCCGGGGTAGGGGTTGCAGTGGGACCCCGGGGAGGCGTGGGTGTCCGTGTCGGCGGTGTCGGCGTGGCTGTCGGGCCCCGAGGCGGAGTAGGTGTGAATGCCGGGGGTGTACGAGTGCGGGTGCGCTAATCTCCTTCTGAACAGCACTGACCTGAAGATCGGGTCAGTGCCACCCGCACAGCATTGGTCGTTCGATGTCTTTAGTTCTTTCAATAAAGTTGAAGGATAACTCTCCTCCGAAGATATTCGGGTTGACGGATATGCGTGCCAGCAATTCCTGATCATTCATCGAAGGGTTCCTTTCCGAATACTACCCGACTCTCATACAATATTTCGAAACCAACCGTAAATCACATGATTTGCAGAGTTCCTCGCATAAGCGTCCACAAAACGGTCTGCAATGAGAATCTGAATGCGCGGGGACTCTGCTTATGTCACAAAAGACATAAGCAGCTCTGTGATTTCTTTGAAGATAATGGGTGCGAACGTGTTAGAGTTCCCTTGATTCCCGGAGCACGGGGTGGTAAATTTGTACGGATTTTTGATTGAGGCAGGCGGGTTTGTTCAACAAGCACGTTTGCTGATACAGGGCTCTTTCCGGTGAGTCGATCAATGATGAAAAGCCGGTTCAGGAAACGATCCCTGCAATCCCCACGGTCATCGGACAAATCTTCGTGCTACACGCGACAGAATAAAGACGTCTCTCTCCCGAGGAGAAGCTTATGGATCTTAAATACGTCCGGACAACATGTCCTTACTGCGGATGCGGCTGTGAAATGCTGCTGGAAGTAACGGACGGGAAACTGACGAGTACGCTCCCGTCAAAAACCAACCCCATGAACCAGGGTAAACTGTGTATCAAGGGGTGGAACGTCCACGAGTTCGTGGAGAGCCCCAGAAGACTTACCAAACCCATGATCCGCAAGAATGGACAATTGGTAGAGGCATCCTGGGATGAAGCCCTGGATTTTGCCGCTGCCAGGCTGCGGGAAATAAAGGATACTCACGGGGGAGACAGTGTTGCATTCCTGACCTCGGCCAAATGCACGAACGAGGAAAACTACCTGCTTCAGAAATTCTGCCGAGTAGGATTCGGGACGAACAATATAGATCACTGCGCACGCCTCTGACACAGCTCCACGGTGGCAGGTCTTGCCGCCGCTTTCGGAAGTGGAGCAATGACGAATTCCATCCCCGAAATTGAAGATGCAGATTGCATATTCGTGATCGGTTCCAATACCACCGTTGCGCACCCACTCATCGCGTCCAGAGTGTATAAAGCGAAAGCAAAGGGCGCAAAGCTCATCATTGCAGATCCCAGGAGCATTCAGCTCGCGTCCGTCGCAGATATCCACGTGAGACAGAATCTCGGAACCGACGTGGCGCTTATCAACAGCATGATGCATGTGATTCTTTCCGAAGGACTGGAAGATAAGCAGTTCATAGCAGAGCGAACCGAAGGATTCGAACAGCTCCGGGAAGTGGTGAAAAACTATCCTCCCGAAAGAGCCGCCGAGATATGCGGCATTCCTGCTGAAGACATCGTGGCCATGGCCAAAACCTACGCGGGTGCAAAGCGCTCGTCCATTCTATACGCTATGGGGATCACACAGCATACCCACGGTGTGGACAATGTGAAGTCCCTTGCGAATCTTGCGATGGTAACCGGTCATATCGGGAAGCCTTCCACAGGGGTGAATCCTCTGCGCGGGCAAAATAATGTCCAGGGTGCATGTGATATGGGCGGATTGCCGAACGTGTATCCTGCGTATCAAGCGGTTATCGACGAAACGGTCAAAGCCAAGTTCCAGGATGCGTGGCAGGCGGAGCTTTCGGGCAAAGTCGGCAAGACGGTCATGGAAATGATGAACGGCCTGGAAGACGGCTCCATGAAAGCACTGGTAATCATGGGCGAAAACCCTGTCGGAAGCGATCCGGATGTGAATCACGTGCGGCATGCGCTTCATTCAGCGGAATTCCTGCTGGTAATGGACATTTTCCTCACCGATACGGCAGAACTGGCTCATGTGGTGCTGCCCGGCGTCTCCTTCGCGGAGAAGGACGGAACATTCAGCAATACGGAACGTAATGTGCTGCGAGTGCGCAAGGCTATCGAACCGCTTGGAGATGCCCGGCCTGATTGGGATATTATTCAGGATCTCTCCACCCGCTTCGGATTGCCGATGAGCTATGATTCTCCCAGTGCTATATTCGATGAAATAGCCAAGGTAGCGCCGAGTTACGGCGGCATGAACTACGAAAGACTGGAGAAGGGCGGTATCCCGTGGCCGTGCCCGACCGCCGATCATCCGGGAACTCCGGTTCTGCACACAGAACGATTTACCCGAGGTAAGGGGCTGTTCCACGCAATAGAGTACCGGCCGTCGGAGGAACTCCGGGATGATGAATTCCCGCTCCAGCTTACAACGGGCAGGTTCTTTCCTCATTACCACACGGGGACTATGACGAGGAATTCACCCACTCTGCATGCAGAAATGCCTGAAGGCCATGTGGAAGTGCATCCGGACGATGCAGCGAAACTCGGTCTTCAGAGTTACGATATGGCCAAGCTGGTTTCACGCAGGGGCGAAGTGGTGACCAGAGTGATGGTAACCGATTTGATTAAACCTGGTAACGTGTTCATGAGCTTTCATTTCATGGAGGCAAATGCGAACGTGCTCACGAATCCCGCTCTGGACCCTATCAGCAAGATACCGGAATATAAGGTATGCGCAGTAAGGGTGGAGAAGGCGCATCCGGGAGACACGGCGACACAGTCTGCATAACTCGGAAGCGATTGCCTTTCGAGGGGGGAGTCGAGGGGGTAGGCGCTAACTTAGGGCCGGTCAGCTATTCCTGACACACCGGCGAATAAAGATGGTCGAAAGAGTCCTCCTTTTTTTAAGGGGGACTCTGCTAACATGGGGGGGGAGATTTTCAAGAGCCCTTATCCGCATGTATAAGCCGTCCAGGTCAATGATATCCCATTCGTGTCAAGTCGAACCGCATTCGGATCGATTGTCTACTTCCACAAATGAGTTAGTATGCAATGTCAGAAACGGAACGATCCGTCGCCCTACGACCCGAATTCTTGCGGGCTGAACGTATGCCTCTGCGAAAGGCGAAATGTCTCGAAAGACACTAGCTCCCCCCAATACTCAATGGTCTGCCGAAAAAAAAGTTTGAACGAGTTCAATAGTGTATGATAAGAAGTATAGCTTTAAGGATGGGGAAACCTGCCGAAACAGTCGGCGATCCTTGCTGGAATGTTCAAAATCAGGAGGCCTTAGACTATGAAGAGAGGGAAGACCCTTATTGCCCTACTGGTCGGGATTGCTGCATTGGCCGCGTTTACGTTAGCCTATGCAGCCACGAAAATGCCGGAGCAGGATCTGGTCATCGACACGAAGGATGTTTTCAAAGAGAAGAAAAAGGCGTCGGTTGCCTTCTCCCACACCAAGCACAAAGCCGTGAAGTGCACTGATTGCCATCATGAGTACAAAGACGGCAAAAATGTGTGGCAAGAAGGTCAGGAAGTAAAGAAATGCGGAGCCTGCCACAAATTGGAAGCTCAAGACAAAGTGGTGAAATTGGAGAAAGCCTTCCACGACCAGTGTCAGAATTGTCACAAGAAGTTCAAGAAAGAAAAGAAACCCACAGGACCGACTGCATGCGGAAAATGCCATCCTCCCAAACCTGGCGAAAAACCGGAAAAAGAATAGGCTCGATCTGATAATCGGATCAAGACCCCCTCCACGTGAGGGGGTTTTTATTTCGAAATTGTGCTTGACCTGCATACTGCGAAAAAGGTAATAATCAATCTTTATTTTTCCTCCTGTTAAACCGGACTTTTATAATATAGTAAGACTTGTCCAAAATCGATTTGCTTTGCGTGGAAGGAGCTTTGCATGAAGAAATGGACTGTTCTCGCTGCTGTTATTGTGGCAGCCATGGTGCTGGTGTTCCAGTACTCGATCGTCCCCACTATAGCCCAGGAACAAGGCACTACCAGCCAGCCGTCAACCACAACCCCCTCACCTGCAACTAAAACCGATGAACCGGCAGCTCAGAAAAAAGCGGAAAAGCCTGCCGAAATCACGAACCAGGAATGTATCGATTGCCACAATCCCGACATCCTCAAAATGTCCAAAGAGGAATTGGCGGATCAGGTGGTGGTAGATGACAAACCGGCCCCTCCAAGATCGAAACGTCCCTTTGTTACAGGCGAACTGAATCTTTCCATCAATGACAAAAAGTACGCCGAGGGGGTGCATGCAGACACAACATGTGTAACGTGCCATAGTGACATTACTGAAGTGCCTCACAAACAGAGACTCAAGGCCGTGGACTGTAAGGAATGTCATGACGAAGCTGTGGAACAGGTCCAGGCGAGCGCTCACAAGGATAAACCCGGTCCCAAGGCCCTGAGTTGCGTTGGGTGCCACGACGTTCACTACGGCAAAGGCAAAGATGACTATGCCAAAGGATTCAGCCCGAAAGTCTGTGAGAACTGCCATAAAGCGTACAACATGGATACGCTCAAAGGTCATGCCAAACTCTACGAGGCGAAACTTCATTTAGCTTTGGACTGCATGCTGTGTCATTCAGGTAAAGAACCTGGCGTCCACAACATTGCCACAGTGAAGACCAAAGTTGCGTCCTGTGAGTCCTGTCATACGAAAAACACCATTCTGGAGAAGGAAAAACCCGTCTCAGCCGGCTTCATGGCTTGTGCCACGCAGACCGGATTTACGAACGACAGCAGCCTCAAGAAATACGGTTACGTTCTTGGAGCACACAGGATTCCTTTGCTGGATACGATTCTTATTCTGGTCGTGCTCGGAACCTTCGGGCTTCCCATCGTGCACGGCGGTCTGCGTATTCTGACCAGACGCAAAGAGCCACTCCATCTGCCTGAAGAAAAAATCCTTCTGCACCCCTTGATTGAGCGACTCTGGCACTGGTTCCAAGCACTATGCATTGTGATGCTTATTATTACAGGTATTATGCTGCACTGGCCTGAACGCTTCCCCGGCTGGTTCAACTGGTCGGTCACGGTGCACAACTGGTTCGGCTGGGGTGCCGTAATCGCCTTTGTCGTATGGTTCCTGTACAATATAATTACCGGACGGATTTCTCATTATATTCCGAAAAAATGGGAAATTCCCGGAGGACTGATTACTCAGGCGAAGTTCTACGGATACGGTATCTTCAAACACGAACCGCACCCCTATGCGCCTACAGAGGACAACAAATTCAATCCTCTTCAGAAGATCGCGTATCTCAAATTCCAGTTGTTACTGTTACCGCTGCTTCTGATCAGCGGACTCTTGTATATGTATCCCGAAACATTCAAGGGCGTCATTGCAGCCATAGGCGGCATGTATGTTCTTGGAATAATTCACTTGATATTGGGAGCGCTCTTCACTGCATTCCTGGTGGCTCACCTCTATCTTGCTACCACAGGGGAAACCATCGGAGAAAACTTCAAAGCCATCGTCTTCGGGTACGGTATAAAGTCCGATCACGAAGACCACACCAAACACGTGTAATCGCAAGTCCGGGGAGTGGTATCGCTCCCCGGGTCACACTCTCCCCCTGTTGAAAAGATAAGCTCAGGAACCTTTTTATCGAAATGTATCATGGTGCCCTTAGCTCAGATGATCTCCTCGCTTTGCATTTGGGCGCCACTCGCTTCAAGGCTCTAGAGTCCCGAAGGGACGAACCATGAGTAGCCACGGGTGCAAGAGACTGTCTCAAAAGTCGAAATTCATCTCAGATCGTGGCACGATGTTCTCATCAGCTTTCCGGCCTGACTGTAGGGGCGGACCAGAGCGTCCGCCCAAATAAGGGCAGACACATTGGTCTGCCCCTACCCGGATGGAGAATCGTGGCACGATGTTGTTGTCTTAAATAGTTTTGCGACAATCTCGCAAATCCGTGGGCAGCGGCTATAAGGACTTCGACTCTGAAAGGGACCGCCATTGGGTCCATCTGAGTTCAAGTTACGATGGTGGACCCCGCCAGGGTCCTCACTGCTTGGTTTTGCTATAATTCTTCCCATGGGTTGCACCCATGGCTACCATTTGGATCGCCCCGCCAGGGCTCCGGCCGGCACGTCTCAGCCGCACTGGCGCTAATAACTGAGCTAACAGAATCTGTAAAAAGGTTCCCGAGTTTTCTTCTTCAAATCGGATCTTTGCTATTCGATGATTTTCCTGAGTCGTGCGATGATTTCTTCCAGTTCTTTGTTTCGAGCGATGAGAGCCTCTTCCGATTTGCGCTTTTCTTCTTTCAGTCTGATGGTTTCAAACGCAAGGTCAACGAGCTCAATGAGCTCTGCCGGACGAATCGGTTTTTGCAGGTAGTAGAATACTCCCTTCTCGAGTGCTGCCACGGCCGAATCCACGTCAGCGTAGGCTGTCATCAGTATACACACGCAGTCTGATTTTACTTGCTTAAGATCCGAAAGAAGCGCCGTTCCCGACCCGTCCGGCAGCTTAAGATCCACAAGAGCTAGCCACGGTCTGGTATCTCGGGCAATTTTGGAGGCCTCTGCACTGGTGAATGCCACGAAGACGTCATAACCTTCGCCTTCGAGTATGTCCTGGAGGTTATCACAAAAGCCCACGTCATCATCGACAACGAGGATGCTTCTCAAATTGTCCTCGGGTTGCTTTCTGGATCGGAACACTTTTCGAAAAATACTTTTTGCATCCATGAAGGTTATCCTCCGAATCTTACATTCGCCCTCGGTATATTCCAAACATGCAGATCAGTGGTTCGCACCTGATTCTTTTCGGCCATCCTGCGGTAGAGTAATGGTGATGATGGTTCCCTGGTCCGGTACGCTGCTCAAATGAACCGTTCCTTCGTGCTCCTCTACGATTTTCTTGACTATGGCAAGTCCTAGCCCCGTCCCCCTGGCTCGAGTGGTGAAGAGCGGCTCGAATGCTCGCATTGTTGTTTCGCTATTCATTCCCATGCCATTGTCTTCCACTTGTATACATACATTGGAATCGGCCGAGTACGTGGAAATCCTTATTCGCGGAGAATAGCCGATTTTTGCCTCTTCCAAAGCGGTCTGTCGGGCGATGACTGCCTGTATTGCATTTTCGCAGAGATTGACGACAACTCTGCGCATTTTTTCCTTATCAAAACTGATTTCCGGTATATCCCGACGCAGCAGTTTCATCACGCGGATCTCCCTGGGAAATGTCAGTTCGTCGAGAACATGCTCGAGCCATGAATTGATTTCCCCCTTTACTGCTGCTGAGCGCCTGCCGCGTGTGTATTCCAGGAGTTCTCCGATTATGGAATCGCAAATACCGACTTGCTGTTCGATTCTTTCAAGATGTTTCTGAGTTTTTTCATCAGTGTCGGTCAGTTTCCGGGAAAGAACGTACGCGGAAGACTGAATAACTCCCAAAGGATTGCGCAATTCATGGCTCACAATTGCCGTCAATTGACCGATAACCGACAAGCGCTCGCGTTTGATGAGTTCCTCTTGAGCCGCCTCCAGATCCCGTGTACGCTCCCTGACCTTTTGTTCCAGCTCGGCTGCATGATGTGTCAGAAGAGCTTCCCGCTCCTGGTAGTAATCGATTTTCTGCTCTAACTCTTCGGGCGTCACTTTTAAGCTTGCCAGAATTTCCGCATAGACTTCAGATAATTCGCGAGCTTCCCCGGGATCGAAAATTTCTGCTTGTCTCAGTGCTTTGAAGGCGGCCGCGGTTCCAATGGAACCTGATAAAAATTTCTCCACCTGATTGTGTACTTCAGCGAGTTCTACGATGGAAATCCTCCCCTTTTCGAGAACCCTCGCTTCGTGAAAGCATTTCTCGGTCATCGAAGCGGCTTCTGCAGCCCCAAGATACTGGCAAAGGAGATCTTCAATTATCTTTTTCTTTTCCCAGGCAACAATGTGCGACTCACGCCTGCTCGATTTCCCAAGCGCAGGGACCGTAATCAACACATCCGCAAAATCTTCCGCCAGGTTTTTCTCCTGCTCGCTCTGCTCGAAGAACAAGGATCCGAAGACATAGAATCCCGTGTTGAACAGGAACGACCAGAACACTCCATGGGTTAATGCATCAAGCGTCATTACGCCGAACAGTTGCTCCGGTTTGAGAAATGCTATTCCCCACGGACCGTTACTGAGAAGCGAATCGGCTATCCAGCCGCTCCTGACAAATGCAGGCAACAGAAGCGTGTAGAACCACACCACAAATCCCGCTCCTAATCCGAGAAGTGCACCGGCCTGATTTCCTCTATGCCATGCAATGCCTCCCAATGCGGCAGGTGCGAGCTGAAATGCGGCGGCAAAGGCAATCATACCGATATTCACGAGCATGTAAGATTCGCCCACGAGTTGCTCGAACCCATATCCTGTTACAATCACGCCTGCCACCGCAACCCAACGACAGTTGAGCAGATGTCGTCTCAAGAAGCCCAGCCATTTGATCCAATCGACTATGGGGAGTAGCAGATGATTCGTGATCATCGTGGTAACTGTGATGGAACTGATCATGATCATGCCGGTGGCTGCCGATGCCCCGCCGAGAAATACGAGCAGAGAAAGCCATTTTTGCCCTGAGTGCAGTGGCAATCCCAGGACAAAGGTATCTGCATCCTGCGCAGGATACCCTTTGAGCAAGCCGCCCATTGCAATGGGGAGAACAAAGATGTTTATGAGCAACATATACAAAGGAAACATCCACATTGCGGTTCGTATGTGATCTTCGTCGAAATTCTCGATCACAGCCACATGAAATTGTCGCGGCAAGAACATGATTGCGGACATGGCCAGGATGAGATACGTGGTCCAGGTTATGTAATAGCTCTGATCTGTCTTCCAGAGCTCTACGAGCATATGGGGCTGAGTTTCCGTAATCTTCTTGAATATGTCGGTGAAACCGTCGAACAGAAAGTACGTGACAAAAATCCCGGCAGCGAGAAAGGCAACCAACTTCACGAGGCATTCCACAGCGACAGCCATGATCAGGCCCGGATGCCTCTCTGTCGGGTCAAGACGCCTGATGCCCAGGATAATGGTGAATATCCACATGAGACCGACCACAATGGGTCCCATGTGCTGTCCGACCCATGATGGCGATCCCTCCGCAGACGTGATGATAGAAAAGGTGGAGATAATCGCCTTGAATTGCAGCGCAATGTACGGGGTGGTCCCCACCAGCGCAATAATGGTGACAAGTGCAGCCACAGATTGGGATTTATTGTATCGGGCACTGATGAAGTCGGCTATGCTCGTGATGTGATGCCTGGTCTTGATCCTGACCATTTTTCGCAATACGGTCCACCACAAGATAATGGCTATGGTAGGGCCCAAGTATATAGGCAGGAACAACAGGCCGGAGGTTGCAGCTTTTCCCACACTGCCGTAGTAGGTCCAGCCGGTGCAGTAGACTGCAAGAGATAACGAATAGACGTACGGATTATTGACCGGACTGCGGTCGACTGTTGAAGCTCGTTCCACCCACAGGGCAATAAGAAAAAGAAGTCCCATGTAGAAACAAAAAATCGTGAGGACCATGAAGGAATCGAGCATTGGCCGATCCTATTTGTTTTCGTTTTCGCCTTTGGGATCTCCGGATTCCACGAGGGTGGTGCTTACCAGATAGAGAACGGCGATTACCATCGCCCAGGCCAAAAACAAGTACACAAACATGTTTTCTGCACGATGGACATCGGGAAAATGCACAATCGGCCACCCAAAAAGAACTAAAGAGAGAAAGAAAAGTGCAATGCGGAACTCGGTCTGTCTGAAAAGTTTCTTGAACCTTTCCATGACCGGTCCTCCTGGACAGGATTGGGGGATACGAGAGGGACTTACAGGGCTTGCGTTTGCCGGGAATGCAAACTCATTTACTACATTTTGATTCTAGAATTTACTGCTGAATTCGTCAAGTATAAGAACGAGACAACGCTGATATGAAAATGACCTGTGTCGGAAACTACTCGATGGCAAAATGGATGAGTTGCCCTCACGAGATTGTTCTGCAAGCAGGATCTCTCCAGCCTGAGAAATTGATGGGTTCCTTACCAAGGATGAGTGCAATTGAGGAAAGAAGGCAGACGAGGGCTCACCGTTTTCCGAAAGCTCCGGTGACCATTTCGGCAAAATCGTCATCACCGGGTCTCGGCGGGCCGGGAATGTAAGGAGAGGCCTTGATTTCGGTGCGTTTACTCAGGCCGAAGAGCATGCTCAGCTCCCGAGTGATCGGAGTTTCCCGCAGATCGACAAATCTCAGCATTCGTCCCAGATTCAGATCCCACCAGTCATGTTTGATCGGGATGATTTCCGGTATTTTAAGATGCGAGCCCTTTTCCAGGTCCCACACGTATTCGGCAAAAGGCCAGAACCGATATTTCGAGTATACAAGCAATCCCTTCCTGTACTGCTTCTGAATGGTGTTGATGAGCAGAAATTTTTGTTCGGTGAACACTGAATCACCCCCCACCGACACGCGAGCATCCGAATCCGTGCTGGTGGAGAATCTGTTCCGATCCCGTTTGTACGAATACACAAAAAACAGGCTCAGCTCTTCGAGTCCTCCTCCCGAGCCGTACGTAACGAAAGGATAGAATTTGTAACGTTCGTGCCCTGAAGCATAGTGACGGTAGTAGGAGAGGAAAGGCCAGATAAGCGTCGTCTGGGTCGAGTAAGCGTCATCCTGTTTTACGTACAGGGGAAAGGGCGCAGCCAAAAACGAACTGAACTGCTCGGTTCCCTGGAATTTTTCCGTCTTTTGAATCAGGGGCCACAGAAGGAACCAACTGGAATAGTCTCTCCGAATCTGATCTTTTCCGAATAAAGGCCAAATTTTGAAGGATTGACGGCCCGGACTATTGGCATACGTGCCGATGGGCCATAAAAATTTCGTGGTGTGCTCGTCGTCGTACGAGTATTCGTAATACAGGGGGAACAGGAAAAAAGAACTCTTATCCACTCCGAATCGTCTGTACATGTGCCCGTAAAAAGGGAAAAAACCCCAATAGTCCTGACCTAAATCGGATCGCCCTTTGTAAACGGTGAGAACGCGTGAATAGCCGTCGAATGGCGGAATTTTGGACCAGCGATTTTCGAAAAACGGATCGAATTTCAATTTGCTCTGAAACGTGGACTCTTCCGAACGGCCGAGAGGATAAAAGAAATCGGTCCTGTCGAATACGCCTGGGACTTTGGTCCGATAATAAAACGGAGGGAATCCCCAGCCTTCGCCAAGGGTCCAGATGTTATCCGGAGCCCAGGGATTCATGGATCGGGTCATGAGATCCGGGCTCACGCCGAATACGTTTCCCGGTTTCGTGAACCTCAGGAAATCATACGCAGTGGCGCACGCGCAGGAAACTGCAATGAAATGAAGAATGAAGAGAATGGCAGCAATCGAGCGAATTCGTGACGAGATATATTGGGACGATACCTTTTGCACTTCATCCCCATAGCGGGGTTCTATTCCGGTGTGGAAAGTCTCCTGCAACCGTTTCGCCGGTTTCATCCGGCCGCTCCTTACTTGAGCACCGCCCCGAGAATTGTAGCCAGCGTGCTGATGGGAGTGGCTTCGGAGATGTCTTCAGCCGTTTTATTCATATTGCGGATTGCACGGCGGGCTTCATAGTACATCTCGGGATCGTTTATCAGGCGGCCAACTGTGCCCGGACCGTATTGGATACTCCTGGAAAGGCCTCTCAGATCTCGCATGAGTCCCTGAGCGTCTCTATACAATGTCTCATCCGTGACCATTTTACCGAGCGTCCCTCTTCCCTGGCGCACATCCTTCGTGAGGGATTCCAGCTCGGTTGCAGCGCGGGCAAATTTGTCACTGGTTTTGTCCATACCCTTGGAGAATTTTTCCATCTCATCGACGGTGCGATTTATCTTTTCCTTGTTGCGGGTTGTGATGTCGCTCAAATCCTTGGTTGTCTGTAGAGTATTGGACGCAATGGTATTGATTTTTTCTTTGTTGGTTCCGAGAATTTCCTTTAGATCCTTGAACGAAGTATTTGCATTGTCGATTATATTCTCGACCTTCTCCGCACCCTTCTCGTCCACAATCTTCTTGCGTGCCTCACGGGTCAATACTTGAAGATCCTGGGCAACAACACTCATGGTCTCCAGGACTTTTTCCGTGTCCGTCGGCTCGGTGACTACCTGGAATTCCTCGTTTGGCTTGAGCTTTCGAGCATTCGGGCGACCCGGCTCGATGACCACGTACTTGTCGCCCATCAGCCCTTTCGTCTTCAGGCCTATTCGGGAATCTTCGGGGATCATGTTCCTGTAAGCGTTTTTCAGCTCCATGATAATGATGGCTTTATCCGATTCCGGATCGAGTCTGACGTCCTTTACGATTCCGACTTTTATTCCGGCAATCTGCACGGAAGCTCCCTCAGCGAGCCCTTCAGCGGATTTCATTCGAGCTTTGAGAATGAATCCTTCAGATATGGACAGATCCAGGACCTTGAACCACACATAGGCAAAGATCGCTACCATAGCCAAGAAAAAGATCCCGACCTTTGCTTCGGTAGAAAACTTCGTCATTCCGGGATTGCCCTTCCTATTCCGTCGATCTCATGTTTCGGTCTAAGCGGGCGTTGTTTATCGTTAAAAAAAACGATTGAATGCCGTCCCAAGCGCGTCTGCAGAAACATTGCTGCGGCCCGCGGAGTGTCTCCATCGGCGAAACTCAGCTACGCTTCAATTGCGCACAAGCGCATGTTTTTGGGAGGGAACGACCAACGCTCCTTCAATACATTAAAGCAGCAAAGAGAGCTGCGCATAACCGATGCAGCGTGACTGCTTCAGCTTCATAGCGGCAGCCATGAAAAGAAGATACGAAGCAGTGTGAACCACGGCATACCGGTTTGGCCATTCTAATCCAGTCATTTAAAGAATGTCAATATCTTTGTGAAAAAGAAAAATATTCAGGACGAACCTTTAATTTGTGGCACAAGGATGTGAAATAGGAAGACAATTATAGATAGACTGAAACACGATGAATGAGCATCGTTACGAACGGGAGCTTCTAATCTTAAAGTAATTATTGAGATAAATGTTCTTCTATATTAATTTATTACATGTTTTTTTGCGAATGCCTCGCATGTCAGGTCTCACGACGCTTTTTTTCTTCGCTACGAATTTCACGCCTGAGCAGTTTGCCAACCTTGGACTTGGGGAGCATGTCCCGGAATTCTATGTATTGCGGGATCTTATAAGCGACCATGCGGCCCCGGCACCACTTAGCCAATTCGTACCCCGTTATGCCTTTTACGTCTTTCTTGAGCACGACAAAAGCCTTGATGCGTTCCCCCACCTTTTGATCGGGAATGCCTACGACACAGGATTCGATCACAGCGGGATGTTCTTGCAGTACCGCTTCAATTTCAGATGCCGAGATCCTGTACCCTTTGTGCTTGATAGTGTCCACCGTGCGGTCTACAAAATAGAGAAATCCGTTTTCATCCTGGCGCACAATGTCCGATGTGCGATACCACAACCGCCCGTCGATCTCCGAGAAAGACCCGGCAGTCTCTTCGGGTTTATTCAAATATGCTTTGACCATGCGATCCGATGAAACCAGTAACTCTCCCGGATCTCCTTGCTTCACCGGTTGTGTTGAACCGGGTTCCACAATCATGATTTCCTTGCTGGCCACTTTGAGGCCCATGCTGTGCGGCGGAGTTTCCCGATCCGTGGGACTCATGACAATACCACCGCAGGTTTCTGTTGCTCCATAGCCTTGATAAATATCCAGTCCGAAACGAGCTTTCCAACGTTTGGCAACTTCTATGGGGAGCACGTCACCTGCAGAGAAGCAATACTTCAGACTGGAAAGATCGTACTGGTCCACTCTGTCGTGTTCGAGAATCATCCGATAAAACGCGGGGACTCCAATAAGGCTCTTGGCCTTCAAAGAGCTGATGGCGTCGAACACTGCGTCGAGATTCACCCGTGGCTGCAGAATCAGAGTGCCTCCACCCACAACGATTGTGGACAGGCTGCAGGTTTGGCCGAGGATGTGGAACAAAGGTGCGCCGCCAAGAATGACATCCTGATCTTTCGGGAACAGTGCGTCCCTCACGCCGAGCTGCTCCTCGGCAGACACCAGGAAAAGCCCCTGATTGATGGGAACACCTTTCGGATGTTTCGTAGTTCCGCCCGTGTACAGCATTTCGGCTATGTCGTCTTCTCCGGATTGCGGATCAGGTGCGGGAGGATGCGATTGGGTTATCAAATTCCTGAGAAAGGTCACATGAGGAGCTTTTTCTACTTTTCCTGCGGGAACTTTATCTGCAATGAATCCGAACGCCCGTTTCCACAGAGGCAACAGATCCGCCACATTCGTCACCACAACCGTCTGAATTCCAGTGTCCTGCATGGCCTGTTTGACATAGCCGTAGTTTCGGTCCTGACAGACAATGGCTCTTGCGCCAGTATCATGAGCGATGTAGCGCAAATCGACCACTGTGTATATCGGCGTAATAGGGACAGAAACTGCTCCGAGCCGCTGAATCCCCAGCCAGGAGACCACGAACTGGGCCGAATTGGGAATGTACATGATGATGCGATCGCCTTTGCCGATGCCGAGGCTGGCCAGGCCGGCGGCAAACCGCTCTGCCAATCCCAAGAGCCGGGAGTACGTGAAGGAAGTCCCAAGGAAAGAAACCGCGATTTTATTCGGATACTTCGCGGCCATTGCAGAAAACGATTCAAAAATACTTTGGTGTGGTAACGACGCCATGTCGTGAATCCTGTTACACTCCGAAATAGGCACCCTTGACTTCCGGGTTGTCCATGAGTTCCGGACCCGAGCCATCCAGGGTAAGCATTCCGTTTTCTATGATGTACCCGTGGTCGATCATGGGGAGTATCGGCCGCGCGAACTGTTCGGTTATAACTATAGTGAGCCCTGTTTCAGTACGAATTTTCTTGATGGCTTCCACGAGAGTCGTTTGCATGATGGGGCTCAATCCCAGGAGCGGTTCATCGAGCAAGAGCAGCCGGGGTTTCACCATCAAGGCCATTCCGATGGTAAGCATTTGCTGTTCTCCGCCGCTCAAGAAACCCGCTTTTCTGGTCTTGAGCCGCGTAAGGGTCGGAAACAGGTGAAACACATACTCAATTCCTTCCTTCAGTTCCGACCTGTGCCTGAGATACGCGGCAATACGCAGGTTTTCCACAAGATCCGATTCCGGGAAAATCGGGTGACGCTCCCGACAGAGCACCATGCCTTTTTTTACCCGCTCACTCGGATAAAGCTCGGTAATATCTTCGCCGTTCAAGCTGATAGTCCCGTACAGCGTTATCCGTTCCCCGCCCTTGCGCTGCTCTTTTATTTTGGTGTCGATGATCAGCCCTGAAAGGGTGTTCATGAGCGTTGTCTTGCCCGCACTGTTGGAACCTATTATCGCGACGATAGATCCCTGCGTTACCTTCATGCTGAAATCGTTCAGAGCGAGGGCGTTTTCGTAAAAGACCATAAGATTTGTTACTTCAAGCATTTATTCTGATCCCAGGTACGCTTCTCTGACTTCATCCTGCTCCATGACCGTGGATGGCTTCCCATCCGCGATAATACTGCCGTAGTTCAGGACCAAAACCCGATCCGCAATACGAAAGAGTTCACGGAGACGATGCTCGATCATAATTATGGTTTTGCCTTCAACCATGAGTTTTTCGATGATGGGAACGATACCCGCGAGTTCGGCTATGCTCAATCCTGAGAAGAGCTCGTCGAGAATGATCAGGTCAGCCCTCAGCGCAAGACACTTTGCAAGTTCGAGACGCTTGAGATATCCGTGGGGCAGACTGCCCGCGGCCTTGTACGTTACCGAGGACTCTCGCTCGAACCCCACTTCTTCAAGGAGATCTTTTGCTACCGCGTCCCTGTCTCCGTATTTTCCGCCGGAAAGACTCTTCACGCGAGGAGAGTACAGCGGAATGACGAGATTCTTGAACGCAGCCAGTTCCGCAAACGGCCGGATCATCTGAAATGTCCGGGCTATGCCGAGCCGCGCTATGCGGTAGGGCATCCATCCGGTTATGTTGCGGCCCTCGTATTCGATTACTCCTGAATCCGGCTTGACGAACCCGGTGAGAAGATTCACCATGGTCGTCTTCCCTGACCCGTTCGGCCCGATTATTCCAAGGAGTTCGCCTTTGTAGAGGTCGAAATTCGCTGCAATTACAGCTCGAACTCCACCGAAGCTCTTACTCATATTTCGGACCTTTAATAGGGGTCGGCCACTGTCAACGGGAGATATCTCATCCATGTAAGAACAGCCTGCACTTGTAATGTCAGTTTGCTTTCAAAGCAGTAACATCCGGAAACCCTTCTCGTAAGAAGTGTTTCCCAGATTTTATCTCTTTGAATGCAAATCCGTATAAGTCATTTGTCAACGCCTACCCAACGTTCGAATTGTTGGTATTTTCGTTGGATGTAGTGGAATATGCCTTCCGGTAAAGCCACGATAAAGACGACAAGAAATAGCGAATAGAACACGATTCTGAGACCGCCTATCCCTCTCAGAGCTTCGGAAAGCGGAACCAGAATGAATGCGCCGATAAACGAGCCGGCAAAGGTTCCCATTCCTCCCACCACAGCGGAAGCCAGGGGAAGGATGGAATAGTCCAGCGCAAAGGAGGGCATTCCGACGAACATGTACACATGGGTCATGTACGCTCCGCAAAACGACCCAAGGCATCCGGTTATGAACAGAGCTTGTGCCTTAAACCAGTAAATGTTGAGCCCACCGCTCATAACCGATCGGTCGTTGTCTCGGATCGCTTTCAGGACAAGCCCATAATCCGTGGTCATCAATCGACGGAATCCGAATAGCGCAGCGAGGACCGCAATAATGATGAGATACTGTTCTATCCACTGGTTCGGGAACGATTTCAGACCGGTAAGTCCCTCAGTTCCACCGAATACACCGGTGGCCTCTACGATTCGCTCCAGCATAAGCGGTAGCACAAGGGTGACCATAGAAAAATACACGCCCCGAAGCCTGAGAACCGGTATCAGGAACACCGTGCACAATCCGCCGCCTATTACGGTGGCCAGCGGAATGCCGAGCCAGATGGGAAGACCTGCGTAGTGGTCCAACACGCCGGCCACGTAAGCACCCACACCGAAGAACAGCGCCTGACCGAGAGATACCATTCCCACACAGACCAGGAAGTCCCAGCTTATGGCCAGCAAAGCGAAAACTGCCGTGGATATCAACACTTTTTGCCAGTACGGCGGCAGAATCAGCGGCAGGATAAGAAGCACAACCACAGGGAGTACCGGAGGTACTGAGACGTACAGCATCTCCTTGTACGAAGTAAGTGCAAAGATGTCGTCCGATCGCACCTTGATTCCGCGGTCGATCCGTTCTTTTCTTCTTTTTAGAGCTACTTGCGTTGCATTCATTGACTGAATCTATATCCGCTCTTCGAGTTCCTTTTGTTTTCCGAAGAGACCCGATGGCTTGATTATCAGAATGATGAAAATGGCCACAAGCGAAACAATCATTTTCCAGTGCGGGCCTGAAAGTGTATCCGTGATCATCTGCGCATAACCTATGAGGAATGAGGCCACAATCACCCCCACGGTACTGCCCAGGCCTCCGATAATGCACACTGCCATGGCGTTTATCAGGACGTCGTATCCCTCATTTACCGATATCGTTCCGCGAGGAAGAATCAGAATCGCTGCAACAGCAGCGAGCCCCGAACCGAACGCAACACTGATCCCGGCAATTCTGTCGGCATTGATCCCGAGGGACAATGCAGTTTTCTCGTCCTGCGCTATACCCCTGAATGCCAATCCCAACTTCGTATGATGCGTGAAGAAATAGAGCGCTACAGCCAGAGCAATGCCGAATCCGATTATCCAGAGTCTCTGATGATCCACGTACACGCTGCCGATTTCGATGCTTCCGTCAGTGAAAACCGGCAGGGTGTATTCGAAACCTGTAAACCCCAAGTATCTGAAGAGTTCCAGAATCGCCAGGCCTACTCCGAAAGTTGCTATGACTTCGGATATGACGAGACCTCTGACCCTCAGCAGAACAAAGTGGTACAACGCGAGTCCCAGAGCAGACGAGAGAATTATGGCCAAAATCGCAGCAAACACGAAAGGTATTTGCAGCTTGTGCATGAATATCCATACAGCGTAACCGGAAAGCACGTACAAGGAGCCATACGCGAAATTCGAAACGCCGCTGATGCCGAAAGTGAGGCTGAATCCCAGGGCGATCAGGGCCAGAATGATACTGTTGACAAATCCGTAAACGAGAGTGACTTCCAGCATGGATGCTGCCTTTCGGATTAAGGCTGTTTTCTGGGGTTAAACTCATCGGAGCGTCATAAATTATGACGCAATCCGATGAGCCATCAGGAGACTATTTAGATATTTTTATCCAACCGGGGAGTTTGACTTTGCCTTCTGCCAGGGCCTCAGGAAACACTATGACGCGTTTGCCGTCATCGGTCCATTGGAATATACATCCGCATGCTGTTTGCGTGGGGTCGTTCCCGTAAATCACCTGGTTACCCTCATCGAATTTGATTCGTCCGATTACTCCGGCTCTGTCGGTTTTCTTTATCTCCGCAACGAGTTTGTCCGGATCCAGCGTTCCGGCTCGTTCTATTGCTTCAGCGAGAATGTACACGGAATCGTACGAGGGAGCCGGGCCGTGCCCTGCTTCCATAGGTGCTCCATATTTTGCAGCGTAATCGTCATAGAATTTCTTCGCGGGAGCATATTTTTCGGTGGGAATGGCGCTGCCGATTTCAAATGTGGTATTGAGGAGTCCGCCTATTTTGCCTTCAAAGATCTTCCATGCACCGGGCCCTGCCATAGGAGAAATGAATCCTGCCACCATGGCAGGGATTCTCATCTGTTGCCATTGCTTAAGAAGAATGCCGCTCTGGGCCATATCAAACACCGGTAGAATGACCTGGGCGCCTTTGCTTTTTGCTTTGCTGAGTCCCGCGGAAAAATCCGACGATCCCGTGGGGTATGCCTCAGTTCCCAAATTCTCCCACCCGAATTGTCCTGAAGCCACTTTCAGGGTTCCTTCCGCGGTGGCTTTGGCCCACAAGACATCCTGGTGCATCGCGAAAATCTTGTTGAATCCAAAATCTTTCTTCAGGGAATCAAGCGATTGTGCCAGATATTTCACCAGGTACACAGCGTTCAAACATACTCTGAAGCAGTATTTATATTTTTCCGGATCCGCTTTTACTTTTTCTTCGGATTTAGGTGTCATGGCGATAGTGCCGAGCATGGGCACTTTGTATTTGGCCAAAAGATCCATGCCGGCCAACAACGCTTCCGATCGGAACGGTCCCACGACAATGGCGGCAACTTTCTTTTCCGTTATGATCTTCTCTATCCCGAGCAAAGCTTCCTGCACAGGAACTCCCGGAGAGAAATCACGGAGGTCGATTGTCTCGAGTTTGAGTTCCCGTTTCGAGTTGCCGACCTTCACCCCTCCCTTTGCATTTATCTCGGCCACAGCCATTTCAACGGCTTTCAACGATTCTCTTCCTTCGAGAGCCGTCAGTGAAGTGGGCACACCGATGAGAATCGGTTCCTCAGCTATTGCCGGAGAGCCGGCCCACGCTGCGAGACAGACGACGAATAGTACCATAGCCGTCAGGACGCTCTTCATGTTTGTCCTCCTTTTATGTACGATCCAGCACTCTGGGGTCACGCATATGTGCAAGAAACCTTTGTTTCTTTAAATGACTGAGGAAAAGAGTTTCGAGCTTTCGCCCGCTCGGTGGTTATCGAAAAAAGTCTACGGGTCTGATATGGAAATGTCAACAAAGAAAAAAACCGTTTTCAGTATTGGAAAACTCATTATACGTAACTATTAGCAAAACGCGTGCTGCGGAATTTCTCTATTTCAGAATACTGAACGATGAGTGACGTGGTTACAAATCCAGGATCTGCCCTTCACGCGCTCCTTCCACCTCGATGGATGGCATTTTTGCGGCAACCAGGTCCGAGCATTCCTGAACCATGGAGGCGACTCCCTCATCAGTCCGCCAGGGATCGTGATGGAACAAAAACAGCCTTTTAACGCCCGCTTCAATTGCCAGGCGAGACACGGAATCCACGTCGGAATGTCCCCATCCGCGACGATCCCGAATCTCAGCCGTGGTGTACTGGCAATCGTGCACAAGGAGGTCTGCACCCGAACAGAAGGAAACGAAATCCGAGAAGCTGGTTCCGGACCAGCCCTGGTCGAGCAGTTCATTATCCGTAATGAATACGAATGTTTTCTTCTCCTCCGTAAATTTGAATCCCACGCCGCCTTGTGGATGCTGAATCTTATGGCTTTCGACCAGGGTGCCCCCAATCTCAACCGAACCGTTGCGCAGTTTCTGAGAATGTTCTATGCGGGCCTTAAGGTCTTCGAACCGGAGAGGCCACGTTCCGTCGATATAATTCGAGCTGAACACTCGCTGGAGACCTTCCATTGCTCTCGGGGATCCGTCTACCTTGATGTGACAGCTCGGAGTGAACAGGGGAGCAAAAAAGGGAAATCCCAGAACATGATCCCAGTGGATGTGCGTTAACAGGAGATGTATGCACGTGTTCTCACTGCGTTTTAGAAGATGGTCGCCCAAACGTCGAATGCCGGTGCCTGCATCGATGACGATGATACAATCCGACGCCAGATTCACTTCGAGACAGGTGGTGTTCCCACCGTACACTACAGTTTCCGGGCCTGGAGAAGCAATCGATCCTCTCGTCCCCCAAAACGTAATTTTCATGATATGCTCTTATTGCTCTTTTCAGTCACATTCCGGTTATGAAACGAGCTACGGCGTCCCATTTCCTGGGTCGCCCGGCCCGTCGACAGAAAACATTAGAATCTCATAGCATTTGGAGCGAAAACAGTCATCAAAAATCGTTTACAGAGCACAAGTCTACGGGTTACCATACTCCCTTGAATTTATTATTCCACCATGGCGAGAAAACATTTCGGAGACAGAACAATGGTCAGTTTGCGGGCGGACATAAGCCCATGGACTTCAGATATCGGAGATTTGAAACAGAAGAATCTGTACCGGCACATGCCGAATATCTCAGGCATTCCGGGCAGAATTATTAACGTAAACGGCCGCGAGGCCCTGAATTTTTCGAGCAACAATTACTTGGGGCTGGCAGGACATCCGAAAATAATCGAGGCTACAGTCCGATCTGTTCGCGAATTCGGCGCAGGCTCGACAGCTTCTCGGCTGATTGCCGGAAACACCGAAATTCATCGTGAACTGGAACGTTTTATTGCCGAATGGAAAGGCGTGGAGGCTACAGTCCTTTTCGGGAGCGGATATCAAGCAAATGTAGGGGTGATTTCCGGGCTGATGGGGCCGGACGATCTGATCGTAAGTGACGAACTGAATCACGCCAGTATCATTGACGGATGCCGCCTTGCAAAGAGCCGGGTGATTGTGTACCCGCATTCTGACTTAAATCGTGTGGAGGATGCTCTTCGACTATCCGGATTTAGGCGAAAGCTTGTGGTGACGGAGTCGGTATTTTCAATGGACGGAGATCGCGCACCTCTGCAGGAGATGGATTCTCTGTGCAGGAAATGGGGAGCGTCACTCATGGTTGACGAAGCTCATGCTTCTGGTGTTCTTGGTCCTCATGGCCAGGGATTGGCTTCAGAAATGGGGGTCATTCCGGAAATCCAGATGGGTACCCTGGGGAAAGCCGCCGGGACAAGCGGCGCGTACGTGGCAGGAAGCAAATCGCTGATCGAGCTTATCGTAAACAGAGCAAGGTCTCTTATCTACACCACTGCGGCCCCTCCCGGTACAATTGGAGCAGCCCTGGAAGCGCTCAAGATCGTGACTTCACCTGAGGGGGACGAACGGAGATCGCGTCTTGCCCGTAATAACGAGATGTTCAACAGCTTGCTTTATCAGGAGCTCTCCATCGATACTCTGCCCTCTCACATAGTACCCGTTATGATCGGGGACTCCGGAAGAACCATGAGCATTAGCGCTGCGTGCATAGGCGGAGGGATCTTTGCCCACGGCATACGCTTTCCCACCGTGCCGGAAGGAACCGCACGCTTGAGATTCACCCTGATGAGCGATCACACTCACACTGATCTAAAAAAAGCGGTCAATATCCTGAAAACGGCTTTTGAAAATTCGCGCAACGATCCAAAATTCACTGCATCTGCAATAGATCATGCCCAGGTTTCAACCTGAGATGAGAAATCATGTGCGGAACGGAAAAGTCTATGTTTGATTCCATAGAATCTTTGCAGCAACGTTTACTCAATGAAAAGTACATACCAGATCGGTCCTTGGCTACAGTGCTGTATTTGGCTTGGACACTCAAGAAACCTCTGTTCCTGGAGGGAGAGCCCGGCGTCGGCAAAACCGAAACTGCCGCAGTAATGGCTCGAGTACTGGGAACGGAACTCATTCGATTACAGTGCTATGAAGGCTTGGACGCCAATCATGCTTTGTATGAATGGAATTATCCGAGACAGATACTTGCGATCAAGCTGGGTGAACAATGTGGGACCGAAAAGGAATTGCTCGGTAAGACAATCTTCACTGAAGAGTTCCTCATAAAGAGACCGCTCATGAAGGCCGTCCTTTCAGCCAGGGACAAGGAACCGGTGCTGCTCATAGATGAGATAGACCGTTCCGATGAGGAATTCGAAGCCCTGCTCCTGGAAGTGCTGTCTGACTTTCAGATATCCATTCCGGAAATCGGAACGCTCAAAGCAGTCCGCAAACCGCTCGTGATACTGACCTCAAATCGTACCCGAGACATACATGACGCATTGAAGCGCCGGTGTCTCTACCACTGGATAGACTATCCTACGCCTCAAAAGGAGCGAGAGATCATCAGTGCGAGAATGCCTGAGGTCAGCGAATCGCTTGCTCTTCAAGTTGCACTTTTTATGCACAGGTTACGATCTGAAGATTTTCTCAAGAGACCGGGTGTGGCCGAAAGTCTCGATTGGGCCGCGGCACTGTTGGCTCTGGACAGGACTTCACTGGACGAGGAAACGATTCAGGAAACGCTTGGATGCATCCTCAAGTATCGCGAGGACCTGATGCGCTTCCACGAACTTTGGAACGAAACCGGATTCCGGCAGACCATGTTAACGGACGTGCTGGAGAAACTGTGCTGATCGATCGTGAAATTTCAGACGCTCATCTCTCCCAAATTCCCAGGGACTCTCTTGCCGGCGCTGTTGTACTCTTCGGTCGAGTGCTGAAAAAAAACGGGCTGGCAATTTCGGTTCCCGCAGTAATGGATGCACTTCAGGGCATCACCCATGTGGGAATAGAAGACCGCAATGATTTCAAAACGGCCTTGAGAACGGTGTTCACGACGAGAGTCGATGAATGGGCTCTCTTCGAGCGATTGTTTGCGGAATTCTGGATAGAGGATGTTTCCGGCAAATCGAACGACGATGGAAACCTGGAATCGGAAACAGATCCGTATCAGCAGACTCCCGAAGTGGAAGTTTGTCCTGCAGAAGCGGTGGATTCCGATTTTCAGGAACGTGAAGCTTTGAATGCAAAACCTTACGTCATCTACTCTCCAGCGGAAATTTTGAAACAGCAGGATTTCAAGGACGTGCCGGAAGATTTCGATCCCCGAATGGCACAGCTTATAAGGGAAATCCTCGCTCCGCTGCTCAGACGTGCATCCCGCCGGAGTCGTCCGGTGCGAGCATCTACTGCTCTCGATTTCAGGAGGATGTTTCGGCGTAATTTGAAGTACGGCGGGGAATTGTACGAGCTTCCGGGAATTGCACCGCGACAAAAGATCCGGCGTATTGTCTTTCTCTGTGATGTGAGCGGCTCCATGAATCCGTACCAGAGATTCATTCTGGGATTCATAAAGGAACTGCATAACCTGCCGACAAAGGTGGAAAGCTTTGTCTTCGCCACGGAGTTGCACAGAATTACTCCTTCTTTGAAACGCCTGCCGTTTGGCAGGGCTCTTCATGAAATATCGGAAAGTGTTCGCGACTGGTCGGGCGGAACTCGGATCGGACAATGTCTGCACAGATTTAATCGGGAATGGGGGTCGCTGCTGGGAGCTTCCACGGTCCTGCTCATACATTCCGACGGTTGGGATCGAGGGGATACGAACATTCTGGAGAAGGAGATCTCCAGGATTCATCGCCGTGCATATAGAGTGATCTGGATCAATCCGCTGTTAGGGAGCGCTTCTTATGAACCGACCTGCAGAGGAATGCGTGTAGCGCTTCCCCACATCGACTATTTTCTCTCCGGCCACAATCTCTTGAGCCTGGAACGGATTAGCGGAACACTTAGGGGCTTTTTCTAGGAACATGGGGATTAACCTGGGGCAAGTCGTTTCTGTTGCGTATGTATCAGAGGGGTGTGACCAAGGTACAGCTTTTCTCATGGGGGATTCGGAGAAAAACTGCGCAGAAATGCTTACACATTTGCAACAAATATGATGCTGGAGCTATAATGCAGGCAACCAAGACCCTTTAGCCGGTTCGATTTCAGGAAGCCATTTTTCACCCTATCGATAATCATTTCGCTGGATTTGTGGGGTTCGGGAGTCCGGCAGGGAAGGAGCACTGGATATGGCTCTTCGAGTCCGATCCAAGATCTGGATCGAAAATGATAAAGGCAAGCTAGTTATAGGCACAGGCAGGCTGAGAATTCTGCAAACGATTCTCGAAACAGGTTCCATCAATAAGGCAGCTCAAAAGCTCAAACAACCTTTTCGCGCTGTTTGGGGCAAGATAAAGGCAACCGAAGAGCGCTGCGGATTCAAAATAGTCGAGCGAACGAGCGAGGGTTCAAAGCTTACCAGAGAAGGCCTGGAACTCCTCTGGACCTATACCCGACTTCGAAATCGATGTGAGAAGTTTACGGATACACAGTTTTCAGATCTCTTTGGCGCTTCGGCTACGACACAAGACTCCAACGATACTACGGAACCTTAAAACCATACTTATCCGACGAAGGAGCACCGGTTGAGTAAAAGTCAGGACCACTCTGGAGAAAAGCTTACCATAGAAAGACCGGGACAGAGGTACAGCGACGGAGCTCTGGAGGCGAGGACTATACACCTCGCCCGCGAAGTTCCGTACACGCTCTTTGTAAACGACCGGGAAATCCTCTCAATGGCCACACTGCCCACCCATTTGCGGGAACTCTTCATCGGTTTCATGGTTTCCGAAGGGGTGCTTTTATCTCCATCCGAGATCCTGGAATGTGTGGTAGATCACGGCAATAGACTGATTCGTCTCGAGTTGGATGTTTCGGACGAACGCCTCGAGAAGGTGGAAAAAAGGGGGATGCTCACGTCCGGATGCGCAGGGGGTTTAGTCTTTTCCGTGGAAACGGCTGCGGCTCCCCGCGCCGGAACGCGAGAGCCCCTGGCGATTTCCACCACATGCATTCTCGACCGAATGCGTGAGCTGGACACCTTCCGCGGAATTTATAGTATCACCAGGGGAGTGCATGCTGCATCAGCGGCAACGGATAAAGAAACATTGTTCATCCTTGAAGATCTGGGGCGTCACAATGCAGTGGATAAGATAGTCGGCTACTGCTTTCTCCAGGGAATTGACCCGAAAGACAAGCTACTTCTCACCACAGGGAGGATCACTTCGGAGGTCCTGACGAAAGCGGCACGCAGCAACTTCCCCATCGTGATCTCACGATCCAGCGCAAGCGCAATGGCAGTGGCTATGGGCGAACAATCAGGTATAGACGTGATAACGTATGTACGTGGCGGCCGATTTAATTATTTTTCTCACGGCGGGGTAAAGCTTTCCGTTGGGACCTGTCAGACAGACTGAGACTCGTTCGCAGGATTCCGGCGATTGCTTCGCTTCGTCACCTGCATCGTATGCACCTTCATGACCAGTGCAAACCCTATTATTTTAACGCCTATGGGGCAACACCCTGTACAAAGATTGTCAGTTCGTTGCTCCGCTTGACTGAACGCTTACGGGTGCAAGTCCCAAAATGTGGAGTTCCTTCAGCACAAGATCTATCAAGTCTTCCATTCTGGCAGCAATCTTTTCTGTGAGCTCCAGTCCGAAAGGTTGGATATCCTGCGGCTGAATTCCTATAACTACAACGGACTTGGGGCCTTGATCTATCAGATTGCAGAGATTGAGAGCTTCTATCAAATCGCTGTCGTGGGCAGACTGCTTGGCTCGTAATCCTTTCGGGAGCTGATCCCGTTCCAGACGGTAAAGCGTACCCGGCTCTCCGTCGCCGAGAACTGCGTCCACAACAATAAGGCGATCCGTTTCCTGGATAGTGGACATCAGCCACAAACCTTGCGTTCCGCCGTCAACTACCCTGACGTTTTCCGGGAACATGTAACGTCGCTGTAATTCCTCTACTACTCGAACGCCTATGCCCTCGTCCTTCAGCAGAATGTTGCCAACGCCGAGAACGACTACTCTTTCGGAGGTATGCATATAGTATCCTATCTGTGCTTTAGTCTTTGGTGAACCAATTCCCGCATGCGGAACATATTCTCGCCGGTCGCACAACTTACCAAGTATTTTTTTACGCGAGTCGGGTTCTTTTTCATTAATCCAATGAGCTGACGCCAGAATTGCCACCGATACCGTGGTAGAACTCCCTGCCACCATGCAAGTTTCAGGAAAGCGCGAAGTTCTTTCAGACGTCCTTGGAATGAAGGTTTTTCCTCGGAAGCGGGGGCATTTGTCTGCCCTGTGGCAAGAAAATGCCGTGTCGGCCGCATTGCCAGAAAGAAATTGTACGCGCGTTCCAGATAGTTACGAGGGTCGTAGATGCGAAAAACGGCTTCCTCGTATTCTTTGAGGATGTCCGGTACAGGCCTGGTGGGCACGTAATTCAGTCTACCGGCGGTGGTCTGGCCCGATGTCTTCTGTTCCAGAAGACGGTCTTCTCTCTTCAATCTATCCCACAGCGCGGTCTTGGGCAGCACCTGAAGCGTGTTCAACATTACCGATGGAATCTGGTTTTGCTCCACAAATTCACATATCCGTTCTCCCGCACCTTCTTCTTCGTTATCGAACCCGATGATAAAACTTGCCATGATGTTGAGGCCGTTTCTTTTTATCACGTCTATGGATTCAGCCAGGGGATTGGATATATTGTGGAACTTTCGTGCGGACGAAAGCACCTGGGTGTCGGGAGATTCGATTCCTATAAAAACTGAAGCAAAGTTCGCCTCAGTCATCAAATCGATCAGGGGGACATCTTTACCCAGATTTATCGATGCTTGCGCCCAGAAATGAAACGGTTCACCATTGGTTTTCATCCACGGTATCAATTGGTTCAGGATTGCTTCAGCATGTTTTTTGTTTCCAATAAAATTGTCATCGCACACGAAGATGTCACCACGCCAACCAATCCGGCGGAGGTAATCCAATTCGGCAATGACCTGTTCCGGCAACTTGTATCTCGGCTTTCTTCCGTACAACTGAACAATGTCGCAGAATTCACAATCGAAAGGGCATCCGCGAGACGTCTGAATCGCCATGGATGCATAATCTCTTAAGTGGAGCAAATCGAATCTCGGAATAGGAGAAATACTCATAGAAGGCTTTTCGGCTTCACGGAATACTCTTGAAGATTCGCCATTCTGAAGGGCCGAGATCAGGTCATGAATTGTTTCTTCCACTTCACCAAGGACCAGGAAATCCACCCCGATATCCAGCAGTTCATCCGGGCATGCAGTAGGGTAGGGCCCCCCCACAGCGACGGGAATTCTGCGGAGCTTGGCCTCTCTGCACATTTCCAGCATGCTGTGTCGTTGGACGATCATACCGGAAATTAACACAGCATCGGCCCAATCCCAGTCGGATGCGGATATGCTCCGGGTATTCAGATCCACAAGCCGGAGTTCCCAATCAGAGGGCAGGAGTGCGGCCACCGTTAACAGTCCCAACGGCGGTATGAGCGTCTTGGCCAGTGATAGATTGCATGATTGTTCGAGAGTCCAGAAGGATTTGGGTGTTTCCGGACAGATCAAGAGAATTCGCATATTTCAGGTTCCATCAGTAAACAACGGCAACAGTTCCGCCTTTTCCGGATTCGCGGGCGCCAATTGAAGCAATCTATTTATTTCTGGAGAAAAACCCGCGTTTTTTGGGTGAGACCTGAGTACCCTCAATTTCAGCCAAACGGCGGATCAGCTCTTCCTGTTCTTTCGTCAACTTGTTCGGTGTCTGAATATAGACAATAACTATCAGATCTCCGCGACCGCGACCTCTGATGTGAGGAATCCCTTTTCCGGGAATACGAAAGTCCTGACCTGACTGAGTTCCCGTCGGGATATCGAGATGATCCGGCCCTTCCAAAGTAGGAATTTCAATGCGACCGCCCAGGGCAGCCAAACTGTACGTTATGGGCACAGCGACAAAAATGTCGTCGCTTTCTCTCCGAAACGTGTCGTGCTGTTCTACTCGAATAAATACATAAAGATCGCCTGGAGGGGCTCCCGGATCGCCCGGTTCACCTTCGCCCTGCAGCCTCAATCTCGAACCGGTATCCACTCCGGGGGGAACACGGAGCGAAAGCTTTTTGGAAATAAGGATTCGTCCCACGCCGCGACAATTCTTGCACGGATCGGTTATTACCGTACCGCTGCCCTGGCACGTCGGGCACGTGGTACTAATAGAGAAGAATCCCTGAGATCGTGTTACTGTCCCCCGACCGCCGCAGGTGGAACAAACGGAAGGTTGAGCGCCGTCCCGTGTACCGATGCCGCCGCATTCGTTACAGAGTTCATGCCGTGAGACATCGATCTCGGTCTCCAAGCCGGTAGCTGCGTCCATGAAGCTTATTACCAGTTCATATCGAAGATCTGCTCCCCTGCGCACCGCATGGCCACGGGCTCCTCTCGAACCGAACCCGAAGAATTCTTCAAAAATGTCTCCGAATGATGAAAAAATATCATCAAAGTCTCTGAACCCACGAAAGCCGGACTGCTGCAAACCCGAATGACCGAAACGGTCGTAAAGTTGTCGCTTTTCCGAATCGCTCAGCACCTCATAGGCTTCAGCGGCTTCCTTGAATTTTTCTTCGGAATCCTTGTTGCCCTTGTTCCTATCGGGATGATGCTCCAGAGCCAACTTTCGATAGGCTTTCTTTATCTCTTCGGGGCTTGCGTTTTTCGCAACCTGAAGTATCTCGTAATAATCACGTTTGGTCATAGAATGATCCGCTATAAAAAATACGAACGGAGATTATTTCATCTCCGTCAACACACCACTATAATCACTCTTCTTACGTTTGTCATCCCGGCATGAAATTTTTTTTGTAATCCGATGCGTTCAAGAACCCGACGCTGCTCTGGTTTCTTCACAATCTTGAAGCTCCCCTTCTCGGGTCAATATGTTGATAATACAAGACGATCTGAATTTACAGTACAATCGCGGCGTGTGGCAGCACGCGCATTCCCGACACATGTACAT
>JBGSLQ010000062.1:0-34298 GCA_041740635.1 Desulfomonilaceae bacterium | reverse complement strand
CCCGAAAACGGCACTTTTCGAAATCCTGTCCGGTTTTACGAATTCACCCCCCGTACCTCCGGATTCCCGCACCACATCAACACTTTTCACGGGTTATCACGGGTTTTCTCGTGTCCGGTTTTGAAATGCCTGTTACAAAAGCGTTCGCTTCCAAAAAGCGGCCAGTTCTGCAAAACTCCCGAATGGTTTGGTTTGGACCAGTTGGCCTCCGCGGAGAAAATTTAAGCGCATTCCTTTCCGCTTCAATGCCTTGCTCAAGGCAATATCTTCGGTGATCTCCGTCCTGAATGCTTTCCATGTCCCCGCTTTTTCATATGCTTTTTTCGTCATCATAAGAAAACAGCCGGAGGCGAGACCGGCGCTTTTCGACACATCATTTACATCTAACATGGGATAAAAGGAAGACAGCCCCAGAGCAAGATGCGGATGCACCGCATTTTCGAGAAATCCTCTGCGCACGAAACCGGGTGCGAGACTCAGCATATCGAGATCGTGTGTGAGCAGGTGATTGACAGATCGGGAAACGAGATTTCTAGCTGTCACGGAATCGGCATCTACGAACAGAAAGATCTCACCGCTTGCGGACTGAACCCCTTTATGGAGCGCATGGGTTTTTCCAGTCCATCCTTCCGGAAGATTTCGGATGGAAATCACCTTGACCCGTCGATCGTTCTCCGCAATCTGTTCCATGAGTCTGAGCGTGTCATCAGAACTGCGATCGTCAACGAGGATCAGTTCAAGGTTCTCGTAATCAGAATCCAGAATAGATTTCGCAGATCCTTGAATGTTGGCTTCCTCGTCTCTTGCCGGAATTAAAACGGATACCAAGGGGCATACCTGCTTGCCGCAATCTGTTGCAGGAGACAAAACCTGTTCCATTTTCAAGGTCTTGAATAGGATGATATTGAGACGTAACAATTCGGCTAATACGATCGCACTGAACACGACCGCTCCCCATACAAACCAACTGGACGCCATTCAGCTCCTTTCACATGCGCGGATACGGAGTTTTGCTCAGACCGCATCCATGTAATTTGTGCAGAACTAGCAGTTTTTTAGTCGAATGAATAGTGTTTTCCGGCTCTGGCAAGCATTTGTTAGATTTTTGCGCAACCGCCCTGGATTCTGCTGCTATCGATCTTCCTGCCGGGTGAGTTGTTTTGACCTGGTTTTAGACCCTAATTGCAGGGCTCTTCGTTCATCAACAATTCGAAAATAACATGGAGGATTTTCATGAATTGCATTAGGTATACAATGCACGAAGTTGCTGAACTCTCAGATCGAAGTCGGAATGATCTACCTCGCTTCTTCTTGAGATAGTCTCGAATAATACCATAATATCCTTTGGATGCCGGGTCGGTTTTCTTGTAAGAAAGCTGAAATATTTGAATTGAGTCCAAATCACCGATTTCAATTTCTTTGGTCCAGTACCAGACATGATTCCTTCCATCAGAATGGAGTCTTCAGTGAAGGTGAGAAGAGTGGTTTCTATCAGGACTGGCTCCCTGAATGAGACCGGATAAACATAGGCTATCTGATGCTTGGTGATGAGCCAATTTTCCTTGCATGTCTTCTGCCTCTCGTAGATATCGAGATCGTAGTATTCTGCCAAATGGTCCTCTCGAGCATTTATGAAATAGTCAATGTATCTGGCATTATAGAGATGCCCAAAAGGGTCGCAGTCCTGAAAGCGTACTACTATTTCGGAGCACGGCTCTTTCTCTGGATTTCGGTTTTCCATCATATCACCTCTCGTGATTTCCCGGGATTCTCATTGGCTATAGACACTTGGAACGATCGCATTCCCAAGCTCAAGGCACGGTAAGGAGAAGTGCCTGTAGCCACAAGATTCTTTACATGAATCACAAACTACCCGTTGAGAAATCGCCCGATTGGGGGATGGATCGATTATTATTGTCAGATTATTCCAAGGCGGGCAGCTAGGACAGCGGCTTGAGTTCTATCTGCGACCCCTATCTTGTTCAGTATGTGTGTGACATGGGTCTTGACTGTGTGGGGGCTTATGAGGAGCTGTCCGGATATCTCACTATTAGATAATCCTTCAGAGACTAAACGAATGACTTCCGTTTCTCGTTTGGTGAGATTGAATCTGTTCTTCGACTTCGTAGAGTTGGTGCTGTGTGACTGATTCTTTTCAAACCTTTTGAGCGAAATTTCCAGTGCTTCCATGTATTGACTCTGTTTATCGCTTGCGAGCTTTCTGTCGGTAATGTCAAATCCCATTTTGACGACATAAGTTTTCTCCACGCTCCGATCGTGAATAGGATAAATTCTGACGTCAAAGCATTTCTGAGAACCATCAGGCAATTCAATCCATTTTTCGATCATGTGGGGTCTCCGGGAATTGAAAACATGTCGTACAGGGCAGTCCGAGCAAGGAGAGGATCGGCGCAAGAGAATCTCGTAACAGCGCCTTCCTTTGACCCCGGTCAAATCCCGCCCGGCACACGTGAAAAGATTAGACCAATGGATCCTGAATTCGCGATCGATAAGATGGAGGTACACTTTTAGACTTTGGAGAATGGACAGATAAAAATTTTCTGGAGAATCTTCACGTCCGGTCTTAGACATTTCTTTTACCGACCATTCATTCGCTGTCTGTGGGAACTCATTTACGCAATACCATACGGTCCTCGAAAAGAGAATCGATAATTTCTTTGAGAGACCTGACGGAGTCTGTTCCAAAACTACCGATTCGACCGACTGTCCTGGACTGAATTGATTTGGAGAGAGGGATGGGGAATAGGAATTCCACAAGATCTCAATAGTGGCGGAAGGTTTTTCAACGAATAGTTGACCTGTCTAATCTTGTTTGAGATAATTACATTATACACGATAATCAATCAATGCTCTTAAAGTGTGCCCTGGGGCTTCTTGTCTGTGAACTGACAGCTTCTCGTTCTTACATATTAACGTTATTTACTCGATTCTGAACTGAGTCGATGCATAACAATCAATAGAGTATCTGCATGAAACAACTTGCAAGGTATACCGGGATGAGTTTGCCTGAACATCGAAAACTTTCTCGCATGATCAGAAAAGAATCAGAAAGCATGGCGGTAAGTAAGCATATGTTTGACACCGAGCATCCACACAACGAAAAAAATATGTCTCGCGAACAAATCATGCATATCGCCAAAAACAAGATTATACACCAACTCTCGGCTCCATTGTGTGCATTCGATGAAAAAGATCGGGACGAGCTTTGAAATCGACCTCTACACGAGGACGAGTTAAAAGAGCAAACCTATCAGACCAGTCAGCAATTCAATCTGCGAGAAAGACCCGTATTTCGTAAAGAGAAGAAATGACGGTACGCACATTATCGAATCTACCGGAATGAGAGGATACATTGACGCCAACCCGGAAACGAGCCGAACTTTTCGATTACGTGACATCGTGGTGCAAAGCTGCGCATGATTTTGTGCATCGTAAGGTGGATCGCTGGAAACTGCTGGAAGACCTGTACCATAACCGCCGAGAGTTAAATGCGTGGGGCGGTGCACCAGTCTCCTCTTCTCAGAGTCGTGTAGGGCTGGGGAAACGAAGCACTCCGGGAAAGGATCGCTGGCAGGCCGACATAGTCGTTTCTCCCTCCTACATCGTGGACAACTGGACGGACAGAGCGTATCAGGCAATTTTCAACGGTCCCGAATGGTTGACAATCATTCCGAAAGGCCGACAGGCTACCGTATCGGATGACATTCAGTTTCCCACTTCGTACAAGCTGCAGGAATTGCTGCTTTCTCGTCTTGAGGAAGGCCGGATTCATACAAGGATTTATGAAGCGCTCCAGCAGCTAATTCTCTATGGAACCGTATATGCAAAGATATTCTGGTACTCCAAGGGGGTGAGCAGGTGTCAATGGTTCCATCAGTCTCTGGAAGTGGTTGAAAACAGAGAAAAGATTTACGACTGTCCTGTTGTTCAGGTGATTCCTCTCGATAGAATGCTCCTGGACTGGAGCGCTACTCACAATGACGTGCAGCGCCACAGTGGCATAGGGCATCGCGTTGACAAGACGTATGAATATGTCGTCGATCAGTTTGGAAAGGGTGTGTACAATTTCAATAGAGACGAATTTGATGCTCGATGGAAGAAAGCTGCTCAGGATAGTGTCCGGAGCGATTCCGAACTTGCCCACGACCCGGACAGCGATCATCTGGATGGCGACGAAATACGAAAGCTGACTATATGGGAGTGGCACGGTTCGGTTCCTACAAGCGACGGCCCAAAAGAATGCGTGTGCACCCTTATCACGGAACGTGGCTCCGATGCTCCGGAAGATGGGATCCTGGTCCGGGTGACCGAAGGTCCGGTCCTCTGGTCGGGAATGAGGCCTTTTATATCCGCTCAGTACACTCCGCTGCCGGGTCCCCTTGGAATGGGAGCTGTCGAAAGCAACTTGGATCTCATTCACTCAATTTCACAATTCGTGAGCCAATCTCAGGATAATGCACGACTTTCGGCAAATTCGCAGCTTATCGTCCGCAGAGGATCTTCTGCTGCACGACAAATAAGCACCGATAGTGATGTGGTCTATCCCGGCAAGGTGTGGACCGTCGACGATCCTGCAGACATTCAACCCTTTCCACCTCTTCATTTCCCTCAACAGGAAGTCAATTTTCTCATCGAGTATCTGAACGATCTTCTGGAAAAGCGAACCGGCATAACGGAAACGACTCTCGGGACCATTGGCGGCGCAAAGACGGCCACAGAGGCTCACATTCTTCAGCAGGCAGGAATGGCCTCCTTCGGCACCCGGACGGATTTGTTCGCACGAAGTTTTCTTGAGCCTCTCGGCATTATAGCGCTCTCCATGCTGCAGCAATTCCTGCTTGACGACCAGACGATCGCGGTCCGAAATGCAGCGGGAAAAGACGTTCCTCTGGTCGTTTCTGCTGCGGAAATACAATCCGAAGGATACAAGGTTGTCGCTACGCTCACTCGCCAGGATGCGAGTCGAATTGCGAAGGCGCAAAGTATCGAGCGGGTTTTGCCCACCTTGGTACGTTTTCAACCAGTGCTTGCGCAGGAAGGAATCCAAATCTCCTTTTCAGAGATGATCAAGAGGTATCTCGAACTCCTGGGTATTGACGGTACGGAACGAGTTCTCACCCGACTACCTGCAGAAGCAGCGGAACGCAACGTGTCAGAGGCTCGTGAGAATTTTGCTGGAGGTGTCAAGCGGGAGCAGGGGGGTCCTCACGGATTGGTGGAACAAGGCGGCCCCATGGGAGATGAGCCGACTGACGCCAATGCAGTGGCGCAACTGTTGCAAATGCAGAGTTTATCCTCGACACCGCATACCTGACGGGTGCCAGGTCGGTCGCCACGTGCCGATTCATTCGCAGGAAACATGTTCTTGAGCTCTTGTAGCCCATGTATTGAATTACCACTTTGGTGCAGCTAACGCATCAGGGAGAAGGCTATGTCAGTGTTCTACAAAGAATATCTCCTGTTCCGAGACGGTTGGGATGATGATTCGGAAAAGGAAATAGAGGACAAGCTCGTCGAATGCGCGGCAAGTCCATCCTGGCAACATCAGTTTCTTCCGGCATTCGTAGAAATGCTGAAACGGGAGCAGTTCATAAAAATCATGGAGTGTCTCGACAGAGACAAAAACCTGGAATTCAACCGGGGCTTTGTGGCGGGAATCGATCTGGTTCTCAATCGTCTGGATCGCATACAGCTTAGAGCCCGGCCACGAAGCCAATAACACTCGTGCCAGGGAGGAACAGTGGATCTCACAGAAATGGTGAACACCGAACGCTTGAAGAGGCGAGAGAAAAGCCCTGTGGAGGACGCCTCGATCATTGCGACGGAATCCGCAGAACCCCAAATGGGAGAGAGCGGAGATGAACAAACGCTGCAATCGAACGACCCTGGAGGAATCGATTCCGCAGATCGTGAGGAAATCCTGAGAGCGTACAAAAATGCAGTTCTCATAGCTCAACAGAAGAGCCAGGAGGCTGAGCGATATCGCTCCTTGCTGGAACACGCCAATCGGGAAGGGAATGTCACGCCTCAACAGGCAGATGACGAAACATTCATTCAGGAAATGAGGTCTGCTTATCAGTCGGATCCGGTGCGAGCGACCGCACTCATGATTCGACGGGCTCAGGAGGAATCGTTGCGTTCCATAGATGAAATGATTGACGAAGCGCTTCAGGAAGACCGGAATTTTAAGAAACTGCTTGAAGAGTTTCTCTCACGCCCAAGTAATTCCAGGCTCAAGCCTTATGCTGATGAACTGGAATTCCTTATCCGGGACAAAGGACTGCATGCAAACGAGGCCGCTGAGCTTCTCCGAAAAGTCGAAGAGAAGAATGACATCGCTCTCAAACGACGTTCGGCAGCAGCAAAAGATATCCGGAATCGGTCAGCGGTTGAGACTGATGGGGAAACGAACGAATCCCACGATGATGAAAAAGACTTCGAGCGGACCATGAAGAAGGCGAAAAGCCTTGACGAAATGTTTGCAGGCCTGCGCAAAAGGAAGATGTAGGCGTTCGCTGTAAACCGCGCGGCCGATGTAATTCTACCAAACCGTATGAGCGAGAATGCACAAGGAGTGAATTGATATGTCTGGTAATGTTAGCGATTTTCTTAAGCTCTGGACTCAAGGAGATGCAGTCTCCGAGCGCAAGTTGCAGAAGTTCCTTCTCATGGGGTTGGACAAAGTCGTCGAGGGCAGAAGTGATGTACTTTCCAAGATACCGGTAGGTCCGTCAGTTGCGGGTCCGGTTGTCCGCTGGATGGAGGAATGGGGTTATCCCTCCCAGGTTACGGCACAATTGACGGACAATCTCATGACAATCTCCGGGAATCTCTTCGGAGCTGCAGTCAATGCGGAGTCTGCCCGCAAAGTCATCCGGCCTGGAACCATACTGGAAAGACCGAGTGACGGAGTGCAGGTGAAAGTGTCATCTCTTGATGGGCTGACCGCGACGGTAGCGGCGTACGGCAACACAACTCTGAGCGACGATGCACAATCCATCGGGTGGGATATCATCTCGGAAGTGTGGTCCGATTACCGGGATGCGTCCGATCCTCGTTCCCTTGACAGGGTTTTCCGGGAAGTAGGAACTCAGATTCACGCAGAGACTTTTGAGATCCCCAAGACTCGCAAGAACACCCGGTATGAAATCATTGCGAATGAAACCGAGCACCAGATTTCGGCTCTACTGGAGAAGCTCAGGCGTCAGCTTGCCTATGCAGTGCTCAGGTCCAGACCGTATCACGACGGAACGGATTTCGTATACGGTAACAAGACCGAAGAGCCGACCATGTGCGGCATCTCCACCTGGCCGGTGATCACGCAAAGCGAGCTGTCCAATCCCCAGGTATTCGTCAATAAGAACGGCTCCGCACTCACCAAGACGGACCTGGACAATCTCGCTCGACACTTATGGCTCGACGAGAACGCTGATTACAATACCGGTGACTGGTGGCTCGTTTGCCATCCTTTGACTCACCAGTATATTCACGATTTTGATATTTCCTACCGTCGCATGGAAAAAGACGATAAGAATGTGGGCTTCTCCGTTGACACTTTTGATGCCAAAATCGGCAAGAGCTTTCCCATCCTTTCCGACAGGTATATGCGGCCTGACACGCTGCTGCTGGTGAACTTTGCAGCAACGAGTTACGGGTACTTTGCCAACGATCGCATGGATCGCAAGGAAATCCCGACCCAGGGACGATATCAGCGCTGGTTGATTTCGTTCCAGACTTACGGGGTCGTTGTTCGCGGACCCAGGCAGAATCTTGGTATGATCCACGGTCTTCCCACTTCATGATGTCTTGACGGCTAGAAAAGGAACCAATATGAGGTGCGATTTACCTTCTCAATGGAATCCCCTGGAGATTTCGGGAAACGTTACACTGTCGGAGCACGACTGTAAAGTGTTCGGCTGGTTTTTTGCTGCTGTCAGCGGAACCGTAACGTTGCCTTCACCCTCCAGGGAGTTGAACGGAGTGGAAATAGCCGTGGTGAACGGGACATCCGGAAACGAGATTGTGGCTTGCCCCAACGGGTTTCCCCGTAATCTGGATTCCGTAACCATCAATGCGGGCCAGTCGATTTTCCTGACATGCGGACCGGCTGCAAGCGGCTTGTATGCATGGGCGGTTTTCGGCGGTACTGCTGCATAAGGAAGGATAGCGATGAAACCCGTTCCTCGTGACGATAACGGACATGCCCTGACAGATCGGGGCTCGGAATTATTCACCACTCGCATAGTAAATCTTGGGACGAGCATGTCCGGAGTGGCTCTTCCCACGGATTTCAAGGAAGTAATGCTTCACGTGGAATCCGGTGCTGAAGTGCTGCATGTGAGAGGCACGTTGAATGGTTCGGAAACGGCTCGATTGACTTCACTGGGAACCAGTTGGATCTTGCCTGTTATCACAGAGTCGGGACAGACTTTCGTGCATGTGGCTTCTCCATCGGGGACCAGCAACATGAGCATCTTTGCCTGGAGGTAATTAATGGGTAGCATGGTCACGACCTCCGGCCTTTCTTCGGAAGTCCAACTCGCCGCTTCAAGGAAGACAGGAACTTTGTGGGTTCCTCCTGCGTACATGCAGACATCAGGCGACCGAGAAGTGGCATTAACCTCTGCCGATCACAAACTGGCGATTGCTTTCACTCCGGAAATCGACTTCGCTCTGAGTTCGTTAAGCTTCTACGTGACTGGCGCAGGAAGCGATGGGTCGGTGAGCATAGCCCTTTGTCAAGACAGCGGATCTTCTTTGGAGCCAAATGGACTTCTCAACGGACTAACTGCAAGGGCGCCGCTGGTGATGACTGCCAACAATGCGCCCTCTCCCTATGTTGTCACCGCTCGGGACTGCAATAATGCCAACGCTGAAGCAGCGGGTTTTGAAGCGTACAAAGCAATGGACGGCTCCTCTGTGACTGACGTGGGATTCCGTTCAAATGCCGCTCCAACATCACCTGCACCCATTTATTGGGCAATCGACCTTGGTGGGGACGGTGCCAGGGTTATTAATCGATTTCGCTTTGTTTCCTTCAGCAGTACAGACATCAATGTAAGAGCCTATCCAAGAGCGTTCACCTTTTGGGGCTCGAATGAAGCATCCCCGGCGTATAACACGGATGTTGGTTGGACTCAGTTAGTCGGCTCCAGTTCCTGGAGCACTGAAAACGATCCGGGCTCCTTAAGCGCCCGCGATTATCATGTCAGGAATGCCCGGTCATACCGCCATTACAGATGGAAAATAACTGACAGAAACGGCACAGCAGCCTATACGGCTTTGGGAGAAATCCATCTCTTCGAAGCTGAAAACAGGACGACTCCCGGTCAGGTAATCCAGACGCTGGGATCGATAAATACCGGTGTGACTGCGGATGTCTGGATCAGGAACACGTTCCAGCCCGTCCAACTCTGGCGCGGGAAGAGAGTGTGGTTGGTCTTTTCCGGTCAAGTCGGAGCGACTTCACGGCTTTCCGTTCGAAGGTGGAACACGAATCCCGCATCCATGTTCCCGGACGGTTGTGAATCGAAGGAAAACGATGGAAACACATGGACTCAGTCGCTCCAGGACAACAAGCCGGCCTTAATGAACGTCGTTTTGAATTCCACGCAGAATCACGTTCCGCAATTGATGTACGGTAGACAGTCGGGAAAAGGCGTGTACCTTCTGCAAACCGGATTTTGCGATATCCCTGAAACCGGTATTGCACTCAATTGCGAAGGACTCTCAGCCGGCAAACTGTTCAGTATCTACCTGAGTCTCCAGGAAGGTTCGCTCCGGCTCGATGCCTCTGAAACCAGAAGAGCGGTCAGCCAGGGAATTGAAGTTAAATCCGACGATCCATCCTGTCTCTTTCTCGGAAGCATGTACGCTTTCAATCGTAGGAGCACGTTTCAGGGGCCTATTGATGTCATGGATTGGCGCGGAATCGCCTATCGAGGGATGAAGAAAACCTTCGGGAAATGGTGTCCCTTTGCAGGAGAGACGTACGAGCCGGCGTTCACTGCCAAAATGTGGATTTCTGCTTCAGGAAACGATTATAAAGTATATGCTGCAACATTGGACAACAGTCAGGTGTATTTGGAGTTCAATGTATCATTCAGTTCAATGGGCAGTTTCCGCCTCACCACTGCTATAGGGATGGATTCAATGGCTCCGCCTGAGACTTGCGCACTTATCCCGGCTTTTTCTTCTTCCATTCCTTCCAGATGCTACATAAAAGACTTCTTTTCAGAGGGGGTACACTACTACGTTCCTTTGATCTCGATTGAATCCCAAATGGAACAGGCTGTACGCTACTACAATTCTTTTCCCGGAGGATTGCACAAAGCAACCCTTGTGGGAAGCATCGAAATCTGAGGGAGGACCCCATGATATTTTCGGTCTGTGAAGCGCTTGGAATTCCTTGGGATGGAGGAATGTACGAGGGCGAAATCAGAGGAAGCCTCAGTTCACAGGATCTCACAAAAATAGAGGCGGCCAAGAATCTTCCCCGGGAGTTATCCGATTTCTTGAGGATCGACCTTGAAAACGAACCAAGCGCCCTTGTGCTCAAGGCGCTCGTCAACCAGGAAGAGTGGAATCGTCTAAAGCAATTTCAGTGCAACCAAATACGATCTGTTCGGGCAGAATGCTATCGGCGGGAATCTGATGGAATGTTCTTTGCCTGTGAAGGTGACGGCGACTCCCGTGAATTGTGGCTGGACAGAAGGAACGAAATTAAAAGCTGTTATCCCTGGCCCGGAGATTATCGCTAACGCACAGTGATGCCTTGGGTCTTTCACCGAGTGACTGTCCTGAACGGGTGATAGCAGCCTGTGAGTCACTCATTGGAGGTGGATTCATCAATGTACCCCAAGACCTCCGAACTTGAACTTTTGGAAAAACTCAACGTAGACGTGGCAGTGATTAAAGATAAGTTGCCTGTTCTCGAAAAGATCAGCGATTGTCTCGTGAAGTTGAAGGATAACTGCCGAATTCGCCACGAGGATCTGGAGAAATCTCGCCGGGACAAGTACGAAAAATATGAAATGCGACTTTCAGGGCTGGAAGCTGCACAGCAGGTTACCCATGCTGTCTTTACGAGCCATGATTCCTGGAACAGCCGTCAGAGAGCGCTGTTCTGGACGGCAGTCGTCGCTGTGGCCACTTCAGCGCAGGTTGTGGCAATAATCGTTTCGCATTTCCTCTCGAAAATGTAGGAGCAGTCATATGCCGAACGAGTTCAAGCAATGGGCGATTGCATCGGGGCTGAGTGCACTTGCGGTCTCAGGCTTGTTGTGGTCCGGAACATGGGTAATGCCGGAAGATCCTTCCGGGCTGCTGCGGTACACACTAATACGTTTAACCGCAGTCTTGATAGGAATGATCACTCTTACGGGAGGGATGTTGTTCGTCGATTTCATCACTCCCGATGACTGGATGGAAGGCATTGGAAAAGATCCAACGTCGTCGGCAATTCTTATGTCTGCTGTTGTCCTTGTTATTGGCGCTATCCTTTGCTGGACGTGAAGCACAGGCCCTTTCAGACAATTACCGGAAATCGTTGAAAGAACAGCTTGCTTTTATTATCGCAAAACATCCGAAGTACACGTGGGGAGGATCTGAAGATCTCAGCATCGGCCTCGATTGCTCGGGATATCTGTTTCTCGCCTGCAAATGGGCGGGAGTGCCAGGCATCACAAGGACCACCTCGCTCCGAATGTCCCAGGGGCTTGGGGGCTGGCATGGAGTGGATATTCACCCCTCCTTGGCTGACGAATGCGATCTGCCCTTCTGGACTATGAGTCCCGAAAGACCGAACGGCCACGTAGGAGCATTCTTAAGGACAAAATCGGACCGGTTGAAAGTAACCCATGCAAGCAGTGCCAGAGGAGTAGTGCTCGACGATTTGCACGGGCAGCTTGCAACAAACCTGACAAAAATCAGGAGACTAACCATAGGAGATTGAGAATATGGAAGCAGCTAAAGAGTGGTGGGCATCAAAGACAATCTGGGCGAATCTCATTGCGCTCGTCGGCTCGGTGGTGCTCGCTATGGGATTCGAGCCGGGCAGGTGGGCGGAGATCTCCACCGTATCGCTTGCGGTGGTCAACGTTATTCTCAGATTCTACACGAAAGAGGAAATCACGCTCGCATCCGAGAAGTAATAGGCGGACACTCATTCGCTTTCATTTTCATGGGAATTTGTGCCGATCCACTCGAAAATAGACCTCGAAATGTAACGATTCGGTTACACACGGGGTACAGAAAATGGTTTTCTGCGATCACGGCACATGCGACTTTCAAATGCCGCATGATCCCGACTCATCAATTCGGAAATGGCAGGTTGCTGTTTTACCCTGCTCCCTTTTATAAAGAGGGGCAGGGGGGCATAAGCGTTAAAATAAAGGAATCCACCATTCAGCAACTGACTTAATCCTTGTCATTGCCAGGAGCGCAGCGATCCCGCGTCTCGCGGGACAATCGCCTGGGAGTCAGGCGCTTAATTTCAGGCGATTGCTTCGCTTTGCTCGCAATGACAGTCATCCAGACTCTCTGGCAAAAACGTTCGCAGTTCGCTTTGGTCAGCACATCCTGAGCGGAATTCTTATTTTAACGCCTGTGGGGGGCAGAGGGGATTTTTCTGGCGCGGATAGCATGAATGGACACCTTGAAGGAATTGGAGGAGCAGAACATGGGAGATCGCAAAGGTAAACAGCGTAAATCGGGAAACTCCCCGGAAACACTGAACGATCCGATAAAATCATCCGATCCGGCTGAGTCGAAATGGTCTGCCGTCAAGAACTTCGTTCCGAGAGAGTTCACCTGCAAATGTAGCGGATTGTGCAGCCATGAAGATGTTGTTTCAGCGGAACTTGTCCTTAAGCTGGAAAGGATTCGCGACCTCATTGGAAAGCCTGTAGTGATTCGTTCGGGGACACGTTGCGAGAGTCATAACCGGCAGGTCGGAGGAATGCCCGGGTCTGCTCATATCCCCAAAAACGGAATGAGCCACGCCGCAGATATTCTCTGTCCTGATTCCGCATTTCGCTTCGCGTTTCTCACTGCAGCTCTTCCCATGTTCAATCGGATTGGCATCGGTCCGGATTTCATCCATGTGGACGATTCACCTCAACTCCCGGAAAATCAGATATGGTTGTATAACGGCAAAACCCCCGACCCGCAGGTGAAGGCATGAAGAGTGACAGAATCCTGATCACCGGTTCCGCCGGCCTGATAGGCTCTGAAGCGGTATTGTACTTCGACCAACTCGGATACGAAGTGCACGGGATCGACAACAACTCAAGGGCAAGATTCTTCGGGTCTGACGGCGATACTCGTTGGAATCTAAAACAGCTTATGAGCAAAGCCCGAAGTTTGACACACCATGATGTCGATATACGGAACGCTGCACAAATAGAGCGACTTATTCACCGACTGAAACCCGATCGCATTCTGCATTGTGCAGCACAGCCAGCCCATGATTTCGCCCGAAATCATCCCGTGTTGGACTTCCATGTAAACGTAACGGGAACGATGAACCTGCTTGAGGCTTGCCGTAAACACTGTCCTGAATCCGTTTTCGTATTCTGTTCGTCAAGCAAAGTGTACGGCAGCATAAACAGCATACCGTGGAAGGAACTCGAGACACGATTCGAGTTCAATTCGGACAAGCCGATTCTCGGGCTTACTCCTGAGGGCATCACGGAAGATTTTCCTGTCAGCGGAAGTGACGGCCGGGGAGTGTATGGAACCGGCAAAGCCGCAGCAGACCTTCTGGTTCAGGAATATGGCATGAGTTACGGCATTCCCACGGTTTCGCTAAGGGGAAATTGCATGACCGGAGCGGGCCATTCCCCTGTGGAATTGCATGGTTTCCCGGCCTATCTCGCAAGATGCTTCATGGAAGGACGGACATACCACATATTCGGGTACAAGGGCAAGCAAGTGCGAGACGTCATTCATGCGTACGATTTCGTTTCTGCAATGCACATGATTTGTGTCAAGCCTCCGCCGCCAGGGAGTGTTTACAATCTTGGGGGAGGTCAGGCTATGAGCTTGTCAATACTCGAAGCTATCGAGAGACTGCAGTCAATTTCCGGGAGAAAACTTGCGACACACTATATAGATCGTCCGAGGCATGGAGACCATAGAGTATACGTAAGTGACACTACGAAATTCCAAAACGATTATCCGGATTGGCGAATTGAATGGACACTTGACGACATTTGCCGCGAGCTGGTGGAAAATTTTGATGATGACCGTTTCTTGGCACATGGATAATCAGAAAAGAGGATCAGATGCCAGTGATACCCATACAGAGACTGACTTCTGCCTCAGGAGCAGTTCCGACCGAAACGTACGATCCAGTGTCCCTCGCCGCCCACTGGGAATGGGAATTGGAGGATGAGGCTTATTTTTCTGTCATAGTGCCCCAAAAATTCGATCCTGGGACGAATGCCGTCCTGGTATTGCAAGAGTCTACCCCGAGCGTTAGTGCCAGGCACAAATGGCAGTTCACGTGCTCCCTGATCAGACCGGGCGTTCACAGCACCAATGAGGCAGCTCCCACGGAAACGTTCCTGTCGGAAATCATTTCCCCGGAAAATCCGAATGGGCTGGTATCCAGATCCATCACTGTGACCGGTGCTTCCGTTCAGGGCCATATTGCAGGAATTCAGATTGTACCGGCGGACCTGCTCGGTTTCAGCATGAAAAGAGTTTCCGCATCCTCCGGCGAAGACCAGGGTGCGATCAGAGTCTTCGGATTATCCCTCGAGTTTTGGACGGAAGACACTTCCGTATCGGAGTGCGCCGGCAGGTGCGGTGCCATCGTGGATGCCGTGCGGGATCTGTTCAACGAGAATACCGGGGGATTTCTAACGGATCAATTCATACTCCGATCCATCAACAGATGTTTACGTCACCTGACACAGGAAGACTACTGGCGTCGCGAATCCTGGTTGCCATGCATTGCGGGTTCGAACCGGATTTCTCTCCTTGCAGCGGTCCCGGATTTCCAACGGTTACACCATATCTACTACAGTGGATGTTCCGTGCCGATGAAACCTCTGGGGAGCTTTCAGGAATACGAAGAATTGAAAACGGGATCCGACTCTACCGGAATTCCGGAATGCTACGTCGTTCAGAATACGGACTTATACGTGTGGCCGCGAGCCCCTCAGAGTCTCGAGTCAGGCTTCTGTATGTATCACTCCTACCTTCCCGAAGATATTACCTGCAACTCTGTGAATCCCGATCCTCCAATACCGGGAGCACACGATTTACTCTTTGTGTACTATGTCCTAAAAGAAGCTTTTCTGAGGGATCGTCACGCACCCGGAGCAGATGTAAAGTTTCACGAATACTCCGCCCTTTATGAACAGGAGAAGCAACGGCTTCTCGGCGCAGGAGATTCTCCGCATCTGGGACTAAGATCTTATCGATAATTGGAGACAGCGGGGGAGTGGTCCTGCAATGTCGAAAGCTACGGGACATCCCGAATCTTCAAGAAGTTAATGTACGGATCAGCCGGATCGGGTCTCGATCCGATGACAGGAAGGGGATTTGCAGTGGCTCAGGAGCCTTATAACGTTATCAACCTCTTCGACTGGACCGGCGGGATCCAGGATCGGCGAAAAAACCCTCTTGCGTATCCGCTCAACGCCCTCACCAGGGGTGAAAACGTGGACATTACCGATGGTGGATTGAGAACCCGACGCGGAATAGGTGTTACGCATCACGATAATTCCATGCCTAATGGGCCCATACGATTCATCAGGCAGGTACGCTTCCCCACCAATGAGTCTTCGTACTTGCTGGTGCAGTCGAGTCACCGTATTGGCGGGGAATTCACAGAATCAAGCGCTTTTCCGGGGGTTCGACATAGCCATTCTGCAGTCTGGGATGCAGAGAACGGTCGCATGATCGTATTCGGCGGAGTTTTCGAAAGCGGTGTAAGCAACGACTTGTGGGCCTTTACTCCTGAGACCGGACAGTGGCTCCTATTGGAGCCCACAGGCAACCCGCCAACACCAAGGTCAGGCCACACCGCAGTTCTGGATCCTCCTTCCGGCCGGATGTACGTTTTTGGGGGTCATGAATATACGGGCGACTATCTCAACGACACGCATTATTACGACACGCAATCAAATAGCTGGCAGGAAATGGCAGTCACCGGTTCAATTCCTCCCGGCCGTTCAGATCATACTGCAATTCTCCGGGGTAATTCCATTGTAGTCGCTGGTGGCAGATGCGGCGGTAGCACACGGCCTCTTACTACTCATTACGTTTTGTCGTTGGACACAGCGGAATGGCAGTCGATCTCAGGATCGCAGCCTCCCGAGCAGTACGTTCCAAGCCTTTGCGGACATGCGGCAGTCCTAGTGAATGATGTTATGTACGTCATCGCAGGATGCGAAAATCTGGAGCAGAACCTAAAAGAGGTCTGGGCACTCGATCTCAATGCCCGGTCATGGAGTCGGAAGGCGAATATTCCTCAGTCTATGGACGGACTGGCGTTTCACAGGGCCGTGGTCTGTGGTGGAAATATCGTCTGCTGCGGAGGAGTCGGCAATTTGGTACATGATTTTGCAGACACGTACCTGGTGTACAACATTGCAGCCGACAGGTGGAGTTCTCCTGAACTTGGGGTCGACCCTGGGCGCCGTTTGCGGCATTCTGCAGTAACAACCGACGATGGGAAGCTCATAATATTTGGAGGGATTCAGCAGCAAGATCCTGAGGTGCTCCTCGGGGATCTCTGGTATGCCACACAACTGTGCACTCCAGAATCAGCGGGATTGGGCCTGGTCGGTTCAGGTCTTTATGCTTCTTCCAGTCCTTTACCTACTTCAGATGCGCAGTTTGCACACATTTATGCTCTTACGGAAACATCTGGAGTGGTGAGTATGGCCGTTCTTGGTGACCGGGCAATCATCACAGAAGGAGTTGAAGAGGTTCCTCTGGTGTTTCTCGGCGGGCTGTCCGACGACGGGAGCGATTGGGCTTTTCCTTTGCGGGCTTTCGTGAGTTACGACGGGATCGAATCCCACGAGATCAGCCAGTATGTTCTCGATAGCGACACGCAGGTTTCCGCAGATGTGGGGGGAATCCGATCATGGGGACATATCTTCATTTGCTGCGATGTCCCCCGAGTATCAGGTTTTTACATTGAAATGAACACTCCGAACGAGGGCAATCCGGACAGTTCTTTCGATAATTTGCTTTGCATGGACCTTTCTCAAATAGACGAGACGAGCGGATTTCCTGGCAACATCGAATTCGAGGACCTCAAATCTCGCATGAATTATTGGATCGAAGACGGCATAAGAACGGGTCACTTTGAAAAGCGGCAACACCTCAAAGTTCTTGCCGCAATTAACAATGGAGATGGAACAGTCGGAATTCCTTGCGAAAACCATGGATTTCTCGAAGGCGACGAGATCGTGCTGCAAGGTACCGCACATTATGATGATACCTATGTCCTGCCGAATCAGGTGCTCGGTAATGAAGACGTATTTGTAATAACCCGTGCGTATACTGCCGAGACATTTTCGTCTTCAGACTTGGCGAGAATGAGAATCACACTTGGATGTGGCAACATTGCCGAGTATGTGGAAACGGGATTGCTTGTGTCCTTGGAAGGCGATTCTTCTGAGCACTGGATTACTTCCATTGAGAATAACGGAGCGGGAGATAATGATGTTACCTTGTGCTCTGTCGCGGAAACTGGGCCAGTAAGCAAAATTCATGGACTGAGAATATCCGGCGGATATCTTACGATCCGCAATTCTGCGGAATCGGCCTGGAATACAATCTGGGATCGGACAGGGTCTGTCTCGGCAAGCACAACCTCCTTTGGAGCAATGTCTCTGCGCATTGTGGTGAGCGGTGCAGAGCTTTCCGCTGGAGTGGACCGATACCTGAAATTAACATTCCGGGCGGGGTCGGAAGCAATTTCGATACGGAAAGCGTCCATTGTCGAGCGATCCGGGAGTTCCGCCAACGGAGTCCGAACTCCCACTCAGATGACGTTTCAAAACCGATCAGCGCGGGGGACACGCCTGAATGCCGGGCAATCAGTGACGTGCGACGGTTTTGCTTTTCAGATCGATCCTGCAAAAGACTACCTCATTTGTCTCGATGTGAACAGCAGCTTGAAAGAAGTACAGACGCTGATATTTCATCCTGAGCCTCCCAATGGGCTTCCAGGTCTCTATCCTTTCGGAGAGAGGGTATACACGTACTGGAGATCCGGGTACTTCGCCTCTGTTCCAGGAGCTGGTTATTACTGGGCAATTCCTCCAAATACTCCTGACAAGCTCGGACCGTACCGGACGAGTCGCTCTTCTACGAATCTTGCGTATTCTCCGGGAGAATTCAACTTCGGTCCATTCAATTCCGCTGACGGGATCAATTTTGCGGAAACTGTCGATTTTGCGCCGATAACGTTTGTTGAGGGGGTCGTTCCGGGTCTCATTAAGATCGAAGCGTCCACAGTAACTGGAATCGTTCCCTCGCAACTACTCACTGCAGTCACGAAAGAGGATATGGCGTTACCAGTGGACGGAGTGGATGCCTTCAATTCTATATGGGCAACGACCGCAGATGATAAAGGAATGCTGTGCGTAGCGTTTTCCTGGACATCGGACGTATTCAGCGTGTTCGACATGACCAATCCGGATCCTGACAACTGGTATTGGAAAGAAATTGTCAAGAAGGACTTCGAAACGTGGCAGTATAAAAACGCTTCCGGAGTCTGGCAGTCGGCTCAAGAGAATACGGTTTTGAGAGCGCTCAAGCAGGCTTTCGGAATCGCTGCGAACCGCCAGAGCTCAACCCAGCTTGCAGCCATGACCTCCGAGCACTTCACCAGATCCGGCGGTTTTGTTTCCGGAAGCACGATGTATTTGCGGTTTGCGGTCGGGCTGGAGCAGGCTGAAGGAGTCGTGCCGCAGATACGCAATCTCCTGGTGTCGGCCGTGGATTATGGTCCTCATATTGTGGAAGCTTGGAAAGGGGGCACCTGGCAAACCGGCGCAGGCTGGGATGACAATACCCGAGTGGGCAGTACGAGTCTCGCACAAACAGGGACAATAACGTACAAGGGGATCGATCCCGGCTATTTCGAGGCCGACTACCATGTATTTGACGGAATTCCGGGATTTTGGTTCAGGATCAAATGTTCTGCCACGTCTCCGGGGTGCAGCATTACGAGGATCAAATACAGGGCTCCATGTCAGCCACTCAGGAATATCGGCGATGGCAAGGCTGACAGTCCTCTCGGGTTTGTTCTTGTAGAGGGGGAGACAGGCAAGAGCACGGACTACACTGTCGAGGTGAGCGACTACACCGAGACTGCGGATTCCGCAGCTTCAATTCCCCTGAAAGCAGGTGATTTCCTTTATATCGGTTACCTGACGCGCTTCAACGAGATAAGTCTGAACATCATGGAACCAAATACTGAAATCGCCACCTTCTTGGCAGAGTATTGGAATGGGCTTGTCTGGACCGCATTGAATGCCACGGACGGGTTGAACTCAGGCGAAGCGACTCTGGCCAGGACCGGCAAAATCATGTGGCATCTGCCGACTGACTGGAGGCAGAACATTGCTGCGCCCGGATTGTATCGGGGGTATTGGATCAGACTCTCGGCCTCAGCGGATCTTTCAGCTTCCACTGCAATTTCCGAGTGCCGAGTGTGCGGCGTCCCTGATGCTCTGGTGAAGCACAAGTATGCAGCCGTGTTTCAGAACAGGGTAGCGCTTGCGGGAAGGCCGGACGCTCTCGATCAAATAGACATTTCAGCGCCGCTCCAGGAATACGCATTCACGGGATACGATACGTTCAGCTACCGAGTCGGCGGCATGGACGGAATTTCAAGTCTGGTGTCCGCATGGAACAGCTTGCTCATTGGAAAGGCAGCCTCATTTCATCAGCTCAGGAGCATCACCGGGAGCGAATCCGATGTGGAATCGATCGAAGCGGCCCGGCATGTTCCGGTGAATACGCATGTGGTGGTGAAAGCTCCCGCAGGCGGATTCGGAGAAGGCGATCGATACGCCCTGTTCTTCATCAATCGTTACGGAGCGTTCGTCAGTACCGGACTCCATGTGGACGCAATCTGGAACACGGGGAGAGGGTGCAATGCTTCAGAGCTACTCACATGGTGGGACGGCACTTCTCTCCCTCGCCTGGATCTTGAAAACCTGCACGTTGCCTGGGGTGAGTACTGGCCGGAAAAGAATTGGGTGATGTGGACAGTACCCATGATCGTGAGCGGTGAAGGTCCCCAGACAACAAACAATCGCTTGATCGTATTCGATCTGTCGCTTCAGGCATGGCTCCCTCCATTCACTTTGAGCCTGTCATCGCTCGCAATTGCTGCTCACTACAGCGCTTCTGCACCGGGGAAAATGGGTTCATTGGGGCTCTATGCGGGTGACTACACAGGGCGGGTCCTGAGGCTTTTCGGACCCAACGACTTGAATGACGCAGGGGTGGAAATTACCGCCTGGGTAGAAACAGGATGGTTTCATTTCGGTTCCCCGGAGTACAGGAAAATCCTGAGACTGCTCTCGTTATACGGGAAATGCCAAACAGGTCCCATAACCGTTTCCGTCTATTCCGATGGAGAGGCGACTCCCCGATTCAATGTACAGTTCCACGATTTGTCGGAGATCGGTGGGAAAGTGTTTGCTCTGGAACAAGAAGCCCAGAATATTCAAGGCAGATTCTACAAATTTCGCATCTCATTCACAGGACCGACGGACGTATACGGGCTGCAACTAGGGTTGTCGTTCATTCGTGAATGGGGCGCATGAATGATAGAGATTCTTTAGGAAATATGCAGGGAGGGACTCTTTGCAAAAACTCCCTCCCTGCACCCTCCCCAAAAACTCCCAATTTCCGGGTTATTGTCTTTCGCTTGCAGGCGCTCTCGCCAGACGGCGTGATTCCCTATATCAGCCTCTTGGGCTCAATTTTTCATGCCGATTCGCGTCTATAGACCTAAGTTGGCCAGCACGGAGGCCGGCCGCCACCGGCCCATGGTAGGGTCCGGCGTCCCGCCTGCCGGACCTCTCGATTTCATCACATTTTATTGGCGAAATTGTATTAGTCAGTTGCAGCCAATACGCATCGGTAGGGGCATCTCTCGTGGATGCCCAAAGTGTTCAGTCTTCATAACGATTATTCTGGGAAGGGCAGGCACGAGACCTGCCCCCACGACAACTACGCGCCACATTCCAACTTCATGAATTCGGACAAAGCTCATGCTCTGAATTTCATTGAGCTAAAAATGTAATTCATAAGCAAGTAGGAAAGATATCCCGGTTTCAAACAGCACGAATGCAATCAAAGGAGGATTACCGTGCCCGCAATAACCTCTCGCTTTCGAGTGTTGAACGGTCCGAACGCATCGGATCTCAAGTCGATACAGACGAGCACAAAACCGCTTTCCCGTACCACGAGAACCCGAAAATATCGATTTAATTATTCCGCTTCATTCGGGCCCGATCTCCTGAAAGCGCCTTCTGACAAGATTGGCGATGCCATTGGAGATCTCACAAAGCAGCAGGACGATTATTCCGTTATCGCCCGGCCAAACGACCCTGAAGTGCTTGATTACATGTCACATATTCTCGGCGGACAGCGAGCGCTCATGGACGAATACGTGCAGCGGGCCTCAAGGGAAGGAAGATCCCGCGGCGGCATGAACGTAATGGGAGGGCCCGATTTCGCTTCCTCCTTGCACCACGATGCGATGAAGTCCCTTGCCTCCGACTATTCGGATCGTTTCCGTGAAGCGATGGATTACAACCGCACCACCAAGAGCACGCTCTATGAGCAAAGAAGAGATCGCTCCAAGGATCTCCAAAATCTGTTCGGTATCCAACTGAGCTACCTTTCAAAAAGACAGGATCGGCAGGATACAATGGGGGCCCTTCAACGTGAGGACTGGCTGAGACAAACCGAACGTGTGCTGCCATCCCGCACCGAATCACAAGAATCCGATGACTCCCAAAAATTGAGGCCGCTTGCTCATTCCACGCAGAAACAAGCGGTCCAGGAGTTGTCTCCCACGGTCACCCTGAGCCAGGGCAGCGCTCAGTCCGATACCAGCGAGAGAACCCGCGCTGCTGCGGATAAACGATGGCTGGAACTGCAATGGAAAGAATTACTGCGAAAAATGGATACACAACCCCTTCACTGGACCAGAGGGGATCAGGAACGATTTGACGCCTTGGGCATTCAACTTGGATACACGCTCCCCTGGAAACGCTCGTTCAATGTAAAGATCGGCTGACACTCGGGATAGAGATCTTCTTTTATGGACAGAGGCTTTCGCATTATTTTGGTTTTGGGAGTTGACAAGTTTAGTTAATTATGGTCCCATTGGAGAAAAGAGAGCATACGCTTCCTTTTGATGTTCGACGGTTTTGCCGGAGAAGCTGACTGCGTTTCGGCACTGTTTCAGGGCCGATTACAACTGGAACGGCCCAGAAACGGGAGCTCAAAAAATCAGCAAATTATCCTGATTGGTTAATTAGAAAATCTGCAATTTACATGCTCTCGAAGAGAAATCGGAAAGGGAGGTCTGTCATGGCTGAAGCGAATCACCGAAAGCTTATGTCCAATTCATTCAACAAATTGCACGAGCAATTATCTCTGGTGAGAGCGCATGTGGAATCACTCGACGATCCTACTGCGCGAAAGCTGATGGAATCAATGGAATTCGGGCTGCTCGCTCCCATGAGGAAGCTCCGAATCCACCTGGACATTCCCTACGACTGGCATGAGAAGAAACTTGAAACGATGGGGGCAGCGCAATGACTTCACCGGCTAGCGTTCAGCAGTGGAAGGAAATCAATGCGCATCGGCTGGTGGAATGCCGGTGGGGATGTAGCATGACTGTCGAATCCTGCAGAACTTACCAGACGCGGGCAAAGCGGTACATTATTCATTTCGGCGGTCACGGCGAGCAGCATGAGAGAGCGAATGCAGAGTACCTCTCCTGTTTGAATCCCGTGCCTTGCCCGCACCTGCTGTCCGATGAGGAGCTCATGTCCTCGGCAGCGAGTCTTCGTGAAGAGATGAGTTCAACAAGGAAGCATCTCGTCAATCGTGCTCGAGTCGCCGATCGTTTGGTGAATCCGTCATGTATGCTCCAGGAAGCAGACTGGCGTAGATCTCTGGTTAACGTTTAGGCATTTCATTGACAAACAAAGGAGCTTTCCTATGAAAAAGTCCGAAATGTACTGTACGAGCTGTATCAAATTTGACGGCAAAGATTGCCGCCTGGACCCCAAACCCGTTCAGATTGAAAATCCTTCAGAGTTTTGGTGCTCGCAGGGGCAATGGTCGTGCTGGTCTGAACGGTACCAGGAAATGGAACCATTCTATTGGGGCGAATGGGAACAGGAATAACGGCTAAGATTGCTTATCGATGAGAGACTTCTTGTAAACCCTGCTTTATCTGATTCCCCTTTTCTAAAGAGGGATTCAGGGCGTGGACGTTAAAATAAGAGCATCCACTTTCAACTTTCCTGGTGGGGGCGGCGTCTCTGCCGACCCATGTTGATGGAAAACGCCTGAGAACAGCTAGGAATCCACCATTCAACAACTAACTTAATCCTTGTCGTTACGGGGAGCGGAGCGATCCCGCAGCTCGCAGGACAATCGTCCGGGAGTCAGGTTCTTAATTTCAGGCGATTGCTTCGCTTCGCTCGCAATGACAGTCATTCAGACACTCTGGCAAAAACGATGCGGTTCGCCTTGGTCAGCACATCCTACGCTGGATTGTTATTTCAACGCCTCTGGTGATTCAGATGTATTGTCAAATCGTTAGATCAAAAGACTCATTTGTAGAAGGATTGTGAAGAACGTTCATGGCACTACGAAAAAGGAAAACCAGCGCTTCTGAGGAACTCACGGAATTGAACGGCACGGAGTTCGAGCCCTTGTTCGATCCGGATTTGGCAGAGCGAATCAGAGGCTTCTCCCTTGGCGACCTAACGCCATCGACAGCGCTTGAGTTGATTGCCCGGCTCATCGGAGCGGTTCCAACGTCCCGGAAGGACGGTTTGGAGCAAATAAAACTTATGGACAAGCTGTTGAATACAGCCCGGGCCATGATGGAGACACGATTGAAGAACGATGAAGCCGCGGCAATCGCAACGAGACTGGATGAAATGGAGAGCTGGATAAAGCGATTGGCTGAAGAAAAAAAGGGAGACACGAAAAAGCCCAGGGAAATCTGGAATGGACGAATGGACAATTGAGTCTTCTTCGCATGAAGACAGCAGCTTTCGCAAATCCCGTATACGACTGGGAAAAATATCCGATGCACTCAGGCAGATCGTTCCCTCGCAGGGGGACGATCTCTTTCATGTACAAAATTTCATAGAAAATCTGAAAATTATAAATAAGCGTGGCGAATTGGTATCGCTCATCATGAACAGATCTCAGGAAATGGTTTTTCACCGTTTAATGGAATCGCGTGAAAAGCAGGTTCCAGCTCGCTTTATTTGCTGCAAATCCCGGCAACTGGGGATTTCCACACTGGTTCAGGCATTTATCTTTGCTCTCATAACGCGATATGCGTACCGTTTTGCGCTGGTGGTGGCAAATTCTATAGAAGGGGCACAGACCGTTTTTTCCACGGCACAGCGATTCTCAGGAAACCTGCCGGAGACCGAGTGTTCGTTGATTCCTGCGTCCAGTGCACGGCGCATCGAATATCCCGCCCCGCATTATTCGAGACTGCAAATCGATACTGCCGCAAACAAAAATCTCGGCAGGGGAGGGACGTTTCACTACGTGCACGCAAGCGAAGTCGCTTTCTGGGAGCACCCGGAAGAGCCGATCCTCGCCATCAATCAATGTGTTCCGCAACACTGGGATACGCTCGTGTTCTGGGAATCCACTGCCAACGGTGCAGGGAACCTGTTTCATCAGACATGGATCAGTGCCGAGCGGGGTGAATCGGATATGGAACCGATTTTTCTGTCATGGCGTGAGTTTCCTGAGTACAGCCTGCCGGTGGCATCAAAAGAAAACCTGCAACTCAGCGTGGAAGAAGAGGCATATGCAACCAGGCATCTGCTGACAAAAGAACAGACAAAATGGGCGCTCCATACGAAACGTAACCAGTGCCACAACAACTGGGACAAATTTCATCAGGAATATCCGGTTGCTGCAAGACTCGCCTTCGTGTTCACCGGAATGCCGTGGTTCGATCAGGACAGGTTGCAAGAGCTTCTTGAGCACACTGCCGTACCACCGTCTGCAAAAGGTTATCTGAAATTCAGGGAAAATTCCGCCGAGCCGGAGTTCGTCGCGTGCGAGCAGGGTGCTGTGGACATCTGGAAGTTTCCCACCACGGATTTGACCTACAGCCTGGGTATGGACATAGGAGAAGGAGTAGGAGCAGACTACACGGTCATTCAGGTTTTATGTAACGAGACCGGAGAAGTTGTTGCGAGATATCGGTCGAACCGGGTTCGGGCGGAGATTGCGGGTATCGATGCGTACCTGCTGGGGACTTTCTACAACTTCGGGCTGCTTGGCATAGAGCGAAACGGCCCGGGGCTCGCCACCCTGACTGTCTGCGAACGAGGAATGGCCGACGTGCAGCAAATATCCGGATACCCGAATCTGTACTATCATACGTTTACGGACCGGAAAATACCGGAAGAAACGCGACGCCTAGGATGGATAACCAACAGGACGACGAAAGAGGCAATGCTGAGCCGTCTGGCTCAAGCGTTCGAGAGCGGCGGCATCATTATTTACTGCAAGAACACTCTTCTGGAAATGCAGGGACTCGTCTGGGATGCACAAAAGAAGGCATTCAAACAGAGTTACCGCTCAGCGCAATCCAGACTTCCGCATGACGACGAAATCATGGCTTTGGGTATTACGTACGAAATGAGAATGCACAATTGGGAGAATCGTTTTATTGCAGGACCGTTGCCGAAAGGAGGAGAATTCTGATCCATGCGAGCCGAACATCTCGGGGACGGAACGATTGCCGTATCCGGGACATTTCGTATTGAGCGATTTGCCAGGATCTGGGCGGGTATCGGTTGGCCGGAACTCAAGGCCGGATACTTGTGCGTAATTGGTGAAAGAGGGGACGGGCGATATCATGCATTATGGGAAAAACGGGGAGGACTCTGGGAATTGGGCGACGAGATCCTTCAGGCAAAGGATCGATTCCTGATCGAGTGTATCTGGATAGATGCACGCGATTCTGTTGCCGCGTCGTACGTCAGGACACTGGAAGGACTCTGTTTTTACGAAAAAGCCGGAGATCAATCAGATGATTGCATTGTCAGCACTCCGGAACTGTGGACGGAGTTCAAGAATCGCACCATGACGGCAGTAGTCTCGCCGGTTCCGGCGCGAACGCTCAATCACTATCGATCTGCTCTGGAAAAGGTCAGGGGCCTGATTTTAAAAGGGCAGTTAATTGTGCATGAAAAGAATTGCCCGGTGCTGGTCTACAGTCTCAGGCAGCCTCTTGATGAATTATTGAAATCGCCCGTAATGAGAGCGCTTGTCTGGGTGCTGACCGCTCTCGAAGAAACTAAAGGAAACCTGCAGCAACAGGAAAACGGTGAGCCCTGGTACGGAAATCTACGGAGACAATAGCGACAAGGATGCATCAAAAAAACTGAATTGATTTTTCCTTCATTTTGATTCACTTTTGGAAACTTAGATGACCTCAAAGGAGTCTCTTACAATCGATGACTTCGTTTAGGATTCATGTTAAATAGGAAGTCCAAAATTATCCCAGGAGCCGAATGTGAACCAAGTTACCAGTATATCGGAATATGTCGGGGGGGATGCTGTTGCGGCCCTCAACAATCTCAGTTTGGAATCACACCTAATGTATGAAGATTTGAACGCTGAAGACGAGAATTCGTCTGGACGGTTCCCTCTGTTCATGAACCCCCGTCGCAATGAGGAAGTAGACGAGGAGGAAGAGGATCTGGACGAGGAAGACGACGATGACGAAGAATTCGATGACGATGACGATTACGACGAGGATGAGGACGAAGAATTCGATGACGAAGAAGACGATGATTATGACGATGATGACGATGACTATGATGACGACGAAGAAGAAGACGAGGAAGAAGAGTAACTAGAGGAGCCGATAGCTCTCATGGTCCGAATAGCGCCTGTTCATGCGAATGGGCGCTAAGCATAAATCTGTGCTTATTTCTATGTTAAGCGAGTGCAGCAATAATCCTCTCCCGAGCAAGCACCAGTGATTCCGGAATAATTCCTGTAGCGTACCCCATCGAATGCAGCATCTGGACCACTTTTTCCGTTGCAATGTTCCCAACCGCTCCGGGAATAAACGGACACCCACCGAGCCCCCCGACAGAAGCATCAAATCTCCGCACTCCCGCCGCCAGTCCAGCAATCATATTCTGTATGCCTAATCCTCTGGTATCGTGCAGATGCAAGGTTATTTCGTCCAGAGGCATCAATTCGGCCATAGCTTCAAGCGTGGAACCGATCGACTCCGGGTCGCCCATCCCGCTCGTGTCTGCAAGACCGATCTCATCCGGCGAACATGCTCTAAGCAGCGATGCCATGTCCAATATCCGTTCCGGGTCGATTTTCCCTTCGTAAAAACAACCGAATGCACACATGAGACCCGCAGTGACAGTTAATCCTCGGGAACGCGCCATGTGAATCATGAGACCGGCGGCTTCCAGAGCTTCTTTAGTTCCCATGCCGGAATTTTTCAGGCCGTGCGTTTCTGAAACGGAAACATAGATTTCCACGTGGGGTATTCCCCATGCTATAGCTTGTTCCAATCCCCGGGAATTGAGAACCAGAGCACTGTACCGCACGCCGGGCTTTCGGCGAATACGCTGCCAGACTTCCGCAGCACCAGCCATCTGGGGAACCCGTTTGGGATTGACAAAGGAGCCAATCTGAATACGCGACACTCCTGCATCTCCAAGCAAGTCCGCAATTTGGGCTCTGATCACAGGTTGCAGAATGCGAGCTTCATTCTGGAGACCGTCTCTGAGCCCAACCTCTTGGATGAGAACTTCGTTTATGCCTGTTATTCGTTGCGAATTCACCGATTTCTCGCTGTGCACTAACAGAGTGCCCCATACTAAAGGGGAACCCGGAATGCAAAAGAGTGTCGTACGGACAAATATGAGTTTATCAGCCCAAGGAACCACATCGCAAGAACGGTTCGAGCAGATGCATGGACTGCAAATAACTGGAGATCGAGCCTCGGCTTGACACAAGAAGCCGCAAGCGCTATGAAAACATTCTTTCCACGGAGGTTCTCGCATGAGGAGGATGTCCGTTTATTTTTTTGAAGGGAGGAAGAACATGGAACTCAATACTAATGTGCCGAGCACTAAAGTGCCGAATCCCGAGCACAACATTAACGTGCCGGATCCCGAGCATTGTGCTTCATTTATATACGATTGCAGCGGTCGCAAATTCGAACCTGAAATTGCGGAGGAAATCTGGGGTGACATTCTGAGACACAAGTGGTTTCTATCAGAGCGGCTCGGTAGAGATGTAGGAATCAAAGTGGCTTGTCTGGATTTCATCGAGAATGCCGATTCGCTTCAAACCGGTCTGGAGAACTCGGAGCAGGTCTTTCTCCTGAAGGAGATGGGTGCGCATATGGTCGACAGATCAGTGTGGGAGACCATTTCGGATTCTCAGCCTCCAAAACAGATCGTGAACAAGCAGATCATTCTTCCTCTCACCGAGCCGAAGCTTGCGGAGAAGCACGGTGTAAAATCACCCAGGACGATCATATTTTTCGGACCTCCGGGAACCGGGAAAACACATTTTGTCCGGGCAATTGCGGGAATTCTTCAATGGTGGTTCGTAGAAATCAGCCCCAGCACTCTCATGTCTGATGGAGCCGATCTCGTAAGTTCCAGCCTGAAACGATTTATGGAGAAAGCCAGAAATCTGGAAGAAGCGGTCATCTTCATCGACGAATTCGAGGAGATTGCCGGTAGCAGGGAACAGGCGTCCAGAATCGACAAATCTATTACGAACGAATTCCTCAAACAGGTGCCGCTCTTGAAACGGTCTGCCAGGAAATCGCTCCTGGTGTGTGCAACCAACTATATTCGTGAATTGGACACCGCGCTGCTCCGACCCGGCCGATTCGATTGTATCATCCCGGTGGGCGGTCTGGACGAGCAAGGAAGAAAGACCATTTTCATGCATTATCTGTCAAAAACGAATCGCGGAGATGTGGACATAGATGCCATTATTTCCATGATACCGTTTTTCACCCCCGCGGATATCGAGTATCTCTTCCAGAAGGTGACCCAGTTTGCCTTCGAAAAAGAGTATCAGGTAGGAAAAGATTATAAAATATGCACAGATACATTCATGGAACTGCTTTCTTCCGTACGACCGACACTGACGGACGAGATTATTGCGGAGTTTCGGCAGGATTGTGACGAATATACAAGATTTTAATCATTAGGAAGAGAGTGCATGCAATCAGAATAGCCATTATCCGGAACCCGCCATGAGTAAAGGATTAAAGCCGTTGTTCAGTGTAGTCGGACCGCCAGGTGAAGTGCTAAGAAGCAGAATTTATGGTGAGCCCGGAAGCGAAAAACGCCGCAGAAACATAAAGGCAAGAATCCATTTTCAGTGTGGCACTGAGTCTCGCGATTTTCACCTTGATGCTACTCATCATGCAGGTGCTCTTATGGGGACCAATCTACTACTGTCCTTACCCGACATCTTGGGATTACCCTGTTTGGGAGAGGATTGTTCCTTTGGCTCTGCCACTGATTCATCAACGACGGATGTTCCTTGGTGAGAGCCCCTATGGGGCGATCCAATGAATAGCCGTAGGCGTCAACTCACGGAATGGGTTATCGCAGAACCAACGGTCAGACCCGTGCAGGGGAGTCCACCGATTGTCCAAACAAGCGATGAACCACTTCAGGGTCCCGGGTGCTTTATGCTTGTCTGCGTTCCGGTGGACAATGCGTAAAGTATTTTATTAAAATACCGTACAAACTGAGAGCAACTATTGTGGGGAAAACACCTGAAGGAGAGTAAGCCGAAAGAATTCTATGGAAATTTATTTTGAGTCAGGTCCTATTTTGGCAGGTGGGCAATTACGATGTTATTCTTGCCCCTCTTCTTTGCCGCATAGAGCGCCAGGTCGGCATAGCGAATGATGTCTTCTGCATTTTTTGCATGCACCGGAAAACAGGCCAGCCCTATGGAAACGGTCAAAATTCCGGAGGGCAGCAAATCCTCGCCATCGAATGGTTCGGCCTCAATTCCTCTGAGAATTCTTCCCGCCAACTCCGAAGCATGTTCGAGATTTGCTCCGGGGCACACGATCGCGAATTCTTCCCCCCCATACCGCACAACGATATCGTACACGCGGCATACAGACTTAAGCAGATTTCCGATCTTGGATAAGGCTTCGTCACCTTTTTGATGGCCGTTTCGATCGTTGTAGATTTTGAAGTCGTCGATGTCGATCATGAGGACAAGGAACGAAGTGCCTAATCTCAGGGCTTTTTGAACTTCATTTCCCAGAGCTTCGTCCAAATACCTGCGATTGTGAACACCCGTGAGCGGGTCCACGTAGGAGAGTTCCCGATAGAATTCTCTTTCCATGGCCCTTCGGCGCAGCTCCCGCAATTCAACGGCTTTTCGAACCGCCACTTGTATTTGATCTACCGTAAAAGGTTTGATGAGGTACTCGAGAGCGCCTGCTTTCATACATTCCACAGCGTTTTCTATGGTCCCGTATCCCGTCATCACGATTACGTCGGTGGAACTGTTATTCGATTTTAATTTCTTAATTAAAGAAAGCCCGTCCAATCCGGGCAATCTCATATCAGTAATGATGAGATCGTATTTATTCTTTGCATTCTTTTCCAATGCATCAGAGCCGTCTTCGCTGCCTTCGGCATGATAACCCGCGGCCTTGATTGATTCGACCACTATATCCCTGACCATGGCGTCGTCATCCACTACAAGGATTACAGGTCCGTCTCTATGCTCTTGACGAGAGGAAGGTAATGTCATGTTCTGGCTCTGTGGAGAAATGTGTGGAGCGATATTCAGAAAAACCGGTCTCCCCCTGCATGGTTCCTATACTCCTATTGTACTTTGCAGACAAGATGTTTCGCAAACGCGGAATGAAAAAAGGCTAGAATGCTAATAGAAACCGGGATACCCCTTTTGACGGTGAACGGTTTGATAACCGCCTTGAGCAATCCTGATCCCCCCGGACATGATGTACCTGCCCTGCCGCTTGCATTACGACAGGGCAGAGTTACATTATTGTAATCAGGTTCCCATTTCCCAGGAAGCTAAATAATGCTTTTGTTGATCGGTAAGAGTGTCGATTTTGATTCCCATGCTTTCAAGCTTGAGACGGGCAATTTCATCATCCAGAGCGGTGGGAAGTCGGTGAACCTGTTTGGACAAGCTTTTTCCCTGTTGCACCAGAAACTCGGCAGCCAGGGCCTGATTCGCAAAGCTCATGTCCATAACCGATGACGGATGTCCCTCTGCAGAGGCAAGGTTGATCAATCGACCTTCCCCCAGGAGTACGATCCTGCGGCCATCAGCCATAGTAAACTCTTCGACAAAGTCTCGAATGATTCTTCTCTGCACTGCCATGGATTCCAGTGAGGGAATATCGATCTCCACGTTGAAATGTCCTGAATTACAAACAATGGCACCGTCTTTCATGAGATCGAAGTGCTCCTTGCGGATTACACTCGTGTCGCCGGTAACCGTGCAGAAGAAATCGCCCAGAGGCGCAGCTTGCTCCATGGGCATAACGGTATACCCGTCCATGGCGGCTTCCAGGGCTCGCAATGGATTCACTTCCGTTACGATGACCCGCGCACCCATGCCCGCTGCCCTGGATGCTACTCCTCGGCCGCACCATCCATAGCCGCTCACAACAAACCAGCTACCGGCCATGAGCCTGTTCGTAGCCCTGAGGATCCCGTCAATTGTGCTCTGACCGGTTCCATATCGGTTGTCAAAGAAGTGCTTGGTATTCGAGTCGTTCACCGCGATCACCGGGAACATCAAAACGCCGGTATCGGCCATGCTTCTCAGCCGGATCACTCCCGTGGTGGTTTCTTCAGTTCCGCCAAGGAGATATTGAACAAGATCCTTACGTGCGGAATGAATGGTACTCACCAAGTCTGCGCCGTCATCCATGGTAATGGCGGGTTTGGGGTCCAGGCACGCGTTGATGTGCTTATAGTAGGTCTCCGTATCCTCTCCCTTGATGGCGTACACGTGGAAACCGTCCGAAACCAGTGCTGCCGAAACATCATCCTGAGTGGAAAGGGGATTAGAAGCGCATACGTAGAGCTCTGCTCCGCCCGCGGCAAGAGTATGAACCAGTGCAGCGGTTTCTGTGGTAACATGAAGGCAGGCAGCAAGCTTAACACCGGCCAGCGGTTTTTCCCGCTCGAATCGCTCCCGAATCATTCTCAGGACCGGCATGCTCCGTTCAGCCCACTCGATCCTCAATTTTCCCGATCCGGCAAGGGACAGGTCTTTTACATCGTATTCCATAGATTCTCCTTATGTCAGTTTCAACCGGAGCGCAGCACAGTGCGGCCGGTCGCCGGGACCGGCATGCATTATAAGCCCGCCGCTTCCTTGAGTTCCTGAACTTTATCAGTACGTTCCCAGGTGAAATCGGGATCTTCGCGACCGAAATGACCGTGGGCAGATGTCTTGAAATAAATCGGCCTCAAGAGATCGAGATATTCGATAATCGCGGCCGGTTTGAAACTGAATACCTGAGAGACTGCCTGAGCAATCTTCTGATCCTCGATGTTTCCGGTTCCATACGTATTTACCATGAGCGAAACCGGTTCCGGGTATCCGATGGCGTACGCTACCTGCAACAGGCATTTTTCCGCCAAGCCGGCGGCAACCACATTCTTGGCCACGTAGCGAGCCATATACGATGCAGATCGATCCACTTTGGATGGATCTTTTCCGGAAAATGCTCCGCCGCCATGGGCTCCGTATCCGCCGTAGGTATCAACAATGATTTTACGTCCCGTAAGTCCGCAGTCTCCCAACGGACCGCCCACGACGAATCTTCCCGTGGCGTTGATGAGATATCGAGTATTATCGAGAAGATCCGCAGGGATAACTTTCTTGATTACTTCTTCGATTATACCCTCTTTGATTTGGTCGTATGTCACATCGGGTGTATGCTGAGCCGCGACGACGATCGTATCGACGCGAGTCGGTTTCCCCTTCTTGTATTCTATAGTGACCTGGGATTTTCCATCGGGTCTCAGGAAACTGAGAGTACCATTCTTACGGACCTGAGAAAGCCGTTCGGTCAACTGATGCGCATAGCTGATTGCCATGGGCATATATTCGGGTGTTTCAGTGCATGCAAATCCGAACATCAGGCCCTGATCGCCCGCGCCTTGTTCGGCGAACAATCCTTCCCCCGCGGTAACTCCCATGGAAATATCAGGTGATTGCTTATCCAAGGTAACCATTACCGCGCAGGTATCGGCATCAAAACCCATAGCAGCGTCGGTATATCCGATATCCCTGACTGTCTGGCGAACAAGTTGCGGAATGTCCACGATTGCGGTGGTGGTGATTTCGCCTGCAACAAGGGCCAAACCGGTTGTCACGAGTGTTTCGCAAGCCACTCGGGACTTCGGGTCTCGAGCGAGCATCGCATCCAGAACGGTATCGGAAATCCGGTCCGCGACTTTATCCGGGTGCCCCTCGGTAACAGATTCCGATGAAAACAAATAGCTTCCCATCCCCAAAGTCCTCCTTCTGGACCATTTTGCCTGTTTGTAGAGGATGCCAAATTACCTGTCGACGGTCCGGTGACTCACGCGACGCGGCCATGCCGTTCAGTCCCGCTCTGTCCTGTCAAGGGGTAATGCGGTCAGGAGTTTGGCAGCTGCTACAAAAAAGAAATATTACACATATCCTGAACGTCCCGTCAAGAGAGAACCACAGCAACGCCACAGGCGATTGTCTTCAAATTTGTGCCAATGTTTCAAATAATTATCTCTTGATCATGTCAATTGTTTTCCAATATCCCGAGCGGAAACGGTAAAAAAAAACCAAACCCAAAGTAACAAAAATAAATAAGCCCCCGGCTTTGCCGGGGAGAACTCTTTGAGGTTTGACCGTGCGAGGCAGTAGAAGGCAACCTCCCAGAACACACCAAGTTTCAATTCTGGGAGGTTATGATGAAAGACTATCAGAGCCTAAAC
>JBGSLQ010000061.1:0-83884 GCA_041740635.1 Desulfomonilaceae bacterium | reverse complement strand
CAATAAATCTGATAAAACCGAGAGGTCCGGCAGAGACGCCGGACCCTACCATCAGTCGGTAGTGGCCGTGCCTCCGTGCCGGCCAGAATTGGATTCATAAAAGCGAATAGGTATCAATTGAAATTCGAGGATTCGGCCATTGCAATCAGTGCTTTCGGCCGTTTGTTGCTTTTCTGGAAAATTGTCAAGCATAACTGTTGCTATTCACTCTGTCGAATCCCACTCTGAACTCACTACCTGTTGTACGGATCATATTTGTTCACCGTCAAAAACTTTACGAAAAAAAAAAGGAAAACCCTTTTCAGAGTTTTCCCTGATTCAACCTAATTGAACTGTAAATTCTTACATAATGAAGGGAACAAGCAACAGGGCCACCATGTTGACGACCTTGATAGCCGGGTTCAGAGCCGGACCAGCGGTATCTTTGTACGGGTCGCCGACCGTGTCACCGGTAACAGCCGCTTTGTGAGCCTCAGAGCCCTTGCCGCCGAGGTTACCTTCTTCGATGTATTTCTTCGCGTTATCCCAGGTGGCTCCACCGGTGGTCATTGCGATCGCGAGGAACAGTCCCACTACGATACTCCCGATGAGAGCGCCGCCGAGAGCTTCCTTGCCAAGACCGGGGATAAATGCTACTGCCAGAGGCATGACCACGGGCAGGAGAGATGGAAGAACCATTTCCCTCTGAGCCGCTGCAGTAACCAGATCCACGCATTTGCCGTATTCAGCCTTGACTCCCGGCACTCCTTCCTTGAGCCCCTTGATTTCACGGAACTGTCTTCGCACTTCGTCAACGATAGCACCGGCTGCCTTACCCACTGCCAGCATCAAAAGAGCTGCAAAGAAGTAAGGAATAATCCCGCCGATAAGGAGTCCGACGATAATCTTGGGGTTGGAAAGATCGAAGGCCATCGCCTTGCCGGAAATTTCCTCGATCGCTCTTGTGTACTCGGCAAAGAGCACCAAGGCTGCGAGAGCGGCCGAACCGATGGCATACCCTTTGGTAACCGCCTTGGTGGTGTTTCCAACTGCGTCCAGTGGGTCGGTTCTATTACGTACTTCTTCGGACAGTTCGGCCATTTCAGCAATACCGCCCGCGTTGTCAGTAATAGGACCGTAGGAGTCGATGGCCACAACCATACCGGTCATGGAAAGCATGGACACGACGGTAATTGCAATACCGTACAGACCCGTTCCGGTGCCGCCCTGTACTCCGGAAAAACCGCCACCTATTCCGTACCCCATCAGTATGGAGATTGCGAGCACGATAACAGGCAACACGGTGGACATCATACCAATAGCAAGTCCTGCGATGATGTTCGTGCCGTGACCGGTGGTGCTGGCTTTGGCCACGTATTTCACCGGACCGTACATTCCCGTGAAATACTCGGTAATGACAACGATCAAACCGGTGAGAACGAGACCGAGCACTGCCATCAAGAACACGCTGGAAGCGCTGATTTCAAAACCGCCGCCCTTGGGAGGACCCAGGGGAAGTTTCTGAGCGACGAAATAAAAGGCGATAGCAGCCAGAATTCCGGAAACAGCCAAACCTTTGTAAAGGGCGCCCATAATGTACAGGTCCTTCTCAGGCGTAGTTCTGCTGAGACGGACAAAAAAGGTTCCGATAATGGAAGCGATAATCGCCATGCCCCCGATGAAGAGCGGCAAATAAAAGGCCGGCTTATCGATTCCACCGTAGATAGTGCTGCCGAGCAGCATGGCCGCCACAATGGTGACCGTGTACGTTTCGTACAAGTCAGCAGCCATACCTGCGCAGTCACCAACGTTGTCACCAACGTTGTCCGCGATAACACCGGCATTGCGGGGATCGTCCTCGGGAAGATCCGCTTCGACTTTACCGACCAGGTCGGCACCTACGTCTGCGGCCTTGGTGTAGATACCACCGCCAACACGAGCGAAAACGCTCATGAGGGAGCTTCCGAAGCCCAGACCTACCAGTGCGCTGAACATTTTGTGAGGATCGGGGTCAGCCGACTTGGCAAGCATGAAAAAACCGGCAACTCCCAAGAGTGCCAGACCGGTAACCACGATTCCTGTAACCGATCCACCTCTGAATGCAACGTCCATGGCGTCCGGAAGGCTCTTACCGGCAGCAGCCGCCACTCGCACGTTAGCATTCACCGAGACTTTCATTCCAAGGAAGCCTGCCAGAGCGGATCCGACCAGACCTACTACGAATCCGATTGCCGGCATTGAGCCGAGCGTGAATAACAGGATGACAAACAGGATAACCGCAATGATAGCGACCACTTTATACTGGCGGGTCAGATACGCCATAGCGCCTTCTGCAACATAACTGGAAATCTCTTGCATTCGCGCATTGCCGGCGTCCTGCTTAAAGACCCATCCGGCGGTAATGAGGCTGTACGCCACTCCTAGTGCTCCACATATAAGTGCAGCATAAACAACCCAGTCCATCCACCTACCTCCTTAGGTAAATAATTCGACCTCTTACACATGGGGAAACACGATTGTATCCGTGAAAGCTATCCACAATTCCCGGTAATGTCAAGGACAAACACGCGCAAGCGCTGTTTCCATGCCCCGGTTTTCAGGGAGACGAAGAATTGATCAGTCTATCAAACGGAAAATTTGTACACTTTTCTTCTTGCCTTTAACCTGTGCATTGAAGGGTGCGGAAAGAGTACGTGATAGTGTCAGAGAATCGCGAGTATCTTTGCTTATAAGGATATCGGCATCGAGTTCTTTTGTAAGTCCTTGTATTCTCGATGCGAGGTTCACCGTATCACCGACGAGAGCGTACGATATCTTGTACCGGCTGCCGACGATCCCGGCGAGGGCAGGTCCGGTATGAATTCCAATACCGTGATGGAGAGGGTCTTGTCCCTGCTCCAGGCGCCGCTGATTCAGAGCCGCAAGTCGGACGCGCATTTCAAGTGCCGCTGCTACAGCCTTATCCGCGTGGGCAGGATCGTCGAGAGGTGCGCCGAAAACAGCCTCGACCTCATCTCCCACATACTGGAGGACGATTCCCCCATGCTGCACGACCGCAGCGCTCATCTCCTCGAAATAATTGTTTATTGAATCAAGCACCTCCTCGGGGGAGAAACGTTCCGCCATGGTCGTGAAATCCCGAAGATCGGAAAACAGGAGCGTAACCTGACGAATCTCGCCACCTGCAAAACTCTTGCGGGAAAGGACTTCTCTGCTTATTTCAGGACTTGTGAACAGATTGAACACTTCTCGTATCCGCTCGCGTTCTTTCAGTTCCTTGGCCATTTCGTTTACCCGGTCGCCCAAGTGGCCGATCTCATCATTGCTCATGACTTGCACGCGCGCGTCGTAGTCGCCTGCGGATATGGTTTCTGCAGCCTTCATGATGTCGTGGGCAGGAGCGGAAATATTCCGGGAAAAAAGCAAAACCAGCCACAGACCGTACAGTGCTGCAAACGCGAAAAGAATCACCGCAAATACGCCAAGGTGCGGCAGAACGACGTTGGGGTCGGCATAGCGGGCATTTGCATTTATCATTAATGCCGTTTGGAACATTGGAATGAAGCAAATTGCCAAGTACATAATGAGAAGTTTATGGCGGATTGTCAGTTTGAAGGTTTTGCTTTGGTCCTTCACCTTTCCTTCGGGAAACAGCTTGGGAATCGCCGCGATGCGACAAGCCTGTTCCAGCAGCACAAGAGCCAGTAATGTTATCATTACCGCGTTGCTGAAATTGTAAACGATCGCAACGCCAAGATTGAAGGCGGAATCCGGACTCCGTAGCTTGAAAAAGACCGGAAATGCTACTGACGGAACAATCCATGCAGCGAGATTCATGAATGCTGCATAGAAGGGGATGTTTACGGCTCGTCGACGGGCATTCTCCAGTGTGGTTTCTGGAAGTTCTTTCCCTTGTTTCAGTGCCTTAAGCGCAGAATTGACCGGAGCTGCCAAGATCAGGAGCACGATCACCGCTGCAGGCACGAGAACTGCCAAAAGCGCCAGATTGGCTCCCCGGTTCAATGCGGCCATGCGATGCCACTCTTCTTGAGGGTAGGCATTTCCCAGAAGCACCTGGACAAGAAAGAAGCCAGCGAGGTTGCTTCCGATATTAATGACCAACACTGTCCAAGAGAATGGAATTGCGGGCAAAAATCGATTCATGAGCAAGACTTCATACACGCACTCACTATTTGCCTACCGGAAGCAGAAGGAGGGGGACCATTCCGGCCGGCAATTTGAGTACGGCTGCAACCTGATTATCCTGGAATGCGCCCACACTGGCAGCTTTCAGTCCCAGTGATTCCGCCTGAAGAAAGACATTCTGGTTTGCGGAGCCGGCTTCCATGAAGACGTACTGCATGCCTCGGCCACCGTATTTTCCAGTCATCCGTTCAAATATTCCGGCGATGACGATTATGGCCGGAGCTCGTGCAATCCAGACCTGAGACAAAGCTGCATGTGCAAGTAAGGTACGCTGGTCGCCGGGGGTGATTTGCCTGAGCGTGTTGTCCGCCGGATTATAGCGATACACTCCAGCAGGCACACCTTCCACGGTATTCTGCCCTGCAACGAGAAAAGCCTCCAGCGCGTTCAATCCACCTGCGGAAGGAAACACCTTGGTAGTTGCACTGGTAACAGCATCTGCAGGTAAGTTGCCATTTGCAGACCACAGCAATTGTGACGCATGTGCGAGACTTAGCGTTGAACCGGTGAAATTACGCGATGACTTCTTATGCAAAATGGCGGCTTCCAAAGATTTGTTTCCCGTAAGCGCAGGCTTCGGGAGTTTTATATCCGTAGTCTGAGATTCCGCTGCCGTCACAAAAGAAACCACGCAGAGAATTCCGCACCAAACCATAAGCCGAGGCAAGTATCTCATGAGAACTCCTGTTCAGTTTCCAGAGCTATACCCTATAGAAGGTATAAAGTTCAACTGTTTCGCATCCAGTCACAACAGCCCTGTAAAAACGGCTTTAGCATTCCAAAAACTCTTTACAAGGTCGTGAATTGAAGTTACAAGAAAAGATAGGTGAAATTCTGTTCGTTTCGTAAATATTAAGACTAATTTTGTTTTTGAGAATGGTTTCCCCGATTTTTGCCACATCACTGCTTTTTTCTCTCATGAATGGACGCGTTTGTTGCACTCCACGTGGAACATGCTCGAAAGGAGAGTCCAAGTGACAGGAATCAATATCTATGTCGGCAACGTATCATTCAAAACCGAAGATGAGCAGCTCAGAGATCTTTTTGAAACGTACGGACAGGTTGAAGCTGCCAAAGTGATTATCGATCGCGCAACGGGTCGATCGAGAGGTTTTGGATTTGTTGAGATGCCAGATCGTGATGCCGGTTTGAGAGCAATTGAAGATTTGAATTCAAAAGATTTCATGGGCCGAAGTCTCAGAGTGAATGAGGCGAGGCCGCGTAAAGGTCATTTCTAGGCACAATACCAATGTGCTTTCAAAGCAGTAATATCCGGGAACCTTTTTTGTAAGAAAGGTTCCCCAGATTTTATCTCTTTGAATGCAAATCAGTATGAGCAGTCTTCTCATCGGCAGACACACTATTTGAACTCGGTAAATTATGAACTCTCGGGGTAGGTGCGCTCGTTCTGAGTAGTCTATTTTCGTTCTTGCTCTGCGTATACTACGGCAAGTCAGGGTTGGGGAGCTTTGAATCTAATCCAGATCGTTTGGATCGAACCCCATTGCTTCGACAGACTCAAAATCGCCGGGCCAGCCGCGATTTTTCAGATATCGCGCCAGTGTGAATCGTTCTTCATGGGACTTATTTCGAGCCAGGTCACTTTTGGCAGAGATGTAGGCCGGTGTAATTTCAACCACTTCGCATGCCTTATAAGCCGGCATTTCATCGTTTACGAGCTCATGATCCGACCCTTTCTCATGTTTGGCGACCAGAGCGTTCAAGGCTGCTACCTTCAAAGGGCCATCCGGAACGATACGCGATTGGCCTCGAATAATGACGCAATGATACAACTGGTGCAACTTGCAGCTCCGCCGATCAGGATCCATGCCCGCGTCAAGATACGCCAACGGGATATCCACCTCGAAGCAGACCTTTGGGTCTCGTGCCATATTGTCAAGCTTCTCACCCTTTGTCGCACAATGAAAATAGATTCTCTCTTGATGATAAACGAAATTCACCGGCGTAACGTAGGGATAGCCATCCGCTCCATTGGTAGCCAATCGCCCTATATTCGTTGAAGCGAGAATCCGTTCTATCTGCTGAGGGTCGGTTATTTCACAGTGCTTGCGCCGCATCTGTCAAAGCCTCCTTAGGAATTGCGAATCTCGCCAAATCTCAAAGTCCCATGAATTTTGCGGCTATGGTCTTCATGATTTCGTTTGTACCCGCAAAAATTTGCATGACACGGATGTCTCTCCACGCTCGGGCTATGGGATATTCTTCACAATAGCCATATCCACCGTGAAGCTGTAGGCAGGTATCGGCAACTCTGGTGGCCATTTCCGTTGTCCAGTACTTGGCCATGGAGACTTCCACGACAATGTTCTTGCCTTCCATGTGATCTACAACGAGCTTGTCTACAAAGGTGCGTGCGATTTTTGTATCTGTGGCCATTTCAACGATCTTGAATTGCGTGTTCTGAAACTTGGAAATCGGTTTTCCGAAAGCGTGCCTCTGCTGACAATATTTTATCGTCATCTCGAGCATGTGTTCTGCCGCTGGCACCGCAGAAATGCACACCATAAGGCGTTCCTGTTGCAGCTTATTCATGAGCATGAGAAAGCCCGATCCCTTTTCGCCTAAGCGGTTCTTCTTGGGAACGCGGCAATCGTTGAAAAAGAGTTCTGCAGTATCCTGACTGTGCCAGCCTATTTTCTTAAGATTTCGTCCCTTCTCGAATCCGGGAGTAGACGCCTCGACAACATACAAATCAATTGCGGCATAGGGATTGGTTTCTTTCGGATCTCGAACTGCAAGAACTACGATGTCGCAATTGATGCCGTTACTGATGAACGTTTTCTGGCCGTTCACGACAACGTGATCGCCGTCTTCGACAGCCGTGGTCCGTATGGAAGCCAGATCGCTGCCGGTATTGGGTTCTGTCATGGCTATTGCAGAAACCGCATCGCCGGAAACACAGGGAGGCAGATACTCTTGCTTCAGGTCCTCGGAACCGAATGAGAGAATGTAGGGAACAACGACGTCACTGTGCAACGGCGCAGCCAGACCGGTGTGGCCGGTGCGAACCAGTTCTTCCGAGAGGATGACGCTGTACAGGAAATCAGCGCCGAAACCTCCGTATTCTTCCGGCACATTCATACAGAGGAAGCCCTGATCACCCATTTTCTTCCAGACGCTTTTCGGCACGATTCCGGCTTCTTCCCACTGTTCAATGTAGGGTACCACTTCTTTTTCCAAGAATTTGCGGAGAGATTGCCGGAAAATATGGTGTTCTTCGTTGTAGTTTATTATCTCCATGAATCCCTCTTTGTGAGAATCGCGGTTCGAAGCAGGAACCGCGTCGTTTTCGAAAGTGGCAATAGACTCGATTGATGCGGTTCGCATTCAAGACATTTAATATCCCGACCTTTTACAAACGGATTGTGACTGTAGCTCAGCGAATTTCCTGGCTTTGTGTTTCGCCGCCACTGGGCTCAAAGGCTGTAAAGTCCCGAAGGGACGAACCATGTGTAGCCACGGGTGCGAACCCGTGGGCAGCGGTGCCACATTATAAAGGTTTAGACCCCTCCAGGGTCTTCACTGTTGATTTTGCCATAAATCTCTCCATGGGTTGCACCCATGGCTACCATTTGGATCGCCCCGCTGGGGCTCCGGGCAACGCGTCTCAGCCACATTAACGCTAATTGCCGAGAAAAAGAAACAATCCATGTACAAAAAGATTCACGGATATTAATGCCTTGGATGCGAATGAGTCTAATATTTTCCAATTATTCCAATGCTGCAGACGTTCATAAAGGGTACGCCGCCCAGATTGTGGGTAAGCCCGTACCTGGGGTTCGGTATTTGCCGTGCTCCGGCCCTGCCGTGAAGCTGGAGATACATTTCGTAAAGCATTCGCAATCCCGATGCTCCGATGGGATGACCGAAGCACTTCAGCCCTCCATCCACCTGACAGGGAACTCCCTTACCTTCTCTGTCATAAAAGCCGTCAAGGGAGTCGTATACCGCACGCCCGCGCTCGGAGATATGCAGGTCTTCGTACGTGACCAATTCAGTGATGGAGAAGCAGTCGTGAACCTCCATCATGCTGATTTCTTTGCGGGGGTCTTTTATCCCGGCTTCTTCATACGCCCGAATGCTGGCCTGAGAGGTGGTGATGAAGTGGTCTCCATCCCAGTTGTTGTAGCCCATTTCCTCACCGCTGCTGAGGGCAAGCTGGAGCGCTTTCACGGTAACAAAATCTTTCTTGCCCATTTCCTTGGCTTTTTCCACCGTGGTCACAATTGCGCAGGCTGCTCCGTCACTGACGCCGCAGCAATCGAAAAGCCCCAAAGGATGCGCAATGATCGGTGCAGACAGGACTTGATCGAGTGTCACCGGTTTTCGAAGATGTGCTTTGGGATTGAGTGCTCCGTTTGCGTGACTTTTCACGGAAACATGCCCGATTGCTCTTTTCAGGTCCTGTTCGGGGATCTTGTATTTTGCCGCGTACGCAGTGGCGAGCTGTGCGAAAGCTCCGGGAGCGGTCACGTTCGGCCACCACAGCCAGCTCAGGGAACCCCAGTTCGAGCCTGGATTCGGGAGCCCCCCGTAACCGGTGTCCTTGAGTTTCTCCACTCCCATGGCCAGGCACATGTCATAAGCACCGGAAGCGACCGCGTACACTGCACCGCGAAATGATTCTGTGCCGCTCGCACAGAAATTCTCGACGCGAGTAACGGGAATAAGGGGAAGCCGAAGCGTCACGGACAGAGGCAAACCGCTCTTTCCCACGTTTACTTCTTCGAGGCAGGTTCCGAGCCATGCAGCCCCTATATCCTTCGGCTCGACGCCAGCATCTCCAAGGCATTCAGTGAACGCTTCCACCATGAGCTCTTCGGCTCCGATATCCCAGCGCTCGCCGAAGCGGGTGCAGCCCATGCCTATAATCGCAACTTTATCTTTAATTCCTGTTGCCATGTTGGTCCCCTTAGAACTTGAACAGCTTTTCAATGAGCTGCGATTTCATGAGATCACCCTCGATTTTCAGCTTTCCGGAGGTAAAAGCCTGCATCGCGTTCAATTTACCCGCGGTGAGGGCCAGGAAATCTTCATCGGACATGATTATGGTAGTGGTCGGTTTTTCGTGTTTACCGTGGATTACCGTGCACGCGCCATCCTTGATAATGGCGTGCCACTCACCGCCGCCAGTTCCGGTGATCCGATATTGGAACACGACGTCCACGCCTGCGGCCTTGTCCGGCCGGAATGCCTCAGGCATGCGCTCGAATATGCTCTTGACGGTGACGGTCGGCTTTGGAGCCGGGGTAGTGCTCCCGGCCTTCGGATTAAATGCCTCCAGCATCGCACCGAGAGCGACCGTCGCATTGTACGATTCAGATGCTGCTGTCATGTCGTTAATGGCGTCCCAGTTCTGCTGAATCTGCTCCGGGGTGGGGGGAGTGACTCCATCGCCCACGATAGCTCCCGGACCGGTTACCATGGCTGCCCGGTTGTAGCAGCCTATTCCGGCATTAAAAATCATGCCTGTTTCCGAACAGGAATCCGCGCACAGGTACAGGACAAGAGGCGCGACATATTCCGGCTTCAGTTTTTCGAAAAGATCGGGTGGAAGCACGTCCTCTGTGAGGCGCGTGGCTGCGACAGGAGCTACAGCGTTGATTTTGATATTATACTTCTCGCCTTCCAGCTTCAGCGTATTCATGAGGCCCGCAAGTCCCATCTTTGCAGCGGAATAGTTTGTCTGGCCGAAGTTCCCGTACAGTCCTGCAGCCGAAGTCGTCACAATGATGCGGCCGTATCCTTGTTCACGCATTTTTATGAATGCAGGTTTGGTTACATTGAATGCGCCGTCGAGGTGAACCGAGCGTATTGCCGCCCATTCCGAGGGTTCCATTTTGGCGAGAGTCCGATCCCTCAATATCCCCGCGTTATTTATGACAATATCCACGCGACCGAATGACTCGACAGCCTTTTGGACTATGGCTGCTCCTCCCTCGGGAGTTGCAACGGAATCGTAGCTCGCAACCGCTTCTCCACCCAGGGCTTTTATCTCTTCCACCACTGTGTCTGCGGCTGCCTGCGATCCTCCTGCTCCATCCCGGGAACCGCCCAAATCGTTGATCACCAGCTTAGCTCCGCGCTTCGCAAGTTCCAGCGCGTAGATGCGGCCCAGACCCGCACCCGCACCGGTCACGATTGCCACCTTGCCGTCGAAGCGGATTTCATCCGTTTTCGTCTGTTCCTGGACCGGCAGTGGGATTGCCTTCCAGAAATAGCCGCTGAATCCGCGTTCCGCATCTGTGTAGCGTTTTCTGAAAGCCAGTTTTACCGGCTGTCCCACGCGCACATCAGAAAGCTCGCAATCCGTAAAGTCAGCCATGAACCTGCCACCGCCGTCAAATTGCACCATACCGTAAATCGCGGGCGGGTCCAGGGACACTGCCAGCAGATCGCCGGTAAAACTTTTCACCGTCGCGGATGAATCCGCAAATTCATAGTCCACCTGGGTGCCGGTTTTTCGGCAATCGGGATTCACGCAGATATCCATTTTGGGAAATTGAGGAGTTCCGCATTCAGTGCATTTCCCGCCCACCATGCCGAGAAGCATTTTCCGGTTTCGCCAGAGAACCGTCATCGCTGTCTGGGTCGGCATTTCTGCTCGAATACCCATTTCCGTTTGGATGAGATCGCGAAATTTCAGGAACTTGGCATAATTGTCCGTGGTTTTCTTGTCCGCAAGGGATCCGACAATTCCGAACCGTTTCGGAAGATTGAGAATATTTTCCGTTACCTGGAAATAAAGCGCATCGCATCCCTGTCCGAATCCTGCAACGAGTATCCTGTCACCGGGTTTGGCCTGGTCCAGGGTTTGGACGAGCATGACCAGAGGATGCGCTGTTCCGGTTTCACCACACACCTCATGCAGATTGTCCACCAGCTTTTCCGGGCCTGCGCCAAGATTTGCTGCTATTTTGCGATGTTCGGCTTTGAAAAAGCAGGGGAAAACGAATTTATCCACCTGATCCATGGAAATGGAAAGCTTCTCGAACAAACCTTCGACTGCTTCGGGAACAATCCTGGAGTATCCTGCGTCCCGCACCCAGCGCTCTTCCCACATGTAATCGTATTTGGAACGATCTCCGCGGAAGTGATCCACAAAATCATAGGAAACCGAATACGAGCCTTTAAACTCTGCAATAACGTCAGAGTCTCCCACCAGCAGCGAAGCCGCGCCGTCACCGAACCACATTTCGTAGAAATAAGCCGCTCTGGTTTCTCTTTTATCGGATGCGGTCACCAGGATATTCTTACGACCTTCTCGCCCGATGGAGGACAGCGCTGTAATCAAACCCGTGGTGCCGGACTTGAGCGACGATGTTAAATCCTGGGTGATAATATCGTCACGAAGATTAAGAGCAGTCTTCAGCATTCCTGCATTGGATCGATCTGCAAAGGGCAGGGAGGTGGAGCAGAGATAGACACCGTGTACCGCCGATCTATCCAAATCCCGGAGACAATCCTGCGATGCCGACACAGCCATGGTCAAACTGTCTTCGTCCCAATTGCAGAAGGATCTTTCACCCTGCGCAACCAGGACGACAGCCGGAGCGAACCAGCCCATGGTCTGATAGATGCTCATGCGGTTAAGCCTTAATTTGGGAATGTACCCGCCGTATGAAACAATGCCGATCATTTTGGGATCTCCTGTATCGATCAGAACTTGAACAGTTTTTCAATGAGCTGGGACTTCATGAGATCCCCCTGGATCTTCAGCTTCCCTGACGTGTACGCCTGCATTGCATTGAGCTCTTTGCCGATAAGCTTGAGAAAATCTTCGGCTGCCATGAGGATTGTCGTAGTTGGAGAAGCGTGAACACCTTGTGCAACGGTGCAGGTTCCATCCTTGATTGTGACGTGCCATTCCCCGCCATTCGGACCGGAAATCTTGTATTGAAACACCACGTCCATTCCGGCAGCTTTGTCGGCCTGAAAAGCATCTTGCATGCGGTCGAACACTCGCGAGACATTCCGATCTCCACTTTTCTGTGGTGCTTTTAACACAGGTGTTTCGACAGCGTTCAGCATATCGCCCAGGGCGGCAGTGATGCTGTAACATTCGGCTGCCCCTTCGAGTGATGCGATATTCTTGCTGTTGCGAGCGATGTCTTCAGCGGTCGGGATGGTCTGCCCGTCACCCAGGACAATACCGGGTCCGGTTACAATGGCGGCTCGATTGTAGTACCCCATTCCCGCATTGTAAATCGAGCCGGTGACCGGACATTGTTCGGAGCACAAAAACATGACCAGTGGAGTGACGAATTCCGGTTTCAGCTTTTCCGAAAGATCCGGCGGAAGTATGTCTTCGGTCAGTCTTGTCACGGCAATTGGGGCAATTGCATTGATTTTGATGCCGTTTTTCTCGCCTTCGAGTTTCAGGGAATTCATGAAACCGATAAGCGCCATTTTAGCCGCGGAATAGTTTGTCTGGCCGAAATTTCCGTACAGTCCCGCTGCGGAAGTAGTCACAATAATCCTGCCGCAGCGGTTCTCTCTCATCCTGACATATGCGGGTCTGGTGACGTTATAGGCTCCGTCGAGGTGAACCGACATGACCGCATTCCACTCGGAAACCTCCATTTTTGTCAGGCTCTTATCCCGTAGGATGCCTGCATTGTTGATCAGGATGTCCACCCTTCCGAATGCTTCAACAGCTTTGTTGATTATGGCTTCGCCGCCTTCGGGGGTGGAAACCGAATCATAGGACGCTACTGCTTGTCCTCCGATGGCCTTGATTTCCTCCACCACTTCATCCGCAGGAGTGCTCGAACCCTGGCCTGAGCCATCACGGGATCCACCGAGATCGTTGACCACAACCTTGGCTCCGCGTTTTGCCAATTCCAGCGCATACAGACGCCCAAGGCCCTGACCGGCTCCCGTGACAACGGCAACCCGATCGTCAAAGCGGATGCCCTGTCGTTTGGAACGCTGTTCCATCTCTTCTGGCGTGAGCCATTCCACGAGTCCCCGATCTATGACGACTTCCCCAGTTTCGGCATTGATGGTCCGAAAGACTGCTCTGCCTTCTTCAAGCTTCCAGATCTGCGTTTTGATAGGAACGCCAGGGTACACGGTACGGGAGAAGCGATTCCGGAATCGTGTCATGCGCTCGGGCTCACCGGGGAAAAGATGCTTTATGACAGCTCTGCACGCGTATCCATGCGTGCACAAGCCATGCATGATGGGTTTCGTGAAACCGCTGGCTTTGGCGAAATCCGGGTCCACATGAAGCGCGAAGATATCGCCGGAAAGCCTGTACAGGAGAGGTTGATCCGCTGTGGGCAACGCTTGCTCTTCGAAATCCGGTGGCCGGTCAGGAAATTCGAGGATTTCTCCGGGCGCGTCTTCTCCCCCGAATCCGCCGTCACGACGGCAGAACAGGGTGAATATATTTGTGAAAAGCTTCTGGCCGTCGGAATGAAAGGTGTCGGCTTCGGCAACCACAAGAGCGCCTTTTTCCGCGCCTTTGTCGTAAATACCCGTAATGGCGCCCTCAGTAATCAATTTTCCTTTCACCGGTATGGGATTGTGAAAAATGATATCCTGCTCGCCATGGAGAATTCCTGCGAGATTGGCTCCGGAACTGAGGCCTACCTCTGCAAGAAAGTCGAAAACCGCCCCGATTGAGAAACTGGGAATAGTTTTGAGCCGATTTTCATAGCAGTATTCCAGATCCTCGAACCCGGCGCCGACCCCAAGGGCGTACAGGACTACATCCTTCCAGTCGTATTCACGGGTAACAGGACCGATCTTCTTCCCGACACTGTCCAAATCCAGGGCCATAGAGGTCCTCCATCATGTAAGTACCGTATGAGTCAAACATTGCGAATCGGTGAGGAAACTTCCCTATTCTGAATCTTGTGCCATTCCCCAATCCCCTCAGATCGCTAATACTGCTCCGTAACCCGTTTTCCCGTAAGAATCTTGGGTTCCGGTACTACACAAATTTTCTCGGAGTGGGGTTCAGGACACAGAGGTCAATTTACCAGCATGCTCCACCTTTTTGCAAAAGGAGAACGGGTACAAGCAGAAAAAATGCGGGAAGCTCTGCGGAAGATGCGAATGGGACTATCTTCAGCACCGGCGATCTGCTAAATACCTATCTTTTGACGTATGGAACCAGGTTATTACTTTTGTGAATGCAAAATGGTATCAATACCATAGTTCGATTCCCAACGCATGCCGGATGCAGTCAATCATTTTGCCCTGAGACAACGGCCCATGCGGCCATTCTCAAGCAAATAACGATTCCGTGTACATTGAAAAGGAAGGAAAAACAGGAGTAGGTAGGGTCAATCGTTCGAATACCATTCACCGGAGATGCGATTCTGCTTTGCGTATCGCATCCAACATTCGCTATTTCTGACGAAACACAGTTACTCCTTTAAATATCGCAGAAAGATGAACTCACCAAAGATCACTAATCTCCCCAGGGTGGTGGTTGCTGCCCTCAAGGGAGGCGCCGGAAAGACGTTCCTCACAGTAGGGCTGGTTGCTGCATTGCGGAAACGCGGCCTGAATGTCGGGGTCTTTAAGAAAGGACCCGATTATATAGACGCCGGATGGTTGGGCATGGCTGCGGGGAGAGACTGCTACAATCTCGATGCATTCCTGTTCCCCGAAGAAATCGCAAGGGAAAGTTTCCTGCAAAAATCCGCAGGCAAGGACGTATCGGTCATCGAGGGAAATAGAGGACTCTTTGACGGTGTAGATGCCAAAGGAAGCTACAGCACGGCTGAACTGGCAAAGCTCGTCAAAGCACCTGTGATTCTCATCGTGGACGCTACAAAAATAACAAGGACAGCCGCAGCTATGGTTCTGGGCTGTAAGCTGCTGGACCCCGATCTCAGGATAGAAGGAGTCATTCTGAACCGTGTTGCAGGCGCACGTCACGAAACCATACTGAGAGAAGCGATCGAATCTGCAGCTCATGTGCCGGTTCTGGGGTCGGTGGCTAAATTGCCGCTCGAAAACTTTCCCCAACGGCATCTCGGGCTGCTTCCTTTGTATGAGCACCCTCAGGCCGCGGAATTCGTGGAGCAAGCCGCAGAAATTGTGGAGCGAGCGGTCGATCTGGAGAAAGTGCTGGAAATTTGCCGGTCAGCAGAGGATCTCGAGATCCCTGACATTCCGACTCTCAATCAAACACCGGCACTGGAGAATACCCCTCCGTTGCGAATCGGTATCCTCAAAGATTCGGCATTTCAATTCTACTACCCCGAAAATCTGGAGGCCCTTCGGAATGCCGGCGCGGATTTAGTCTTTCTCAGTGCCCTGGTTGAGCAAGAGTTGCCCGAGCTGGACGGGTTGTATATCGGTGGAGGTTTTCCTGAAACCCATGCCGAAGCTCTGGCACTTAACGACGTGTTCAAGAATTCTCTTCGGTTGGCTGTCGAGAATGGATTACCCGTGTACGCAGAATGTGGCGGGCTTATGTACTTGTCCCGAAATTTACTTATTGATCGGCACTCCTATCCGATGGTAGGTGTCTTCCCGGTGGATTCGGTTTTGGAGCGGAATCCCCAGGGGCATGGATATATCCAGGTGGAAGTGCAAGAGGCAAACCCTTTTTATCCGGAAGGAACGGTTCTGAAAGGCCACGAATTTCATTATTCGTATGTGACAGGCCTGGACAGGCCGGGTGCTTCGTACGCATTTCGGGTTGTAAGAGGACATGGAATGGATGGACTCCGTGACGGTATCTGCTGTGGAAATGCGCTCGGAACGTACGTGCACGTCCACGCGCTCGGCCAACCTGAATGGGCCAGATGTGTGATCCAAAAGGCCCACGCATACCGACAACGGCGCGAAGGAACGGAATGGAAGTTCGCGAACAAATAGAAGAGATACTCGGTAGAGACGGAATTCTGGCCCGATCCATGGAAGGGTATGAATTACGAAAACAGCAACTGGACATGGCATGTGCTGTTTTCGACGCGTTGGAATCCGACGACAGGCTGATTATCGAAGCGCCCACGGGTACCGGGAAGACCCTCGCGTACCTTATTGCCGCTGCGCTATCCGGAAAGAAAGTGGCAATCTCGACAGGAACCAAGAACCTTCAAGAGCAGCTCTTTTTCAAAGATATACCGTTCGTGCGAGACAAGATCTTTCCCGACCTGAAAGCCGCGCTTCTCAAAGGCCGCGGCAATTTCGTGTGCCATTCCCGGCTCAAGAAGTTTCTCAGACAGCCGTACCTCGAAGGTTTTGCCCCGGAAGATTCGTTACAGAAGATTCTCACCTGGTACAGGGCTACCCGGGAGCATGGTGACGGAGACAGGGCGGAAATCGAAAACCTGCCGGATGACGATCCAATTTGGCCGGAGATTTGTTCAACCACCGAAAGTTGTCTTGGTCGTAAATGTGCGGATCGGGACGATTGTTTCGTGGTGAAGATGAAAGCGAAGGCCTATGACGTTCACGTGATGATCGTCAATCATCATTTGCTTACGTCGGATCTTGTGGTGAAAGAGTCCGGATTCGCGGAAGTTATTCCGAGGTACGAAGCTCTGATAGTGGATGAAGCCCACGGATTGGAAGATGCGGCCACGCAACATTTCGGGTTCCATATCAGTCTTTTCAAAATTACCCGGCTGATGAGGGACATACGATCCGAACTGCCACCTGCGGAGGCGGAAAAGTTTGCCAAACCTCTGTCGGAACTCGATGCTCTTGCTCGACAACTCTTTGCCCGATGCGCGGAGCTTTGTCCGTTTCGGTCCCGTCTCGGGAGGCTCGGACCGGAAATCGACGAGCTAAAAGACAAGATTTGTTTGGGACTGGATTCCGTTTCTCAGCGTCTGGTTAATCTCCCGGCAGGTTCGGACGACCTGAAGAGCCTCGCGAGACGCGCGAAAGCAGTCGGCATTGAACTGTGCACAGTCCTTGCGCCGGATGCAAACCCGGAATACGCGTGCTGGGCCGAGCGAAGGGATCGCAAAAACCTGATTCTCCATGCTTCGCCGATTGACGTGGGAAATCGATTTCAGGAATTGCTGTACGATAAAGTCCCGGGAATTGTATTCACTTCTGCCACACTTTCTTCCGGCGGTACGCTCGATTATTTCAAATCGAGGTTGGGATTGAAAAGCGATCCGAGTCCCTCGGAAGCGATACTCGATTCGCCCTTTGACTATACTTGCCAGACTCTCCTTTATATTCCCCGGTCCATTCCGGAACCCAATTCGCAAGATTTTGCAGAAGCATCCGCGGAGCAGGTGTACGAAATTCTTGAACGGAGCCGAGGGCGTGCGTTCGTGCTGTTCACCTCATATAAGAATATGGAAGAGGTGCACAGGAGAGTGGTGTCAAAGTTATCGTTCCCGGTATTGATTCAGGGGGCAAAACCGAAAACGAAGCTGCTGGAGGAATTTCGGGAAAAAACAGGTTCCGTGTTGTTCGCAACATCCTCGTTTTGGGAAGGAGTGGATGTTCAAGGAGAAGCTCTTTCGTGCGTCGTGGTGGATCGGCTTCCATTCGCTCCGCCGGACGAACCGATTGTGGCAGCCCGGATGGAGAAGCTCCGGAATGAGGGGATCGAACCGTTCTTTTCTTTTCAGGTGCCCATGGCGGTGATTTCTCTGAAGCAGGGTCTGGGGCGGCTCATACGTACCCGTTCGGACAAAGGAGTGCTCTGCATTCTGGACATCCGTATATTGACCAAGCGATATGGGAGTATCTTCAGGAAAAGCCTTCACCAGAGCCCTCTCAGTAGAGAATTATCCGATTTGGAGGCTTTTTTTGCTTTCCCCTGATTTTGTTTGCAAGAAATTGGTTTTTCAACCGGTAAGCATCCAGTCCTCCGCGAACTTTGCCGTAATGGTGAAAGAATAATTCATCTTTATTATTGCACGTACGGGTCGCACGTGATTGAAGTTATGCAGCCGGTGCTTCATCATAGTAGGAAGTCCCGGGATCTGAGGACGATTACGGACCTCAAAACACGAGCTTGGGAACAGGTCTATGGCACTCGACCGGAACGCATAGGGGTGCCGATGCGGCTGCTGATTCACCGACCATTCCGTAACGTGGAAAAACTTTCAGTGGAGGCCGAAATCGCGCCGGAACAGGCAAACACGATCCAGAGAGTATGGAGTTACTTTTGAAGGAAGATTTCTCAGTCACACGCGAGGAAAAGGCGTTTGACCGATTGCGTCTGGTCATCTCCGGAAAAATCTGGATGAACAACGCGGACACGGTACGTCGAACCCTGATCGAACAGGTGCAGTCGGAACCATTGAAGAACATTGTCGTGGATCTGAAGGACGTCGAATATTTTGACAGCTCGGGAGCCGCAATTCTGTCGGAAATAAACCTTCTCTGTAAGGAACTTGGAAACACTCTGAAGCTGAGCAATGTGCCTCCAAGAATCCAGAGTCTCCTGGATTTAATGGAATATCGCCCTGTAGAATCCAAAGGAATTCTGCATCCTCCAGAACAACCCAACATCATTGAACAGTTTGGAGAAGGTGCACTCGCCTTTGCAGAGAATGCACGTAATATCGTAACTTTTATCGGGGCTGCTGCGGCTGGTTTCGTGGGCGATATGTTAAGACCGAGAAAGCTGCGATGGGATGATTTAGGGAAACTCATCGAACGAAGCGGATCGGACGCCATACCCATTGTGACGATTCTCAGTTTTCTGACTGGTGGAGTCCTCGCTTTTCAAGCAGCGATTCAGTTGCGCAAATTCGGTGCGAACATCTTTGTCGCGGATCTGGTGAGCTTGTCCATCTTTCTTGAAATGGGACCTCTTATAACGGCAATGATAGTGTCAGGGAGATCGGGCGCGGCATTTGCCGCTCAAATCGGCACCATGCAGGTGACGGAGGAAATCGATGCTCTGAGGATCATGGGCATAGATCCGATCCGGTATCTTGTCATCCCCCGAATACTGGCTATAGCTTTGATAATGCCTTGCTTGACTTTGATTGCGGGCATCGTCGGTATGGCGGGCGGGTGCTTTGTCGCTTTCTTGTACCTTGATTTGACTCCCACGGCGTACTTCGATCAGGTTCAGAAGGTGCTTGAAGTTTCCGATGTATTGAAAGGACTCACAAAAAGTTTTGCCTATGGTATCGAAATTGCCATGATCGGCTGTCAGCGGGGGTTTCAGGTCCGAGGTGGAGCCGAAAGCGTTGGTAATGCCACTACTTCTGCCGTTGTCACGTGCATCTTTGTTATCACGGTGACTGACGCAGTATTCTCGGTAATTTTCTATTATCTTCCCTCGATTGGGTCTTGAGATGGGCAGGGGTAATTTTGGAACCTAAAGACACACTGATTTCCGTACGGAATCTCACGATGGGATATGGGAACGGAGTAGTGGTCAGAGACGTATCGTTCGATATTTCCGAAGGAGATATCTTTGCTATTCTCGGCCGCTCAGGATGCGGAAAAACTACCTTGTTCAAAGCAATAATCGGACTCCTGAATCCCATCGAAGGCGAGGTGTTCATTGACGGTGACAAAGTACTCCCGGTTCTGGAAGGCGGTTCGGAGCGGGTATTACGTAAAATAGGCGTTCTTTTCCAATCAGGGGCTCTGTTCAGTTCCATGACCGTAGCCGAAAACCTGGCCTTTCCTTTACGGCAATACACGTCACTTCCTGAAGAGTTGATTGAAAAGATCATCACAATGAGGCTTTCCGAGGTCGGACTCGAGCATGCCGCACGGATGCTGCCGTCGGAATTGAGCGGGGGAATGCAAAAACGTGCTGCTCTTGCCCGCGCCATGGTGTTGGACCCCAAAATACTTTTTTTTGACGAACCCTCGGCTGGTTTGGACCCCGTAACCAGTGCGGAACTCGATAACATGATTCTCAAGATAAATGAGACGTTGGGTACCACCATCGTTCTTGTAACTCATGAATTACCGAGTATTTTTAAAATAGTGCAGCGTGCCGTGATGCTCGATCCTGAAGAAAAAACCGTAATAGCTGATGGCAAGCCGTCAGATCTTCGCAAATCCCAGGATTCCAGAGTCAGAGATTTTTTTACCCGTTTAGGGTCCGAAGAATAGGATACGGCATAGGCATGGACACCGTTCGCACAAGCAGCTCGATCGAAGGAGAATAGAGATGGCCGGCAGGGCCGACAAATTCAAAATAGGTCTATTTGTGATCGGTGCCCTGATTCTGGGCATCAGTTTAATGGTTTGGCTGGGAGCTTCACGCTATTTCGAAGAAACGCAGATGGTCGTAGCATACTTCAGCGAAAGCGTTCAGGGACTACAGACTGACAGCCCGGTAAAATTCCGGGGAGTTCCCGTGGGTCGAATCAAAGCGATACGCCTGGCTCCGAACGGAAGACTTATCGAAGTGGTCATGAGCCTGGATAAGACTTTCCAGGTGACTCCGGATCTGGGCATCAAAATGAATTTGCTGGGGCTAACCGGTCTGAAATACCTTGAAATGGATACCGTCAAACCGGAACAACAACGGGAGGTCACTCAGATGGGTTTCGAACCGAAATACCCCGTTATAGCGACGTATCCGTCTGATATTAGTGAGATTGGGAGCGCTCTTGATAACATATTTCAGAAGATAAAGGGTGTGGACGTAGAGAGAATTTCGGAAAACCTCACCCGCGTCTCCGGGAGACTCGACAAGATGTTGGCCGATCCCAAGCTCGATCATTTGGCGACGGACACTGCCGACACCATGAGAGAAGTAAAAGAAACGGCAAGAAAGCTCAATGAGGAAATCGGCAGGGCACAGATAGCCAAAAATATGAATAAAGTGACGGAAAAGGCCTCGGAATTGCTCCAGGAAAGCGCGGAAACCGCACGAAGCGCAGATCGCATGATTCGAAGAACAGATAATAATCTCAATAGATTAACGCAGAAGCTCGATCGCAGTGCAGATAATCTTATTGATTTTACACGAATGATTCGGCTAAAGCCGTCCAGTATCATCTTCGGTCCGGATGAGAAAACCGCCCCCAACCGATAATGAGGGGACGGTTGTGTTATGGTTCCCGGGGGATTTCCTGTTGCATAACAATGATCCTCCGGAATCATTGGCAGTCTCGGCAAGTTTTTGGCACGAGCGTAAAAATGAAGGTTCCTAAGCGGCTCTCGTTGAATACGGCACGCACTCTTTTTTTGATTCTGAGTATATGTTTCTTGCAAGCAGGGTGCGCGCTCACAACACGGGATGCCATTACCTACCATACATTCAATTACCCGAGTCCGCCCGCGGAAAAGACCAGTGTTTCGCCAGACACGCTCATGGTCTACCATTTTCTTCTGGATCCTGAGATAGAGATGCACACCCTCGCGATTTCCTGCGAGAAAGGAAGCGAGAAGTCGATCCTGAAGCACAGATGGCAAGAGAATCCCGCGGATATGATAACCGAACTGGTACTCAGGGATCTGAAGGCTTCCGGTCTGTTCGCCCGGACCGTAGATCAGCTCAGCACTGCCCGTTATCGATATGCTCTGGAAGGATTGGTTCGACAGTTGCAAGGTGAAATCAAGAATGGAAAAGCTGTTGCACTCTTGGAAATAGAAGCGTCGCTCATGGATTTTGATGCACCACTGGGAATGGACAAGAGTCTTATGAGACAGAAGTACCATTTCGAGGTGCCAAGCGTCGACAGCAAGCCGGAATCGATTGTCGCCGCAATAAACGTGGCGCTAAACGATTTCTCTACCCGACTGAGAAACGATATGAGAGCGGCACTCGAGCACCATTCCGCAAAAATTAAAAGGTAGCGTGCACGATGTGAGAATGCCCGGAGAATTTAGAATTCATGGATAATTGAACCGCCGATGCATTCTCTGGAATTCGTGAAAAAGTTGCTCTTTGGGGGCATCATTTGATATTCTGAATCCGCTGTTACATTGCAGAGTGACCGAAGTGAATGCAATCTTTTGCGGGGCTGGACAATGAAGCACATTTTAGTAGTGGATGATGAAAAACATATATGTGAGCTTTACAGAAGTGAACTTGAAGACGAAGGCTATGCGGTCACAATAGCACATTCCGGGATCGAGGCTCTTGAAAAAGTGGAGTCCGATCCTCCCGACCTTATCTTACTCGATATTCAAATGCCGGGTATGGATGGAATCGAGACTCTAGAGAAGTTACTCGGCCGCGACAAGGGCATACCCGTAATCCTCAATACGGCATACAGCCACTACAAAGAAGACTTTACCACCTGGGGAGCGGATGCGTACGTTGTTAAATCATCGGATACAACTGTCCTCAAGCAAGAAATAAAAAGGCTGCTTGGTGATGAATCTCAGAAGTGAAATGAAAAAAACGTTATGCATTTTGATGGCAGGAGGAAAAGGCGAGCGCCTGTATCCGCTGACCAAGGCTCGAGCCAAGCCGTCCGTTCGATTTGGCGGGATTTATAGAATTGTGGATTTTACCCTATCGAATTGCCTGAATTCGGATATTCGCAGGGTTTACGTCCTCACCCAGTACAGATCGGTTTCTCTGGATCGGCATATACGGCTGGGATGGAATATTTTTAATCACGAGCTGGGTGAATTCATCGAATGCATTCCACCGCAGCAGAGAAACGTTGACCGCTGGTATCGAGGCACCGCGGACAGCATTTATCAGAACATCCATATTCTCCAACGGGAACGACCTGAACGAGTCCTCATCCTCTCCGGCGATCATGTTTACAAGATGAACTACAACGATATGCTCGCTTTTCATATCGAGAAAAACGCACAGCTCACTGTTGCCGGCGTGGAAGTGGATCGCTCCGAGGCTTCGTCATTCGGCGTGATAGGAAGCGATGATCAATTCAGGATTGTGGATTGGGAGGAGAAACCGAAGAATCCGAAACCTGTCCCCGGTAATCCCGACAAGGCGTTCGTTTCCATGGGAGTATACATTTTTAATACTGACATGCTCGTGAAGAGTGTCATAGCGGATGCCAAGAATTCGGCATCTTCCCATGATTTTGGCAAGGATGTGGTCCCTTCGGCGATCACCAAGAGCGGTGTATTCGTCCACAGTTTCAAAGAAGCGAACAATGAGGAAGGCCGCTATTGGAGAGATATAGGAACCCTGGACGCGTACTGGCAGGCCAACATGGATCTCTGCAAGAAAGATCCCCCCGTTAACCTGTACGATCCCGAATGGCCTATCCGTACGTACCAGGAACAAGTCCCCCCAGCAAAGACGGTTTCAACAGATGATTCGGAAGGAGTCCTCAACGGAGCCGCATTGAACTCCATTATTTCCGGAGGATGCATTGTGTCCGGAGCAACCGTTCGCCGCTCGGTTCTGTCGTTAAACGTATCGGTCGGTCCCAAAAGCCTTGTGGAAGATTCGGTCATCCTGGAAAACGTGAAAATCGGGTCAAGGGTAAAGATCAAGAAAGCGATTATAGATCAGGACGTGCAAGTCCCGGATGATTTCGTGATCGGACACGATCCCGAGGCAGATAAGGCTCGCTTTACCATATCCAATGCTGGTGTGGTGATAGTCCCGAGAGGCATGAGCCTTTGATTCCTCTGTGACAACGCCCTTGGGATCCTTTATTCAAAGCCTCTGAGATATTTCAAAGAAAAGGCACTCCCACCTTAAAATCGGGGAAAAACGTTTCTTCCCCTGTGAGTTTTCTTATTCTCTGCAATTGAGGACAATCCCATGCCCGAACGTATGATAAACGGAAAAAGACTCGGATTTGAGATTCAGCCCGAAAGCTTCGACAAAAACGGGCTTACGATAGTGTTCATTCATGGAACCGGAGGCGACAGAGAGCACTGGCGCGATCAACTGAACGGATTATCTTCGGTTGTTAACGTGCTGGCTCTGGAATTACCGGGACATGGCGCTTCTCAAGGTCCCGGAGAAGTAACGGTTCCTGGCTTTTCTCAATGGGTGGTTGATTTCATAGAGGCTATGGATCTTCGGAAGGTAATGCTTGTGGGCTGTTCTCTGGGCAGTGCCATTACTCAATGGATTGCTCTGAATGCTCGTCAGCCCTGGCTTGTAGCTATCGGTCTTGTGGGAGCGGGCGCACGACTGAAGGTGCATCCGGCTTTTCTAGAGGGGCTCAGGGACGACAAGAATAAAGCATTATCAATGTTGGCCGACTATTGTCTCGCGGACAGTCCGGACCCCATGCTTCATGCAAAATTACGGGAAAAGTTTCTGCGTGCCGACGCTGAGCTGATTCTGGGCGATCTTGGCGCATGCAACGAATTCGATATAATGGGGAGGCTATCGGAAATCGATCTGCCGACCTGTATTGTCGTCGGTCAGGAAGACAAGCTCACTCCGGTGAAGTACTCGAAGTTTCTGAATGAATCCATAAAGAACTCGTCATTACAGATCGTCCCCGCAGCAGGGCACCTGGTATCGATGGAACAACCCTTGAAGTTCAACGAGATCCTTTCAAACTTCATCCAGCGGTTATAGAGATTCGCGTTCAGAACCAGCGGGTGCATTCAAAAGCGTCTTCTCAGTCCGCTTCCGTATTCGGACGAACCCCGGCGAAAGAGGGCAGGAATATATAATTGAGCGTTTCTTTTACCAGCCTGATGTATTCTTCTTTTGTAATCTTTAGCATGGATCTGAAAAAGTCTTCGCCTGAAACGAAATTGTGCATGGCATTCATGAGCGCAAGCACCCGCATACGCACTTCATTGGACACATTTTTTCTGTCTTTTGCCATACCCATAGACCGGGCGATATCGGTAATCACCTCCGGAACATGAAAATCCAGAGCCGATTCGTCTCGGGTTTTCGCAAAATAGCGAAAAAGAATCAAATTGGAAATTTCCGAGTGCTCGAAGAGATAATCGATCATGATGTCGAAAGAAATTTCGATTCTTTTCGCGAGAGGCATTCCGTGTATAATATTTTCTACTTCCAAGAGCTTGGTTTTGAGGTCTTCATTTATATCGAGCACGACTGCTTCGTACAGATCGCTTTTTTCTCCCCAATGATAGTACATGGTGGAGATATCAATCCCAACCTCTTCTGCAATCATTCTCGTCGTTGCGCCATGAAACCCGTATTGACCGAAAATGATTCGGGCTTTATTGAGAATCCTGGCCTTCATGGAATCAGGATCTTTGCGGGCTTTTTCAAGAGGTGTTGGCATCGTAATGTTCCATCTCATTGTTCCATCGATTGTTGGAATCACAATGCGGTATATCCTAAAATAAGTCAAGGGAAAAGTTGTTACTTTGTCTCAGAGTGCCGATCCAGGATCTCTTGTCTTGAGCTTGGCATCATCATTGCCCGAATTATCAGGGCAAGCATGCGTCCCGCGTTCCGCTGGATACCTATACCTAGCATAGGAATTGTCCACTCAGCATTGCTTTCAAATGTTGTCATTGCGAGGAGCGCAGCGATCCCGCGTCTCGCGGGACAACCGCTTGGGATTCAGGCGCTCAATTTCAGGCGATTGCTTCGCTTCGGTTGCAATGACACGTTCCTGTAAGGGTACTGGATTGTTGGAGGTTTTCTCGAAGTACTCTTGAGGCGGAAGGAAGAAGAATTCGCTCGTCATTCCAAGGAGTAGAATGACGAGACGTTAGCTTGACTTTCTCAGGCGGGTGAGCCGAATGATTCGATGAATTCCTGTCTCGTGTTGTCGCGATGGTCCACAAAATAAAGTAAGGTACCCTTCTCCTTCATTTCAGTCAGCATTGCGGGTAATTGATTGCGCTCGATGGAATGAGCCCTTATATACACATGCCGATATCCGGCTGGTGCCCGCTCGCAGGAAGTGAGAATACTGACGATTCGACCGCAGTGAACCCTGATTATGTCAAGAACTTCGCCTATTGCGCCGGGACGATCTTCCAGTTGAAAGGCGAACTGCACACCCCGTTGTTCCAGCCCGCTTAGAGAAATCAGCGCCTGGAACAGTTCGTGATTGGAGATCAGGCCAATGACTTTTCCATCACCATCGATCACAGGGGCTCCGGAAAAGTTATTCTTCAGTAGTATCGATGCAGCTTCTTCCAGCGTGAGATCGGGAGCCACAGCAACGGGCTTTCGGCTCATGATGTCCGAGACTTTGATTCTTGAAAGGAGATAAACGAGTTCGTGAATGTCCAAAGAGGTTGCGTCCGAGGCGGATGCTCTCTTTAAGTCTCTATCTGTCACCACTCCTATGAGTTCATTCTTTTGCAATACCGGCAAAAGAGCGACACTATGCTCTTTCATGAGCACCATTGCATCCTGCATCGAAGCATTTACATCGATTGTCGGAACATCCTTTCGCATCCAGTATTTAACCAGCATTTCGGTACTCCTCTCCAAATGATATGCTCATGCACGCTCGCTTCGCAGTGGCAGTAGATGCAGCCCTGATTTTTTTCACTCGAGTCCTCCTTCCGACTCTATGAGTGCTAACAATCTGTTGTAACTTAATGATCCAATTTTCGTGCCAATTCCCGATCTGATGACATTAACGGCAATGGCAAGACATAAGAGTGAAGATGGCAGCCCACGGAAAAGATTCGCTCGTGCCATGTTGCAGAACATAAGTATTACCTGGATGTTTGCGGATATGTTCTCGAAGGAATTAAGGGATAATGGGGCGGGAATCCTGGAAAAATGAGATCATATGGAGGGCGATATATGAAAAGTTCCCTCTCGCGTGTGGCCTTTCTCGTGAGCCCTCCACAATCTCTGTCGAATCAAAGAAGCAACAGTTGTGCCAAGTTCAGTCAGAAATGCAAGGCCGCTAACGTCCTCTCGCAAGGCTCCGGAAGGATCGCTGGATTATCATGCTGCGATGCCTCTTTGTATGAGGGATGTCAGTGTTCTTTACAACCTGTAAAAAAAGCCTGCCAAAAAGCTCATTGACTCGCTTGAAAATCACAGATAGTCTGATTCATCTTCATCCCTATTTACGAGTAGAATAAGAGATTGCTTTGAAGAGCCAGTCTCAAAGCGGTTCCGTTTTATAATCTACGGAGAACTTCATGTGGAATCGAATAAGTCTGCGCACGCGTATCATATGTATACTCGCACTGCTGGTTCTCGTAACGGTCGGTGGTGGGATTACCTCCATGTGGTACACGTACATGATGGACAGATTTTTCACGGCATTGGTCGAATCAGATATCGGAGCATTCAGAACCTCTCAAGAGCTTGAGAATGCTATTGTTATGCAGAAGGGTTACGTTACATATTACTTTCAGGACGGAGACCCTCAATGGCTCGAGCGACTCGATAAATATCGAAATTCATTTGAAGCGCTGCTTATGAAAGCCCGCAAATCGACTGACTCGGAAAAAGAAAGAGAAATACTCAATCGTATTGAATCGCTCTATATAAAATACTCCTACTATCGGGAGCAGGTCTTAGACTTGTATAGAGAAGGAAAAAAGACGGAGGGTTTCAAATTACACAAGGAAATCCGAGATCAGTTCTTTGCCATCATCGATCTGTGTCAGGAATTCACCCGAAAATATGAAGAGCGTATTGCCGCTTCCCGAATGCAAATAGCAAATGAAGCGCAATTAATTACGGTCCTTGCGTTTGCCGCTCTCGTCTGCGTCCTGGTATTATCTCTGGTGCTCGCTTACATTCTCATAATACAGGTGCTCGGACCAATTCGCCAGTTGACGCTCAGTACCGAGGCAACTACCGATAACGTGGAGAATGAAGTTAAAGCACTCAGTCTCAGATTCAAAGATCTCATTGAGGATGTGGATCAGACCAAGACAAAACTGAAATGGAGCCGTGAACACCTCCTCCAGGCCGAAAAATGGGCTCTTGTGGGAAAACTTGCTGCGGGCGTTACTCACAGTGTTCGGAATCCCCTCACCTCCGTTAAGATGAGACTCTTCTCCATGGAGCGCACGTTGGCTCTTTCGCCCAGTCAGAAGGAAGATTTTGAAGTCATCTCTGAAGAGATCAGACACATTGATACTATCGTGGGGAATTTCCTCGAATTTTCCAGACCGCCGAAACTGAAGATGCAGACCGTAAGCCCGTCCGATGCTGTCGATATGGCAATTCAGTTGTTGCGGCATCGTCTGGAATCGTACGATGTAAAAGTCACAGTACAACGGGAAGAGCGTTTGCTTGAAATCCCCGCCGATCCCGATCAATTGAAAGAAGTATTCGTAAATCTTATAGTAAATGCATGCGAGGCAATGGTGGACGGAGGAGCCATCGACATCTCCGAAAAGTTGAATACGTCCGAGAACAGGGGACGCTTCATCACCATTGCGGTCAGCGACAAAGGTCCGGGTGTTCCGGAAGCCATTCAGGAAAAGCTTTTTCAACCATTTTTCAGTACCAAGGAAGAAGGAACAGGTTTGGGGCTGAGCATAGCGACCCGCATCGTGGAAGAACACGGAGGGTGGCTCGACCTCAAATCAAGAGAGAGTGAAGGTGCCACTTTTATCATCACTCTTCCGATACGGGAGGAGGGCGCGTGGGAACAATCGTTATCGTAGACGATGATGCTCAGCTCAGGCACAGTTTCGAAAAGCTGTTGATTTCGGAAGGGCACGTCGTCCGCACCTCTGCCACAGGAGAAACCGGTCTCGAGCTTGTAAAGACGAAGCTGCCGGATCTCGTCATCATGGATGTGCGGCTGCCCGGGATGGACGGCCTGCAAACATTCCGAGCTATGCACGACATCGAACCGAAGCTCCCGGTTATTATCATGACTGCATACGGCAGTACGGATACAGCGATAGAAGCAACAAAACTCGGGGCATATGATTACGTCCTGAAACCATTCGACATTCCGGAGATGTTGAATACTATCGAGAAAGCTCTCGAAGCCGGAAGGTTCATGCGGTCCCGCGTATCAGTGGACGCGACTGCTGTGAGCGACTCCTCCGATGCTATTCTCGGGCGCAGCAAGACCATGCAGGAGGTCTTTAAAGCGATAGGCAGGGTTGCTTCGACTGATGCCACAGTTCTTATTCGCGGTGAATCGGGAACAGGAAAAGAACTCGTTGCACGAGCTATTTATCAGCACGGGATTCGCTCTGATAAACCTTTCCTGGTGATAAATTGTGTGGCTATACCCGAGACACTCCTGGAAAGCGAGTTGTTCGGGTACGAAAAAGGCGCATTTACCGGAGCTGTGACCAGGAGAGTCGGAAAAATCGAACAGGCCAATGGCGGTACGGTTTTCCTTGATGAAATCGGAGACATGCCGTTCAGCATTCAGGCAAAGATTCTCCGTCTGCTTCAGGAGAAGAGCATAGAGAGATTGGGCGGACGCGCCCCGATCCCTGTGGATGTTCGCGTTATAGCCGCAACGAATCGGGATCTGGAAGAGGCCCTTGCGGAAGGCCGATTCCGCGAGGATCTCTACTATCGGCTAAAAGTGGTAACTCTGCGACTGCCACCTTTACGTGATCGGCCCGGTGACACCATCGTGCTTGCCGACTATTTTCTCAAGAAATATGCGTCCGAAATGAACGTCAACAGTCCCGGTGTCACATCGGAAGCCAAAACGATTCTCAATAATTACACCTGGCCCGGAAATGTGCGCGAATTGGGGAATACGATACAAAAAGCTCTCATTTTCAGCAGAGGAGCCCCCATTAGCGCAGAAGAGATTTCTCTGGCAATCAAGGGGGAGACCGCGCGGCGTGAGCCCATGCGGCACTCCGAAGACGAGACCATACGAGATTGGGTTCGAAAAGTCCTGGCTTTGGGCGGTGGTGAAAAGACGTTTAACGATCTTATCGACAAATTCGCGGAATTGCTTATCACTGAAGCTTTGAATTTCACCAGTGGGAATCGATCTCAGGCGGCAAAGCTCCTGGGGTTGTCCAGGCCCACGCTTCTTGCACGTATCGAGAAATACGGCATCAGGATCGAAACCGCCATCAGGAGTGAATAAGTCTCTTACAGAGGCAAGACGTGCGGAGCATTCCATTAAATCAGAAATGGTTGATGATGGAAGGATTTTCTGCGGAAACCCTTTTGTATAAAAGATTTTCGTTCAGCTTCATCGTCCAAGTCTTCCGGGATAGCCTCGAGAGTCCCGGCGGGGCGACGCAATAGTAGCCGTGGGTGCAAACCCACGGAAAGGATCATATCGAAACTGGTAGTCAGGACCCTGAAGGGGTCTCTACAATAACATTCACAAAAATGTCAACGTTCACCCAAATCTTGTATCACATCGTCTTCTCGACTAAGGGCAGAGCACCGGTACTGGTCGCCACAGAGAGAGAAGCTATGTTTCGATACATCTGGGGTGTTATCCGATCCTGCGACAGTCATTTGTATCGTGTGAACGGAACATTGGATCATGTGCATATCCTGATCCGTTTACATCCCGCCCGGTCCTTGTCAGATTTGGTCAGGGAAATTAAAGTGTCTTCATCGCATTGGATCAAGAAGAACCGAGTCTTTAAAGATTTTTCTAGCTGGCAGGCGGGGTATGGAGCCTTCACTCATTCGAAGCAGGATCAAGAAAGATTGATCCTTTATATCAAAAACCAAGAACAGCACCACAAGACCCTTTCTTTTGGAGATGAATTAAGGGGCCTTCTGAATGAAGCAGGCATTCAGTTTGACGAGAAGTATCTTCTTAAGTAGGCACCCATTTTGGACCCCCTCAGGGTCCGGATTCTTTGTGTTGCTCGACACTGTCCACGGGCTTGCACCCGTGGCTACATTGGGTCGTCCTTGCAGGACGATTCTTCAAAGTGCTTATAACCATTTTGGCGGTGTGAGCACGTCGTGAAAAAATCCATTTGAAGAGGAAGAGGTCCCGAAACTTCACCTCAGGAAGCGAGTGTTGTAGATTGTAAGGTAAACGGAAATGGATTGTTCCTTGAGATCAGCTATAAGCGCCAGTGTGGCTGAGAAGTGCTGGCTGGAGCCCCAACGGGGCGATCCGAATGGTAGCCATGGGTGCAACCCATGGAAAGAATTAGAGCAAAACCAAGCAGTGAGGACCCTGGCGGGGTCCACATAGTTCAACTTGAACTCAGATGGACCCAATGGTGGAGCTTTTTTGGAGCCCAGGCCTTTATAATATGGCACGGCAACCCGCAGGTTTGCGGCCGTGTCTGGTCATGGCGCGTCCCTTCAGGACCTCAGAGCCTTGAGCCGAGTGGTGCCGAACGCAAAGCCATGAAATTAGCTGAGCTAAGGGCGCAATCCAAACGGAAAACGTTTAACGGCAATTAAAGTGTAAAGTATTACATGGCACCCTTCCTCCAAGACATTGCTTTTTCCGATCTCCCAGTCGATCCGTTTCGAGGACTCGATGCCTCGTTGCGGGAATCCATACTTCAAAAGGGCTCATTGAAGAAATACCCGAGAGATGCCGTTATTGCCGCGGCCGGTGACCCGGGAGATACCATTCGTTTCCTGATATCGGGTCGAGCACTGATCACAGTGCGAGAAGAGGGTGGACAGGATATTGCTGTAGAGACAATACAACCCGGAGACATGATTGGCGAGATCAGCCATCTCACCGGGCGCCCCTCACCGGTCCAGTCCGAAGTGGTGGCACAGGAACCGTGTTCTCTTCTGGAGTTGCCGTCCGCAGAATTCGATCTCATACTCAAGGATAATCCTGCAGCAGCAGTTACCGTGCTGAAAAATCTCGCGCGAAAGGTGATCCGGCTCGACGGCAGCGTCTATCGGAATGTCCGCAAGAAAAGAGCCTTACAGCAGCTCATCAGCCGTCAGGAGCACCTGTTCCCTGACTTCTTCGTTAGCGGAACGGTTCTCCGGAGAACCGGCAAACGTCTGGAGGAACTTGCAGAATCACGGAATCCGGTCCTGGTGACCGGTGAAACGGGAGTTGGCAAAGAATTCGTGGCTCACGCCTTATACGATCTCAGCACCCATCACAAACGCATTTTTCTGTGCCTCGATCTCTTGAGGCCGGTGCAAGGCTCATCCGTATTAGATGCATCCGAACTCCCCGACAGCCCGAGAAATCCTACGGCCGAGCAGATGAAACTTTTCTTCGGTACGGAAACCAATTCCTTCGGCAAGTTGCGGTCGGAGACTCCCGGATATCTGGAACTCACAGAAGAAGGCACGCTGCTCGTGCGGAGCGTGGAACAGTTGACCACTCCAGTGCAGAGGGAACTCCTTAGAACGCTTCAGACAGGGAGGTTCAAGCGAATCGGAGGAGAAGCGGAACATGTGTTGGATTTTCGCCTGATCGGAACCACCAACCTGGAGCGTCATGAGATCTCCGAGGAAAAGCATCCGCTGCTCTATTGGCTGCTAGGGAATTCCCTCGACATTCCTCCGTTACGAAAGCGTCGCAAGGAAATTCCGACTCTGGCTCAGCATTATCTCAACCAGTACTGCCAGGAGCTTCACAAGGAGGTGCCCCAGCTTTCGAAGGAAACGCTGAAATCGCTGGTGAGCTATTCCTGGCCGGGAAACGACAGGGAATTGGCAACCACGCTGAAACGTGCGGTTCTCCTCAGCGAAAATGGAGTCCTGAGACCTCAGGATATTTATTTTGACGTCCGCAAAATTGAAGACCGCGGCAAAGTCAATCTCCTGCGCATCTCCAGCCTTGCTTCAGCCCTGAGAAGCCCCTTGTTCCCTGCCATATTTCAAAGCGCTGCCATGCCCTTCTTCTTTATTCTTCTGATCCTGCTCTTCCTGGGACCTGCAGATCCGTCCAAAAATCTCGGGGGTCTGTTCAGTTGGGCTGTCGGTTGGCCCATGATGATCTTCGGCGCCTTCCTCTGGGCTCGATTCTGGTGCGCAATATGTCCCATGGGAACGGTGAGCAGCCTGGCAAAGCGGCTCGCGTCGCTCGATATTCCGTTCCCCCCATTTCTCAAGAACCACAGCGACGTCATTATCGCTGGTTCCGCACTATTCATCATATGGCTGGAAACAGCCACGGATATCAGGAACTCGCCCTTGAACACGGGATTGCTCCTGCTGGTGATTTTCGGGCTGGCAATAATCGTGTCGATACTCTTTGAACGCCAATCCTGGTGCAGGTACTTGTGTCCTCTGGGTGGAATGATGGGAGTGTTCGCCAAGGTATCGCCCATCGAGCTCCGGGCAGACCGCAACGTGTGCGGCTCCCAGTGCACCTCGAACGAATGCTACACAGGGACTGCCGATCACGAGGGCTGTCCCTTCGGGCAAATGGTGCCGACCCTCAGGAGCAACCGGTTTTGTAAGCTGTGTTTGTCGTGCTACAAGAATTGCCCTCACGGTGCGATCAATATCAATTTGCGCATACCGGGCAGGGAGATCTGGGAAATCCGGCAGGCTTTCGTCACAACAGCCTTTCTGGTTATCGGCATGCTCGGGGGATTGCTCAGCGACCTCTTGCACAAGAGCACGGCGTATTCACTGCTGACTTCCGTGATGCCGGGAATACCGGAATTAGCCGGATTTACGATCTTCTTTCTGGGGATGCTGGCCTGCACGAACCTGCTTGTGTTCGTAGCCGCGGCAATTTCCAGCCGCATCTCAGGGGACGACACTAAGGAGAATTTTGCCCGCTATGGACTGGCTCTGCTGCCTCTGGTGCTCACGGGATACATGGCTTTTCACTTGTATTATCTGATCAATTTGGGAGTGCATTTCCCGCTTGTGCTGTGGCAGATGTTCCAGTTCGAGGTGTTCCATCAACTGGTAATTGAAGTTCCTCCCTCCTGGACGCACTTTTTTCAGCAATTGTTGATCTGGATCGGAACCATAGGATCGCTCGCAGTGGCGTATCGCGTGAGCCGTGGAAGACAGGGGACCTTCAAGGATTCTCTTAAAGAATTCGTTCCCCATGGGATGGTAACCCTGGGGCTGGCTTTCGTGCTTCTCCGAGCGATTGAGGGTTTTTTCTATTAAGATTCGATCATGAACGCTCGTCAGATGCTGGTCACTTCGGTCAGCGTAGTCAACTGTTTAAAGAATTCCAGCGACGCCTCAGCAATGCACCTCGTCTCGAATGCAGAAGAGCAAGTGCGGCCCGATTTACATCGATAATTGCCGTGAAATCTCTTTTTTGTCCGTAAATTCCTATCGAATTGAGAGTTCTGAGAAAGTCCTCGGCTTCATTTAGAAGATAATCTTGTGCGGATCTCGCCTCATCGTAACTTTCACTCTCAAGCGCCCGTACTTGTCCTCGCAAAGCATGGAGGTAATGCCGGAATGCCAGCTGCTCAGAAAAACCTACTGTAGTAGGTTGTGGTCCCTCAAATAGACGTCCGGTATAACCTCCATCGAGTTCGGGAGGAGGCGCCATTGTCCCGAGGATTCTTTGACCCCACGCAATGTCCAAGAAAGGGACTTTATATTCAGAAAGAGCTTGTGGACAATAGTACCAAGTGGCACGCTGTCTTATTTCTTCCTCATATGCGGTCCGAAACTTTTCGGGGGGGAACGACCGAACGTTCATCCATGTGCCTGAGCAGATGGCGGTCGCTTGCACCAAATTAGCGACGAGCATCTGATGATTACAGTAGCCGAGGATCACTCTGGCTCCAGCAAAACGGAGTTCTGCCACAAGATCGAGAACGTTTGCGATCCACAAGGGTTCCTCAACGAGATAGTTGCCATTCGGGTGCTCACAAACGATATAGAAACCATCCGCGTTCCAGCTAGGCGCAACTTCAAGGAGAGAATCGATCTGGTTCTGATTTCGAATTACATCTGCGCCCAGTGCGATAGTTGATATTACTGAATAATTTCCAGCGACCTCCCGCACTATCTCCAACCAAGAGCGCTGACTTTCTATCCAGATATCATCAATGTCATTAGCCAGGAGGCCTGGAAGTATAATCTCTCTGGAGCCGATAGCCTTGTTGAGATCAACCAGCTTTCGGACCAGTTCGCGACCGGCATGTCCCTGAAAAAATGTGCCCGTATTGTAATCGCAGGGCCAATAATCATGAGAGCAAAGCCTCTCATGATCTGCATGCGGAAGGTAGACTTGAGGGTCCAACAGAATCTGACCTCCAGGAAGGTCTGTAATCTGTGTAGATATATTGAGAAGCTGGTTGGGACTGAGATCGCGTGGACTCAAGATCGCTGTGCCGCCTCCCCATTTAGACATTAGGTGACGACAGTGCTGCATCATCCCATAGCCAAATTGTAGATAAAACTCCATGAGCCTAGTGCCTATTCGGAAAGGGAGCCGTAGTGGCCAATGTCGAGTGAACATACCGACATGAAGGTACAGATCCATGTCATTGGACTTGTTCTCTGGCGCAGATCTCCCTGATCCAGTTGTGGGCTTCGCGTGCATTCTGTGGACGATGAACGCGGTTACGCTGGGTTAATGTCGTGATCAAATCCGAGAATTCAGATGCGGACGAGAACGTGAGCTGTAGCGGAGGTAACACAACGGTCTGTAGTCGTTGGAGAATCTCGCGCAGATCACGGGTTCCGTTACTAAATGGATTTATCCCGGTACTGCACTCATAAAGAGTCACGCCGAATGCGAAGAGATCGGCTCTGGAATCAATTTGTCCTTTCATATTCAAACATTGCTCTATTGGTGCATAACCCCATGTCACATGCCCCAGGACATTGGCTGTAGCGGTTAACGAATCAAGAGTGAGGTGCCTGGCAATAGTGAAGTCGAGCAACCAGAAGTCTCCCGAACTGTCTAGAATAATATTTTCTGGTTTTACATCTCGATGAACGATATTGATATCTTCGGCAGAAACGAGGACCTCAGATATATGCAACGCCAATCGAAGAAGGTCGCTGGTGTCCAAAGGTCCATTTGCCAGGCATTCCCGGACGGTATGGCCATGAATGCGCTGTTCTCTTAACCAGAAACAGTCGCCGATTGATGTAGATATAATTCCCTGACCCAGGATGCCGGGAACGCGAGGCGAGTGAATACTAGCTACCGCAACGAGTTCCCGTGTGATGCGCTCTACATCCACACCTGGATGAATAAGCTTAAACACCACATCTCCATCATTGGAATGCTGTGCGGAAAAGACCTGTTTTTGGCCGCCAGACGAGAGCGGTTCGATATTCTGGAGGTCTGGAAACTGCTTTGCGAGCCAAGCTGCCGTGATGTGCGGATTCCCATTCATGCACTTGTCTCCCTTACTCCGTGATGAGACGATCTCCATGCCCATTCATTGAACATCCATGAAGCATAAGACTTTGGCAATTCAGAGGATTCAGCAGCTATCTCTCGAACCTCTCCATTGCAGAACGAACATACTCCAATTCCAAGTGCCTTTGCGGCAGCTAGCTGCGGTTCCGATGGCAGATTAGGAACAAGAACATATGATCTGGATGCGAACCACGTATTTAGAAGCGCTTGGTTCAAGACTTTTCTCCATTTGCCGACTTTTGCTTCAACAGCAATAATTTTTGCAGCCGCGAAGGAAGTCTGTAGGGCACGAGGAGCCCACCATGAGCGTACGCAACGGATCATTGCCGAGTCATGAAGTCGCTGAATACTGGCAATGGCTCTTCGGCCAAACCACGCCACGATTTCATCTTGACTGGCCCTTCCATTGTGATGCAGAAAATGTAAAAGGCGGAAGTCCTGTGTCTGAAGGAATTTCCGCTCCGGTCGCCAGCGGAAAGTGATCTTTTCACGCCAAACGACAATGACGAGATCTGGAAACCCTGATTCAATGCCCGGCTCCCGGAATACGGTGGCTATGCATCCGCGGGGAATTTGCAGAGGCATCACGCGAATAAAAGATTCAATCAGTTCCAACTCAGGGCCAGGGCGCGTTCTGCGGAAGCGAGGACCTAGAGCACCATTCTTAGAATCGCTATCCACGAACATTACACGACACGCTGAAGGGAGCTTCCTCACGAACTACCCCTTAAATCTGTTTTCGATTTGAAGAGCTATGGGCTTTTGGATTCAAAAGCCAACGCTATCTCTAGCCAGATATCGATCAGACATGGAATATCAAGATGATTAGGCTCTGTAAACAGGCATTCATGTCGTGAGCCCAATCATCCATACTCGTTTCTAGAGCTATAATCAAGACAAACCATTCCAAGAAACATGGGGCTTGCTAAGCCCAAGATCGCTCCCTCACGGTATTTGTATTTGATTATAACGTAAATAAAATGCTAGGTTATAGCACTTTATTCAAAGAGTACTCGATAATTCCTCGTGCTCCTGCTTTTAGCAGCTTCGGAATGATGGATCTCACCACTTCCTCTGACACCACGGATTCCACTGCAAACCACTCGGATTTGTACAAACCTGCAACAGTGGGAGCGTCCAAAGAGGGGAGGAGCCCCACTATTGTGTCAAGATTCTCCTTGGAGACATTCATCTTCAAGCCAACCATCTTGCGGGCTTCAAGAGCAGCCTGGAGCAGCATGTGGATCTGCTCGATTTTTTCGCGTTTGAAGGGGTCCTTATAAGACCTCGGATTGCAGATGAATTGGGTATTCGTGGTCAACAGACTGTGAATGATTCGAAGACCGTTCGCCCTGAGTGTGCTGCCGGTTTCCGTGACGTCAACGATGGCATCCACGACGCCTTCTTTCACTTTCGCTTCAGTGCTGCCCCAGGAAAACTCCACTTCCACGGGAACGCCCCGGTCCGCGAAGAATCGAGTGGTGAACCGTAACAGCTCCGTAGCTATTTTCTTCCCGGCAAGATCTTCGGGCGTGTGATAATCGGATTCGCCGTCCACGGCAAGAACCCATCGGGCAGGATTCTGCGACACTTTTGAGTAAACGAGATCGTCTATCACCTGCACATCCGATCCATTTTCCAGTATCCAGTCCTTACCGGTGAGCCCTGCATCGAAGGTCCCGGCTTCCACGTACCGGGAAATCTCCTGGGCTCGAAGGCGCGCCATGATTATTTCGTCGTCGTCAACCGAAGGAAAATAATTCCGCGGGGAAATGGAAATGTTCCAACCGGCTCGTTTGAATAGATCTATTGTGGCCTGTTCCAGACTACCTTTGGGAATAACCAGTTTTAAAGCTTCCTTAGTCATCTATCTCCTGCAAAACTCCTTCTCGTGTGAATCTCCGAAAAAAACAGCTCCATTTTTTTGTGTGGCACGCGCCATCTCCCTGCTGTTCGACAAGCAACAGTATCGTATCCAGATCGCAGTCCACAAGCACGTCCTTGACGATCTGAACGTCCCCTGAAGTGTCGCCTTTTCGCCATAGCTCCTTCCTTGAGCGGCTCCAATAGCAGGCCCGGCCTTCTTTTAAGGTGGTTTCCAGGGCCTCCCTGTTCATGTATGCCATCATAAGCACTTTTCCCGTGCGCACATCCTGCGCTATAGCCGGAACGAGCCCGTTTCCTTTTGCAAAATCAACCTGCGATATATCTTGAAATTGTTGGGGATTCCCCATTATTCCTCCTCAGATTCGGTCATGAACTCCTGCTCCATTGCGCGAAGAATCGCCATGACAAGTTGTGTGGATACTTCCGCGACCTTGGGATCGACGGTCCCGTTCAGCACCCCATCCAGAAGCTGATTGAGCAGACGAACCGCATCTGAAGGATTGTTGATAAGCACGTTTTCGGCCCCTTTCTCCGATGACGGTCGAGCCTGATCCATCATGGAATGGCGAATCCGATCATATCCCCGCATCTGCGCGGGAGCTGCCGAATCTGGTTTTACGGAACGGGCCTGCTGTAACCCACTCTTCGCGGAAACTCCCCGTTGGGAGAGGATTTCCTCGAATATCGTAATAGCTTCCGGAGCATAATCGTCGCGTTCGGTACGCAAAATTCTCAGAATCTCTTCGGTAGATTTGGCCTCGAGAAGAGATCTATCGATTTTATACTCCATGAGAAACCTCCTGAACGACTTCAACGATCCGGCACATGCCGGAGTCAGTACCCTTAAATGTCCGGTGAATCGAATTGATGCAACCTGTGACAGGATGGGGGAACAAGAACGAAGTATATGTTATTTCGGCAAGAAGTCCATAATTTGTATGGTCTGATCGTCCCTCTCCCATTCCATCTCGTCAATCCACTTCCATACCTTTTTCGTGGAACAGCCGGAAATCATGACCAGTGCAAGGGCAAGAATGAGCCATTTTTTCATGTGATTCCTCTTGGAGTCGTCATTCCCGGTATAGCCCGGAAAGCAAGGGAATTCATGATACATCCGTATGTGTTCCAGGGCAAGGGTGATATTTCATGAAAGTAATTTCTAGATAAAATGTTCACCAATTTGAAATAACGATCTTTTTATTGCTTTTTACGATTCACTGTGATAGGATCGACTCAGAGTAAGCGTACGTTCGACAAGAAACGATTCGTACTGAATGAGAAATGCTCCGGAAGCAATGAAGGCAAACGGCGTTCCGATGTGGAGGATGCAACAATGAAAAAAATGCTGATTATACACGCGGCCGTGCTCATAGCCCTTGCAATGGTATCGGCGACGTGGGCTTTTGAAACTGATTTTGACGATCTGCAGAAATTCGATCGCAGCCTGCCCGCGTGGAAATTCGGCAGAGGCATAACCAATATATTCACCGCCCCGTACGAACTGGTGGTCAATCCCACGAATGAAGCCATTCAGGGAGGTTATCACGGTGCGTACGACAATGGGCTTCAGGGATGGATTGCCGGATCATTCAACGGGTTTATCGCAGGTACATTCTCCGGAGCTCTCAAGGCATTCCGCAGGATGACAACGGGCGCGCTGGAGATGGCGACTTTCTGGAAGCCCGAGTACGGACCGACTGTGGAACCGGAATACGGTACAAGAAACTTGGCATTCGGCTCTATAGACTATTTCAACCCCGATCCCTTCTGGTACTGGGGACCTGAACGGATGGATCCCTGAGAATTGCTCGGGTTTGCATATACGTGACGTGTCAGCTTCCTTTTTAAATCTTCTATGCTGAAGTAGGGTATGGATATAATAAAAGAGCACGAATGTTCGTGCTCTTCTTTTTTCCCAAAACTGCCTTTCAGTACATCGGCTTGTGTTACAAACTCGCCCCAGGCTCTCCGCAATATCAAAAACAGCAAAGCCTTGAAAGATTTACAAAGCGCGAGTGCCGGTTCTGTGAAGGGATGAGGCGCTGTGTTCCAGATAGTGCTGAGCACTATACGCTGCTATTGCTCCATCAGATATTGCGGTACTGATCTGCCTGAGTGTTTTGGACCTGACGTCCCCGGCAGCGAAAAATCCGGGAATAGATGTGGCCATTCCTTCATCCGCGATGACAAATCCCCTCTGATCGGTCTTTACAAGGTTGGCGTACGCGGAGTTATTAGGATTGAGACCTACATAGAAGAATACGCCCGAGATCGGTAACACGGACTCTGTCTGGTCCGAGGCGGACCGCAATCTGATGCCGGTGACTTCTTTATTGCCAACAATCTCAACGGGAATCGTATTCCAGTGCACCAAAATCTTGGGTTCGCTGAAGGCTTTTTCCTGGATTTCGTGGCAAGCCCGCAACTGATCTCTGCGGTGAATAAGGTGAACCTTGGATGCGAAACGGGTGAGGTACACTGCTTCTTCTACAGCGGAATCACCGCCTCCCACGACTGCGAGCTCAGTGTCACGAAAGAAAGGCCCGTCACAGACTGCACAATAGCTCACGCCACGGCCCGCCAGTTCCAATTCACCGGGAATTCCAAGCTTCATAGGCGACGCGCCGGTAGCTGCAATCAAAGCTCTGCAATGGAACGTCTCATCGGAATCGGTAATAATGGAAAATCCATCATCCACCTGGAAAACCGATTTGACGTCTCCGTACCGAATATCGAGCCCGAACTTCACAGCCTGCGCTTCCATTTTCTTGGACAGATCCATTCCGAGGATAGGCTCTGGAAATCCCGGATAATTGTCTACATACTCGGTGGCAGTCATCTGGCCGCCGGGGATTCCTTTTTCCAGCAGCATAGTCGAAATACGCGCCCGCGTACTGTACATACCAGCCGTGAGTCCAGCGGGACCACCACCCAAAATAATAAGTTCTGTTGTCATGGGCATCAAACCTTGTCGAGTAACTCCTTGATGCGGCTCTTGGGGACAGCCCCAACGATCTGGTCCACAACTTGACCGTTCCGGAACAGCATGAGTGTAGGTATGCCTCTGACACCATATTTCATGGGGGTGTCTTTGTTTTCATCCACATTGAGCTTTGCGACTTTGATTTTTCCCGCGTACTCGGCAGCCAATTCTTCGACAACGGGCCCTACGGTACGGCAGGGGCCGCACCAGGCAGCCCAGAAATCCACGAGTGCAGGAACTTCCGATTTAAGGATTTCCTGATCGAAATCACCATCCGACACATTGAGAAGGTTCGGGTTGTCCGACATTAATCAAACTCCTTTCTTAGGTTCACATGAATCTTGCCCGCAATGTTCCCTCAGGAAACGTCTTAGATTTTCCCGCACGTCATCCGGCATTTCCGCCGGAATGGATTGGGAGCAGACCTCTACGGTGGTGGCAAGAGATTGATACATAAGCTGGCAAGGCGGACACCTGTCAAGATGGTCTTCCAGAAATCTGCACAGATCCTCGCTCATATCTCCGTCCAAATAGTCAGATATGCAATCACAAAACTCTTTGCACGTTCTCATAATTTAGGCCTCTCGACGGTCCGAGGAAAGGTTTCTCTCCATATAATATGAAGTCAGTGTTTCCCGGACCGAATTCCTCGCACGATGGAGCCGAGATTTTATTGCAGCGATGGAAGAATCCATGATTTTTGACACTTCCTCGAGAGAGAATCCCTCAACGTCCCTCAGGACAATCACCGATCGATACAGTGCTGGAAGTTCGTCAATTGCCTCTTCAATTTTCCTTTTGCCTTCATTCGAAAGAAGAATTTCGAGTGGCGTGTTTACGAATTCCGAAGAAATCGGAGGTAGAGTAGAATTCGATTGATTGCGAATCTCATCGTCATATTCGACACTATCCGGCCTGTTTTTCCTGAGATACATTAAGGCCGTATTGGTAGCTATCCTGAAAAGCCAGGTGGAAAACGACGACGACCCGGTGAATCCGGGCAATCCCTTGTAGGCGCTGAGAAAAGTTTCCTGGAGTAGATCTTGAGCCAAATGGCCGTCTTTTACCATTTTTTTCAAATGTCTGTATATTCTGGCCTGGTATTTTTCCACCAGCCCCTCAAAAGCATCATAATCGCCGTTCAGAACTCTTTCTATGGTTTCCCGATCTTCATACATGGGCATATCTTGTTCCTATCCGGAACGGACACAATTCTTTACTTATCTTTTGAACATAATCTTGACCTCGCGCCTGTGTCAAGAGGTAACCATCCTTGCTGAAGCACTCCTTCAATAGAATCCGCATCGTGATAACGCTAGTGCGTCCAACAGTATACTTCCAACAGGTACAAAAATCTGATAATCTGGAAACATTATTCTCAAGGTCCGAGTGCCGTTTGATGCCGGTTTTCCGAGTTTTATCGGAAACGGATTTTTTCAAAAAAGATGAAATCAACCTCATTGTACGTGATGACTTTTGCCTTAAATCACGTGCCGGGAGTTCTCATGGAAACAATGATACAGGAAGTTGCAGATTGCCTCGCCGCCTCTGTCAATGCCGTTGTGCTCACCGGAGCCGGTATAAGCACGGAATCGGGAATTCCGGATTTCAGAAGTCCGGGCGGACTTTGGTCACGAGTGGACCCGGGCGAATTCTCCATAGATCGATTCTTGCAGAATCCCGGCCGATTCTGGCGTCTGCACCTGCAATTGAAGGCATCCGGTGATTTCGATCTCGCTTCGGCAGAACCGAATGCCGCGCATTTCGCGTTGGCCAAACTGGAGCAGATGGGAATCGTCAAATGCATTATCACGCAGAATGTGGACAACCTGCACCAGAAAGCCGGCTCGGTTGAAGTGGTGGAATTTCACGGTAACCTGCTCAGAGCCGTCTGTATGAAATGCAAAATGATCGAGCCCATTTCAAATGTCGAGAGCAGGTTGGACAATGGCGATGAGGATGTGCCCCGATGTACCCGATGCGGGGGATTGCTCAAACCCGATGCAGTTTTCTTCGGGGAACCGATTGCTTCAAAATCACTCATGATGTCTCAGGTGCAATCACAAAAATGTGACGTGCTGCTGGTAATCGGGACATCGCTACAGGTGTTTCCCGCTGCTCAGATTCCTTTGACCGTAAAGCTCAAGTATCCGCCCGCTAAAGTTATTGAGATTAATATGGAACCATCGGCCATGTATAAACAGGTGACAGATGTACTCATGCTGGGTAGCGCAGGTGAGATATTGACGCGGGTTTTCGACTGCGTCCAGGATAAAATCCTGCAGCAGGGCGTGCCGCAATCCGGGAGGAATTGAGCAATCCTTCCACGGAGGATCGCGACGCCGAGAAAAATCTCTGTGCTCAATCGTTCCAGGGCAATAGCACCAGGAGAACGGCGGATACATTGTAAAATGCACGACTCCGGACGACTCTGCTTGAGCAGTCGTCCAGAAAATGAATTCTCAGGCTGTTATCTGTAATCGTTTAGGAAAAAAGCGGCGGGCCTCAAAATAATCGTTGTTGCTGAAGACACGAGAAGAGGCTTGACGCTGGCGGCTCAGAAGAGCAAATTTGTCTCGAGAAAGAAGCCGTTACGGTTCAAATCAACCGTATCCACCTCTCTTTTCATTTTGTTGTGCCAAGATCTGAATCCTCCGCTGAGTCCCCATGTCCACAGACGATTTATAGGAATGTCTACGGCTGCTGAAACCTCCCAATCCCAACCCTCCAGGCTTTCGTAATTCCACCATCCGAATCGACTTGAAAATTGCGGCCTCAATGCAATGGAATCCATGACCGGGAAAAAGGTGCCGTGAAGTCCTAACAAGGGAACTGCGCGAGTACGTTTCTCGTTATAATTGTAGGTAATGTCTCCGACAATCACATTATTTACGTTGGTTTCCAGCGTCAGGGCCGAAAGCTCGATATTGCCGCCGAAAAGGATCTGGGGAGACATGAAGAAATCCAGATCATACCCGAACCGAAAATCCCGAATGGCCTGATAAGAACCATTGCCGGACTCATACTTGGTGAATGGTTCCGCGCGGAATCTAAACACGTGGATATTGTCAATGCGCAAACTGCCGAATATTTCCCAGGCCAACCGTTCTCTGCTCAGCCCCAATGCATCCGAGAAATCGATTTTGGAACGGTTTGGCTGGATCAAGTCGCCCTGGAGATTTGAAAACCACATACGAGCACCTGAATTGATCCTCAAGTACGGGGGGATTTCCCAGGCGTGGACATTGCCCATGAGCATAAAGCACAGGAAGGTGAGCCAGATTATTATGAGTAGTTTTTTCATTTTTATTTAACGTCTTAGCGTGCTTTTGCTATATTCAACATAAGTAAAGTGGGCTAACCTATATATGATCCTAATAGTTTTGTCAAGAAAAAGCCGGTAGATAACGCAACCTTTCGGCTCCCCCTAAAAAAATGATGAAAAATAGGGGACTCAAGGCAGGAGCCCGAATCCACGGACATGCGGCGCGAAACAGATGTCTGCGTGAATACCTGGTCTGAATTTCCTCGTGGTTTCCCTTGACGCACATCATTTGCGACGCTAATGTTGTACGAACGTGGAAAAGCGAGGATGATTTTATGGGCCGTCTTGAAAACCGTTCGGAACAGATCCTGAGCGCGATCGTTTCCGAATACGTTGCCACCGGAGAACCTGTGGGTTCCCGCACTCTCTCGAAGAAGCGGGAAATAGGGTTATCCGCGGCCTCTATTCGCAATATCATGAGCGACCTTACTGACTCGGGATTCATCACTCAACCTCATGTAAGTGCAGGCCGCGTTCCCACAGATCTCGGGTACAGATTCTATGTGGACGTCCTGCTCCGACCCGGAAAGCTGGAAACTGAAGAAGAAGCCATGATCGAGACTCTGCTGGGCAATGCAGGTCTCGACATACGGGACGTGTTGAGGAAATCTTCGGGCGTTCTGGCGGGCTTTTCGCGACAGGCAGGAGTTGTTGCTTCTCCTCCTGCTGATTACACATTCAAGTCCATTGATTTTATCAAAGTAGCGGAAGACAAGATTCTGGTAGTTCTCGTGTCGACCGAGGGAATTATTCACAATAAAATTATTTTCGATGAGGACGGGATCAAGCAGGAGACTCTAGAGCGCTACAGCCGCATGTTGTGCGATATGCTCAAGGATCTGGATTTGCGGCAGGCCAGGGAGCGCCTAGAGAATGAGCTGAATCTGGAACGAACGAGGGTCGATGCCATGCTGGCAAAGGTTCTTCGTCTGGGACATTCCATTTTGACGGTGGGTGCAACCAGAGAAGTGTTCATAGAGGGCCAGATCAACATGCTCGAGGACCCGGAATTTGCTCACATCGAAAAGCTGAAAGCCGTTTTGGTCGCATTCGAGGAAAAGAGCAATTTTCTTAAAATCTTGGATAAGACCTTACAAGCAAAGGGAATTCAGATATTGATCGGTTCGGAGCATGGAGTCGGCGAGTTGGACACATGCTCCATCGTAGCGTACCCCATACGAACCAAGGAATCTTATCTGGGGAGCATTGCCGTTGTAGGGCCGAAAAGAATGGATTACCAGAAGGTAGTTCCGGTTGTGAGCGTAACGGCAAGAATTATAACGAAAATAGTGAAACGCATTGTAGAGAGCGACGTATAATTATTCTCACGCTCGTTCATGTTCAACGCAATGGAAACGGGAAAAGCCTTCCTTCAAGAGGGACTTTCCCGTTTTTTCTTTGGAATTGGCAAAATTAATGTCCGATTGAAGATCGGAGTATTGGTGGGTGCCGGCCTCCGTGCTGGTGCATTTTTAATATGACCAATGATATCGACAGAATGGACCGGCAGGGAGAAATCGTCTCAAAAGTCAAAATTCATCCCAGATCGTGCCACGAAATGCTCATCATCCTGCTGGCCTGATTGTAGGGGCGGCCTAGTGTCTGCCAAGTAAGGGCAGGCATTCCGCGTGTTCGCGGGACCCCTACAAGGATGGCACATCGTGCCACGATTGTTGTGTATTCGAGAATTTTGAGACAGTTTCGGGACGCCGGTCTCCACTAATCTTGTATTGGACCGTGGGATAAACGTCAGGATTGTTGGCAATCGCTAGATGAGAAGCGAGATTCGATCCAGACAAAATATTGCCTTTTTTTGGATGCAAAATAATATCATTACGAATCGGCATTCAAGAATGCTGCGGCTCGTAATTCCGACCAGTACTGACGTGACGCGTTGAACGATACGAATCCCACGTGACCGCCATGCCTTGTAATCTCGAAAAAGACGTTTTGGTTCCGTGCAGCTTCTTCCCACGGATAACATTCCGGAGTAAGAAACGGATCGTCCTGCGCATTCACGAGCAGAGTGGGCACGCTGATCTCAGGAATATACTGCTTGCAGGATGATTGGTTCCAATAATCCTCGGCATCCTTGAATCCGTGCAAGGGTGCAGTGTAGCGATTGTCAAAATCCTCAAAATCTTTGATCGATTCGTATCCGTTGTCGTTGATACGGCCGGGCATGATTGCCATTTTGGCGCGAATCTTTTCTCGCAGCATCCGGAGAAATCTTTTCATATAAGGCCGGTTTCCAGGGGAACCGATTTTTCTCGCGCCCGCACATAAATCGCAGGGTACGGAAAAGACCGCCGATCGCTGAACCGATGCGTGAATGCTGGCCCCGCGCTCCCCAAGATATTTGAGGATGAGGTTACCTCCCAGGCTGAATCCTATGAGAGCAAGTTTCTCGTATGCATCGGTCTCTTCTACATTTGTTAAAACCGTGCTCAGGTCTTCAGTATCTCCACTATGGTAAAAACGGGGGAGCTTGTTGGATTCTCCGCTGCAGCCACGGAAATTCACGGCTATAGCGTCCCAGCCGTTCCTGGTGAGCACCCGTGCCATTCCCAGGACATAGCTCCTGCCGGAATTCCCTTCCAGGCCGTGGAGAATTATTCCCGCTTTTCGAGCGCCCACGGAGGCAATGTCGACGTCAATGAAATCATCATCAGGCGTAGTAATCCTCCTTCTGGAGTATTCAACACCGGCAACCCGACGAAAAAGAGAAGGATATACTGTCTGCACATGAGCATTCCTGAAGAGAAGAGGCGCGGCATAGGTGGAATTGGAGATTACGGGCATTCTTGCTTCGCATTCTCCCCCGTTTGAAAAACATACCGAATCGAAGGCGCAATTTAAGGAACGTTCCTGTGGAAAGGAGATTTGCCGATGTAATTCTTGAAACGAACGATCGGATTAGTAGTGACCCAGGATATGTTCCATAAGCGTATTACCGAGCTCGTGAAAAATAACGCGGTAACCGCCCGGCCAGGTATGTCGTATGGGGGCAGGAGGTATGTATCCATAAAACATTTTCTGTTGTGCTGCCGTATTACCTGTAACTCTCTGGGGCTGATTGGCTTGCTGATCGGGAAAATTCTGGCCCCACACAGTTGAACCTACAGCGAGCATCGCAATTACGAGTATAAGTACGGCACGTTTCATTATCACACCTCGTGGACGGTATTCTATCTATGGAATGAAGAAAAATCAAGTCAGAACTGATTTGAAGCCTGGAAGTCCAGTTGTTCGGGGCAGGGTATCCTCAAGAGAGGAACGCATCGATCCCGCGTCCTCGGGAAGATGTCCCGATCCGAGTGGCCGCATCGACCGGGCGCTGACCTGGAAATCAGATCAGTGTCAGAACGATCCAAAGCCCCCCTTAAGTCGCAGCATCAATCTTCAATAAAACCTTCATGCTTGAGGGTTCCTGAGATTTCACGAATGCGGTTTCTGCTTCGGCCAGCAGAAATGTTCCGCTTATCAGGGGGGAAGGATCGACCAGGCCCAAGCTCATCACTCTCAGTGCGGGTGCAAGTTGACCGCACCTGGATCCTACAACTGTGATTTCATCGATCACCAGGGGCGCAGGATTGAATTCAAGGGAGCCGTGGTACGTGCTTTTCAGCACCAGAGTGCCGCGCGGTTTCACTCGATCGACAGCGAGCCTCCATCCTCCTGGACTCCCGGAAGCTTCAACGACAATATCGAATTTATCCCGAGTGTCCGCGAATTCGTGAAGAAGCGCGGTAGCACCGTCCAAATCTTGAAAGTACCTGAGCTTTTCCGGATGTTTGCCTACGAGGAGCAGCTTGCATCCGGTCAATCTCAATACCATGCAGATGAGCAGCCCGAGCTTTCCATCTCCAATGACGAGCACTTCATCTGCCGGTTTGATATGGACCTGCTCCAGGATCTCCAGGGCAGCGGCTAGGGGTTCGGCAAAAACCGCTTTTTCGGTGCCAAGGTTATCGGGAACGGAGATGAGATTGGACGGCGGCAGAGTCAGGTATTCCGCCATTGCGCCGTTTCGCCCAAGAATTCCGAGGCATGTTCTGTTGGGACAGTGCCGTTCCATTCCTGCTTTACACCATGAGCAGGTTCCGCATCCGGCATTGATCTCGCCCACAACGCGCATGCCCGGTTGTTCAGAGTCGGGAGACTGCTCCACAATACCGACGAATTCGTGGCCCAAAATCCCTTCAAAATTCATGTACCCGCGGCTGATTTCCACATCCGTTTTGCAGATACCCGCCATGAGCACTCTGACGAGTGCCTCATCCGGCGCGGGTTCGGGTACCGGCAGGTCTTTTAGAGAAAGATTTCCGTCGAATACAAGTGCTTTCACTCCTGTGCTCCTTGCGCGCACGTACGGCTGGTAAGAATCATTATTTTCCCATCACTTGAATCATCACGGACCTGTTCCGCGGGCGATTGTCGAAATCCATGAGCACAATCTGTTGCCATGTGCCCAGGCACAATCTACCCTCCGTAACAGGTATGCCGAGAGAAGGCTTCATGAGAGCTGCCCTCACATGGGAAAATCCATTTCCATCCTGCCATCTGAGATTGTGCGCGTATTCGCTGTCTGTGGGGGCAAGCCGTTCCAAAGCTTGCTTCAAATCGCTTATTGCTCCGGACTCGAATTCTATAGTGGTGATCGCGCCCGTAGAACCCGTCACCATTACAGTTGCCAGGCCTTCCCGAACACCCGAAGCATGCACTGCGTTTTCCACTTCCCGGGTGATGTCACGGCAATCCGAGAAGCCTTCTGTCCGAAGACTGATTGAGTTGTTATAAACGATCATGCTTCTACTCCGTTCGAACGTGTACGCCATGCTACTCGATCACGGCCGCCGGGAACAAGTCCGCTGCCCTCGAATTTCCTTCTTTGCTTGCGAGACACAAGACGCGTATGATACACGACCACCAAAACGAATGAACGAACATGATTTCGAGAGGTTTGCAGTGATCATCGTAACCGGAGGCGCCGGATTCATCGGAAGCAACATAGTGAGAGCCTTGAATGAAGCAGGAGAAGACGACATCCTCATTGTCGACCGTCTCGGCCAAACAGAGAAGTGGAAGAATCTCCTGGATCTGAAATTTGTCGATTACGAACACAAGGACGATTTCCTCGCGAAGCTCGAAAGAGGTCTCTACGACCACGGAATCTGGGCAGTGTTTCATCTGGGCGCGTGCAGTTCAACAACGGAAAAGAATGCCGATTATCTCATGGAGAACAACTTTCAGTTTTCCCAGAAATTAGCCTCCAGGTTTGCCGGAAAACGCGGCGTGAGGTTCATCTACGCGTCCAGCGCGGCAACCTACGGTGACGGGGCTCAGGGATATTCCGACGATCACGAAGCTGTGGCCCGATTGCTCCCCTTGAATATGTACGGTTACTCGAAGCAGCTCTTCGACTGGTGGGCGCTCAGGACGGGAATCCTGAAAACAGCGGTGGGGATAAAATATTTCAACGTATATGGACCGTTCGAGTATCACAAAGCCGACATGCGCAGCGTTGTCATCCGTTCCTTTTTCCAGATCAAGAAGACGGGAAAAGTGAAGCTCTTCAAATCATACAGACCCGAATATAAAGACGGCGAGCAAGTCAGGGATTTCATTTACGTAAAGGATGCGGTCAAAATTACGCTCCATTTCCTGGAACGTCCCGAAGTGAACGGCATTTTCAATGCGGGAACCGGCACCCCGCGGAATTTCAACGATCTGGCTGCAGGCGTATTCTCTGCGCTCGATCTGCCGGTAAATATTGAATACATAGATATGCCCGAAGGCCTGGAGAAGAAATATCAGTACCATACCTGTGCAGAGACAACGAAGCTGAAGTTTGCCGGTTTTCGAGAAAAGCCGTTTACCCTGGAAAGCGGTATTCGCGATTACGTCTTGAACTATCTCCAAAAGGTGGATGCTGAAGCATAACCGAGATTTCCCGGTTAAGCCCGTTGCATATTTGCAGTCAAGAAAGGCAATATTGGGGGGGCATTCTTACAAGAAGTTCCTCCCCGATCTTCCTTCTTTGATTGCGAACTCGTATCAGACAAGCGGGCCTATTCGTACGGCGAATGGGAACTCAGAGGAGTGCTGTGCAGAACTTGGACGCTGACCGAATCCCCTGCGGAAAAAGGTGAGCGCTCTGAGGGCAGCACCAGCAAACCATCAGCGAGGACCATCGACCGCAGCGCCCCGGAGCTTTGAGTTCCCGTGGCCACAGCCATCATTGTACCGTCCTTGTCGAAAAGCTTGCAGCGAATGAGATGGAGCCGTCCGGGGGATACTTTTATATCCTGGGCAAGGACTGCATTCACCAGAGGTCTGTACAGATTCGTGTGTCCCATCATTTTCAGGAGTGCGGGCCGCACGAACTGTTCGAATGAGATCATTGCAGACGTCGGGTTCCCGGGAAGTCCGAATACCGGCTTGTTTCCGATAGTCCCGAAGACAAGGGGTTTTCCCGGTTTCATGGCGACCTTCCAGAATTTGACGCGCATTCCAAGCTGGGTAAGCGTGTCTTTCACCAGATCGTATTTACCGACCGAAACACCCCCCGAAGTGAGGATTACGTCAGCTCTCAAACCTTCCGAAATCCGGGCACGCTGATCGGCATCATTGTCCGTCGCTATTCCCAGGGAAAGAGGAATTCCGCCACACTCCGCCACCTGCGCGGCAAGACTGTAGGAATTGGAGCAGACCACTTTGCCGTCAGTGAAAGGCTCGTCCAGATCGACCAATTCATCGCCCGTGGAGAGGATTGCGACAAGAGGCCTCTGATGCACTTGCACGTATGCATGCCCCAGAGTTGCCAGCATACCGACTTCAGGCGGCCGGACAATAGTCCCGGATGGCAAGACCACTTCGCCTGCTCGCACGTCCTCGCCGCGAGGCCTGACGTGTGAGCCGTTGCCCGGATCTTTGAAACAAATCACATAATCGCCGTCTCTATCGGTATCTTCCAGCATGATCACCGTATCGGCGCCCGGAGGTATCAGGCCACCCGTCATAATGCGAACGGCTTCACCCGGTCCTACCGGTTCTAGGTAAGGTCTTCCAGCTGGAGAATCCCCTATGAGCTTCACTCTTTTCGGATCGGACGATTCCGCTCCCGCGATATCCTCATGGCGCAATGCATAACCGTCCATTGCGGAATTATTTGCAGAGGGAACATCCCTTATTGCTGCCACTTCTTGCGCGAGCACTCTTCCCAGTGCCTCGAGAATATGAATCCGTTCCCTGCCTAAGACCGGGATTTCTTCCAATACTTTCTGCTGAGCCTCTCCAATAGGTATCACTGCTACCTCTGTAAGTGTCCGATGAGTTTTTCGCAAAAGATTACTACAAATCTGTCATCCGTGCAAAACCGACCGGCTGACCGGTGTGTCAATATATGATAATAGAATGAATAAATTCATGGCTACGGGCAATAGAATACTGCGCGAATCAAGCATCCCCCGGAAATCTCTGATCGCGTAGAGCCCCCCAAAGGACTAAGCACAGTGAGGAGGCATTTCATATGAGATGGTCATTCAGAATCGGCTCCATTATGGGAATACCCGTTAAGGTTCATTTGACGTTCCTATTGTTGCTGATTCTCATCTATTTCGTCGGAGTTTCCGTGATCGGAATTGGCGGATTCGCGGGAGTAATTTTCGTTGTTCTCGTTTTTGCGTCAGTCGTTTTCCACGAACTCAGTCATTCTCTCGTAGCTCGCTATTATGGCATAGAAGTCATTGATATTACGTTGCTTCCTATCGGTGGGGTAGCCCGTATGCCGAATCCGCCCGAAAATCCGACCCAGGAGATCCTGATTTCCATAGCAGGACCTGCAGCAAGCATTATCCTGGGCTTCTGTTTGTGGTTCTTTGCTGAACTCTTCGGCACGGGCGTGAGTTTGTGGGATCTTTCCGTGGAAAAAAGCCTGCTGGCTCAACTTGCCGCGGTGAATTTCGTGCTGGCAATTTTCAATCTCATCCCGGCGTTTCCCATGGATGGTGGAAGGATATTGCGAGGATTTCTGGCTCTTTATCTATCCAAGTACACTGCGACACGAATTGCGGTGGGGGTGGGCCAGGTTTTCGCTATTCTCCTGTTCTTCCTGGGAATATTTTCCATGAATTTTTTCATGATGCTCATTGCTCTGTTCGTGTACCTCGGAGCGGAAGCTGAAGAACGTTACTCGGGCATCATGCTGTCTCTTGGGGAAGCATCGGCTGGAGCGGCCATGATCACTCACATAGAAGCGGTCTCGCCGGACGCAACGCTCGGTGATCTTGCAGCGCTGTTCACCAGGGGATTTCAGTCCGACTTTCCTGTGGTGGATGACCGACGTCTGGTGGGATTGGTTACGCGAGACATGCTCGTGAACGGGCTTCACGAACAGGGCCCGTCTGCTCCCATTGCCAATTTTATGACCAAGGATTTTGCCACCGCAGTAGAAGACACTCCGTTGACCGAGGTTTTTCAAAAAATGCAAAACAGTGGTATCAGGGCAGTTCCTGTGGTACGCGGCGGTGAGCTGAAAGGTCTGGTAACACTCGAACAAATCGGCCGGTACAATATGCTGTGTTCAGGCTATTCCTGTGAATTCCTGGATCCTGGGAAATCCTCGAAGGTGGTTGCACAGTGACATAAACCGACGTCTCCTCTCGACCGGAGAATCTGCAATGTATCTTGTAACTGCTGAGGAAATGAGAGCTTATGACGCCACTGCGATCCAGGATTACGGCATTCCCGGGATAGTGCTGATGGAAAACGCCGGTCGAACAACGTTTCACATTATGAAAACGCGACTCGGACCCGATCTTCAGGATTTGAAGGTGTCCGTTGTCGCGGGTCCCGGGAATAACGGTGGAGACGGCTACGTGATTGCCAGATATTTGATCAATCACGGAGCCGAAGTCGAAACGTTTCTTTTGAGTCCACGCGACAAAATCCAGGGCGACGCGCTGATTAACCTGAAAATCCTGGAGCGTATGACGAAACGTATTTTTCACGTCACCGATTCGGAATCCATGAATGTCGCGGCCAGAAAATGGCGCGAGAGCGAAGTGATTGTGGACGCCATCCTGGGCACCGGCTTGAATTCCGAAGTCCGATCTCCGTACAGAGAGGCCATTCTTGAAATAAACTCATCGCAGGCAATTCGGGTGGCAGTCGATCTGCCTTCCGGATTGGATGCGGATACGGGCAAGATCCTGGGGTGTGCAGTCCAAGCCGATATTACGGCAACGTATGGCTTCAAGAAACTGGGCATGGCCGTATATCCCGGAATTGCTTATTGCGGCGATATCGAAGTCGTTGATATCTCCATCCCTCTCCCTGCAATAGAGAAGAATCCTCCACACGCAATTTTGTATTCCAGTCCCAACGCGGAGACCTATTACGGATTGCGCATGAACCCCGAAGCCCACAAGGGGATTTTCGGACATCTGCTCGTGATTGGAGGTTCGCCGGGGAAAACCGGAGCTCCTGCAATGACAGCACAGGCAGCTTCACGGATTGGTGCAGGACTTGTCACCGTTGGAGTTCCCGCGGCGCTGAACTCGATTCTCGAAGTAAAACTCACGGAAGAGATGACCGCACCTCTTCCCGAATCGGTCCCGGGATTTCTGGGGATGACCGCTCTGGATCGCTTGCTGGACCTCGCTGAAGGCAAGCGCTGCGTTGTTCTCGGCCCCGGGCTTTCCACGGAATACGATGTCTCCGAGATGGTGCAGAAATTCCTGTCGTCGTACTCCGGATGGCTGGTGATCGATGCAGACGGACTGAATGCTCTCTCGGGCCGTATGGACATACTCAAGACCACTGAGGCGAGCGTGGTGTTGACTCCCCACCCCGGAGAAATGTCACGGCTCACCGGCAAGACCTCCCGGGAAGTTCAAGAAGACAGAATCGGAACAGCAAGAAAATTTGCGATGGATTTTGGCGTCTGGGTAGTGCTCAAGGGAGCCGGGACTATAACCGCATCACCTGACGGCATGACTGTGATCAACACCACCGGGAATTCCTGGATGGCTTCCGGCGGACAGGGCGATGTGTTGAGCGGAATTCTCGGCGGTCTGCTTGTGCAGAATATCCCTCCTGAAGAGGCTATCCCCTTCGGCGTCTTTCTCCACGGTTTGGCTGCAGACAGCCTTTTGGAAAAGATCGGCACCTCACCGATGATGGCAACAGATGTGTTGCAGGAAATCAGGATACTCCTGGGCGGCAAGCGCAAGGAATAAGACTTGGGGAACCTTTTTTGGTAAAAAAGGTTCCCCAAACCCCTCCAAAAAACTTTCAATATTCTTCTGAGTTGTGGTTTTTCTAATCGAAAAACGACAACTCAGACGAATGCCGAAAAAGTTCTTGGAAAGTGGTCGGGGAAACACTTCTCACAAGAAAGACTTCCCCTGAATTTTCATTCTTTGATGCGAATCGGTATAGCTTCCGCGAGCTGCTTTCGGAGGCATCGTTGCAAGAGGATAAATGAACAGACAAGCCATTTCTCAAAATGTCAGCTCTGATGCTCTGGAAGGAATTAAGAGAATCTCGGTCCAGGGATTCAAATCCATTCGTGAGCAACAGAGCATGGACATCCGCCCATTGACGATATTGGCTGGAGTCAATAGTTCGGGCAAATCCAGTATGATGCAACCATTGCTCCTCATGAAGCAGACAGAGGAATCATCTTTCGATCCCGGGACATTCCTTCTCGATGGCCCCAACGTGAAATTCTCCGCTGTAGACGAATTCTTCTCAAGTGATGAGCAAAAAATGGTGCTTGAACTTGAAACTCACAAAGCACAGATGGAATTCCCCTCAATGACTACCTTTGTGGATTCTTTAATGATGAGTTTTGAATACGCAAGGAGTTCTTCGAATCCCGTAGGAGTAGAGGTCGTATTCACGTCAAGCAAAAGGGGTGCCACAAAACAAGAGCTTTTTCCAGGGATCTCCCACGAAGATATATTGAACCAGATCCACGAAAGTGGTGGCGGAGCTAAATCATTATCAGCTCAGTTCGATTATAAGCTTTATCCGAAAAGATGTTTCCTCAGAATCGAGTGTGATTACTTCAAAGCAGCAGAGTCAGAGCAACGGAAGCTGAAAGGATTTGAGGATCTTAATTCCTACTTCATAAGTACAACTAAAGAATTGATCATGGAAATATTGCACGTGCCAGGGTTGCGAGGTAATCCGGAGCGACAGTATAAAAGAACTGCGTCTGGTCCCTCTTTTCCAGGAACTTTTGTTCCTTATGTCGCGAGTGTGATAGATGATTGGCAAACCAGGGACGACTCACGCATTAAACAATTAGAAAAAGTATTACAGGATGTTGGGCTTGCATCAAGAATCAAATCTTCTGCTATCAAAGATGCGCATGTCGAAATCCGTATTGCGAGAACGATAAAAAGCAAGAGCGGTATGGTTAATATTGCGGATGTCGGTCTTGGAGTTTCCCAAGTCTTGCCGGTGCTTGTCGCTCTGCTCACTGCCCAAGAAGGTCAGATGGTCTATATCGAAGAACCGGAAATACACCTGCATCCTCGTGCTCAGGTCGCGATGGCCAAAGTCCTGGCGGATGCAGCCAAACGCGGAGTGCGGGTGGTGGCAGAGACGCACAGCTCTCTTCTCTTGCTTGCGATTCAGACCCTCGTTGCCCAGGGGTATCTTTCACCGGATCTCGTCAAACTGCACTGGTTTACACTGGATAAAGCTGGATACACCAAAATTACAAGTTCGGATCTGGACGAAGCAGGCCGATTCGATACGGATTGGCCGGAAGATTTCGGAACGGTTGAACTGGATGCCCAAAGAAAGTTCCTGAACGAGTCGGAAAAACGGCTCGCAGGAATGTGAGATGGGCAAGAAGAAGCGCTGTGTCGTCATCGATGCCGACGTTTTCCTCGCTGCAGGGGGTGAAAACGCAGTGTATCCCAAATCCGTGCATTGCCGTGACCTATTAGATGCAATCCTCAAGATTTGCCATTCGGTAATAGCTCCCCAAACGATTCGGGACGAGTGGGATCGTAAACACGACACAAGCAACAGGAATCCAAGCAGATTCGGTACGGGCTGGCAAAAGCAGATGTTTAGCAGAAAGAAAGTCGATGTTCGTAACCCTGAACCACTCAATCAAACACTGCGCGATCAAATCACCGGATTGACTCTAAGACAATCTGACGAGCGTATCTTGATGAAAGATATTCACCTTGTAGAAGCCGCTCTTGTGACAGACAAAATCATTTTTTCCTGTGACGAGGAATGCCGAAAACTCTTTGCTGCGGCTTCTCGGCGGATAGGGGTGCTCCGGACGCTCATGTGGATCAATCCTGACTCCGATGCCGAGGAATGCCGAGAATGGCTGAAAAGGGGAGCACCTTATGACAAGAAGAAAACGTTGAAGCAATTTGCGGCCGACCTTCAGGAGTCTGCCGAAACCCCTTCTTGACAAAATCCGCTGTACTACTTACCCTAGACGTCCTATAATGACCAAAACACGCATATATTCTTCCATTCAGGTGGTGAGGCAATGACTGCAATCTGGAAAGCCGCTGCAGAACAATTCGAGCAAGGCCAGGATTTCGTAGTGGCAACAATCCTCGGAGTTCGAGGATCTTCTCCCCGGCATGTGGGTACTCGATTTCTCGTAAAAAAGAGCGGAGCAACCGTAGGAACTATAGGCGGGGGCCTCTTCGAGTCTCAGGTGCAGCAATTTGCGCTTCACGCATTGAACACCGGAACTTCTCATAGGGCGCACTTTTCGTTTCAGGGGAAAGATGCGCAATCCGTCGACATGATCTGTGGCGGAGACGCCGATGTGCTCATAGAATTCGTTTCTGCCAACGATATCGGGAAACAGGAAATCTTTCGGAGAGTTCTGGAAATCAAGAAACACAGAGCATCGGGATACTTTTTCACTACTCTGGAAACGAATCCGGATAATGCCGGAAGTGCAATAAATCATCTGCTTCTCGATGGCGCCGGGAAGAAATGGGGTGGATTTTCCGGAGAAGAATCGGCTCTGGAGGCCATGCCGGGTCAGCGCCTCTTAGAGCCGGCTCAGTTATTGGAGGTGCCGGGTTTTTCAAGCCCTGTGTTTCTCGAATGGCTCCATCCCACAGGAACGGTCTTTATCTTCGGAGCAGGTCACGTTGGGATTTGTGTGGCACATCTGGCTGCGTACGTGGATTTCAAAGTGGTCGTCCTGGATGACCGGTCCGAATTTGCCTGCATCGAAAAATGTCCGGATGCTGACGAAATTATTGTACTCAATGATTATGAATCTGCTTTATCCAAGCTTCAGATAAACGAGGAGAGCTATCTCGTGATCGTCACAAGAGGCCATGCGCACGACAAGACAGTGCTGGCTCAATGCCTGAATACTCCTGCTGCATACATCGGTATGATCGGATCGCGAAGAAAGACAAAGCTCATATTTGAGCTGCTGATGAAACAAGGATTCAGCGGTGAAAGCATTCAGCGCGTACACGCCCCAATCGGCTTGCCTATCGGGGGAGAAACACCGCAAGAGATCGCTGTGTCTATAATCGCGCAGATGATTCAGATAAGAAACGCTAAGGATTCGCCCCTGCCTACGAAGAGTGTGTGCATGGGATAATCCGAAGGAGAAACGCCGCAATGCTGAACGGGAAAAAGATTATTGTTGTTCTGCCGGCGTACAATGCTGCTGCAACACTGGAAAAGACAGTGTCCGAGTTGGATCGGGACGTTGTCGATGAAGTCCTCCTCGTCGATGATTTTTCTGCCGATGAAACAGTGTGCCTGGCACGAGGACTGGATATCCGTTGCTTTCTCCATGACCGCAATTACGGGTATGGTCGAAACCAGAAGACCTGCTATCGAGAAGCCTTGAAATCTGAAGCTGACGTCATCGTGATGCTGCACCCGGATTATCAGTATTCCCCCAAACTGGTTCCCGCAATGGCGGCAATGGTGGTGTCCGGAGAATACGAAGTGGTGCTCGGTTCCCGTATCCTGGGAGGAAAAGCGAGAAGCGGAGGCATGCCATTGTACAAGTACATCTTCAATAGAATGCTGACGCTCGCGGAAAACCTTTTCCTTGGTTCCAAGCTTTCCGAATTTCACACCGGTTTTCGCGCTTTTTCCCGGACCGTGCTGGAAGAGCTGCCCATTCACGAGAATTCCGATGATTTTATGTTCGATAACGAAATGCTCGCTCAAGCGATTTATTTCAAATTCAATGTGGGGGAGATATCCTGTCCGACACGGTATTTTCCCGAGGCTTCTTCCATCAATTTCCAGAGATCGGTTGTGTACGGCCTTGGAGTACTTTGGACGTCCGTTCGATTTCGCCTGCAAAAATGGGGGGTCTTTAAATTTCGCATTTTCGCTTCTCGGGAACCTGGCCCTTCTCCTGATTATTACACCGAGATAGATTAAGTTCCTCTCACCCCGTTCCCTCTATTTTCCCCAGGGGGCTTTAAAAAACAGTTATAACTTTTTAAATATTTTCATTAAAAAGATAGTTCTTTCAGATCAGTGCAGTCAATTTTAAAGAAGATCCTCCTTCCAAAAAGGCTTTCCTTTATTCTTTCGTTATAGAAAAACCCTTATATAGTGCAGTGTTACTTAGGTCTGCGTCTCCCGTGACCGGCAAATCTTCGGGAAAAAGATCTGTGCGTCCGCGCCGCGCTTGGATGAACTATACTGCGTAGTAGTCTGAAATTTGTGGATGATTTTTGGAGAATAAGAATGGTAATGTCGTGCTGATAAATAAACGACGAAATAACATAGAGTTAAGTGAAAGTCCTTCCTTCTGATATCAAGTATTTTCTAGCTTTTTATAATAAATAATTGATTAACCTGTAGCTTTTTTCTTGACATTGTCGAGAATCTGTTTAAAGTCCACCCCAGCACGACATTAGAACCCTGAGGGAGGGTGTTATGTTAGGAAACTATCCGAAATTCGTGTTTGTACTCGCTCTTTTTGTGACAGTGATCGCTACTGTCGCGTGGGCCGAATCCTCGCCTACTGATTACGATCCTTGCATCGGCGCACGTCTTGATTGCCCCCCGGGAGCCAAAGGCATCACTAAAGTGAAGCCCACGACTCCAGAAGCGATTAAGGTCAGACCCTACCCCGGGGTGACTTCAAGGTTCGAGGCGCTTTCAAGGCTTAATCCGATGAACTGGTGGGCAGACTGCTTCTTACCTACACCGGCGAAAGGCCAGTTTATGGTCGGTCCCAAGGTGACCTTTGGAAGAATCCAGGGTGAAGCACGCCGCGGGCTTGATGTGGCGGGCCTCCAAAGCTCCCTGGTGGACTTCGACGATCATCTGGGCTTGAAGAAAAGCGGTAACGTAGTGTGGTCTGTGGATGCCCTGTATCAGTTCAGGCCGCGCTGGGGAATTCGGTACTCCTTCACTCCTATTTTCCAGGAGGCCTCCAATTTCCCAAGAACCTCTTTCAACTTCATGGGGACGACCTTTGCGTCGGCAACTGAAGTAAGGTCAAAATGGGATCATGTGGAGCATCGAGCGGGAATTTACTTTAACCTGAGCCAGACTCAGCACAGTCTCACCAACCTGTATGCGGACTGGCTGAATGTGCAGGACAAGCTGTCCATCGGAACCGGCGTAACCTCGCCCGTGGTATGGAACGATACCAAGAACCTGGCGGTTACCGGTCTCGAATTCAGCAGGTGTCTGAAGAACTTTCGCGGCAATACCCTGGCTTTCACCGGCAAAGGCGGTATCGCCTTCCTGAATGACACTATCGGCTATGAGGCTGAAGTAGGGTTGAGTTATCTGATACCAATTAAGACAGGACGTTTCGGTATCGTCCAAGGTGGGTATCGGTACTCTCATTTGAAAAAAGACAAACAGGCCGAGGTGTTCGGCACCACCATAGACGGAGCCTTCCTCCAGGTCGGCTTCCTCTTCTAACCCCGGTTGCCGGATACCCTTTCTCCCCCCGCATAGAGCTCGGCCGATTCGTCGGACGAGCTTTATCGTTCACATACAGGTGAATGTGTCTAGGGGCTGTTATACCTATTCGCTTTTATGAACCCAATTTTGGCCGGCACGGAGGCACGGCCACTACCGGCTGATGGTAGGGTCCGGCGTCTCTGCCGGACCTCTCGGTTTTATCAAATTTATTGGCGAAATGGTATTAGATCCCATCTTCAGGTAATTTCCCCCCGGCTTTCTTGAATTCCCGATAGCAGGCATCAGGACTCGGGTGCCACGCATCTCCGAGAATTGCGTGTGCTGCAGCAGGGCAGTTGCCGGTACAGAAATTCACGTGCTCGCAGCCGTAGCAGAACTCGAAATCTCCCAGAGAGATCTCCTGCCGTTTGCGAAAACGCATCAGTTCCGGATGTGTCTGCCAGATCTCTTTGAGATCGTCGCTATTGATCCGCCCAAGCTCGATTTCCGGGAGCTGAGGACAGGGCACGATAATGCCGTCGGCACGCACGGCCAATTTCGATGCAGTGCCTCCGCATCCTGTCAGAAATCCTCCACCGTGGATGTTGTCTGCAGTTCCCGCTGCCGCTTGCTCCATCCCGCGCCAGAGGCGAGCTTCCGCGAGTGGTCCGGCCTGGGCCGATATTCTGCCGTCATATTTCCTGGAGAGTTCCAGAAGCTTCGTCATGGCAATCGAGCGTTCGTCGGCAGAAAGCTGAACCTGTTCTGAATTCTTCCTACAGAGCCCGAAATAGGATGCCGAATTCGTCGAGAATTCTGGTAATCCCAGCTCCTCCAGCAAAAATGCAGCTATTCTCTCCAGTTCATGCACATTTTGACGATGGATAGTAACGCGTACGACCGCCTGAATTCCGTGTTTCAGAAGAAATTGGAGCCCGCGTAACGCGCGGAGGAAATTGCCCTCACCCCTGAATGCATCGTGGGTGGTCGGTATGGAACCGTCAATGGAAACCTGCACCGAATTGCACCGCCGGGAAGCTCTTAAAAAGGATGCTATTTCATCGGTGATCAGGGTGCCGTTGGAAAGAATGGAATAACGCATGCGATTCTTTACGATTCCATCCACCAATTCGAAAAAATCCGAACGAACGAACGGTTCCCCGCCCTGAAGGCAGACGTCTATGACGCTGCACCGGTTGAGTTCTTCAAAAAAAGTGAGCCATTCTGAAGTGGGCAAATCGTCGGCAACGTCGCCGGCACTGGAGAAATGTGAACAGTACGCGCATCTCAAATTGCAGCGACCCGTTATGGACAGGTCCATCGATCGTGGGGTTTGCATTAGTTTCATGGCATCGGTTGCAGTATCTTTATTGCCCGAGACATTGCCGGGCGCTATTGGTCCCGGACCTTGCTTCGGTGATATTCAGTCTTTCCAGGAGTGCACGCAACCCCATTGCCGCGTCCTCGGGTTGGACGTACGTGGGAATGCCCGCCTCATGAAGCCGCGTGCGATCCGGCTCGATTTTGCGGATCGTACCGATGAAGCATGCCACAATAGGCTTGGGAAACCGATGTGCCAGCTCGATGAGTTCCGCAGAAGGATACACCCAATTCTTGTGTTCGCAAAATATCGCCAGGAGCGCGTCCACGGAATCGTCCATGAGAATTGCTTCTGCTATATCGTGAAATGGTTTGGTCAGGAACGCTCCGGCAGCACCGTCCACAGGATTTTTATGTACGACCGGCACGCTCGGCCCGAGAATCCCTGCTATTCTTTCCAGGGTGGATGCATCCAGATCGGACAGAACGCATCCCGGTTCTTTCATGAGCACATCCCACGCGACGATGCTGGGACCGGCAGTATGGGTGAAAATGGCGACCCTCTTTCCTTCGGGACTTTTCCCAATTGCGAGCGCTTTGCAGAGAGCAATCATCTCCCATACTGAGGAGACCATTTTTGCTCCCGCCTGATGCAGTGCGCCTTCCCAGATACGCACCTCTCCCGCTGCCGCACCTGTGTGAGTTACCGTCACCCGGTCTGCATCAGTGCCGAGCCCTCCCTTGTACACCAGAACAGGTTTATGTGGTGTGGTTTCGGCGATTTGTCTCATGAGAGCACGGGGATTGGATGTTCCCTCAGTGAACAATCCGATCACCCGGGTATCAGGGTCGTCTTTCAAATATTCCACAAGCGTGTGGAATTCAAGATTCAGCCGGTTTCCCACGCCAATCCATTTGGCTATACCGAGACCTTCGTCGTCAGCCCGACCTTTGAATCCGAGCCCTATTCCGCCACTCTGACTGAGAAAGGAGACATGTCCGGGATTGAGAATACGCGGGTAAAAGGTCACGTTGAGGTTTGCTCTGGCATTCAGGAATCCGAGGGTATTCGGTCCCACAATGGGCATGTCTCCCGCTGCCTGTTGCAGCTTTGCCTGAAGTTCGAGCCCCCGCGTTCCCATTTCAGCAAAACCGCCCGCAACAAGGCTTGCTCCGCCAACTCCCATGTCTCGCAGCCTGGCAGCAATCTCCACACTGGAATGCTGATTCAGCGCAACCACCGCGAGATCCGGAACTTCGGGGAGATCTTCGAGTCTTTTGAGTACCTTGTAACCCAGAATTCTCTCGTGTCTGGGATGCACAGGGTAGACATTGCCGGGAAATTCTCCGGTAACGATGCTGTCCATAATTGCATGGCCAACTTTATCGGGGGTATCTCCTGCTCCGATTACCACGATGGACCTCGGAGCGAACATTCTGTCAAGCCGCATTCGAAGAGACTCGTGCATATGGATTCCTTTTACGGTGGCGAGTTATAGAAATTGACACAATTTCTGACTTCTTTTGAACACTCTACTCCTTATAAGGACCGGTAGGGCCCGGCGTCCCTGCCGGGCCGAACTGGTCGGTTTGTTTTGACAAATGTGCCGGCACGGAGGCCCGGCACCCACCAATTTTCGAGAAGCGCTTTTCGAAACAGACAAGAATTCCGCCATTTGCCGTAAATTATTCCCTGCGATCAGATCGAAGGAAAGAGCAAGGTGAACGTCGTTCCTCCGGAGGATTTGCATTCCCCGATTCCCGACGCGTAAGGACACAGCGAAATATCGCCCGGACAATGATCGCCGTCCTCGGGGATGTAGCGACACCGGGCGCTCGAAAAAGAAAGGTGAAAAAGACCCGCTTCGGCCAAAGTCTTCAAGCGCAGCAGTTCGAGCCCTTTCCCTCCTGCATTGAAGTCATACGGCCGTTTACTGGAATAGTCATCCGTGATTTGCGTGTTATGAAACCCGTCAAATATGAATTCCCGGTCACCGATGGCAATTCCCACTCCCCAGTCTTGCACAGTCAGGCTCATGCCGCCGGGCACGCGTTCGGCTGTCACAAGTATTTCTCCTCCGTCGGGAACCGCTTCCACGGAATTCTTCACGAGAGTCTCAAGAACAGTGACGAGCAGTGTACGATCCAGGGTGACCTGCAAATCGGGCGATATGCAGGTGCTGACCGTAACGCTCCGATGATGGAAATGGGGACGCAATTCCGAGAGAATCTCTTCGATAGCACTCCGGATCGGCATGATTTGCGGATCGATTTCCGGCGGATTGAAGATTTCTTCGATGATGTCGGAGAGTTCAGCCAGGCGTTTGACATTTCGTTCCACGCGGGCAAGAGCTTTTTGTTGCTTTTCAGTCGATCCTTCATCCGGTGCCAACTTTCCGACGGATGCAGTAATTATCGCCAGGGGAGTCCTCAGTTCGTGTGAAAGATGATTGACGGCTCTTCGTTTCATTTGCTCAAGGGATTTCAACGCAGTTACATCCCTGAACACCACGACAACGTTCTGTAAGTCCGGAACGCATACATCGTAATCGAGAAATGACGGAGCAAGCGATAGATCGACAATCTGTCCGTCTGCACGCGTATACCTGACGTCAGTGTGCAATTGTGTCTTACCGGATTGAACTGCGCGCATGAAGGTATTCGCAAATTCACCATTCCGTGGATCGCTGAAGACTTCGTAAAACTCTCGTCCTACGAGATCTTCTTGCTCAAATCCAAGAATCCTCAGGGCTGCGGGATTGGCAGTATGTATCTTCCCGGTACACTCCAGGGTGATGACGCCTTCGTTCATGCTTTTCAGAATAATTTTTTCAATGGAATCGGGAAGGAAGGGAGAATCCTGAGAGGGATCGGAACTCATGCTTACCTCGTTATCTGGCAGAAAGGTTAGCCCGGGTCTCAAAAATACCAGAAAACAGATCTCCTTCCTATGGTTTCGTTGGATTCTTAACCAAGTCGAGAGAAATCGATTTCCGGGCACTTGCGTACCTGTGGGGAAAGGGTTACCTATAACAGAGAATGCCTTTGTGTATGCACTTATAGGCATGTAACGCGCGTTTTGTTCACGAGCAATCGCGTCCGGAGCGCAACCGAGGAGGTTATCTATGGAGAAGGGTACCGAATGTCCGCATTGCGGCGAAAAAATGGATCCTATTGAGACTCCGATGGAGTCGACGTGGGGCGGAGAAATCCATTATGTGTGTTTCAATGACGAGTGCTGCTATTTCAAAGATAGCTGGCAATTCCTTGAAAACCAAGGAGTAACCGGCACAGGTTATCGGTGCCGCATGGACCCCAGAGGTGTATGTGGACCGCTTGCAGTTTGGTCTTCCGACGCAATCAAGAGTCGAATTTGCCGTGATATGGAAGGCAGCACAGAGAAATAGTGTAATCGACCGGTCACCCCCTGCCGGTCGTTTTTCATGTACTGAGAGAAACCATGAATGGAAAAGGTACTCTGGAGATTTTCAGACGCGTGGATTTCGCGAGAGAAGACGAGTCTCCGGATGAGATCTTTTATCAAAGGCCTCGATTTATTAATCATCTCGATTCTCTCGCGACTTCCACTGTGGAAGAGTTGTTCGTTCGCCTCATTCCGCTGAATGCTCGAATACTCGATTTAATGGCCGGGCCTGAATCCCACATCAGACCTGAAATCAATCCGAAATCAGTGACCGGACTCGGCCTCAATGAGGAGGAGTTGCTCAGGAATCCCGTTATTTCGGATCAGGTGATTCATAATGTCAACGAGAACCCGATCTTGCCTTTTCCTGACGACTGTTTCGATGTCGTAATAAATACCGTTTCCGTCGATTACATGACGGTTCCGGTGGAATTGTTTCGCGAAGTAGGGAGAATCCTCGTTCCGGGTGGACTGTTTGTCGTGGTGTTCTCCAACAGGATGTTTCCTACAAAAGCAGTCAATCTCTGGCGAATAACCAGGGAATCCAAGAGACCCGATCTGGTGAGAAGGTTTTTTCAGGAAGCAGGATGCTTTGGACCTGAAGACTATTTCGAAAGTACTAACAAGCCGCGGCCGATCGATGACAAATATCACGCCCTTGGAATTCCGAGCGATCCGGTTTATGCTATATGGTCACGAGTAAATAAATAAAATGACCAGGCTTGTATTATGCCCCAGAAACAGTTTCTTTCGTTTTCTCTCAAGTTAGTGTTGATTGGTACGCTCGGTCTCTTTCTCCTTATTCTCTCGTTAGAATCAAGTTCACACGCTCTCGAAAAGAAGTCGGAGCGGATCGGTTTATTTGAAGTGCCCACGACGGGTAAGATCATGGACGTGGAGTTTCGACCGGAATTCGACGAATGGTGGGTAAAGTGCCGCGAAGGGGAAAATATCTCGGTGTATACGTTGGATAGGAGAACCAATAAATGGGGACGGGTTCAGTTCATGCCCAAGAAAGCGGACAGCAAAGCGCATGTAGAAGAGCCTGAAAAACCCGCAATCCCTCAAAGCGCCCCGGCTGCTCCCAAGACGCCCGAACCGGTGAAACCACCTGAGACCAGGCCTGAACCCACCAAACCGCCGGAACAGAAAAAACCGGAAACACGATGGTGGGATCCGCTCAATGTGTTCAAAGGTGGGGAAAGACTTATCAAGTCTCTTGAAGGAAGCAAGTAGCACCGGGGTGGACCGAGAGAACCAAAAAGAGGAACTTCTCCTGAGAAGCTCCTCTTCGCTGTTACACGCGGCAAAGAATGCAGCACCGGTTTTCGGATTCGAAGATCGGCTCTACGGATCTGAATCCTGCAGACCGGAACAAAGCCACTAAGCCTTGCGTATTGGGAAACCACCAGTTGTAGCAGCGTTCTTCATGAACATGGGAGTAACCCGGGAACACGAATTCCCATAACGGCCTGTCATTCGTGTTTTCGGCACGCTGCATTACTGCAGATTCTATAATCGCGATATCCCGAGTAGCCGCCAGTACATTTTTCGCAGCAAGGAACGGGTCGGAACAGTGATAAATGACTCCCAGGCAAAAGACCAGATCGAATTGCTGCTCCAGCACCGGAAGCTCATATACACTCATCTGCCGGTAATCGATATCCAGTCTGAGGACGTCTCGTACAAATTCAGCTTGTCTTAAATATCCAGGAGACGTGTCGACTCCGAGCACGTAATGCGCATTCCGATTTTTTGCAGCGACACTGAAGAATCCGGCGTTGCAGCCGATGTCCAGCACACTCATTCCGGTCAGATCGAGTGGAATGTGCTTGTCCAGAATCTCCCACAGTGCCTGAAGGTGCTTTACCGGGTCACGCATGGTGAAAATTCCATCGCCCAGGTCTATGCAATGGAACCATTCTTCCTCGTTTCCCAGCTCGTTTATTCTGGCAAGTATCTCTTCGGGAGATGATTTCTGTATATCAGGCATGTCGTTCCTTTCTTTTTTCGAAGCAGAAGGAGTCGGATTATTCTTAGCCCAATACGAATTCCCTCTCGATGATTATTACAGTCCATGGTTATCCGAAAAGTCAGTTAATCTGCAAACCGACGGTACTTCAGGCACATTCCATGCCAAAAGCCCAAATATTGCCGAGTGTTTCTCTCATTGCGAGATTGGCGTATAAAAACTCTGGAATCGGCAAGTATGTTTTGCCATTCGCATTGTCTCAAAATATCTGAGAGAATGCAAAGCAAGTCCTTCGACGAAAAAGGGGCAGAAAACACCCCTTTTCAGGAGCGAGAATGTGCGCGAAGTGCCCTGATTTCGTAAAGAAGAAAGGAATTGTGAGAATTCTGGATGAACGGCAGAAAAGTATGCTGCTTGCGTGGTTTGGGTATGAGTGCAGTTCTGAACGCGTTGGATTTGATTTCTTCTCTTCGCGATAGGAATCGAATATTCTGAGAACTATGTTCTTGATGCATAGGGATAAGGGATAAGTCATGCTAACTCGAGGAAGTGGTATACTCATTCATGTAACATCTTTGCCATCGCGCTTTGGAATAGGGGATTTAGGTCCATGGGCGTATAAATTCGTAGACTTCCTGGCAGAAAGTAAACAGAGTTTCTGGCAGATACTGCCCCTGACAGTCACTAACCCGGGCCACCATTCTCCCTACAACAGCCCATCCGCATTTGCCTGCAATCCGCTTCTGATCAGCCCGGAATTTCTCCTGAGAGACGGATATGTGTCAAACGACGATTTGGGTTCACCGGATTTTCGGACCGATCAGGTGGATTATTCCGCTGTCGAGCAATACAAAACGGGCTTGCTCTGGAAAGCCTTTTGGGCATTCAAGAGAAAGAGCAATCATGAATATGAGCTCTTCATCGAAAAGAACCGAATGTGGCTCGATGATTTTGCCATATTCATGGCCTACAAGAAGCAGGTGGACAACAGGGGCTGGAACGAATGGCCGTACGAAATCCGCGATCGTCATCCTGAAGCGCTCAAAACCATCGCCAGAGACCTGAGCGAACATGTGGAAATGGAAAAATTCGTTCAGTTCACATTCCATAAGCAGTGGACAGCACTCTTCGAATACTGCAAAGAGAAAAGTATCCAGTTGATCGGAGACATTCCCATCTACGTCGATTTCGATAGTGCCGATGTCTGGTGCCATCCGCAATATTTTAAGCTGGATGAGAATAAAAGACCGTACGCGGTGGGAGGCGTTCCTCCCGATTACTTCAGCGAGACCGGCCAACTCTGGGGAGTTCCCATATATCAATGGGATACTCTCGAGCATGACGGCTTCAACTGGTGGATTCGGCGTCTCGAACGCAACCTGAGCTTTTGCCAGTTTCTCAGGATCGATCATTTCAGGGGATTGGTGGGATACTGGGAGGTGCCGGCATATGAACAAACGGCAATCAATGGCAGATGGATCGATGGGCCTGCCGAACGGTTCTTCAAGGCCGTGCTTAAGAAATTCCCCAAAATTCCACTTGTTGCAGAGGACCTTGGCATCATTACCCCTGATGTACGCGAAGTAATGCGGACATTCGAACTACCTGGTATGAAAGTGCTGCTGTTTTCCTTTGGCGACGACCAACCCACGAATCCGTACACAGTACATAATTTCGAGAAAAACTATATTGCATATACGGGGACCCACGACACCAATACGGTTCGGGGATGGTTCGACCAGGAAGCTTCTCCCGAGCAAAAACGACGGGTCTGGGATTATCTGGGGCGGAACGGGGCACCGGACGAGGTGCACTGGGATATGATACGTCTGGTAATGATGTCTGTTGCTGCAGTGTCCATGTTTCCCATGCAGGATGTGCTCGGGTTGGGGAGCGAATCCAGAATGAATTTTCCTTCCGTCAAGGAAGGCAATTGGCGCTGGAGACTCCTTCGTGATCAGCTAACCCCTGAGCTTGCGAAAAAGCTTGCTCATCTGTCGGTACTCTATGGGAGAGCATAAAACGATTGCCACACAGATTCTGGCGTTTATCACACGCTCGAACACAAGATGCCGATGGAGACCGGCGTCTCGAAAGGGTCTCAGAATTCTCGAATGCACCAAAATCGTGCCACGACACTCCATCCGAGTAGGGGCAGACCTATGCGTCTTCCCCTCTTTTGGGCGGACTCGCAGGTCCGCCCCTACAGTCAGGCCGGGAATATTTGAGAAATACGTGCCACGGTCTGGGGTAAATTTCGATTTTTTGAGACATCCTCTCTCTGCCGGTCCATTCTATCGATATCATTTATCATATTAAAGATATGCCGGCACGGAGGCCATTACCACCAGTCTTCCTAATCCTCAAATCGGACATTAATTTCGGCATTTCCTGCAGTTTCTGTTTTTTACGCAAGACAAAGGTCTATTTCAGGTAATCGATTCCGTGGCCGCAGAAAGATAAATTCCCGCATGCCCACCACTTGACAAACACCCCTCCATGGCCATCTGTACTAGGGACACTGGAGATAACTTCTCATTTTTATTCCGAAATTATGCATTTGCCGTATCTCCGTGTTTGTTGTCGGGGGTGTGATACAGGGAACCGGCCGTCGAACCCTGTTGCGCCCCGGGTAATTCTAAAATGGTCCGAGAGGAGGCAGATTTGACGGAACAGGATCGTAAGGAAACAAATGCTTCGAATCGCGGCGAACCGGCTATTGAGCCGCGGCACCCCACTGCTCCGCAGGTGGTATCCGGTCCGGAACTGAAAGAAAGCGGTTCGGAAATGGGGCCTGATCGGCAGCCTCAAGTCGATCCTCTCGAGAGTGCCCAAAAAGAGGCCGCGCACAACCGCGATAACTGGATTCGAGCCGTTGCAGACCTGGAGAATTACAAGAAACGAGCCATCCAGGAGAGAAGCAATCTTCTGAAATATCGAAACGAGGAACTGCTCAGAGACTTACTCACGGTGATCGATAATCTGGAGCGTGCACTGCAACACAGCGGCAAAGAGGAAAAGGCCCATGCGCTCACTGAAGGAGTGGCCATGACCGCGAAAATGTTTGCGGACATTCTCAAAAAATACGGAGTTACTGAAATTAAGGCCATCGGTAAAGACTTCGATCCACATGTTCATGAGGCTATCATGCGCGTCCCTGTTGCTGAGGGAGGTAAAACCAACCAGGTGGTGGAAGAAGTCGAAAAAGGATACATGTACCAGGATCGCTTACTGAGACCTGCCAAAGTGGTGGTTTCCACTGGTGCGTAATATGGAGCGATCATGCTCGAGAAATATTTTGAATGAGGTAACGAGGAGGAAACATGCCGGGAAAAGTAATAGGAATTGACCTGGGAACCACCAACTCATGTGTGGCTATCATGGAAGGCGGAGATCCCACTGTCATCCCCAATTCCGAAGGCGGACGGACCACTCCGTCAATGGTGGCTTTCACGGATTCAGGCGAACGTCTGGTAGGCCAGGTTGCCAAACGCCAGGCCATAACAAACCCCGAGAACACGCTTTTTGCTATTAAAAGACTGATCGGACGCAAGTTCAGCTCCCCTGAAGTTCAGAACGATATAAAAGTCCTGCCCTACAAGATAGTTGAAGGAAAGAATTCAGACGCAGCCGTCAGGGCCCGAGGCAAGGATTATAGCCCTGCGGAAATCTCTGCAATGATCCTGCAGAAAATGAAACAAACCGCTCAAGACTATCTGGGAGAAGAGGTCACGGATGCTGTTGTGACAGTGCCCGCGTATTTCAACGATTCCCAGCGGCAAGCGACCAAAGATGCAGGTAGAATAGCCGGTTTGAATGTCTTGAGAATCATAAACGAGCCCACAGCGGCTTCCCTTGCCTATGGGTTGGATAAGAAGAAGGAGGAAAAAGTCGCTGTATTCGATCTGGGTGGCGGCACTTTCGATATTTCCGTCCTGGAAATAGGTGACGGCGTTTTTGAAGTCAAATCGACTAACGGCGATACCCATCTGGGTGGCGAAGACTTCGATCAGCGATTGATCGATCATCTTGCAGACGAATTCCGAAAGGATCAGGGAATAGATCTGCGCAATGACAAAATGGCCCTGCAACGATTAAAAGAAGCGGCTGAGAAAGCAAAAATAGAACTCAGCTCGTCCATGGAAACCGATATTAATTTGCCGTTCATCACCGCGGATGCCTCAGGTCCGAAACACATGACCATGAAATTGAGCAGGGCGAAACTGGAAGCCCTGGTGGAAGATCTCATCGAAAAAACAGCGGGCCCCTGCAGGACAGCAATGAAAGACGCAGGTCTTACAGCGAATGAAATCGATGAAGTTATTCTGGTTGGCGGAATGACAAGGATGCCCGCAGTGCAGGCCAAAGTGAAGCAACTCTTCGGTAAAGAGCCTCACAGAGGCGTGAACCCGGACGAAGTTGTCGCCATTGGTGCAGCCATTCAGGGAGCCGTGCTCAAGGGCGAAGTGAAAGACGTGCTTCTGCTGGACGTCACTCCGTTGTCCCTCGGAATCGAGACTCTCGGAGGCGTGTTTACGAGGCTTATCGACAAGAACACCACCATCCCCACGAAGAAGAGTCAGATCTTTTCGACTGCATCGGACAATCAACCTTCGGTCTCCATTCATGTCTTGCAAGGCGAGCGAGAAATGGCAGGGGGAAACAAAACTCTTGGGCGGTTTGAGCTGGTGGGAATTCCACCTGCGCCAAGAGGGGTGCCCCAAATTGAAGTTGCCTTTGATATCGACGCAAACGGCATCGTGCATGTTTCCGCAAAAGATCTCGGCACAGGGAAAGAGCAGTCCATTCAAATAACGGCTTCAAGCGGTCTGACTGAAGAAGAAATCCAGAAAATGGTCAGGGACGCTGAATCCCATGCTGAAGAGGATAAAAAGAAACGTGAGCTTATCGACGCACGCAATCAGGCGGATTCTCTGGTCTATATGACTGAGAAATCCTTGAAGGAACATGGCGATAAGGTGGATTCTTCAGTCAAGAGCGCAATTGAAGCCGCGATTACAAAGACAAAGACCGCAATGGAAGGCTCTGACGCTCAAGAGATAAAATCCGCTGTCGACGAACTGCAGACTGCCTCTCACAAATTGGCCGAAGCAATGTACCAGCAAGCCGCGGGACAAGCCGGAGGTCCGGGAGGTCCTGGAGCTGGTGGCTTTGAAGGCGCCGGTCCCCAGGGTGGCGCACAGAAAAAAACTGATGAAGACGTAGTGGACGCTGATTTTGAAGAAGTGAAGGAAGAGCGCAAGAAATAATCTCGTCGGTGTTCCAACCCCTTGAATTTTCAACGAAGTCCCCCTCGAGAAAAGGGGGACTTATACCACTTCGTCAATAAATTTAATACAACCGAGAGGTCCGGCAGAGACGCCACAATCTGCCATCAGCCGGTAGTGGCCGTGCCTCCGTGCCGGCCAAAATTGGGTTCATAAAAGCAAATTCTTATTACACCGGGCCGGCAATCATGAGACCTTCGATTTCCTCAGCCATTTGTCGATCGTTTCCGCGACCTCAGCCGCGACCGGTTCAAGCATGAGGTCGTGTCCCGCGTCCAGCGCCAGTAAATACGTTGCATCGTAGAACCATGCGACGGCCTGAGGATCGTGGAGGCCTGAATGGTCGAATTCTCCCTCGATCACCATAATGGGGCAGTGGATCTTGCTTCGATTCACCGGGACTTTACCGGTCCGATATTCGTTCACCACTGATGGCGATTCCGGGCCGAGACGCTCGTAAACGGCTGCAAACCGCTCGTCGGAGATGTCATGAAACCAGAGTCTCCTCACGGTCGCCGCGTCGGGCATCAAGGGTCGGTCCGTCGGCACCGGAGTGCTCACTGTCCCCAACTGCGCCGGTCCGACTGGAGCAACGAGAATCAGCGCCTTCAGGTCCACGAGTTCCGCGACCTTTTGCGCGATAATGCCTCCCATGCTGTGCCCCACGAGAGCCACGGGCGTACGAACCCAGTCCAGAATACGCAACACGTCCGTCACGTAATCGTGTACGCCAAGTTGGAGGTACTCTTCGTCAGGAACGGCATACGAGCCGGTGTGATTGCGGAGTGAAAGCGCGTAGCACATCCAACCGCGCTCCGCAAAAAACGGAAGCCATTCCTCATACGCCCACCACCCGTGGGAAGCGCCGGGAATCATCAAGAGCGGCGTTGGGTATTTGGGCGTTTGTGGTGCGGCTTCTCGGACGAAAAGACCGTGTACCGTATGGTGCCGCTGCACAATCATGTCACTCCTGCGCGAATCGTGGCTTGATTCAGAATCACTTGCTTCGCACTGCGGAGCATACGCCGGATCAAGCGTGCGGGTCAACTTCGGTTGCATGATTGGGCGCGGCGAGGTTATGCGCCGGTCTTGCCATTTTGAGCTTTTTGGCATCTTTGGCCGTGGGACTCGCTAGACCAGACCCGGCCATTGCCAGGATTGCAGCTGACACTCCCGGCTGAGCTAAAGGGATAATCCAAAAGCGAAAAATCAAGGATCTTCGATTCGAAGTCTCCACATGAACTAGACGATGATTGCAATCATGTTTGTTTTTTGTCCGGAGTATTGACCCTTGAATCACAGCGTGTTACACAATTTGGATAGTCTTCGGCCCCCTCGTTCGATTCACGAGCGATACTTCAGCATGATCTTCCGAAATGCAGATCCTGTGAGAAGTTATTCGTAGTTTCGAAATCCCGCGTGATCGCGTCCTCACTGAAGCTCTCCGGAAAGGGGATGTATGGTGAGTTTGGAAAACGATGCAGTGAACACTGCCTGTATATCGAACGCGATCTCGGAGCCGGGGGACCTGAAGTTGACAAATAGAGGTCACAAGAATGCCACAGATAATACCCTTCAAAACGACTCACTACAGCGATCGGTACTCGGGCGAACTCGATAAGCTTATAACTCCCCCGTACGACATCATCTCTCCGGCCGAGCAGGAAGCTTTTTACAAAGCTCACGAACTCAACGTCATCCGCCTGGTTCTGGGCAAGGAAGACCAGAGCGATTCCAACGGGAGCAACCGGTACACCCGCGCTTCGGATACCCTCAAAACCTGGCTCAAGGAAGGCGTGCTCTCGGTTGACGAACGCCCGGGATTTGCCGTGTACAGAATGGATTTCGAGCAGCCCGGCGGAGGTCGGCGTTCCATAGACGGATTCGTGGCCCTGGTCAAAGTCGATGATTATGGCAAAGGCAAGGTGCTGCCTCACGAGAAGACCTACAAAGGGCCTAAAGCAGATCAGCTCAATCTTCTTCGCGCATGCCGAGCACACTTCACGCCGATTCACAGCCTCTTCCCCGATGATGACGCTACTGTGGTGAACACCTATTCCCGTTTCATCCAGGGCAAGCCTTTTCGCGAAACCGTGGACGCAGATCGAACGATTCACCAGGTCTGGATCATTCATGACGAAGATGCGATTGCAACTATTCAAAACGCCCTGGAATCGAAAAGCATATTTATAGCAGACGGGCATCATCGGTATGAAACGGCACTGGCTTATAAACAGGAGCGCATAGCAGCGGGAGATTCGAATCCCGACGGCCCCCATGAATGGGTCATGATGTATCTTACCGCGATGAATCATCCGGGGCTGACAATTCTTCCCGCTCACCGAATGGTCACGGGATTGAAGAACTTCGACGCATCCCGGGTGGAAGAAGCGCTGGCGCCGTACTTTGAAATCGAGATGGTATGCTTTTCCGAGCAGAACCGTGAACAAGTGTCTGCGCAACTCGTGGAACGTATCCGGTCCTACTCCGGCATTGGCGGAAAATTCGGCATGGTCATACAGGGCGAGAATTGCTTCCGACTCTTGAGACTCAAGGATTTCAGCAAAGTCGATACGGCCATGGATGCGGACATCCCGTCTTCTGTCAGAGGGCTGGATGTGACAATTCTTCGTGAAATCATAATGAATTTCGGTCTCGGCATGGACAAGGAGAATTGCGAAGGACAAATAGCGTATACACCGTTGATATCCGAGGCTCTTAATAAGGCATTGAATGGGGAATATCAGGTCAGTTTTATTCTGAATCCCACTCGGGTCGATCAGATGCGTACGGCTGCGGAACTGGGACATAAGCTGCCGCATAAATCAACATACTTCTTCCCGAAGTTATCTTCGGGGCTGGTGTTCAACGTCTTCTGATAAGGGGCACGCCTCGAAGCGAATTTGCGGATAGCTTTACGTGGACACCATCAAGACAACCGAGTCCGTAGACGGCCTGCTCAGACACAAGATCCGAGTGGTCCAGGCAAAGAAAGGGTACCGCGTCAGTGAAGATGCAATCATTCTGACATGGTTTGCCCGGCCTGAACCTGGCGACTGGGTCTTGGATGCGGGGTGTGGCTGTGGGGTGATAGCCTTCGGTCTCGCTGCTCGAATGAGCGGAATCCGTATTGTCGGCCTGGAGATTCAGCCGGCCCCGGCTCACAGAGCGGCACGCGGGATCAGGTTGAACAAAATGGAATCTGAGGTATTCATTATTCAGGGAGACTTTCGCCAGGCGGATAGCTTCTTCAGATCCCAGTCGTTTGATTCCATTGTCTCGAATCCTCCGTACCACGAGCCGGGTCGCGGCAAGATTAGCACTCAGGAAGAAAAGGCTCTATCCAGGCATCAGATGATGTTGCCGCTGGAAGACCTGTTTCGCGTTTCCACGTGTCTCCTGAAAGCTTCCGGTGGATTGACATTTGTATACCCTGCTTCTCGCTGGGAACAGATTAAGGTTGCCATGAAAGAGACTGGATTTGGAGCGGTTCGTGTGCTATGGATTCACTCGCAGAAAGATGCGGAAGCAAGCCTCGTGTGCATTGAAGCCAAACGTAAGCAGTACAGTACCAACCTGACCCAGATGCGTCTGGTCCTCTACAGTTCTCCGGGTGTCAGAACCCCCGCAGCCGAAGCCATACTCGCGGGAGAAGATCTCCCTGAACTGTGTGAAAGGAGTGACTTTTCATCCTTGCCGATGAACAGTATAGCGTAGAGCACAACTGCAGAAAGAGCGGGTGCGCGGTGCATGTGCCGATTGACGGCAGGAGGCCGGGCGCTCGATGGACGCTGTACGTTCGGAAGCGGGCTGTCACATAGCGTGACCGGGTCCGGTATGAAGCAGAGTCGGGAAGAAACCGACCGGAGGTGAATGTGGAACAGTTTGAAAGAATAAAAAGACTGCCGCCGTACGTTTTTCAGGTGGTGAACGAATTGAAAATGAGACTACGGCGCTCAGGCGAAGATATCATCGATCTGGGAATGGGCAATCCTGATATCCCTACTCCCAAACACATTGTCAGTAAGGTGATGGAAGCGGTCCAGAATCCCAGAAATCACCGATACAGCGCATCCATGGGAATACCCAAGCTCAGAGAGGCTTTTGCATCCTGGTGGAAACGGCGCTACGATGTGGATCTCGATCCCGTTACGGAAGTAGTAGCAACCATGGGAGCGAAAGATGCGCTGGCACATCTCGTTCTTGCAACTATAACTCCGGGCGATGTGGTTTTCGTGCCTTCTCCCACATATCCGATTCACCCTTACTCGGTGGTAATCGCCGGTGGCGACCTGAGACACATTCCGATCAGACCGGATCACGATTTCTTTGAGGATCTGAAGGCTGCTGCGCGGCTCACCTGGCCTCTGCCGAAAATGCTGATCATCTCGTTTCCTCACAACCCGACGACCATGGTTGTGGATCAGGACTTCTTCAAGCGAATTGTTGAATTCGCCATGGAATACAAGATCATGGTGATCCACGATTTCGCGTATGCGGACCTTACCTTTGACGGATACAAGGCTCCGAGCTTTCTTGCCGTACCCGGCGCGAAAGAAGTGGGCGTGGAAGTGTTTTCCATGTCCAAGAGCTATTCCATGGCAGGTTGGAGGGTAGGGTGCGCAGCGGGAAATCCGCAGATGATAGAAGCGCTTCGGCGTCTCAAGAGCTATATCGATTACGGAATTTTTCAGCCGGTTCAGATCGGTTCTATCATTGCACTCAATGAGGATCAGTCTTGTGTCCAGGAAATCGTAGACGAATACAAAGAACGCAGAGACGTCTTGTGCTCGGGACTGAACGACTGCGGGTGGCCTTTGACACCGCCTTTGGGAACCATGTTCGCGTGGGCTAGGATTCCGGAACAATTCAGAGCGATGGGCTCCCTCGAGTTCTCAAAGCTCATGACAGAGCAGGCAAGAGTAGCGGTAAGTCCGGGGATCGGCTTTGGTCCTTTTGGTGACGAGTACGTGAGGTTCGCGCTGGTCGAAAACAGAATGCGCATTCAGCAGGCTGTTCGCGGCATCCGCCACTTCATGCAGGAAAACGGTCAAAGCTGCTCCGAGCCCACCTTGGCGCAGTCTGCAGCAGTTTAGGCACGCGAGAACAGATCGTCAGGTAATGTCGGTACGGCGGAATGGCCGTACCACATCATCATTCCGGCGGGCGGCTTGGTACATTATTGCCGTCTTCGCCGGTTTGTGTTTGAAGGAACTCGTTTCAAAAATAGCAGACTGTAAGAAGCGACCCGTCCTAAAAGCTCGTTACATCGGATTACAGCCTGATGCCACTGACTTCGATACCCCGTGAGGTTTGGTTATGAAGGAAGTTTCCATAGGATTGATAGGATTCGGCACTGTCGGTGCAGGCGTCGTGCAAATTCTCGAAGAAAATCGTGATGTACTCGAAGCGCGAGTTGGGGTTCCCGTCCGCCTGAAGCGAATCGCAGATCTGAATATAGAATCCGATCGCGGCGTGAAAGTGGATCCGAATCTTCTTACTACCGACGCGTGGCAAGTAGTGCGTGATCCTGACATTTCCGTTATTGTCGAACTGATCGGGGGTTACGAACCTGCAAAAAGCCTGATCCTGGAAGCCTTCAAGAATGGCAAGCAGGTTGTCACTGCAAACAAAGCACTTCTTGCGGAACACGGTCCGGAGGTTTTCCTGGCAGCTCATAAAGCAGGAGTCGATATCGGATTCGAGGCCGCTGTTGCGGGAGGTATTCCCATTCTGCGATCTCTGAGAGAAGGGCTGGTTGCCAACCGTTTTGACAAAATACTCGCCATACTGAATGGAACGTGCAACTTCATTCTTACCGCTATGGATTCCACTCCGGGTATTTCTTTTGATGAAATGCTGAAGAAAGCACAGGAACTCGGATATGCAGAAGCAGATCCCGCGCTGGATATCGATGGTATTGATTCGGCTCATAAGCTCGTACTCGTTCTCAGCCTTACGCATGGTATTCGAGTTCCTCCAAAGAGCATCCATGTGGAAGGCATTCGCAATATCGATCCTTTCGATGTGGCGATGGCGCACGAGTTCTCGTATAAGATCAAGTTGTTGGCCGTAATCCGAAGAGATGGCGACGATGTGGATGCCAGATTGCATCCTACTTTGATTCGAGAGGATCATCCCCTGGCTCGCGTTGACGGAGTATTCAACGGGATCTTTCTTCATGGCGACATGGTGGGAGATCAGCTCTTCTATGGCCGTGGGGCCGGCAGGGAGCCCACCGCGTCCGCTGTTATCGGCGACGTGATAGAGATGGCTCGCAGCGCTGCACGAGGAGAAGTGGGGCGCGTGCCTCCACTGGGGTATCCGGAATCCTGGAAAGCGTCCGGAAAACTGAAGAACATAAGCGAAATAGTTACGAATTACTATCTTCGTATTAAGGCGATGGATCGACCTGGAGTCCTCTCAAAAGTAGCCGGAATTCTGGCGGAGCATCAAATAAGTCTCCATTCGGTCGTGCAAAAGAGCAGGCAGAGTTCCGCCGCTGTGCCGGTTGTATTTTTGACGCATCTTGCCAAGGAAGCTGATTTGCAAGCGGCTTGCGAGGAGATCAGCAGACTGGATGATGTCGAAGGTGCTCCGGTCATCCTGAGAATAGAAGATGAGACGCTCAACTAGGATCTTTTGGAGATAAACATGTGGAAAGGCATCATTAGACAATATCCGGACTTCTATCGATTCGCATCCGATAGTCACGTGATAACGCTTCTGGAAGGGAATACTCCACTTATTCCGGTCCCACGATTGGCGGCCAAAATCAAGCCGGGGATCTCGCTGTATCTGAAATACGAAGGACTGAATCCCAGTTCCTCGTTCAAGGATCGGGGCATGACTCTCGCTGTTTCCAGAGCAGTGGAAGCCGGGTCCAATTCCGTTATCTGCGCCTCTACCGGCAATACGTCGGCTTCGGCTGCGGCGTACGCGGCAAGAGCCGGGATCAAGGCTTTCGTCCTCATTCCGGAGGGCAAAATAGCCCTGGGAAAGCTTGCTCAGGCTATGATCCACGGAGCCATCGTCATAAAAATCCTCGGGAATTTTGACGAGGCATTGAAATTGGTACGTGAAATATCTAATAATTATCCAGTAACCCTGGTGAACTCGGTGAATCCTCACAGGATCGAAGGTCAAAAATCGGCGGCATTCGAGATCTGTGACGATCTCGGTGTTGCACCTGATTATCATTGTCTGCCCGTCGGGAATGCAGGAAACATCACCGCGTACTGGGCTGGATATAAAGTATACAAGGATGCGGGAAAAATAAACGCGTTGCCGAAAATGTTCGGATTCCAGGCAGAAGGAGCAGCTCCCATTGTGAGAGGCCATATTGTGGAAAATCCTGAGACTGTGGCAACTGCCATCAGAATCGGGAATCCGGCATCGTGGAAACCGGCGGAAGCCGCTCGGGACGAATCCGGAGGTCTCATCGATATGGTGAGCGATGAAGAGATTCTGGAAGCGTACAAGATGGTTGCATCGCTGGAAGGAGTCTTCTGTGAACCTGCATCTGCAGCCTCTATAGCCGGTCTGATCAAGAAGAGCCGCGAAGGCTATTTCGAGACCGGATCGACAATCGTATGTACACTCACGGGACATGGACTCAAAGATCCCGATAATGCCATAAAAGTGTCAAACGATCCGGTAACCTGCGAGCCGGATATGAAGAAGGTGCTGAATGTCCTCGGATTCTAAGACAAAATACGTGATACTCGTCCCCGACGGGATGGCGGATTCGCCCATGAAAGAGCTGGATGGGGCAACTCCGCTGCAAGCCGCAAAAACGCCCTGGATGGACAGCATGGCTGTAACCGGTAATCTCGGGACCGCACGGACGATTCCGCTTGGGATGGAACCGGGCAGCGATGTTGCCAATCTTTCGATCATGGGATATTCCCCTAACAGTGTGTATACAGGTCGAGCTCCCTTTGAAGCAGCTTCCATGGGAGTACATCTCAGACCGGAAGATGTTGCTTTCAGGCTCAATCTGGTTACGCTCGAGCGGAATTTCACCCTCATGATCGATCACAGTGCGGACCATATAGCCACTCCGGAAGCGCACGATATCATCGAAGAGATGTTTCCCGCTGCAGAAGCATTCGGTCTGGTGATTGTGCCGGGCGTTTCCTACCGAAACCTGCTGGTGTGGCGTGACGGACCGACCGGTTGCATCACCCATGCGCCGCACGACTTCCCGGGAGAATCCATAGCGACTCGGTTGCCTACAGGGGAAGGAGCAGACGTACTACTCCGGTTGATCATAAAATCCTGGAAGCTCTTCGAAACGCATCCGGTAAACCAGCGCAGAAAACGACGCTGCCAGGGAGCCGCCAATTCCATATGGCCGTGGGGGCAAGGCAGACCGCCGAAAATCCAGACATTAACCCAGAGATTCGGGATTTCAGGAGCAGTTGTGGCTGCTGTGGATCTTGTGCGCGGCATCGGAAAATATGCCGGTCTGGACATCGTCGACGTACCTGGAGCGACAGGCTACCTGGATACCAATTATCAGGGCAAAGTAGAGGCTGCTCTTAGCGCTCTCGAAGACAAGGATTTCGTTTTCCTCCACGTGGAAGCCCCTGACGAGGCTGGCCATTCAGGACAGTTGGATCTGAAGATCAAAGCAATCGAGGATTTCGACGAGAAAGTGGTAGGTCCGATGCTTAACGGACTCCAGCAGTTTTCCCACTGGCGTGTTCTGTTGATGCCCGATCATCATACGCCGACAGAAAGGCGGGTACATACTGCCGAACCTGTGCCCTATGTGTTGCAGGATTCCGCAACATGGAAGCCCCCTGCTGCAGAGCAGGTAACCGGTTTTTCGGAAAAGCGGGCATCCGAAGGTCAGTTGGTGGAAGACGCTGCCAAAATGATAGAGATGCTGTTAAAGAGAAATTAGCATTTACGCACATGCTCCCGGGCACATCGAGCCTGGGAGCATCGGACTTCCTGATTCATCATCCGTCCATTTCACCCATCCAATGTATCTTTCAGTAACAATTGATTTGAATGCACTATGACATCGCCCAATGTTTGGGCAACCCTCGTGATACCTATTCGCTTTTATGAATCCAATTTTGGCCGGCACGGAGGCACGGCCACTACCGGCTGATGGTAGGGTCCGGCGTCTCTGCCGGACCTCTCGGTTTTATCAGATTTATTGGCGAAATGGTATGAGACACCGTCCGAGGGATGCCCCTACCAATTGAATGATGCAACGGTTGATTCTTTCTCAGTCAACTCTGCACGAAAATCCTCGTAACCCGCGGGGAAATCTTGCATGCTATTTCATAATTGATCGTGTTACCATTGGCCGCGATGTCGTCCGGGAGGATCTCTTCTTCGCCTTGTCGGCCCATGAGCACCACCTCATCGCCGACCCGTGCCTCGGGAATCTCGGTAACATCTATCATGATAGTGTCCATGCATACCGTCCCCACTACAGGGGCTCTTTTTCCATGCACGAGAACTTCTCCCACGTTGGACTGAAAGCGTGGGTATCCATCGTTGTACCCGACATGCAAGGTGGCTATGCGGCAATTCCGGCTCGTGACATATCGACGATTGTAGGAGATGCATCGACCCGGAGGATGCTCCTTCAATTGAGCAATCTTGGTGGTAAATGCGATTACCTGTTCCAGTTGAAGATACGATTTGACTGCCTCGGACGGATACATTCCGTAAATGGCCAAACCAGGCCGAACCAAGGTGTAATGCGTCTTGGGAAATCGTACGAGAGCAGAGGTGTTTGCTGCGTGAATATACCTGAACGAATGCCCGCGTTGCTTCAGTTCGGAAAGCAACGATTCAAAAGCGGTAATCTGCTGAAGCGTATAATCGTCGCTCGCGGGATCGTCGGCAGATGAAAAGTGAGTCATAATGCCTTCAACTGCCAGATTTCGGAAGCAAAGGACCTGCTCGATAAAAGGAACTGCGTCTTCAACCCAGATTCCGGAACGCCCCATACCCGTATCGATTTTCACATGGACCGGTATTTTCCTGCGGCCGGTTGCTGCACGATCGAGGGCGGCAGCGGTCTCCAGTGATGCGACAACACATGAAAGATCGTGTTTTATGATTTTATCCACTTCCTCGGGCAGCACGTTGAACACGAGAATCGGCGCATCGATCCGATTTTCGCGTAACGTTGTGCCTTCATCGGGAAAAGCAACAGCGAGATAATTCGCTCCGTTTTCCAGGGCCACTCTGGATGTCCTGATTGAGTCGTTGCCATAGCCGAAACTCTTTACCACCGACATTATGGCGACATCTTCACCCACAATGCCCCGGATCTTCTTCACGTTTGCCGCAATGGCATCCAGATTTACCAACAGGCGGGTTGCACCGATGGAGCCGACAAGCTCCTTTGCAATGCGTTCCAGCCGAAACCAGCGGGAGCCCTTGAAAAGCACCACATCGCCGCGGTTCATGATCTTCTCAAGTTCCGAAGCCGCTTCCTTCTGGCTGCGGGTATGGGTTATTCTCTTGGTATTCATGCCTTCAGTTGCTGCCGCGTGACCGATTATTGCTGCGTTTTCTCCCACCGTAATGAGTTGATCCACCTGACTGCGTACAACTTCTTTGCCCACAGCGAGGTGCTCCTCTCTGCTGTGGAGACCAAGATCGAGCATTTCACTGAGTATGGCTATTTTGCGTCGGCCTTTACCCACCTTTGCCAGGACGTCCAGAGCGCCTTTGACAGACACAGGGTCCGAATTGTACGTGTCATTGATCAGAGTCACTCCGGTCACGGTGGTGTGTATTTCGAGCCGCATGGGTGACGGTCGAAAATCCTTTAATCCCTCTGCAATGGTTTCGGGAGAAGCTCCCAGGAGAGTGGCGGCTGCAGACGCGGCAAGAGCATTCAGCACATTGAACCGTCCCGGCACAGGCAACATGATTTGCTGCGCTTTGCCGAAAATGTACATGGTGAACTGATGCCCTCTGTCCGGGAGAGAGGCGATGTCCTCCGCTCTTACGTCCGCTTGCGGGGAGATACCGAATGTGACTACCCGGGCTTTACTGTCCTGTACGAGTTCCATGCTCAAAGGGTCGTCTGCATTCAGCACGAGAAAGGAATTTTCGTTCAGATTCTTGAATAGTCTTCGCTTTTCCGCGATCGTATTCTCAAGAGTTCCCAGACCGCCGATATGCGCTTTGCTGATGATTGTCAGAATTCCATGATCCGGACGGATCATCCGTTCGAGCCGATCCATTTCTCCGGGAAGACTTATTCCTGCCTCAATGATGGCCACCTGATGTTCCGGTCGCATCCCGAGCAGCCCCAAAGCCGCACCTATCTGGGTATTATAGGAAAGGGGAGACCTGTAGGTTTTGCGCTCCAGGCAGAGTATGGAAGCAAGCATTTCCTTGACGAGAGTCTTTCCGTTACTCCCGGTAATTCCGATAACTGGATAGCTGAACCGGTTCCTATATGTGGCCGCAAGATCCTGCAATGCTTGTAATGTGTCCTGCACCTGGATCAATGTGGAGTCAGGCCAGGAGCCGTGCTGAAAGCAATCATCCCGGCTTGCCACAACAGCCCTTGCTCCGGCAGCAAGAGC
>JBGSLQ010000060.1:0-76786 GCA_041740635.1 Desulfomonilaceae bacterium | reverse complement strand
GAAGGAATCAACAGCCTGATCCAGGCCGCCAAGGCAAAGGCCAGAGGATACAGGTCATCCAGGAATCTGATCACTATTGTCTACCTCATTGCAGGAAAGCTCGATCTTTCCGTTACCCACACACAATAGCGAGGAACCATATCAAAACTATCCTGGGATGAGATTGCAGCTTTAGTTCACGATTTATGGGTCCATCAAATAGAGTTGGAACTGCAAAACGAGGAGTTGCGGAGGTCCCAACAAGAACTTGAGAATTCCCGAGACAATTACACGGATTTGTATGACTATGCTCCGATAGGGTACTTCACCATTGGGCAAAATGGCTTAATTCGTGAAGTCAATCTCACGGGTTCCGCGATGCTTGGCGAGGAGAGACGATCTCTGATTGGGAGACCATTTTCTCGTTTCGTGAGCGAAAGCGACTGGCCTACATTTTATTCCTGTCGTCAGCGGGTATATGAGACTGAAACGAGAGAGTCTTGCGAGATGAAGCTGGTGAAGAAAGACGGCCGGCAATTCCATGCACAACTCCACGGCGTCGCGATCAAGAGTGACCACGATCAACCAGAAGGCTTTAGGACCATTGTATTGGATATCACGGAACGGAAGGACGCTCAGGAAGGATTGCAGAGGACTCTGCAATCCTTAGAGCGGCGCGTCCAGGAACGGACTGCAGAGCTATCCTCGTCAAACGAAAAGCTGATGGTGGAGATTGCGGAACGGAAGCTTGCGGCAGAGGCACTCCGGCTCAGTGAGGAACGCTTCAGATGGATGTTCGAAAACGCTCAGGATTGTATGTTTATCAAAAATCGCGATCTGATTTTCACTCACGCAAACCCTTCCATGGAAAGACTCTTCGGCTTCTCACCGATCGGCCGCCGAACCGAGGATGTCTTTGGGGAGGAACGGACTGAACACGTCTTGAGTGTTGATAATAGGGTTCTCGGTGGGGAGACGCTCGAAGTGGAACATTCGTTTGAAATTAACAAAGCCACCATTACTCTGAACACGGTGGTGGTCCCCCTTCGCAGCCCGGCTGGAGAGATTGTCGGCCTCTTTGGGATAGCTCGCGATGTTACCCAGCGAAAACGAGTGACGTCCTACGGCAGTCGGGCGGTGCCGAAATACCCTTCGAAGGCAATGAGGTCCGCTTTAGCGACTGCACTCATGGTTGCTGGACGTACATCGTCTGTCCTCTTGCTGGGCGAAAGTGGCAGCGGTAAGGATTATCTCGCAAAGTACATACACGACCATTCTCCACAAGCGAACGGCCCCTATTTTTCCATCAACTGCGCTGCAATATCTCGTGAACTTGCCGAATCGGAACTATTCGGTCACGAGAGAGGTGCTTTCACTGGAGCGCACGCACGAAAAAGAGGGCTCCTTGAACTCGCAGAAGGGGGCACGCTCCTCTTGAATGAAATCGGAGAGCTTTCCCTTGGTCTTCAGTCAAAGCTACTGACCTTCCTGGATACCAAAAGGTTTACCCGTGTGGGCGGCGAAAAACAGATCATGGTAAATGCAAGAATCCTTTCAGCCACCAATAAGGAATTGGAAAAGGACGTTGAAGTAGGGACTTTCAGGAGAGATCTTTATTATCGTCTCAATGTGTTAACGTTAAGAGTGCCTCCGCTCAGGGAGAGAAAAGAAGATTTGCCATTACTTGTACAAGAAATTTTTGCCCAACTTCAGGAGAAACAGCAGCTAAAGCAAGAGCCGAGAATTGCTTCCAAGGTATGGAGAGCGTTTGAAAACTATGAATGGCCCGGAAACGTTCGGGAACTCCGCAATGTTCTTGAACGAGCGCTAATGCTGTCATATCATGAAGAAATAGAACTCCAATCCCTTGGAATCGTTCCTGATTGTGTCCCCAGGGACAAGTGGGTCTACGCGACTGAATTTCCTAACGGCGAATCTTTGAACGAGATAACGCGGAACCTCAAACGTTCGCTCGTTAGCGAAGCTCTTCGCAGAACTCAGGGGAGCAGGACAAAAACAGCAGATTTGCTGGGAATTTCTCGTTACTCATTGAAGCATTATATGAGTTCACTGGGAATTCACGATGAACATGGAGAAGACTAATACCCGCCAATATGTGAAAGTATCGTGTACTCGCGAAGCGGTTCATCCCGATATAATATAGAGAAAATACTTGCCTCACGATGTGTGAAGTTTTCCAACCGGTAGCAAATGCAACTGCCTGTCTCTAGTACAGAGATTTTCATCTAGTGCCACTACAAATAGTACACTGTCATCTACGTTCTTTCCTTGCGATGAACTTTTGCCAAGAACGTTGGCTGTGGAAATGAGAGTTCGTGACAAGTGATCTTTTTGGGAGAGGCACGAAATTTGCATATTTGTGCCATGCGAGGAATAGTTCCTCTCGCAAAACAATCGTTGATCGGCTATGATAAGAAAATGAAAAGTTCCCTGATTCAGCATTAGTTTATCTCCTCGGGCATTCCGCATGCCGAGCAAGCCTGCTGCTCGTTACACAGCTTTCGAGCATGCAATCAGGGGTGAGATAAACATGGAAAATAACCAATTCTGCGAGGCCATTCTCAACAGCATCTCAGAAGGCGTAATGACGCTGGATCGGGACTGGAGAATTGCCTCTTGGAATCGTGCGGCTGAGCAAATAACCGGTTTTCATAGAGAAGAAGTATTGGGTAAAGAATGCATGAGTATTTTTCGTGCAGCCATGTGCCGGGAGCACTGTCCCGTGGACAAGGCGCTTTCATGCGGCCACCCTTATCACGATGTGGAAATCGCGATTCATAATAAGCGCAATGAGCTGATTCACCTCTTGGTCAATGCTGCGCCGCTCTATGATTCGGATGGTCAAATCATCGGCGGACTCGAAACCTTCCGTGATGTTTCTCAGAATTACTGGATGCGGGAAGAGTTGAAGGCGCAATACGGATACGCCAATATCGTGGGGCGAAGCGAACCCATGAAGATTGTGTACGACATCCTGGAATCATTGCTTGGCACAGACACCACCGTTCTCATTCAAGGCGAATCGGGGACAGGAAAAGAGCTCATCGCTCGCGCATTGCACTTCTACGGGCCTCGGAAGGACAGACCGTTTGTCGCCATAAACTGCTCTGCTCTCCCTGAGGGAGTTCTCGAAACAGAGTTGTTCGGACACGTCAAAGGGGCATTCACTGGCGCAATTCGCAATCATTCCGGCAAGTTCGAACTCGCCAATGGAGGTACTCTCTTCCTGGATGAGATTGGGGAAATAAGCCCTGCCATACAGGTCAAACTGCTCAGGGTTCTCGAAGAACGGGAATTCCAGAAAATCGGAGACAACAGAAACATCAAGGTGGATGTCCGCCTTATAACAGCTACAAACAAGGACCTTTACAAGAAAGTGCTGGATGGTTCTTTTCGCGACGACCTCTATTACAGGTTAAGCGTTTTTCCGATCAATCTACCTCCCCTAAGAGAACGAAAAGAAGATATCCGGCTGCTCATCGGTTATTTCATCAGAAAATTCAACAAACAAATGGGCAAGAGTATTCAGGGAATAGCCGATCAGGTTCTGGAGATCCTCGAAGCTTATCCCTGGCCCGGCAATGTCAGAGAACTGGCGAACGCAATTGAACACTCTTTTGTGCACTGCAAAGGAGTGTTGCTCCATCATTCCGATCTTCCGCAGAATATCGCTTCCGCACCTCCCGTCACAGTCAGCCGAGGTGCACAGCGGGCCCAGGGAAAGCTCGATCTCGTCGAAAGAGAATTGATTATCAAGGAGCTGGAACGCGCTCATTGGAAGAAAGCTCTGGCAGCGCGGCGACTCGGTATGAGCCGCGCCACCCTCTGGCGAAAAATGGATAAATACGGTATCGCAAAGTAGTCCAGCAGTGAGACAACGTTTCAAGTGTGAAACGGAACCTAAACTCTACTCCAGCACCCACCCCGCACCATCCCTTAATCGAAAGCGTCGCGTAACCGAAACATCTTGGAGAGAATTTTCGATAGCGCTCTGCCGATAATACCTCTGCCCTTCCCGGAACTAGCGTCGCAAAGGCTGGCCACCAGTTGTTGTAGGATGTGGTGAGCAAAGCGAACCGCATAGCACGATTCCAGCCTGTTTTTGAATTTGCGACACTTTCCAAGGACGTCCCTACCGATCCGCATTCACCGTGATTCGCGAGACAGGACCATCTAAATGACCTCAGCCTACTTCGGATGTTTCGTTGGCACGATAGTTGCTCAAGTAAGAGACTGCAAGCACGCAGACTTGGGGTGATTCCGGGGAATACTCTCCGTTCACCCTCTCCATAACCGGAGCCAACAACAAAGGAGGGACCGGTCATGCCCAAGAAGATTCTCGTTATCGATGACGAACCCGATATCCTAACGTTTATCGGAACACTCCTGAGAAAGAACGGTTACACCGTGTGTGAAGCGTGTGACGGAGTGGAAGGGATGAAGAAAGTCATTGAAGAGAAGCCGGATCTGGTCTGCCTCGATCTCTTGATGCCCGAAAAAACAGGTATCAAAATGTACCGAGAGATGAGGCGGGATGAGCGTCTCAAGCATTTGCCCGTCATCATGGTCACGGGAATCGAAGCAGCGGATCCCTGGGATTTCAAAGGATTCAAGCAATACATTCGGGAAAGGTCGTTACCTGCTCCGGAAGGGTACATCGAAAAACCGATTGACAGAGAACTTTTTCTTAAGGCGGTAAAAGAGGTTCTCCAGGAGTAATCGGAGCTTTCTCGGCTTTCTTTCACAACAATTGCCGTCGAAACCTGGAGGCAACGGTGGGTTGGCTTAAGCAAAAATGGGCTGCCCTCTCAAGAAGCCTAGGTCTGAGAATTGCCTCCATGGTGGGGCTCATTCTTCTTGGCTCCTTCATAATTTTCGTCTCTCTCCTGCTAAACATACAGCGGGACTTCTACTACGAGCAAGTGATGCGAGAAGCGGACAGATTCAGCTCTTCGGTGATCAGTGCTACCAACCACAGCATGCTGGAAGACGACCGGGACGCGACTCGCAGCATCATCGACAAGATGGGGCAGCAGGAAGGGATTTCGACCATTCGGATCTATGATCATGACGGACTGATAAAGTTTTCCAGTCAACCGTCAGAAGTCGGCTCCAGAGTAGACAAGCTCTCCGAAGCCTGCTTTGTGTGCCACTCGGTTGACAAGCCGTTCAATGAAGTGGTTACGGATCAGAGAGCTCGAGTGCATTATCACGGACACTATAGGGTCCTGGGCATGATCACTCCCATATTTATCCAGGAAAGCTGCTATACCGCAGCATGTCATGTTCATTCCAGGGATCAGCAGATCCTGGGGGTGCTCGATGTAAGTATGTCACTTAAGTGGTTTGACGATCGGGTAAAGTCCCTTGTAATGACCATAGTGATCATTGGAATAGGTACATTCGCAGCGGTCTTCGGAATCATTGGCGTATATATAGCCGCTAAAGTGAATAGACCGATAGGCCGATTGCGCTTGGGAGCAAAAAAGATAGCAGCAGGAGATTACACGTACAAGGTGCCGGTGGAGTCAAAGGATCAGATCGGTGAACTCGCACAGTCCTTCAATGTCATGCGGGATCAGATCAGGCGGCGCACTCTCGAGCTTGTTCGCAGCCGATGGGAGTACAAAAACCTCTTCGAGCAAGTTCCATGCTTCATCTGTCTAATTGACGATCACTTCGATATCGTCCGCCAGAATTCAAATATGCAGCAACTGTTCAGAGGCACTATAGGAATGAAATGTTACGAAGTCTTCAAGCAGCGTAAGTCAAAATGTGACGACTGTCATGTAGACGTGACATTTCAGGAAGGAAAATCTTCTGGGCGGGAGCATTGCGGTCTCAGGATCACAGGTGAAGAAACAAATTACCTGAGCTACACGACACCCGTGTTCGATGAAAAAGGCAAAGTCATCTATGCGATGCTCATAGCAGTGGATATCAGTGACCGGATTGAGCTGCAGAAGGCACTGCGAGCTTCAGAGGATTTTCAGACCAATCTCATCGAGAACTCGATACACGGCATTATAGCAACCGATGAAGATGGAAAAATAAACATCTACAACATTGCCGCTCAAAATATGTTCGGTTATTCGCCTGAAGAAGTGATTGGCGACGGCGATCTGGAGAAATATTTTCCGAAACCGTTCGTTGAGATGGTGCTTACTGCACACTTGGGACGAGAAACTGAGGAGTCTCGTCTGATCGCACAGGAAATGATTATTACATCAAAAGAAGGAGAATCCATTCCCGTTCGGTTCTCCGGATTCCTCCTTTTCGACAATAAGAAAATAGTCGGTGCAGTAGGATTTCTCCAGGACCTCCGCATGTTCAAGAAGCTGGAACGTGAAAAACAGGCTTCTGACCGGCTTGCGATTGCAGGCCAGACTGTGGCGGGTCTCGCTCATGGTATCAAGAATATTCTCACCGGTTTGGAAGGTGGAGTGTTCGTCGTGGAAACAGCTATGGAAGATCATGACGATGAACTGCTTCCCCGCGGCTGGAGTATGGTCCGAAACAACATCGGCAGAGTGTCCGCACTCGTGAAGGATCTTCTCAGTTACAGTAAGGAGCGAGCGCCTCAGTATGAAGAAACCGATCCAAATCTCCTGGCAGAAGAGGTTTGTGCCCTTTTCGACATGAACGCCCAGGAGAAGTCCATAGAGATTCTCAGGGACTTCGATCCACAAGCAAACAGGATGTTCACAATCTATCTCGATCAACGAGGTATTCACACGTGCCTCTCAAACCTGATTGCGAACGCAATCGATGCCTGCGCTCTGGATAATGCAAAATCCGAACACCACATCGTAGTACGATCAAGATTAAATCCGGAGGGGCACCTCACATACGAAGTGTCCGACGATGGCGTGGGCATGAGCGATGACACCCAGCGAAAACTTTTCTCGAGATTTTACTCGACCAAGGGGAGCAGGGGAACCGGTCTCGGTCTCCTTGTGACCAGCAAAATTATCGCCGAGCATGGCGGCCGGATAACCTTTGAAAGCAAGGAAGGTGCAGGAACGACGTTTACGGTCGTGCTGCCTCCCGGCAAACCCAAAGAAAAGAAGCATAATCTATTCGACTCTCCTGACGACAAAAAAGAATCTTCAGCAGACCCTGGCGTTCAGACGAAACCGGTGGGATCAATGGAGTCGAAACAGAAATCTTTCGAGGCGTGATTCTCTGAAGGATTAGTACTTATAGCGGAGGGGCTCATGGAACAAGCAGAACGATCTATACCCTGTAATATTTGGGACTGGGACATCCCCTCTAAATCCGTTGCAGATGTGGATGACTGGCACAACAAGTATTCCGAAGTGCAGGAATTAGTCGTCAGTGAAGACGGCGAAACAGTAGCTGCCATTGTCAAGTCGGATGATGATGTGTTCACAGTCTGCGTTAACGGAGAACCCTGGGAGAGCACGTTTGAAAAAGTGTGGTCTCTCCGGTTTGCACCCGACGGGAGGCTCACCTGTATCGGAATGAATGAGGATGAATGGACTGTTATTCAGGACGATCAGACCTGGGACGAGACTTTCGAGTATGTCTGGAATCTGAAGTTCAGTCGCAATGGCACCGCAGTGGCTGCAAACACCAAGACCTCTCAAGGCTATGGCATTGTTCTGAACGGCGAACCCTGGGAGAGTTCATTCGTCCAGATGAGGGCTTGCGAAATCAGCCCTGACGGCACCCGCACGGCTGGCAACGTGCAATTGGAACCGGTATCTGAAGGTGACATCTGGAAATTTCAAGAGGGAGTCTGGAGCATGGCGGTGGACGGAGAGGCCTGGGACTCTAATTTTCTTAATGTCTGGGATTCCGCCTTCAGTGATGATGGATCGAAAGTTGCTGCGGAAGTACGACTAAGAACCGGTCTTCAAACGATCGGTGTCGACGGGCTGCCCTGGAAAGGTACTTTCAAAGCAGTGTGGAAGCCTCTGTTTGTTCCCGGCGAGCACGATGTTATAGCTCCGTGCCTGGCGCCTCAAGGATGGGGGCTGTTTCTGAACTCCGAGCCTTTGTGGAATGAATACTTCGCTCAACTTTGGCATCAGACATTCAGCCCTGATGGCAAACGACTTGCCGCAGTAGTTGCTCCTTCATTCGGGCGCTGGACCATAGCCGTAAATGGCACTCCATGGCACAGCACCTTTGGTGACGCTGTGCTGCCGCCAGTCTTCAGTGCACGCGGAGACAGAGTCGCAGCAGTAGTAAAGGATCATAATAAATGGACGATCGCTGTAGACGGCACCCCGTGGCAGCAGGAGTTCGACATGATTTGGGACCCGGTGTTCAGCCCCGATGGGAAGCAGGTCGCTGCGAAGGCGGTCAAGGGGAAGGAATATTTTCTTGTAATAAATGGAAAAATTGCCTCGTTAGGCTACGTTCATATGTGTGATCCAATCTTCAGTCCTGACGGCGAGAAGATTTTGGTGAAGGCGGTTCAATTCGGTCGTTTTTATCGCAACCTTCTTTCCCTCAGAGAACTTCTGCGCTGAGTAGAGGAGAAACAGCCATGTACAACCTCGTGAGCGGACCGCTCGTCTGGATTGCATTCTCTGTATTCATCGGTGGTATGCTCTATCAGTTCTTCAGAATGGTAAGGATGGCTCAAAAGGATAAAGTGGTCCTCCCTTATATGAGTTTCAAATATGGCCTACGTTCACTTGCTCATTGGCTCGTGCCGTTTGCCTCCAGGAACATGCGCATGCGCTACGAGACGACTCTGGTGACGTTCGCATTCCACACTTGCCTTTTCCTGGTACCGATCTTTCTTACGGCTCACGTGGCGATGTTCTCGTATGCATGGGGAGGCAAGTGGCCCACTCTCTCGGAACGGGCGGCAGATTGGCTTACAGTGCTTGTCATCTTCGCTGCTCTCTTCTTTCTCGTGCGACGATGGATGCTTCCTGAAGTGCATTTTGTCACTTCAAAAGGCGATTATCTCTTGCTGGCTCTCGTTGCTGCTCCTTTTCTAACGGGTTTCGCAGCTCGTAATCAATGGTTCGATTACGACACCGTCATCATACTTCACATCGTTTTAGGATCGGCAATGCTCATGGCGATACCCTTCACGAGACTCAGCCATATGCTCTTCTTTCCCTTTACCCGAGCGTATATGGGATCCGAATTCGGCGCAGTCCGTCATGCCAAGGATTGGTAGATGCGCTTAAACCGTACGGAGGCGAATATGGGCTTACCGGCAGAACATTTTCCGCAATTACCGGTCGTTTCCGACCCCGGCCTCGACCTCAATGCAAAGGACCTCACTCCTGAGCAGATAAGCCAGGTCATAAACAGGGTTATCGACAAAGAAACGGCAGCTAGATTCGATGTATATTTGAACACGTGTGTACACTGCGGACTCTGCTCGGACGCGTGCCACTGGTTTCTTTCAAACGATCGTGACCCCAGATTCTCTCCGGTGGGCAAGGTCAAACAAACTCTCTGGGAAATGCTCAAGAAGAAAGGGAATGTGGATTCCGACTTCATCAAGCAGTGCTCCAGAATTGCCCAGACGGAGTGCAACGTTTGCCGAAAATGCAGCATGTACTGTCCCTTCGGCATCGACATTGCGTATTTGCTTCTGGTAGTGCGGCGGATTTGCCATGAACTCCATATGGTACCGCAATTCATGCAGGACACTGTTAACAGCCACGCTGTCACCCTCAACCAGATGTGGGTGAAGCAGGACGAGTGGATCGATACTCTGCAGTGGCAAGAGGAAGACGCCAGATCTGAAGTCGTAGGTGCGAGAATTCCTTTGGACAAAGAAGGTGCTGACGTTTTCTACTCGGTGATAGCTCCCGAACCGAAAATTCTCGCGCAACTCATCGGCAACATCGCCCAGATCATGACCGTAGCCAAAATAGATTGGACCATGCCTTCCTTCGACGGGTGGGACAATAGCAACATGGCTATGTACTCCGGAGATTTCGAGACCATGGGACGAGTTGAACGGGCTCATCATGAGGCTGCTTTGAAGCTGAAGTGCAAGCGAATTGTGATGGGCGAATGCGGTCACGCATTCAGAGGAGCGGTGTACGACGGTCCCAAATGGCTGGCGTGGCGTGAGCCTCCGGTTCCAGTAATTCATGCGGTCGACTTCTACCATGAGCTCATCACTTCAGGTCGCATCAAGATTGCTCGCAAATTCGAGGAGCCGGTCACCGTGCAGGAGCCCTGTAACATTGTGAGAGGGAGAGGTCTCGGTACCAAGTTGAGAGAAATCGTACAAGCGACGTGCTCCCATTTTGTACCTCCCGATCCTGAATTTGAGCACAACTACTGTTGTGGGGCTGGAGGCGGGGTTATTAATTGCGGTCCTCCCTGGAAAACCTCGCGTGTCAAGGGCAATAGCGTCAAGGCGGAACAATTGGCTGCCACGAAGGCACATGTGGTCATAACTCCATGCCACAATTGCCATAGCGGCATCGAAGACATTGTCAGTTCCTACAAACTCGGTATGCATGTGAAGTTTTTTAGTGAGATACTCATGCAGGTAATGGAAATTCCGGATGAACTGAGGGCCGAGTAATATAGTGTGCGACTCGGGTGCAAAAAGGGGCAGACTCATGCAAGCGACTACAAGGACGATCTTGTTAATTCTTTCGGGTTTCCTGTGGACGTTGTTTCCAACTGTACCAGCTTTTTCGGACAACACCCAGCAAAATTCGCCTGAAAACAGTAAGACAAATCTGCCGATTCTCATATCGCATTTGGGCTCATCTCCCCGGCTGGAGCGTCCGCCTGTCCTGTTCGATCATGACATGCATACGAAAGCGTTGAAACAGTCCAAAGGCCAGGATTGCGCAATATGTCACATTGTGAAGGATTCCAACGCCAGCCTCTCCAATCCTGAAGTCAAGGTCTTCAGATTTCCGAAAAGCGCTTTCGATCCGACCGACAAGACCGCAATCATGTATGCGTTTCACGAGGGATGTGTGGGCTGTCACCGCACTCTTCGATCCGAAGGAAAGAAATCCGGTCCGGATGTCGGTCTTTGCGGTAAATGTCACAAGAAGCAATCGGAAGTTCGGCAAACGACCTGGGCCTGGAGTCCCATCTTCAACTATGCCCGACATGCCAAACATGCGGAAGCTGTCAAAAAGCTCGATCCGGCAGGCGAATTTGCGATTGCGGACAAAGTCGGCATCATCGCGGATACAAGCGGGAACAGGTGTGAACTCTGTCATCACCAGTATGACGAGAAGCAAAAGAAGCTCATTTATAAAAAAGATACCGAAAACTCGTGCAAGGCTTGTCACAAGGCCAAGGACGAGAAGAACGCAAGGTCCATGCAAAAAGTGGCTCATTCCGCGTGCATTGGCTGCCACATGAAAGTTGCGGAAAAAGCCAAGGCGGAAACGACTTCTCAACAAGGGTCGTCATCTACTGCATCTCAAAACAAATCCGGACCGTTTGAATGCAAGGGATGCCATGGGGAGCACAAAGGACTGACCCCTGAAGAGACCATGAAACTTCCTCGGCTGGTGAGAGGTCAGAAGGACGTCATGGATCTCGCTCTTGTTTTGCCGCAAGATGGGACTCCGGCAGAGAAGTCTAAGGAAATCCTGGGAATCGAGTCACCCGCTGTCCGCATGAAAGCAGTGTCCTTCAATCACAAGGCTCACGAACCCCGTGCTCAATTCTGCAATGCCTGCCATCACAACTCCCTGGAAAAATGTGTGAATTGTCACACGCAAACCGGTGATGTAAAGAAGGGCGGCGGAATCAGTTATGAACGGGCATTCCATATGGTTACGTCAAACAAGGCGTGTATCGGTTGCCATGCCCAAAAGAAGCAGGATCAGAAATGCGCAGGGTGTCACCAGTGGTTGACAGGTCCGGTACCGAGTTCCTCATGCCCTGTATGCCACCGCGGCCCTTCCAACGGGAAAGCCATAGATGTTCCGCCAATGCCCCTGTTTCAGGACAAGGAAAAGGTTCCCGAAAAAGTGGTCATGAAACTCCTGGAAAAGGAGTTTAAACCTGCCGAGTTTGCGCATCTGAAAATTGTGAACAAGCTGGTGACCATTTCAAACGAAAGTTCCCTGGCCCGGTGGTTCCACTCTACGAGAGAGCAGGCACTCTGCGCAGGGTGTCATCACAGAGGCGAATTTCAACAGGCTGCTGTCAAGGTACCCAAGTGTACGACGTGTCACAATAAGGCCGTGGATCTCGCTTCTTTGGGCAAACCGACTTTGATGGGAGCATATCACCGTCAGTGCATAGGATGTCATGAATCGATGAAGCAGAAGCCGACCGCGTTGGAATGCGCCAAATGTCATCCTGAAAAAGGGGAGACAAAGACTGCATTTGGAGTCAATTCCCAGGTTCCGGCGAACAAGTGATTGTCGTACAGGAGGAAACCATGCCGAACATATTGCATGAATTCTATATCCTTACCAAAGGAATGGAATACCTGATCGTGATCGTTTACCTTTTCGTGTTCATCTCCTTCTGGAGATTCCTGACATACCGGGAAAAAGACTGAGTTAACTGCGCTACTCAGATAGCGGACCAGACACTCCCCTACAGGAGAGGATCTCAACATGAATGCCGATAGACGCAACTTCCTGAAAATGCTCGCGGGCACAGGGATGGCACTCGGATTTGGGCTGGAGGGCAATGCTCTGGCAGACGTATCGCTCCGTGGGTATCCGGATCAATTCGGAGTATTGGTGGATACGACTGTATGCATAGGTTGCCGCCGCTGCGAGTGGGCCTGCAAGGAATCCAATAAATTGCCGGATCAGCGGCCCTTAAAGGAATACGAAAAAGACCAATCCGTTTTTCTTAAGGTTCGAAGAACCCATGCAGACACTTACACGGTGGTAAACCGGTTCCAAAATCCGCTTGATGCATCCAGGCCGATTTATGTGAAAAAGCAGTGCATGCATTGCTACGAGCCCGGTTGTGCGTCATCGTGTTTCGTCAAGGCATTCACGAAGCAACCGGTTGGTGCAGTCACGTACGATGCTTCACTGTGCGTGGGATGCCGGTACTGCATGGCAGCCTGTCCCTTCGATATCCCGGCTTATCAGTATTTCGATCCCTTTACTCCCGAAGTCACCAAGTGCACGTTCTGCTTTGACAAGATTTCCAAAGAAGGCGGCGTTCCAGCTTGCGTGAGCATGTGTCCGGTCGAAACCATGACGTTCGGAAAGCGAACGGATCTCATCCATCTGGCCCAAAAAAAGATCAGGGACAATCCTACTCGATACGTGAATCACGTGTATGGAGAAAACGAAGTAGGCGGAACGAGTTGGATGTATCTGTCAGCGGTTCCTTTCAACATGATCGGATTCCGGACGGATCTCGGAACGACTCCGATACCTACGTTGGGGAAGCCGTTCTTGTCACTCGTTTCACCGGTTTTCATTACCATACCCGCATTGGCGATGGGCTTTTACAGCTTCAAGAAACGGAGAGACAAGCTGGCGGAAGAAGAGCTCAGGAAGGCGCTCGAGAGCAAGGAGGGCAAGTAATTGGATACTGCAGCAATCACAACGGATATGAAGCCCACATGGGTGCAGGAAAAGCTGTTTCTCGGCATGACTTTCAAAGACTATATGCGGAGTAACATGACTCCGTTCAATGCCGTGGTCACGCTCATTCTTGCGGTGGGAATACCGGTCATCATCTACCGCCTTGTGTACGGACTGGGCCCTTCAACGAATCTGTCTGATAACAACCCCTGGGGCATTTGGATCGGTTTTGATATGCTCTGTGGAGTTGCTCTGGCAGCCGGTGGATTTGTTATCGGCTCGGCGGTTCACCTGTTCGGAATGAAAGATTATGGTTTTCTGTTCAGACCTGCCGTGCTAACGGGTTTTCTCGGGTACTTGTTTGCTATTATCGCCTTGACCTTCGATTTGGGCAGGTACTATCGAATTCCGTACCCCATGGTGGTATCGTGGGGTGTCAATTCCGTGCTATTCCTGGTAGCCTGGCATGTGGCACTTTATCTGAGCTGTCAGTTCGTGGAATGGTGTCCGGCAATCTGGGAATGGCTGAATCTGAAAAAACTTCGAAGGATTTTCATAAAAGCAACACTCGGAGCAACCATATTCGGGGTGTGTCTCTCTATGCTCCATCAGTCGGCACTGGGCTCCATTTTTCTCTTGATGCCGGAGAAACTCCACCCATTGTGGTATTCTGAGTACATTCCTCTCTTTTTCTTCATGAGCGCTATTGTAGGCGGCTTGGCAATGACAATCCTGGAGAGTAATATCTCTCATAGAGTATTTGCCCACCAGATCAAAAATCACGATCCCGATCAACTGGATCGTGTTACTCTGGGACTGGCCAAGGCGACTTCCGTCACACTGTTTGCCTACTTTTTTATGAAGATGATCGGAATCGCTCATAGCAACACTTGGAGCTATCTGGACACGGGCTATGGATACTGGTATCTGGTCGAGGTCCTGGGATTCGTGCTGATTCCGGCCTTCGCACTCATGTATGCAGTGCAAAACCATTTGCCTCGGATGGTTCGCCGCTGGGCCATCGTTGCAGTGATCGGCATCATTCTCAACAGACTGAATCAATCTGTTATAGCGTTCAATTGGCACCTGCCCTGGGCTGACCGGTACGTGCCCCACTGGATGGAAGTTGTGCTTACCGTAACCGTGATCACTATCGGCATCATCACCTTTCAGTGGATCATGAATCGCATGCCCATCCTGTACGAACACCCGGATTTCGAACCCGAGAAGCATTGATACGGAAGGAAACATCATGCCGAAAAAAATTCTCGTGGTGGATGACGAACCCCATATCGTAAAATACCTGACGACGTTTCTTCAGGACTGCGGATATGAAACGTGCTCCGCAGGCGATGGGGAATCGGCTTTGGAAGTCCTCAAGCAGGAGAACCCGGATCTGGTGACCCTGGATTTGCAGATGCCGAATGAAACGGGAACGCGATTCTATCGCAACATGATCAAAGATAAACACTTCAAGGACACTCCCGTAATTGTCATAAGCGGACTTCCCGGACGCCATCTGGCTGTCTCAAAGCCTGTTGCGGTCTTTGAAAAACCCATCGACCGGAACGCATTGTTGAGCAGCATCAAGGAGACCATCGGCGAATAGGAAATTTCATAACGAGCGTGCCCAAGCCGCAGGAGTTCCTCAGTTGAAGGATCTGCAGCGGATTTTTGCATGAAAGAACACAAAACTGACACACGATTTAGCGAGGATGGATGCGGCAAAATTGCCCATGCCATCCCTTGCTATGTGACCGTTCAGGACCCAAATCTCAAGATCCTGTGGGCCAATGATCTCGTGCAACAGGATTTCGGTGACCCATCCGGAAAAATCTGCCATCAATTCTACAATATCGGAAATGCGCCGTGCCCGGAATGCCCTGTTCTCAAGACCTTTTCGGATGGATCGGTTCACAGCGCAGAATTGCAGGTAACCAACCGCAGTGGCTCCCGTATGACTATCCTGGTCTCTTCGGCACCTCTGGTGGATGAAGAAACGGGAAAAGTAGCTTCGGTCATAGAGACCGGAGTGAACATCACTTCCATAAAAGATATCCAAAAACAATTGATACTCCTCGGACAAACCGTTGCAGGCATGGCCCACAGCATCAAGAACATTATGATGGGGCTTGAAGGCGGGATCTACGTCGTCAATAAAGGTATTGAAGACAAGAAACCCGATGAGGTGAAAGAAGGGTGGGAGATTGTGCTCCTGAATTTTGAAAAAATCTCCCATATCGTGAAAGATATTCTGTATTGTTCACGGGAGCGGGAGCCTAATCTCGAGACAATCGAGCCGAATAAAATTGTTCGGGAAGTGTATGAACTGTTCAGAGACGCGGCTCAAAGATACGCGATCAAGATCCATTTGCAGCTCGATGAAGAGCTTGGGGAAGCGATTATAGACCCCCAAGGCCTTCACACGGTTCTGTCAAATCTCGTATCCAATGCAATGGACGCCTGTAAGCTCGATCTCTGGAAAGACGAACACCTTGTCGAAATTCGTACTCGCAAAGGCAAAAGAGGAGCCACAATTATCGAAGTCGCAGACAACGGGATTGGAATAGATAAAAAACTGAAAACACACGTTTTTGAAGATTTTTTCACGTCCAAAGGCGACAAGGGGACCGGTCTGGGACTCATGGTGACTCAGAAGATTCTTCGCGAGCATGGCGGAACCATAACTTTCAGATCAAGGCCTGGACACGGCACCACGTTTGTTGCTCATTTTCCGAAAAAAGAACACCTTTGACAAGCCTCAAGCTGTACAGCTATTTCATCAAACCTATGCTCTTATCCGCATTTGCTTAAAAACTATAATACCGGATGAAATTTCTTTTGGGCAGTGACTTGGTTCCCAGGTCAATGCTTCATTTCCAGTGTTACAGGCATGAAAGAGAAGTGGTATTACACATTTCACGACTCAACCGTTTCGGCTGTTAAAAAGATCGGAGACTCCGACAGAAATTGGATGAGAAAAGCCGATTCTCATACGATAAATGAGAAAACTGCCTGCAGCATATGAAAATCAGGATTTGAACCATTTTACCGCTCCGTGTGTCACATTACTGACGAGTTCAATCGGGAAAGGTTGCCGAATTATTGTAGGTTCAATGTACCACTCGGTATTTGGAGAACGAATTATGCAAATGAATATGCAGTTAGAACCATTGATCGCTTTGATAGCCGGAATTCTCATCCTGACCGTGCCGCGTCTATTATCGTGGATAGTCGGCATTTATCTGATCATAATCGGCCTGCTGGGTATCTTCGCGCGATAAGTCCGAGGGATTGATGATCGGCTTTGTTGTGACGACAAACCAAACTGTGGCTGCGATCTGATAAAACGCGGAACTACACCGTCAGTGACAGAATGAATCAGCAACAACATTGCGGACGACTATGATTTGGCTCCAAAGCGCTTCGTACAGGTCCAAGAACGAAGAAGGAATGTCGATGCGAAATAGCACAAGGGCCGCGAAAGAAATACCTCAGGAGTTCGCAACATATATTCTCGAGGCTGCTGTTTAATTGTTATGTGGATATTTCCAGGCAAATCCTACAATTAACGTGACAAATTCTATATATTTTTTTGTTGCAATATATCCGCAATCCAAGAATGATCCGGATCGAAGCCAAGATATTACTAACAAAGTATATCTATTTCTCTAGATGTATGTTTTTGCTTGACACAAATAGTTGTAGACAAGTACGGTGAGTCATCGCACATAAGGCCTCACTTATATTGCGGCAGTTTCCTTTTTGTATGCTTCCGGGAAATTTGCGGTGTTATACGATATCGGCGTGCGATGTCGCCACCGCGTTTCGACTCGAGAATTGTTCAGTATAGTGAGGCTTGCGCCATTACCTCACGTTGGAGGCTTATACGTGAAATCTCGACTGATGCTGGCCGTCTTGACGGCATTCATCCTTGTTCAAACCGACTTTGCTTTAGGACAAGCTTTTGAATTTCCAGGCTTTAATTTTCAATCGAGCTTAACTTCATGCCCGGATACCAGCAGCTTCTATGTCTCATTCGGGTTCAGAAAGTATATCAACAGCTTCACGTCGTATCAATTTCCCGACCCCGACCTGCCTCAGGTTGATCCCCTCAGTCGATTGGAATGGCCCTGGGAGCAGACTGCCGGAGTTGTCAAACTGGGGTACGTTATGAACAGCCTCGAAGTGAAGTTTGATATGGCCAGCACACTGATCGTACCGTCTTTTCTCAAAGCTCAGGACAGCGATTGGGAGGACCCGAATAATCCCGGTCAAAAGACCACCTTCAGTGACGCCAAGGCAAAACCCCGCCTGTGGACCTTCGATGGAGGAGTGGCTTTCAACATAGGCCCTGTGCCTGCCCTCAAGGCTGTTGTGGGTTATCGGGCACAACAGTTCACCTTCACCTACGGTGTGGTCGGATCAGAAATATGTGGCGGTATCCGCCATTCTTGCGTTTTAGCTCTGGAGGTCAAAAGAACGTCGCTTGAATGGAAACCTCTCGATTTGTAACGGTATTGAACCCTTCTGAGAGAGTATTCAAAAGGTCAAAAATTGCGTCAACTGCTCTAAAGAAAGCAAGTGAAGATGACCTTACCAATTTAGGCGATCCGGAATGGAAGCGGTACTCTGATACCGTCGGATGCAGCCGGTATTCATGTGGATTTCAACCAGCGACTTGTTCAGTCCTACAGTGAATCTCGCAAGGCCTGATAATCACATTTCCTTTATCTCGGGTCGGGGACTTTCTCTGAACCCGTCATGCCGATTGTGTCGTCAGCGATTTGCTGCTGGACAGCATCCGTTCCGCTGAGAATTTTCCGGAAGGGATCGAAAGCCGGATTCAGACGGCTGTTGATGGCCTGCCAAGTCCTTTCCATCAATTCCGCGACGCTATGTTCGGTCAGCCCTTTCGTGATGATCGGGTCGCCGATAGCGACAGAGACGTGCCCCGGCCTGAATAGAAGCGAATTTTTCGGCATGATTTTGAATGCCCCGTTGCAGGTGACTGGAAGAATCGGCATTCCAGTCTGAATAGCCATCATGAATGCTCCCTTTTTGAAGGAATGAAGAAGCCCGTCGGGAGTTCGGGTTCCTTCAGGATAGATGAGAACCGACCAGCCTTCACCTAATTTACGAGTGCCTTCCCGGAGACTTTTTACAGCTCGCGCTCTATCGGAGCGGTCAAGAGAAATAGCGCCGGTAGCGCCGAGAGCACGTCCGAAAAGCGGTATCTTAAGCAGTTCTTTCTTGATTACCCATCTGAACGGAACCGGAAGATTGACAAATAACGCCAGAATATCAGCGAAACTCTGATGGTTGGGTGTAATGATGTACGATTCGCCCGGAACGATTTTCTCCGTTCCGGTAATAGAGAACGATATTCCCATAAACTTCGCGACAATTAAATTCCATAAACGGCCAATGCGGTAGTTGATATAGGCGGAGCGCGGAAACATGCTCCTGATTATCATGATCGGGGCTAATAAAATGGTGGTCAACACGGTTCCTGCTGCTGCGAAAAGCTGTCTCGGTAACAATCGAATTCTGAATCGCAATGCCAACTCCTGATGCGAGATTTCGCTGCGACCACACTATTTGTCTTGGTACTGCGCTGTTCATCCGGTGGCATCCATTGATTGAACTCGACGCGGTGCAAGAGCATGATCAGTCTCCGACTGTAATTCACTTCATGCTTTCAGTCAACCGTGATTCTCCAGTTTGTCGAACCCTATTCAAGATCTCGGTTGTTTGACAAAGCGTTCAAAAGACACTTTTCGCTTCCAGGGGGAGAAATAAACTTGTCCGCTCTCCGAGCAGGGTTGCCAGTGTTCAGCAAGTGCATCGTTCGGGAATCTGTTGACTTGGTATCATAGCATAGATAATGTGGCTGTAATCTTTTCTATTTTTCCCAAATAAATATTCCAGGCATACTTCAGGGGGAACTCGTATGCGGGACGACAACGTAAATCGAGAACAGTTGCTGGTCGAACTAGGGAATCTTCGTCAAAGGCTCGCCGAATTGGAGTCAGAGAACTCATTGCTGAGAAAGCTAAGACCAGCAGAGATCGACCGTATCGATATTATCGAGAACAGGAATGCGGAAGAAGACGCTCGCTTTGCTCAATTTGCCATCGATAACTCCGCAGACGCTGCCTTCTGGGTGCGGTCAGACGGTCATCATATATACGTCAACCGTGCGGCGTGCCGCTCTCTGGGATATTCACGGGAGGAACTGCTCAACCTTTCAGTTCAAGACATTGACCCCAATTATCCCATTGAAAAATGGCATGAACACTGGAAGGAAACCAAGCAGAAGGGGAGTTGCACCATACAGACTCACCATAAGAGAAAAGATGGAGTTTTGTTTCCGGTGGAACTCAGGATAAATTATTTTGAATTTGAAGGCCACGAGTATCACTGCACATTCGCCATCGATATTTCCGAACGCAAGCAAGCAGAGCAAGCGCTGCAGGAAAGCATGGAGAAGTTCCGTTCCATAGTGGAGAACGCTTATGCCGGTATATTTACGGTGGATGATGCATTCAGGCTTGTATACGTTAATGATCAAGTTTCTGCATTGACAGGCCACGCCCAGGATTATCTTCTGGGGAACGATTTCCGACATCTCTTGACACCTGAAGGCCGCTCGCTGGTCGTAGATCGATACATCCGCCGCCAACGCGGAGAAGACGTCCCCAATCGGTATGAACTTGATATAGTCCGTTGCGATGGCGAAGTACGCCGTATGGAAATCACTGTTGCGCTAGTCAGAGATGCCGACGGGAACCCCCGAATCATGGGGCAGCTCATCGATATCACTGAACGCAAACAGACCGAAGAGGCCATTCGAAAGAGCGAGCGACGTCTGTCCGAGGCGCTACAAGTCGCCAGGATGGGCTGCTGGGAATATGATGTGACGCAAGGCGTCTTCATCCTTAACGATCAGTATTATTCGCTTCACGGCACCACGGCCGTAAGAGAGGGAGGTTACCGGATACCTACAGAGGAGTTTCTCCGCAAGTACGTTCATCCTGATGATGGAATGCTTCTTAGATCTGCTATTCGGAGCGCAATGGAAGCCACAGATCCCGATTACCAATTTCAGGCGGAAGGGAGAATTCTCACAACTGATGCCGAAGTTCGCTGGGTGAATGTGTGGTTTCGAATTGAACGGGATAAGCAGGGTAAAGACCTTAAGATGTTCGGAGTCATTCAGGATATTACCGAACGCAAGCAGGCAGACCGATCCATGCGGCTTAGCGAGCAAAAATATCGGGAATTGGTCGAGAACGCCAACAGCATTATCCTCCGGTTGAACACAAAAGGTGAGCTAACCTTTCTCAACGAGTTCGGACAGAACTTCTTTGGTTATGCTGAGGCAGAAATTTTGGGCAAACCGGTGATCGGGACTATTGTGCCCGAAATAGAGACCGGCGGTCGGGATTTGCGGCCGCTCATGCAAGAGATCTGTGCAAATCCGCGGGCCTTTGAGAAAAATGTCAATGAAAATCTTCTTCGAGATGGCACCCGGGTCTGGGTCGAATGGACCAACAAGGCCATATTCGATCAGCAATCCCAATTGATAGAAATATTCAGTATCGGCAGTGATATTACCGAGCGGAAACGTACCGAGGCAGCGATAAGAAACATCGTTGCAGGGGTATCTGCTGAGATTGGCTCTAAATTCTTCGATTCAATTACGAGCCACTTTGCATCCACATTACTTGCAGATTGCACTTTTGTAGGAGAGTGCATCGAAAAAAATGGCGAGGTATTCATACGGACCCTATCGTTCTGTCTTGACGGGCAAATTACCAAAAATATCGATTACCCTCTACAGGGGTCGCCGTGCGAAATTGTTCTGGAAAAAGGTCTCTCTTCGTATCCACATGACATTCAGAAAATCTTTCCCCACGATAAGGAATTGTCTCAACTGGGAGCCGAAGCATATGTCGGCGTAAAATTATCCGACAGCAGCGGTATGCCTCGCGGGGTTTTAGTAGCGATCTATCGTACCCCGATTAAGGATGTTGAATTCGCTGAATCCATCCTTCAAATATTTGCTGCTCGTGCAGGAGCTGAAATCGATCGCAAGCGGGTAGAAGACGAACGTCTGCGTCTGGTCAAAGCTATCGAGCAGGCTGGAGAGAGTATCCTCATTGCTGATGCATCAGGAAACATTCTGTACGCCAATCCGGCTTTTGCAGAAATAACCGGCTATTCCGTTCACGAGGTGCTCGGACAAACTCCCGCCATTCTAAAGAGCGGAACCCATGACCGGAGCTTTTATGAATCCATCTGGTCGACCATCAAGGGAGGGAACGTCTGGCGAGGCCATTTTGTAAACAGAAAGAAAGATGGAACACTATACAATGAAACCGCGACTATCTCTCCAATACGGGATGAAACGGGTAATGTTCTCAATTACGTGATGGTTGGCCGGGATATTACCTCTGAAGTCACATTGCAGAAGCAGTTGCTTCAAGCCCAGAAGATGGAAGCGATCGGCACCCTGGCGGGCGGTATAGCCCATGACTTCAATAACTTGTTACAAGCTATTTTGGGTTATGCCGATCTTCTCCTCATACGAAAAGCACCGGACGATCCTGACAGGCACAAAATCGAAATCATTCATCGGGCGGCTCGGGATGGAGCCGATCTTGTCTCAAGAATTCTCACATTCAGCAGAAAGGGAGAAGCGAAGACACGTCCCATCGACTTAAACCGGGAAATTCGAAGAGCAGAGGAACTTCTTCGGCGCACGGTTTCGAAAATGATCGAAATAAGACTGGAATTGGCAGACGATCTCAGGATTATAGACGCCGACCCCGCGCAACTCGAGCAAATACTCCTGAATCTTGCAGTGAATGCCCAACACGCGATGCCCGATGGAGGACAGTTTCTGATCAAGACAAGCAATACCTCTCTGGATGGCGAATATTTGCAGACCTATCCGCATATCAAACCGGGCAAGCATGTTCTTCTGGCCGTTTCAGATACCGGTATCGGAATGACATTAGACGTGCAGGATCGAATATTTGACCCATTCTTTACAACGAAAGCAAATGGGGAAGGTACCGGGCTCGGGTTGGCCATGGTTCACGGCATTATCGCGCAGCATAGAGGACATATTATGTGTTACAGTCAACCCGGCATTGGAACGGCTTTTAGAATTTATTTCCCTGTATCTTCCGCTGAACAGTTATTGGAGCCCCCCGAAATCCGGGAAATTGCGGCATTCGGAACTGAAACCATTCTTCTGGTTGATGATGACGATCGCGTACGTGATATGGCGCGGGAAATGATCCAAGGCTCCGGATATCACGTGCTTCCGGCAAGAAATGGAGAAGAGGCGCTGCAGGTCTATATGGAGAATAGAGGCGCCATCGCATTGACAATTCTCGATTTGATCATGCCGGGTATGGGTGGTAAGAAGTGTCTTGAAGAACTCTTACGAATCGATCCTCAGATCAAAGTCCTTATTGCCAGCGGCTATTCGTCCAGAAATATCGAGTTCGATAATCAACTCGAAGCAGCCGTGGGATTCATCAGGAAACCTTACGATGCAAATGCTATTCTCGGTGCTGTCAGGGATGCATTGGACGAGTAATATAAGGATGTCTTAGATAGCCACCGCCCCACTCGGTTCTATATCCTCAGTCTGATTCCAACCTATCAGATGTCGAATAATCTGGAGTAATATATATCAGTTGCCAAAATTAGTGACCGATTGAAGATTGGGAATATTGGTGACTGCCGTGCCGTGCCGGCACATCTTCCATATGATCAATAATATCGCTGGAATGGACCGGCAGGGGCACCGATCCCTACCAATATCCTGTAATTCACACAAGGGATAAACGACAGAATTTTTGGCACTGACTATAACCTATTTTTTGCACTTAATGTCTCTCTCTATGTTAGAATAACGTTTCGCAGAAGGGCGCCCTCTCTGCCATGCCACAAAGGGTTGTCTGCATGTAGTGAGCAATCTAAAAAGTAAGCTAACTGACGAGGTTTTTTATCCTCACCGCAATTTCATGGCTTGACTCCTGTAACTGCACAATATAGACTGAACATAATTGTTGTTTGAGACCGGCAGGGGGAAGCAATTGATTAAAAAACCCGAAGACTTTACCGATGATAATATTCATATTAGCGTCCCAGATAGAGAAACGGGCCATGGCTCACCCCGTGTCTATACGGTTGCATCCGCATACAACGCCAAGGCTGGCGCCACCCTTCCTTATTACGGAGCAATCATCCGCCGACGAAAAAAGACAATTTTGGGTATTTTTCTCGGCACCGTATTTCTGACGATTCTCCTTACTCTGGTTACAACCCCCATCTACCGTGCACAGGCCATGGTCGAACTTGAAAAAGACGGGGGGGTTTCTCTGTCAAATATATTGACTTCTATATCCCCCACGTTACATAACGGTGTCGAAAATGAAGATATTGCCACCGAAATTGTAATTATAAAAAGCAAAGCTTTCGCTGAACGTTTAATAGATGAACTGCAACTTAACACTATACCCGAATTCATTAGAGTTTCATTCATTAAAAGAGGCCTTCAATTGCTTAGTGCAATTCCTGGAACTTTGATGGGCACTGATGATTTCATGATAGAGTCTCAATGGGAAGTAAGAGATCGAGTCGTAAAGAAAGTTATGGATAGCATTCAGGTGTCACGGGAGGGAAAAAGCAGGACAATGGTGATTACGATAGAGTCGGAATCCCCGGAATTGTCCAAGAGAATGCTTAAGAAATACCTGGAACTCTACTTTGATGAAAACCTTTCCAAAAGACGACGAATGAATGCAGAAGCCAGCCGCTGGCTCGTGAATGAAATCAAAAATGCCGAAAACAGGGCCCTGGCGGCTCTGGATGCAGTGGTTGAATTCACCACGACTCACGACATGGTCTCATTAGAGATGAATTCTCCGAATCCCAATGTAAATCATAAACTCGCAATTTTCGCCAACACTTCAGATAATCTTTTGAAATCAAAAGAGAATCGTATTCTGCTCGAATCTCTCCACAGACTTTCCGGGCAGGGATTGTTGGCTCTTCCTCACGAGTTTAAAATACCGGAACTTGAAACTCTCAGCACCAAACTCGCTACGATGGAAGCTACATATGCCGAATTTTCCGAAGTGTATTCGGATGATTATCCAAAGCTCGTCCTGCTAAAAAACCAAATTGCGGTCCTGAAAGAACGAATCGCCTCTACCCAAAAACAGATCATATCCAGTACTGTCCAAAGCGCCAAGCAAAGAGAATTAATGAATGAGCAAGCTTTTGAAGAAGCTAAGAAGGAAGCGCTCAGATCAAATTCGCTCGGTGTGCAATACGCTGTTCTGAAAAAGGACGCAGACACCACCCAGGAGATCTACAAACTACTCCTCAAGAAATCCAAAGAGGTACAACTAAATACGCAAGGCATAGGCAATAATGTCGTGACGGTAGACCCCCCTTCAGCGACAAGCACACCAATCAGACCACGGAAAGCTCTGAACCTACTTCTCGGCTGCTTGATCGGTGCTTTTGGGGCTCTTATCGGAGCATTCCTGGCAGAGTCGATGGACAACACAATCAAATCTATAGATGATGTGGAGAATCTGGACATCCCCAACTTGGGACAAATCCCGAATGTTCGCAGTCTGGTGCGAAAAGTGAACTCCCGGAACAGGAAACCCGTTGAGCTACTTGTGAATGAAATGCCCACATCCGATATAGCTGAAGCCATAGAATCCGTAAAAATCAATCTGCTGTTGTCTCATCCGGAAAATTCCCGTGGCACCTTACTGGTAACAAGCGCAATTTCCGGAGAGGGAAAGACGTTCATTTCGGTTTTATTGGCGAGCGCATTCAGTTCTGAAAAAACTCCGGTCCTCCTGATCGAAGGCGATCTCCGGCGTCCGAGATTCCATAGAATTTTCTCCCAGCCGGACAAGCGGGAGTACGGACTATCGACCATTCTGGCCCGGCCGGAAATAAACCCTGCACGAGCAATGCAATCATCTGAAATTCCAGGATTATATTATATCGATTCGGGGCCCCTGCCCGAGCATCCTTCGAGATTGCTGCAATCAGGCCGTCTCGAGGAAGTTATCCCTGTGTTTAAGGAGCATTTCCATCACATCATAATCGATGCACCGCCCTTGACCGGATTACCAGACGCAAAAATCCTCACAAATGTTACAGATGGGATAATTCTGGTCGTCAAGAATGGTTATTCGTCGCCTCTCGTGGTTCAAAGGGCGGTTACGTCACTTACCGGAATGAATGGCGGAGCAAATCTCATCGGTACTGTTTTCAACGCAGCGGACACAGCATCTGTATTCAAGAATGGACGATCCCTTTGTTGGTAGGCTTCAGCCCTTCCTCAGATGCGAATAGAAATAAAGCGCCCTCTTGGGAAGTCGGGCTCTTAGAATCCCTAGTGGCCCCAAGAGGTTTACAAGAAAGACTCTTTTGTGAAAACTGCTAAACACCGAACGCCCCCATTCACGTGATTTCTTGTCACCATGCATCTTTAATTATATGGACATTATTTCAACAATTCCCGAGCACGTGTTCTTGCTTAAAAAAGGATCGGTGACGATTCGATTACATACAAGTAACAAAAGATGGTCACAAACGTAGCCAGATAGTATGCTTGACACAACGTATAGGGGTTGCTAGGATAACTTATCTTCACCGAAAGGGGGGACACCACGGTTTAGTGTCCGTATTGTTCGCACACGCAATTAATTATTAAAAACAGCTTAATTTCTAGATTGATTTGTAGATTCATGCCTCAAACTGATTCAAATAGATGAATTACATGCTCCGAGGCGATTAACTGTGTACAGAATTTGTAGAGGGGAGAATTAATCCATGAGCATCGATTCAAGAATTGATAATATACACAACTGCTCACGCGCGACTGAAAGTTGCGTCGGCACGGCTCCAAATCTAACAGATAGAAGGTGGACACCCAGAGCAATTGCATCTGAATTGATCAAGATCGTTCAACAACTGTCTGCCACCCCTTCTTTACAGATCAAGATTTTGCTGGTTTCGGATGTTCTATTAGCTGCAGCCTCAGTGGTTTTGGGGTATACACTGTCTCCTTCGTATTCTTTTTTCGATTTGACCCATCAACATGTAAGCGTAGAGGTCGCAATGCCGGCCTTTAGTGCTGTTTTTTCTCTATGCGGGCTGGCTGCAGGTGCATATGATCGAAGGCATTTGCGCATGCTCTGGCAGCCATTTCTTGCCGTCATGGCAGCGGTAGTGATGACTTGGGCAATATTCTTACTTGCAAATTATGTTATCTACTATCGTAGTGTAGGTAGATGGATTGTTTTTATTAGTACAGTGTCGCTCATTCCGACAGCATTCGGCGTGAGAGCACTATTATCGTTTTGTGGGTCAAGAAACCAGAAGAATATTCTGGTAGTCGGAACCACTGCTACCGCCAGTCTGGTTCAGGATGAAGTCCAAAAGAGCGGAGGATCTTTGTCGAAGATAGCTGCAGTTACTCCAGGACACTTCTGCACCATTCTGGATCAATCGTCCCGCACTGACCCGGACTTCAGGGCATTGGACGAACGAGGCGGGTTCGATCTCATTATTTTAGATGACGCATGTGAGCGCGAAGTACTCCTCAGGGCTTTGGAGTATCTCAAGGAAGGGAAACAGGTCGCAGGATTTTTCTGGTATTTCGAGAGCACTTTTCAGAAAGCTCCTTTGGAAAAAATGGACTTGAATTGGTTGATGTCTGCCGATCTCTACTTACTGAGACCACTGGGCCGAGCGTTCAAGCGCGCCTCGGATGTGCTCCTGGCGAGCTTGGGTTTGATTCTCTGTCTGCCCCTGTGGGTATTGATCGGGATTCTTGTAAAAATGAGCGGCCCGGGACCGGTTTTCTATTGTCAGACCCGCGTCGGGTTGGATGGCAAGACATTTTCTCTTATTAAGTTTAGATCCATGGTGGATGGGGCTGAGTCACAGGGAAAACCGGTGTGGGCATGCAAGAACGATAGCCGAGTGACTCAAATCGGGAAAATCTTACGAAAAACCCGACTTGACGAAACCCCTCAATTTATCAACGTCTTAAAGGGCGACATGTCGTTTGTCGGACCTCGTCCTGAACGTCCTGAATTCGTATCTCTCCTTTCGTCAAGTATTCCATATTACGATGTACGACATCTGGTTAAGCCCGGAATTACAGGATGGGCGCAGATTATGTACCGGTATGGATCCACCGAAAAAGACGCCGCAGAAAAGCTTTGCTACGATTTATACTATATAAAAAATGGTAATTTTATATTGGACCTTGCAATTATCATAAGAACCCTCGGCACGGTTATGCGTGGCGCCAGATAAAATGGCAATCAGACTCAACTTACCGGGTTGAAAGCGAAATTGTTGGGGTTCCAATCATGCACATACTTATTATTACGGATAGATTTTTTCCCGAAATTACAGCCCCTTCTTTCCGGATACTGGAACATGCCAGGAAATGGATTGAACTGGGAAATGAAGTCACGGTAGTAACGTGCGCTCCGAATTTTCCGAGAGGGGAACTGTTTCCGGGGTACAGGAACGCTCTTTATCAAGAGGAAATCATTGAAGGGATTCGAGTGATAAGATTATTTTCGTACATGGCACCAAATGAAAAGCTCGTGAAACGAGTGCTCGACTACGCCAGCTTCATGGTTTCCGCCATTCTGCAGTCGTTTCGTTTTCCCCGCTTCGATCTTATTCTGGCAACTTCTCCTCCTTTATTTGTGCCCATGGCAGGATCGGTCATTTCCAAATGGTTTGGGCGACCATGGATTTTTGAGCTGAGAGACCTCTGGCCTGATTCGATAAAAGCTGTCGGCGCTTTGAACGGTGGAATAGTCTCGTTTACCGAAAAAATCGAGCTCTTTCTTTACCGGAATGCGGATCATGTTATCAGCCTGACACATTCTTTCAAAGAAAACCTCGTTAGTCGGGGTATACCTGCTGAAAAGATTACAATCGTGGAAAATGCAGTTGATACTGATTTTTTTGATCCGACAAACGTGAAACTGGATGCTCGAGCTGCTTTGGGTGTGGATGGAAAAGACTTCCTGGCCGGATATATCGGAACGATAGGCATGGCTCACGGGATAGAGACCATTGTACACGCGGCATCATTATGCAAGGACCACGAATATCTGAAATTTCTTATCATGGGTGAAGGCGCCGAACGATCCCGAATTCAGGAGCTTGCGCATGAGAATGGTCTCAAAAATGTAATAATTCGAGACTTCATTTCGCGTGTGCAGATGCCCTCCTATCTGAGTTGTCTGGATGCATTTCTCGTTCATTTGCGGCCCGATCCTATATTTCGAACCGTAATTCCATCGAAAATTTTTGAGGCAATGGCAATGGAAGTGCCAATTATTCATGCGGTTGAGGGTGAAAGCGCTTGTCTCGTTGAAGACGCTGGAGCGGGAGTGTGCATTCCTTCGGGCAACGCCGAAAAATTAGCCACAGAAGTAATCGGTTTGAGTGCTCAGAAGGACAAGTTGGCGCAGATGGGGAAGAGGGGTCGAGAAGTCGCAAAAGAAAAGTATTCCAGAGATGTTAAAGCAAGAGACGCACTAAAATGCATAGAATTGCTCCTTGAAAAAAGAGCTCAACCGAAACATGCCGATTTACAATGCGAAAAGTGAAATCACCATACATTGTATCATTTGATTGATGCAAAAAAGGAATTCGTCGGAAGAATTAATAATCAAACCCGGTGAACCACATAAATGGAGTCGTTAGCAGCAAAAAGTGTTTGGTCAGCATTTGCAAGTGTGATCGGGATTCTTGGGCGTTTCGCCAGCAACATCATGATCGCGCGACTACTGGGGCCGATCGGAATAGGTCAATTTGCCTTCCTCACTTGCGTCTGTGAAAGCATTTACGTACTGGCGAATTTCGGCCTTTCAAATGGAATGACGCGTTACGTGGCCGAATTGCAGGGAGGAGGTCGCACAAGTGAAATTAACGGTTTAATGAGATGGATCTATAAACGATCTGTTGTTGCGTGTCTATCCGGGTGCACTCTGCTGATGCTGTTCTTATGGTGGTATGAAAAAGAAACGCACTACTTGGATATGGTGTTGACCTTTTCGATAGTGTTTGCATTTATATCGACTTTCTTCGCCAGCATGAAAACTGCCGAATACACCGGAAGGTTGGACTTTCATTCACTTGCCGCAGTCAATCTCGTTTCTGCCATTCTCTTGATTATAGCGCAATATTTCGGAGTGTTCTTTCTCGGTCTGACCGGGGCGGTTGTAGGCTATGCGCTCGGCAGTCTCCCGTTACTGCTGTTGATTTTCAGCGTTTTAAAGCCGGATCGAGGTACACGCGATCCAAGCCCCATGCTGAAACAGGAATTCTGGACATATACGAGCAATGCATGGATCGGTCATATCGTTTCCGCTGTGGTTTGGGGACGAGTCGAAATCTTCTTTATTGAAAAATATTGGAACAGCTACGAAGTCGGCTTGTTCAGCGCAGGTATCACCCTTTCGAGCATGGCAATTTATGCTCCTCTGTTACTGCGGGGTGCATTTTTGCCCCATTTCGCCAATCTCTTGGGAGCTGAAGACAGAAGCAATATCGAATATACATACGCAGCCGGAACACGCGTCATGACGTTGCTGGCTTTTCCACTCGGCCTGGGAGGAGCGGCAATTGTCCCGGTTCTGCTTCCCTTCCTGTACGGCGAGCAGTTTCGACCTGCAGTGCCTATGGCAGTTGTGCTGATAGGGCTTTCCTGTCTCACCTTCGGAGGCGTCGGATCTGCCCTCGTGTACGGGATAGGCTATTCGCGTTTCGTCGCATTCGCAGAAGGACTTGGTGGCGTAATAGCTATAGCTGTCTGTTTTCTTGTCATTCCGATCCATGGCGCATGGGGAGCAGTGTGGGTTCGCGCAGGAGTTCAGACGGGAATAATTGCTTTTCAGACTTTGTATATAGCCTTTGGCCTAAAGCAGCAGGTACCGTATATGTTCATCGTGAAGACCCTGTTTGCAGCCGCCTTCTGTGCCTTGTCAGCGCGTGCTGTTTTGATACTCCTCCCCTTCCCTGCGGCTATTCCTTTAGCAGTGGGGACCGGAGTTGGAGTGTACGCCATCTTTTTGAGATTCCTGAGAGTCATAAATAGCAAAGATGCAGAGTGGCTGGGAAGGAAGTTTGCCTGCGCCCCATGGCGGATCAGGGCGGGTCTGCTCACAGGATTGAGATGGATGGCTGTGAAATAGTTGCCTTCAAAAGTAGCCCCTGGGAACAGGAAATTAAGCAGCGCGTTTCCCTGATGAAAGTGTGCTCACAATGATGTTCGATAAGAATCACGGTGCTCCAGAGCATTTCAATACACACAGGCTCAGTATTGTGAGTTGCTGTCTCGTCGCATCGGCATTCGGTCCATATTTGCTTCCTGGTTTGGGATTGAGGCTCGACCATGTTGTCATTTATGGTCTGTGCATTGCATTCTTCATTATGAATATGCCTTTTTTGTTTACAATGAGATTTAATCATGCGCTTCTGTGGCTTACCCTCTCTTTATTTGCCGTTACGATATGGACATTAGTCTCAACTTTTTTCGGAGGCCACCCAAAACTTTCATGGAATTTAGTCCTTGCCGGTCTGGATAATTTTACTCAACCCACTGCTATCATCGGGATTATTGCCCTCATTACTGCTGAGAAACAGGAAAGAGAACTTTCCGATGCACTGCAAAAAGTATCTCTTACGATGTGCATTCTTTTGAGTCTTAATACGGTGATTGCTGCCTGTCAGATATTCTGGGACATGTGGCCGGTGGCCCATTTTTTTCTTCGCTCTATGGATGAACGGACCGTATGGGAAAATGCGGTCGTACAAGGAAGATATTGTGGAATATTCGATCAGCCTGTTGAAAATGGTTTAGCATACTCGGTTGCTTTGGTGAGTTGGATTTACTATGTCAACAATTATCGATCCAACTGGCAGTGGCTCTTACTTCCTTTCTTAATTATCGGAGGAATTCTCTCAGCTTCGAAAGTGTTTCTGTTCGGCGGTATACCGGCAGGAATTGTCTATTTTCTTTTCTGCAAGAAATTGCATTTCGGAACTCTGTTCAAAGTCTTTCTCGGATTATCGAGTGTTGCGGTTGTTGCGATAGAGTTTGCGGATCAGTGGACCGGAATCTCCTTCTTGGAACTCATGACCGATCCCGGCGGGCACCTGGCGAGTGATCCTATAGGTGTATATACTGCGGGACGATTCGGAAAAGAAGGATGGATTCTGACGCAAGCTGAACAGATATTGAGAAGTGATCCCCTCTGCGGTATAGGGTTGGGAACCTCCGATGTACTGGACAATGCCTATCTCGAGTTCTTCACACAAGGAGGATTCGTGGGACTGGCCTGGTATATATTCATCCTAGGAATAATCGGTCGGAGCTGCATTCAAGGAATTGTGAAAAACAGCAAATACAGCCTGGTAATGCTTCTGTTATGGTTGATGATCGTTGCAGCAGGATTTGGCGCACCTATTTTGACAATGAATCGGAGTTCCATACTGCTTCTGGTGTTCGTATGCTTGATCATTGTCCTTATTGAGCGAGAGTACCCGAACCCAAGAACGATTTCAGCCCACAATCTCAATGTAAGAAATCAGCGACAACGTGAACTACTCGGGATTAATGCGGAAAGGACCTGATCCTTCTCACGCATCAGAGCCTCACCGTCGGCAAGATCAAGATTGACATTTGGGCACGGATACGGGGGTGCCACTGACCTGCGGAGAAAGGTCAGTGCAGTCAGCATCTTGAATACAAAATGGTACGAGAGAGATTGGGAAGATCCTACAGATGCAGTGTCGCGGGCTGAACCCCGCGCGACGATCAGCCGTCGATGTGAGCCCATGCTTTGTCCGTCAATCGTATCTGGTACAATCCCTGACTCACGGCAACTACAGTCCCGGCCTGATCCTTCAATTCTCCATGGAGGACAAAATCGGCTTTACCCTTCTCCGAGACTTCTCCCGTAATACGGTCAACTTCATCACGGGAAAGGGATATCTCTGTGGTTATATCGGAGACTGCGGGCCGAAGAAACTTGATGGTCAATTCTTTTATCACAGGGAAACACTTTGTGGGATCGAAAGTGGTCAAAATCAGTGCACCACCAGGTATTTCGGCCAAGGTAAAGAGTGCGCCGGCGTACATACTGCCCACGTGATTTTCGTTTCCCTGGAGCGGCGCTATGAGCTTCACGTGTCCGGGGGTTAATTCAATGACTTTAAGCCCCATGCGCTCCACAAAGGCAATTTTCTTTTCCACTAACTCCTTCACGGTTTCCGGTGTGAAACTCATGCTTTCCTCCAACGGCAACGCTGAGATCTCGAAGACCCGCCATGTATAAGGCTGTTCGTACTGCGCGAGCACCCAAAAATTCTCGGGTGTGATTGGGGAGTCCCGCCCAAAAGCGAATTGAAGCGAGATTCTCCACGATTGTCCTCATTATACCGACTTGCAGTCAAGATATTTCTCATTGAGGTGGTAACACGGACCGACACGGCAGGTCCATGGCACCCAGGATTGAAATTTGGGCACGGATACAGGGGTGCCACTGACCTGCATAGCAGGTCAGTGCAGTTAGCATATTGAATGCAAAATGGTATTGCTGATGCGGCGGTCTAGTTCTGCATAGTGGACCCTTTATCTTTGAACTGCTCTCTGAGCTGATATTTCATTACCTTACCTGAGACGTTGACCGGTAATGCCTGAACAATCTCCATCAAGCGGGGAATCTTGTAATCCGCCAGACGTGTCTTGAGAAATTCCCGTAATTCCGGAAGAGTAAGCTCCTGGTCGGGAGCCAGTGTTACCACAGCCATAACGGTCTCACCCCAGACCGTATGAGGTACTCCAATAACAACGGCCATGCTGATCTTTGGATGTTCGAAGAGAGCGTCTTCCACTTCTTTGGAATACACATTTTCCCCGCCCGTAATGATCATGTCTTTCTTACGGTCCACCAGGGTGATGTAGCCTTCGTCATCCATCATGCCCAGGTCTCCCGAATGGACCCAACCATCCCGTATGGTCTCAGCCGTGGCCTGGGGATTTTTGTAGTATTCCCTCATGGTGGTTTCGCCTTTGATCACCAGTTCGCCCACGACGCCGGGTTTGGTGATCTTATTGCCTTTGTCGTCAACGAGCTTGGTTTCCATGTTGACGATGTACTTTCCGCCTGCGCCAGCCTTGCGAATTTGATCTTTTGGATAAAGAGCGATTCCTCCGGGACCTCCTTCGGTCAAACCGCACAGACAGAAAAAGTTGGTGGTTTTGAATTTGTTGATCGCCTGCTTTACGGATTCCGCCGCCATAGGCGCAGCGCCGTATCCGAAAAAGCGTACCGACGAGAGATCGTATTCATCAAAATTTGGCATCTGCATTAACGCCAGGTACATCACCGGAGCACCGAAGAATTGCGTAATCTTCTCTTTTTGAATCGTCGCTAAAATCTGGTTGGGAATGAAGTCCCTCATGATAACGTGAGTGACTCCCATGTATGTACCGGGATTGAGATACAGGTTGAGTTCGGCAGAGTGAAACAGCGGAGCAACATGCAAAATGCGATCGTCCGGATTGAGTGCATAGAGAGAACAAACCGTGGTGGTCAAAACTATCTGATTATGATGTAACAGGACCGCACCCTTGGGCCGTCCGGTAGTTCCCGACGTGTAGATGATTTCGCTCTCAGCATACTCGTCCACTTCTATACCGGGGTCTGATGAATCGCCGGAAGCCATTATTTCTTCTATGGAATCGAATCCGTCGAATTTCCCGGATCCTGCCGAAAAAAAGAGCTTTATCTTATCCAGCCGGCCCTTCATGTCCTTTACCGCGGGTTCGAAAATGTCATCGCAAATCAGACCGACTGCATCACAGTTATCGAAAATGTACTCGGCTTCAGGCGGAGCCAGACGGAAGTTGACCGGCACAGCAACAGCGCCGGCCTTTACTATGCCGTAGAAGGCAATGACGAACAGGTCCGAATTGAACATCCACATGGCGATTTTATCGCCCTGCTTGATGCCTCCTTTGATGAGAGCGTTGGCAATCGTATTGACTCGGTCGTCCACTTCGGCCCAGGTGTACCGCTTCTCCTGATAAATGATGGCTTCCTTGTCAGGAACGGTGCGCTTGTTTCGTGCTACGAGTCCTCCAAGATGCATGCTGAACCTCCATCTGTCTTGAGTATTGAATAGCTCCCGGGGTTCCAAGAGTTTTTCCGACGGTGAACCATTCTTGGCCCGAATGGGGAATTCCCGCATTAGGCGGCATCAATCGGGTGCGTTCTTCTGGATCTGTATTCGTTTGGTGAATTGAAATCCCAACCATGGGGTCTTGGTAAGATCCTGTTATCCGTTGCTGAAATAAAGATTCTTCTAATCGCCGATGGGAAATCTTGCTCATGGGTGACGTCGATTACAACATCCGAGTCACACAGGTTATATCACGAGTCTTGTTTTCTGTTCCGTCCCTCTTTTGCAGATCCGCTCTCCATGGGGAGGTTCGATGAGGCTAATAGTCAGAGCGACCCCCGCAAGACATTCAGAAAGGTGAGTGATCTTTACTCACCTCATGCATGTCAACATTAGTTACCATCCGCTGTCAAGTACTTTATTGTCGTACAGGGTAAATCTTGAGTTTCGAGCGATAACTTGAGAAGGATTTCGTTTTATGGGGCCACCGTTTGTTTTGGGTGGAAGAGGCTCATGGAGTATGTCATTGCAATGACAGCCTGCAATGTTTGTTTCACCAATAACTAAAGGCTTACCGTTCAGGTAATTTCCACATGTCAGTGTCGAAAAACTGGTGCAATCCGTGACCGATGAACATGCGAGATACGAGGATTACGGAAGATTCTTTCCGGGTTTCCTGCCTTGACTGAATTTTGCAATCAACCATTCAGAAAATCTCATGATAAAAGCAGCTTTACGGAGCGGAAGAGGAACTTCTTACTTTTGCGACTGCAATGGTGAATGATAAGAAATTGGTTGGCGGTTCAGTTTGTTAAATGCAACCGATCATCTTTCATTAGAGAAAGATCCAAAACTCGTTCCCATGCACACCGTCATCCGCGGTGAAATAGAGCGCACCATTAACGACCGTGAAATTGTCAGGAGAACTATCGCCTGAGGGATTAATGTCCCGGAAAAGTGAGACTGCACCGTTGCTGTCAATCTTCCATAACTCCTCACCATTAACCCCATCGTTCGCACGAAAATAGAGAGAGTCGCCGACTGCGATAAATCTTTCAGGGGAACTGCTCCCGGCCGGATTGATATCGGCGACCAACGAGGCCGTTCCTGTGCTGTCCACTTTCCATAACTCGCTCCCGGTCACTCCATCATCCGCGGAAAAATAAAGAGCATTGTCGAAGACCGTAAATTCCATGGGATAACTGCCGCACAGGACGCGAGAAGCCACTCCATTGCTGTCCATCATCCAAAGCTCGTACGCAGAAGTGCTGTCATAAGCAGCGAAATAAAGGACATCGTTGAATACCGTCAAATGCAGAGGCCAACTGCCTGTCGGCCCTGCATAGATGTCCCACACCAGAGAGGCTGCTCCGCTGGAATCGATTTTCCAAAGCTCTGCACCATTCGTGCCGTCATCAGCGGAGAAATACAACGCATTTTGAAACACGGTAAATCCTTGCGGAGAGCTGCCACCCGACAGACTTATATCAGTGACCCTGGAAGCAATCCCGCTGCTGTCGAGCTTCCAAACCTCGGTTCCATGAATACCGTCATTAGCGGAAAAATAGAGTTCGTCATTGAATAACGTCAAATCTGTCGGATTGCTGCTTGCACTACCCGATCGTATATCCCAGGATTGCAGCACATCATTTGCGTCCAACTTCCAAAGCTCTATTCCGCGAGTCCCATTGGAAGCGGTGAAATACAGACTGCCGTTGAAGACTGTCAGATCTCCAGGATTACTGCTGCCTGAAATGTTAATATCCGTCACCCTGGACAGCACTCCGTTACTTCCGATTTTCCAGAGCTCATAGCCATGCGTGCTGCTGTATGCCGAAAAGTACAGGGCATTGTCGAAGACCGTGAATCCAGTCGGATAACTGTCGTTTTCACCGGGATTGATATCTGACACAAGAGTAATCAGGCCGGTGCTGTTAAACTTCCAAAGCTCGTGTCCATGGATGCCGTCATTGGCAGAGAAATACGCATCGCCGTTGAATTCGGTGAACCCTGCAGGATCGCTGTTTGCCTCTCCCACATTGACATCCTCCACCAAACCGATTCCATGCACGGCAATCCTGGCCGTCGCCTGATCGCTCGTCATTCCACTGTTCGTTTCAGTCACTCTGTAATGGAATGACGTGTAGCCGCTCCAGTTTACGTCGGAAACGAAAATCATGGCATTCGCATCCATCCACGAAACGTCCTGCCCCGCCGCAATTGGAGTTCCATCCAAATACAGCACCCCATGATTCGGCAGATCCACTATAGTTACATGGTCCGGATCGTTTGCAGAAGATCCTCCCGGCACCGAATCTGCAGAATCGTCAAATACCCATCCTGTAATGGCGATATCTGTTCCCGGATCGCCGGACACGGCGAAGTCCCCGGTAAGAGGAGCATCGTTTACTGCATCGATCGTTATATCGAGCAACTGGCTGGAACTATGCGCTCCGCCGGAACCGCTATGGCCGAGGTCGTCTACTGTGATCGCCAGGGTGTCTGCACCGTTATAGTTTCGAATACCCTGGTATAGCACCTCGCTCAGGGCATTATTCACAGTAATCTGATTTCCCGTGAAGACCATGACAGCATCGTGGGACCCGTCACCGATGCTAAAATGGAGTCCCGTGGAATCGTGAAGACTGAAAGATCCATGTTCGACGGACAATGTCACTTGGATGTCGTTTCCTGCTGCGTCAACGTCGAGCACTGCAATACCGGTGAGACTGAGTTCCGTGTCTTCGCTTCCCGTCAAAGGCCCGGGAATTCCAATTACGGGCGCCACATTTACCAGAGTCTCATTGTGTTGCTGGATGTAAGAGTACTCCCCGCTGGGCCCGAAGTGGTAAGTCGTCGAATCCCAGTCATTAAATACCTGTGCTCCGATGCTGCCGGTAAACCAGGTTTGATAAGGTTCCCATTGGTTATCGGTTATACTGTCCCACCAGAACCATGTTCCATTATCATGTTCCTGATAAAGATAGTGGTCCGCATCGTAATGCCAACAACTTAAATTCCAATCGTTCCAGATCCACGCTTCGTCCGCGAGGTCATAAAACCACGTGAATGCCGATTCCCATGCTAAATCGTCAAAGGAGTCCCACCAGACCCACGCTTCCGTGTTGTGGTCCTGATAAAAATAATGATCTTCATCGTAATGGTAACTGCTTCCATCCGTGCCGTTCAAGACCCATGCACCGAGACTGTAGTCGTAATACCATTCCCAGCAAGGCTCCCAACTGTTGCTATCCAGGTCGTCGTACCAGAACCAGTAACCGGTGGCAAGCTCCATAGCATAGTAGTAGTGCGTACCGGCATACCAGAAATCAAATCCGTTCAGACGCTGATACAACCAGCCGTTAACTTCGTGCCATTGACCGTCGTAATAATCCACCACCGCTTCCAGGACGGAAACGACTCCTCCAGCATCGCTGGAACCTGCACTGCCATCAGCCTGGACAACATCCGTTACGTGAGATCCCTCTATATGACCGTCAACGGTTCCATCGAGAACAATTCTATCTTCAAGCAACTCGAGTAGTAATATGGAGTTCCGAACATTTCTCTTCTTCTCGGCACACAGGGTTAAATTCTGGTGACTATTTCGATTCAATTCACCTGGAAACTGAAAGATTTGTCCGCCCATTTCTTCTTCCATTAACGTGAACGTTATACGAGGACTTTTATGTTGCGCAAAAGGGCTGTCTCATTGAACGGCATGGCCAAAGGCAGGTAAATCAACTGACACCACTGCCCGAAATACAAAGATAGCGGGCTCCGTTTCCCTGAACACAGCCGAGTCTAGCGGCATGACCGAGTGTACAGGCTGTCCGCGCATTCGACCCTGTTCGACACACCCCCTGATCGCTTCCCCCGCTTCTACATTCACCCCCGGCCTGAGGAATTCTATCTTCCTGCAGATCAACCAGCCTGGGTATCTGGTATTTTGTTTTTTCTCTACTCATATTACCCTTTGCAAGATCTTAAAACTCCTTTAAATGTTCCGGCACCTTGTCTTCACCTCAAGCGATTACGGTTGTTGTTCGTTTTGGTAAACTCTGGAGCAACTCGTCATCCTGGTCTGATGAAGTCCATGTGTCAGAGCCTGAATCAGATTGATAGAATCCTTCATAAGATGTGTCGAATGCCAACAGAGTCTTAGCTACTATCACGTCGTCATAAAATCCTGTTTCGGCACTACTCAAAAGCTGACTTTCATCAAGAGCCGTCATTGTGTAGTCCGGCTCAAGGGTTGTGGAACCAAAAGGTCCATGCCGGCGCGGCACGAGCTTGAAATCGTCAACTGCAACATCAAGGTACCAGTCCAGACCGCAGACTTCAAGCATAAGAACCAGTTGTGCGCCGCTACTGGCAATTTTCTGGACCAATGGATCTGATGCGTTCAGCTTGACTGAATAGTGTTGCATCGAGTCCACCACGGAACTGTCCACTCCATTCGTGGTGACCCAGAGAGGTGTCGTTAACCCGGTACTTGCATCGTACAGGGACAGTTTCACGTATTGGGTCGAAGAGAATCTCGCCCCCTCCGCTACCCACGGCATGCAGTTCCAATAAGAGATGTTCCAATGAAGTTCGAGCCCGACCAAATACTGGTCCCGAGGAATGTCGATCGTCTGCGTCAACGAGGCTTCCCGCAAACCACCGCTCAAAAGGAGAGCCGTATGATCGCTTTCACTCCACTCCACCGTAACTCCAGGCACACCGGGAATGCTACTGTTCAACTGAAGTGAAAACTGCGCCTGATCGTTGTTATCCCTTGGATAGTAATCGTGCAGTACATCCCCGTAATTGATGGTCACTCCGCCGGGCTCATTTTCGATAATAGCGAACGTACTGAACTCCGGTAGTATGAACTCGGGAGGTGTCGGGGAACTGTACGTTTCATTCAGAGTCCAACCGCTGTACGGTGACGAATTCTCGAAACTCCAGTTGCTTATAGTCTCCACATGAATCGTTACCTCAGCGGGTGCCGATTGATGCCAGGGATTCGTGGTCCCACTGTTAAATCCGCGGTTGTAAAAGATTTGATTTTGAGCGCCGTTTATACCCACAACCACATCAATGTCCCCATCATTGTCGACGTCACCTGCTGCACAGCTCAGGGCATTGAGGGTGGTTGTTCCTATATTCGAACCTGTGAACCCTGTGCTGCTATATAAGTACAGCCTTACGTTTTGATTGTAGTTGGCAACCACAACATCCAGGTCGCCGTCTCGATCGAAGTCGGCCAGATCTATTCCAAGACTCTGATAAGTGCCGCCCATGTTGACTGCAGTCCAGTTAGTGTACCCGGAACCATTGTTCCCGGTATTCTGATAAAAATAATTCCCGTAGCCTGCTGAGGTGGTTCCCCTGGACACGACTATATCCAGGCGACCGTCACCATCGACATCACCGACTGCACAGTCGGACGCGCGGCCTCTGCCATCTATGGGAAGCGCTTTAGCGTTTGCGGAAGTAAAGGTTCCGTACCCGTCGTTAAAGTAGACATAATGGTTTTGGCCATTGCCTGACTTTCCCACGAAGATGTCAACGTACCCGTCCCCGTTGAAATCGCCGGTTGCAACGGTGTGACTGGTACCCGTAGTAGCAGGAAGGGTTGAGGGTGTAGCTCCGAAGGTACCATCGCCGTTGTTCCAGAAGATTTCATTTGCGATGTTGGTTCCGAACACACGGACAATATCGAGGTCGCCATCGCCATCGAAGTCACCAAGAGCAATATCGCCCCTCATCTGGGCCACAGTTTTTGGAAGTTGAGTGACCCTGAATCCTTGAGCAGCATTATCCCAGAGGTAAATCAAATCTGCTTGTGTCGTGGTCGTCGTCCCTGAGCGTCCGTTTCTGACCACTGCATCGAGAAAACCGTCTCCGTTGAGGTCTCCTGTAGCAATACCCACCGAATCGGTGGCAGCCTGTCCCGACAGCAGTTCCATGCTGACACCGCCTCTAAAACTACCGGTGTCGTTGATATGATAATAGTTGTGCTGGCCTGAGGCATCGTTTGAGTTTGCCGTGAGGAGATCCAGGGTGCCGTTTGCATTAAGATCCACCAAGGCCACGTCATAGGCGTTATAGCTGTCGAGAGTTTGTCCTATCGTTATACCTGTAGCAAATGTCCTCCATGTTCCTCCCGGAGTGGAAAGCGTGAAGAGAAACGTATCCGGTCCCCAGTAATTTGCATCAGGAGTATAGGTAAACACTTGGTAATAGTATTGACCGACCGCATCGTACTGCGGTGATGTGGCAACCCCGTTTTCGTCCACAGCCTCGATGTCGCCGAAACTGGGATCATAACCGGAAAGAATAGTGAATCGCACCTGATTGGTGGGATGCGAGTCAGGATCGTATCCGATCACTTTGAATGTGATCGAGTCATCAGTCGCAACGGTTATGGCATCGTCATTTGCTATGGGGAGATTGTAGGGGCTCGTAACCGTAAAGACGAACGTCTCGTAAGGTGAATAGAGCTCTCCATCGTAAGCTCTTACCTGAACCGAAACCGAACCGTTATAGCCTGCAACACTCGTAAATGTCACCACGCCGGTGGAAGAGTTGATGCTGACACCCACCTGAAGCCCACCGGAGTATGTTATCCCACCGAGTTGATACATGAGAGTGTCGCCTTGCGGGTCGCTGAAATACGAATGAACGTCATACGTGAAAGCCGGGGTGAAGTTCTCCGGCCTGGAAGGAGGATCGGGAATCGGGTCGGATGTCGGAGGCGCAATGTAGTGTCCGCCGGAATAGGTAAGCTCCACATTGGAAAGAAGGTAGTAGCCGCCCGTCTGCAGATCGTACTGGGGCTGATTGTGGTCACTCCAGCTTGTTGCCTGAATGCAGTACGTACCCGGAGTCAACAACACTCCGTACGATCCTGCGTCGACAGGTAATGAATCGTTTCCATGCCAGTACGGAGCATTGGTAGTGCCGGGACCTACCCAGTCGTCATTATACGTTATTCTGTTGGCGGTATTGGGAGTGGAGCCGCTGTACAGGTCAATCCAGCAATCGACAAAGCCCGTACCACCATGGTTCAAGGTTGGATGTACCGTTTGCATACCAATGGAGACAACCATCGTTGTGGTAATCGTGAAAGTCCACGTTTCAGAATATGAATACTGGGTTTGAACCGATCGCAGATCTAAGGTGTCGAGTGAGCTGAAATACTGATAACAGGTGGACAGGTCATCCAGAGGCGGATATCCCTGAAAAATAAGCACTGAATCGGATTGAGAAATCTCATCGATCACAATCATGGTAACAGGAATGATTCCCGGATCTGACGAGTATTCCAAAGTCCATCCGTGGGTTCCACCCGTATCGTCGGTGCTTGCGAAAACCACTGCATCCGTATAGGAGGCGATCTGAGAAAGAAGGTCCTGGCCCTCGGTTCCGTACGCAATAGAGCAACCGAAGAATTCGATTTGAGCGTCAGCAGTCAGGTCTTCGGCCAGACCTGCAAAGGTAGAGGCAAACTTAAAAAGATTTTCAGAAGTTATCTGATCGACTCCGATCTTGATTACTCCATCATTGCCGTGATCTACGAATGCAAGAGCGCCGATCTTCTGCCCGGTGGTTGCGACAAGATTGTGAAGCATTGCAGAAAGGGTACTCAGGTTATCTGTCTGTGGATCATACACTACAACCAAACTACCATCCGGCGCTGAGGCAGAAACGATTTCTGTCTGATCCAAATTATTGGATACCAACAGCACATGGAGGTCCTGCTCGAATATATGAGAGAGTCCGATTTTTAGCCAATCGGAATTCGCGAGTAAATCTTCGCCGTCGATCGTGTAAGCTTCAGTGGATTGCGTGTTTGTGAGCTTGTCCGAACTGTCCTCGAGTTGCTGGTCAACCGCAGCATCGAGCACGATTCGATCTTCAAGTCTCTCTAGTATTATATCCGGCGCGCAGACCTTCATCATCCCGCGACTAAGCCTTCTCATAAAAGACCTCCCAGAATCAGGGAAAAACGAACCTACATGTAGCCTCTCACGGCACTATGGTATTTTATTACCATAGTGTGTTGAACCAATCTACCCCATTGCCGACAAAGCAACTACTGTGCCATTGCAGCATAAGAGCCAAAACCCCTACTGTTGCCGTTCTTGTTCAATGGGAATCGTCCAATCTTTATACAGTCTGACAAAAAATGTCACATTTTATGCTGTTTCCGCTATGTGGTTGCTTTTAAAAGGAAACAATGTGACCATGAACTTTACGCGTTACAGACATTTTGCGTCTTCATGTCTCGTCAGCCCACCGTTCAAAGAATACTCTACTGAAATTCTCAGACAAATTCCATTTGAATTGCAGTGATATCGAAACATTTTTAGGAAAGTACCGGGATTCACTTCCTCCGTTTCGGGTTTTCGAGATTCAGCTTTTTACGAGGAATCCGAGCATGAGGATCGTGAGTTTCGGCGGCTCTATTTTTGTGTGTTCCCGTCAGGAAGATCTTCGAGGATTCTTTCGATGGTCTCCCAAAATTTGCCGTACAAGTCCAATCTGAGAATATAGGATGGAATATTCGCAGACATACCGCACGCGTTTTCGAAAAGTTGAGTTCTCCATATCCTCAGTTGCTCACCTTCAAGGTGCCGCACACGCCATGTCCATGCCTGGTCTGCCGACTCATTAATCCTCGCTGCAGCACGTCCTTGTCCGATAGGAACGATTTCCGGAGAAGTCGCTTTCTCAAGAAACAAGAATGCCGACAGGGGAACGCTCCGGGAAACATCACAACTTGCGCCTAATCCCGATCGTAGGAGATTGCTCCAGGTGGGAAACGGGTGAGCACGGTACTGATTCCCTTCTCCTTTTATCACCAGAGTTTCATCATCACAGAGGACCTTCCATCGATCAGGCAGCCGGGAACAGGAAGTAGTCTTGCCCGCATCGTTCGCACCCGCAAGGAGAATCCCCCGCTCGTTCAGGGCAACGAGGGCTCCATGAATGGGAAGTCCGCCGGATTGCGCAGCTTTCATGTACACGGGATGCACGGCTTCTCCCATCATGAGAATTTCAAGTTTCTCGGAAGATGTGTTCAGAAGCTCGCACACCAGATCGTTTCCCCGGGGTGGCGACCAGAATCGACTCAGGCCGGGGCTCGCGTTATTCCATTCTTCCATCTCCAGCTTTTCGAGTGCAGTGAAATCGGGTGACCAGGGAAGAGATGTAGATGGCGGTCCTGTTCCTCCTCCCCTGACGAAGCTAATTGTGGGCTTGTCCGGTCTGTGTCCGTGCTGCAGTGCGAGTGTCGTTGCGAAACGCTGCAACCATGCTTTCGTGTTCTTGGTTGCGCGCAAATTCCAGGCATTCCGTTCATTTAACTTCAGGAGATAGGAATTGCTGCAACAGGATATCGGCACGTGAAGATCACCCATCCTCATCACTAGAAAGAACTCTCACAGCCCCTTGCCCGGACAAGTGCGATACATGACTTTGAGCTCTCACTGCACTTTATTGCACATGTTCCTTTTATAATAAATACTCTGTTCGCCAAAACAAATTGCAGGGAACATCTCTCAGGAGAGATCTTTTACTTATAGCGGATTGCATGAACATTCTGGACACTTCTGCTGAAAACTCGTAAAAGACACTTGCTATGCATTCGTGCCGGGGGCAAGAGATGGGATTTACTCAAGAGGCTTTAGACAGATTTGTAGAGAGACAGATATTCTTCCCCGATCCGTTGCTCATATGTACACCGGGAGATCAGGGGCTCCCTTTTCAGGACATTCGTTTCGAGACAAGTGATGGCGTGACGCTCCACGGATGGTTGGTCCCCGCTGAGCCGAGTATAGGGATGATGCTGTTCTGCCATGGAAATGCCGGCAATATCTCTCACCGGGTCGATAATATTCGCAGGTTGCACGACATAGGTCTCAGTGTATTCATTTTCGATTATCGCGGATACGGATTGAGCAAAGGTCGCATTACCGAACGGGGATTTTATCTTGATGCGGAAGCTGCATACGATGAGGTGCTCAAGCATACTCAAGGAGGAAAGCTTAAGCTGGTGGTGTTCGGAAGATCGCTCGGCGGAATAGCTGCAGTGTATCTAGCTTCTCAGCGGCCGTGCTCGGGTGTGGTGCTTGAATCGACTTTTACCAATCTTGCAGCCATGGCACGATATCATTTTCCCTTGCCTGTTCCGGAAAGTCTGGTGCGAAACAGGCTGAATTCCATCGATCGTATTGGAAAGGTCAAATCCAAAATTCTGTTCTTTCACGGTGACCGCGACGATATTGTTCCTATTGAATTAGGGCGCGACCTCTTCAATGCAGCACAGGCTCCGAAGGAATTCGTGACAATTCCGGGAGCGGGCCACAATGACACGTATTTTGTGGCAGGAACAGAATACTTCCGGAAATTCCGGGAATTCGTTCAATCTCTTCCTCCCGGAGAAAGAAGTTCAGACCGTTATACTGATTTGCATTCAGAGAGATAAAATCTGGTCCCGCTGAAGCGGGATTGTAACCCCGCGGCTGGCGGGGCAGGTATACTGCTTTGAAAGCACATTGGTATTAGACTACCCCATGTTTCCGCCCCACGAGCGTGAATGCCTTCACGGCTCTGTCCAATTCCTCTCGTGTGTGAGCTGCTGAAATCTGCACCCGGATTCTGGCTTTGTCTTTCGGAACAACCGGATAGCTGAAGCCCACCACGTAGATTCCTTCCTCCAGGAGTTCCCGCGCCATATCCTGAGCACGTCTCGCATCTCCGAGCATTATCGGGATGATAGGATGGTTGCCCTTCCTCCTAATGTCAAAGCCGGCGCCTGCAATCTGTTGCCGAAAGTATTCAGTGTTGTCCTTGAGCCTGCGGCGAAGGTCGTCTGAGCCGTCGATCATGTTCAGCGCCGTCAGGGTGGCATAGACAATGGGCGGAGCCACAGTATTCGAAAAGAGGTACGGTCTGGAACGTTGTCTCAGAAATTTCACAATAGATCCGCGACCGCTGGTAAAACCGCCGGAAGCACCACCAAGCGCCTTTCCCAGCGTTGAGGTAATGATGTCCACTCTTTCGGTAACTCCAAAATACTCGGGCGTTCCCTTTCCTTTTGCACCCACAAAACCCGTAGCATGCGAATCGTCCACCATGACCACCGCATCGTATCGTTCTGCAAGATCGCAAATCTTGTCCAGATGGGCCAAATCTCCATCCATGCTGAAAACCCCGTCCGTGGCAATCATTCTTACTCTGGATCCGGCAGAATCTTTCAACTGGATTTCCAGATCGTTCATATCCGCATGCTGATACACTTTCCGAGCCGCTTTACTCAATCTTACCCCATCGATAATGCTGGCATGATTCAAGGCATCCGAGATGACGACGTCGTCTTTGCTGAGCAGTGTTTCGAAGAGACCTCCGTTTGCATCAAAGCATGACGAATAGAGAATTGTGTCTTCTGTACCGAGAAACTTTGAAATGCGTTTTTCGAGCTCTTTGTGAATATCTTGCGTGCCGCAGATGAACCTGACCGAAGACAGGCCGTACCCCCGTTCATCCAATCCCCTGTGAGCCGCTTTGACGATTTCCGGATGAGACGAGAGACCGAGGTAATTGTTCGCGCACAAATTGATCACTTCCTTATCAGGAATTCGGATATGCGCATCCTGACGGCTCTGGATAATACGTTCTTCCTTATAAAGACCCGCAGAACGGATTTCCTGGAGTTCGGCTTCAAGAATATTGGCGAGCATGGTATGCATAACGAATCTCCTCAAACGGGAAACTGTACCCTGGAACGTCATCGATCATAATGGTACACCCTTCCGCGTTGAAACAACAGTTTTCCGGATAGACCACGTGGAAACAGAAGACCGAGTGATTATTTTTTTCACATGAGTTGCCGCATGATCTTATTTACGTATGTCCCAGTCTGGACTATGGGCGTAGTGCGCAACCATTTCGCAGTAGTAGGGATTCGCCCGTGCACTGCGAAAAAACTGAGCGCGTTTTACCCATTCCTTTCGACGACTCATATGTGAGAGATAATGATTGCAGCACTTTGTAATAGTGGTACGGGTCTTGCTAATTCGTTCAATACAATCCTAAACCATACCCTCTTTAGCAATCCTCCTGAAGGATTGCTTTTTTTTTGCATTGAAACCATTCTATACAAAGCAGACTTCACTTTCGGAGCGGCAAAGGCCTTTAGCGAGATGGTAAAATGACCCTTGTTGCTGAAAAGGATTCGCCATGAGTGATGAAACAGAGCGGAAACCTCTATATGGCAAAGTGCACGATCGATCGGGCAAGGAATATATTTGTCCACTGGATACACTCAGAGATCCTGCAGAAGTCACCGAAGAAGAGTTGAAACAGTGCCTGGATTCTGTGGAGGGTGCGTTTAGCGATGCGGAAGTACGCGCCATAATCAAAAGCGATCTCACCAAAGAATAGATGCCGGTCTGCTCAGGGAACCGATTGAGCAGGAAACTTCTTGATGATCGCCCATAATGCGATCGGTATCATTTCGAAGAAGACCCTGGCTTCATTGACTACCCCAAATAAAAGAATTCCCACCAGGAAAAGCACTCCTATGATCTTCCACATCCAGTCATCCGGGTCTCGCGGCAAAAGCAGAAGGAAAATAGCAAATGTCCCTGCATTCACAAATATCGGGTGGTTCAGGTAAACACCTGAAAGTGCCCTAATATTGTAATACAGGCCCTTTGATGTCTCAGCCAGTTCGTTGAGAAGCCCGAAATTATAAAAAGTCATGGTAAAAAGCGGTGATGGATTACCGGTGATCAGATCTATTGCCAGTTTCACGGATATGCAGCCCACGATTCCCGCGAAAAAGTACGCCAGCTTGCGGGAAACCGTCATCCCCGGCCAAAAGAGAAAAAGTATGCTTCCCAGTGCGACGGTTTCCTTGAAACCCGTGCCTATCCAGAGCACCGCGAGCAACGCGGTGATGCTCCGTTTATACGCAGAGTACATGAGAACATAGAAAAGCAGAGCAGGCATATCCCAGGGATAGATGTGCGATTCGGAAAGTGGCGAAAATGCATAGTACAAAGATGCAAAGGTGCCGAAAATCAGAAACACTGCGTTCCTGTGGTCGAAAATTATGTACGCTGCGCAGCATATCAGGAAAAAACCGGCATTCCAAAGACCGACAGAGAATTCGAACTGTTTTCGGTCGTTTCCATGCGGCATCAACAATCCGGCAAGATAATTTGAAAAGAGCCGGGGTCGCCACTCCTGCCTGAGCTTCTTGTATTCCTGGAATGGACCGGCAAAGGATTTGAACGCCGCGATATTGTCTTCGTGGCCCGTCGCATAGGATGCTGACGTGAAGAAATACGTCACGGCAAGGCTCAGAGAAATAAACACGGCTATACTGATAAGGAAAAGCTTGGTCACCGTGGTGGACCGTTTCGATGGCCGAGTCAAGGGGATGTTGCTGCTGCGGCCTGGCGCAGGCGCCTTTTGCATGGGGATTATATCCTCAATCTGGATGAGAGTCAGTTCCGATCTTGGCTGTCGCTCCGGAACAAATGTCAAGCTCGGGCCAAATAGCGGCTACCAAATCGGCTCCACTAAACTATCGTTCAGCGAAGACAGTCATGAGACCTGCCTCTGCAGTGGCTACGCTCGCAATGCCAAGATCACATATCTCACTTTATAACGCCAATGATTTCTGCTCATGGGGTGACACCCATACGCATCAAGATTAGTCTCCTGCAGAGGGGCTGGTGTGATGATCGAAGCTGCTCAGAAGAACTTTGATTGCCTCTGTCAAAACCCGCATTGTCATAAACACGATGATCGAAAGCACGACCGCCGGGATTCCAAGAGCAAACAGACCTATCAGGACACTTATGCCAAAGGACGGTGAAGGCATAAACAAATAGGCCAAGATTCCGATAACTGCTACGACGTATGTGATAATCGCTGCAATTCCCAGAGTTCGGCAGTAACCGGCCATGCGCAGCAGGTCTGTTGCGGGAGCCGATTCATTCCGAAAATCGGGACGCTGGGCCGAGGGTTTTGTGACAGACGGTTTTTTCTTGGTCTCGTGGCGTTCAGTCTCAGCAAGAGCAGTAGTAGTAGATTCCTGACTTGCCTTGCCGGGAAGGCTGAATTGGCATCTCGGGCAGGTTACGAATTCCTTCCCTTGAATGTTCCCGCATGCAGGGCAGATGAATAGACCGATATCCACGGTCTGCTCGCTGACCGGAATCCTATCATCCAGTTCTTGCTGGGTAATTAAACCAGCCCGGAGAAGTTTTTGAAAGACACTCTGAAGACCCTGTGCAGACAAGCTGTATTTTTGCATAAGACTGGAGTCGTTCTTGCCGTAGCGTATGTCTGCAAGCACTTCTCTGGCAGTTATTTTTCGCTTTTCCATGTCCGCTCCGTAAACTTCATTTAGACCGATCATATCACTTTTGCACAAACAGTGCTCACAAACAGCATTTCAAGAAGGACGGGGGATTGGATCGAGTGCAATTGGAGGAAGTTGACTAACGGATCGCATAAATACAGCAGTCGTCGCTTCCGAAATATATGACCGAATCCGCTATACAAGGAGAAGAGTAAACGGGACTCCCGGTTTTGAATTTCCAGAGTTCACGGCCCGTTTTTATTTCCAACGCATAAAGATGCTTGTCGCCGCTTCCGAAATAAATCATCTCATTTGCTACCGCAGGAGAGGAGTACACTGCACTTCCGGTCTCGAAGCTCCATTTATTCAAACCAGTTCGCACATCCACAGCGTAAACATGCTTATCAGCGCTGCCGAAGTACACTACGCCTCCGACAATGGCCGGACAGGACGTAATCTTGTCTCCAGTACGGAAACTCCAACGTTCTTTGCCGGATCTGACGTCCACGGCGTACATGTGCCGGTCGCCACTCCCGACGTACACGATATTGTCAGCAATAGCCGCAGCATTTGTCACCGGGCCGCCCGTCTTGAACCTCCAGACTTCTTTTCCCGTTGAAGTCTCCAGAGCATATAAATGACCGTCTATGCTGCCGCAAAAGACGACACCGCCGTTTACCGAGGGAGCCGAGTAGACAGGTCCTCCTGTCCGAACTTTCCATTTTTCCGCACGCGCGGTCAAATCGAGAGCGAAAATATACCCGTTGAGGCTTCCGAAGAATACCATCCCTTCGGTTGTGGCAGGTGACGAATATATGGGACCGGCGGTGGAGAATTGAAATGCGGCTTTTCCGTCCAGCGCGTTCACTCCGTACAGAGTTCCATCCAGAGTCCCGAAATACGCTACTGAATCAAACAGAGAACAGGACGAATAGATGGAGCTTCCCGCGTTGAATTGCCATATCGGCCGCCCCGAATCTTCATCCAGGAGATAGAGACTGCCATCCAGGCTGCCCACGAAAACTCCTGCAGATGCAACAGCCGGAGAAGCCGAGACCCATCCACCTGTCTTGAACCTCCATTTCAGTTCCGTTAACTCAGGTACAGCTTTTGAATCGAAGCACCCTGTCCGTTGAGAATTCGCCCGAAACGTAATCTCCTGTCTCGCGTCAATCGCCGGGCTCACTGCGACAGCCGAAGGTGAGTCCCTGAGTGATTCAGATACCCTGGCCTGTCGTTCCATGTATTTACCCACAATGATTCCGCACTGGGGGCACTCTTCAAAATCCGAAAACTGGGGCATTCCGCATGCCGGACACCGAAAAAGTGCAATATCCACGGTCTTTTGACTCAGCGGCATGCGTTCGTCGAGTTCACTCTGCTTGATGAGCTCAATATCCAGGAGCTTCTTGAATAGACTCTGGAGACCTCTGGCCGATAATTTATATTTATCCATCAGGACGGAATCACCCATTCCGCTTCGTATATCGATGAGGACTTGTCTGGCGTCGATTTTGGGTTTAATCACTGTGACACCACATTTTGCCGTGCATAGTGTTCTGTGGAGCGAGTTTTATTATAATTTCAATAACATAAGTGCAAACTATTGTCAACAGCTTCTCTTGGGCTCTTCCGCAATATTTGTGTTGATATTAATTTTAGCTTGGATATTTTGGAGTGCCTGCATGGATGGGCAATAACGGAAGCAGAGGAACAATGAAGGCTATCACGTCCGAGAAGAAACCTTATGAAGGTGAAACACCGCTGCATGAGGAGGTTGAAAAACGATATCTGGCGTATGCGCTCTCAACGATTGTGTCGAGGGCTTTGCCGGATGTTCGGGATGGTCTGAAGCCGGTACACAGACGGATTCTGTATGCGATGCACAGTATGAGGCTTTCCGATACCGCCAAGATGAGAAAGTCGGCCGCGGTTGTCGGAGAGGTGATCGGAAAATATCATCCTCATGGAGACCAGGCGGCATATGATGCCATGGTGAGGATGGCTCAGGATTTCAGTCTCCGGTATCCGCTCATCGACGGGTCGGGCAATTTTGGATCTCTTGACGGCGACTCTCCGGCCGCCATGCGTTATACGGAAACCCGGCTCAGTCAGTTCGCAAGCCTTCTTCTCAGGGAGATCGACCAGGGCACTACGGATTTCAGGGCCACGTACGATGCTATGGGCGAGGAGCCGGATATATTTCCGGCCATGATTCCCAACTTGCTTCTCAACGGCTCTTCCGGAATAGCCGTCGGCATGAGCTGTTCCTTTCCGCCCCACAATCTCCTCGAGATCGTCGCTGCTTGCAGAGCCGCAATAAAGAATCGCGACATAGATTCCACCGAGCTGCTGCAATACGTAAAAGGGCCGGATTTTCCCACGGGCGGAGAGATTCTGGATGAAGCCGGCGAACTGGCCGAAGTCTACCGGACCGGCCACGGCTCGGTACGGGTCAGAGGTTCGTTTCACACCGAGAAGGTGACGAGAGGGCGTGAAGATATCATAATCGATTCAATCCCCTACTCCGTGAACAAAGCGCGCCTTATCGAACGCATTGCACAGCTTATTCGAGACAAGAAGCTCAGGCTGATACAGGATGTTCGTGATGAAAGCACTGCAGATGTGCGAATAGTCTTGGAATTACGCGGGGCAGACGTTTCCGTAGAATCCGCGATGGCCTTTCTGTACAAGCACACTGACCTGCAGATCAATTTTCCCATAAATTTTATTGCCATTACGCCGCAGGGGGTGCCTGACAGACTGGGTCTCGCTTCAATCATCAGGTATTTTCTTGACTTCCGTTACGAAAAGACCGTCCGCAGACTGAATCATCGTCTTGAAACCCTCCTGAAACGCATCCACATTCTCGAGGGCTTCGATATTCTGTTCCAGGATCTGGACAAAGCTCTGGCAATTATTCGCGGAGCACGCAGCAGGCGCGAGGCGGAACAAGGTCTGAGAGAAGCGTTCCGCCTCGATGACGAACAAATAGAAGCGATTCTGGAAATGAGGCTGTACAGACTGGTTGGTATGGAAATCGGCAAATTGCTCGACGAACTGTCCGCAAAACACAAAGAAGCATCAGACATACGCAAAGATCTGGCCAGCCCTGAACGGTTATGGAAGATAATCGATCGTGAACTCGCGGATATAGAATCCAATTTTGGCGATGTCAGACGCACGCGTATCGTGCAGACTCACCAGGCGGCTGCTACAGATTATAATCCCGAAGAATTCGTGGATCATGAGGACACTACAGTAATATTGTCCAAATTGGGATGGATCCGGCGTATGAAGAGCGAGGTGGAAGATGAATCCACTCTGAAATTTCGGGAAGCGGACAATTTATTCGGCCTGGCTCGGGTGAATACTGCCGAGACCATAGCAATTTTCACCAATTTCGGGAAAGTTTATGTCATAAGAGCACTGGATGTACCTGCTACAACCGGTTTCGGTGAGCCCCTGGGCAGCATTCTCACCTTAGGAGACGGCGAGTACGTGGTTGGTATGATAGCTCCTGGATTATCGGGTGCTGCGGCACAAACTTCGGTGCAGGATGAGTCCTCACCGACTGTGAGCGGTTATAATTACGGAGATTTGTCGCAGGTGTCACTGTTTCAAGCCGAAGAAGGGGAGCTTGAGTTCCGTGAGAAAGCGCCTCCAGCAGTAGGCCGGGCGATTCTCGTCACCAAAACGGGACAGGGCTTCCGATTCGACTATAATCAGGTCCAGGAACCTACAAAGAGAATGGGCCGTCGCCTGGTGGTGCTCAAGAAGGATGATGAAGTATTGACGGTGAAACCGGAATCGGGGAGTCTTGCGGTAATAGCTGCTGATTCAGGGCGACTCCTCGTTTTTCCCCTGGAGCAGATACCTGTTCTTTCCGGACCGGGTCTGGGGGTGCGTCTCATGAAGCTTCCCTCTGAATCCCGGATCATAGCATTGGAAACAGTGTGTTCTGAGGATTCTCTCAGAATTGTGAGAAAACGCGGCAAAGAAAAAATTATCAAAGTAGAGGAAATCGCCTCGGGTCAGCGGGCAAGTGTTGGGAAGGCGAACTTCCCCGGAATGATCGGTATGGAGCGATTCGTGCGGGAGCAATCCGAATGAGTAACGGTTATACGGTAGACGATATTCAGGTTCTAAAAGGTTTAGAAGCGGTTCGCAAGCGTCCGGGAATGTATATCGGCGATACGGGTATCGATGGCCTGCATCAGCTCGTATGGGAAATCCTTGACAATAGCGTGGACGAAGCACTCAACGGACACTGTGATTATATCGAGGTAATTCTTTATCCCGATGGACGTATTTCTCTGGAGGATTGGGGACGCGGCATACCCGTGGAAGTCCACCCCACCACAGGAAAAAACACCGTTGAAACCATCTTTTGCAATCTCCATGCTGGCGGGAAATTCGACGATGATGTGTACAAGGTCGCCGGTGGTCTTCACGGTGTCGGTGCCGCAGTGGTAAATGCTCTCGCTGAAAAACTCGAAGTGGAAGTGCGACGCGATGGAATCAGGTACAAGCAGGAATTCTCGAAAGGCATTCCTCTCACCGGGCTGAAGAAATTGGGCAAAGCTGAAGGGACCGGCACAAGGGTAATATTCATACCCGATCCTGAGATCTTTTCCAGCACATTATTTTCAAAGAATACCATTCGGGACCGTCTCGAAACCAAAGCTTTTCTCATTGCCGGTTTGACGGTGAAGCTCCGGGACATTGCGGAGGACAGAACGGAAACGTTCGTGTACCCTGAGGGTATCAGCGATTTTCTCAAAAAACTGCTTTCGGATAGGACTCCTATAGATGCTCAGCCTTTCTCGTACAGGCATGACAATGGTCTGAGATTCGAGATGGTCCTGGCATGGACCCTGGACACAGCGGGAAAGATTTTGTCCTTTGTAAATTCCATTCCAACGCCTGCAGGAGGTACTCACGAAACCGGCTTTCGCAACGGCCTCACCCGCGCACTCCGGACGTATATTGAGAAGAAGAACGGCCTCCCCAAAGGCATAAAGAATGTGACAGCTGAAGATGTTCGAGAGGGTCTGCTTGCCATCGTTTCCGTGTATCTGAACGACATCGAGTTTCAGGGCCAGACAAAAGATAGGCTCAACAGCGCTTCGGCTTCCCAGATCGAGCCACTGGTAAAAACTGCATTTGAGACCTGGCTGCATCAAAACCCCACCCAGGCGGCCGCGATAGTGAACCGAGTCGTCCTCGCCGCGCAGGCTCGGACTGCCTCACGCGCTGCTCGCGATGAGGTTACTCGGAAGGCAGCGACTCGGAGACTCATGCTGCCGGGTAAATTGGCGGATTGCTCATCCACTTCTCGGGACCATACAGAGCTATTCATCGTGGAAGGGGATAGCGCTGGCGGTTCTTCCAAACAAGCGCGTGACAGGCGTTTTCAAGCAATTCTCCCCATCCGCGGCAAGATCCTCAATGTGGAGCAGGCCTCTGCTGAAAAGATGAAAGCCAATAAGGAAATCCAGAGCCTTGTCCAGAGCATCGGGACAGGAATGGGGCCGACTTTCGAGTATTCGCGTCTCAGATACGGTAAGATCATAATCAATACCGATGCGGACGTGGACGGTCACCACATCGCGACGCTGCTCCTGACGTTTTTTTATCGCTTTCTACCTGTGCTGGTGGAAAAGGGGCATATCTATCTGGCAATGCCGCCGCTCTACAGGATACGAATGGGCTCAGGCAAGAAAACTCTGATCAAATACGTCTTTTCGGATGACGAAAAGAACAAACTTCTTAAATCGAAGAACGGGAAAGAAGTGGAGATTCAACGTTTCAAAGGACTAGGCGAAATGGATGCGCAAACGCTGAAGAACACCACCATGGACCCGCAAACCCGTACGATCCTGAAAATCGGCATATCCGATCGTCAAAAGACCCACGATATTTTTGACACACTGATGGGCAAAGATGTGAGAAAGCGATTCGTCTTCATCAAAGAACATGCACGAGAAGTCCAGGATCTCGACATCTAATGTCATATCGCCAATAATTTAATAAAACCTGGAGGTCCGGCAGAGAGCTGTCTCAAAACATCGAAATTTATCCCAGACCGTGGCACGTTTTTCTCAAGATCGTCCCGGCCTTACTGTAGGGGCGGACCTGCGAGTCCGCCCAAATGAGGGCAGACGCACAGGTCTGCCCCTACTCAGATGGAGTGTCGTGGCACGATTTTGATGCATTCGAGAATTTTGAGACACTTTCTAGACGCCGGACCCCTACCATCAGCCGGTAGTGGCCAGCCTCCGTGCCGGCCAAAAGTGGGTTCATAAAAGCGCATTCCTATAATGCATCAGGAACAAAACTCGCAAGTCTACTTGGGAAAAAGCGTAAACTTTTCCACTAAATGGTCCGGGTAATACGATTGCTTGGCTTTGCGCAGGCCTTCTATTCCAAGGTCTTGCTCGCGGTTCACATATTTTACTCCGCTCCACTCGTTTGCACAGAACAACTGATTGATGGCAGCGTAAAGACCCGGGATATCAGGATCCGCTTTTTCGATGTGAATAACTGCGGTTTCATCATTCAGGAGTTCACCCAGAGCGAAAGCCTCCACTTTGCCGTCTATCAGAATCGCCCCCCCTTTGAATCCCAGCGTAGCATGATTCTTGAGAGCTTCGTAAATGGCTCGATCTTCTTCCAGCAGGTCGGTATCCTGCCCGCAATCTTTGAGTTCACACCAGTCTTCCTGCAATTCCAGGAATTGACACAATAGATCGTCGTCCAGGCTTCGATACTCAAACTGCACATTCTTCAAGAACTTGTTTACATGATTCTTTTTTCTATGATAACGATTTCCGGGCAATTGAACGAGGTTTTCGGTGAGATACACATAATCGAAATTGTCGCGGTCTTCTATTATCTCGAAGGTTCCGGGATCGACAAACTTGTCGATGAATTCCCTGCAAACCCGGGCTAACTTGGGTTTGGCGCTGAGATCACTGAGATGTCCGAGAATAACATCGAGACCCTCTCGCATACTGCATTCGGTGCCCACCGGTTTAAGCCCGAAGGGCTCCTGTTCGACCGGACTCATGATTACAAGAAGACACTCGTCGTATTGTCGCCAAACCGGTCTATACCGGTGTCTCCACATAAACAAGTTCGTGAATGTCAGCTCTGAAGTCCTGGGCTGATCTTTTGCGAGGAATTCCTGAAAAATAGACCTATCACCAATCTCAATACACTTGAATTCCTGCATAAACATCCTCCTCGCCTTAAGTAAAATGACAGAAAACGCATTGAACGAGTCTTGCTCTTTTTATAGCTCCGATATACTGTAGACACGTATGAACCTCAATCGCTTGATACCGGTTCACGATTGCAGAGTCAAGTCGAGCAAGCCTACGTGCCGGGTACGCTTCCTCGAGTCAGACATCCTGGAATCCGAACATCTAGGACGTGAGGCTATCTTGACGGACGGTATAATCCATTTGCAAAAAAGGGTTTCTCAGATCGTTCCGTATCAAAACGAAATCGGTTCTCCTCGATTCCCTTCCCATGAGTTGGGTTTTAACACATATGTTTCAAGGTGTTGTCGTGGCAACTGAACAAGAATTAAAAGATCTGATAATGAAGAAGCAGTCGAGTGGACGAATGTCATGCAAAGTTGCATGCGAGATCGCAGATCAAACCGGAACTACCAGACGCGAAATCGGCCGGCTTCTGGATGACTTGAAAATCAAGATACATTCGTGTCAACTTGGTTGTTTTGACTGATACCGATTTGGAATAAAACTAAACTGGGGAACCTTCTTATAGTAAAAGAAGGTTCCCCAGTTTTTATTGCTCCGGAAAGCGTATTGGATAGTCGACTTCGGCCTGTTAATCGCCGATCTCTCTTGCCTCTCTAAAGAGGGGCATGGTGACGTCCTGCCGTGTACGATGCACGTGCAGGATAATTCCCTTATTTGTTACCTGGGTTACCGTTGCGCCGCCTATCTGCATGCCCGCTGTGATAAAATATCCGCGGCCGTCAGGATCTTCCACGAGTCCTTTGAATTGTCCCTCGCTCACCTGCATAACTCCGACAAGCTTCAACTGCGAGCGGTCGAACCTGCAGAGCGGCATGGAAGGGGGACATTCGGAGGGAAGGATTTCCGTCGGCTGCTTGAATGGATCACGGAGTAACACGAAGGGTTCTCGAGCCGTTTTTTCATCACCCTCTTCTGCCTGCTTCAGCTCCGGTGAAAGTGCACCCGGCACACGCCTTTTCCCTCTGATTTGAGCGGGTACTTCCGCTACCCGAGGAGCTGGGCTTGGAGCCGCTTGCGGGGGGGGCCCTGGTGCAGGGGCTACTGGTGCGGGAGCCACCTGTGCAGGTGCCGCTTGCGGTGGGCCTGCCGGTGCCTGAGCCATCGACGGAGGCGGGGATTGAGCAAGTGGACCACCTGGACTGGTTTGTACCTGAGGAGCAACCGGCGATGCCGCCTTCTGTGGGATTGAAACAGGAGGAGGCGTTGATTCCGCAGGTGTTGCCGGAAGAGAAGTCGTTCCCGGTTCGGGCGAAGCTGTTTTCTCTCCGGGCATTCTCTTGGCCGCTGGAATGACGGAGGATGGCACCTGAGGAGTTGCTGAAAGCGCAGGCGTGCGTCTTCCCAGAATGGAATCGATCGCCATGTTGGCTTCTTCACAGCCGGTGAGGAGAAACAGGGACGCAGACACCAGGCCGATGCAGTATATGGTTTTCAGTTGAAGCAAATTCATCGCGAAACCTCGGGTGTTTCTGTCATCTTTTTCTGGGTTGCGCGGCTTTTTTCTGGGCAATCGCCTTTTGCTCTTCAGCAGAAAGACGCCGATACGTCACGCCGCTTATTTCAGCGTCGAGAGAGATCACATCGAGCTTTTTTGCGAGATCGTTTTCTCTGGATGAAAGACCTGCGGATTTGCCCAACTTGATAGAAGGGACATTCACGATTCTCGGCAGGTCGTTTAGGCTCGTAAGAAATACTCCCTGTTTTGAGTAATCCCCCCGGACGCTCAACTGAATGGGGATGGTTGCATAATACAGTTCTTCATTGATCTGTTCTTGACCGGGAGCAAACTTCGTAGCGACAAGATTTGATTCAGACAGAAGATCGGTAATCTTTTTGAGAAGAAGCTCTATATCCTGCTTCTCGGGAAGCGAAGCCACCATGGTCTGCAGCTTCTGCTCCAATTCCTGTATCTTGACCTTAAGCTTGGGGCCTTCTGCCAGCACCCGTTCCTGGTTCTTGATATCGGTGTTTAATTGCGCGATCTGCTTTTCTAAACCTGCTATTTGGTCCTGGATGTCCGCAATCACGAGAAAGTAGAATCCGACGATCAACAGAATGCAGACGGCGGCCACAATGAGCATGCGCTGCAGCTTCGTAACCTTAAACAGAATTTCATCTACCGCTATAGCCATATCATGGTCCTCAGTGGGGGAGGTTTCCCACTATTTTGAAACTCATGGTTCCGAGGCCTCCCGCTCCGGAAGGGGCAGCCACTATTTGAATCAGCTTCACGTCAGAAAAGAATGGTTTCTCATCCTTCACTTTCGGATCCATGAATGGTTGCTTGTCGGTAAATCCCTCGCGTATTTTCTGGAGCCTCTGAACGAAATTTACGACCACCGTATTGTCCAGACCGACTCCATCCAGTGAGAAGCTCCTCCCTGCTTTGGATACGGCCATCACCCACGCTTCATCGGGAATCGCTAAAGAAACGGCCTGGAGAAATGGTGCAGGTGAGTCTCGTCGTTTCGTAAGCTGTTGAATCGTTTCAACCTGTCTTTGCAACAGGGTAATTCGATTCTTCAACGCCTCGATTTCAGAGTTCTTTTTCTTGAGTTCTTCCAATTTGGCTGTTTGAACGCGGCGTTCTTTCTCCAGATCGGCTTGCTTCCAAGAGAAGAACAGATACGTCATCACCATGAGAAGCGCCGTAGCCACAAGCAGCACAAGCGAAAGAATCGCAAACTGCTTCAGCTCGCGCTTGCGAAGGATTTCTCTAATGGGGAGTAGATTTATTCTTACCATTTAAACCTGCTTATCCCTTTCATCCCTCAGAGCCAGCCCCACTGCCAACGCCATGGTCGCTCCGATGTTGTTGAGATAATCCATATCGAAAACTTTTTCGCTTATCTTCAGACTTCTGAAAGGGTCTACGATTTCAACCGGAATATTCAGTTCAGCTTCCATTGTGGAAGCCAATCCGTACGTGCGCGCTGCGCCGCCGGAAAGGAAGATCTTCTGAATCGGGTCGTACGATATATTTGTAGAAAAGAAATCGAGTATTTTTTGGAGCTCGGAAACTATGTAATCAACAGATCTCTGGAAAATCTTCCGCAGATTTCGTGCATTAATTTTATCGAGATCGGAGCCACGTTTGATATTTTCTGCCCGTTCAAAATCCACATCAAAAAATCGCATGATTTCACGAGTAATGGAGTCTCCACCCAAAGCAAGGTCACGCGTGTACTGAGAAGCTCCTGATTTCAGGATATTGATGTTAATTGTGCTTGCACCCACATTCACCAGGGCAACAATTTCCTCCTGGACGTTGGGGTAGCAGAATTCATACATCACCTCTAAAGCGAAGGGATCCACGTCAACGACAACAGAACTCAGGTTCAAAGATTTCAACAGGTCCAGATACTCTGCCATGTAATCTTTCTTGGCAGCGACGAGCACCACTTCCATGGAGCCTTCTTTTTCAGGCCGATCTCCCATGATGAAAAAATCGAGGTTCACGTCCTTGATGTCAAAAGGGATGTACGGCTCAGCTTCCATCTGAATCTGCTTCTCCAATTGAGAATCGTTCATGGAAGTCATGGTGACCTGTTTGATAATGACCGCTTTGCCGGAAAGAGATGTGCTCACCTGCTTTACACGGCTTGAATGGGAATGAAGCGCCCGAATGGCATTCCCAACCATGTCGGCCTTTTTTATCGATTTGTCGACAACACTCCCGTCCGGTAGAGGAGCCATGCCTATAAAGTTGAGCTCGTACCCCTTCTTGGAGCGATCGATTTCAACCATTTTGACTGAATACGATCCAATATCGAGTCCAATGATTTTCGAGAGAGCCATGTCGCATCCTTACAAAAACTGGACAACGGTTGTTTTATTCCGCGAGATGAGGATAGTCGAAAAGTATATAGATGTCAATAAAAAACTGTTGTTCAGGTTAGTTATCGGATTTACTTAAAGTGTTTTCTTCTTGTTTTAAGCCATCTCCGTCAAAAATATAAATCGTTTCCCCGGGAGAAGACATCCCCAACTTCCGTTTCGCTGCCTTTTCTATGGTTTTCGAGTCAGAGCGTAGAAGAGTGACTCGGCGTTCCAAAGACTTAATTTCTTCTGCGAGGTTCTCATTTTCGCGCAGGAGCAACGATTTCTTGTGCTCCAGCATTTGCTTTTGAGTGAAGCTCTGTTCACCCATAAGAATACCTAGTGCTGCTGTGCCGAAAAATAGGAGCGTGATTTGGGCTATCCTGATAGCTTTTCCCAGAAGCGGTTTCACTGGCGGCAACTTTCCCCTGAATAGAGTATTAACCCCATTGCGCTCACTTATACCTTAAGAAGATTATATTCTCAACCCCAATTCTCATGAAATTTCATTTATTTCTTTTCAACTCTGATGAAGCACTCTGAAAGCCGGGAATTAGATGTACAATCCTGCACATGAATATCCCGTATGTACAGTTCCTGTTTTAATAATTCCAGGTCGTCAGACCATTCGCGCCATGTACTACCGGAAGCAAAGGAGCTAACGTCTGAATATGATCCGTCAAATATGATAGAACCTTCGGAAAAAAAGATGATCTTGTCCGCGGCTGCAGCATTTTCCAGGTCGTGAGTCACTTCAATAATCGTCAATCCTGGATCCTGTTGGAGCTTCTGCAGAAGAACTCGTATCTGTCTCCGCAGAGGACGATCCAGCATGTTGAGAGCTTCGTCAAGGATCAGAATTCTTGCTCCTGCTGCGAGTGCACCAGCGAGAGCCAGTTTCTGCTGTTCACCGCCGGAAAGGGTATGAACAAGCCTATTTTCCGTACCCTGCAATCCAGTCGATTCAAGTGCCCGGTGGAGTCTTTTTACCATTTCTTCGCGTGCAATCCCTTGATTCTCCATGCCAAACACAATGTCCTCTTCAACAGAAGCGCCCACGAACGAATCGTACGGGTCTCCGCTCAAATATGCGACATCGCCGAAGCAGATCGGCGAATCGAATGTTACGCGACCCTCAAAGGGACGGATGAGTCCTTTCAGAAGCTTGCAGAACGTGGTCTTTCCCGAACCGCCGGGACCGGAAATGAGCACCCTGCTTTTTTCCGCTATATTGAGGAATAGTTTGTTCACTGCGGGAGTGGAGGAAGCGGGATAGGAGAACGAAACAGTATCAATCAGTATCATGGATTAACGCCACTCGCGAATGGAAACACGCCCCGAGAGGCCGGAAGGCCAGCAATAGCGAACCTCTCAATGAGCCGGCGATGGACAGTTCCGCACTCGGAAATTGGATTTATTGTCAGTGCCAAAAATTCTGTCGTTTATACCTCGTGTGAATCACAAGATTTTGGTACGGGCCGGCGTCGCTGCCGGTCCATTCTATCGGATATCATTCAGCATATTGAAGATGTGCCAGCACAAAAACGCGGCACCCCAAATGTTCCTAATCTTCAATCGGTCACTAATCTAGGCAACTGCTATACAAGAAACAATTGTATAAGATTCTTGTTTCGAACGCAAAACCGGGAAATTCCTCACGTGAAATTTCCCGGAATGCTGAAAAAGGAAGGTATTATTTGCCCTTAAACTTATCAGCGATTTTTTCGGTAAAACCCTTGCGTTTTGCAGAGGCTTTCCCTTTTTCCGGTTCGGCCTTCTTCTCCACCAACTCCACAAGGGACACCGGAGCCCGATCGCCTTGCCGGAATCCTTTCTTGATGACGCGGACATATCCGCCATCGCGATTCGAAAACCGCGGAGCGATATCCTCGAACAAGATTTGCGTCACTTTTTTCGATCTGATTACTGCCAGCGCTTGGCGCCTTGCATGAAGATCGCCTCTCTTGCCGAGAGTTATCATTTTATCCGCCACGCTCCTGAGCGCTTTTGCGCGGGCATCCGTGGTTGTAATACTCTCGTGTTCCAGTAATGAGGTTACCATATTCCTGAGCATTGCCTCGCGATGTGAGGTGTTCATGCCCAATTTGTACTTTGCTTTCCTGTGACGCATTTACAACTCCGTATTACTCGCCGATATAGCTTTCCCGCTCCTGCCGCATTCGCTCCAATTCATCACGGCTGGGAAAACTGGGAATAGCCATTCCCAGATGCAGATCCATATCAGCAAGGATTTCCTTGATTTCGTTCAGTGATTTTCGTCCGAAATTCTTTGTTTTGAGCATTTCCGCTTCTGTGCGTTGCACCAGTTCGCCTATGAATTTGATGTCTGCATTTTTCAGACAATTCGCCGAACGCACGCTGAGTTCCAGTTCATTTACGCTCCGGTACAGATTTTCGTTTATCTCCGGCTCACGCTGCGGTTTATCCTCGTGAATCGGTCTTTCCTCTTCGGCAAAGTTAAGGAATACAAGGAATTGCTCTCTGAGGATTTTCGCTGCCTGTGCAAGGGCGTCTTCCGGGTACACAGCGCCGCTTGTCCAGATTTCCATAGTGAGTTTATCGTAATCTGTTCTTCGGCCGACCCGGGCATTGGTAATTTTGTAACTGACCTTACGAATAGGAGAAAAAACCGAGTCCAGAGCTAATGTGCCAATGGGATCCTCTTCCTTCTTATTCAGTTCCGCGGGCACATAGCCTTTTCCCCATTCCGCAGTAATAGTCATCGAGAGTTTGCCTTCTTTAGACAAAGATGCAACTTCCTGATCAGGATTAATTATCTCCACGGTGTCATCCGTGATGATGTCCCCTGCCCTTACTACGCCTTCGCCAGCAGCCTCGAGTCTCAGCACTTTTGGCTGGGACGTATGCATTTTTAGCTGAATTCTCTTAAGATTAAGGATTACGTCAGTAACATCCTCTTTTACGCCCGGGATCGTGGAGAACTCATGAAGAACTCCGTCAATCTTTACTGAGGTTATGGCTGCGCCCTGGAGAGATGAAAGGAGAACCCTCCTGAGCGAATTCCCCAGAGTTATGCCGAACCCTCGTTCCAGCGGCTCACAGACGAACTTGCCGTAGAACGGGGTGTGGGTGGAGTCTTCCACTTCCATGCGGCGCGGCCGGATGAGTTCCGTCCAGTTTCGTCTCATCAGGGTGTGCCCTGTTCCGTTCATTGCTTCCCTCATATTGCGAATTCGGTCACTTATTTAAGCTTCGCTTGCCTAGTTGCATTCCCGAAGCATCGTTTGATCTGCTCGAGAAAATCAATTATTTTCTTTGCTCCCGCCCCAACGCTTGCTTTCAGACGTCAGTTCCGACATGCTCTGTGGAGCCCAACTATGCAGACCATCTAAGGAGTCGCATTGCTCACCTCGAACCAAGGTATAGATCTCAATGCGGCTATTAGCCTGGGTGGTCTTCCGGCTTGCCGTTTGCTGAACTGTCTGCTCAAGTGCACGATACAGAAATATCCGTATGACTTGTCTGCAACTCGGCATTCCTGCAGGTTCCCCGATTCTCCACGCCCGAACGGGTGAGGCGACCGGTCCCTCTGGCAGGATGTTGTTTCCAGTTTACCTGGAGTAAAACTCTACGATCAACTGCTCTCTTATTGTGGGAGGCAGCTCTTCGCGAGTAGGCAATGCTTTGACAACGCCTTTGAAATTCGCAACATCGACATCCAGCCATTCCGGTACCCCGCGACGGGTGACCGTCTTGAGGGATTCTTCAACCGACGGGATGGTTCGACTCTTTTCCCTCAATTCGATCACATTCCCGGGTTTGATACGGAAAGACACGATGTCTACTTTCCGTCCGTTCACAAGAATATGTCCGTGGGTTACAAGTTGTCGAGCCTCAGCCCGAGACGAAGCGAATCCCATTCTGTAAACCATGTTGTCAAGGCGGGACTCCAGCAGAACGAGCAGATTTTCACCGGTGACGCCCTTCTGACGCTCCGCAAGCCCAATGTAATTACGAAACTGCTTTTCCAGGACCCCGTAGATACGTTTGACTTTCTGTTTCTCACGAAGCTGAATTCCGTAATCCGTATGTTTGGGGCGGCCCTGGCCATGCTGCCCGGGAGGATAATTCCTGCGCTCCACGGAGCATTTGTCCGAGTAGCACCGGTCTCCCTTCAAGAACAGTTTCGTCGTTTCGCGGCGGCAGAATCTGCAGACCGATTCTCGATATCGTGCCAAACCAGTCTCCTTTTAGTTCAAATCTGTGGTTAGACTCTTCTTCTCTTGGGCGGTCGACATCCATTGTGGGGAATGGGAGTCACGTCCTTGATCAGAGAGATCTGAAATCCGGCTGCCTGCAACGAACGCAGAGCGGCCTCACGGCCGGCGCCCGGACCTTTTATCAAAACTTCCACGATTCTCATACCCTGTTCCATGGCTTTGCGAGCAGCATCTTCAGCAGCAAGCTGCGCCGCAAAGGGAGTGGACTTCCTGGAACCTTTGAATCCCTGTGTTCCCGAGGAGGACCAAGCCACCACGTTTCCTTCAGGATCCGTGATAGTTACAATAGTATTATTGAATGTGGACTGTATATGCGCCACCCCTCTCGGGATAATACGCTTTTCTTTCTTTTTTCGGACTACTCGCCTTCTTGGCATTGACCTCTCCGTGCACCCTCTGTCGGGCCTATTCTACGCAACGCCGGACGGGCGATTCATTCAGCATCCGCACAGGCAATTGCTTCCAGCAGCCCGAACCATCGGGCCGGTTTGTCTCGTGGATTGGACTACTTGCGCTTACCGATTTGCATCTTTCTGGGGCCTTTTCTCGTCCGGGCATTCGTATGAGTACGTTGCCCTCTGACAGGAAGACCACGGCGATGCCGTAACCCGCGATAGCACCCTAGATCCATAAGACGTTTAATATTCATGCTCACTTCACGGCGAAGATCTCCTTCAACCTTGTATGAGCGGTCCAATGTCTCGCGGATCTTGGCGACATCGACTTCACTGAGGGCATCCGATTTCATATTCGGATCCAGACCGGTTTCCTCAAGTATTTGTCGAGCTGTAGCCCGTCCAATTCCGTAAATGTATGTCAGCGCCACTTCAAGACGCTTGTTTTTGGGAAGGTCAATCCCCGCGATACGCGCCACGGTCTCCTCCTGGCGAAAAGACGAATCCTACCAAGGTTATCCCTGGCGTTGCTTGTGCTTCGGGTTTTCGCAGATCACCCGAACGGTGCCTTTTCGTTTAATGATTTTACACTTATCACAAATTCTCTTAACTGATGCCCGTACTTTCATGGGCCCTCCTCTTCCTGGGACGGGTCCCTACTTCAAGACCTTCTGAATAGAGGCAAAGATCTCGTCGATGGGGCCTACGCCTTCGACTTTTCTGAGCAGCCCTTTTCGATCGTAGTAATCGATAAGAGGCGCTGTCTGAGAATTGTACACTCCCAGTCTTTCTCTTATGGTCGCTTCGCTGTCATCGGCCCGCTGATACAGCTCGGAACCGCACGCATCACAGATTCCATCTTTCTTCGGACGATTGAACATAACGTGATACATTCTGCCGCATTCCGAATTCTTACAGGTGCGACGACCCGACAATCTTTTCACGAGCTCTTCATCGGGAACATCCACAAGCACAACGTGATCTATACCCTTTGACTGACCGGCAAGAATTTTGTCGAGCGCTTCTGCCTGCCCTACGGTACGAGGAAAACCGTCCAGCATATAGCCTTTGTCGAGATCAGGTTTGGTGAGCCGCTCTTCTACGACTCCAATGACCACGTCGTCAGGAACCAGCTCGCCTTGGTCCATGTAGCCTTTAGCTTTCAGGCCCATGGGGGTGCCCTCTTTCACCGCGGCTCTGAAGATGTCGCCTGTTGAAATCTGCGGGACGCGGAGCGTATCTGTGAGTTTCTTAGCCTGCGTGCCCTTACCCGAACCTGGTCCACCCAACAAAACGATTCTCATGGTACCTTCCTTGTTAGTATAGGGATGCGGTATTACCGCCGTCCCTTAATCCGGCCCGAACGGATGAACCCTTCATAATGCCGTTGAATCATGTGGGACTCGATTTGAGTCAACGTGTCGAGAGCGACACCCACAACAATCAGGAGCGAGGTTCCTCCGAAATAAAAGGGCGCGTTGAAACGCGATATGAGGAGCGACGGAAGAACGCAGACTACTGAAACATAGATCGCTCCCCCGAACGTGATTCTCGTCAACACTTTGTCTATGTACTGCGCGGTCTTTTTCCCGGGACGTATTCCCGGAATATAGCCACCGTATTTCTTCATGTTTTCTGCAACATCAACAGGATTGAAAGTCACCGCCGTGTAGAAGTAGCAGAAGAATATGATCAGGGCAACAAATGTCGATTCGTACACAAAAGTCCCAGGCCTCAGATAGCTCGTGATGGACGTGAGGATCGGGATATTCAGAAACTGAGCAATCGTGGCAGGGAAGATAATGAGCGAAGAGGCAAAAATCGGAGGAATGACCCCTGCCGTGTTCACCTTCAGAGGCAGGTGAGTGCTTTGCCCTCCGTACACACGCCGTCCCACCACCCGTTTTGCATACTGCACGGGAATCCTGCGCTGCCCCCGTTCCACAAAAACGATTATGCCGATGACCCCTATCATGATCACCAGGAGCAAGAGTAGCACGAGAAATCCGATATCGCCCGTTTGCACGAGCTGAACGGTGTGTCCCAGAGCTGAAGGCATCCTGGCCACAATACCCGCGAAGATGATCAGTGATATTCCATTCCCGATTCCCCGCTCAGTCATTTGTTCACCGAGCCACATGATGAACGCGGTGCCTGCAGCAAGAGTAATCATGGACAGCAGGACAAAGGCAGTCGGGGACATGTACACCATGCCCTCGCTCTTAGCCAAGCCTACACTTATGCCCAATCCCTGTATCAAAGCCAGCACCACAGTTCCGTACCGGGTGTACTGGGTAATCTTCTTTCTACCCGCTTCGCCTTCCTTGGAGAGTCTCTCCAAATGAGGCACAACCACCGTAAGGAGTTGAAGTATGATTGAAGCAGAAATATAAGGCATGATTCCCAGCGAAAACACGGAGAAGTTCTCCATGGCGCCGCCGGTGAACATGTCGATAACTCCGAACAGTGTCTGCGAATACTTTCCGAAAAAATCCCTCAGCGCGGCGGTATTAATCCCCGGGACTGGGATGTGAACTCCCAGACGATAGACGAAAAGCATCAGAAGTGTAAAAATAACCCTGCGCTTAAGTTCCGGTATTTTCGCTATATTGCCGATAGAGCCAATCACTACGGGAATCTCCTCGTAAACGGCCTGCTTTGTTCGTCAACAGACCAGACACTGACCGTCATGCGATTTCAACTTTGCCGCCAGCGGCTTCGATTTTTTGTCGCGCTGCCGTACTTGTACGATCCAACATTATCGTGAACGCAGCCGTCACATCACCCTTCGAGAGCAATTTTATCGGCCCGCTCCGTTTCACGATTCCTTTTTCTCTCAAGGAGTCCGGAGTAATAACCGCACCCGACTCAAACCGGGCGAGATCCTTCAGATTCACTATGTTGTAGTGGATCTTGAATATATTTGTGAAGCCTTTCTTGGGCAGCCGCCGCTGGAGAGGCATCTGTCCACCTTCAAAACCGGGTGACACTCCGCCGCCTGAACGGGCCTTCTGACCCTTATGCCCTCTTCCACTGGTCTTCCCCAAGCCGGAAGCTTCTCCTCGCCCAACTCTCTTGCGCTTTCGCTTCTTAGGTCCTTTGAGATTTGACAGATCCATATCTTCTCCGTTTGGGGCGGAACTATTCCGCAACCTCTTCGACTTGCACCAGATGGCTCACTTTGCCAATCATGCCTCTGATCTCGGCTGTATCCTGGAGCACCCGGCTTTGATTGACTTTCCTGAGACCTAAACCTCGTACTGTGGCCAATTGTTTTTCAGTGCTTTTTATCTTGCTTCGTATAAGCGTCACCTTAAGCATTGGGAAGCAGCTCCTCTCCCTTATCGGACTCGTCTTCGCCCGGCCCCAGTTTTCCCAGTTTTCTCGCGATCTGCTGTTGGGTCCGCAGTCCTTTCAGGCCCTCAAATGTCGCCTTCACCACGTTATGCGGATTGTTTGTGCCAATACATTTGGTGAGGATGTCGCGAATGCCTGCAGCTTCCATAACTGCACGAACAGCGCCGCCGGCGATAACTCCGGTTCCGGAACCGGCCGGCTTGAGGAGAACTTTTGCTGCGCCATACTCTCCGGTAATTTCGTGGGGAACCGTGCCGTTCACAATGGGGATTTCCACCAGGGAGGATTTGGCTCGTTCCACTCCCTTACGGATGGCTTCCGGGACTTCGTTCGCTTTTCCGAGTCCGTACCCGACTCGTCCCTGGCCGTCTCCCACGACGACAACAGCACTAAATGAAAATCTGCGTCCACCTTTCACGACTTTCGCGACCCTGCTCAGGTGAACAACGCGATCTTTCAATTCTCCTTCAGCTGCCACATCCGATCTGTTGAGCAACAGCGAATCCTCCTTCTTGAAGTCTAGAAAACCAATCCGCCTTCACGGGCTCCGTCAGCCAAAGCTCGGATTTTCCCATGATAAAGGTACGGACCTCTGTCGAAGACCACTTTTGTGACATTGGCTTCTATGGCTCGGGCCGCAAGTCTGCGTCCGACTTCCCGTGCGGTGTCTTTGTTAAAAGGATCGCCCGCTTTTCTCCGAAATCCTTTATCCAATGTCGAGGCCTGGACAAGGGTCACTCCCTTTCTATCGTCTATAATCTGAGCGAATATATTCTTATTCGACCGAAAAACAGTCAATCGGTGCCGGTCACGATTATCCGCTAATTTATGACGGATTCGGCTGGTTCGTTTTTTTCTCGATTCCACTTTGTCAGCAGTACTACTCATCTTCGTTCCTCTTCCACGCCTGGAGCATTTTTTTTGCGTCGACAGCTACCTGGGGCATTTCCCTGGATTCAGGGATGGGCTACTTGCCTCCGGCCTTGCCGACCTTACGTCTCACCTGCTCCCCGAGATACCGAATCCCCTTGCCTCTGTAGGGCTCGGGTTTTCGCACACGCCGAATTTGAGCGGCCATTTCACCGACCTGCTGTTTGTCTATTCCCCGGACGTGAATGATCGTATTCTTTTCGACCTCTATGGTGAGACCTTCCGGTATGGGGACCACCACCGGATTCGAATACCCCACATTCAGGGTTAGGCTCTGCTTGTCTGTTTCAGCGCGATAACCGACGCCTTGAATTTCGAGGGATTTCGTGAATCCCGCGGTAACTCCGACGACCATGTTATTAATGAGTGTCCGCATCAGACCGTGCATAGCTCGTGACTTGCGATGATCCGACGTTGCCGACACTTTGATGAACGAGTCCTGGAGGTCTACGGTTACCAGGTCTGGAAAGGACAAGTTAAGCGCCCCCTTTGGCCCTTCAACGCTGATCTTGGGGGGTGTCAGTGTAACCTTGACCTTTTCAGGAATGGGTATCGGGGCCTTGCCTATTCTGGACATGTCTCAAGCTCCTCAATCAATTCCGTTACCAGATGCTGCAAAGCACCTCGCCTCCAATTCGGCGACGGCGCGCCTCCTTGTCGGTCATAATTCCCTGAGACGTCGAGAGAATGAGAATACCCACCCCGCCATGGCTCTTGATACCATGTTCCTGGCCTACGTACACGCGGCGGCCGGGTCGGGACACTCTCTGGAGTCCTTCGATTACGCACTGTGTTTCGTCGTCGAACCGAAGGGTCACTTTCAGGACGCCCTGTTTGTTTTTTGTGGAACGAATCACCTTGTACTTCTTTACGTATCCCTCTTCCTTCATTATCTGGGCTATCCCGATCTTGAGGTCGGAGGCAGGGATCGTTACCTGTTCTTTGCGTCCCTGCTTCGCGTTGCGAATACGCGTCAACATGTCCGCTATGGGATCAGTCATGCTCATCTCAGCAGTCTCCTACCAGCTCGATTTGACCATGCCCGGGATGTTGCCCTTAAGAGCCTCATTTCTCAGACATATGCGGCACAGGTGAAATTTCCGGTAATATGCACGGGGTCTTCCACAGATGTGGCAACGATTGTACTGTCTCACCTCGAATTTTTGGGGCCTTGCCGCCTTCACCATCATAGATATTTTGGCCACGATTCCTCCTTGGAGGCTGTTTTCTACTTTCTAAAGGGTATGCCCAGGTTAGTCAGCAATTCCCGTGCCTCTTCATCCGTTTTCGCGGTGGTCACGATGGTAATGTTCATACCGCGAATCTTCTCGATTTGATCGTAGTTGATCTCCGGGAAAATGATCTGCTCTTTTATGCCCATGGAAAAGTTACCCCTGCCGTCAAATCCCTTGGGGTTCACGCCACGGAAGTCCCTCACTCTGGGCAGAGCCACGTTGATCAGTTTATCCAGAAAAAAGAACATCGTATCACGCCTGAGGGTTACTTTGCACCCGATGGTCATGCCTTCCCGCAGCTTGAAAGTTGCGATGGATTTTCTGGCTTTCCGTAAGACCGGCCACTGACCAGTGATCACTGCCATTTCCTGCTGAGCGCTGTCCAGGATCTTCGGATTCTGGATTGCCTCACCCAGTCCCATATTCACAACAACTTTCTTCACGACAGGCACCTGCATGGGATTGGAGTATTTGAATTTCTCCATCAGAGCCTGCACTATGTTCTGTTGATAGTATTCCTTGAGCCGCGACGCCATTAACTTTTCCTCTAGCTCTCTAACTGTTCCGAACATTTCTTGCAGTACCGGACCCTCTTGCCGTCATCCAGAGATCGGGAACCGGTTCGGGTGGGTTTGGAACATTTCGGGCACACCAGCATGAGCTTGGACAGCTTGATGGGAGCTTCCTTTTCCACAATCCCGCCCTGTTGACCGGCTCGACCCGCTTTGGTGTGACGCTTCACTAAGTTCAGCCGTTCCACAAGAGCGGCATCCTTTTCGCCAAGGACTTTGAGGATTTTCCCCTGTCTACCCTTTTCTTTGCCCGATATGACTTTAACCTTGTCGTTCTTCTTTATATTACCCATTTACAGGACCTCCGGCGCCAAGGACACGATCTTCATAAACTTCTTGGCCCTCAGTTCCCGGGCCACAGGTCCGAATATACGGGTGCCTATGGGTTCCATCTGATTGTTTATCAGCACAGCCGAGTTGTCATCGAATCGGATGTACGACCCGTCAGGCCTACGGACCGAGCGGCGCGTTCTGACCACAACCGCTTTATGGACCTCTCCCTTTTTCACTTTAGAGTTAGGTATGGCCTCTTTGACACTCACTATGACGACGTCGCCCACGCTCGCATACTTACGTCGCGTCCCGCCCAAAATCTTGATGCAAAAGAGTTCCTTTGCACCAGAATTATCGGCAACGTCCATACGAGTCTGCTGTTGAATCACAACACACCTCCAGGAAGCGCCGCTTCCTTCAAAATCTTACGGACGCGCCAGTTCTTGTGACGGCTGAGCGGCTTGGATTCTACAATCATTACCTCATCGCCGACACGGCAACGATTATCTTCGTCATGGACCATAAAACGTTTCCTGCGACGAACGAATTTCTTGTAGATAGGATGAAGAACGGTTCGGCTGATCTCCACGACTACGGTCTTATCCATTTTGTTGCTAATCACTACGCCGGTTCGAACCTTGCGCTGCTTTCTGTTATCCGAGGAGTTCGTCATTGAGACGCCTCCTTTTCTCTTATTATGGTCTTCACTCGGGCAATTTCCCTGCGGAGTTTCTTCAGACGAGCGGTTTGTTCCAGTTGACCGGTTGCATGTTTGAAGCGGAGTTGGAATTCCTCATTCAAGAACTCTTTCTCCTTTGCGGCCAATTCTTCCACTGAAAGATCTCTGAGTTCACGAGGTTTCATACCAGCTCCTCACGTGTGACGAACCGAGTTTTGAGAGGCAGCTTTCTCGCTGCAAGCCGGAAGGCTTCGCGGGCCACTTCTTCAGGAACGCCTTCCATCTCGTACATCACTTTTCCCGGTTTAACGACGGCCACCCACTCTTCAGGGGCGCCTTTACCTTTACCCATACGAGTTTCTGCAGGCTTCTTCGTAATGGGCTTATCAGGAAACAAACGGATCCAGATCTTACCGCCTCTTTTCACGTGGCGGGTCATGGCAATACGAGCCGCTTCGATCTGCCGAGCAGTTATCCATCCGGGGACCAAGGCCATTAAGCCGAACTCCCCGAAGGAAACGTGTGTTCCCTTGCTTGGCGTTCCATTCATACGGCCTTTTTGCCGTTTCCTGTACTTGACTTTCTTAGGCGCGAGCATTTTATCTCTCCGCTTGCGTGCTCTTTATCAACTCACCCTTGAATATCCAGACTTTTACGCCGATGACCCCGTACGTGGTGGATGCTTGGGCGAATCCATAATCGATATCAGCTCTTAACGTTTGGAGAGGTACTCGGCCCTCTCTGTACCATTCCCGTCTTGCCATTTCGGCGCCACCCAGACGGCCGGCAGTGGCAATCCGAATGCCTTTTGCTCCCGATTTCAAGGCGCTGGTCACGGACTTCTTCATTGCCCGCCTGAAAGCTATTCGTCTTTCCAACTGCTGGGCTACGTTTTCTGCGACCAATTGCGCATCTATTTCGGGTTTACGGATTTCCTTGATGTCGACAATAACTTCTTTATCCGTAAGTTTGAGGATCTCCCTGCGGAGCTTTTCGATTTCGCTCCCCTTGGGACCGATAACTATTCCGGGTCGAGCCGTGTGAATGATGATGCGAATCTTTCCGGCCGCTCTCTCGATTTCGATCCTCGAGATGCTGGCTTGTGAAAGACGCCTTTTGACGAAATCCCGAAGCTTGAGATCCTCAATGAGAAAATTACCGTAATCTCTCTGTGAGAACCATCGCGAGTCCCAAGTCCGGATAACGCCTAAACGGAATCCCTGGGGATGTACTTTCTGTCCCAAGTCTACCCTCCTGAGGGTTGGAGATCCGAAAGCTCCGTGAGAGCTTCCAATACGTTTTATGCTTCACTTACGGCCACAACGATGTGGCTGGTTCTTTTTCTCACTCGAGTGGCTCGCCCCATGGCTCTCGGTATCCATCGCTTTGCAGTGGGGCCCTCATCTATCATAATCCTGCTGATGAACAGCCGATCCTCGTCCACGCCTCTGGACTGGGTTGCATTGCCCAATGCGGACTGAACCACTTTCAGGATCAGTTCGGCGCCCTTCTTTGGGGTGAACCGAAGCAGACTCATAGCTTTGCTGACCGGCATTCCGCGGACGAGGTCAGCCACAAGCCTGGCTTTACGTGCCGAGATCCGGGCATACTTGTGAGTTGACTCCCATTCCATCATTTTCTCCCCTTCTTGGCCTTCCTGTCGCCAGCATGGCCGTGGAAGGTGCGGCTGGGAGAGAAGTCCCCGAGCTTATGCCCGACCATGTTCTCGGTGACGAAAACCGGGATGAATTTCTTGCCGTTATGCACCGCAAAGGTGAGGCCCACCATATCGGGAATAATGGTCGAGCGCCGGGACCAGGTCTGGATCACTTTACGTGAACCCAAGTCCTTGGCCTGCATCACTTTTCTCAACACGTGATCGTCCACAAACGGACCTTTGTGCACCGAACGGGGCATTGAACTACTTCCTTCGCTTGACTATGTATTTGTTAGAGTCTTTTTGTCTTTTTCGAGTCTTGTACCCTTTGGTAGGCACACCCCAGGGCGTAACGGGATGCCGACCGCCGGATGTTCTACCTTCACCGCCGCCGTGCGGATGGTCCACAGGGTTCATGACGACGCCTCGAACCTTGGGCCTTCTTCCCAGTCTGCGGGTCCGGCCTGCCTTACCGAGAGATATATTCTCGTGATCCAGGTTGCCGACCTGCCCGATTGTGGCTCTGCAACGGTCGATAACCGACCGGACTTCACCTGAGGGAAGTTTCAACTGGACATAACCCTGGTCTTTCGCCATAAGCTGCCCGTAAGTCCCTGCGGATCGGATAATCTGGCCGCCTTTGCCGATCTTCATTTCCACATTGTGGACCATGGTCCCCATGGGAATATTTTTGAGCGGCATACAGTTCCCAGGCCGAATATCGACGCGATCGCCTGCAACTATGGTTTCGCCCACCTTCAGGCCGTCAGGCCAGAGTATATAGGCCTTTTCACCGTCAAGGTAACTTATCAAGGCAATTCGGGCGCTCCGATTCGGATCGTATTCCACACTCACGACTTTACCGGGAACATCAACTTTGTCCCTGCGAAAATCAATGATGCGAAATCGTCTTTTGTGACCGCCGCCGCGATGCCGTACAGTCAACCTTCCGTAATTGTTCCGGCCGCCCTTCTTTCTTGCTCCTGTGGTCAGTGACTTCTGGGGTTCGTCAGTAGTGATCTCGTCGAAACTGAACCCGGTCTGGAATCTGATTCCCGGAGATGTCGGCTTATATTTCTTAATGGCCATTTTGATCCAGTCCTCAATTCTTTTCTCGATCGAGTGAGCGTCTGATGGTTGCCCGCCCGATCTTAAACACCTTCAAAGAACTCTACGCGGTCTCCCTCTCTTAGAGTCACTATGGCTTTCTTCCAGTGCTTACGTCTGCCGACTGTGCGGCCGAGTCTCTTGCGTTTTCCGAGGCGATTCTGCGTGCGAACCGAAAGCACCGTCACTTTGAACAGCTTCTCAACCGCCTTCTTGATTTCCGACTTGTTGGAGCCGGGATGCACTTCAAAAATCAGTTGATTGTTGTCGTCTTTAAGTCCGGAGCCCTTCTCGGTAATGATCGGCCTACGAATGATTGCGTATTCTTCCAGCATTATCCCAACCTCTCATGGATTTTGGGCACTGCGTCCTGGAGTAATACCAGCCTGTCGTACCTGAGCAAGTCGTACACATTGAGCCCTTCTGTCGGCAAAATCATGACCTGATAAAGATTACGGGAAGACCTCGACAGTGTTTCATTCTTTTCAGAGGTTACGAACAGGGTTTTTCCGGTATCGAGCCCCATGGCTTTAACGGTCTCAAGGAAGAGCTTGGTCTTCGGTGATTCCAGTTCGATCTTATCAACTACAAAGAGGTTATTGTCTCTGAGTCTCGAGCTCAGCACGGACCGCAAAGCCTCTTTTCTCACCTTCTTGGGGAGTGAAAAGGCGTAGGAGCGGGGATGGGGTCCGAATACTGTTCCACCACCAACCCAGACTGGGGAACGATTGGTGCCTGCACGTGCACGACCGGTGCCCTTTTGCCGCCAGGGTTTCTTGCCGCCACCGGAGATTTGCCCACGGGTTTTTGTAGCGGCATTACCGCTGCGGCGTTTGGCCTGTTGCCAGACCACCACCTGCTGCACGAGCTGGTCGCGGGATTCCACATTGAATATGCGATCATCCAGTTCGATAGTGTCGACCTTTACGCCTTTTTGGTTGATAACGTCTACCGAGGCCATTAGCGTTTCCTTATATATACGATCGTCCCTTTGGCTCCGGGTACCGGGCCTTTGAGAAAGATCAGGTTTTCATCAGGCCTGACTTCCAAAACTCTTACGCTCGGAGAAGTGACTTTCGCCCCACCAAGCCTTCCGGGAAGCTTTTTTCCTTTGAACACCCGGGAGGGGTATGCGCACTGACCGACGGATCCGGGAATCCTGTGGGACCGGGAGCCGTGTGTCTCGCGTCCACCGCCAAAGTTCCAGCGTTTCATAACGCCAGCGAAACCTTTTCCTTTGCTCATCCCGACTACCTTGACGACTTCACCGGGAGTGAAGATGTCGGCTCGCACTTCCTGCCCGACTTCAATGGAATCTTCAGCGGAAAATTCCTTGATAATTCTGAACGGCGCGGTCCCGGCTTTCTTGAATTGCCCCAGATCCGGCTTATTGATCCTGCTTTCCTTCACGGAGCCGAATCCGAGCTGCACTTTGGAGTTCTCTCTCTTCTGGATTACAGTGCAGGGACCTGCCTCCACGACGGTGACTCCGATTGCCTGCCCCGTCTCGTCAAAGATCTGGACCATACCCAGTTTTTTTCCAATCATTCCGTTAACCATGTCCGTCTCCTCGACGTGCCGTCTAAGCCTTTATCTCTACATCCACTCCGGGAGAGAGATCCAGCTTCATCAGGGCATCCAGCGTTTGTTGGGTCGGTTCAAGGATGTCCAGCAGCCGCTTGTGAACACGAATCTCGAATTGCTCTCGAGACTTCTTGTCGATGTGCGGAGATCGAAGAACCGTGTATTTATGAATCCTTGTAGGAAGAGGTATCGGGCCGGCCACCTTTGCTCCGGTTCTCCATGCAGTGTCGACAATCTCAGCAGCCGATTGATCCAGCAGCTTGTGATCGTACGCCTTCAACCTGATCCGTATCTTAAGGGCTTGCATATCCATGGGTATAAAACCTCGCAGTCAACTTCAGGCTGCTACTCGATAATTTCCGAGATAACTCCTGCACCGACGGTTCGGCCGCCTTCCCGAATGGCGAAGCGGAGTTCTTTTTCCATTGCTATGGGGGTGATCAGTTTTCCCACCAGCGACACATTGTCACCCGGCATT
>JBGSLQ010000059.1:0-71228 GCA_041740635.1 Desulfomonilaceae bacterium | reverse complement strand
GCTCGCCTTATTATGTTTTGTTGTCATCATATTGTAAATATGGTAATATTGACGATATTATTGTATTCGAAGGGGTCTTTTATGTGTGAAATTGTCACTTTCACTGGTGGCCAAGGCGCTCCGGGAAGAACTTTCCTCTCGTTCAATGTAGCGACCATTCTCGGTTTCATGGGCTTTGGCGTTACCTTTGTCGAATTGGCTAATTCAAAGACCGGAATGTGTTCCTATTTCGGAATCGAACCTCTCCACTCGACCTACGATTTTGCAGCAGGCCTATGTTCCGCGGAAGAAGCAGTTGTTCACTGTGGCAACAATCTCGATCTTATAATCCAATCCGATGAAACCCCGGTAATCGGCGAGCGCGAGAACGAGCTGCTCTTTAACCGTCTGAATACATTGCAAAAGACTGATTTCATCATTGTAGATGCTCCTGAAGGAGTTCCGGACAGTCTGATTCCGGTTCTCAATTACGCGTCGAATATTCTCGCGGTGATAACTCCAGAACAGGTAGTGGCTTCCGAGAGCTTTCGTTTCATGAGAAACCTTGCTGACGCGTGTCGAGGCAAACACATACATGTCATTCTCAATAGGGCTCCGGCTCCTGAAGTTGCTGAAATCATGTGCAATCGTCTGGAACACGATTTTGCAAGAATGCTGCGGATTCCCATGGATTGCGCCTGGTTTATCCCTGAAGAGGCCTTTGTGCATGAAGCGCGAGATGCTCGCATCCCTTTCGTCACGTTGAATCCCGGCTCCGATACATCGTTGAAATTGGTGCAACTTGCTACAGCAATAGAATTCGCAACGAGAGAACGATACCAGGGCAGGCTTAGACAAGTCCTCCAGGCACTGTTGGTAGACATCCAAAGAGAAAATATCGGACGCGAGCAAGCGTGTTCTCCTGCAGGACTTGAGAAGCTTCACTGTTTACAGAGGACTTTGATGGAAGCGCTCAACGCAGATGAGGTGGATGCCGTTGATTTCGTCAATCTTTACCAGGGCATCCAGGAGATCATGGAGGTTTCTCGCAATCTCGGATTCGATCACATTCGGTGCAATGATGATTTCAAGGCTTTTCCCGGCGTGAATTTCGCGCCATAATACGTTTGCGATTCCATTCCGGGACCGCAGATATTGTCCTACCGGTCTAATTCATGATGTTTTCCAAATCATTGGGATATTTCCTGATCCTCGCGTGGATCTGTTTCCTGTGCGCCGGGTGCGGAAACGAATCGGCACAGAAAATTCCGCAGACGCCGCCGGTTTCTCCGGAATCCGCACCGCCATTGGGGACAGAAAAGACGTCCGGTGCAGAAAAATTGACCTCCCAAACGGGATCGTCGACTCTCGAGGCAATAAAGCAGCGAGGTGAACTACGGGTCGGCATGCAAGTGGGGTATATTCCATTCCAGATGGCCGGGAATGGTGGCAGTGTAATCGGCTTTGATGCAGATATGGCTGAAATGGCAGCCAAGAGTTTGAAAGTAGCGCTCAGAATCGTGCGCAACAACTGGCAGGAACTCATCCCGTCATTAGTGGCAGGAAACGCGGATGTGGTTATATCCGGCATGACGGTTACGCCCGAGCGAAATGCCGAGGCAATGTTTACCATACCCGTGCTGGAAACAGGCCGCATGTTTCTGGTACACTCCATGAACTCGGAACGATTCAAAAGAATAAATGATCTCAACCAACGCGGAGTCTTTGTTGTTTCCGTTCCCGGCGGGTTGGGCGATTTGCGCTTGAAAGAGCTCCTGCCGGATGCTTCATACCGGGAATTCCCGGACAGAGCGCATGCTGCGAAAGAAGTTCTGGAACGAAGAGCACACGCGTACATCGATGAGGAATTCGCTATTCGCCTCGCGTGTGCAACACATTCTCAATTTCTCACGAGCAATTTCACCCTGCTCTCGTTCGAGCCAATGGCCTGGGCTGTTCGTCCGAACGATCCTCACTGGTTGAACTGGCTGAATCACTTTATTCGGCAAGTGAAAGGGGATGGGAGACTTGAGGAATCCAAAAAAAAATGGCTTCACGATTATTTTCTCGATCTGCGCGCGCCAGGATGATGCATCTTCCAGGGGAGAATAATCGCGACTGTACCCGCGGTCTGTCTCAAAAGGATTATTGAATGATACATTCTGGACAAACAACATTGAAACCAGTGCTCGTGGACACCCATGCTCACCTGGAATTGGAGCCTCTTTTCGACAGATGCGAGCAGGTCGTTGCCAATGCGGCTTCAGCAGGGGTCGTAGCGATTGTGACTGTAGGAATCGATCTTGAAGATGTTAAACGAGCGTTGAATGTGACAGAACGGTTTCCTCACGTGTACGCCTGTGTGGGTTTTCATCCGCACAATGCGAAAGAAGCCGCTTCTTCGGGCTTGTCACAGATGGAACTCTACGCGAAACATCCGAAGGTCGTAGGCTATGGTGAAATCGGACTTGATTTCTTCCGGAATAATTCACCCCGGGACATACAAATTCGCATCTTCGAAGAACAACTGAGCTTGGCCAAAAGCCTGGGAAAACCGGTTGTCATACATTTGAGAGACGCGTATCGAGAAGGGCTGGATATTCTGGAGAGATCCGCACCGTATCCTGCAGGAGGCGTAATTCACTGCTTTTCAGGCACTCAGGCTGACGCGGATCGAACAGTAGCTTTGGGATTTCACCTTTCGATCCCGGGAACTGTCACGTACAAGAAAAACGATGCGCTCAGGTCCATAGTGCAGAACTCTCCCAAAGAACGTATTCTCCTGGAAACCGATTGCCCCTTTCTCTCGCCCGAACCGCTCCGGGGAAAAGATAACGAACCGGCAAATATCGTCTATACAGCGAAAAAAGTGGCAGAAATCCTCGGTATCACATACGAAGCCCTGTGCGAATTAACCACCGCAAACGCGCAGCGATTCTTCGGTTTCGCAATTGATGCTTCGCTTTCAAAGCACTAAGATCAGGGAACCTTTTTTGTAAAAAAGGTTCCCAAACCCTCCAAAAAACTTTTAACACTCGCCTGATGCTTTGTTTTTTCTTTCGAAAAAACAAAGCATCAGGCGAATATTAGAAGTTCTTGGGAAGGGCTCGGGAAACACTTCTTACAAGAAGGGTTTCCCGGGTTTTACTGTTTTGGCTGAGAAGCATCGATTGCGAGATGTCATTGGAGTGAGGATTTCACGGTGAGTACTGGGATTTGCGAAGTACGCACGACGTTTTCTGCGGTACTTCCGATGACGAGGTGTGGGAATCCGGTTCTGCCGTGAGTTCCCATAATGATCAAATCAGCAGCTTCGTCCGAAGCGCATTTGAGAATCTCGTAGAATGGCGTTCCTGTCCTCAATCGGGACTGCACCTTGTCGACCGAACGGGAAAGCTCTTTTTCTAATAAAAGCAACGCCTTTTCTGCCGATTTCTGGATTTCCAGCAACTGCTGTTGCATATCCGCGGGTATGGATTCGAGTGATGGAAAGCCGATTTGTTTCGTGTTCACCACATGGAGGACTATCAGCTCCGCGCCGAATGCGCGAGCGAATTCTATGGCATGTCCGCGGGCAGGAAGGGAATTATGTGAAAAATCCGTGCAGTAGAGAATGCGTTTTAGCATGAAGGATATCCTTTCGAAAGGTGAACGGCATATGCCGGCGCATCTGATCAATAGTAGCATATTTAGCGATGGTTATCTTAGAGCAAGGCATAATCTCTAAATCCAATGAGAAAATTAACCTAATTTCCGTTTCTTATGATGAGAAGCGATGGCATTCATCCTCGCGATCAAAGAAACAGGCAGATGTTTTTCTGTATTTCTGTTTATTATTGATTTTCAAGTAGGTATCCTCTATAATTAAAGCAAATCATGCTTTGTTGGAGATACTTACATGGCCAGACTAGAAGAACTTGTTAATCCCACGGAACTTCTTGCAGAAATCAAGTACGGTTCAACTAAGAATGAGCTGATAAAGAAGTACAGGACGTCCGAACAGGAATTGGCCATGATGCTCTTGCCAATGTACAGGCGAAACGAAATGACGAAAGAAGAATTCAACAGCTTTTTTCAAGGCATATCGCTCAAGGTTTCGCCGGAAGACAATCAGCAGAAAAAATCCGATGCCCAACCTGTAGAACCACAAAAACCCGAAGACGAGCCTCCTTCGGAAATACTCCAAAGACTTTCAAATCTGTTCCATCGAAAATCTGCATCTGAATCGAAGCAGGCACCGAAAGAGGAGCCCGTTCTCGCCGAAAAAACAGTCTTGCCTGAGCCCGAAGCCGATGTTCAGAAGATTTCTCCGCAGCCCGGCAGTGTCGAACCGCCAATGACCGTAATGCATCAAGTGGAGAGCACCTCCTCACCGAATCAGGAGATTGCAGAAGAGCCGCCTCAGGTCGAACCGGGGATATCGAAAGCTTTGACCTCAGTTGAATTAGCCGAACTCGTCAACAAGACACTTGCCAGGATCAATGTCATCGAGACCAGACTGAAGAATCTGGAGAGAAAAATCGGGCTTGAATAGCAACTGAGTCGCCTATTCAGACGCAGGCTCGGGAGTAGGCGTCAGGGGATTACTTCGTCTTGCTCGCGATGAGATATTCAACGATGCGGTCCCTTCACTCATCGGCAGCCTGCGCAAGGTTCCACGAGCCGTGTCACGCAATAGAATCTGAATTGTCCCAGGTGAAATGATTTCTCACCTTTTGAACTTCCCACCCTTTATAAGAAATGGTAGGGCTCGGCGTCCCTGCCGAGCCGAACTAGTTGCTTTGTTTACGGAAAATGTGCCGGCACGGAGGCCGGCACCTACTAATTTTCGAGAAGCGCTTTTCGCAATCGAACAAAAATTCTGCCATTCCCATGAAAATCCCCGGTAAGGAGGTATGGGGTTCGAGCAAGTTCCTCCAGAAAAACGGATTGCAAAAAGATCCGCTCCCATTTTCCGGATGCCCTTTTCCCCGTTCCCGATAGTGAAGCTTGTCCCATTTCCCCGTGGACACTCGAACCAGTTTCCTCTATGTTGATTTCACCACACAAAAAGGAGTTACTCATGAGAATTCGAACTGTACTCATGCTTCTATCAATCACGGCTGGAGTCCTCGGTATGATGCTCCTCACCAGTAACGCTTTCGCGGAGATGAAGATTGCCAAGGTGAATCTTTCCGCTGTCAGCGAGAATTCCACCCGAATAAAAGCAGCGATGGAAGATATGAAGAAGGTCCAACTGGAAAGCGCTCCCAAGCTGACGGTTCTCAGTAATGAAATAAAGAAGCTCGAAGACCAGTTGCAAGCCGGGGAAGCAACCCTGCCCAAAGAAGAAAAAGACAAGCTTGAAAACGAAATCCAGACCAAGAGACAGGAGATGCAACAGGAACAGCAGAGCATAAGGGTCAAGCTGGCATTCAAGCAGAAATCATTGGGCAATGTCGTGAGAACGCAACTGAACGAAATTCTCGAAAAAATTGCCAAGGAAGAAAAGTATAGTGCCATTTTAAGCAGTGATGTCGTGCTCTATTCTGATGGCGTTCCGGATCTCACTGAAAAGGTTACAAAAGCGTTGGACGCTATGCCCGCCTTGGAAATAACGCCCAAATAGATTGGTTCATCAGTAATCAGGACATATCATGACCGTGCAATATGATGTGGGCATTCTGGGCGGAGGTCCGGGCGGTTATATGACCGCCCTTCGGGCTCGCCAGTTGGGTTTGACCGTGATCCTTGCGGAACAGGAAAGGATCGGAGGCGTTTGCCTGAATCGCGGCTGCATTCCGACAAAATCTTTACTGGCCGATCTCGACGGTTTTCGCTGGGCAAAGAGAGCCGTTCAAGACGGTATCATTCCTGCTCTTCCGGAAATACACTTTGACCGGATGGTAGATCGTAAAGATAAGATTGTTAACGGCATGGTCTCCAATCTGGAAAAACTGCTTCACGCAAGTGGAGTGGAAATTGTTCAAGGCAGAGCATCCGTACCGGAACCCGGTGTCATGACCATGGATGATGGGCGGCGATTCACTGCTCGCTCGCTCGTGCTTGCCACAGGCTCTCGACAGACGGGATTGCCCATCTCCGGCATTGATTTGCCGGGAATTGTTGGTACCCGTGCAGTCCTCTCCATAAGGCGAGTGCCACAGCGACTCGTGATAGTGGGCGGCGGAATAATAGGTCAGGAGTTTGCGGCGATATTCGCTCCACTTGGTAGCAAAGTCACCATTCTCGAGGCTCTCGACAGAATCCTTTCTGAAGTGGATGCCGAAATGGCAAAGCGTTTTGCCAGTCTTCTACCCGGTCAGGGCATAACTGTCGAAACGGGTGCCCGCATTGAAGCGTTCCAACAATCGGGAAGCTCGCTGCGCATTGTTTACGAAAAGAAATCAAAAGAGAAGACAATCGATGCGGATGTCGTTCTCATTGCAGCAGGTCGGGCTCCCAATACTGGAGGGCTCGGACTCGACGCTCTCGGAATAGGAACGGAAAAAGGATCGGTTCTCGTGGATCGCACACTCCAGACTTCAACAAAGGGAATCTATGCAGTGGGAGATGTTACGGGACGAAAAATGCTGGCTCATGTGGCCTACTATCACGGCGAAATTGCTGCAGAGAATATTGCGGGCATGGATACGGTCGCCGAAGATCATGTCGTCCCAAGCTGTGTATTTACTCATCCACAGATCGCATGGGCAGGTCTCACCGAGGAGCAGGCAGCGGCGAGCGGTTTTGGTTTCCGCACGAGCATGTTTTCTTTTTCTTCCAATGGAAAAGCCCAAGCTATGGGGGATTCCCGGGGATGGGTGAAGCTTCTGGAAGATTCCACATCGGGTGCGCTTATCGGTGCACACATATTGGGCCCTGAAGCCTCAGAGCTGATAGCGGAGTTGACGCTGGCCGTGAGAATGCAGTTATCGGCAAAGGACCTGGCTGACACCATCCATGCACATCCCACCCTTTCCGAGGCATCGCGGGAAACAGCGCTCGGTCTATTAGGAGGTTCTCTGCATGCTGCATCCCGGGTGAAAACGTTCGGAACTCAAGAGCAGGTTGCGGAAAAGCGAAATTGATCTATTGCGGAGCCAAGGGTGAGCACTTTCAGACTTCTTGATACCGGCTGCATTCCTGCTGCAGAAAATATGGCTTTGGATAATATCCTGCTCGAGGAAATAGCCGAAGGTTGGAGCCCGCCGACACTTCGGTTCCTGCAGTTCAAACCTGCGGCTGCACTGGTGGGATATCATCAGGATGTGAATCTGGAAATCAGGCTGGATTACTGTCACGCGGAAGGAATCCATGTGAATCGCCGCATTACGGGTGGCGGCGGCATTTTGTTTCAAGAATCCGGACTCGGTTGGGAAATCTTCGGACGCCGTGGCGACGATCCTTTTCGAGGCTCGTATGAATCCATACTTCACAGAATCTGCTCGGCAGCGGCGGCAGGTATTTCTCACCTTGGCGTTCAGGCGGCGTTCCGGCCTCGAAACGATATCGAGGTAAGTGGGCGAAAGATTTCCGGAACAGGTGGGGTCACTCTGGGTAGCGGTTTCATGTTCCAGGGCACGCTGCTTGTGAACAATGAAGTAGAGCTTTTTTTGCGCAGTCTCAGAGTTCCCGTTGAAAAGCTGAAGAAAAGGGAAATTGAATCGCTCATGCAACGGATCTGTTTTCTTTCGGACCTGCTCTCACCCATGCCGTCCCTGGAAACGATCAAAGATGTCCTGGCGCAATCCTTTGCGAAGGATCTCGGGATGGATCTCATTCCGGACGGACTGACAGAAAGAGAACAGAAGAAACTTGAAGAGCAACTGCCGTACTTTCAAAGCAATGCATGGATTGATTCTCGTTCCCGTCCACCTGCTGAAGGCGAGCCTCTTCGTTCCATTACCCAGACCGATGCCGGGACATTGAGAGTGCATCTCTGGCCTGCTCCCGGAGGGAAAAGAGTCAAACAGGCGCTTATTGTAGGAGACTTTTTTGCCATTCCCGGACGTTTGATTCACGATCTCGAGGCTGTATTAATAGGAGTACGGATTGAACGGTCTGCTCTGGAACAGGCGGTCAGGAAATTTTTTCTAGATTTTGACGGGTTCGTTTTTGGCATGCAGCCGGAGGAAATGGCATACGCGATTTCTTCTGCAGCGGACCGGTTGTTGATTACAGGTCAAGATTTGACGAGGAATGAAGTAAACGACCTTTTTCTCGTAAATCTGGCTCCTGACGAGCTGCAAAGTTTCACGGCCAAATGGCTTTTGCTTCCCTATTGTTCCAAGAGTCCCGAATGCCCATACAGGCAAATTCCCGGATGCGATCAATGCGGTGATTGCGAAATCGGCGCGTGCTTCGATCTTGCACGATCTTTCGGCATGTATCCCATAACCATTCAAAGTTTCGAGCACTTGATGCACGTTCTCAGCAATGAGTGCACGGACGAGCATGCAATGTACGTGGGATCGTGCTGCGAAGCATTCTACTCGAAACACCAACGAGAAATGCAGAATACCGGGGTCCGTGGCCTCCTTGTCAATTTGGATTGCACCACATGTTACGATCTCGGAAAAGGCACGAGGGCTTACAGAGGGGATTTCGAGAACAAGACCACCCTGAATATCGAATTGCTGCAAAAAGCACTGAGGCTTGTACATGGATCATGCGATCGCATGTGACGTTCTCGTGGTCGGAGCAGGCCCGGCTGGGGCCTGTGCCGCTAAAGCTGCGGCTGAAACGGGTGTCGATACCGTTCTCATCGACGCCAAAATGCGCATCGGCGAGCAACCTCATTGCGGCGAATTCGTACCCGCACGACTGTTCGGCGAATTCCACCTCAACAAATCCTGCATCATACAATCTGTCGATTCTATGGAAACCCGGGTTCTCTCCGGACTGTCCGAATTCGGCGCGGATCTCTCCATTCCTGCAGTGAACACTGTGTCGCCGGGATATATGATAGATCGGGTCCAATTCGATCGTGATTTGGCCCGGAAAGCATCCGAATCCGGAGCCCGCGTGATCTCCGGAACTCGCTTGATTCGTCGCGAAAACGATTGTTGGATTGCGAGAGCGCCGGAATCCGAAATTCGTTTTTCCCCGAAAATTATTATTGCTGCAGATGGACCGCTGTCGTCCGTCGCGTCTCTTCTCGGATTGCCCAACTTTCAATTTTTGAAAGGACTTCAGGTTGAGGTGCCACTTACCGGATCGATAGGAAAAACCATCATCTTCCTCGATAAGGCATTCTCCAGCGGTTACGGCTGGCTGTTTCCCAAGGGAATGGTCGCGAATCTGGGCATCGGCGCTCGTCCGGATATGAATGTCCGTAACCTGCTTCAAGCTCTGGTAGGCGCACTCATCACTTCCGGCATGATCCGCAAAGGGGTTCTCGCCCGATACGGAGGCATTATCCCGGTTTCAGGATTGAGACCTTCGTTGTGCGTGCAAAATGTTATCTTCTGCGGAGATGCTGCCGGCTTAACTCATCCCGTAACCGGAGCAGGCATACCTCAAGCGGTGTTCTCCGGCGATCTTGCGGGACGTGCAGCTTCGGCTGCAGTCAAAGATTCCAGCGACCAGCATATCAGAGAATACGAAGCTGAAGTGAGAGGCCGATACAAAGGCGTAATCGATCATGCGGTTTCCAAGAGAGCTGTCATGAATTCCTGGAGCACAGAAACCCAGGCGGATTTTGTGAATATGTGCGAGCAGACATGGATCGCTTTCAAGGGCTACAAGCGGCGGGTAAGGAATGTCTCGAACGATCCTGTCGGGCAGAGTCATGCAAACTGAGCTGAATCCCGATCAGCGGGACCTCTTGCGTGAAGCCTGGGATCTATCGCGTGCGGCTCATGGATACTCGCTCTCCGTCCACGTTCCGGGAATGTTCATTGTGAACGGAAGGCGAGGCCGGTACAGGGCGGTTTCCATTACCGGAAGCACATGCGATCTGGGGTGTGAGCACTGCAAAGGTTTTCTCCTTCGGACAATGGCACATGCGTCTACTCCGGAAAGCCTCGTTGAATACGGCAAAGCAGCCGTTGTCAGAGGCGATCGCGGAATACTCGTGACAGGAGGCTGTGACAATTTCGGCAGGCTTCCCTGGCGAGAATTCATCCCCGCGATCTCCAGACTGAAACGAGAAACGGATCTTGCAATTACGATACACGCAGGACAGGTGGACACGGCTACCGCTGTCGCTCTCAAAGAATCCGGAGTGGATCAAGCGCTGGTGGATGTCATCGGCGACGATGTTACTATCCGGGAAGTCTATCACCTTGACGGCGGGGTTCGGACCATTCGCAATACAATGGACGCACTTGCCTCCGCAGGTCTGGAAATAGTACCGCACATTTTGTACGGGTTGTATTACGGAGCGAAACGCGGCGAAGATCAAGCTCTCGACATACTGAAAGATTATCCGCTCAGGAAATACGTGCTGGTCGTCATCATGCCTTCATCCGAAACGCCCATGAAGTCCGTCGAACCTCCAGCGCCTTTGGAAGTTGCTCTGTTTTTGGCCAAGGCTCGTCTGGAATTGCCTTTGCTTCAAGCGTCACTCGGATGCGCACGTCCCCGTGGAAAGTACCGCAGAACATTGGACGTCCTGGCCGTTGCCGCGGGAATCAATTCTCTCGCGCTCCCATCCGAACAGGGCTTGAAAGAGGCTGAATCGCGCGGGCTCGAAATTTGTTATAGTGAGACCTGCTGCTCCCTCGGAATACCTACATCAGGAGATCGGTTTCTATGAATACCTCCCACAGTGTTGCAGAACCTGAACAATTTCCAGAAAGCCCTGATCATGTGAGGCTCTCTTTGGCTGCCGCGATGACGCTGGGATTCGTCCCTGGCTGGTTTTATCGGAATGCGAAGCTTGGGTGCATCAATCTTCTTTTGACATACCAGGGAGGCTGCAAAGCCAATTGTTCGTTCTGCGGACTGGCCGCGGAAAAGCATGCTCCGCGCGGCGCCAATTTCATAAGAGTTCCGTGGAAATCATATCCAACGTCGGACGTCATTGAAGGAATCCGGAATGCGCCGTCCCATGTGAGTCGCGTGTGTATTTCCATGATCACCCATCCCCGCTGTAAAGCTGACGTTTTGACTGTTTGTAAACGAATCGCCCGCGAAACCGATAAGGCTGTTTCTCTGCTCATTTCTCCCACCCTGTTGCAGGAAGAGGATTTAAGAGCAATGAAAGACGCAGGGGCAGATCGGGTGGGAGTAGCCATTGATGCGGCAATTCCGGAAATTTTCGAGCAACTCCGAGGCAAACCGGTGCATGGACCGCATTCATGGGAGAAGTACTGGCACATCTATGAAAAGAGCGTGAGTATTTTCGGCAAAGACACGACAGGTGTACACCTTATCTGCGGGCTGGGAGAAACGGAACGGCAGATGGTGGAAGCCATATCCAGAGCGAAGAGTATGGGAGGGTTCACCCATCTCTTTTGCTTCTTTCCTGAACGGGGTTCCCGCATGGAGAACCACCCGGTTCCCAAAGCTTCGGTATACCGGCGGATTCAACTGGCCCGCTGGTTGATAGACAATGATGTTTCGACAATGGATCTCATGAGATTTGATGAATCCGGACGAATCATCCATTTCGGTATCCCGGATCAGAAGATGCAGCAGGTGATTGTCAGCGGTGTGCCTTTCCAGACATCAGGCTGCCCCGGACCTGACGGAAACGTTGCCTGCAACCGTCCGTATGGAAATGAAAAACCCGGACCTGACATCAGGAATTATCCCTTTCCGCCGGATGCGGAGGATCTCAGCATAATCGTCTCACAATTGACGGAATACGGAGATTAATTGCAGGGCTTTCATTGCCTTGTGGCGTTGAAATATCATTTCAACCCTGTGATTCGAATTCTCTCACATCAGTGCCACCGTAGACCTCATGGTAGCAGATGAATGCCACCCTCCCAGGTCAGTGCGCATTGCATGCCCTTGGTGTTACTATCTCATCGCAATGTCTGACCAGTTGAATTTTGGAACCCAAACCGGTATAATTTTTTTGCTAAACCGCATGTGTTCCCGGTCCGAAGCTTTCGGCCATGAACGTCCTGCGAAGCTCTTCTTTCACATACAGAAAATATGCAGAAGTCACTGTCGCGACACTGCGGTCAATAATCCCGCCGGAGGCAAAAATGGCGGAAAGAATTCTTATATTCGATACTACGCTGAGGGATGGCGAACAGTCTCCCGGCGCTACCATGAACCAGCAGGAAAAGCTGCAAATGGCCCGCCAACTGGAGAAACTGGGTGTTGATATTGTAGAAGCCGGTTTTCCGGCAAGTTCGACAGGAGATAAAGAGAGTGTTGCCCTTATCGCAGGGGCTCTTCACAAATCCCGGGTAGTTGCTCTTGCTCGAACAGTTGCCGAAGACATCGAAACCACATGGCGTGCTGTGGAGAAAGCAACGCTTCCAGGAATTCATACCTTCATCGCGACCAGCGATATTCATATGCAACACAAATTGAGGATGTCCCGTCAGGAGGTCATTGACCGGACAGGACAAGCTGTCCGCCTTGCTCGATCGCTTTCCGATTGGGTAGAGTTCTCTTGTGAGGATGCTACACGCAGCGATCCGGCTTTCATGTGTCAGGTGATTCAGACTGCTGTGGATGAAGGCGCAACGACGATCAACGTACCCGACACCGTGGGCTATGCACATCCGGATGAAATGTCCGAGTTAATCCAGATCGTCAAGAGAACCGTAAAAGGTATAGAAAAGGTCATTCTCTCGGTTCATTGCCATGACGATCTGGGGTTGGCCGTCGCAAACACGCTTGCAGCAATTAGGGCCGGAGCTCGCCAGGTGGAATGCACCATCAACGGGATCGGTGAGAGAGCGGGAAACGCTGCACTCGAAGAAATAGCCATGATTCTGAACACCCGGAAAGAAGCCTTCGGCTTTTATACGGGAATCGTCACTGAGCAGATTTTTCACACCAGCAGGCTTGTCACGAGTATTACCGGAATACCTGTTCAGCCAAATAAGGCTATCGTAGGTGCAAACGCTTTTGCGCACGAGTCCGGGATTCATCAGGACGGAGTCATCAAGGAACGCACCACTTATGAAATAATGAATCCTGAGAGCGTTGGTATCGCCAAGTCTTCTCTGGTCCTGGGAAAACATTCGGGACGTCATGCATTTCGCGAACGTGCCAAATCATTGGGATACGAATTGACGGATGATGAGCTAAATAGAAGCTTCAAGCGCTTCAAAGATTTGGCCGACCGCAAGAAAACCGTGTTTGATGAGGACATTGAAGCCGTCATCGCCGAAGAAGTGCTCAGATCGGATCAAACGTATAAACTCCTGTCTTTGACGGTAATGTCCGGCTCGCACGTGGTGCCGACAGCGACGGTTCGCCTGGAGATCGACGGAGTGGAATACCACGGTGCAGAACTCGGGAACGGGCCCGTGGACGCTACTTACAACGCCATCATGAAACTGACGGGCAGGGCACCGAAACTCTTACGCTTTTCCATTAGCAGTATTACTGGTGGCACGGATGCTCTCGGTGAAGTTACCATTCGTTTAGAGGAAGAAGGAAATCAGTCAATCGGAAAAGGTGCTCACGAAGACATTCTCGTTGCAGCGGCAAAAGCGATGGTCAATGCCATGAACAGATTGGATTATCTTTCCAAATTACCGAAGCCTTCAATCAGGCTTTGATGAACGACAGAGATCCTGTTTGAGCGCATCGTTAATTTTGCGAAGGTCGGTTCTAAAAAGCTTCAGTTTAGTCGAGTTTATGATCCGACGATCTCTACGAATGTCGCGACTGAAAGTTCATTTCCGGCGCACACGCGCGTGTTTTTTAAAATCGTAATATCTTAATAGTTCTACCAAAAATCTATTGCAGTTAAACGGATACTGCTTCATAATGCAAAGGCTTACCCATCGCAGTTTCGGATTCTCGCTAAAAGACCCAGGGCAATCTTGCCGATACAAATTAAAATCTCCAAGAAGAGAGGAGTGAATCTATGGCCGGAGATAAGTACGAAGAAAAAGAAAGGTTTGATGGGCAGAAGGTGCAAATTCTTCTCCCTACGTATGCCGCCGGTACCGATGAAGATCAGTATCAATGGCGAAAGAATATCGACGCAGTTAACGTTGGTGAGAAGAGCCAACCCGTGATGAGATATCTCACCTCGGCTGAGCGGTATTTCTACTCGAAAGAGTGGTTCGGAAGCGAGAAACGGAAAAATCCCGCTTGAGGCATTCGTAGTATACCTCTCATGAATCATTGTAGGTCAAGGAAGGTGGCAATATGGCTGAACTGCCAAAAGTAAAATACTCGGGAAAAATACGTGAAATTAAGATTGGGAAGCCGGGTTGTGAGGTGACTGTAGGCGGTGAGACCGCCTACAATTTCTATTCCTTTGAAGGAAAAACCCCGAATGCGCCCAAACTAGCATTACAGGTTTTGGATATAGTACCTGAAGAATGGGCCGAAGAGGCGTTGGCTCCGTTCAAAGACGTGCTGGGAGATCCCGTGGCTTGGGCCAAGAAGTGCGTTGATGAATACAAAGCAGATGTCGTGGCTCTTTGGCTTGTCGGTACGGACCCAAACGGAAAAGATCTTTCTGCCGAGCATGCTGCGGAAGTAGCAAAGAAAGTGGCAGAAGCCATTAATGTTCCGTTAATCGTGTGGGGCACATCAAGTGACGTCAAGAATACGGAAGTGCTCAAAGCGGTGGCTGAATCGTGCGCCGGTCTGAATGTTGTCATAGGTCCGATAACAGAAGGCAACTACAAGCAGGTCGGGGCGGCTGCAATCGCATACAAGCATACAGTGGCCGCAAATACGCCGATTGACATCAATTTAGCCAAGCAGTTAAACATCCTTTTGGAGAACCTTGGCGTTCCCAACGACAAAATACTCGTGGATCCCACTACCGGTGGCGTGGGCTACGGCATGGAATACTGCTATTCCATTATGGAGAGGATCAGGCAGGCAGCACTGACCCAGAACGACGACAAGCTCCAGTATCCCTTAATTAACAATATCGCCGAGGAAGTCTGGAAAACCAAAGAAGCCAAACTTTCCACGGATGCGGACCCGAAATTAGGCGATGCAGGTACTCGCGGGATCAACCTGGAAGCTATCACTGCGTTGAGCGCTCTCCAGGCTGGCTCTGATCTCTTGATTCTAAGACATCCAAAAACTCTCGAACATATTCGCAAATATATTTCAAGTATTATGGTGGAGACCACCCTGGATGCAATGGGAGTGGATTTAAAGCTTATCGAAGCGGCTGCACCCAAGGCCGAACCCGCAGCAGCGGCAGCAAAACCGGCGGCGGCAGCCCCGAAACCGGCTCAAAAACCGGCTGCTGCACCTGCAGCACCTCCCAAGGCAGCCGAACCGAAAGAGGAGAAAGCTCCCCCTGTAACCAAGCCGGCAGCTCCCAAAGCTGCAGCGAAACCGGCAGATGAAGAAGAGGAAGCGATAATGGGATTGACAAAAGACGATGTTCAAGGCCTCAAAGAAATGGTCGGCTTCTTCAAGGCATTGAAGACCGCCATGGGGGCTGATGCTCCGGTTGCAAAAGCTGAAGGTCCTGCCGCAGTGGCACCTCCGCCCAAGAAAAAAGAAGTGGGACCTGCAGATTGGACGCAGTACGCAATTGACAATACAATCATCGAGGGACTGAAGAAAGCGGACCGCGAAGGATTGACCACTTCATTTCATCGTGCCCGCACCATGACCGCATGCCCCATCGGTAAAGGCGGAACCTGCTGCAAGATCTGCAACATGGGCCCCTGCCGGGTGCTTCCTCCCAAGGGCAGAGACGAAACGCCCGAAGAGAGAAAGAAGCGAACCGGTCTTTGCGGCGCCACCCCTGAAACCATTGCCGCGAGAAACTTCGCGAGAATGGTTGCCGCAGGAGCAGCAGCTCACAGTGACCACGGCCGCCATGTTGCCCATACCTTCCTGCATGCCGCAAAAGGCGAACTCCCCGATTATCAGATCAAGGACGTTGCCAAGCTGTTTGCCATCGCAATGGACTTCGGCGTTCCCACTGAAGGCAGAGAGATCAAAGACATAGCCATCGAAGTCGGTGAAAAAGCGCTGCAGCAGTACGGACAGCAGGACGGCGAAATCCTGAATATCAAACGAGCTCCTCTGAAACGTCAGGAGATCTGGAGAAAGGAAGGAGTCATTCCGACAGGAATCGACAGACCGGTTGTGGAAGTCATGCACATGACCCACATGGGTGTGAACCAGGAAATGGAACACATCATCCGTCTGGCGACAAAATGTTCTATCGCAGATGGTTGGGGCGGCTCCATGATCGCCACGGATCTCTCCGATATTCTTTATGGAACACCGGTTCCGATCCTCGGCAAAGTCAATCTCGGCTGCATGAAAGAAGATACCGTAAACATTATCGTTCACGGACATGAGCCGTCATTGTCGGAAATCATCGTTCAGGCAGTGCAAGATCCGGAAATGATCGCCTATGCAAAGAGCAAAGGTGCAACCGGTGGAATCAGCCTGGGCGGTATTTGCTGCACGTCCAATGAAATCCTGATGCGCCACGGTATTCCTGTCGCCGGCAACTACCTGCAGCAGGAAATCGCAGTTATAACGGGAGCTCTCGAAGCCATCGTCGTTGACGTCCAGTGCGTCATGCAGGGATTGGCTGAGCTGGCCAAATGTTTCCACACTCAGGTGGTTACAACAAGCCCGATTGCCAAGATGCAGGGCGCCTATAAGCATTATGCTTATGACGAGCGATACGGACTCGAAACGGCAAAAGCTATCGTAAAAGACGCGATCGACAATTTCCCGAATCGTGACAAAAATAAGGTGTCATTGCCCACAGAGCAGCAGGACATGGTTGTCGGGTTCAGCCACGAGACCATCAGTTACATGCTGGGTGGTATGTTCCGTGCCAGCTATCGGCCGTTGAACGACAACATCATTAATGGCCGTATTCGCGGTCTCGCCGGAATCGTTGGTTGTGGAAACGCCCGCGTGAAGAACGATTATCTGCATGTGGAACTGGCCAAAGAACTGATCAAGAATGACGTGCTCGTGCTCACGACAGGTTGCTCCGCCATCGCACTCGGAAAAGCCGGATTACTTACCCCGGAAGCATCCAAGTACTGCGGCGACGGACTCGCTGAAGTCTGCGAAACAGTCGGAATACCGCCGTGCCTCCATATGGGCTCCTGCGTTGACAATAGCCGAATCCTGATGGCTGCAACTGCAGTGGTGAGGGATGGTGGCCTCGGCGATGATATTTGCGATCTGCCCGCAGTCGGCTGCGCCCCGGAATGGATGAGTGAAAAAGCTGTCTCCATTGGCCAGTATTTTGTCGCTTCGGGCGTATACGTGCTCTTCGGCGTCGGTTTCCCGACCATAAACGAAGACGTCTGCACGAACTATCTTTTCAAAGATATCGAAAAGACGTATGGCGGCCGGTGGGATTTCGTGGAAAAAGACCCGCACGAAATGGCCAAGAGGATCATCGCTGCCATCGATGGCAAGAGAAAGGACCTCGGCATAGACAAGGCGAGAGAGCGCGTGCTCATGGATATGGCAATGCGCAGAGAAATAGCCGGATAGCCTCCAACCGGGGGAGGACGGAGATCTTTCCCCCCTTTATGCGAATTTCTCGACAGGAGGAACTAAACAGTGTCTAAGATTATTGCAGCGAATGTCATAGCCGGAGCCCACAAAGTCTATGAGAAGGCCCGGAAGAAATACGAAATGGCCGTGCAAAAGTACGGCAAGAAAAAAGAGATATCTTTCCCGAACACCGGTTACTATCTCCCGGTCATCTACGGAATCCTCGGTTTTCCTGTGAAAAACCTTGGCGATGCAGGATTGGTGCTGGATCGTTCCGAGCAGCTCATTCCGCCCCTGGTACGTGACAAAACGAACCTTCCTTACTTGGGACCGGTCCTGGATGCCGGAATGGCTTCTCTTTTTAACTACGAAATCATCGAAGCCATTCGTTATCTTGAAGAACCTGATTTTTATCTGCCCGCGGAAGATCCCACAGACGACAAACTGTGGTTGGGCGCGGCTGATGACGTTATTTTGAGAAAACGCGGCGTGGAATTCGTGGATGGAACCGCCCCCGGATTTGCCGCGATCGTCGGCTCTGCTCCTACCAAAGAGATAGCTGCTGAAATGGCTCTGGAACTGCAGAAGAAGAACCTGTACGTGTTCATGGCCGCACAACACAATGGCACAACCTTCTCTCAGCAACTGCGTGAAGCCGGCGTTCAGATCGGTTGGCCGACTCGTCTCGTGCCCTTTGGTCCGGACATTTCTTCGGCTATTTTTGCCGTCGGTTTTGCAACTCGTGCGGCTTTGAGTTTCGGTGGTATCGAGCCGGGCGATTTCCGCAAAGTGTTGATCTACAATAAAGACCGTGTTTTCGCGTTCGTCCTGGCTCTCGGCGATGTCAGTGACGAATGGTATGCGGCTGCAGCGGGCGTCATCAATTACGGCTTCCCGACAATAGCCGATACTCCGATTCCTCAGATACTTCCTACCGGCGTGTGCACATACGAGCACGTCGTGTCCAATATTTCTCATCAGGATATCGTTGCCAAAGCCATTGAAGTGCGCGGCCTCAAAGTAACGGTTACCGAAGTTCCGGTTCCCACAGCTTACGGTCCTGCCTTCGAGGGTGAGAGAATCCGTGGTGAAGACATTTACATGGAAGCAGGCGGCGGCAAGACTCAGGCAGTCGAACTCACCGTCATGAAGGACATGAACGAAGTCGAAGACGGCAAAATAGAAGTTATAGGGCCGGACCTGAAGGACATCGAGGCAGGCACCCGTGTGCCCCTGGGTATTCTTGTCGAAGTTGCAGGCCGTAAGATGCAGTCCGATTTCGAGCCCATTCTTGAGCGCCAGATCCACCATTTGATCAACTATGCTCAGGGCTTGATGCACATAGGACAGAGGGACATAGCCTGGGTGCGTATTGGAAAAGGCGCAGTTGAGAAAGGCTTCAACCTTAGCCACATCGGATCCATTCTCCATGCCAAGCTGCATCAGGACTTCGGTTCGGTTCTGGATAAGGTTCAGGTCAAGATCTTCACGGAAAAAGAGAAAGTCACGGATCTCCTGAAGCAGGCGAAAGAAGTCTACACAAAGAGAGACGCCCGAGTCGAGGGTATGACCGACGAAGACGAGGCAATTTTTTACTCTTGCACACTGTGCCAGAGCTTCGCTCCGTCTCACGTGTGCGTGGTCACCCCGGAACGTACCGGCCTTTGCGGTGCATACAACTGGCTCGATTGCAAGGCATCATTCGAGATCAATCCCACGGGACCGAATCAGCCGATTGAAAAGGGCAAAGTCATCGACGAGCGCCTCGGACAATGGGAAGGCGTTAACAACTTTGTTCAGCAGGCATCCCGCGGAAAAGTCGTGAAGTACAACGCTTACTCCATCATGGAAGATCCCATGACCTCATGCGGCTGCTTTGAGTGCATCGCAGCAGTGCTCCCCGTTGCCAATGGAGTTATGACTGTTGACCGCGACTATAAAGGCCCCACGCCGTGCGGTATGAAGTTCACGACCCTGGCGGGTAGCGCGGGTGGTGGAAACATTACCCCTGGTTTTGTCGGTCACAGCAAGCTCTATATCGGCTCCAAGAAGTTCGTTGCCGCAGAAGGCGGAATCCTCCGTCTCGTGTGGATGCCGAAGGCTCTCAAAGAGATGCTGAAGGAAAAGATCGACAGGCTGGGAGCCGAGCGAGGCGTTTCCAATCTGTCCGACCGAATCGCAGATGAGACAGTGGGCGTGACTGAAGACGAGATTTATCCGTTCCTTCAGGAGAAAGAACATCCGGCTGTTTCTATGGATTCCATCGTCGGATAGTTCGATATCCGGTACATAAACAACCAGGGGGCTCTATCTCCCCGGAGCCCCCTTATACATAACGAAATGATTCTTCCTTGGGGTTTGTATGGCCTCGAGAGGGAGGTAAATGTCTATGGCTCTTTCGGGAATTCAGATCTTCAAAATGATGCCCAAGAAAAACTGCGGGGAATGTGGAGTGCCCACATGTCTCGCCTTCGCCATGAACCTGGCAGCCGGAAAAGCTGAACTGGCCCAGTGCCCGTATGTTTCCGACGAAGCCAAAGAAAAGCTTGCGTCAGCTTCTGCTCCTCCGATCAGGACCGTTCAGATCGGTGTCGGCGATAGTGTAGTCAAAACAGGTGGAGAGACGGTTCTTTTCCGCCATGAAAAAACCTTTAACAACCCCACAGCCCTGGGATGCCTCATTGCCACATCGGAAAGCGATGCATCAGTGGACGGCAAGCTTAAGGCTTTCAAGGAATTGAAATATGAGCGGGTCGGTCTTACGCTGAAACCCGATCTCATCGCAGTCAAAGACGCAGGCGATCCGGGCAAGTTTGCAGCGATAGCGAAGAAAGCTTCGGATGCAGGCGCTGCTCTGGTGTTGATTTCCGATAATCTGGATGCGCTCAAGGCTGCTCTGGCTGAGGTCGGCAAAAATAAACCTCTGGTTTATGCTGCCACTGCCGCCAATGTTGACGCCATTTCCGCACTCTGCAAAGAGTATGATTGTCCCATCGCAATCAAAGCGACAAAAGTGGGCGATCTGGCCACCATGAGTGCTTCGCTCATGGAAAAAGGCCATAAGGACATCGTCCTCGATTCCGGCTCCCGAGATCTGGCGGAATTGGTGCGGGACAACATCATGATCCGCAGATTGGCCCTGGAGAAGCTGTACAGGCCGCTTGGCTTCCCCACAATCGTTTTCCCCTGCGAAATGGCCGACAATCCGGTTGATGAAGCAATTATAGCAGGCACGTTTATTTCCAAGTACGGCGGCATTGCCATATTGAGCGATCTCAAAGGCGAACTGCTGTTCCCCTTGCTGCTCCAGCGCTTGAATATCTTCACCGATCCTCAGCGCCCCATGACGACCGAGCAGGGCATTTATCCCATCAACAACCCGGGAGAAAACTCTCCGGTGTTGATCACCAGCAATTTCTCACTCACGTATTTCATCGTGTCCGGAGAAGTGGAATCCAGCCGCGTGCCTTCATGGCTCCTGGTGCTCAATACCGATGGCCTTTCCGTTCTCACGGCATGGGCCGCCGGAAAGTTTGTCGCGGATCTTATCGCTCCGTTCGTGAAAAAGTCTGGAATCGAAGATAAAACCAAAACCCGTAAGCTCATCATTCCGGGTGCCTCCGCCATCATCAGCGGCGATCTCGAAGAAGAGCTTCAGGGATGGGGAGTGGCCATCGGTCCCAGAGAAGGTGCGCACATCCCGGCTTATTTGCGTCAAAACTACGCCTGATCCGGACGTCCGGACCTGAGCTACTTTCACGGGGAAGAGATTGTTTCTTTTCCCCGTAGTTCTTCCAAAGAATCACCCGGCAAAGATTTACGTTTCAAACTACCCCTAAAATGTGTTATTCGTTTTTAATGATTTTGAGTGAATCGGAGTAATCAGGAGGTACTGTCCATGATAAATGTGGTGGCTGAAAACATTAACATCATGTCCAAGTACACCGGCAATGCAATGAGGGAGAAGGACCCCAAGCCGATCCAGGAATGGGCGGTCAAGCTCACTGAAAAAGGAGCTGATCTGCTGGATCTCAACCTGGGTCCGGCACGTAAGGGCGGTCCCGAAATGATGCAGTGGCTGGTGCAAACAGTTCAGGAAGTAACGGATCTCCCGCTTTTCCTGGATACGACCAACAACGATGCCGTTGAAGCGGGGCTTCAGGTGTACAAAGTTAAGAAGGGAAGAGCCGTTATCAACTCCATTATGGCCACTCCCGAACGTATGGCCCTGCAAATGCCGCTGGTCACCAAGTACGACTGTGACATGGTCGGACTTATGTGGGGACCTGATGGTATTCCCAGAGACGAAAACGAACGCGCGGTCCTCTTGGACAGCATGATGACTCAAGCAGCCGAACACGGAATCGAGCTCGAAAGAATCTGGTTCGACCCCATCGTGGTGCCGGTTTCTTCCCAGCAACAGGAGCTGCAGGGCTGCACGACATTCATGCAGTGGTTGCCTGATCTTGCTCCGGGCTCAAAATCTACCTGCGGTCTGTCCAACGTTTCCAATGGATCTCCCGACGAACTCAGAGACGTACTCAATCAGGTATACCTCTGTATCCTCAAGAAGTGCGGTATAACATCAGCGATTCTTGACGGGTTCGACGAAGCGATCGTCAAAATAGCTCACGATCAAGAAATGGAATTGGAAAATCTCGTGGGCCGCATTTTCGACGGCGAAGAAGTGGACACGGCTGGAATGAGCAAACGGGAAGTGGATTTCGTAAAGACAGCCAGATTGCTGTTCGGCAAATCCTTGTATTCTCATTCGTGGCTCGATCTCTAGACTAAGAATTTCATATTTCCACAGAAACAAAGGACGGGGAAGCTTTTTATAGCAAGAGCTTCCCCGTTTTTTATGTAAATTTGCTTTCAAAGAAGTAACACTTGAGGAACCTTTTTTGTAAAAAAGGTTCCTCAAACTCCTCCAAAAAACTTTTGACACTGGTTTAAATCACGCTTTTCTTATGGAAAAGCGTGATTTAAACCCAATGCTAAAAGTTCTTGGGAAGGGGCTTGGGGAAACACTTCTTACAAGAAGGGTTTCCCCAGTTTACTGCTTTAAAGCAAATTCACATGAAATCTCAAGTGCTTCCTCCCGCGAGTATCTGTCTGTCTTCAGCTTCCACCGTAATAACGAACGGAATTGTAAGGATTCGCCACATCGATCTGTTAAGCCCTTCTTGTTCCTGCATCTCCACCACATATCTGGGACTGTCAGATCCTGCAGCTTCCGAAAGCACTTCCGCCCAAAATACCTCTACGCGAAATGCATTCGATTCAGGATTCTTTGCCCAGTTCGCAAATTCACTGTCTGTACTGTTCGCAGGCTTCCAGTCGACGGATTCAAGCTGCGGGCCCGTCAGTGTACCGGACTCGGAATTCTCGGCAGCATAGCAGAATACCAGATCCGAGCGGTACCTCCGGATAGTGAACAAGACTCGCGCCCACTCCGCGAAATACAGCCCCACCATTATGAGACCGATCGCGAAGAGCACTTCAAAGACGTAATCAAACGCGTGTACTTTGAGAAATTCCATATATGGCATTTCAAAAGCAGGCCGCTGAAAATGGACGAGCCGTGAAAAACCGAGAACCAGAGGAAAAAAACTCAGAGGCAAGCACAGAAAACCTCCGGGCCGTGCGACAAAGCCCCAGTGTTCGGGAAGACCCTCTATAAGGGTCCCTTTTGTGCCTCCATGCGTCTCGGCCGCGAAACGGATAGGAGGACGGGAAGATCCATTGGATGCATTCAACAGCTTGCAGCCTTCTTCAAGGAGAGCAAAAAACACGGGGGGATTGACGCGACCTTTAACTGCCAGGGCTTCGCCGGATCTTGAGAATTCTCTCTTTCGAAAAGGAAAAAAAGTGACGATGAGCAACAAGTTTGCCAAGAGTGTCAGGCCAATAAGAGCATACAAAGGTCGAGCCGGCGGGACCAGATAGGTGACGGAAATCTGCAGATAGCGCCTGAGCAATCCGGGAAGAGCAGTGACGGCCTGGAAAATCAACGCGATGACCAAAGCCAAAAGCAGAATTTTCACGCAGGATTTGAGCATCCGTCCCGTCAATTCGTACGAGATAGGGCTGAAGCTCCTGGACGATTCCCACACTCTACCCATGAAGCGTGCAGCCCAGGAAGACAGTCTCCAATGTTGCGGAAATCCTGTACGGAGAGTCTCGGAAACCAACTCCGGATCCGCGAAATCAGGGGATCGCTGCGGCAATTGTCCGCTGCCCAAAGCGTCCCCTAATCCGGAAAAGAACCATGTGATACCGATCAGTATTGCACAAAGCGAACCGATCGCGGAAATGAGATCTCTGGCAATAAAGGAAAGCGATGCCAGGATCCGTTCCGAAACGTCTGCCGGAAGAGACAGGGGAAAAAACGGCGCCAGTCTGCTCCACAACACTTTGGCCTGGAAATACCCCATCCACGCAACGGAAATCCCAGCTAATACAAACACAAGGCCCACGAATAATCTGCCATCAATCTTGATTCTGTTTTTTGCAAAAAATCGGCTCATAAGAATCTCACTTTCCGATCTTCAGCCTACCATTCCCTCTGTTCTCGGACAAGGTTCATGTTGCGAACGGAAGCACTTTGTGGTATGTAGGCGCCTGTTTTAGCGCAAGATCATCAATCATGGTGCCATGTTTCAGTTCTTTCTACGCTCCCCCGGAAAGGAGTCGAACAGTGTCTATTGTCAGATTATTCTTGATCGTGAGCACCGGCCTGATACTTAGTCTGTCATTACCTTCCCTGTACGCACAAGAAAAGAAAAACGTCACCCCCCAGGTTGATTCAGCCGCATCCCGACTCCTGGGCACATGGGAAATCTACCAGACCAAAGAACCGGGACAGCCTTATACAAAAGGGTACAAGGGACGACCTTTCGTGCACAAGGGACCGAATGCCTTCACTCTGATTTTGGAATACCGCCAGGATGGAACATTCCGGCGCCTTACCAGAATCGGCCAGGATGAAGCCGTCCAGGGCGGCACCTGGAAATTTGGCGGAACCGAGCTCCGGCATTTGCGTAAAGGAGCCAGTGAAGAAGAAGTCATGTACGTACGGTTCGACAATAAGGATCAATACACCTCCATAGAGGTCTACGAATCCACAAGCGATCCAGGGCTTTTCGCACAATTCCGAAGAAGCCAGGAATAGGTTACTGGTCGAAAACTGCTTGCGATTCGATCTTACCTGAACACCTCTCCCGATAGGGCGCTGGCTTGGAGCTGTTCCTCTGTGCTCCTGATTAGCGCATTTTTATCAATGAAGTTGAAATGTTTTCAACCCGCTATCGCAAGTCTTGAACCAATTCCTCATAATTGGCCCCTTCATAGTGAGATTGTCCCGCGAGACGCGGGATCGCTTCGCTCCTCGCAATGCAGGTTCACGGCATCGTACGGGAACTATGCACGTGTGGACTGCTCGAAGCAAATCCGATCCATTGTTCGGAACTGTAGGATGTAAAAAACAGGCTTGAACGCTGTTCATTTCGACCTGAATCCACCTTACATTATTCACTTGACCCACAATTTCTTGACTTCTCACCCAGAACCTCTATACTCAAGACTGAAGCATTTTTTCCATTTACTAGTATGTGTTTTTTGTAGGCTACGAGTTGTTCGGGTGTGGTGCGGGGTTGCTAAGACGGGAGAGACAGATGTCGTTTACCGACCCTCAAGCTTGGTTGGAAGCTCACGAGCTTATAGAATGTAAACCGCTGAAAGGTCGCTGGACTCGCGAAACGTGCATTGAGATTTCAAAGAAAATGCAGAAAAGCTCCGGAACTCAAAAATCCATGAGCGAGGCGAGAATCAGGACACTGCCGTGCGCGAATTGCCCCATTTTGGCTGCTCTCGAAGAGTAGCACCTTTCTTTCGGTGCCGAATCATGCTGGGAAGAAGCAAAATGGAGAAGGCACTCTTATAAGAATAGAACTCTTTCATGCCCTTTGCCGGAATGCAAAAGCGGTATGCTTGCAGTTCGCCAAACATCACAAACAAATACTCGCGTGTTTTTCAAAGTAACTACTCATTTCCATGAGGGAAATGAGTAGTTATGCACATCGACGGGATAATTTTGGTGGCTAATTGTTCTAAATCTGATGCTTATCCCACCTCGAAGACACGATATGAGGACGGACCGGCATCGATGCCGCTGTATTCTATTAGACGCAAGGGATTATTTTTGAAGATGCGCCGGCACGGAGGCCGGCTGCTACCAATTTCTTCTTTGATCAGATACTGATTTGGCTATGCTGGAAATGAATTAATCTTTCTCCCGGGGACATCGATTGATCATTAGCACGGAGGCTGGGATGAGGCCAATTCATGTTACGGAGTATTCGGACCGTCTGAGGATTTTATCTGGAGGGCTTCTCTTTCCATTGCAATGACGCAATCGGGACCAATTGCGAGAAACGGTCCGATGTCCGGCGATTGTCGGATCAGATCGAAATAGGCGTCGCTAAGAAACTGCACTCTCTTCACATTCATGGAAGCTTGATAGTTGCTGTCGATCCAGGCTCCTTCCGGAGACAGCCGAAAGACTCTGCCCTGGACTATCTTACACCCGCTCGCCACCAGGTCTGTCTGCGTGTACGAGGTCTTGAACCGCCAGAGGAGCTCGTTCAGCTCTTTTTGAACCGGGCCTCCGGGTGCAGGCAGTCGGAACCCGAATTCTTTTGCGAGACCCGATAATTGATCTCTCATTTCGTATTCCGCACCTCTTATACGCTCTTTCTGCAGGAGTCCTCCTATTCTTCTCATAGCCCACAACCCGGGAAGGAAAGTGTTTCGAGCGCTTGTTTCCGGAAAGACGATTGTCTTGGTAACAGTTTTTGGACGGCCTTGAACCTTGGCTTTCAATTTAATCTTGGAGGGTACGTCTCCTTTGGTCGAATACCTTCCGAGCAGGACAATATTTTCTTCTCCGATGAGATCCGGTACGGGGTCAGGATCGACTTCTTCAGGAGATATGTCCGGGAATTCCAATTGTATTTCGGACATCCGCGGAGGAGACACTGTGGAAAACACGCGATTGAGCAGTGATTCGAAATCCTCTTTTCCCTGATCGTTAAAGGATGCTCCTTTGGTGAAAGCCGCTACCCTATCCAGGAACGCGATATCCTTGTGCATGCCCAACCCCAGAGTAAAGACTCGGGCACGCAAGCGGTTATTCTTTTGCACATGCTCGAGGATCGTCTCAGGATTCGTGATCCCAACGGTCCCGTGGCCGTTTCCGGCAAATACTACAAAACCGGGTCTTTTGCGGGAATTAAACTGCTCCAAGGCTCCAATTAGGGAATTATAGAGATCCGTAGCGCCACCTCTCTGAAGAGCATTTATAAAACCCACTGCACGGGCCGCGTTGTATTCGGAAAGCGGGACGAGTTTTTCAAAGAGCATCCTGGTGCGGGTGTCCACCACAATCACATTGAACCGATCTCCGGACCGAAGCCTTTCGACACCGGAAATCACGGCCCGTTTGGCAGCAGCGAGGTCCGCGGTACCCATGCTTCTCGATGCATCGATCAGAAACACGACATCTTTCTCGGGTTGCCGGTCTTTCGATGGTGCAATCGGAGGCGGAATCAGCACCATAAAAAACCCTTTTTTTCCATTATCACGATGGGTAAACACCTGGAATTCCGGATCGGCATCGGAAAAAGTCACAATGAGGTGGAATGGCTGTCGGACCGCCTTGTCGGTAATCTTTGTAGCGGCCATGCATCGGTACGGAGATTCTCGAGTAATCGCGATAGTGTGGCTCGAAGAAAAGAGACTCCGAACAGGATGCGAAGACTTGATCCGCACGCGAATGTCCAGTTCGCCTATTACGCCGATACTGTATTGTTCGCCGTCAAGCGGAACAGTCAGATCGAGCCCGCCGCTTTCCGTGGTCACAGGGACCTTGAATTGGCATCTGAACGTCTTCTGACCGCGAATACCCATGTGAATCGGCCGAATAATAGCCACGGTTCTCCCGGCGAGTCCCAAGAGAGACGGATCGTTCATGGAGAGCGTCAGCTCTTTTAAGAGTGGGTGAAACGCTTCCGGACTCAGGACCTCTGCGGGCGAGATCACTCCATCCACACGAATTTCAAGATCTTCAGGATGCTCGACTCGGCCTATAGGGAGTATAAACAAACCCGTCAAAGGGAAATCATTGTTGTTATGAAAAGTTTGATCGATGCGATACTCGATATGAGAATCGGTGACTGTGACTATTGTCCTCGAGACGAGTACTGCCTGCCGGGCTATCGCGAAGGTTTCGTTCTGTACGCTCGGTGGAGATACATGCAAAACTCCCCCTGCGGGGCAAATTTCCACACCGGTACATACAAGCACAAGCAGGCTTGCCCATGTGAACCATTGGGACGGATGCTTCAAGACTGAAAGCATGTAGCGGGACAACACGCGGACTTTCACGATATGATTGGCCGGCTCAGTCATGAATTGAGCGGCTTGGTTTCAAACGTCGAGCTTTCAAGATCAATTACCACAATCGTGGTTGCGATGCCAGTTCCCGGTCCCAGTAGCTGTTCGCTGTCTTCATAAGCTCTTCAACCGTACAAATGTCCCCTGATGCGGTGGCGAGTGTTTGTTCAGATACTCCTCCATTCCGTACCAATTCGCCTCCGGCAATCCGCATGGCATCCGTAACATTCTTAACCCGATCCGGATATTTCTTGTCGAGCAGGATAGAAAAAACCGCAGGTCGAAGCAAAGCGCCCGCAAATTGGGAGTGCAAATTCTTTGCAATTCTCCGAGTATGGAGAACCAGGGGTTCGAAATTGGATAGTCCGGGATAACCGCAAACAGAAATGAGAAAAAGCTTTTTCGGAAAAGCCATGCGTAGCGGGTGATGAAGTCCGTTCTCTGTTTGCTCGAAATGGGGATCGAGAAATATTACCAGCCGGTCCACAAAAGTCTTTGCAAGTGAAGTCATTCCGTCAAGGTACACCGGAGTGGCCAGAATCATGATATCCGCGGCCGTAATCTTTGCAACAAGCGCTGGCATGTCGTCGTCATGCACACACTCTCCGGGTGTGGACGCATAACACGTAAAGCAACCGAGGCATTGATTGATTTTCTTCCTGCCCAAAAGGACTATATTGAGTTTTGCTCCCTCTTGACGGGCTCCCACAAGGAATGGATTGAGAACCGCCTGGGTATTCCCGGCTTCCATGCGCGGAGCGGCATTGATTACGATAATGTTCATGCAAGGACTCCTTATGAGATCGTGCAGACAGAAACAACTGAGATGATGCGCATACGGCGAGATGCGAGGCATGCGTGCTCGAGCACTCCTGCCAACGCGCTTGTCATATCATTTCACAGTATGCACATAAAGGTAGCGAAGGCTGGGGTGTCCGGAGCGAAGGATACCTCCAGCCTCCCAGTCAGATTCACTTTGTTTGGATAGCCCGTCCCGATACGATTTCGCAAACAGAATGGGAGCAATCTAAACGCAAGGTGCTACAAGGCGTACCCCGGAGCGCTGACCCTGATTATAACTTAAGAGTGAGTTTTCCTCGACCCGAAAGAATGCTGCAGACGTTCTCCAATTTTTCGGAGTCTTTCACCTGAATGGAACGCTTGTCATAGTCGAGGATGCCTAAAGATTTCAATTTTTCCAGATATTTCAGCATTTGATTCGTGGGTTCAATGTGGAACAATTCACTGACTTCCGAGACGTTTATTCTGTTTCCATCTACTGGTTCACCCTTACGCAAAAAGAACAACAACGCATGTATGAGCCTTGACAGACTATCCTCCAGGAGCGCATTTTCGAGCAGAGAAAGCAAATATTCCTTACGTTTATGAAAGTGGATGATAGTTTCCCGGGCAGAATCGTTGCCCATCAATTTCATGAATAACGCGCTATCCACCGCGATGAGGGAACAATGATTATCCAGCGCTACGGCAGAAATGGATCTGCTATTTTCGCATAATGAAGAAAATCCGAAAAACTCGCCCGCCCCAAGCACTCCTATGGTCTGACGAACTTTGTCTATTTCAAAATAGAGTTTAACTCGTCCCTCTTCAATCGCATAGACGTCCGATCCGATATCTCCCTGCCGGAAAACAGTCCTTCCCCCATCCAGCTTGATCGTTCTCAAGCCTGCTTCGATTTCCGCTGAATCGACTCCAGGAACGTCCCGGAACGACCCGGATCGCAACTTTATGAGACGGTTCAACAGCGGCAATCCACTTTTCTTGGTTTCGGGATTTTGAGAGGTGGCTCCTGTTGCTGCTTTTCGTGAAGGTTCATAAGTGAGCAGCTTTTTCATTCTGCGTCTGTCCAGGAGGAGCTCTCTCGTGAACTGCTCCTTCATGTAACTGACAATATTGGGTAAATTCGTTGTGACGTCCAGATCTTTCGCCACACGCCGGACGTCCTGAATGAAATCTTCCATCCAGGGATACCTATTTTCCGGCTCGAGTGCCATCGATCTGATGAGAAGCGGCTTCAATTCCGGGATAATCTGCGAGTTATTCTCGACCTTTTTGGCAATGTCCATCTGGAGAATTGTCCTGATGGTCTCGCTGACGGTTTCCTGGTGAGTGATCAAACGTTCTCCTGCAAGAAGTTCGTAGAACAGCACACCTGTTCCGTAAATATCCACTCTCCTATCCAAAGGTCTTCTTTGGATTTGCTCAGGGGAGAAATACAGGAGCTTTCCAGCTACCGGAAATCCTTTCTTGTTGCTTTTATCCAGCAATGCCTGTGCTATACCGAAATCAATGATCTTTACCTCACCCTCGTAAGATACCATAACGTTGAATGCGTTCACGTCCTGATGCACGAGCATCAGATTTTCGCCTCCAGGACCTTTTCGCCTGTGGGCATATGCCAGGCCTCTGGCTACTTCCAGAATGATGTGCACTGCGAAATCCAGGGACGGCTGTCGACCGGTTCGGGAAGCCTTGGAAACAATGTGAGCCACATTTCGGCCTTCGACGTACTCCATTGCTATGTAGTACTCCGAATCGATGACTCCCATATCCGTGACTTGCACGATATTGGAATGATTCAGCCTTGCGAGCGTTTTGGCTTCATTGATGAAACGTTTGACGTACCGAGGTCTGTTCGCATAGTGGGGAAGTAGCTTCTTGATGACGAGAGGCTTCTGAAAACCGGCTACACTGGTTGTTTTTGCCAGGAAGATATCCGACATACCGCCTTTGGATATCTGATCGATCAGACGGTAACGGCCGAATGTAACAGGTTCAAAAGCCACCTGTCTGTTCCTCGAAAATTCCGGACCTGGAGTTTCTTTTTCCGTCATGAACCGCTTGGTGTACCCAACAGCGAAGGTGTTATTAGGGTATAAAATTCTTTCCCGATTCTCACTTTTCCCTGTCGTTCAATTTCAATGTGAGGAGGTGCCAGGCGATATCCTACCAATTGGTCCGCAAGCACATAAAAATCGGTTTGGCCCAAAGAAAAATGTATCAACCACTTGGGAAGCACCCGCGGGGCATTCTTCGGCCTGGACAAAGGCAAACGTCGAACCGTGCGAGATCCCAAATTAAGAGACTGCCTGTCTATGTATGCTTCCGCCTGCTCCCGGGAGAGTAGATAAAGGGCTGTAAGGAATCCTGAAGGCAATCCCATACGAATCCCGGCCCAAATCAACAACAATACGCCGCTGTTGGACGGCCGATCGGATCCGAGAGGGCCGGAAAATATTTCCCCATTGAGATCCGAAAGATGTCCCACACGTTCGGACAAGAGGTGTTCGAGCGTTCCCAGTCTTCGAGTCATTTCTTCCACCGACATGTCGCCCCCTTGGCGTAAAACACCAAGTATTCGCGACAGCCGCTGGCTGACTTCCTGGAGCGAACGAATAGCGCTGCCCATCTGGCTGACCAATACTCGTTTGTCCTTAGGTTCATTGGATCGATCGACCACGACTGTGGGTTGAGTCGGCTGGGCAACCGCGGCCATTATCTGACGGTAGCTGTTTGTTATGGATGTAATAAGGGCTTTATTCGGGGGCCGTGTAGGCGCAGCGTTAAGCGACTTCAATGCAGTGACGCTGTCTTGAAGAAATCTCAGCAACGATGGGTGAGGAACGGAATCCGGTCGATCGAACCGCGGCAAAATACGCATGTTCATCGCCAGAATACTCTTGCCCGGACCATCGAAGGAAAAGATTTGTTCGAGGCCTTTGAATTTCTGAAACAGTTCTCTGACGGACTCGGGACTTACTTCCCATTCGAGGTTCAGAATAATGACTTCGATTTGCTCTATAGTGTCATCAAAAGAATTGAGTATCTTCTTTTTCCCAAGCGCTTGATTCGCCACAGTAGCCGGCGCGGCCTGGGCCTTGGCTGGAGCCGGTTTCGGTGCGGGCGCAGATCTGGGTACAGACTGGGGTTGGAGAGCGGGTGCGGCTTTGGATTCGGGTTGAGGGGCCGGAGCCGGTTTCGGTGGCGTCACCACCTGGGTAGGTTTTGGAGCGGATATTGGAACAGCCTGTGCCGGCGCCGCACCTGACACTACTTGTTGAGAGCCGGCATTTTCAGTCGTTTCGGGTTTTTCGTCTGAAAAAAGGCCTCCGAACAGCTCCTCTATTTTGCGTCCGACAGCTTCGCCCAATTCTTCGGGTGACTTGTATTTTTGTTCAGTCACATTGTTCTCCGCGCGATCAATAAATCTCACGATCCGGTTAGGCTCATGCCTTTGTCCTTGAGGAGACGGGTACTGACATCCACCACTGTCATCATACAAACTTTCTTAAAAGTCTCTCGTACCCCATCACCCTTAAGAGCGCTTGCCGAGAATGACGGGAAATAATTTTGAGGATTCAGTTCCTTATCCATTTCCTCCAAAGGTATGACTGCCACTTTGCTGCCTGCGAGGTCCCGCTTATTGTACTGCAGTACCACAGGCAGAGACTGAATATTCTTGCCCAGTTCCTTCAAGTTTTCCTGAAGATTTTGAAGACTCTCCACATTATTGTGCTTTCGAGCCTCCAGAGAGTCTGCAACGAAAACAATGCCGTCTACTCCTTTGAGCACCAGCTTTCGAGTATCGTTGTATCGCACCTGGCCTGGTACGGTGTAAAGAGATATTTTTATTCTAAATTTTCCAATACTGCCCAGATCCATGGGGAGAAAGTCAAAAAACAGGGTTCTGTCCCCCGAAGTATCGATGGAGAGGAGTTCCCCCCTCACCTGATCGCCCAATGCTTTGTGAATCGCAATAAGGTTCGTCGTCTTCCCACCGCGACCCGGACCGTAGTAGACAATCTTGCAATGAATTTCGTCAGACCGAAAACTTATAATCGCCATCCAAACGTTCCTGTGACACTGTTGACCGGAAAGAGATCCGCTGTCGCACCGGGACTTCCACCCCTTAACTATTGATGCACTCTCTCGACAGCGAGAACCGGCAAAATTTTCAGGTGTTGAACCACTGCCGTAGATTTTCGGCAAACATCGCCTCAATCTCTTCGAGACCTTTCCTTACTTCCAATCGCACCAAACCTAAATGAGTGTTGTTGTTAAAGATCGTTATCATCAGATACTCGTCGCCGACATTGGAGAAGTGAATATTCTCCACTTTGCCCTTGTGAAAAAGGAGCGTGAACTCTTCTTCTCCGAACAAGCGGGCTATCGCGGTTGTAGCCCCGTAATTGGCCGCAGTCAATGCTGCCAAAGAAGCCACCTTTTCCTGATCCATGGATCCCTGGAAACTGATTAGCTGACCTGCTTTGTCTATCAACAGGACTGTATGCGCTCCGCTGCGTCCCAGAAGATTACCGAGAATTTCGTCGATGCGGTCGAGAGATTGTTTCGTTAATACCAAGTCTGCCATTTTTCTCACTCATCCAATAGTGGCATCTGTCTTGAGAAACCATGCTCTTGCTTCGGCTCCTGTGGGCCACTTCGGCTCATTACGTGAAACTCAGCCATTCGTATTTCCGTTAAGGTCCGTTATGGCTCCATTTTTTTGCAGGGGCCTGCCCAAAATCAGGAGTACGCGCCGACTTGGGCATGTCACCATGGCTTTCTCAAACAAATTTTCTAGGAAGCGTTACGTAGACTATCGAGTCGCCGCATACTCTCCATGAGAAGAAAATCCCAACTTTCATGTATCGTTTCACTTTTCGAGGGATCGTTGTCACAGAAAAAGACTCCGAGATCCCACGAAAGGATAGCGTAAAAAGCTTCTTCCCCATGCATATCGGATATTTCGGCGTGCACGATCTCGCCTTCCCGAAAACAAACGGTACCTTTCCGGGCACCACTACGCACATGCATCCTGCACGTATTTCGGCCTATGCAAATCAATTGCACAATGTCATAGAGACTTGTATTCGTGATGGTTCCGCTGAAGCTTTGCGCTTTCAATGAATGTCCTCTTGCGGAGGCTGGTTCCATACCCGGATTTCAGCTTTACGACATCTGTTGGGATCAGATGCCGGAAAACTAAACCTCATTCAATACACCAACTCTCCTAAACACTACGAACAGTGCTTTTCCCTTTGGATTCCATCTTATTTGTCAAGCCGAGATCTTGGGCGACTATATCAGTGTTGTAAAATAAAATCAATAAATTCCGGCATGACGGACTAAATCTCGCGATTTTCCGGGAATTTTTTGCATTTCCTTAGGAGTAAGTGTTTCTAACGTTTGACATTCTCTTCCAACAATTCACTACAAAGAAAAAGTGGAAAGACATTGCGTTAGGGTTATTGAACAAAAGATGCTATTTCTATAAGCTTCATCGGAACTGATTTGCGGAGGGATAGATACATGGCCGGCCTAAAATTCCTCAATCCCATTTTGAAAATGATGATCTGCATCGCAGGCATGCTCATCATGGGGTACTATCTCTACGATTCTCTTTTACAAGGCCTGTACGAAACCATCACCGTGGTTCGCGCTCTGGTCTTTGTGGGGTTCTCCTATCTCCTGGTACAAAGTATCGGAGAACTGATAAAAGACAGGAACAAAGGATAACTTCCCACAAGCGTCCTTAGAACGGAGTCCCCGTGGCCGACGAGCCGATAGACACTAAGGGGAACGCTCTTCAAGCGCTTCATAATATTCAGCCTTCGAGCCGTCGTTTTTTTGTTTTGTCCGGAACCATCTTTGTGCTAAGACATGGCTCCATAAATCACCATACCAGATTTTATCCTTGAGAGAAGCCTGACGGCTTCTGATGTCCTGTCGTCGGGCTTCTCGTTTGTACAGAGCTTGAGGACACAAATTTGAAGTAATGGGTTGTTTTTTCAATTTATCGATTGAGAATTGCTATCTATTATGATAGAATTATAATTGTTTAATGTCCGCAGAGACATATACAATCAAACTAAAGTGAGGTCCTCATGGAAAGGGTTATGGTTCTGGTTGTTGCAGCCGTCCTCTTTCTGGCAAGCGTTTCCGGGCCCGTTCAAGCCATGCAGGGTTGCGGACCCGTGTCACAACCGTGTCCGCAACGTACATTGATTACAAAAATGGTCCCATGCGTGAAAACGGAATTGGTTGCCGAAGTCCAGCCGGCTACTCGCATGGTGCCCGTGAAGAGAGTGGGCTATCGGATACAGAACGTTTTATTGAAAGGCACACCCGTAGGCCGGCCCTGCGGTCAGGATCCGTGCACAAAGTGCAGTCCTCAACCTTTCTGCCAGGTCGTGCAACAGAAAGTGCCCTATGTCTATTACGAGCCTCAATGTGTACCCTGGTACAATGTGGTTTACAGACCGGTGGGCAGAACTGTCATGCTGCCGCAGACATACATGGTCGAAGCCATTCCCGTATGTGGCAGATAAGGGATATGCGCCCCCTATTCGTTCCGGTGCGTCAATGCGTCTAGGGGGTATTCCTTCTCACCATGCTGATGAACTCATGACTCGCCTCAGTTGAAGTCACCGCGATGAGCGACTCCGATTCCTGAATTGTGAGGCCTTTGCCGGAATCTTTCCGTCTTTTGCATTCGGCATTCAGTCTCTTCCGGAGCAGGCGTAACTTCGTTTCCGGGAAAGATTTTCAGCGGCTTGAGCGATCTGATTCTGCTCTTACCATCAAATTCATCGGTAACGCCCCAGACCACGTCACAGACTACCTGGTGATCTTGCTGCCGAATCTCAACCTGTCCCACGGGTAAATCCAGCTTGAGTCCTTCCAGAGCCTTAATGACTGCGCTCGGTTCCGTTGTACCGGCCTGAGCAAGGGCTGCGCAGTACGCCAGCACTCCTGCGTACGCTCCGTGTGCATTGTAATCCGGAAAAACTCTGTACAAGCTGCGATAATCATCAATAAATTGCTTGTTAACAGCACTGTTATTGGCTTGATACCAGTATAGTCCTCCAAGCCACATTCCTTTGGGCATATCGAGGCCCAGTCCGAGCATAACGTCTGCAGAGTACGCGAGATTCATGAGAAATACTCTGCTCCCGTCAAACAGCTTCTTTTGCGTGCCCTGTCGAATGAAGTCGACCAGATTTCCTCCATATAAGGATACCAGAATACCATCTGCATCGGACTGCATGATTTTGTCGATATACGCTGAGAAATCCGTTGCCGCTACCGGCGCAAAAGCGGTCTGATCCTCGGGTGCAAAGTTTACTCCCGAATTCCTCGATCGAAGGTACTTTTGAAAATAGTCCCAGCACTGATAGCCGAACAAATAGTCAGGCCCGATTGTTGTCCATTTCTTAACCTTTGTGCTCGCAGCAAGTGTGGCAGCACCGAGAATATTTTGAGGCCCGTTTACTGAGACCCGAAAAGTATAAGGGTTGCATTTTGTTCCGGTGACATCGGGTGTCATTGCAAGTGTGATGATGAGAGGCGTTTTGAGACGATTGGCAACCGGAGCTACCGCGGAGGCGACTCCACTGGATACTATGCCCATGAGCACATCTACCTTATCCTGGTGAACAAGCTTTTCTGCCGCTTTGACTCCCACTTCAGGCTTCAGCATAGTGTCCTCATAGATTCCCACAAGCTTGCGGCCGTTCACTCCTCCTGCCTTGTTGATTCGCGAGATTGCAAGCTCCGCGCCCTGTTTTGCGCCATGACCGTAATGGGCCAATCTTCCGGAGAAAACGTACATGAAACCGATTCTGATCGGTTCCTGCGCGCGCACGTGTGGAACCGCAATCAGTAGAAGTCCCAACAAAGCCACCACAGATCGAATCATTGCCATGGGAATGCCCCTTCCGGTTTGCGCCCCCCTTCATTGATGAGATGTCACGGCAACGCCTCAAATGGTGAATGCTACGCGTTTACCATGGCCCGGTTCCTCCGGATCCCACATTTTCGCCACTTTGTTCGCGTTTGGTGTTTTAAAGGTTGAAAGCCACTATTTGATTTATACTGATTTCATGAGGAAAAACCAACAAAATTCTCGCACTTTCCCCACAGATATGTGTCGCGGGGAATAAGGGGAAACAACGTACCGGATGCCAGGAATGCCCCATTGCTTTTCTTCCTGCATTCGCGCAAAATTATGCTCCCGGTTCACATACATGGAAAGGAGCGGGCAGACTTGTTGATACGAGCGAATCGACAACTGAAATTGAAAGACTACAAAGATGATGATTGATACGGCATTTCTGTTTTCCCTTCCCGCCTTACTGAAAATTCTCCTGACGTTTGCGGCACTACTGGCCCTTAATCGTTTGCTCCCCTTATACGTTTGTCTTCCTGTTATAAGTCTTGTGCTCGGTCTTTGGACGAAATTGTCCCTGTATGCCGTTCTGAGTATCATGACTCAGGAAATTCTATCTTTGCCTGTTCTCGTTCTGTCTTTGGCCATAGCGCTTATAGTCGTGTTCAGCGATTTGCTGAGGCGAAGCGGTCGTCTTGACAGTATCGTTTCATCGGTGAAAGCCATTTCTCCCTCTCCGGGAGTAACGCTGGTAGTGCTGCCTGCGTTGATAGGACTTCTTCCCATGCCCGGAGGCGCATTGTTTTCAGCACCTATGGTGGAAACGGCTTTGGGAAAAGCTAGAATAAAACCTGAACTCAAGTTGATCGTAAATTATTGGTTCAGACACGTTATGGAATTTCTCTGGCCTCTCTACCCCGGCTTCATTCTTGCCGTATCGATTTTCGGCATCTCGACGTGGCAATTCGCAGTATTTGAAGTACCCGCGACTATCGGGGCACTCCTTGCCGGGGTGTTGTTCGTACTGCCTGCCCTGCAGGTCGACAGCTCTGGTAAAGGTCGATTTTCATCAGGAGGTTTGTTGGATTTCGGCGTGGCCTTTTTCCCTATTGCTGCAGTGGTGGGACTCATGTTCATCTTGCAGGCAGGCGTTGATGCCGGAACGAAATACTGGGAAATTTCCCTGCGTCTTCCGCAACAGGTTAGTATGGCAGGTGCACTGGTTGCCGGCATTGTGTATGTGGTGGCTGCAAACACAATGAAGTGGCAGGATGTTAAAGGCGCATTACTGAATCCCGGGATTATTTCCATTATCCTGATGGTCTTTTCAATAATGGCATTTAAGGGAGTGCTCACGGAATCCGGCACAATCGACAAAATGCGTGTTGAACTTCAGGCGTACAGAATCCCCGAGATTGCAGTCATTATACTTCTTCCTCTTATTGCCGGACTGGTAACGGGTCTGGCTCTGGGCTTCGTTGGATCCTCCTTGCCCCTGGTGGCCACTTTATTTCCTGCTGGAGAAAGTATACTACCGTATGCAATACTTGCGTACGGCTTCGGAATCGTAGGTATGATGCTTTCACCCGTTCATCTCTGTTTTTTGGTGACTCAGGAATATTTTAAAACGAATGCCTGGGATTCCTACACCTTCCTGTGGAAGCCGGTACTTTTCATCATAGGGTGGATCGTCCTCATTTTCCTCTTATATAAAGTTGTTATTTGAGTGGGCACCTGACCCCCTATCTCATCTGCAGGTGTAACCGATGGAAGTCAGCGGAATCTTAATTCTGGGATTCAGTCCTGAATCCAGTGCGCGAGAAGCAGGCATGCAAGAAGGTGATGTGATCGTTCAGTACAGGGAATATGGAGACCTTACAGTTGACAGACTTACGGCCCTGACTGCGGGGACTGCATGTAAAGGAATCGGGAGTCGCATAGTGTATATGAGAAACGACTCCAGGTACTCGGTAATACTGCCGCAGGAGCCTCTCGGTATTTCTGCCACTGGTAGGGTAATTGACGATCCTTCGAACGTGATGAACGTCCTCCGGAAAATTCAAAAAACGTATTTTGTATTTGGCATTATAGGTATTGTCGCTGTGCCAATTGGGCTGAAAGTCGGGTATCGAGATGTCGTTGGCGGCCCTCCTTAATCTAGCAATCTACTAGGCAATATATTTCGGATTGCGGTACAGAAGAGGGTGGGTCATTGTTCTTATCCTCATCTTCTCTGCACTTAACTGCATCTCATGCTTCTTCAATATCTTGCAACCCGTGCAGGATCTCAAGTCTCTTATTGCCAAATTCTTACTGTTCCTTTTATTCTTGTTCTTTGCATACAATCTTATCTTTTTCCGTAGAAAAGAGGTCCGGGGAGGTGTTTTCCGACAAAGATACTCTGGTGATTTAGTGTTCTATCCACAGTTAGACGGAGTCTCCTATTCTCCTGAGCTTTGGACAACCATTATCCTGAAATCAAGGTTTTGCCTATTCCGGTCCGGATTACTTACCACTCTAAAACACCCATGAATACTCTTTCAGCTTGACAGTTGCACAGCAGGGAGAATAATCTGGAGTCGTTCAAACGGAAGTTTGTCCATCTGTGGATTCGCTATAGAGAGGCTCTTTATTCCGACGGCATCACGAATGACACCCGTGTCGCTTTCACTGATTGTAATGTTCCATTTTTCCGGATAACTGACCCGAAGTCCTTCTCTCGCAATACTTTTGTGCTGTACAGGGAGAACGACGTTTCTTGGCTTAGTTCAAATTTACGTTCGTAATAAGGTGCCAGTGTTCCGGGAAAAGTAATTTTCGCCGCTCTACGAAACTGCACAAGTTGGAGAACTAACTAACGGCTTCAGGCCTCACCGATCTGAGGTATTCCGGGAATCCCTTGTTGGGAGCCATTGATAAGGGGAAAGCCGCCGAAACAAATTTATCGTCGAGAATATTGACTCCGAGGTAATTAACAGGCCATGTAAGTTGTCAGAGCAGTCCTGTGCACTCCAATGCGCTGACACCCCTCGAATAAATGTGACATTTCCGCGATCTCGAAGGGATTCATGATAGCACCGCATCCCGATGAGTAATGAACCAGAGAGAGCTGCTTCGGAAAGGAGATTATCCGTGCTGACAGGTATCAAAGGAAGCTTGATGAGAAAAGTGGTGGTGTTCTGCTTATTTATGGCATTAATACCTGCCGCTCTCGTCGGATATTTGTCTTTCAGGGACGCCAGCCGAACGTTGCAGGAAGCTCAGTTGGAGAAACTGGGGTCCGCCAGAGATCTCGCAGCAAAGAATATACTCGATTATCTCCTGGTCAGTGTTACGGAAATGACCTTTCTGGCAGGTGGGGAATCCACACGGGAAGCCTTTGAAATACTCTCTTTTTATGCCTCTGTGCGCGATTCGGAAAATAAAGCGGTCAGATTGGAAGCCCAGAGCGAAAAGTACGAGAGTGTCGTGGAAAAGATGCATGCCGGATTCAAGCGTTGGATTTCTCTTTATGAACCAACCGAAGCTCAGCACGATCTTCTCGGGATAACAGGCTCAGGTCGAGGACACGTAAGTTACAGTGTGAAGAGACAGAAAGATTTTTTTCAGGAACTTGACGGCGAACTTTTGCGCGGCAGTTCATTGAGCAAACTCTACGAGAGAGTAAGTCGTACTCTCAAACCTGCCGTCACTGATTTCAGTTTTTACCCACCCACCGGTGCGCCGGCTGCCTTTGTTGGGGTTCCGGTAGTCAAGGAAGGAAAAGGATTCCTGGGGATGTTGGCCTTGCGGATCGGCCCGGAGAAGATTGATTCTCTCATGGCACTGACTGCGGAAATCGGCCAAACAGGGGACGCGTTTATTGTTGGAGAAGACTTGATCATGCGTTCCAATGCCCGAGGGAATCCCGGCTCGATTCTCAAAGAAAAAGTCGATACCTCGGCATCGAGAGAGGCCGTCAAGGGCGGCACGGGGATCGGCCAGACCGAAGGAACACGTGGAAAACAGGTGCTTACTGCATGGGAATCCCTGGGCCTCAAGAAGCAACCCTCATTAGGAGCAGATTTTGATTGGGGCATTGTGGTGAAAATCGACGCGGACGAGGCGTTTGCGCCGGTAACGACACTCGGCAGGTGGGTGTTGGTGATTGTTCCGGTTATTGGACTTCTTGTTGCGCTGATCGCATTCATTCTTGCAAGGCCGGTAATAAAGATTATCACGGACACTGCGGGCCGTCTCAGGGAACTCAGCGCGGGCGACCTTACGGTCGAGATCCCGGAGCTCAAGAGAACTGACGAAATCGGATCGCTTGTGGTGGAGCTTCGAAATCTCGTAGCGACCTTGCGGTCCCGGATACGGCAGGTATCTCAGGGGATAAATGTTCTCTCCACCTCTGCGGCTGAAATTTCTTCCACTGTTTACCAGCTCGCTCAGAACGCTTCCATGACCTCCTCTGCGGTGGCGGAAACGGTAACCACCGTGGCGCAGGTGAAACAAGCTGCGGTGCTTGCAAGTGAAACGGCAAAAGACGTTGCGAAAAGCTCGTATAGAGCTGTTGAAGTCTCTCAAGACGGAAAACGGGCCACTGACGAGACTGTTGACAGAATGGGACTGATTCGACAGCAAATGGAAACCATCGGCGAGACTGTCGTCATGCTGAGTGAGCATAGTCAAAGTATCGAAAACATTATCGGGACAGTCAATGACCTTGCAGATCAATCCAATCTCCTGGCGGTCAACGCTTCCATTGAAGCGGCCAGGGCCGGCGATCAGGGGAAAGGCTTCGCGGTAGTCGCTCATGAAATTAAGAGCCTCTCCGAACAATCAGCGGAAGCTACCACGCGTATTCGCTCCCTTCTTATGGACACGAGACAGCGAATCAACGCAGTTGTGCTTGCCGCAGAGCAGGGAACGAAAGCAGTGGAAGCCGGCGTGCAGCAATCCGAAAAAGCAGGAGAAGCGATTCAGACGTTGTCGGAAACCGTTGGCCGCGCTGCACAGGCTGCAAACATGATCGAGACCACGAGTGACCAGCAAACTCTAGGAGTAACCCAGGTCGCGCAGGCCATGGCTAATATCGAGTCCGCAACGCAGCAGAACTCGTCGGGAATGGACCAGATCCAGGATGCAACGAAAAATCTCGACGATCTGGCTGCGCAGCTCGAGCAGTTGGTCGCAGTGTATGTTCTGGAAAGAAAAGCATAGGCGCTGACTTACCGGCACGGACAAAGTGTCTCAGAATATCGATCCAAGATTTATATGTTCAAGGCGGCGGCGTGACTGCCAGGCATTGGGCACACGCACAGAGCATGTGTTCGCAACGAGTATCGGGACGATCCATTCAGCAGATCCATTAAATGTGGTCATTGCGAGAAGCGCAGCGATCCCGCGTCTCGCGGGACAATCGCCTGGAATTCAGGCGCTTAATTTCAGGCGATTGCTTCGCTTCACTCGCAATGACAAGCGTTCAGGTCGCAGTAACCATGAGGACCCTAAGGATTCTCGTCGTTCACTCTCGAGTGGTTCTGGTTGACCTTTTCTGCTCACCCACGTCCTGAACGATTAGGAAATTTCGGAAATGTCCCATCTATTGGTAGGGACATTTTGAGACACTCTTGGGGACGCCGGTTCCCACCAGTGTGTCGTACTTGAACGCGGGATAAACGTCAGAGTTTTTGACAGTCGCTCTAAGTGGTTGATCAGACTTCTGTGAGACCAGCTTATGAAGATTTGCGTAGGATACCAGACCCTTTAAATGGGACTTCGAGAGAATTCTTCAGGTTATTTGGACGTATTTGAGACTTCAATCATCGAAATTTACTGATGATCTGGTGGTTATGTCGGTCTAAACAGTGTGAACAAGGGACTTGACCGATCAGTACCTCAGGGAGTCCGCCCAATGTGATAAAGTGAGCCAAATTGCTTCAAGTAGCTGATATTCTCGTCTTTATCTCATTAAGTTGGACTGTCTGTTTTTCCACGATATTTGGACAGACCTCTATCCGTGGAAGGCGGAAGGTTAATCATGTGACAGCAATCATCCGTGGGAGTCACCCAGACACGAATGCACTGCTCTAAGAGCGAACTAGTTTTGTATCTAATTGTTTTTACCAGATTTATCTTGACTTCTTTCCTCGTGCTCACTTAATATTGTCCTAAGATTTGCTGTAGTTTTATGTGATGGGCTCTTGAGATCTGGTGTGATGGTTTCAAGGGCTTTTGGTCAAGGGGGTACTGTAATGGAGTCGCGTTCCTTCGGGCGAACTGCGCTCGTCCTGCTTCTTGCTTGCCTTCTCGTTTGCAGCCTGGCTGCTATTGCAGAATCACAAGGCATTCAACAGTCGCCGTACAGCGGGGCCAACATGGGGCGGGAAGGGATTGATCTAGCCCCATCCAATCCTTTGGGAATGCCTGGAGGCCCCAGGGGACCGGAGTCCCTGTATGTCTCCGACGGTATGCTCCGAACCCTCATGCCTTTGATTCCCAATCTTCAGTTCGGTTATCTGTACGACTTCGGAAGCAATAGGGTCAATATGGGTCGTTTCACTGCGGATTACATGTTACCTTTCAGTTTGGGCTGCAATTCCGAGGTATTCGTGGAAGCCCACACCGAATTCGACAGCTTTTGGAATACACTGAAATCCGCATTCACTCGCGGAGATACCACGACATATAAGAACGGCTTCAATAACAGGGTTGATCTGTCCTTCGGCGGTGGATTCCGTTCATTCGTGCGACACGATACCCTTGTGGGAGTGAACGGCTTTTACGATACCTCTCGCTTGGGTGGTACCTGGTACTCATCGGGCGGCCTCGGATTTGAAATGGCAGCGTTGGTCGGGGGAAACGACGCGATAGACCTGAATTTCAACTGGTACGGAAAACTCTTCAACAGCACGGTAATAGCAAACGCATTCAGGTACGGGCCATCGAATTTCGATTTTCAGGCGGGGTATTGCCACGAGCTTTGGAACGGTGGACCCGATCTTCGTCTCAGCGCCACAGGTTACAAGTTTGACATAGGCGAGAGCGTGTGGGGATGGAATGCCGGGGCCGAACTCAAGACCCGTGGCAATATGTTCGTCCTCAAGTATGCGGTGGGCAACGACAAGGTGGATCGGACATACCAGACCATCGGCGGGTTCATCAATGTAGGGTTCCAGTTGGAAAACCTCTTCAGAGGTGAGAGCCCCTTCACCAAACCGGAGCCCATTTTCCTCAGCCCACGCAACCTGCGCTACATGCTGACCCAAAAGGTGGACAGGAATTGGCATCAGCCGGCAGCAGTGGTGGTAGCCAGGAATGTCACCAATCCGTCGAATCCGCCCGACCCAACACCCTTAACGACAACGGCAAACGCGGGCACTATTTATTCGGGTTTCGCCCCGCTGCCCTTCTCTATAGCACCACAAGTATCCCTGTCGGCCACCGCCGCTTTTTCAACACTGACGGTGACCTTTTCTTCGCCCGTGCCGGGTTCCGGCCCTAGCGGTGTAGCTACTCTAGCTTTACAGACCAACGGTGACAACACCGGCAATGTCAGTATCTCAGGCGGAGCCTCCTCTGTCACCATATCGAAAGCCACCCATCCGAGATTCTTTGGCGAAGGAGGCATCGGTGGAACTACATATATTGGGTTGATCCTTGAGCAGCATACCGGCGCAGGGAACTGGAACGCTGGTCTTGTCACCCTCACGTGGCATTAGTCGGTTCGGACTTCAGGAGACGGCACGATGGAATGGGGCGTACTGCAGACAATAAACGTCTATAGCGCTTCTTGTCTGTCTACTTTGGGTAAGAGGGCCGACAAAGGATGAGGATGTCGTCCATGTGGCGGAAATACCTCACGTCAAGTCCTTCCATCCCGCGATCGCGATCGAGATCGAGGAGATAGAATGCTCCCTGCAGAGGTGAGAGCGATGCTCCGCGAGGGATAACCCGCTTTATGCCCTAACAGTCATGTTCGGTTTTGCTTCGTCCCAAATAATTAGCAAAAAATGGACCATTTAATTTGAAATCCAACACCCACGGGTTTGCACCCGTGGCTACGCAGGGTTCGTCCGTTCGGGACTTTTCGAGCCTCGAGCCAGTGGCGCTCCTCGCAAAGCTGCCAAATTAGCAGCTAAGGGCCGTTATCCATATTTAAAAAAAATGAATCGTTTGCGTTAATTCCGGAATCTAATCTACGGAATAGATTTTTGACCTGAGGAGCTATTGTTATGAACATGAATCTTCCGAGAGGAAAATTTCGAGAATTGAGAGGAACTTTCCTTCAATCATGGGGTCGTTTGACCCACCGCTATTCTGACGTCTTGAGAGGAACTCTTGGTAAGGCAGTTGGAAAGATTCAGTCTTTCTTCGGTCGCTTCTGATTGTATAAAACTTATAATGCTCGATCCGGATAATTCTCGTGTTGACCTGTGCGGGAAAGCAACTAGAATGGAAAGATCTGCGCCTGTTTTCCCGCAGAAGGCCTCACTTTGAGACCGACTGTAAAATTCGGTAGCGCTCTTCTCGAGGATATGGGATAAATACGAAGTCGACGTGGTTCTTCTGAAGAAGAAACACTCATTACGGGAGGTACGAGAAATATGGAGCAATGGAAGTCCGTGGACGAAATTCTGGATTTTGCAATAGAGCAGGAACAAAAGGCTGCCGATTTCTACATCCAGTTGAGCAATGAGATGGTTAGGCCCTGGATGAGCAAGATTTTTCAGGATTTTGCAAAAGAAGAAGCCGGTCACAAAAAAAAGCTCATTGATATAAAAGCAGGCAAGCTTCTTATGCCTTCGGAAAGCAAAGTTCTTGATCTCAAAATCTCCGATTACCTGGTAGACGTTGAAGAGCCCAGCGGACGGCTCGATTATCAACAGGCTCTTGTCATTGCGATGAAGAAAGAGAAAAAAGCATTCAAGATGTACACTGATTTGTCCGAAGCCACTGACGATGCCAACCTGAAGGCAGTCTTTCTATCTTTGGCTCAGGAAGAGGCTAAGCACAAACTTCGCTTCGAAATAGAGTACGACGACATCATCCTGTCTGAAAATTAGCCGTGATTTCGGTGTCGCCGAAGTCTGATTAATGCGTCACCATTCCATGAATATGAATAAAAAGAATATCTTAAGCGTCTCTGTTGCAGCAATCGGACTCGTGATAGCTCTCGTGTGGATTCAGGGGGGTTTTCATTCCAAAATACCTGCAGGTAAAACTATTGGTCCTGAATCCAATGCAGGAAAATTCAAAACCGAGAAGGTTGAAGTTGTACAAAGCTCGGGACAGGTGTCTGCGCCCGGAACGGTGTGGCCCAGGGAAACAGCGCGTATTGCCGCAAAGGTCTCCGGCTATGTTGTGGAACTGAACGTCGATGCAGGCGACAAGGTCACAAAAGGGCAAGAGTTGCTCCGACTGGAAAGCAAAGAATTACGCGAACGACAACGACAAGCCCAAGCGGCATTGGAAAGCGCAGAAGCGGACCTGGTGAAGGCGGGTAATGATTTCGAGAGATACAAGACGCTCTTCGCAAAAGAATCTATTGCGAAAAAAGACTACGATGATGCCGTCGCGCGCCTCGAAACGGCAAAGGCTGCGGAACTCAGGGCCAAGGCCGCTCTGGATGAAACAGCCACCCTGCTTTCATACGCTACCGTGACAGCACCTTTTGACGGCATCATCGGCGAACGGACCATCAATCTCGGCGATCTCGCTACACCTGGAAGGAATTTGTTCAGCGTGTACGTGCCCGATACGTTGGAGCTCGTAGCCGCAGTGGGGGAACAGTATGCTCCGTATCTTACCGTGGGCACTCCGGTCACAATAGGGGTTCCGTCTCTGAATATCAGGCAATCTTCGACAATTCGCGAGGTTGTTCCGCTCAGAGATGAAAAGACGCGAACTATCACCATTAAAGCTCCGATAACGGGATCCCCGGGATCTGTTCCCGGGCTGTACGGAGTCATCTTCTTTAACACCTGGGAGAGCGCAACAATACTGGTGCCGCTTTCCGCCATCAGTACGGTAGGCCAACTGGAATCTGTTCGGGTGGTGGAGTCCGGTACGGTGAAGATTCGCCACGTGAAAACAGGCCGCAAAACAGAGAATGGCAAAGTGGAGGTCCTGTCGGGTTTAAACACCGGAGAAGAAATAGTTGTGGAATAAGATGCATCTTCGTGTGCACTACCAATAGTCTATTCTCACCGCAATTTCACAAAACCCACAACATTCTATTATTTGCATGCCCCGGACTAACAATTTATTCGAGAAAAATCCGAAGAAACACTTTTGCTCGTTGGCCTGATGTTCTTGGCTTTGCTGAACATATATGAAAATTCCTTTAGGGAACGAGTCATACTATTTTGCATTCAAGATGCTAACTCCACTGACCTGGGTTCCCCAGGTCGGTGGCACCCGGAATAGGCGCCCAAATGTCAATTTCTTGGGTGCCACGGACCTGCCGCGTAGGTCCGTGTTACCGCCTCTATGAGAAATATCTGGACTGCAAGTCCGTATCAGCGACAAAATCTCACATAAACGTCTCCGAATATTGTGGTGTCCCTCCGAAATCCGTTCAATATGTTCATCACTCCATCCGCATCGGTCCATCTGTCCAGACCGAGTTCCATGGATTCATTAAAGGAATAGTTTAGTTCAATGGGACCGAGAGACTTCAAATACTGTATGCACATCCTCGTCTGATCGAGGAACTCGGGGGTAAACTCCAGTGAAAGTGCGTTCACCGGTTGGGTCAGTCCTTTGATTACCTCGTATTCATAGCCTTCCACATCGATCTTGATAAATCGCGGGATTCCGTGTTCAGCTATAAGTTCATCCAGCGTGATGACATCGACCCATCGAGTTCTATTCCAGGAATAGTCCGAGAACCGGCCCGAGTTTTGAACTGCACGAATCCATTCACGCGAAAGAGATGCAAGCGGACTGGCATCGGAAATCACCAACTCAGCTCGGCCATGTATCGGCCCGACTGCCTTGTTCACAATGACGAGCTTCGGATCTTTTCCATAGGCCGCTTTGATGAGACTTGCGCAATCACGCTGCGGCTCGACCGCTACTACACGAGCTTCAAGGGCAAGAAATATTTTGGTTCGATTGCCAATATTTGCCCCAATATCGAAACAAAGGTCACCTGAATCCACATATTGCCGGTAAAAATCCAAGATCCTTTTGTCAAATGACGTCCACGTGCTCGCTGCTCTTCTGTTGCGCACAAGTCTCAGTGCTTGGTATAGAGGAGTACGTTTCAGTATGTTCTTTATCGTATTCATTCCTGTCATTCCAGAATGAGGAACTCTTGTTGTTTCAGGCATCTGCCCGAATGAAACTGAAGGAGCTGAATCGTGGTAGTACGAATCCGCGCCGAGAGGCTTTTTACCACGGATCGCGCAATATGTCGATAAAAAAATGCTTTGAGAATGGTCACAAATGCCGGCAGGAATTTTGCGCAATGCGGCACGTGATTAGAGTGAGGCGATCAATCGTTTGAAGATATATAGTATGGGGCATGATCCATAAGACACTATTCGGGTAAGCACGATAAAAAGAAGGAATTCACGAACCTGCCACACAGGTTCGTGACTCGCCCAAACCCGGGGAGACACTCCGATTACAGATCCACCATCAGGACCCATGAGCTACTGTGAAGAGCTTCTTCAGTACATGCTTCTTGCGAATGAATAGACTCGCAATTATTTTGGTTCGGCTGGCGGTGTGCCTTGTCCCCATACACCAGGACATTCTTTGCAGTCCTGAACCCGAATTGCTTTCTTATAGTCACATCTCCCTTTTCGTGTTTTCAGGCATTGACCATCTTGAAAGCAACACAGGATGTGCACATCTCCTTGCTTGTCTCCCGCAATATCTCTCCTCGCTTCGGAAACGGAACCGAACGAACACAATGAAACAATTAGAGCAAAAATCAGCAAACCTTTTTTCATGCGACACTCCTTTTTATCAATTCATGAAAGCACTAATGTGTCACGATCCACACTGATCAGTTTGGCAGGTTTTACTTTGAAAGTCCATGTGGCCGGTGAGATCTGATCAGAATGTGCGAGAGAGTTAGAAAAACCGGTCAGATCTGTGGTTTTCCCTGAAATGACAATGCAAGACAATCCGGCTACTCTTATCCAACGATAGGACAACAGTGTTAGAGCATACACTTTCCGGCAATTTTCGATATGCAGCCATGCTTTTCAATACTTTCTTATGAGCACGACTCCAGCAATGAGAAGGGCAGCACCGATAATCCTGATAAGACTTGCCGGTCGGATATCGTAGCCAATCAGGCCGAAGTGATCCAGCACCAGACTCACAAGCATTTGTCCGGCAATCAGAAAACCGATCATGGTTGCCGCGCCCATTTTCGGCGCTAGAATAATAGTAATTGCAACGAGAAAAGCTCCCAAAAATCCACCGGTCCATTGCCACCATGGCAGACTGCCTGCAGTAGAAAAAGGAGGCCAGGGAATTTTCAATACGAAAACATATCCCAGTAAACCCAATGTCCCCACTGCAAAGGATATGGTTGCCGCGACAATCGGATCCCCAGTCCATAGCCTGAGCTGCGAATTGATTCCGGCTTGCACCGGAGCGCATGCTCCTGCAATCATAGCAAGAAGAATGTAACAAAATTCCATACAAGTCCCCTGTTCGATAGATTCCATCGGACCGCTTCGGAGCAGACTCCATTATGCCTCATTCCACTCCAAAAGTTACTCTCTCTTCCCGAAAAATCGGAGACCAGACAATTTGATAATTTCTTAGGCATTTAAAGGTTGTCCCATAACATAGAATGAATTCATGCCGATTTCACTCTTTGCATGTTCCACTGGAATGAGTCCAAAATACTTCGGGTAGGTGATGTCAAATCCTTTTCGAGAAGGTACTGCCACCCGTGTCCGACTATCCGTTCTTTTAACAAGATGTAAAGAATTCTGACATCGATTCAGTACAGATTGTCGCTTCAACTCCTGGCAATTTCCAATGCAAATGCTCCAGTATCAAGTCTATCATTTCTTTGGCATATCCATTGCAAAGCCGGTGGTGCCTTGAGATCTTTCGTATTCTGTATGAGGACTCAAAGACGATCCTTACCATGCTGAAAAAGAGATAAGGAGACGGATGCCTATGGAAAACGCGGTTAGCCATGCATTGTACATTCTCGAGGAGCCTGTTCAATATATTGCGTTGAGTTTCATGGCTCTCATGTACATCATCAAAATTTCGACGCTTTTGAAAAAGCCCTTTCCCGCGGAACGCGCGGAATTAAAGGGCGACCGAGTAAGAGGATCAATTCACTCTCTATTTAATGTGTTGAGACCCTGGGATATGGAGAGCACTTCGAAGAACCTGTACTTTTACACTGAATTCATGATCTTCCATATCGCTGTTGCTCTGGCCATCGGAGCCACTTTCATTATTCCGCTGGCACCTTCAGTCATGACGCCCACCGTTACGGGCATAATCATGCTGTTCATGGGACTGGCTTGCCTGATCGGGCTGCGACGGATTTATCGACGATTGACAGTGCCCGAGATCAAAATAATCAGCTCGCCTGACGATTATTTCGCGATAATTCTTATGACCGTTTTTTTCGCAGTAGGCGATGTGGCTCTCTGGTTCTGGACCCAAGGGCAAGCTGAAACTCTCGCCATGTGGGTTTTCTTTCTCATGACCACCTTTTTCCTTATCTACGTCCCATTCAGTAAGATCTCCCATTATGTCCTGTATCCCTTCGGAAGGGTTAATTTCGGCATGGTGTTCGGCGGTCGGGGAATTTTGAACGCGGACAATCCCAAAGCTACGTGGGTTTAAGCCTTACATCTACCATTATACTGTGGAGGAAGTATGTCACAGATTGAAGAAAGCAATGTTTTCAGTTCAGAAATCCCCGAAAAACTAGGCGCGCTGGAAGAGAGAATATGGCCTCTGAAACAGGAATTCACTCCCGAGATGCTGGCAGAAATGGAGTCCATGCTAGCATCCAGATTAAATCGAGTGGTTGCAACCTCCCTGGCCGGCTGCATCCATTGCGGAATGTGCAGCGATGCCTGCCATTACAGTGTGTCGATTCCCGAGGACAAAACCCTCGTGCCGGCATACAAAGCTGATAGATTTCGCAAGTGGTACAAAAGCAGGTACGACTGGATGGGCCGGATTTTCCCGTCCTTTGTGGGAGCACAGCCGCTCACCAGCGAACTTGCGGAAGAAATGTTCGATAAGCTCTTCGGCGGGTGCACTATGTGCAGACGCTGTACGTACAACTGCCCTATGGGTGTTGATTACGGAATGATGGTGCGGGCGGCCCGGAGCATGATGCAACAGGTTGGCAGATGCCCGGCGAATCTCCAGGAAACCGTTGATACTCATTACAATCACGGCAACAATATGGCTGTTCCGCAAGACGAGTTCATTGAGACAATCGAATGGATAGAAGAAGAACTCCAGGATGAGGAAGGCTGCGAGAACTATACTATTCCAATCGACAAAAAAGGGGCTCAGTACTTTCTCACCCTGAATCCCCGCGAACCCAAGTACTATCCTCTGACCATTCAGGCCAGCGCGAAAGTATTGAATGCAGCGGGAGTAGATTTTACCATTTCCTCACGTTACTGGGATCTTACCAACTACGCACTGTTCAATGGCAACGATGCGGATGCTCGGCTTTTCTCCATGTGGCAAGCCGAAGACGTGAAACGCCTGGGATGCGAGTATCTCCTGTCCGGTGAGTGCGGGCATGGATATCGGGCGCTGAGGTGGGAATTGCCCAATTGGTTGGGTGGCGTGTCATTCAAGATCACCAGTATGATGGAGTTGATGGCGAAACTCATCATGGAGAATAGGATCAAACTTGATAAATCCGCGTGGAAAGGTCATCGATTCACGTATCACGATTCCTGCAACATAGCTCGTTCCGGGGGAATTCTGGAGGAACCGCGGGTAGTCATCAACGCGGCTGTAGACGATTTTGTCGAGATGGAGCATTGCAAGGAACGAAGCTTCTGCTGCGGCGGTGGAGGAGGTGCATTGGCTATGTCGGAGTTCTCGAAACGGCGAATAGCAGCAGGAAAAATTAAAGCCGATGAGATTCGAGCGACCGGGGCAAATGTGGTACTCCAGTCCTGTCATAATTGCACGGACCAGTTGAAAGAAATTGTCGATCATTACCATATAGAAGCCAAGGTCATGAATCTTGCTGAACTGCTTTCGCCGGCTCTCGTACTTTAACTGGAAACTTTAGCAAATAAGTAGTATATAGATAATAGCCCTTATTTTCTTGAGAAGAGGAGGTTCAAATGCCAAAAAGAATTCTGGTGGTGGATGACGAGCCTGATATGGTCACATTCTTGACGACCTTGCTCGAAGATAACGGATACGCGACGCTTACTGCCGTAGACGGGGAAGAAGCGCTTCAAGTGTGTAAGACCGAAAAACCGGACCTGGTTTCGCTCGATCTGCTTATGCCCAACAAAACTGGAATCAAGATGTACAGAGAATTGCGAAAAGATGACGAAATGAAAGATATCCCCGTCATCATGGTCACCGGGTTCGGGAAAGATGACGTTCCGAGCATGGATTTCAAGGAATGGATTCAAAAAAGAGCCATCAGGCCGCCCGAAGCATATATTGAAAAACCGGTCGATAAGGACACTTTGCTGACAGCGATTAAGAAGGCTCTCGGGTAGGAGCCCGGATACGAGGGGGGATATCCTTGTCCCCCCACAACCATAAAACCTATACAAATGTTGAACGATGCCATACGATTTTTCAAAGACTTTTCGGGAAAACTTCGTTTCAAGCTGAGTTTTTATGCCGGCTTGACTGTATTTCTCACTCTGGTGGCATTCACCTATCACAGTCTTTCCATTCAGGAACAAAATCTTGTGCAAGAAAGGGTGGCCGCAGCCCTCAAAGATTCAGAGGTGATAAAGGCCGCCATTTGGAATGGCATGATGACCAAGGACAGGGAGGTCATACGGGAGATCGTTCAGGCCATTGGCGAGCAAGAAGGCTTCAAAGAGATTAATATCTACGATAGAGAAGGGATTCTGCATTACACCAGCAAACGTTTACAAAACGGCATTCTGGGGAGGAAAGGGGATTCCGAAGCCAATCCGCTTCTCAAAGACATGGGAACCAATGCCTCCGTGAGGTACGAATTTGCCGATGACGGAAAGATCCTCAATGTCGTAAATCCCCTGGTAAATACGAAGAGTTGTTCGACTGCCGCATGCCATGCACATCCGGAGTCTCATCCGGTATTGGGCGCTCTGGAAGTGAAAATGCCTCTGGAAGGATTGAGGCGGCAGATAGTCAATCATGCGCGACAGATCTATGTTTTCGCTTTCTTCTTATTTATTCTCGTCTCTACCATCATAGGCCTTGGAGTCATATTCCTGGTGAGCCGACCGCTTCGGGATCTTGCAGAACAGACTTTCAAGATGGCTCGAGGAGATTACGAGCCCCAACCTCTTCGCAAAGGTAAGGATTCAATTTCAACCCTGTGGCGTTCCTTCGATACTATGAGCAGGCAAATCAACGAGCGCACAAGTGAACTCGAACAGAGCAGGAGAATGTACAAAGAACTTTTTGAAAAGGTTCCCTGCTTTCTGACGGTCATAGATCGAGATTATCGAATCGTTCGAGCGAATGAAGCATTCACGGAAGAATTCGGAAATCAGACGGGAATGCAGTGTTTTACCGGGAAAAAAGGAAAAGGGCAGAAGTGCCTTTCCTGCCCGGTCGAGAGGACTTTTTCAGATGGGCTGTCGCACCGCAGCGAAGAAACATGGTGCACTGCAAATAAGGCAAGAACAGTTCATGTCATTGTCAATACCGCACCGATATATGACGAAACGGGAAACGTCTCCGAGGTTTTGGAAATGTCCGTGGACGTAACCCGAATAGCGAAACTTCAACTTGAATTGGAAAAGAAACAGTCTGAGCTGCAACATCTCATAGAGAATGTCCCATGTTATCTGACCGTGGTTGACCGCTCGTACAGGATTGCTTTCTTCAACAAATCCTTTGCCGAGGAATTCGGAAGTAGCTGGGGAAAACATTGTTATTCCGTGTACAAAGGCCGGGACGTCAAATGTCAGGATTGTCCGGTGGAGCAAACGTTCCTGGACGGATATGCGCACTCGTCGGAACAAGTCTGGAGTCATGGAGGCAAAGACGTATACATGGTTGCGCACACCTCACCCATTTCCGACGAAAAAGGTGAAATTACTGCGGTCATGGAAATGTGCACGGACGTTACGGAAGTAAAATTGCTCCAGAATGAACTCGCGGTTCTGGGCGAAACAGTTGCCGGTATGTCGCATGCGGTCAAAAACATTCTGTCCGGTCTGGAAGGCGGAGTTTACGTGGTCGACTCGGGGCTCAGGACTGAGAATCAGGCGAAAATTACATCCGGCTGGGCAATGGTCAAAAAGAATGTGAGCAAAGTATCGGACTTGGTGAAAGACATTCTCTATGCATCCAAAGAGAGAAAACCCGAGTATCAGTCTTGCGATCCGGCCAGGATTTTGTCTGAAATCTACGATCTTTATACGGACCAGGCTGAAGCGAAAGGTATTACTTTGATACGGGATTTTCCTTTCGAGCTCTCGCTCGCCGTGATGGACCCCAAAGGTATCCACAGCGCGATAGCCAATCTCATATCCAACGCGATAGTGGCTTGCTGCGATGATCCCGAAATCGAGGAGCGATGGATCAAAATCAGCGCACGGATAGAGAACGATAATTTCATAGCAAGCGTCAAAGATAATGGCCCGGGCATGCCTGAAGAAGTGCGACAAAACCTTTTCAAGAAATTCTTTTCTACCAAGGGCTCCAGAGGGACCGGACTGGGACTCGTAGTGACCAGAAAAGTCATTGAGGAGCATGGAGGAACCATATGGGTCGAATCTTCTCCGGGGCAAGGCACCGAATTCTTTATTCGGGTACCCCTCAGGCCTGATGACGGACAATACGTTGCGGCTTTGTAGCAGATGATATGAAGACAAGGGCTGATGTCATAAACTTATCTGATTTTGTCAGACGGAAAACAGGAGGCAAAATGAATGGAATAGGTCTGTGTGCCATTTTCTCACGCCAGGGAGACTGGGCCTTTGATTATGCCTTGAATTTGGCGCGCCACTACAAGTGTAAACTCAATATTTTTCATTTTCTCGAATCACCGTACATGCTTCGCAGAGACGTGGTTTTTGTGGATGCCGAAAAAACTGAAACCGCACCGGTTTCGCCGGAGTTGATAGCGAAAAAAGACAAAGAGTTGAGAGAAAGTTTTGAGGATCGGCTGGGCGACTATGTTGAAGTGGGATTCCGACTCTGCGAGGGCAATAATGAGTGGGAACTCAGAAAGTGCTTCAAAAAAGGCGATTATGAGATTCTCGTGATCGGATACAACGCGAAGCATGCGGATTTCGGAGGCACCACCACTATCGAGGAATTCGGCGCCAAATTCAAAGGCCCGCTGGTTTTAGTTGGTCCCGAGCAGGCCGATTCGTACTACTTGAATGGGGAAGCGGCGAAAAGGGTCGCTGAACTCCTCATTCCAGAAGGGAAATGGAATCCCATCGGCTCCTAGATCCGATGCAATCTGGTTTTCCTGCCATTGCTATCAAGTGTCGAAGAGGATAAACTGATTTTTTTAGATTGAATGAGGCCTGGGCCCAAGGGGATGAGTAATGAAATTCGCGAACAAAGAGGAATTCGAACTTCACGTGCACAAATGCTTCGGGAAGATCTTTGAATCCCTCATGAAAATAGACGGGGTAGTTAAACAGGAAGCTGAGAAAGAGGAGACTGCGGGCACGCACGGCACCATGTGCGATCTTCGAGATTCCGTTGAAGACGTGATCCTTCATTGCCATTTGGCTTGGCAATATCACCGCCTCTCACGAACTCTCCAGAATGTCAGCACCTGGGATCAGGTGGAAGACAGTTCTGAATCATCCAGCATTCCCCAGGAAAAAACTTCCTGACACCAGCCATATCTTGGGCCGGAACCGCACCGGCTCAAGAATGAATCCCCTCATACCATAACCAGTACATCGTTCACATTTGTCATGCGATTGTCCCGCGCGACGCGGGATCGCTTTGCTCCTCGCAAATGACAGGCATCGAGTTCGTTGCTGAATTTCGATTTCCATGCTGTTCCTGCAACCGTTCCATTCACCATGGGTCGACAGAGACGCCGATTCCACCAGTTGGGTGGAGCTTTGAAGATTCCTATTCATCGCTTGGGGAAAGGGAGAATTGATTCGGACAGAATTCCTGACAACTGCTATATGATCTCGGACGCGAAAATCGGGGAGACCCCAAATGAGAAGCCTCCCCGACCATTTGTGATTCTTCCGTCATCTTTGGTGTAGACGGTCGTACGCCCGCTCAGGTCCTGCCGAGAACTCGAAGATTTGAATCAATTGCATTGATCCCGACTGCGTGAGGTTGGACCGATCCGCTTCACCGAGGTGTTTTTGCCGGCACCTGAAAGCACATCATACCTCGAATTCGCGAGTACAGGCGAAATATCAATCAGGAACTCGGATCACGGATTTATCCGAAAGCATCTCCTGCAACTGGGAGAGCAATCTCTTTTCCTGGGAATCGATAACGCCGTCCGCATCCGCCAGGGCCAGGATGCCTTCATATTCGGAATTGGTAAGTTTTCCGTCATCTATTGCTTTCTTGATTCTAGCCCCTAGATCTCCACCAGTTTTCCCTGATTTCATTCGTGTCCTCCGGAATTTGATCCACATTTTATGGAAATTTTGTATATTTGTTACCGAATAATGTCAAGTCATGAGCAAGCTGCTTTGCATTGTTCGGCACTGCTATTGAGAGCACCTCTGTTATGATATAGCGGTTCTCGAAAACTTGGGATCAACCCTCTCCTTTAACCACTGTAAGAAGCATCTTGAAACGCTCTCTCGCTTCCAACGAATGAGAGACATTTGCAGGCATCACAACCACTTCTCCGGTCTTAACCACAAAGTCTTTACCGCCGATGTTGATCAGGGCCTCTCCATCCAGAATCTGGACGAAGGCATCTCCTGATGCTGCATGGGCGCTGAGCCCTTCTCCTTTGTCGAATGCAAATAGAGTGAAGCTGATAAGCTTATTCTGAACAAACGTTCTGCTCACGACACGACCCTCTTGATATTCAACCAGGTCTGTTAGTACGAGAGTCTCCGAGAAAGGCACATTCTTGATTAAAGGGAAATCGCTCACCGTAAGCCTCCTTTGTTCTGCATCAGAAGAGTTCTTCGGCTCAAACGGTTGCGATCATGGCAATCGATTTGATGCTGTGTTCTGTGAACGTCTTCATAATGCCTCATCCGCCACAACTGAATGGCTGCAATACGTACACTTTTGTTAGCAATGTTAATATAAGCATCAGGCCGGAATCTTCGATGTTTTTAGAATACGGAATGATTTGCCGGGAACGAGTGAACATCCAGCCGCCTATTAATGGCCGACCAAAGGTGCTGCCGATTTTCGAGGCCCGCCCGGTTGGCTGTTCTTTTGTGCGGGCTTTTGAACAGCGGTATCCCGCGGCAATGATGAGAGCGGATGTATGCTTGCGGTATTAAATCCGAGTTGATCGAAATCTACTCCCAATTCTATCTTGTAGATACGGGACTGATCGGCTCGATGCACCACCTTCAGTATAATTTGACCGTTTATGACTTCGGCAGACTTGATTTGCAGGTCCTTGGAACCGGACAGAACCATCGATTCCTGTAATTCCTGTGCAGGAGCTTGCACTTTTGTTTGCTGGGCCGTTCCTGCAGGATTCGACCAATTATTCAAAAATACGAGAAGATGATTGCCCACCGCAGTTACTCGATGATCCGGAAGTGGACGGTTCCCCAAATTCATGACAACTCTCGCTGCACTCCCTTTTCTTGCCGTTCGGATATCTATGCCCGAGGCCATGGTTCCGGAAATTGCAGGCTCTTTCGATAAGCCGGTGTCCTCGAGATCGAGCACGAGCCGCGCAGGATTCTGAAGAGTATGCGCGGAATACTTTCCAATTTGTCCTTCGATTCGTATGGAGATCCTTTTGCCATCCGGGGTAATAGTTATGTCGGCTATTTCACCATACGCAAAGGCATTCAAAGTAAAGACAAGGGAAAACACAACAAAAAAGATACTCACGCAAACCGTGAACCTGCTCACGAACGCCATATTCCCTCCGGAATCCCAGAGAAATCACCGGTCAAAACTCACGGAAGAGTCTCCGTGAGAGAGACACCGGGCTGGGATAAGAATATCATAACTGAATCATAAATGACAAGATTAAATGGCTAGATATCGCGAGAAGTTAAAGTAAAATGTTCGAGCTGTTATTCTGTAGGACTGGGATCGATCACTTCGCAGGCCATATCGGGTTCCTGTTCCCCCAGGCTGGCCTGCAGGCGCTCGCCATTGATACGTTTTGGCACAAGGAAGGGCTGAAATTTCTCCTGCTCTCGATTCCAGGTATATCGTTTCAATTCGAAAGCATTGCCGGTACTTTCGTACAGCGTGGCCCACCATTCGTCTTCTTTGACCGCGAAACACAGCTTGAGCTTATGAATTCCCGAACAACTGCGTGCCAATTCAATTGCGGCAGCCTTTACCTGTTGATCTTCAAACCGACGTTTCGTACCGGAGGCTTCAGGGGTTGGGGACGGTTCAATTTTGGGAGCAACTTCTGGAGCAACTTCTGCACCACTCTCCACAACTACAGGTGGGGAAGTAGACGTCTGCTGCACGGAAGAAGTTGATGTCGCCTGCACGGGTTCCGGAATCCTACTTTCCATGCGGGATTCACTCGAGGCTCGCTCTGAAGGAATGTAGGGCTTGATCAATTGACCGTTTCCGGATACTCGATCGGCTGCATCATTGGATGGAGTCTCAGAATTCAGTCCGGGGTTCTTGCGGGCTTCCTGCACGGGGACTATGCATCCACACAAGATTGCTACTGACGTTCCTATCGCGAGGATCAAACGAAACATTCTATATCCCGAGAAACCGTCCAGAGCCGCTCAAAGTCTGTGTCGTACTTGTCCGGACGCGTTCTTTGGCTTTTGAGTCCGCATAGTGTATTAGCCTGAATCCTTGATCTTTGCCAGCAGAAATTTTCGCTCAAAGACTGACAAGCCTGCTTTTCGCAAGGGCTGTAACGGAATTATCCTGAATGAAAATTCTGGATCGAGGAGGCCTGAGTCGCGGATGTTTACACGTGTAAAAAACTCCTTAAGCAATCTTGTCAAAGAATCTTCATACCTTCGCCCGGAGCCGAGCCGAAAACCTGAGTTCAGGGAATAAATTTTTCTTCGGATTTGAGAAATCTTCTTCATCAGCAAGAAGGTCTCTCAACTGCTGCTTTCCGAGACGGGGCAATGTTACGCGGTTATGTCAGCCCTTACAAAGATTGCTTTCCGAACAGTTCTTTGCCGAAGCCGTGAGGTCGGCCCATTTGAGGGGACCTCCTCGGTCTGCCGGAAAGCCGGTGGCCTAGATCATTCCTGGATAGATCATTCTCGGATCTTCCACGATAGCTCGATCGAGGAGATCTTTTCCCACGGCGATCATGTCTGTCAAAACCATTGATTGCATTTCTTCACGTGGAATCTTACGTTGCCCGGTGTGAAAGATCAAGTGAAGCACCTCGGGATCGACCGTCCCATCATGCAGGAAAGAACCTTACTAATTTTTCAGACCGAATGAGATTTTTCCGCCCATGCTTTGTCGACCTACTCTGAATCACACCTGCCGGTCATGTTTATTTTGATTTCTTCCATCACATGGTGTTGAATAGCTTCGGGGGAGCAGAAAGCATAAGGAAGTTCCCACAAACCGATCAAGAACCGTGTGGTAGTCTCAATTTCCAAGATACTGATGAAGAGACCGAGAGCGCTCAATTCATGTAGGCCGGTCTACGAACAAAAGGAGATCGATATGGCAAACCTTCTGGTAAATGAACGCGACGTCCAGTTCGTACTGTATGAACAATTGAAGGTCCAGGACATCTGTCAAATGGCGAAATTCGGAGAGTTTTCACCTGACGTCTTCGACATGGTTTTGGATGCAGCCCGGAAACTTGCTGAAAATGAGCTTTGGCCGGTCAACGCGGACGGCGATAAGATAGGCGTGCAGTTGAAAGACGGGCAGGTTCGGGTGCCCGAATCATTCCACAGAATACAGCGGCTTTACTGTGAAGGTGGATGGCCGAGTCTGTCGATAGATCAGGAATCGGGCGGTCAGGGCATCCCTGCTGCCGTCGGCTGCGCAGCAACCGAAAGCATGATAGCCGCAAACATGGGGTTCATGGGATACTCCAGTTTGACCATTGGCGCGGCCCGGGTCCTGGAGAAGTTCGGCAATCCCGAGCAACAGAGCATGTACATGGAGAAAATGGTCTCGGGAGAATGGTGTGGCACTATGTGCCTTACAGAACCCCAGGCTGGAAGCGATGTGGGTGCGCTTCGAACAAAAGCCCGTTTGAATCCTGACGGAACCTATTCCATCACTGGCAGCAAGATTTTCATCACCGGCGGCGATCAGGATTTGACTGAGAACATCGTTCATCTGGTGCTCGCCAGAGTGGAAGGTGCCGCTGCAGGCACGAAAGGCATCAGCATCTTCATTGTGCCGAAGAAAAGGATCGAGAACGACCAACTAGTGGATAACGACGTAACCACCGTAGCGGTCGAAAGTAAGTTAGGTCTGCACGCTTCCGCGACATGCGCTCTGAATTTCGGAGAACGAGACAATTGTATCGGGCATTTGATCGGTCCGGAAAACTCCGGCATGAGCATTATGTTTCACATGATGAATGAAGCACGGCTGCTGGTGGGATTGCAGGGGCTCGCACAGGCTTCCGCGGCTTATATGTATTCCGTGCGGTATGCAAACGAACGGCTGCAGGGTCCTCACTTCTCGGCAATCAGAGATCCCGATGCATCGAAAGTACCTATCATAGAGCACCCGGATGTGCGCCGCATGTTGATGTGGATGAAGAGCACCACCGAAGGCATGAGGAGTCTGCTTTACTATGTCGCTCAATGCAGCGATTTGGCAGAATGTGCTACGGATCAAGCTGAAGCTGCAAAATATCGAGGCATTGTCGACCTGCTCATACCCATCTGCAAAGCATGGAGCACGGATATGGGCTTCAGAGTCACCGAATTGGCTGTGCAGATCCACGGTGGATACGGATACTGCCATGAATACCCTGTCGAGCAATTCCTGCGGGATGTGAAGATAACTTCAATTTACGAAGGTACAAACGGCATCCAGGCACTGGACCTTGTGGGCCGAAAGCTCCGAATGAATCAGGGTGCACTCTTTCAAACTTTCATGGGTGAAGTCTCTGAACTTGCTGACAGAGTGAACGAGAATCCCGGACTCAAAACCATTGCAGCCCGCGTGGATGATGCCAAATCCCATCTTATCGAAGCAACCATGTATTTTGCTCAAAAAGCCATGTCCGGAGAACCTGCCATACCGGTGCTGTATGCCACTCCTTACCTGGAACTCTTCGGAGATTTGACCATAGGCTTTATGCTCTTGTGGCAGGCGGAGATCGCAGATGAAAAGCTCCAGGCCATGTATGCGAATGCAGGAGCCGGAACTCCCGATAGACAGAAAGCGCTTGCCGAATCCGATAGCGAGGCCGCCTTTTATCTGGGGAAGATAGCTTCAGCGGAATTCTTTTCGCAAAGTGTGCTCTCTCTGGCACAAGGAAAAGCAAAGGCCATCATGCAGGGAGGGACAGGATTCATGGAATTGCCGAAAGAAGCATTTCTGAGAACATGAGATTCCGAGTGGGTCCATCAATGTCGTATTTGCAGCCCCTTTTCGAATTCACATAATTTTGCATACCCGATTTTTGCGCTGTACAACGCTTCCGGGTGATGTCATCAATCCTCTTGTATCGCTGAAGAGGTGTCTTCACGTCATAGTTCATTGCAAGGCAAAATGTTATTATCGATTAGCAGCAACATTATGCCAGCGGTATTTTCAAAGGAATTAATGAGATGACTCGCGACATAATTTTCGATCTGGGAAATGTATTAGTACCGTTGAATTGGGATCATGCGTTCGAGCGCTTGATTCCACACCTTTCTGACGAATTGATTCACATGAAAGAGACCAGACCTGCTGCTTTCGAATCGCTCTTTTACGGACCCGCAGTAGCTCTGGAAACGGGCAAGATCGATTTCAGCAAGTTTCATGAAATGGTGATGGCTATCCTGGATACGCCTATCGATCAAAAAGAATTTCGAGACATGTGGTGCTCGATTTTCACGTTGGACGACCGAATGGCCGATCTCGCTGAATCCTTGAGTGACGATTACGGAGCATGGCTTGCATCGAACACCAGTAGAGCACACTGGCGCTACATCATCGCAAAATACCCCAGGCTTTCGTTTTTTAAGGGCGCGGCATTGTCGTTTGAACTGAATTCCATGAAGCCCTCTCCTTTTTACTTTCAAAAAGCGTTGGAGCTGTTCGGGATAGTTCCCGAGACTTCGGTGTTCATCGACGACATCGAAGAAAACGTCCTGGGAGCGGTCAACCTGGGGATGACAGGCATAGTCTATAAGGACCGCATGCAGCTACTGGATGAACTGCATGCATTGGGAGTGTACGAACGAGTTTGAGGTGAACAACATTGACTGGAAATAATCAACCGATCAAAGGTTTTCGATTCGGCGCCATCGCTGCCGGGGTGAAAAAAGCCGACACGGAGCGACTCGATTTGGCGCTCATTGCATCAGATATTCCCGCACAGGCCGCAGGGGTGACCACGAGGAATCTGGTCTGTGCAGCACCTGTGGAGATTGTCCGTGAACGGTTGCAGTCAGGCTTCTGTCAGGCTGTGCTCATGAATTCCGGCAATGCGAACGCTTACACCGGCATTCGCGGCAAGTCGGACGCTTACGAGCTGACGCAACTCGCAGCGAAAAAACTTGATATTAGTCCTGAATTGATTGTTCCTATGTCCACGGGCGTCATAGGTAACCCTCTTCCTATGGAGAGACTGAGACCGAAAATTCCGTCTCTGGTAGAACGGTTGTGCTCAGGTTCGTACATGGATGTGGCGCACGCCATCATGACCACGGATACAAAACCGAAAACCGTCATTCTCGACGGCGAGACTTCCAACACTCCTTTCCGAATCCTGGGAATGGCCAAAGGAGCCGGTATGATTGCTCCGGATATGGCTACCTTATTGGCCGTGATTCTCACGGATATAAAGGTCCGGCCTTCACTGCTCAAGGAATTTCTCGTGGAAGCGGCTGCGGAAACCTTCAATCGCGTAACCATAGATGGTGATACGAGCACAAATGATACCTTGCTGGTGTTGAGCGGCGGTCATCAGGGTGCAATCGACTTGGGACAAAACAGTTCCGACGAGGACAGCTTTTTCTGGGCTCTCAAAACTGCTTGCAAGGATCTCGCCCGCCAGATAGTACGGGACGGGGAAGGGGTAACCAAGGTTGTCGAAATTCGAGTGGTTGGAACAGAGAATGAAGCCGATGCACTCAAGATTGCACGAAAGATTGCAGAATCGCCTCTCGTGAAGACAGCATTTCATGGAGAGGACCCGAACTGGGGACGTATTATCTCCAGTGCGGGCCGTGGAGGAGTACTTTTTCGTCCCGATATAGTCGACCTTTCCATCGGTGGCATCCCCGTCGTGCGCAACGGAACCCTTGTTTCAGAGGATTGGGAGACAGCCGCGCACACGGCTATGCAGCAGCCCGAATTCACGGTCGAACTGGATTTGAAAATGGGCGATAGTTCAGCGACCGTACTGACTACCGATTTTTCGGAAGAATACGTTTCCATCAACGCGGATTACCGCTCCTGATAGTTATTTATTCTTTCCCGAGATCTCTCATGCGACGATCGAATTCTCTCCAGAATCGATTTTCACAACTATTCACGCATTGAGCGTATTGGTAATACCCGGGCTGGTATCCACCGCCGCCCCCAAAACCACCGCGAGACTGGAGCTCTACGCGCTGCTCTATGCCCTGCTCTACGCTATTCGAATACAAACTTCCGCCAAAACGGGACCTGCAATCCTGTAGACACAACTCCCGATTGCTGCTTTCGTCACCGTATTGCAGCAATCGAATGCCGAAATCGTTCGAGCCGCACAACTGCCCGGGAATGAATTCAGTGAGTTGCGCGGACACAGGATAAATCATGCCCATGAGAAGAATAGCCGTCCCCGCGTATATGTATGTGCGATTCATCATATCTCCTTTTACGGAACTGAAAAGACCTACAGGTCTCACGCTCCGTTACATTCATTTTATTTAATTAAACAGTAACCATGGGGGCAGTGTTCGTCAAAATGGTTAACAGACGAAAAGAGAGGGCATGTGCAAGAGGACGAAAATAGTCCCTCCAGACAGAGAATTGGAACAAAGTCAGCGCCTATGGGGGTTCAATGATGTCAGGGATGCGCGACATTGAGAAGCGTGGTCTCTACAATTTTCGCCACGGCATCGATATCCTGGAAATCGATTGCGGCAACGGGAAGCAAAAACCGCACTCGTGAGCCGGTCCGCCCTGCGTAGAAGGATATGACTCCCGCATCGAAGAGTGCATGGACGAATTCTTTCACCTTTTCCGGGTTACCATCAAAAGGAGTAAAGGCGACCATTGACCCGATGCCGAATGGGCCCTGGAGAATTCCCGGATATTCTGTCTGAATTCGCTGCAAGTGCCCGACAAAACGGTCGTGTAACTGCACAATTTTGCCTTCCGGACCGAAGTAACCGCCTTCCTGCAATTCTTTGAGAATTACGCGACTCGCAAACAATGCCGAAGTGGAACCTATGAAGGTTTGACTGAGCAGTCCCGGCCTGGGGTTGAAATCGGACCGAAACAGGGTGGCACAAATCTGAGTGGCTTTCCCGACGGTAACGACATCCGTAAATTCATCCAGCCCGAATGCCTGAAAGGCAAAAAGCTCGTTTGTTCGACCGAATGTCTGGATCTCGTCCAGAAGTATGGCTACATCGTTTTCCCGGAGAATGTTCATAAGAGATCGAAAGAATGTTTCAGATCCGGGATAAAATCCCCCCTCTCCAAGGACTGTCTCGAATATCATGGCAGCGTACCGGCCGGGGTACCGTTCCAGATATCCGAGAAGATGCGCGCAGGCTATCCGAACGCTTTCTTCTTCCCTGGTATGATCCAGAAATGGAACGTAATCCACGTGCAGTGTGGACGGCAATCCTTCTCTGAAAGCGGGCTTATCGGTGATTTGGGAAAGTGAAAGAGTCCTGCCGGCAAAGCATCCTTCAAAGGCGAGAATCCGATCTCTGGGGCACTTTTTCTGAAGTATGAGCTTGAGGGCGTTTTCGTTTGCCATTGCTCCGCTGGTGGTAAGAAAACAATGCTTCAGAGAAGCTCCTTTTTTGTTCGCAGCAGTGAGCAGCATGTCTGCCACTTCTGCACTTTCCCGATTCTGCTGCAGGTTGCCTTGCATGATAGTATCGGAAAGGGCTGCTTCGATTGCAGCTTCGACTAATTCCGGGTGGCTGTGACCGAAATGATGAACGCCGATTCCGGAAATGAAATCGTACTTAACGCTACCATCGGCTAATTCGACAAATGCCCCGTGACCTATGCCGCTTCCCAGGAAAGGAAAGAACAAAGGGGCTCCTCGTGCTACTCCGAATTGCAGTAAAGTCTCTTCGTAGCTCTCGCGCAATTCTTCCTTTGGTGGCCGTATACCGGTGATCCATGCCTGATACTCGGCCAGAGTCGACAGTATGCTCTGTTTCGCTTCACGAATCCTATTATCTGATAAGAATTCCTGAGCTATGGTTTTCATAACTTTTTCGGTGTCCCTGCCCCGTTGCTCAATTTCTCACAGTAATTATTCAGTCTCTCCATGAACAAGTGGCGGCAGCCCGGATTGCGATCGACGCGAAGCTGTCTCCCGCCCTAATGCCGCGTTTACCTTCAGATTGAGAACGTGATGCTCCAGAGATGGAATGCGATTGGATTCGGGTTTTGCACGTTTTAGGCATTGAAGCAGGGTTTCCTGGAACGTCAGATCTGAAGATTCCGGAATATGATCCATGATGCGCAGCGCTTCCTCAGGCCGTCCGAGATGTAACAGGCAGCGCACCTGTTTCAGCACGGAGGAAGGAAGCTCTTCTTCGAGCTGTTTGTAGTATTCCAGAGCCCAATCGTATTTCCCGACTGTTATCAGGGTATCTGCCAATGCATTGAGGGCAGTGGGTTTTCCTTTCACCAGGACTGCAAGATTGGCAACCTGCTGACGTTTCCCGAGTTTTGCGAGTTTGTGCAAATATGCGAGAAAATGACTCGGCGCTCTGAGCAACGCATTCGTATCCGAATCCCTCAACGCCAAATAATAGAGGATTTCGTTTTGATCTCTCAAGAGGTCCAAATCTTGAAATTTATAGTGATTCTCTATGTGGAGGCGCCGGAACTCAGCCAAACTCGAAACATGTCTTGATTTGAAAATCTTGTGTATCTTTGCCTGGACGTCCACTTTCTTGCCGCGCAATTCTTCCTGTCCATAATCGTCCGGAAAAACGAACGAGAATTCTCTATCATCGCCCTGTCGAGCACCGAGGAAACCCAATTCAAATTCCGGAAGCAGCAAACCTCGTCCCAGGAGAACATCCCAGAATTTGCCTGAAATTCCCGTAAAAGGTACTCCGTCGATCCAGCTTCTGGAATCAAATATGACCCGATCTTCAGGGCCTGCAGGCTCGTCCGTCTCCTGAAAAAAACTCAAAGCCGAGACCAATTGGTCTACTTCTTGAGAACCATCGGATTGCAGCCTGGAATATCCCTCGAGGAAATCCAGCAATAAGTCGAATTCCTCGATAACAGATGCAGTGAGAGCACCGTACGCATGAAGCGTCGGTTCATCCTCCAGGTCATCCTTATTTGACAGCAGGAAATCGAGTATTTCGAATGTGCGCTGCTTATAGTACACATCCATTTCCATCTGTTCGTTAGCCAGAACCCACAGATTTCGCACCTTTCGCATGTCCGATGCATTCATGCAATCCGTTGTGAATTGATCTCCCACAGACATATACGCGGGTTTATGGCCGTTTAGGGGCAATATTCCGAATTTGGCGGGATTCTTCTGGTAAACGGACCCGAAGTAAAGCTGCATTTGTTGCGAACCGGAATTGGACTGAATAGGGATTCCCAATGAACGTACGAACTCCATAGTTTGTCTGGCATCGTCCACCGTTTCTCCCGGCAAACCGAAGATGGAGAACAGCTCCGCCTCCATTCCAAGACTCTGAGCAGCCGCAACATTTTCTCTGAGCTGTTCGAGCAAAATACCTTTTTTCGTTTTCTCCAATACGCCCGGACTGCCCGATTCAAGACCGAATGCAATGGTATCCGCACCGGCAGCAGCAAGCTTCTTCATGAGTTCTGCATCTATGAGGTCCGCTCTTGTCTGGCACCAGAAAGGAGTAGTAATGCCTGATTCTATTTTGCGCCTGAGTAATTCTTCCGTTCTGTTCCGATCCTCCGTGAAATTGGGGTCCGCGAACCAGAATCGCTCAATTCCGCGACCGGCAAGAACACGCATTTCCTCCAGGACGCGATCGATAGAATGGTATCGGACTTTCCCATTGCAGATGCCCGGAGTAATGCAGAACCAACACACATGCGTGCAACCTCTGGAAGATAAGAGAATTGCAGTCGTTTTACCTTCCAGATTCAAAATATCGGTCAAGTAAGGAGACGGATAATCATCAAGATTCTCAGGAATTTCGAGATCGTTGACCGTATCGATTATTTTTCCCGAACAGCGGCAGGTTATTCCCGAAACAGACTCCATGGGCCGACCTGCAGCAAGTGCTCCCGCCATTTCCAGGAGAACCGTTTCCCCTTCCAGACGGGCAAGCACATCCACATCCTCCAATTCCCGGAGCGCCTCCGAGGGCATGAGCACTGCCTGAGGACCGCCTAAAACGATCTGGATTCTCCTGTGTCTGGATTTAATGTACCGACAGAAGAACCGGATTCTCTCTATGGTCGATTGATAGGAGGTAAATCCTATTACCGATGGATCCAGACGTCGTATCCATTTTTCCAGGACATTCAGGCTCAAAGGCCTGTCTCTAAGATCGTCCAGTATGATGCCGTTGTGGCCTTGGCTCTTGAGGGCTGCGAGAATATAGCCGAGAGAAATAGGTATACTTTCCGAAGATTCATATCCAACGTCATGGTTCACGTTTATAAAGAGAAAAGACACGTACCACCATCCTGGAAAAATTGAGTCGGGAAATGACAATAGCACCAATGAGATAGACTCACAATAACAGATGCGGAATGATGTAATACCAACATGCATTCAAAGCAGTAATATCCGGGAACCTTTTTTGTGAAAAAGGTTCCCGGTCCCTCCAAAAAACTTTTAGCACTCTCCCAAGCTCATAGTTTTTTCATCGAAAAACTATGAGCTTGGGAGAATATTGAAAGTTCTTGGGAAGGGTCTGGAAAACATTTACAAGAAGGGTTTCCCAGATCTTTCTCTCTTTGAATGCGGACTTTCGTCGTTCGTTGTGGCGCTTTTCGCCATGGATGTTCGTACAAATTGTCGACTTTGGGGTTATTAGAAATGCTCTCCTGCGCACATGCGATGTCGCTCGGATCTTGGTGGCTTGGTCGAGACCGGCGATCCTGTCGGACAATATTGAGTGACCGGTATGGGCGGCACCGGCACGTACCGATGTAAGTGCTCCTTAATTGGAGCGAGGAAACCATCTTGCGCTACCGCATAACAGTCTCGTTTCTCACGAACAAAAAAATATGCGGCTCCCGACATTGGCCGAGCCGCATTTTGGAAACTATGTCATTATCGCGTCTTCTCTATGGAGAAAACAAACGAACCGCTGCATTTGCTATTCACCTAAGCAGCGGCTCAGAAAGATACGCCTACAGTGCCTCCCAGTGTCCATGAGGATCTCGTGAGCACGACTTCCCAAGTTTGACTGCCAGCAGCGGGCTCAGCATCGATCTCCGTCTCAGCTCTTCCCTGAGTAGCGTTCCATCGCCCGAAGACTCCGACAAAACCCGGTCCCGCACTGAAAGCATATTGACTGAACAATTCAAAGAAATAGCCTCTCGACCAATTGCCTCGCCCCTCTAAATGGGTGGCTCCATTGAATGTCTCGTTGTACTTGACGTTTCCCAGGAGCAAAGGAAATCCTACGGCTCTGATAATCAAATTGTTTCCCGGACCGGTGTACGCATATTGTCCGCCCACCAGAGGAATCCATCCCTGGGAAATAACGTCCGCAGTATCATCCGGGGAGCTGCCCACACCGGCAGGTTCTGACGCATCTTTGAATTTTGTGGTGTAATAATCGAAGCGGCCGCCTGCCAAAAGGGAAAAGGTGGTTTGTGGGTTGTAGGCCAGGAATCCGTCAACGAACCACCATTGCCTCTGATTTTTCCAAGCTCTGCGTGCTCCCCCTTCATTGTAAGTTTCAGACCCGTTGTTATCTGAAGGGAAAAGATACCATCCCGATCCCAGGAGCGATACGCGTTCATTGACTCCAAAGGATCCGGAGACGCCCAGCCATAATCCTCTCTCGGGATAACGATGTTCGGCGTTTCTTGCACCGAGAAGGATTCCACCGGTCCCGTCAAGGAAAACAGAAGTTTCCTGCCGATCCTCCATCCAACCTACGTAAAAGTTTCCACCAAATGCAGGCTCTTTAACGTCACTGCACGAAGGAGGCGGACAGCCCTGGTTTGCTGAAAACGGCTGCATACCGAAAAGAGGTGGCCCGAAAGTCTGGCCGAAAACAAAAGAGGCAGACAGCATGCAGAACAATATGGGTAAGACCCATACAAAATATCGTGACAGACGGAATGAAGAATCCATAGTTCCCCTCCAAAGCAATCACAAGGCGGAGGCCATCCGAAAGAGTGCTTCCTGATAATGTGATAACTTTCAATATACTAAGAAGATTATATCAGAACTAACTTGATACGTCAATGATTGTTAATAGAAAAATCATGAAGGATTGCCTGTTTATCTAATTACAAGAAACTAACTTCGAGATAAGCGAGGAATATTATGGTTGGGTAGTTGTCGAGGAGCCAAGGGCGTATGAAGAAAAACCCCCCAGCTTTGGGGGGTCATGGATGTCTTAAAACATGTCTATCGCCTCATCTGAATTAAATGAGGCGAAGCTTCAGGAAGGGTTAAAAATCTAAGCCTACACTCCCACCCACTGTCCAGGTTATCCTCCGAAAACTAATGTCGAAGTCGCTGCTGCCCGCACCTGGTAATGCTTGGATGTCGACAACGGCTTTTCCTTTGGTACCATTCCAGCGGCCAAATACACCAATCATGCCTGGACCGATTCTCTTTGAATATTCACCAAATATTTCCAGGAAGTAGCCACTTGTCCAATTTCCGCTGCCCTCCAGTGCATTTGCTCCTCCAACCGATTCTCGGTATTTAAAACTACCGAGGAGCACAGGAAACCCTACAGCTCGCACCGTGAGATTTGTAGTTGTATCGGCATAGACATATTGTGTGCCCACAAGCGGTATCCAGCCATCGGAGTTCACGTCGGCAGTGTCATTGGGATTTGATGTCACCGCAACGGCATTTGACGGATTCTTAAATTTGTTTGAGTAGCGGTCGAACCGTAAACCGGCAAGAAGAGATAACTGTTTACCCAGTGCGAAAAGACCGTCCACATACCACCATTGAGGATCCGTATCCCAATTGCGCCACGCAGTGCCCCAATCATAAGTTTCAAGTTCATTCTGCCTGGATGGGACCAGATACCAGCCTGAGGCCAGGAAAGAAACCTGTTCTGACAGGCAGCCCGATGCGATAAGGCCCAACCAAAGACCGCGTTCAGGGTATTTGTGCTTGGCGGAAAAAGCTGCGAAGATCGGAGTTTCCATCGAATCCCCGCTAATCTCAGTGCCTTCTCGACTCTCCATCCATCCGACGTACCCGACCAATCCACCTGACGGGCACACTTTTTCACCGCATCCTTCATTCCCCCGGGACAATCCGAAGGACGGAAGTCCCGGAAGCCCCAGACCGAACAGGCCTTGAGCATGTGCAGAGGCGGAAAAAGTACAAACGAACAGGATGGCCATCAAACAGACAAACTGTTTTGAATGAGCGCCACAATCCATAATATTCTCCTCATTCAATAATGAACTGCAATGAGCTGGCAGCCGATCAAAAATGCTACATTCTATGAAATAACATTACAGTTGTTCTGGTTATACTTATTTTGCCTATACACGAAAAGTGTCAACAAGTCAATGAAATAAGATAGTTTGGTGTAAAGCTTCAGTTATTCGCGGGAGCAACGATGATAGGTATAGCTATTCTTTAGGTCCATTTCTTTGAAAGAGGAGTTCATAGGGATCCAGCTTAAGATTCGTTGCCAATTGATCGAGAGTTTTCTTGATCTGGTCTGCA
>JBGSLQ010000058.1:0-16914 GCA_041740635.1 Desulfomonilaceae bacterium | reverse complement strand
TACGAAGCCAGACCCTTCTTCGCAAGCACTCGCGTGATTGCTGCAGTCAGCGTGGTCTTGCCGTGGTCGATGTGGCCTATCGTTCCAATGTTTACATGTGGCTTCGTTCGCTCAAATTTCGCCTTGCCCATGGGCTCCTCCAGATTGCTTAAACTCGGCGACCACCTTCTCCATGACGGACTGTGGTGCAGGTTCATAATGGGAAAATCGCATTGTAAATGTGGCCCGGCCCTGTGTGAGACTCCGCAGGTCCGTTGCGTATCCGAACATGCGGGCCAGCGGAACTCTTACACCAACGGTTTGGATTCCCGAGCGGCTTTCCATTCCCAGGATCTTCCCCCGCCTTGCGGTGAGGTTTCCAAGGACGTCGCCCAGAAATTCCCCCGGGGTAACCACTTCCACATCCATAATCGGTTCGAGAAGAATGCTTCGGCCTCGCTCGCTAGCTTGCCTGAACGCCATGATTCCGGCCATCTTGAAGGCCATTTCCGAAGAATCCACCTCATGATATTTTCCGTCGGTGAGCGTGATCTTCAGATCCACGACAGGGTAGCCAGCCAGGATCCCCGTTTCCATTGCTGTTCGCACGCCCTCTTCGACGGGTTTGATAAATTCTTTGGGAATGACTCCGCCTGTAATTTTGTCCACAAATTCGAAGCCCGAACCCTCTTTGACCGGTTCAACTTCGAGGGTAACTTCAGCGAACTGGCCTTTACCGCCGGTCTGTTTCACGTGACGATAATTCACGGTAACCGGCTTGCTAAGCGTCTCTCGGAACGCCACCTGAGGTTCGCCCACAGTGGCTTCCACCTGAAACTCTCTTAATAATCTGTCCACAACTATTTCGAGATGAAGCTCACCCATGCCCGACAGTATGGTCTGCCCGGTTTCTTTGTCGAGTTTCACTTTCAAGGAAGGATCTTCCCTGAGAAGCCGACTAAGGGCACGGGACAACCGATCCGTGTCATCCCTGGATTTGGGTTCGAGAGCTACCGAGATGACCGGCTCCGGGAATTCCATAGATTCCAAAAGTAGCGGAGCGTCTTCATCCGAGAGAGTGTCACCTGTCTTGGTGTATTTCAGGCCGACCGCTGCAACGATGTCCCCGGCTCGAGCCTCTTTCACTTCCTCTCGTTGATTGGCGTGCATTTGAAGAATGCGACCTATGCGTTCTTTTTTATCGGCATTCACGTTGAACACTGCGGACCCGGCTGTCACTTTTCCGGAGTAAACCCTCAGGAACGTCAGATTCCCCGTGTATGGATCGTTCATAATCTTGAAAGCAAGTGCCGAGAAAGGTCCATCCACCGCCCGCAACAGCGGCTGTCCCTGAGCGTCTTTCCCTTCTATCGGTGGGACATCCATCGGTGACGGGAGAAATTCCACAACTGCATCGAGAAGCTGCTGAATACCCTTGTTCTTGAATGCTGCGCCCAGAAGTACCGGAGTAATTTTGAGATCGATGGTGCCTTTGCGAATCGTTTTCTGAATTCTGTCACTCGGGATGTCCGTATCGCCTTCCAGGTAGCTCTCCAACAGCTCGTCATCCAATTCACACACGCTCTCTACGAGCTGTTGCCTCGCATTTCGGGCCTCATCCAGATATTCCGCGGGTATTTCTTCGGTGACGACCCTCATGCCCCTTGAATCTTCGTCGAAAAGCACAGCTTTCATAGATACCAGATCGACAACTCCGCGGAACTGATCCTCGGACCCGAGTGGGATCTGCAAGAGAATGGGATTTGTTCTCAATCTGGTTTTCAACATTTCCATTACCCTGAGATGGTCTGCACCTGACCGGTCCATTTTATTGATGAACGCGATCCGTGGAATTCCGTATCTATCTGCCTGTTTCCAGACGGTTTCCGACTGCGGTTCGACTCCGCCTACTGCGCAGAATAATGCGACAGCTCCGTCCAATACTCTCAGGGAACGTTCCACCTCGATGGTGAAATCGACGTGTCCCGGAGTATCGATTATGTTTATACGATGATTCTTCCACTCACAGACTGTTGCGGCGGAAGTTATCGTAATACCTCGTTCCTGTTCCTGTTCCATCCAGTCCATGACTGCCTGTCCGTCGTGGACTTCTCCCATACGATGCGACACTCCCGTGTAGTAAAGAACCCTTTCCGTAGTCGTGGTCTTTCCCGCATCTATGTGTGCCATTATCCCGATATTTCGGGTTCGGTTTAGTGAATCTCCGCTCATTCGATCCGGTCTCTCCAGGACAACTACCACCTGTAGTGTGCGAAGGCCTTATTGGCCTCTGCCATTTTGTGGGTGTCCTCTTTCTTCTTGACCGAACTCCCTTTGTTTCCCGCAGCATCCAGCAGTTCCGAGGCGAGTCTTTCGTGCATACTCTTTTCGCCCCGTCCTCTGGCGTATTGTATGATCCACCTGATAGCCAACGCCTGACGTCGTTCAGGTCTGATTTCAACGGGCACCTGATACGTGCTGCCGCCCACTCTACGAGACCGTACTTCCAGGACCGGCTTGACGTTGTCTACTGCTCGTTCGAACAATTTCAGAGGATCTTCATTGGCCCTTTTGGCCATAAGTTCAAAAGCGTCGTAGAGAATGCCCTCTGCGACAGACTTTTTGCCTTGCCACATAACCCCGTTTACGAATTTTGCAACGAGTTTGCTGTGGTGTTTTGGGTCCGGCAAAATATCTCTTTTCGGAACTTTTCCTTTTCTAGGCATGCATGCTGCTCCATCCGGGCTCGGCGGCCAAGTAACGTTTTCCAATATCCAGAACGGGCTGCACCGGGCAGCTTCCAAGTTGGAAAGGTTTAGGGGCTTTGGCGTTCCCGCTCGGTGATCTTGTCGATCCCCTCTAAACCTACCCCGCGTATCCGCGGTTTACCTGGACCCGTTATATTTACGTAATCCCGAGGTTTTGGTCAGCGTTTTCGGTCTGACCTGATCCACACATAATCAAGGATTATTTCGGGCGCTTCGTTCCGTATTTCGATCTTCCCTGCTTACGGTCCTGCACCCCAAATGCATCTTGAGCACCCCTGATAATATGGTAGCGAACACCAGGAAGGTCTTTGACTCTTCCCCCTCTTATAAGGACAACTGAGTGCTCCTGAAGGTTGTGACCGATACCGGGGATATAGGAGGTGACTTCGTATCCATTCGTGAGACGGACCCTTGCTACCTTACGCAACGCAGAGTTAGGCTTCTTAGGAGTGGTTGTATACACTCTCACGCACACGCCTCTGCGCTGAGGGCAGTTGGTCAGTGCAGGGGCTGAGCTTTTCTTTCTCGGCCTTTCTCTTCCTTTTCTGACCAGTTGATTAATTGTCGGCATACGCGACTACCTCCAAATAGTATCCAGGCATTATGTTCAAATTATCCTTATCTTGTCAAGCCTTTTTGTCTCGCATCGGTTTAATTCACCGCAAGGCTCGAACAAAGGGGTTGGGGCGCTCTGCTGCCCGGTCCGGGAGGCTTTCCCCGCGGACTGAGAGCCATTCTGCGGCCTCATTACGGTGTCATAAAACTTGTCCCGACAGTTAAATCTCCACCTGAAACGCGATCTTTCGTCAAAATAACGAAAACCTTGTGGCCCCGCGGAGGCCCCAGGCACCGCCTGAACCTGCTAAGAACAGCCCGATGCCCGGTAGATCGGCCTTAACAGTGCGAATTCGCATGCGAATCTGCGACTGTCAGGTAGAAAACAAGCGGGAGTTGCCTCTTAATAAAAGCCTCCCGCTTGGTTCAAGCAACTTCAGATGTCAGTGTCCGGGGACGCGCATGCGCGTAGCCCCGCGGAAATTTACCCGATTACGCGGTCTCCTGATAAGAGACTACCGGCCGCGGCTTTTCGGATTTACCACGGCGCTCCTGCTCCTCGTCCGTATGGAGAAGTCTCAGGTTCTTGTACCTGCTCAGACCGGTTCCTGCGGGTATCAGCCGCCCCATGATCACGTTCTCTTTCAGTCCGCGCAGGTAGTCTATTTTACCCGAAATGGCCGCCTCAGTGAGCACCTTCGTGGTCTCCTGGAAGCTCGCCGCGCTGATAAAAGAATCTGTGGACAGAGAGGCTTTGGTTATACCAAGCAGGAGCGGTTCGCCCATCGCGGGCACTCCGCCGGCCTGCATGACTCGATTATTTTCCTCTTCGAAAACGAGTCGTTCGATCTGTTCGCCGACCAGGAAGTCCGTATCGCCAACTTCTTTGACACGGACACGGCGCAGCATCTGTCGAACGATCACTTCGATGTGCTTATCGTTGATTTTAACTCCCTGGAGTCTGTAGACCTCCTGGACTTCGTCCACAAGGTACTTGGCCAACTCTTTTTCACCTTTGATCCCCAAAAGGTCATGCGGATTGGTCGAACCCTCCATGAGAGGCTCGCCTGCCTGAACCCAGTCACCGGAGTGCACGGAAATGTGCTTGCCTTTGGGAATCAGGTATTCCTTCTGCTCGCCCAGTTCCGGGGTGACAATGACTTTCCGTTTGCCCTTGGTATCTTTTCCGAAGCTTACGATCCCGTCGATCTCCGCAATAATCGCGAATTCTTTGGGCTTGCGTGCCTCGAACAGCTCGGCAACTCGCGGCAGACCACCTGTAATGTCTTTTGTTTTTGTGGTCTCACGGGGGATTTTGGCGATGACGTCACCTGCGTGCACTTCCTCGCCTTCTTTGATCATGATGTTCGCGCCAACCGGCAACAGGTAACGAGCTTCAGAATCGCCGATTTTTATGGTTCTTCCGTGCTCGTCCTTAATGGAAACTCGAGGTCTGACTTCCGAGTCCTTATCTTTGTACTCGACAATCACCTTTCGAGAGAGACCCGTGACTTCATCCACCTGCTCGCTCATCGTGAGCCCTTCGATGACATCACCGAATTTCACTCGACCCGAGACTTCCGTGATAATAGGAATCGTGTAGGGATCCCATTCAGCGAGAAGAGTTTCACGGTTGACGGGTTCGTCATCCTGAACCCTCAGGCGCGCACCGTAGATGACCTTGTTACGTTCCCTTTCTCTTCCCTTATCGTCGGTAATCGCGCAATACCCGTTTCGATTCATGACTACGCGTTCACCATCCCGGTTCACAACAGTTTTCAAGTCTATGAACTTGATGCGGCCTTCGTTGCGGGAGAAGAGCTCCGATGAACCGGAACCCAACCATTCCAGCAAGACCTGACCTTCTGATTCGATGCGGTCACCGTCCTGGACTTTCACGTTCATGTAGTCCATGACCGGGTAACGCTCGTACAATCGGAAATGAACGATCCCATCCTTGTCTTCAATCAAATTGAAGATACCGCCTCGTTTTTCGGCTTCACTCATACGAGAGTCACCGGAACTGGATTCAAAGATAAACGTGTGGGGCGATATTCTCTCTCCATGGCGGACAATGAATCGGTGATCGGCCGGGATCAGAAACTTGCTCTTGTTCCCTTCGTCATCCACGACGGTGAAAGATTTTCTATCGAGTGAAATTTCAATCTTGCCTCCGAGACTTTCCGCCTCATGCATTTGATGATGCGGCCCCTCATAGAGGAAGGAATTCTCCCGGACGGTCTGACCGCTTTCGATCAGCCATTTGTCAAATTCGGAACTATCCAACGTGAACTCTTCGGCGACGATAATCGCTTTTATTTTTTCTTTGTCTTTTTCGAAAGAGACCCGACCTTTTTTACGGGCAGAAATGATATTCCGTTTCAAAGAGGCTGTTCCACCGATGTGGAATGTACGCATGGTGAGCTGTGTTCCAGGCTCACCGATCGACTGCGCGGCAATGATTCCGACCGCCTCACCGATATTAACCATTCTCCCGTGAGCAAGATCGCGTCCGTAACACAGACCGCAAACCCCTCTACGAGACTGGCAGGTGAGCACCGAGCGAATCTTTACCCGATCGATACCGGCATCCTGGATTCGTTCTCTATGATCTTCTTTAATCTCTTCATTGGCCTTTACGATGATTTCACCGCTGAACGGGTGCTCGATATCCTCCAGAGCCACTCTACCGAGAATACGATCTGCAACGTGTTCGATGATTTCCCCGCCCTCTTCCAAAGAGGCCATTTCGATACCGTCGAGAGTGCCGCAATCCGGCTCACTGATGATTGCGTCCTGGGCAACGTCCACAAGTCTCCTGGTAAGGTAACCGGAGTTCGCCGTTTTGAGCGCCGTATCAGCAAGACCTTTTCGAGCGCCGTGCGTCGAAATAAAGTACTGCAACACTGAGAGGCCTTCACGGAAGTTCGCCTCAATGGGAGTCTCGATAATTTCTCCGGTGGGCTTGGCCATGAGACCGCGCATACCTGCGAGCTGGCGAATCTGCTGGGTGCTACCTCGAGCTCCGGAATCCGCCATCATGTAAATGGGATTGAAACTCTCGACTTTGCGTTCCGTTCCGTCTTTGAGTTGCACAGTCATAGTTCTCAGCTCGTTCATCATGCGTTCCGAGATGTCCTCGTTCGCTCGAGCCCAAATATCAATGACCTTGTTGTAACGCTCACCGTCGGTGATGAGACCTTCCTTGTACTGGTTTTGGATTTCCAGCACTTCTTCCCGTGCCTTGTTGATAATGTCCCGCTTCGATTCGGGAATCTTCATATCGTCAACGCAAATGGAAATCCCCGCTTTGGTGGCATAATAGTAACCAAGGTCCTTCAGCCGGTCCGCAAGGATAACGGTCTTTTTGTCACCGCATCGCCGGTACGCCTCATCGATGAGGTTTGCCAGCTCTTTCTTCTTCATTACTTTATTTAAATGGGTGAACGGGATTTCCTCGGGAACGATTTCTCTGAGAAGTACCCGTCCGACCGTGGTCTGGATTTTTTCTCCGTTTTCACGAAGCAGGACTTTCTGATGGAGATCGACTACTCCTGCATCGTAAGCCACACGAATTTCCCAGCTGCCGGTAAACAGTCGTGGTGTGGAGTCTACTTCAGGGTCAACGGACTCGCGGGTCAGATAATAGAGTCCCAAGACGATATCCTGAGTAGGCACAATGATGGGTTTCCCGTGAGCGGGCGACAAGATGTTATTGGTGCTCATCATGAGCACGCGTGCTTCAACTTGTGCTTCCACGGACAGGGGAATATGTACTGCCATCTGGTCACCGTCAAAGTCGGCGTTGAATGCGGTACAAACGAGAGGATGCAACTGAATCGCTTTTCCTTCGATAAGAACCGGCTCAAAAGCCTGGATGCCCAGTCTGTGCAGCGTAGGTGCACGGTTGAGGAGCACCGGATATTCCTTCACCACGTCTTCCAGGATATCCCAGACTTCGGGAGTTTCCTTTTCAACCAGTTTTTTCGCACTCTTAATGGTGGTGACGTACCCGCGTTCCTCCAGTTTGTTGTAAATAAACGGCTTGAACAGTTCCAACGCCATTCTCTTGGGCAAACCGCACTGATGCAGCCTGAGGTCAGGACCTACAACGATAACGGAGCGGCCTGAATAGTCCACTCGTTTTCCCAGCAAGTTCTGACGGAATCGGCCCTGCTTACCTTTGAGCATGTCAGATAACGACTTAAGCGGCCGTTTATTGGGTCCCGTAATTACCCGGCCACGTCTGCCATTGTCGAACAGCACGTCAACGGCCTCCTGGAGCATGCGTTTTTCATTCCGAAGAATGATTTCAGGCGCATTGAGCTCTTTGAGCCGTTTTAACCGGTTATTCCTGTTGATGACCCGCCTGTACAGATCGTTCAGGTCTGATGTGGCGAACCGGCCTCCATCAAGAGGCACAAGCGGTCGAAGGTCGGGCGGAATGACCGGCACAGTCGTGAGAATCATCCACGCCGGATTCTGCCACTGGCGGAACACACTCAATTCTTGCGGTGGAACCACCCTGGATCTCACCAGCCGATCGATAATGTTGTTGATTTCGATATAGGCCAATTGTTTGCGTACTTCCCAGTCGTCGTTCTCTTCCCATTTGAGCTGGACTGTACGAGCGGCCTGTATGATTTCCTCCAGAAAGTGACCCATTTCACTTTCCGGGTCTACTGCTTGGAACAATGCGGTCAATTCGGTAACGAGGACTTCCGGATCGATCCCTTTGAGCGCTTCGAGCACTCGCAGCCTCTTAGCCAGTTTCTTGCGCTTGGCTTCGGAGGTTGAGCCTTTCATGTCCTCGCGGAGCTTTACACTTTCTTGCACCAAGTCCAGTCTCTCAAGGAGATCCCGAACCGCTTCACCGCCCATACGGGTCTCGAAGGATCCGGTCCCGAACTGTTCCAGAGTTTGCCGATATTTTTCCTCATTGATCAGGGTACCCGTCTCTAGATCGGTTTTTCCCGGATCGATTACGAGAAAGGATTCGAAGTAAAGTACCCGTTCCACTTCCTTCAGCGTGAGATCCAAGAGCGTGCCGATCCTGCTCGGCAGACTTTTCAGGAACCATATATGAGCAACCGGAGTGGCCAATTCGATATGGCCCATGCGCTCACGACGGACTTTGGATTGGATTACTTCAACACCGCATTTTTCGCATATGGTGCCCCGGTGCTTCATGCGTTTGTATTTTCCGCAATTGCACTCGTAATCTTTGACAGGGCCGAATATTTTTGCACAGAAGAGCCCGTCACGTTCCGGTTTGAACGTTCGATAATTAATGGTCTCCGGTTTCTTGACTTCGCCGTGGGACCAGGATCTGATTTTCTCGGGCGATGCCAGAGAAATCTTGACTGCATTGAAATTTAACGGGTCTTTCGGTTTTTCAAAAAAGCTGTAATATACGTCTTCCAATGTTCCCTCCTGGTAAGCATTGACCGAAATATGTCTCTTCGGTCTCGAGGGATCGCCCGGTCCACAGGGAACCGGGCTACTTTTGAGAATCGCAGGACCTTTCGGCTGAATTCTGTCAGGAAATCAGTTCCTGTTCAGCTTCCAACCAATCGATCTCGCTCATTTTCCTCTACGCGGTTCTTTCGTGTGCCGCAGTTTTCGGCCTTAACCCGCCACTGCGGTATCACTCTCCAATAATTCAATATCCAGGCCTAGGGATTTGATCTCTTTGACCAAGACGTTGAACGATTCGGGCAGACCCGGTTCGAGGACATTCGTTCCTTTTACGATACTTTCGTACATTCTCGTACGGCCCGTGACATCATCGGATTTTACGGTCAGGAATTCCTGGAGCGAATAGGCTGCTCCATAGGATTCCATTGCCCATACTTCCATCTCTCCGAGTCTCTGACCGCCGAATTGAGCTTTACCGCCCAACGGTTGCTGCGTAACGAGTGAATAGGGTCCTATGGCCCTCGCATGGATCTTATCATCAACAAGGTGGTGGAGTTTCATCATGTAGATGATCCCCACAGTAACCTTTGTGTCAAAAGCATCTCCGGTCCGACCGTCAAAGAGCAGGGTCTGTCCGGAACTTGACAGATCGGCCGATGTAAGCAGTGATTTGATCTCGGTTTCCCGCGCGCCGTCAAAGACCGGGGTCGCGATGGGAATACCGCTGGACAGAGAGGCAACAAATCTCTTCACCTGATCGTCGTCCATCTCGTTAATGATGGCTTTCACTTTTCGCTTACGTTCCGGTTCATAGCATTCGAAGGTTTGAAACAGCTGTTCTCTCAGTTTCTCCGGTGAGAAGTTCTCTTCCAGCATCTTGTTCAAGGCCTCTCCAAGTCCGCGAGCTGCCAATCCAAGATGGGTTTCGAGGATCTGGCCGACGTTCATTCGGGACGGAACACCGAGCGGGTTCAACACGATTTCCACGGGAGTACCGTCTTCAAAATACGGCATGTCCTCTTCAGGAAGAATTCGGGAGAGAACACCTTTGTTCCCATGGCGACCGGCCATCTTGTCGCCGACGGAGAGCTTCCGTTTAATTGCTATGTAGACTTTAACGAGCTTGATGACGCCCGGAGGTAGCTCATCGCCCTTCTTGAGCCGGCTGATTCGTTCGTCATAGTGCATTTTCCAAAAATGCTTCTGGTCGCTCAGACGCTCAAGAATGCGAACAACCTCGTCTTCTGTGGCCGTATCTCCCTTGAGAGAAACGTCCCGGAGCAATTCCAGAGGAACCACATTCATGACTTCGTGAGTAACGGGTTCACCCTTTTTAATGAATACTCGGCCTGAACTACCGTCCACAAGCGGCGCTGAAACGACTTTGCCCAGAAGCATGCCGCGGATTCGTTCTCTCGCACCTTCTTCGACAATGCGCATTTCGTCGTCGCGGTCTTTGGTCAGCTTGGCGATTTCTTCATTTTCAATGGAAATAGTTCTGCTGTCCTTGTCAGTACCTTTTCGGGAAAATATGCGTGCACCGATGATGGTTCCTTCGACGCCCGGTGGAACACGGAGCGACGAATCCCTGACGTCACCTGCTTTTTCTCCGAAAATGGCCCGCAGCAGCTTTTCTTCAGGGCTAAGCTGATTCTCCCCCTTGGGAGTGATCTTCCCAACAAGGATATCGCCGGGTTTTACCTCGGCTCCGATACGAATGACACCCGAATCGTCAAGGTTGCGAAGTGCCTCTTCTCCGACGTTCGGAATGTCTCGGGTTATTTCTTCTTTACCCAATTTCGTGTCACGGGCCATGACTTCAAATTCTTCTATATGGATAGAAGTGAAAATGTCTTCCTTGACGATCTTTTCACTAACCAGAATCGAGTCTTCGTAGTTGTACCCACCCCATGCCATGAATGCCACGAGCACATTTCTTCCAAGAGCCAGCTCACCTTTGTCCGTGGCAGGACCATCTGCGATAACCTGGCCCTTTGCCACTCGATCTCCTTTTTTTATGATGGGCTTCTGGTTGATGCAGGTGTTCTGGTTGGATCGCTGGTACTTGATCAGATTGTAAATGTCTACGCCAGGGTCCAGATCGCCTTCATTGAAATCCGTGGCCTTTACAACGAGTCGAGTAGCATCGACGGAATCAACTACGCCGTCACGTTTTGCCACAACGGTAACTCCGGAATCCGTCGCCACCACTTCTTCCATGCCGGTCCCGACCAGGGGGGCCTGGGTTGTGAGAAGAGGAACTGCCTGACGCTGCATGTTCGATCCCATGAGCGCACGGTTCGCGTCATCGTTCTCCAGGAACGGAATAAGAGAAGCCGCCACGGACACCAACTGGTTCGGTGACACGTCCATGAGATCGGGTTCTTCCGCAGCAACCAGGGCAAACTCACCCTCTTTATGGCGAACGGAAACAAGATCCGAGGCAAGACGATTCTGGCTATCCAGCACCGCGTTGGCCTGCACGATGACGTGGCCTTCTTCATCCAAAGCGGTGAGGAACGCTATGTCCTTACCAACCTGACGCTGTGACACCGGCCTGTACGGAGTTTCAATGAACCCGAATTCATTCACCCTTGCATAGGTCGAGAGCGACACGATAAGGCCGATATTCGGACCTTCCGGCGTTTCAATCGGACAAATGCGTCCATAATGGGTCGGGTGAACGTCTCGGACTTCAAATCCGGCCCTTTCACGGGTGAGTCCACCCGGTCCGAGTGCCGACAAACGCCGCTTATGGGTAATCTCACTCAATGGATTCGTTTGATCCATAAACTGAGACAACTGAGAGGATCCGAAGAACTCCTTGACAACAGCCGTAACCGGCTTCGCATTGATGAGATCGTGCGGCATAAGAGTCTCCACATCCTGGAGGCTCATTCGCTCCTTGATAGCTCGCTCCATACGAACCAGTCCAATTCTGTACTGGTTCTCGAGCAACTCGCCCACGGAACGGACCCGACGATTTCCCATATGGTCGATATCGTCTATTTCTCTTCCCGGTCTTCCTTCCTTCAACTCAAGCAGATACTTCACCGCAAGCATGATGTCATCGTTGCGAAGCGTCCGCAGACCGAGCGGAGCGTCATCACTGGATATATTGAGCTTGCGATTCAGCTTCAAGCGTCCGACCCGGGAGAGATCGTAATACTCAGTCCTGAAAAACAGGTTATTGAAAAAGGTATTACTGATATCGACCGTCGCGGGGTTGGACGGCCGCAGCCTGCGATAGATCTCGATCTGAGCGTTGAGTGTTTCATTGCTCGTTTCGGCGTCCGGATGCTGCTTTCGGTAATCCTCGATAACCCTGTTCGGCCTATCGTCAATCTTGTCTTCCAGCAACGTGTCTCTCAACGAAGAGGAAACGATACGCTCTTCGATAAAGAGAGCGTCGAAGCTCGTGATACCCCGTGCAGTAAGATCCTGAACGAACTGCTCAGCCTCATCCAGGGCGATTTCCTTGTTGCACGGCGCTACGACTTCACCTGTGGCCTCGTCTATAATGTCGTGGGCCAGGACTTTGCCCGCAAGATCTTCTATTTTCATCGTAAGGGGAGCGATGTTGCGCTGGGCGAGCCTTTTGAGAGCCGCACGGGTAATTTTCTTGTTCTTACGTACCAGGACGTCTTCCGATCCTTCAACATAAATATCGGAAGGAGCCGAAGTGCCCACAAGCAGCTTTAGATCCACTTTTCGCCGTAATCCGTCCGGCGTGATGAGAATCGTCTGCTTGTTGTAGAAATAATTCAATATCTCTTCACTGGAATATCCCAGTGCCTTGAGAAACACGGTAACGGGCAGTTTGCGCCTTCGATCTATGCGAACGTAGAGTCTGTCCTTCGGATCGAATTCGAAATCGATCCAGGAACCTCGCAAAGGAATGATCCGCGAAGAGTAAAGCAACTTGCCGCTTGCGTGCGTCTTGCCTTTGTCATGGTCAAAAAATATGCCTGGAGATCGATGTAACTGCGATACGATAACCCGCTCGGTTCCGTTTATGATAAACGTCCCGTTTTCGGTCATGATCGGAATTTCACCGAAATAGACTTCCTGTTCTTTGACGTCTCTGATAGTTCGAGAATTGGTGTCGGGGTCTACGTCCCACACAATCAATTGAACAGTAATTTTTAGAGGAACCGCGTAGGTAACGCCTTTTTGAAGGCATTCTTCTACGTTGTATTTTTCTTCACCCAGGGTGTATTTGATGAATTCCAGAGATGCCGTATCCGAAAAATCCTTAATAGGAAACACCGATCGGAACACTCCCTGCAGTCCGATATCCTCACGCGCCTCGGGCGGGACATCAGCTTGCAGGAACCGATCGTAGGACTGCTTCTGAATCTCGATTAAATTAGGTATGCCGGCAATCTGCGGTATACGTGCAAAATTCTTCCTGAGCCTCTGTGAATGCACGGAAAAAGGACTCATGTTCTCCCTCTGATTGTGGTGACCTTAAAGGAGGATGTGAGGAGAGGTGTTCGCGAGTTCAGGCAGAGCACAGTACGATGTACTATGCTCTGCCCAATTCTGAAACCTAGCAGGTGAAATAATTAAATGATCTCCACAGTGGCGCCTGATTCTTCCAGGGCTGCCTTGGCCTTCTCGGCATCTTCCTTGGAGACCGCTTCTTTCACCGGTTTCGGAACGCCTTCCACCAGATCCTTGGCTTCTTTGAGACCCAGATCGGTCAATGAACGTACAACTTTGATAACCTGGATCTTCTTGTCGCCGAAATCCTTCAGGATCACGTCGAATTCGGTTTTTTCCTCAACCGGGGCTGCTTCTCCACCGGCTACAGCACCTACTGCCGCCATAGCCATGGGCGCCGCCGCAGAAACCCCGAACTCTTCTTCCAGCTCTTTGACGAGTTGGCTCAACTCCAACACCGACATGCTGCGAATATAAGCCTTTACGTCATCTTTACTGATTTCCGCCATAATATCCTCCTCGATTCGCTCTTCTAAAATACCGGGGACCTCATCGCTCCACCTATGCGGACTCCGATGAGGACGCTTTCTGTTCTTCAATGGCTTTCAGCACATTGAGAAAAGATCTGGGAACCGCTGCAAGAACATTGACAAAAGCGCTCACAGGAGCCATCATCTGTCCCAATAAGCGACCCAGAAGTTCTTCCCTGGAAGGAAGCTTGGAAAGTGTCTCAATTTCGGAAGGTTGAACCAACTTTCCTTTGAGCACACCACGGACCAGTTGCAGGTTCTGATGGGTTTTGGCAAAATCAAAAAGCACTTTTGCCATAGCCGGAACGGCATCTTCCGAGTTCGTCCACGCGGCAGCGCGGGGACCCGCCAGATCCGGACCGACAGCGGATACTTCCATATCCTGATACGCACGGCGTGTCAGGGTATTCTTCAAAACCTTGAACTTGATCCCCTTACTTCTCAGCTCACTCCTGAGCAAATTCATCTCTGAAACACTCAGGCCCTGATAATTCGTGAGGAAAAGAGCTTTTGCTTCCTGCAATTCCTCACGGAGCCAAGCTACCTGTTTTTCTTTTTCTTCTCTTTTCAAACTAGGATTTCCCCCTTTTGGTCGGAGGGAAACAGCGAATCGAGGCGAATCGGGTGGAAATCTTCTTTCACCCCTTTCTGGCCTCCGTCTAGGCTGGCTCTTGATTAAGTGCTAGCGCACGCCCGCTGTCTCCGACTTGGCCTTGGAAAACGGAAAACTGTTGAAATCTGCTATCCAGTACTCCTAATACAAGAATCTACTTAGTGAGATTTCTTACTTCTTGAGGATCTATTTTCACGCCTGGTCCCATGGTCGTAGAAATAGACATTCCTTTAACATAGACCCCTTTGGACGTAGAGGGTTTCAAACGAACGATACTTTCCATGAGGGTCCTGAGATTTTCCGCCAACTTGTCCTTCCCAAAAGAAACCCGGCCAACCGGGACATGGACAATACCGGCTTTTTCCACACGGAACTCGACTTTGCCGCCCTTCAATTCCGTGACTGCACGACCCACATCAAAGGTTACGGTCCCCACCTTCGGGTTTGGCATCATGCCTCTGGGGCCGAGAATCTTGCCGAGTTTACCAACGACGCCCATCATATCGGGGGTTGCAACTGCCTTGTCGAAATCCAGCCAGCCCTCCTGAACTTTCTTGGCCAACTCATCGCCACCGGCATAATCTGCACCCGCGTCGAGCGCTTCCTTTTCCTTCTCACCCTTCGCGAACACGAGAACCCGTACGGTCTTCCCGGTTCCGTGAGGCAGAACACACGTCCCTCGGACCATCTGATCCGCGTGCCTCGGATCTACTCCGAGTTTAACTGCCACGTCAACAGATTCATCGAATTTTGCATAAGATGTGGAGAGAACTGCGTCCAATCCCTCATCTACCGTGTACTTCCTGGCGCGATCGACTTTTTCCCGCGCACTCTCTTTCTTTTTGGGAATGGCAGACATGTTGCTCCTCTAAACGATATCTATGCCAAGACTGCGAGCGGAACCCATGATCGTGTTCATCGCCCCCTCCATGTCTTTGGCATTGAGATCGGTCATTTTCAATCGTGCGATTTCTTCGACCTGCGCCATGGTCAGCGTGCCAACTTTATTCCGATTCGGCTCCGGCGAACCCTTATCGACACCAGCGGCCTTTTTTATCAAGTATGAGGCCGGTGGAGTCTTGAGAACAAAGGTGAAGGACCGATCCGCATAAATCGTGATAAGCACCGGAATGATAACGCCCTGCTGGTTCTGGGTCTGCGCGTTAAAGGCCTTGCAGAATTCCATGATGTTCACGCCGTGCTGGCCGAGAGCAGGCCCCACAGGCGGAGACGGTTTTGCTTCGCCTCCGGAAATTTGAAGCTTAACGGTAGCTGTTATTTTCTTAGCCATGAATGTGTATCCTCTCCCCAGGCACGAAAACTTCCATCATGACGACCGGAACATGACCGTGCCTGCTCACTGCCGTCAACTCAGTTCTTGGTCACCTGAATAAAATCGAGTTCAACCGGGGTCGGTCTGCCGAATATACTGACGAGCACTCTCAGCTTGCCTTTATCAGGCCTTACCTCTTCCACGGTTCCGTTAAAGTTGATGAACGGGCCGTCCACCACCCGCACCGAATCCCCTTTTTCAAAGGAATACTTCGGTCTGGGTTTATCCTGTCCTTCAGCCATCTGGCTCTTTATTTTATCGACTTCATCATCCGGAATCACCGCGGGTTCCGTTCGAGAGCCTATAAATCCGGTTACTTTCGGCGTGCTCTTCACCACATGCCAGGTCTGATCGTCCAATTCCATCTGCACCAGAATGTATCCGGGAAAGAACTTTCGGTTGGAGGTCTTTCGTTCACCTTTGACCAGTTCTACGACGGACTCACTCGGAATGAGCACATCTGTGATCCGATCCTCCAGCCCCATGCTCCGGACCTTTTCCTGCAATGCAGTCCTTACACGATTCTCATAGCCTGAATACGTGTGAACGACATACCATCTCAGAGCCACCGGATCGCCTCCTCTTTGCCTTCAATTATCACTAACCCACCTGCAACAGCATTTGGACAATCCGGGCCAGGACCCAATCACTGAGCCCCAGGTAAATTGCCATGATCATCGTCAACACCAGGACAACAATCGTAGATCCCATAGTTTCCTGCCGAGTAGGAAACGTCACCTTCTGGAGCTCTACCTTGACTTCCCTGAAGAACTGAACTGTTAGTTGCCAGAATTCCTTAACTTTATCCATCTGTCCATCTTTCCTCGAAGTTTGCTTCGCGGAAAATTATCGATTCAGGTTTGGCAGGCCAGAAGGGATTCGAACCCCCAACCCCCGGTTTTGGAGACCGGTGCTCTAGCCGTTGAGCTACTGGCCTACTCGGTTTGCCACCTATTTTGTCTCCTTATGGGGAGTGTGGCAGCGGCAAAACTTGCAGTATTTGTTGAACTGCAGCTTGTCCGGCGTACTCTTCTTATTCTTTGTCGTCGTATAATTCTTCCGCTTGCATTCGGTGCAAGCGAGCGTAATGATGTCTCTCATGACAATGCCTCCGATAGGCGTCGATCAGCCTCAGGCTGCTACTCGATAATTTCCGAGATAACTCCTGCACCGACGGTTCGGCCGCCTTCCCGAATGGCGAAGCGGAGTTCTTTTTCCATTGCTATGGGGGTGATCAGTTTTCCCACCAGCGACACATTGTCACCCGGCATT
>JBGSLQ010000057.1:0-38600 GCA_041740635.1 Desulfomonilaceae bacterium | reverse complement strand
GAAGTGATCTGAACCGCCTGGAGTTGGTCTCCCGCATCAACGTCACTGAACCCGAATTCTGCCGCTATGAACGCGTGGAAAGTGTCCTCCTGCGTGGTTACGGTATTGTTCGTCCCAATTGGTGCATCATTTACAGGTGTGACATTGAGGGTCATAGCATACGCTGAGTTGCTGAATGCAGTACCGTCAGAGACCTTGAACTGGAATGAAGTGTATCCTGTGCCGTTTGCATCAGCGGCCGGACTGAAGGTAAGGTGTCCGGCATTGATATCTGCTATGGTGATGATTTGATCCAAGATTACGTCGGTCCCGTTCAGTTTCAAATTCCCTGCAGTGGGTAGAGAAGTGATCCGAACGACCTGGAGTTGGTCTCCTGTATCGACATCACTGAACCCGAATTCTGCGGCAGTGAATGCATGAGACGTGTCTTCCAGCATGGTGAGAGTATTATCCGTACCGATTGGCGCGTCATTCACTGGTGTGACAGTGAGTGTCATAGCGTACGCTGAGCTGCTGAATGCGGTACCATCAGAGACCTTGAACTGGAATGAAGCATACCCGGCGCCGTTTGCATCAGGAGCCGGATTGAAGGTAAGGTGTCCGGCATTGATGTCTGCTATGGTGATGATTTGATCCAAGATTACGTCGGTCCCGTTCAGTTTCAAATTCCCTGCAGTGGGTAGAGAAGTGATCCGAACGGCCTGGAGTTGGTCTCCTGTGTCAATGTCACTGAACCCGAATTCTCCAGCAATGAATGCATGAGACGTGTCTTCCTGCATGCCGATGGTATTGTCTGCACCCGTGGGAATATTGTTCACCGAGCTGACATTAATCGTCATGAGGTACGCCGCTGTGCTAAATGCAGTTCCATCAGAAACCTTGAATTGGAAATGAGCATAGTCTGAGCCGTTAGCGCCCGTATCCGGCATAAAGGTAAGGTGTCCGGCATTGATGTCTGCTATGGTGATGATCTGGTTCAGGATAACGTCACTCCCGTTCAATAACAGGTGGCCCGCAGCGGGTAGAGCCGTGATTTGAACGGCCTGGAGTTGGTCTCCCGTATCAAGGTCGCTGAACCCGAATTCTGCCGCTATGAAAATATGAGAGCTGTCTTCCTGAGTGGTGACACTGTTGTCCACAGCAATCGGCGCGTCGTTTACCGGATTAACCGTAAATGTGAACGTTTTGCTGGTTGAATACTGGCCATCACTTCCCGTGATCTGAATTTCAGCCCACCCATTCGAATTGGGAGCGCTCGTGAAGGTCACATTGACGGTACTTGGATCAACAACTACATTTCCAAGCGTCAGCCCGCCGTAATACGTCACCGACTCGAGATTGTAGCTCAGGACACTGTCAATATCGTGAAAATACGAGCTTACGTTATATTCGACGATCCCGAAGTCCTCGTCGACTGCCGAAGGACTCGGAATTTGATCCGACCAAGGTTCATCGTTCACTGCGTTGACGGTGATGGGAATTGATTCAGAGACGGACTGAGGTCTGCCGGAACCCGAATTTCCCAGATCGTTCACAACAATGGCCAAGGCATCTGAGCTGTCGAAATTGCCATCCGGCCGGTATACGATGTCATGCAGAGCGGTATTGAGCTGGCTCCAGGTTCCCTGGAACACCATTAATGTGTCCGCTGTACCGTCGCCGGAAATAAATGCGAGGTTGGTAGTGGCGGAGAGAGTCAGGGTGCCGTGCTGCACGGAAAGAGAAACCTCGAAGAGATTATTCCCCGAATCCACATCGAATACGTAGATTGCCGGAATCGTGAGATTCGCGTCTTCATCGACGGTTTGAGTTCCAGGTACGTTTATGACGGGGGCATCATTCACGTATGAAGACGTATGTTGCTGAATATAATGAAAATCGTCGCCCCAGATGTACTCGCTGGAATGCCAATCATTGAAGACCTGTACCCCGGAGCCATCCACATACCATGTGAAGGCAGGCTTCCATACAGCATCATTGACAGCATCAAACCATGACCACGCATTACTACTATGATCTTGATAAAAATAGTCCAGCTCGTCTATGTAGAAGTGGCTGCCATTCCAATCGTTATAAACCCACATCCACTGTGAATCGACCTGGTCTGCGAACCAGGTGAATGCGGGTTCCCAAATCCGATCGGTAATGTCGTCCCACCAAAACCAGGCGTCCGTAGAAATTTCATGTGCCCAATACTGATGTTCACCGTGATACCAGTAGGAGAAATCACCCGAGTTCAGCACCCACCATCCGGTGAGCTCATTCCAAAACCATCCGGTAGCCTCTTCCCACCACCAGCCGCTTCCATTATCCTCCTGCCACCAGCCATTGTCGACATACACCCAGCCGAGACTGTCAACCTGACCGGCATCTGCCGTGTGGTCGTGCACATCCTGCGCGTCACTCACGGCTCCATCCAGTACTATCCGTGCTTCCAATTGCTCAAGAATGAGTCTGCGACCACATTCCTCTCCTTTTGCCCAATTCTCTAATTTAGGAAAAATTCTCATAGAATTCGGTCCCCCATAACAATTGCGAAAAAATACAATTCTTTTTTTTTGTGGACATTGAAGGATGTGATCTTGTTCCCAAAAAATAGCGTTAAATTTAAGAAACAGTCATAAAAGTATTATTTCTACATGCCCTATAGTAGATGCCACGCGAATCTATTTGAAAGGGTGTCCTGCAAAAGCTCTTTGTTATGACGTTCAGCTTTCCGTCAAGAGTTCATTCAGGAAACTTAAGCAGCATTAAGAGTGTCAAGTGAAATATGAATACCATTTAAATAACCATGATCAAACGATGGTAAGCAACAATACCAGCAAGGTACTATAAAGAATACATTAACGATGTGTAAAAGAACAGTATATGGTACGCAAGCGATAAAAATGCTTGCTTTAAATGGATTGTATCTTTAGTTCAGTTGAGAATCAGTCAGAAATTCTGCAAACTCGTACAACAGTTCACTCTTTGTCATTTCTGCCGTTTGTGTTTCCACGAGAGATGGCGACACTCTTCACAAGCGCATACACGTGCTGGCCGGGAGCGAGCCTGAGATCTGCCTTGGCCGCAGGTGTTATTCTCGCAAAGAGAGGACAACCGATATTCAGGTTGACGTCCACAAGGGATTCTGAGGCGTCAATTATCTCGTCCACCGTCGCGGGAAAGATATTCTGAACGCTGATCTTGTCTGGTCGGTTCAGTGAGATCGCTACATCACGAGACCGAATCCGGATTCTCAGATGCTCCCCCACCGGTACATCGAAGAGAGGTATTTTCAGAATCCCGCCCGGAAATTGCAGACTGGTCAGACCAAGGACTCTGTTGTGTTCCTGAACCACAGTCCCAAGGACAACACCCGCATCAAAGTGTCCGGCAAAGTGCTGTAGGTCAAGGCGGCTCAGTAAATCTTCCACATTACCCTTTGCGACGATTTTTCCGGACTCCAGTAGCACAACCGTGTCAGCAAGATTCAGGATCTCATCCAGGGAGTGACTCACGTACACAATCGGAATGGAAAACTCTCGAGGAAGTCGGGATACGAATGGCAGAACCTCTCCTTTCCGGGCGACATCCAGAGAGGCAAGGGGCTCGTCCATGAGCAACAGGCTTGGACTTGTCAATAGAGCCCTACCTATGGCAACCCTTTGCTTTTCTCCACCGGAAAGCTTCGCAGGTCTGCGATTCAGGAGGTGGCGAATGCCGAGGACTTCAACCACTTGCTCAAAGCTCACATAACGCTCGGAACGAGGCACGAGCTTCATCCCGTACGTGAGATTGGCTTTCACTGTAAGATGAGGGAATAAGCGGCCGTCCTGAAATATGTAGCCACACCGCCGCTTTTCGGGTGGAACGTCTATCAGTTGCTCCGAATCGAAGAGTCTCCGGCCGTTAACGGCAATGAGCCCGCTGTCCGGCGGAAAGAGTCCTGCAACCATATTGATCACGGAGGTCTTACCCGCTCCGGAACGCCCGAATAAAGCGGTAACCCCAGCGCTTCCCGTCGAGAAATCCACATCGATGGTGAAGGCACCAAGGTTCTTTTTTACTTTGATTTCAAGCACGGGTCAGCCTTTCATTTTCAGGGCGACCCGTTTGGCCAGCATCTCGGAAGCCATAAGGGCAAGCATAGCAACGATGATCGAAATGACACAGAGCCTGAGTGCACCGGCATCCCCGCCGGGAACTTGAGTCAGGGTGTACAGGGCAAGGGGTAATGTTCGTGTTTCGCCTGGAATGTTGGACACGAACGTTATGGTGGCTCCGAATTCGCTAAGGCTCCTGGCAAAGCCGAGGATTATTCCGGTGAGTATGCCGGGAATAACCAGAGGAATGGTTATCGTAAAGAAAACCCTCACCGGACCTGCGCCTAAAGTACGGGCTGCAGCTTCCAGCCCCTGGTCCACAGAATCTATCGAGAGTCGGATTGCGCGGACCAGCAGAGGAAAGGCCACCACCGCCGAAGCGACTGCAGCTCCTTTCCAGTTGAAGGCAAACTCGATACCGAATGTATTGTAAAGAGCGGCTCCGAGTATTCCTTTCCTCCCCAGGAGTACGAGGAGCAGGTAACCTATTACCACCGGGGGCAGCACCAGGGGCAGATGAATAATGCCGTCAAGCACGGCTTTACCCGGAAAGTCGCCTCTCGCTAATACCCAGGCTGCTAAAATCCCGGGAATGAGACTGCCGGCCATGGCCCAGAGAGATACCCAGAGGCTCAGACGGAGAGCCTCTGCTTCAAGGGGAGTGAGGCTGAACAGTTCCATCATTTCAGTGTGGTGAATCCGTACTTCTGAAACACGGCCTTTGATTCGGGCGACTTGAGAAACTCGAAGAACTTCTTTGCTACTGCAGAAGATTTACCGGCTATCAATGCCGTGGGGTATACGATTTTGGGGTGGGTGTCCTCCGGGAACACTCCAACCACTTTGACTTTAGTGGTAATAGCCGCGTCTGTCGAGTACACGATCCCGAAAGCGGCTTCTCCACGTTCCACCAACGCCAAAGCTCCGCGAACGTCAGCGGCACGCGCAAGTTTGTTTTCCATCTGTGTCCATGCCCCGAGTTTTTGCAGTGCCGCCTTCGCGTACTTGCCCGCTGGTACGTGATCGGGATCCCCTACTGACAACTTGCCGTTGCCAAGCAGTTGCGCGATGTCAAACTTTGGAGCGATTTCCACTTTGTTGACCGAGCTGTCCGTCGGAGCTATGAGCACCAGCCTGTTTGCCAGCAGATCGAATCGGCTTTCCGGTTCAATCAACTTTCGCTCCTGGAGGTAATTCATCCACGGTTCGTCCGCAGAAATGAACACGCTGGCAGGGGCGCCATTTTCTATTTGTTTAGCAAGAGTTGAAGATGATGCGAACGAGAAGACAACTTTACCCAATCCCTTCTCCGTAAAGATTCTTGAAATATCGTTCATCGCGTTCGTGGTGGACGCTGCCGCGAAAACAGTAGCAGAATCAGGTTCTGCCGCATGAGCCATAGGCGCGGCACAAAGCAACAGCATTACGATTATTGTGGCCCAGAATGATTGTCTCTTGTTCATTTATTTCCTCCTAACCATATGCAATCCGGCGTTGTAATTTCAGAATAGATGCAACTTCAGAAAAGCTTCACCGCAGACCGCAACTTATACAGTGACATGCGGCAGACATTAGCGATACTGCACGGGACCAACCCTGTTGCCAGAGTTATCCAGTCTCAGCGAATCGACGAAGATCGGGGGGAAGCAGTTTCACCAACCACTCAACAGTGGCGGATAACATTGCAAGACGAAAATCGAGAGCTGCGCGATCCGTTTCAGTCCTACACAGTGTCTCTTCTCTCTTCAAGCGCTTCTGACTGCTGCGGCACACTGACAACTGATTGGTAACGAGATCGGCCACAGCCGTTGGGGAGTCGAACCTCGCGAAATGCAGCTTCGTCAGAAATTCCAGCCGAATGTCACGCACATTCATGACGGGTGAGCGCACCCACGCCAGAAAAACAAGTCGGCCCCCATCGGTTATGCTAAACACCTTTTTGGCCGGCCGGGTTTCCTGATCGATGCGGTCATGCCGCACGAGCCCGTCCTTTTCCAGTCCGGCCAGGAGCGCGTAAATATGGCTGGTCCGCAGCGTCCAAACTTCACCCAATCGCTCACGAAGTTCACGACAGAGATCGTATCCGTGAGCAGGACCGAGATAGAGCACCCCGAGGACCGGATAATCTGCTGGGTTTCGTGTCTTCATCTTCTCCAGTCATCAGAACGAATAGTCAGTCTGTGAATACTTTCTATCATCCATCTGAATTCATTGTCAAGCAAAACTGAACCCTTTCAAATGTTGGAGCTGAGTCCGAGAAATTAACTTGACAAGAATTGCCCGGACATTTAGGCTTATGTCTCCCAAAACAGAACGCCATACGAAATGGTAGCAAAATACGAGACGCTTCGGCTCTCTCGCCTGTCAAAATGGCGTCTCAAAGCCTGATGTCAAGTATTCGGTCCTTTTATGAATACGACGATCAGCTTGAGTCGTGGTATCCGGTTGGAGTGCCGGAGGCGGTGTTTTTAGTTCTGGATACTCACAAGGTGAATAATCAGAGAGAGAATTACAAGTGTCTGATGAGACCACACGAACCGGGCAGAGTACCGTACTCCCTGATCAAAACCTGGAGGATGGAACGGCGATGAGAACGCGCCGAAGTCGGTTGATTCGGGCAGCAGCAATACAACGGGAAGACTTTCTGTCCGGAGCGGGTCCGCATCGCATGTCATTTCTCGTTTCGAATTCGTTGGTTGAGCCTCTTATCGGGCTCGACTTAGTTCTGATTGATCTGGAGGATTGATGCAATGAGTCGTTATGTGTTATGCGCATTGCTTTGCGTAGGCATATTTTGCTCTATGGGTGATCTTGCGTGCGCCTGGGAATTCAAGATGGGGGGAGCGTTCACTTCCTCGTACGAATACTACTCCCAACAAGGTTCAAACGGTTTTTTTGGCAGAGCGAACGTCGACCGCAGTGCCGGCACGGCTGGTACCCTGGGACTGAAACCCGGGGATTTCGCTTCTCTAAACGGCTGGGTCGGCAAGCGAGCGAAGGATCTCGTATCGGGAACCGACTCTTCACAGCAGTACCCTGTGTTGCAGATTTTTCCGGAAATAAGGATAAACCCGGCGATCAGATTTCGCGGTAAGTACAGGCTCGGTGACTACGGCGATCCTAACGCGTCTGACTACTTCACGAACACCCGCCCGGGAGTCGATGTCGCAACTTCTGACGGTCAATGGACTCTTTGGTGGATAACCGCTCAGACTCCATGGGGCACAATCGTTTTCGGAAAGCGGCCGGAAGAGTTCGGCACCGGTTTGCAGTATGACGGATCGCACAATGCTACCGGCGAAGGTATGCTCCTGGTGAGTGACTATGGTCCGCTGCGAATCGCCCTGGCATTCCAGCCTTTTTGGCAAGAAGCCGCCAATCAGCGACTCGGCTTGAGTTCAAGTCCGTATTATAACTTGTTGGACAAAAGTGGAATCAGGCAGCAATCCACCAGAGCCTTCATGACCTACAGACCCGGCGCAATGGATTTCGGTGCAACATATATGATTTTCAAATGGCACGCGGGACCTGAGTCGCAGAATCGGCAAGCGGCGCGAGCCACTTTCGTACCATACGACGATCTCATTCGCCACGGATGCGTTTACATGAAATATTTTAACGGAGGAGTTTTCCTTAACACGGAAATGGCATATTGGAACGAGGCTATCAACTTGTTAGGCAGAGCACCTTTTTATAATGAGTCGTGGCGCTACATGCTGGAAACGGGTGCAGTGATGGGGCCTGCCAAGGTGGCTTTCCTGTACGCATTTATGCCTGGGGCGGACCGTCGTAATGGAGCGTTGATCGACAAGCAGCCATACGTCCAAGGGGGACCCAATGCAGCGTTTGGCGTATTTCAACCGTACACCTATCTCTTGGGTTACGCGTATGGTTCCGGTGTAAACGCATTCGATTTGGACAGGCAGGGCTACATCAATGAAGCCTGGGTAGCAGCAGCCCGTTTGGATTACGCTGTCGCAGCCAACCTTAATGTCTTTGGATCTTTTTTATGGGCCGAGCGTAGTTCTCATGGCCACGGGTGGGGATACATACGACCGGCTCAAAAGTACACAGTGACAAGGATAGTTAATGCCGCTGGAACTGGAACGGACCAGGTCGCGTGGAGTCCTTATGTCAACTACAAAGATAATGCGAATGCGCCGACCATTCCGGACAACGCACTCGGCTGGGAGATTACCGCCGGCTTGGATTGGAAGCTGCTTGAAAATCTCCAGCTTACTATTCTCGGTGCTTTCTGGCAGCCGGGAAAATGGTTTAATTATGCCTGCGTAGACCGAAGTGTGCAGAACTGGGACACGCCGACTGCCACGAATCGATGGGGTACAAATCCGGACAGAAGAATAGATCCTGTTGTCGGGGTTCAAGTTGAAATGAACTCACAGTTCTGAGAAGCGTTGAGGCACGATGTTCCAGGTATTCGGTAAAAGGCTGGGGTGCGCAAGATGATGCAAATATCTCATAGAGATCAGTCAGGAAAGGGCATAGTGGATGAAACTCCCCCGGTCTCGCGAGAAACAGAGTTGGTCCGAGAATTTGCCAGTAGTCGGTTTCCTGATGGGAAACCTTGCGGAAGTAGCGGTGAAAGGAGGTACAGGAATACACAATGGACTGCTTCAATCTACTCCGGAATGTCTTTCGGAATCTTGTTCAAGAGAACTCCTGGCAAGAAAAAATCATAAGTGTGAAGGTGAAGACACTCACACCCGAACAGGCTATCGGTAATCCCGAACACCACGATTATCCGTTGATCAAAGGAAGAGAACGAATGATGGAGGCTGAGTTTCTTGGGAGCCGAGGCCAAGCATTTACTGACATGTACGGAAGTTTTTCCGGCACCTTGGCCGAAGTTGATACCATGGAATTGGATAACAATTATCGCAGGGCCATTTTCCTGTCAACCTTGAATGCGGTCACCCGACACCTCGGAATTGTTGGAGAGAGTGTTCATTGCAGAGACGACCAGCCACCTCAATGTGCCACAACGCTTGCGTCCTACATAGAACGGAACTTCGGGAATCCTCGAGTCGCTTTAGTGGGTCTCCAGCCGAGAATGGTCGAAGCACTCGGCGGGAAATTTCAACTGAGGGTTACCGACATGGATCCGGACAATGTGGGCCATACCAAATATGGAATCCGGATAGAAGGACCTGAGCAGACAGCTAACAACATGGCATGGTGCGACGTTGCACTTGTGACAGGGACTGTTATGACGAATGACTCTTTTCGTCAATTTGCAGTGGAGAAACCGACTATCTTTTACGGAGTAACCATAGCCGCTGCTGCTCATTTTTTGAAACTGAGTCGATTCTGCCCGTGCGGAACTTAATACCGCATGTGCTGCAATAGCCATATAATAGGGAGGTAAGAATGATCCGTTTATTGTCGATCCTTTTCATAGTCTTCCTGTCTCAGTCCGTTGCATTTGCCGAGACTCTGACCTTGGCGGCAGGCGCAGGGTACAAGCGCCCCTTGGCAGAGATGATTCAGGCATATGAAGCATCCGGTGGCGGCAAAGTAGATCAAATCTATGGAAATATGGGACAGATCATGATGCAGGCCAAAGCCGGTGGAGATATAGCTTTCATTGTCGGAGAAGAGGCATTCCTCAAGACATCATCAGGTTTGGAATTCAGTTCATTCCACCCCATTGGGGAAGGGGTGCTCGTTATCGCTTACGGAAAAAAAGTCACTCTGCAAAAGCCTGAAGATCTTACCAAGCCTGAAGTAGCTAAAATAGCCATGCCGGACGAGAAACACGCCATATATGGAAAAGCGGGGAAGGAGTTTCTTCAGAGTACGAAGTTAATGGAGAAAGTAGAAAAAAAACTGCTCGTGGTAGCAACGGTACCTCAAGTGTCCGCGTACCTCATAAGCGGTGAGGTGGAGGCAGGATTCATCAATCTGACGGACGCGCTCTACATCAAGGATAGAATAGGTGGCTATTTGACGCCGGACCGCACAACGTACGGCCCTATCAAATTGGTTCTCGGAGTTTTAAAGGGATTTGAGGCAAACACTGGAGCCAAGAATTTCCTGAATTTTTTGAAAGGTGATCCTCAAGTCAAGGAAATACTAAAGAAATCCGGATTGTAGCTGACGCTTGGCCCCTTGGGATCGATAGGGCTCGGGGCCTGCCGGCAAAGCGGTGTACGGGCTTTCATCGCAGGCCCAATACTATATAAATGAGGACCGAACAAATGGAAGTGGGCTCTGTAACAGGTTCCGATGCACTCACGAATATCGCTTTTCCGATGGTATTCACAGCAAAAGTTGCAGCAATCTCTCTGGTGCTTCACACCGTTTTCGGTCTCCTGATCGGTTACTATCTCGGCAAAAAGAGCAGCCCGGTTCGGAGCGTAGTGGATACTCTGGTCACTCTGCCACTCGTTTTTCCTCCTGTAGCTCTCGGGTTCCTCTTACTTCTTATTCTTGGGAAAGCCGGACCAATCGGCCGCTTTGTCACGGGTGTCTTTGGCGTAGAAATAATCTTCAACTTGTGGGGAGTAGTCATCGCAGCATTCATAGCAGGCCTTCCCCTCATTGTGAAGCCGGTCCAGGCTGCAGTGCAGAGCACCACCATGAGTCTTATCGAGGCTTCCTATACCCTGGGCAAGTCCGAAGCCGAGACATTTCTCTTTGTGGTGATCCCGAGCATTAAGAAAAGCGTTGCCGGAGGGCTATCCCTTGCCTTTGGAAGATCGCTGGGCGAAGTAGGTTTGACATTGATGCTGGGTGGAAATATCGTAGGCAGGACAAATACACTCTCTCTGGAAATATACAATTCTGTTTTTACGGGAGAATTTGAACGTGCTGGCATCCTGGCAGCCATATTGGGGTGCATCTCTCTCCTTATTCTTCTTTTGTTGAGGAGACTTTCTGCCATCTGATACCTATTCGCTTTTATGAACCAATTTTGGCCGGCACGGAGGCACGGCCACTACCGGCTGATGGCAGGGTCCGGCGTCTCTGCCGGAGGTCTCGGTTTTATTAAATATTGGCGAAATGGCATGAGAGTCTTGGAATTGTTCGATTAATGAGACCCGGATGTCATCCTATTTGAATTCTTTGATTGCGAAATCGTATGAATGGGGGACCCTTCAGAGGTCAATCGGCCCTCCTGAAAGGCAAGGATGCGATCCCCCATACGAAGAATTTCAGCTCTGTCATGCGACACGAGGATGCTCGTGAGTTTCAGTTCTTTGTGCAGACGCAGGATTTCGTCCTGAAGCTTCTCCCTTATGGCCTCATCCAGTGCGGAAAGCGGTTCGTCAAGAAGAAGAATCTTCGGCTGTCGAATTAAGGCTCTTGCCAAAGCTACTCTCTGCTGCTGGCCTCCCGACAGTTCTTCGGGATATCTGTACTGCAACTCTTTCAGTTCGATCATTGAGAGAAACATGTCTACTCGAGGATCTTTTCGGCGGCCTGCAGCAAATTCCAGATTGCGCCTCACGGTCATGGATGGAAAGAGCGCATAATTTTGAAATACAAATCCGATGCTCCTCTTCTGAGGGGGCACGCACACGCGTTCATTCCTGTCGAACCACGTCTCTCCGTCAACCAGGATACGTCCATCATCCGGTGTTTCAAGACCAGCCAACATACGGAGCAACGTCGTCTTGCCGGTTCCGGAAGCTCCGTTCAAAACGACGAACTGTCCCTTGGGGATAGTGAATGCTAGATGCAATTCGAAAGGGCCCTGAGCGCCTCGCAAATATTTGCACACGTTTAGACTGATCAATAGGCCCTTTCCTTTTCAATGGATGTCCAAGAAAAACAACAATGAGTGTATTCATTCAGTTAGCCACGGAGATGAGACGTTGCGGGACATGTCATTGCGAGGAGCGGAGCGACGTGGCAATCTCCTGATGCGTGCCTGTACCTTCAGGGGATTGCTTCCCTTCGCTCGCAATGACAGGCATTCAGACGCTCTGGCATCAACGATGAGGTACGCTTCGCTCACCGGCATCCTTGTACTCGAACAAAATACCTCCCAAAGCACCGCCCGAAACTGAAGCCTTACCAATGAGTGTAAGATTTAAGCTGCTATGCCACAGACGGTTGACGGGACTTCCTCAGAGGCATGCTATTCTTTCCCCAGCATGACGCTGCTCGCTTTAATGAGGACCTTGATCTCATCTCCAATCTTGATTTCAAGCTCTTTCATCGCTTCAACCGTCACGGTAGACGTAATAATATTGCCTCCACCGATATCGACTTTTACCTTTGCGGCAACCATACCTTCCTGAACATCGACAACTTTTCCTTTGATAACATTTCTGGTGCTAAGTCTCATAATCGTTACTCCTTTCAGGGACTCCGTGTGATGCGGAGCGACTGTGCCCATCGATGGCCCGGATCCAGAGGGTTCCCCGGGGGCATGTGAGCTGGTCAGAAACTCCTTTGACATTCAGAATAGGACAGCGATTGTCCAAGTGCAAACTGAGATTTCTGAATCGAGCAAAGGTGAAATTTTGCTTTTACTCCTTATCGATCTTATCGAGCGAATAGAATTATGGCTGCCAGACATCCTGTAAAGATCAGAAAGAGAAGAAGTTCGAATGTTTTTCGTTCCACGGACCGGCGACCTCCTGCACACTGCTCCTGTTGTGACATGTTACGCACCCGGTCAAAAGGTTCCGACACGGCTCGGCTCGATCTGCCGCAAATCACGGCAATCATGAGAATCGATCGAACAGAAGTACTTCTTGGCATCCTGTATATTCACAATAAACAAAGCACCATTCCGATAGAATCCCCGAATGACCTCACCATCTGCTGCCTGGGTGGTGGCCAGAGAGATGCCGTCGGCTACTTCAGTTCCCAAATAGTCCCACGAGGCACCAAATTCATCCACGATCATCGCGGTTTCGGCATCTGGCGGAGCTGCTTTCAACTTTATTTCCATGAAATGTGTCTGCTCCTTCCACTCATAAGCGAACCGGCTACTTAATGAGGTCATAAGATTGAATCAGACGGTTGCCTATTAGGCCGGTTTGCTCTCGAACTTTGTTGTCGAATTCGTATAAGAACCAGAACTGACGAGCATAGTTCATGCAATCTGACTCATGCTTCAAGACTTTTCTTGGTTGCATAATGACTATTCAGATTCTGAATATACATACCACGAAGTGTCCTCTGCTCAAAGAAAATTTTCATTGACCCAATGGATTCGAATTACGCGAATATTTCCGTAAGAGTTGACGGCTAAGGGGCTTGATGCGAGCCAGGAACAAAGCCAGTCTTTGAGATTCTCCATAATGCGCCGGAGCTGATACCATTTCGCCAATAAATCTGATAAAAGCGAGAGGTCCGGCAGAGACGCCGGACCCTACCATCAGCCGGTAGTGGCCGTGCCTCCGTGCCGGCCAAAATTGGATTCATAAAAGCGAATAGGTATGAGAAGATCATAAGCCACTTAAATCTCGAGAAGTTGTCTAGCTGGTCGATCTCGCTAAGTGATCCTTTAGCTTATGAAAAGACTGGACTCCAGTTGTACAGGGATGTTGATAAATGATTTTGGAGCATGCGAGAATGACAGCAATCGATCATGGCGTCAGGCGGCTGGAATGGCACAGAATGATCGAGATCAACCGGAAACGAAATTCTAAATATCCTCCAGCAGTGCTCTTATCTTCCATGTCGTCTGATGTGACCCGTCACTATATAGATCACGTCTTCTGCGATATTGGTTGCGTGGTCCGCTATCCGTTCCAAATGACGGGAAATCAGGAAGAGGTAGGTAAGAGCCCTCACGTTTTCCGGCTGAATGGAAAGCTTTTCCTCGTATTCACGATGGAGCTTGTGTTTTGTCAAGTCTATGTTGTCATCTTCTCGGAGAACTTCGTGTGCGAGAGAGGTGTTAAGATCGATCAATGAATCGAGAGCCTTGTTCAGCATGCGAACGGTCTCGTCGGCCATCAGGAAGTAATCCTCGGGAATCTGAATGGATTTTTCAGCAGCAAGATCTACGGCAATCCGACCGATGTTTGCCGCCATGTCACCGATGCGTTCGAGATCGTGATTAGCCTTGAGAATTCCTACAATAAATCGGAGATCGGTAGCCACTGGTTGGTGGAGTGCCAAGATCTCCAGACATTGTTCCTCCAGATCGAGCTCCAGGCGATCGATACTGAAATCGGCTTCAGTGACGCTCCGTCCCATTTGGGTGTCCCGCAATTGGATTGCCCTCATGGAGTGCTGGACATTTTCTACAACCTGTGCGCCGAGTGAGGAAACAAGGCGTTTAATTTGTTCTATTTTGCGTCCGAGGCGTATACGGGCTTGGCTCATAGTTTCTCCCATTCATTAGAGTATTGAGGAAAAGCATGGCCATCGGGAGAGAACAGCCACTCGTCGAGTGAATCTGCAGTCTCATAATCGTTGCAGCGCCATGATATTATCTCTTTGGTCTCATGCCGGCCAGGCAAAAGGCCGTGCTTCTTCGATATGTCGATGCCGCTCTCTTCTCTGGAATTTGATTCATCAATAAGCTTTCAATGAACGTCAGCAAAACCGATTCTCTTCAGGGCAAATTCTGAGGCGTCATCTTCAGACAACTCTTTTGGAGCTTTCTGAAAGATCTGTCAAGCTCCCGCGCAGCTTTTTTGAGGTTGACTAAAAAAAAGTTCGGCCCTTCGGTCCTCCGGACTGAAACGAATCACTTTCCCTGCTAAGATATTCAAGTCTTAGGGCACTATAATGCTAAGGAAAATGAGAGACTTGGTGTCACCAGATAATGATGTTCGAGTCGCCATACCCTCACGTGCAATATCATTCGTGTTGAAATTTTGAGTCTGCAATCTCATACTACCTTTTACGAAGTCAGGCACAGGTTCAGTCAGAATGTCCGGCAACTCCCTAAACATTATTGTCATTGATGACGAAATCAATATCCGTAAGGTCTTATCCATAGGTCTGGAAGCGAAAGGTCACAAAGTTGTCGCAGTGAGTAATTTTCAGGATGCGGTAAATGAGACTCTTCGACGTTCTTTTGATATTGCATTCCTGGATTTGAGGTTGGGAACCGCCGATGGATTGGACCTTATACCGGTGCTCCTGGCGTCAACCCCGTGGCTAAAAATCATAGTGATTACGGCCTATTCTTCTGTGAGTTCAGCAGTGGAAGCCATGCGTCGAGGAGCAATCGACTACATTCCCAAACCCTTTACTCCTGCCCAAATTTATCACGCGGTAGAGAAGTTGGGTACAGTGCGCTCGTTAGAGCAGCGGCTCACGGAGTTACAGGAGGAAATCGGCAGATCGCTTCCTGATGTTGAGTTCTCAAGCAAGAGCCCGTCCATGCAACGAACCATTAACTTGGCGCAAGAGGTGGCGACATCTGATTCCACTATTCTCCTCATAGGAGAAAGCGGTACGGGGAAGAGTGCCCTTGCACGAGCCATCCACACCTGGAGCAAACGATCCGGAAAATCCATGGCCACGGTGTCTTGTCCTGCAATTTCACCGGAATTGTTGGAAAGCGAGATGTTCGGACATGTCAAAGGAGCGTTCACGGGAGCAGTTCGAGACTATCCGGGGCGAATCGCCGCATGTGAAGGTGGAACTCTGTTGCTCGACGAAATCGGAGATTTGCCCCTGTCTTTGCAGCCCAAGCTCCTGAGGTTTTTGCAAGACCGTGAATATGAACGAGTGGGCGACCATGTTCGGAGACAAGCTGATGTCCGCATATTAGCGGCTACCAACATTAATTTGAAACAAGCAGTACAAGAAGGACGCTTCAGAGAGGAGCTATTCTACAGATTGAATGTGATTCAAGTCGATATTCCTCCTCTGAGACAGCGTTCAGAAGATATCGCCGGATTGGCGCAACGACTGCTCCTGTTTTTTGGACGAAAAAATCATCGTACATTTCTTGGCTTTACGGATGAGGCACTCTCGGCTCTGGAACGATACGATTGGCCGGGAAATGTAAGAGAATTAAGTAATACTGTCGAACGAGCAGCGATTCTTTCCAAGACTCCTCGCGTTGGTTTAGAGAATCTTTCTCTTACAATTTTGAACCAAAAAACCGATATACGGCTCGGAGATCCCGTGACTCTGGCAAGAATTGAGGAAGAGCATATCCGGAGAGTCCTTGCCGTTTCGCCCTCTTTGCAGGATGCCGCGGATGTTCTTGGAATAGACCAGGCCACATTATGGCGACGTCGTAAACAATACAATATTTAATTGTGTGCTTTGGTGCTGTTGACCTGAACCTTGCAAAATGCAATGCGAGTTTGTGTCCGATCTTGCGAAGTACAATCCTGCCGCACTGGCATTCAGATTAAGTTATCGAAATCACAGCGGAGCTATTATTTGTCCTTGGCATGAGAATTGCTCAATTGCCGGCAAGAGGAGACAAATATGCTCGGCATACGTCAAAAGCTCTCTTTGGGATTTGCCGGATTACTCGCGATTATTCTCATCATAGGCGGGGAAAGCATTTCTCTGTTCTCTCGATTGGGTGATTCCATCGATGTAATACTTCGTGAGAATTATCGCAGTGTTGTTGCATGCCTGGAAATGAAGGAAGCTTTAGAGAGAATAGACAGTGGAGTGCTGTTCTTGTTACTCCGATACGATGAGCAGGGAACAAAGCTCATTGCTGAAAATCAGTCGAATTTTGAAAAAGCTCTTCAGGTTGAACTCAATAATGTGACGCTCCCCACGGAAGGCGAAAAAGCCCAAAAGGTAAAGAATCTCTACTCAGAGTATAAATCCACGGTGCGGCAAATACTGCAGGAGCCAATGTCGATTGATTTGAAGCGTCAGACGTATTTTGAACGGCTATTACCGTTATTCGGAGAAATCAAGCAAAACGCTGGCGAGATTCTTGAGATGAATCAACAGAACATGATCGATGCAAACGATCAGGCACGCGGGCTCGCCGCATCGGCTCGTCGGCAAATGTATGCCCTCCTCGCCGTAGGATGCATTCTTGCAATGATATACATAATCCTTGTGAGAAGATGGATTTTCAGGCCAATAACTCGGCTCATCCAATCGACAAGAGAAATTAGCGCCGGGAATCTGGATTTCGTAGTCAAGACCGAGTCTCAAGACGAAATCGGTCAGTTATCCGAATCGTTCAATGCGATGGCAGAAAGTCTCCGGCGTGTCCGACGAACACGTGAGGCCAAGCTTGCCCAGATTCAGCAGACGGTTCAAGAAGCATTCAGAGTTCTCCCGGAAGCTGTGGCGGTTGTGAACCTGGAGGGTCGAGTGGAAATGGCTACCCAACTTGCCGGGCAAGTGTTCGGATTAAGGCCGACCGCTAAGATTCAAGATTTGCATTTGGACTGGCTCACCACGCTGTTTCATAATGCCATTATCGGCAAGGATACTATCAATGCTGAAAAACAGCATGTAGTCCAGAGTTTTGTCAATGATGAGGAACGATACTTTGCCCCCAAGGCGGTTGTTATCCGTGGCGGAAACAAAGAAGTTTCAGCATTACTCATTGTGATCGACGACATTACGCAGCAGCGACAGCAAGATGAGTTGAAACGGGGAGTCCTGTCTACGGTTTCTCACCAACTCAAGACCCCACTGACTTCGATTCGCATGGCGATTCATCTGTTGCTGGAAGGTGACATCGGCTCGCCCAATGAAAAACAGACGGACGTTCTTATGAGTGCAGAACAGGAAGCCGAGCGGCTTCATAGGATTTTGGAAAACTTACTGGATATAGGCCGCATTGAATCCGGAAAAGTCTATCTCGATCTGCAATCGTTATCCCCGTACGTGCTGGTGTTGGATTCTGTGGAACCGTCTCGTTCCGCCAGCCAAAATCAGGGCGTCCACCTGAACATAGAATTACCTGAAGGCTTGCCCGAAGTCCTGGCTGACCCGGCCCGGGTTCCTCACGTATTCTCGAATTTACTGACGAATGCACTGAAGTACACACATCCGGGTGGCAGGATTACCGTTTCTGCAATCGCAGACGAAGAGTTCGTCCGATTCGCCGTGGCTGACACCGGCAGGGGCATACCGGAGCAATATCATCAAGACATTTTCGAACAGTTTTTTAGAGCCCCCATCGATGTCACGAAAACCGGCGTCGGATTGGGATTATCTATTGCAAAAGAGATCGTTGAAGCCCATGGCGGAACTATTTGTGTGAACAGCAGTGAAGGCGAAGGAAGTACCTTCACCTTTTCTCTGCGGCGATCGGATTCTTTACCAAAGGACTGACACATGGATGTCGTTTACATTTTGATTCTCCTGATTTTTTTCGGATTAAGCGTTTTGTACTGTCTTGCGTGGGAAAGGATTTAGGTCATGATCGATACCATCATCGGCTTAGTCGGCATTGTTCTGCTCATTTATCTGTTTGCAGTTGTTCTGAGACCTGAAAAATTTTAGGAAGGTAATTACGATGGAAAATTTGGGATACATCCAACTTGCTTTATACATTGTTATTTTGCTTGCGCTGACAAAACCTGTGGGATTGTACCTCGTCCAAGTTCTGGACATTAATGGGAGAACCTTTCTCCATCCAGTCATGGGCCCCCTGGAGCGACTGCTCTATAGGATACTCGGAATCGACCCGAACACCGAGCACGATTGGAAGCAGTATACTTTATCACTCCTTGCTTTCAGCCTGGTCGGAGTTCTCTTCACATACTGCATTCTGAGATTGCAGCACATTTTGCCGTTGAACCCGGAAGGCATACAGGCGGTAAGTGGCGACTTGTCGTTCAACACGGCAGTAAGTTTTACGACAAACACCAATTGGCAGAATTATGCTGGCGAATCGACCATGTCATATTTTTCGCAAATGGTTGGTCTAACGTTTCACAACTTCGTTTCCGCTGCTGTGGGCATAGCAGTTGCAGCCGCGTTCGTGAGAGGAATTGCCAGACATTCCGCAAAGACCATCGGCAACTTCTGGGTAGATCTGGTCAGGGTCAATCTTTATCTGTTGCTGCCAATATGTCTTGTCTATGCAATCTTTCTGGTATCCCAGGGAATGATACAGAATTTCAAGTCGTACGATACAGCTCAACTGATCGAGCCTCACACAGTGACTGCAAAAGCCGTTGAAGGAGGAGAATCGCCGGACAATCCGATTACTGAGCAACGAAAAATCGAGACTCAGAAAATTGCACAGGGCCCAATGGCATCTCAAGTCGCTATCAAGATGCTTGGTACTAATGGAGGCGGATTCATGAATGCCAATGCTTCGCATCCATTTGAGAATCCAACTCCTTTGTCAAATTTCATACAGATGCTGTCAATCTTTCTCATTCCAAGCGGTCTGACCTATTACCTGGGGCGCATGGTAAAGAATCAACGGCATGGTTGGGCGGTCTGGGCCAGTATGGCGATAATTTTCCTGGCTGGAGTCATGGTCTGTTGGTGGGCTGAATCCGCAGGCAATCCCAGGCTCCACGCTCTCGGCGTAGATGTCTCCTCCGGAAATATGGAAGGCAAAGAGGTCCGGTTCGGCATCTTCAACTCGGCTCTGTTCGCCACTATTACTACTGCTGCGTCGTGCGGAGCAGTCAACGCTATGCACGATTCGTTTACCCCGTTGGGCGGCCTCGTTCCACTGCTTAACATAGAGCTTGGAGAAGTCGTGTTCGGCGGAGTCGGCGCAGGCCTGTATGGAATGCTCGTTTTTGTGGTCCTTGCCGTATTTCTTGCCGGCCTGATGATTGGCAGGACACCGGAATATCTTGGGAAGAAAATAGAATCATATGACATCAAGGCAGCCGTCCTCTTTGTGATGGCAGCCGTATTCAGCATTCTCGGATTTACAGCATGGGCATCCGTGAGTAACTGGGGTCTGGCCGGTTTGAATAATGCCGGGCCTCATGGATTCAGTGAAATGCTCTATGCCTTTTCCTCGGGTACGGGGAACAACGGCAGCGCTTTCGCAGGGCTGAGTGGAAACTCGATCCCTTACAATATAACGTTGGGATTGGCAATGCTCGTCGGGCGATTCTTCATGATTATACCGGTTCTTGCGTTGGCCGGACATCTGGCTCAAAAGAAGATCGTTCCTCAAAGTTCCGGGAGTTTCCCTGTTACCGGTCCGATCTTTGTCATGCTCCTTGTTGGGACAGTGCTCATCGTAGGTGCGTTGACGTTCTTCCCGGCATTATCACTCGGGCCCATAGTCGAGCATTTTCTCATGACGAATTCCAGCGTCTCGTTTTAGAGGAACACTGATATGGCTGCAAAAGCTCATTCAATATTCGATCGTGACATCCTGGTTCAAGCGGCGATTGAGTCTTTCAAGAAACTCAATCCTGCTAACATGCTGAAAAATCCGGTTATGTTTGTAACTGAAGTCGGAGCGGCAATTACTACAATCGGCTTACTCCTGGGGCAGGAAGGAGAATCGTTTAGTTTTGGACTTCAAATTTCCGTGTGGCTTTGGTTCACCGTACTATTCGCCAATTTTTCTGAAGCTGTTGCTGAAGGACGCGGCAAGGCTCAGGCTAACGAATTGCGAAAAACACGAACTACGACCATAGCTCATCGCCTTTTGCAGGATGGCCTTTTCGAGCAGGATATTTCTGCGGAACAGCTCAGGCAGGGCGATGAGGTGGTTGTCTCTGCCGGGGAGCTTATCCCAGGGGACGGTGAAGTAATTGAAGGAATTGCCACAGTGGACGAATCTGCCATCACCGGTGAATCTGCTCCGGTTATCAGAGAAGCCGGAGGAGACCGCAGTAGCGTTACCGGAGGAACAAGGGTGCTATCGGATAGAATTGTAGTCCGAATCACGGCAAATCCTGGAGAGAGTTTTCTGGATCACATGATCGGTTTGATTGAAGGGGCTCAACGTCAGAAAACTCCGAATGAAATAGCCCTCACTATTCTTCTGGCAGCCCTCACGATCATCTTTCTTGTGGTTATTCTCAGCTTGAAGCCCTTCGGAATGTATGCGAACGTGAACTTCTCGATTACGGTGCTAGTCGCATTGCTGGTGTGCCTCATTCCTACCACCATCGGGGGGCTTCTGAACGCAATCGGAATCGCTGGAATCGACAGACTCGTCCGCCGAAACGTGCTTGCAATGAGTGGGCGAGCTGTGGAGGCAGCGGGAGATGTCGACGTTTTGTTGTTGGACAAGACAGGAACCATTACTCTCGGAGATCGTCAGGCAACCCAGTTCCTTCCTGCAGACGGGGTTACCAAGGAACAACTTGCCGATGCAGCTCAGTGGGCTTCTCTAGCGGATGAAACTCCGGAAGGGCGCAGTATCATGGTCCTTGCCAAACAATACGGTCTGCGAGGACGCTCCCTGACTGAAACTGCAGACGCTCAGTTCCTTCCGTTTACGGCTCAGACCCGGATGAGCGGCGTAGACATCGATGGTCGGCAAATACGGAAAGGGGCTCCAGACGCTATCGAGTCTTTTGTTGGAGCCGGGTATTCGTCAGAGGTCCAGCACACCATCGAAGCCATTGCGTCGGAGGGGGGTACACCCATAGCAGTTGCGGAGGGTTCCCGGGTACTTGGAGTAGTCCATCTGAAAGATATTGTCAAAGGAGGCTTGAAAGATCGTTTCGAGCGCCTGAAAAGCATGGGAATAAAAGTCGTCATGATTACCGGGGACAATCGTAGGACTGCCTCAGCCATAGCAAAAGAAGCCGGGATCGATTTCTTCTTGGCAGAAGCACGACCTGAAGACAAGTTGCAGCTTATCCGGAAGGAACAAGCGGCTGGTCTGCTCGTGGCGATGACCGGTGACGGCACCAATGATGCGCCGGCACTGGCTCAGGCCGATGTTGGAGTGGCCATGAATTCCGGTACTCAGGTAGCCAAAGAAGCAGGGAACATGGTGGATCTTGATTCCAATCCTACAAAACTCATTGAAATAGTGGAGATAGGCAAGCAGTTGCTTATGACTCGAGGCGCTCTCACCACCTTCAGCATCTCCAATGATGTGGCGAAGTATTTTGCCATAATTCCGGCGATGCTCATGGTGACATTCCCGATAATCAGCCCTTTAAACATAATGGGCCTTCATTCTCCCCACAGCGCTATCTTGAGCGCTGTAATTTTCAATGCTCTCATTATCGTGGCCTTAATACCTCTGGCTCTGAAAGGAGTCCATTTCAGACCGCTCAGCGCTGCAGCACTTCTTCGTCGCAATCTGTTCGTCTATGGATTAGGCGGTCTTGTTGCCCCTTTTATCGGGATCAAAGTTATCGATGTATGTATTACGGCATTGCACCTCGTGTAAGGAAAAGGATTAGTCCATGAAAACGATTATCAGCGAGCTTCGGGTATCGATAATTGCAACTATAGCCCTCAGTATAATCCTTTGCGGCATCTACCCTTTAGCAATCTGGGGAATCGCTCAAGTATTCTTTCCACATCAGGCAAATGGCTCCTTGATCGTTCGGAACGGAAAGATAGTAGGTTCGGAGCTACTTGCCCAGAATTTCGTACACGCCAGGTATTTTCATCCTCGGCCCTCGTCTGCCGGTGAAAACGGATATGACGCTTCCAGTTCGGGCGGCAGCAATCTAGGACCGACTTCCAGGAAACTCGTGCAAACAGTCAAAGAGAGAATCGAGGCATATCGGGCCGAAAATGGCCTGTCGGCTGATGTTTCTATTCCCGCGGACGCGGTCACTACGTCTGCAAGTGGATTGGATCCCCATATCACTCTGGAAAATGCTCGCCTGCAGGCTTCACGTGTGGCTCGTGCAAGGGGCATCAATGAATCCGCAATTCTCGAGAAATTACGTGCCTCTCTCCAAGGACGAGATCTGGCAATCTTCGGAGAACCTCGAGTCAACGTAACAAGGCTCAACCTGTCACTGGATGAAATGAAATGACGACTGTTGAAGACAGAGCCAATTCATTCCTCAGAATGATACGACGCTTCCGACGAGGGAAGCTCAAGATTTACCTTGGGTATTGCGCAGGAGTGGGGAAGACGTATCAAATGCTGCAGGAAGGGCATCGACTGATGAGAGAAGGCGTCGATGTTGTTATCGGCCTGCTCGAAACCCACGGGCGCCAAGACATTGTGGATCTATCTCAAGGGCTCGAGATTGTTCCCCGGATTCGGCAAGAATATCGCGGACACGTGTTGGAAGAAATGAATGTCGATGCAATAATTGCCAGAAGGCCGGAGGTGGCACTTATCGACGAGCTTGCCCACACAAATGTTCCAGGCACGAAAAATGCCAAACGTTACCAGGATGTTCAACAGATACTTGCGGTGGGAATACACGTTATAACCACGTTGAACGTACAGCACCTGGAGAGTTTATACGATACTGTCGAAAAGGCTGTTCATGTGAAGGTCCGGGAACGCTTACCCGATTCAGTTGTGGCCGAAGCAGACGAAATAGTAAATGTGGATTTGACGACGAACGACCTCAAGGAACGCTTGCGAGAAGGTAAGATTTATCCTCCGGAACGGATTGAGACGGCTCTTTCCAACTTCTTTCGAACCTCAAATCTTGAAAACTTGCGAGAATTGACGCTGCGGGAACTTGCATCTCAAATTGATTTGCGCATGCGTGAAGGATCGCAAGACGATGCCGAGCCGACGCCCGATCAGGTTATGGTTTGCCTCAGTTCACGTGGGCCCAATAGTGAGATGTTGCTCAGGTATGCTTCTCGCTTGGCAGGTAGGTTGAATCGGAATTGGTACGCTGTGTACGTGCAAACTCCTTCGGAAGAACCGACAGTTATCGATGCGTACACGCAAAGGATTCTGTCCAGCACATTGACTCTGGCGAAGCAATTGGGTGCCATGGTATTCACGTACAAAGGAGAAGACATCCCTGATACCATCCTTCGGTTTGCACGAGAATATAGGGTGGGGCATATAGTCATCGGGCATCCCGGTGAAATTCCCTCTTGGAAAAAACTGCTCGGCAAGAAAACTCTCGTGGAGGAACTGATCCGAAAAGCCAGAGGAATAACCTTCGTTGTTCTCGATACCCGGGATGCTGAACCAACGTTCGCTCCTGAAGCAAACAGCCGGAAGGAATCCTCGGCGCACTTGCGTAAAGAAAAGGTGAGTTTGTCCGACTTGATATCAAGTCGTCGAATAGTCATCTGGAATCACCCGGTAGAAAAGCAAGGCGTTATCAGGACATTAGTGGAAGTCGCTGCCAAGGATTTTGAAACCTGTGACGCTGAAGATACCATGAAAGCAGTGTTGGATCGTGAGAAACTGGGCTCTACCTTTTTCACGAATGAAACGGTTGCAGTGCCTCACGCCCGAATCCAGGGACTTTCCAGCCCTATAATCAGCCTGGGCCTGACCAAGAAAGGGATCTTGGAACACGAAGCGATCAATCCTATCAGACTAGTGTTTCTGATCCTTACCCCCGCCGAAATTCCCAGTTCCCAGGTTGAAATACTCGCTCTCGTCAGTCGAGCAACCAAGGATGGACATCTGGACGATCGCGTTGCAGAATCTGACAATCCTGAAGAATTGCTGTCCATTCTCCGTGAATTGAGGGTTTGATAATACTGTTGCCTGAGACGTGGTGGCTTGAGTGTGGAGTCTTCCTTCATGTGCAAGTTTGCATAGCACTCTGATTAGAGCACTTATAGCCAAAATTCAGGGTACCGACGGTGACTGGACATATTATTGAATATGAGCGCGACGAGGAGCATGGTTAGTGCTCCGGCTCCGGTTGGAACGAGCACGTACATGAACCCCAATGCATGGACTTGGTCCGATCCGATCACAAATATCAGTGCCGTCGCTCCGCCGGGAGGATGAAGGGTTTTTGTTGCGTGCATCAAAGCAACAGAAGTTGCAACCGCTACCGAAGCAGCCATCCATGGCTCGGCGTGAAACAAGTTGAACGCTATGACTCCGACGAATGCCGAAAGCACGTGGCCTCCCACCAGGTTTCTAGGTTGAGCCAAAGGACTCTTGATTGCTCCATAGATGAGAACTGCCGACGCTCCGAAAGAACCGATGATCATTATAAGATCGAATCCATTCAGGAGCTTGAAATTCAGGAAGGCAACCGAGGCAATGCCGAAAAATGAACCGAGCCATGAGAGAACAATCTCACGTGCGGAAACCATTGGAGGGCTCTGGGTAGTACCTTTCATTTTGGCCAGATAGTTCTTTAACATGAGATCACCATGAGCGATGAATCACATCGGCCCGCGACGCAATTCCGATGAGTTTGCCCGATTGATCCACAACAGGAACCCGGTTGATTCCATGCTTTATTATCATGTCTCCGACTTCCATAACCGGAGCCTCAGGAGTTACTACAAGGGCCGGACTGCTCATGATATCTTCCGCTACCTGTAATCGCATTGGTGCAGCCAGACATTTTCCGCCCTTTAAACAGTCCGAGACTACATCCATGAAAGTCTGCGGTCCTCCGCCTCCCATTGCCTGTAAGAAATCTCTCTCGGAAATTACACCGGCAACAGTCCCGTCAGTCTCTAGAACCGGTACCCCGGAAACTCTTCTCTTTGCCATGAGTTCAGCCACCTCCCGTATGAGAGTAGACCTCACCACGGTCACCACGTCCGTAGTCATGACATCTTTGACTTTCACCGAATACATGAGCCGCCTCAAAGCGTGCTCATAAGCTTTGAGATATACCTCCCGGAAATCACCCGGCGTGATATCCACATATCCGGAGATGTCTCTCATTGCCTCCAGTATGTCGTCATCGGAAATGTCTACAGGAATGCATGCTTCAATAGTTGTATCAGCCATTTTTCGCCTCTTTGTCCGTTGAAGGTCGAATCGATGTTTGTCTCCGCGACTCCGTCCTGACTCCTAGTTTTAAGTGATCCGCACGGATCGCACCTTGACCTAAGTCAAAAATGCTTCTTTATTTTAGTTCGGGCCGCTCGGAGAATTTTCCGATCGCATACCCGGTTCAAAAATGGACTTTGGTTGTGAACCGCTGGTTTAGGGTTCAAATCATACTGCTATTCTGGCGAGTATTCTCTCATAACAGGCTTTCAGGCGAGACGTCGTGCGTGCAAGGAGCTTGAAGAGAGCCAAACTGGTTCTTACGGTCACAAAAATGTAACCTATTGCCATCATTCAAGGTAATTGACTTGTGTTCTACCACGTGGTATCCGGGAGAATAGGAGTTTTTCGATTTTAAAGGAAGGTTCAATCTGTCCCCTGGAAAGGTATTACCAGGATTCTGTTTTCGGGACCCCTCGACAAGGGACCACGTTGACAGAAGAGAAAGCTGAAAAACGTTTTGAATTCCGGGAAGGAGAAACCATGGGTTCAAAAGAAATAGGGCGGCGGCTATTCATAAAGGGAGCTTCATCTGCAGTTCTGGGACTGGCGGTGACTCCTCTGTGCACCACGAATCTTTCCTTTGCAGAGGCCCAGAAGGCGAACTCTCTCGAATACCGGATTCTCGGAAAAACCGGACTAAAAGTCACAGCCGTCAGCATGGGAGTCATGAATTGCAGCGACCCATCCGTGCTGCATCGGGCGTTCGATCTTGGTATCAATTTTTACGACACCGCCCACTCCTACATGGGAGGCAGGAATGAGGAAATGGTCGGCAAGACGTTTCGGGGAAAGCGAGACAAAGTTCTTATTCAGACGAAATTTCGTGTCGGCACGGAAAAGGAGACCAGAAAATCTGTAGAAACAAGTCTGCAGAGATTACAGACCGACTATGTGGATGTACTTCTGGCGCATTCTCTTAAGAAACCGGATGAGGTTAACAATCCTGCGCTCATTGAATTTCTTCAGGCCATGAAGAAGGAAGGCAAAGCACGTTTTACCGGTTTTTCTACACACACCGACATGGCTCCACTTTTGAGGGAAGCGGCGAAGTCAAGTTTTCACGATGTAGCTCTTACTTCGTACAATTTCACCCATTCAAACGATCTGAAAGAGGCTGTGGCATTAGCGAGGAACTCGGGCATAGGGATTGTGGCCATGAAGACCCAGGCGGGAGGCTACAAAGCCGGCGATATGGGTGGACTCAGCCCTCATCAGGCTGCTCTCAAGTACGTGTTGCTGGATCAGCATGTTGCCGTAGCCGTCCCGGGCGTCACCACGATCCAACAGATCGAGGAGTGTGCTGCTGTTATGGGAACAGCCCTGTCAAGGAAGGACCTGGATGAGCTGCGCCAGTATCAGTCCCACCTTCAAGGAAGGATCTGTACTATGTGCGGCGGCTGTATCGGTGAGTGTCCGCACGGGGTGGCTCACAACGATTTGCTGAGGGCGGTCATGTATCGCGACGGTTACAAGGATGATAAACTCGCCCGAGAAGTGCTTCAAACGGAAGGTGCTCTCCAACAGATAAAGCTCTGTTCAGAGTGTACATCCTGCGCGATCACGTGTGCAAGAGGACTTAACATTCACGCTCAATTGAAGGAAGTGCATGGAATGTTCTCGTGAACTTCGTGTTTCGCTGGAGGAACAATCTGATGACAAGGCGTGAAGCACTGATTATCATTTCTTTCCTGGGGATTTTGTTCGCTTTTCATGATCTCCGGGCTGGAACGATTCCCATAGAATCTCTGATTCCGAAAACTGCCCCGGAGGGCTGGATTTTGAGAGATAGCCCTGAGACGTTCACGAGAGAAACGTTGTTTGAACACATAAACGGTCAAGCCGATCTCTTTGTGCAGTACGGATTTGAAAATTCCGTTTTCGCAGTGTATCAGAATGCGAGCTCCTCTGAAGATAAAGTCGAACTGGATATCTACGATATGGGCGATCCGCTTCACGCCTATGGAGTTTTCTCACGTTTCAGGCAAGAAGAAAAACCCGCAGGCATTGGGCTGGATTCGTACCTGGGCGATAAATATGCCATTTTTTATAAAGGCAAGTACTTTGTGGTACTCCAGGCCACCGATTCAAATACCATTTTGAAACGGTTGGCGCAGGAAATAGAATCTCGCATTTCAGACACGTCAGCATCACCCGAGGAGCTTGAATATTTCCCGAAGACCGGGCTCAAACCTGGTTCCATAGAATACTTTCCCGATGGGCTGCTCGGTTATCAATTTTTGCACAGAGGCTTCAAAGCATCGTACACAGAGCAGAACGCGAAGACTGGTGAAAAAGCCGGGGGGGACGTCCCGGAATTTCATCTTTTTCTTTCCATCTTTGAAAACCCACAAGAAGCTCTGGATGCATTGCAGCGCTATAGAGAGAATTTGCTGAAGAAAGGCAAGCTGGAGACGGGGACTTCGACTCAGTTCGGACCTAACTCGCTGATTGGGACAGACCCGTATCAGGGCAAAACGGTCGTTGTGCAAAAGGGGCCTTATCTCCTGGGCGCAGTCGGTTTTCAACAAGATAAAGAAGGCGAAGAACGGTTGGCTGACATGATGAAGGAAATCAAATAATCTAATGCGGCAATTGATGGCGAGCTTCTGAGGGGGAAGCACGAGCCAAAAGATTAAAATGGCCGGCTTTCGCTGTTGTTTCGGGTTCAACGATAAACCGGGAACGGCCGGCAATGTGACCGTTCCCTGGATGAGCGTTTTCGGTTAGAAATGAATTGGCTAATGCGATGGTCAGAGTAAGTCACAGAGCAGATCTTCATGCCTACTTGCAAACCTGGCAAGAATCCACCACAATGCCACCCTGCTTCGCACAGTAATATTCGTCCTTGGATTTGGTGCATGCTCCCCAAAGGCAGCAATTAACCTCTTGTCCGATAAATTGTATAAATAATTTCAATGTCATCATAGCAATTCTCCAATGTCATAATTATGAACTAATTTTAGTCACTGTGACAAAAAAAACCAGTTTCACGAAGACATCCTTTTTTTCATTCTTTTTCGGCCTATTCCGAAGCAGAGGAGAATAGTGTCTCATTCGCAATTCTCTTTTTTTCGCAAGACAATGGGTTGATTGAGCTACATACCTTCATTAAACCCACCGAACACAAATCAGGAACTTTTTTCATGAAAGCGGAGACAATGTAAGAGAAGGGTCATGGTAAGAGACCCGGAATTGACTCTGAAAGCTAATTGATAACACGGAGGAAGCATGAGAACAATAGTAGTTGCAGTAGGAATTGCTGTCGCGTGTACCTTTGCCCTCTGGGCGTACGGCCCGGGTCCTGCAGCGGCACAGTATGGATATTACTACTACGCACCTTACGGGTATTCCTCGGATTGTGGTTACGGGTACTCGGGCGGACATAAGTCCAAAAAGGGAGAAGGCAGGAAAACAGGAAAGAAAGAGAAGAAGGCCATGGAAGATTCCGGGGCCGTTATCGGAAAAACCATTTACGATGAACGAGGCAATGAATTGGGGACCATCGAAAACGTAGTCCTCAGCAATGACGGCACTGTCCAGTATGTAGTGCTTTCGGGAGACTTCCAGGGAGCTCGCGGCAGATTGTATCCCGTTCCGTGGAACCAGTTCAACAGGTCCGATCCAAATCGATTTGTGTTGAACGTGAGACCTGAACGACTTGCTGAGGCTCCAAGTTTCACCGAGAACAATTGGCCCAATTTCCGGCAGAATGAATGGCAAAGTCAAGTTAGTGACTTTTATGCATCTGCGGCCCAAGCGGGTGCGGCTCAACCATCCGGGCTCCCTCAGGACAGGCAGGGATTGGACGGACAAAGAGATCGTACCTCTGCTGAGATAAATCGGCAAAGGCAAATGACAGAAACCGCTCCTCCTTCAGCACCCAAAACGGGAGCAGATCGCCAACAATTGGGAGCTCCTCAAAGCGATCGGACAACTGATGCTATGCGTGGAAGGAGGGGAGAAACAGGTCAAGAACAGTCTATGCAGCAGGGCAGGCGTATGGATCGCAGCTCGAGTCCGGAAATGGGCCGAACGACTCCGGGCGGCTCTGCATCCACCGACGTGGAACCGAGAACTCCTAACGAATAGATTAAGAACGTAGGAGATCTACAACAGAAATCCGGCGGCTGCACGGAAGGTGTCGCCGGATCGATGACATTCCAAACTCATTGCTTAGCGAAAAGTTGATCTCGCGAAAAAACCCCCGAGCCTATTAAGAGAACTCGGGGGTTTACTGCAACATGCAGCCATCATGGGCTCGCACAAAAACAATTACGGGTTTAAATATCGAGTCCGCATGCTGAAGCGCATAGAAACTCACTTTTCATTTCCCAAGAATCAAGAACACAATCATTGAAACAATCATGTTTTGTTACTCGTATATCCTGTGTGTATTGAGATGTCGGAGCCGGCTCGGAAAGAGCGCTCTCGTTGATATCCGGAATCAATTCAACAGTTTTCATTGTCTTTCTCCGCGGATGTTATAACGACTAATTTGCATCTCAACTAAAATATGAAACTGATAAGCCAAATGATTAAAAGGACCATTATAATAGTCCCTATCAAACCATATGGACCGCCATAAAAGGCCATTTTGCACCTCCGCCTTTTCCCAATTTAGATGCCTACACAATCGGTTCGATTCATGAAAAAGGGTGGTCGGAATTTTTCGTCCGTACTGTTCCTGAAATCAAGCTCGACGAAAGTGGCCATGTGTGGCTTGAGATACACGCGAGCGTGTGTTAATGTATGTCTACTATAGATTTTACCGCATTGAGCTGCGAAAACTCTGAGGACGATAAATATGAGAACAGCAAATCCTGCATTAAATGAGAAGGCTTTTGGCGATCTGGAACGTGTTTGGGATGCAGACAAGGCTATGACGCTACAAGGCACCGCAAATAAGGCCGGCATTCTCTTGTTGCTGGTCGCACTCTCTGCCGGTTGGACGTGGCACTTGTTTTTCAGCGATCCTACTCCCAATCCCGCGTCGGTAATGCCGTGGATGGTGGGCGGGGCGATCGGGGGATTCATCGTAGCTCTCGTAACTATTTTCAAACAGGCTTGGGCTCCCGTGACTTCACCGATATATGCATTGCTGGAGGGGCTCTTCATAGGAGGGATGTCCTCGTTAGCTGAATCCCAGTATCCGGGGATTGTGATTCAGGCAGTAGGATTGACCTTCGGGACCTGCCTTGCGCTTCTGGTGGCTTACTCCTCGGGATTCATTCGAGCTACGGAGAACTTCAAGCTTGGCGTTGTTGCGGCTACAGGCGGAATCGCAATTGTTTATTTCATTTCGATAATCCTGAGTCTTTTTGGCGTGCGAATGCCTTTTATCCACGATAATGGATTGATCGGGATCGGGTTCAGCATGTTTGTGGTGGTGATTGCAGCACTCAATCTCGTCCTGGATTTCGACTTTATTGAGACTGGTGCTCGCCAGGGTTTACCAAAGTACATGGAATGGTATGCGGCCTTTGGGCTTATGGTCACTTTGGTCTGGCTCTATATTGAAATTCTTCGACTTCTCATAAAGCTTCGGAGTAGAAATTAGGGCTCGTTATTCTGAAGTGTCCGCCAGAGCTGCACAGGCCTCTTGAACTGTTGAGGCTTGACTATGAATACCTATCCAAAAGGAAAAGAATGGCTCGATTACCTTTATATTACTTCAATATTATCAGCCAAGTAGGAAAAGCGACCCAAATCACCGAAGCCCAATCACAATCCATATGGACTGAAATAGAAAGCTCCATCGATTCGCTCGAGCCGAAACCCAAGAAGATGTATAATGACGGTCTCTTCACGTTCAACAATAAGCTCATTGTCATTCCGCCGGAAAGTGTTCCTGATGCCTTGAACGAAATTTACAAGATGCCGGAAGGGTACAATAAAAGAATATTGCTGAGATTGGCTCATAGAGAGACGAGTCTTATCCCCTGTGAAGAACATGGATTGTTAATGGCATGGCAAAAGAACGAGGCCGAAATTATAGAAAAGGAAGAAGCTGGAGAAAACATATCTGCCGAGGAGATCGGAAAGCAATCATTATACCTGTTGACCCGCAACAAAGTCATAGGGCAAGTAATAGCCCAAACATTGCCTGAAGATGAAGCTGGCGTGTTGTTCTTGGGCTTCGTTCACAATCTCAAAGGAATGATGGCAGACCATTACTTGAGAGATACTCTTGGATTGAATGTCATCGAAATGAATCCCCAGGCCCGCTAGGATTTGCCATTACATCAAGTTTATCAAAATGTTGGAATTCTTTTTGTCGGATTGAATCCACGGTGAATCCGGCGCGGTCTTTCTGGGCTTAGGACTCGTGGAAATCTCCAGTATTTTGGTTGGGTATTTTTCTTGTCACCTTAAAGTGCTGAAATTCTGCGAGGAGTAGCCATCTTCTTCAGCCTTGACTTTCTTTAACGGCTGCGCTATTGCAACATATTCAAATGGTCTGGCAAATGAAGATGTCTCATTACTGGAGGTCTACTGTTTCGGAAATTTAGAGGATAATTATGTCGGCGCGTTTCGTATATTGACCCGCTTTCAAATTGAAAAGAAGGCGCAAAAAGCAATGAGTAGCAGAGAGTTACGTTTTTTCTCGTATATTCTGATATCACTGTGGGCAGCTACGGTATTCGGTATGCTGTTATGGGCCATTTCGAGAGTCCATGAAACTACCGGACAGCTCGCTGAACAGGTAGCACGAGCGCATTTTGACAAGGATCAAGCATTCCGGTTATGGGCGACGTCTCACGGTGGGGTGTATGTCCCGAAAGACGAAAGGACTCCTTCCAATCCCTACCTACAGCATGTTCCTGATCGAGATATACAAACGCCATCCGGCAAGGAACTCACCTTGGTGAATCCTGCGTACATGCTGCGTCAATTCCATAAAGATTTTGCTGAATTGTACGGGATCCAGGGCCATCTTACGAGCCTGGAGCCGCTGCGTCCTGAAAATCGTCCGGATCAATGGGAAGAGAAAGCGCTAAAATTGTTCGAGACAGGTACGCAGCAGGTGTCAGAATATACTGAAGTAGACGGAAAGCCGTACGTCAGAATAATCAAACCTATGGTGGCGGCCAAGGATTGTCTGAAATGCCATGACAACTGCAGGGAAGGGGAGGTTCGGGGCGGAGTTGGAATAGCTTTGCCGATGAAAGATTTTCTGGAAGCACAGCGAAAGGACATAAAAACCCTGGTCGTGTCCCATAGCTCGATATTTTTCACGGGCTTACTGGGCATTGGATTGGGAATGAGGAGGCTGAGGCAGCGCGAACAAGAACGTGACGAGGCACAAGCGGAACTGCGAATCAGTGAAAAAAAATATCGCACATTATTCGATGATTCAAAGGATGGGGTTTTCATCTCATCGCTACGGGGTGAATTGATCGAGGCCAACAAGTCGCTTGTGGATATGTTTGGGCACACCGCCGAAGAGGTGGTTGGGATGAACGTCCTGCAATTCTACTTGGATCCTGGTGACAGGGAGAAGCTTCGAGAGACCATAGAGCGGACCGGCTCAGTGAAAGGTTACGAAGTCAGCTTTCGCAGAAAAAACGCAACGATCATGCATTGCATTCTTAGTGCCAATGTCCGTTTGAATGAGGAGGGGGCGGTGACCGGTTACCAGGGGATCGTTCGAGACATCAGCGATCGCAAAAGAGCCGAGGAGACTTTGAAGCGCCAGGCCAGAGAGTTGGAGCGGTCAAATGCCGATCTTGAACAGTTTGCCTTCATAGCATCCCACGATTTGAAAGAGCCGTTGCGGAATGTTGCCGGGTGTATGCAACTCCTGGAAAAAAAGTGTAAAGGGAGCTTGGATAAGGATGCGGATCAGCTCATAAAGTATGCCGTGGAATCGGTCGACAAAATGAAGTCCCTGGTACAAGACCTGCTGGCCTATTCCCGTGTTAACACTCAGGGGCAATCGTTTAGAGCGGTGGATATGCAGGAAATCCTGGACCGGTCCATGGAGAATTTACGAAGTCTGATAAGAGAGAAAGGTACGAAATTAACGTACGACGAGATGCCAGTAGTTGTGGGCGATCCCTCTCAGTTGGTTCAACTGCTGCAGAATCTGCTCGGAAATGCCGTCAAATTCAGTGCCGACGAATCATCCGCGGTGCATGTGTCTGCGCGAAAGGGTGGGCATGAATGGGTCTTCTCCGTGAAAGACAATGGGATTGGAATTCAGGAAAAATATTTTGAAAAGATTTTTGTGATTTTTCAGCAGTTGAGTAAGACGGGACCTTTTCAGGGAACAGGCATAGGACTGGCAATCGTCAAGAAGATAGTCGAACGCCATGGTGGGCGGGTTTGGGTAGAATCTGAAGTTGGCGTGGGTTCGACCTTTTATTTCACTATTCCTGACATCGAAGCCTGATCCGATCCTCCCATGAAGATTTCAGATTCCGGAATTTTCAGGACAGATTCGATTTCGCGAGGATTCCGGGATTCCGTGGACACCATATTCAGTAATCCCGCCTTTCTCCTTTGCCCCCGTCTTTCTTATGAGCTTTCAAGCACTCAATTTCTCCACGTTGTAGTAATTTCTCAAGTCAGTAGCCAAAAATTCTGTCGTTTATCCCTCGTGTGAATTACAGGATAATGGTAGGGACCGGCGTCCCTGCCGGTTCATTCTATCGATATCATTGATCATATTGAAGATGTGCCGGCACGGAGGCACGGCACCTACCAATATTCCTAATGTTCAATCGGTCACTTTTTGGCTATAAAAGTAATCACGGATTGTCAAGAGCCATTCTTTGAAATTGGTGGCCACCGGGCTCCGTGCCGGTGGACGATAGGTAAATAAATCAGTCAATTGTGCCCGGTAGGGAAGGGGCAAACCGACGCTGTGACAAATTTCCCTAAAAGCTTCCCCAAAATGCGTGAGTTAGCCGCACAAACGCTGCCAATCGGATTTGACAAGATCGCGTATCCGGTGCGAACGATCCGAATATAGTTTAATTGAGTCAAAATCAGGCGAAAACAGGAGCTTCTGCATCAAAAGACCATCATCATCAAACCACTGGGGAAGAACCCCTCCCAGGAAAAAGCCTCTCGTCTGAAGAATCTTGACGACATTGTCAATCCAGGGTTCCGTCAGTTTCAGCCATACCTGTATCACGATAAAGCCTTTGCCCACTGCTTCCGATTCCAGGTCCGATATGCGGTCGCTGAAATCCGAACCGGTTTCATGAAAGGTTATGCGTGCAACCTTTGCGAAATCAAAGAGTTCCATATGAGTTTGGGAACGGGTGCCGGACGGAATATGCTCAGTACTTTCAGCAAATGTGCGACCTGATGAAAAACTGCTGTACAGAAAATCTATAGCTTCGTTATAACCGTTCGGAACGAAGATCTTCTGGGGAATGTTCCGGTATAAGCGAAAACCCATCGTAGTGCTTACTCGTTCCGACGTGACACCCTCACCCTTATATGCTTCCCCCGGCATGAGCCCCACTTCCAGGGCCGTAGAGTGAAATCCGAAATGTTCCGAATGCTTTTGCATCTGCAAATGGTTCGTTACAGGTTCGCCAAAGACGGTGTGCATACCTAATTCCGGCACCACCTCTTCGATCATGTACCGCTCGATGGCCCCTGAGACTCCCATGCCTCGCCATTCCTTCGAAACCAGACCGACTCCCCATTCATACACATCCCGACTTGGAGCCGAACGGAAAAGATTGTGAATTCCAATGATCTCCCCGTCCGTAGATTTTGCAACAGTAGTATAGTAATCCCCTTCTTTATTAGCTTTTATTAGCTTTTCAGGATCATAGAAGATTTTTATCGGATAGCCTTCGCCGTAAATCGCCCTGAAAAGCCGGCTGACTCCCTCGGCATCTTCAGAACGCAGGAGATGTACTTCAAATGTTCTGTTCATGGTATCTGATGAGCTCTTAGTTCGGGATTCCATATCGTATACCTACTTTCAAAACAGAATTATTGACTCACGTATATCACGAAATCCGATTTAGGGAGAACTCTGTTTCGCTTTCTTGGAGTGCTGACAGTCTTAAATATATCTGCGAAACTGAAATTTGAAACCATCCGGTCAAGAAAAACAAGCAGTAATTACGTTGAAAACAGGTATACCGAAACGGTTGTGCAACAATGATAATAGATTCATGTCGTTCGAAATCTGCAATGGATGATTTTCTTTGCCTAAAGACTCTCGGGTAATTAAACTATATCTGTTAAGTATTGATAAGCCTGCGTGACAACAATTCTTGAAAGTCACCAGGCTGAGGCGCTGCGTATCATGATAGAAGTTACGGGATTGACCAAACAGTACGGCACAATAAAGGCACTCGACAATCTCTCTTTCAGAGTGGAACGGGGAAGCGTATTCGGCCTTCTCGGACCCAATGGCGCCGGAAAGACAACCACAATAAAGATACTGACCACGCTTTCGAAACCCGATGGGGGCAGGGCGTTTATAGCAGGGTATGACGTCGTAGAAGATTCCGTTGCGGTCAAACGGCTGATGGGGGTCATGCCGCAAGACAACAACCTCGATCGGGAACTCACTGCGTACGAGAATCTCCTGATCTACAGTATGCTGTACGACGTTCCGGACCGTGAGACGAAGATCCGCTGGTGCCTTGATCTCGTCGACCTCTGGGCTCGACGGAATGAATTGCTCATGCGATTCTCAGGGGGCATGCAACGACGCCTTCTCATCGCAAGGGCTCTTCTTACCGAGCCGTCCGTGCTGTTCCTCGACGAGCCGTCCATCGGCCTGGACCCCCAGATCAGACGCCAACTGTGGGACATCATTCGCAAGACTCGCATTGAAGGCCGCACTGTTGTGATCACCACACACTACATCGAGGAAGCTGAAGCGCTCTGCGACCACGTGGGCATTCTCAACAAAGGTGTGCTCATAGCCCTTGACACTCCGGACAACCTCAAGGCGACTCTCGGTGAGTATATCGTCGAGTTCGTGAACGACGAGGGCAAGCTCATACAACAGATGTGCAAGGATCGTGAGGAGGCCAACAACCTGGTACTCTGCCAGGACTGCGAGGTCAGAATACGCAAAACGAATCTCGAGGACGTATTCGTCAGACTAACCGGGGAGCGCATAGAATGATCGGGAAAGCCTGGTATCCTATTTTCCTTCGCGAGATGCTCCTGTTCAGGAGACAGCTTCTGAGGATCAGCTATCTCTTTTCCGCTATGCTTATACCGATTATTTACCTCCTCACGTTCGGTCTGGGCCTCGGCGGGATGGTGCAGATAAAAGGCACGGACTATCTGAACTACTTGATTCCCGGGCTTGTTTCGTTGACTTCGATGATGAACTCTTACACGTGGGTGGCCAATGCTCTGAACCTTAACCGACTGTACTTCAAGAACTTTCAGGTTTTCATCCAGGCGCCCATACAGCCCTCGGCAATCATGATCGGAGAAGTGCTGGCCGGAATGGTGAAGGGACTATTCGCGTCGGGCCTTATTTTGATCGTCGGGTTTATTACGACTCGCAATTTATCGATCACACCGCTTTTTGTGCCGACTCTTCTGCTCAACTGTTTCCTGTTCTCCAGTTTAGGAGTGATTACCGGCATGATAACGAAGTCGCATGAGGATACGGCCACTTATAACAACTTCTTCATTCTGCCTATGGCGTTTTTCAGCGGGACCTTCTTTCCCGTGGAGCGGATACCGCAACCGCTTCAGGCTGTGGTCTGGGCTTTCCCCTTGACGCACGCGAACATCCTGATTCGCGAGAATTCCATCGATCTGTATGCCCTAATTTCGCTGGTGGTTCTTGTTTTGTATGCGATCGTTTTCTTCGTCATCGGTTCCCGACTAATTCGGGATTACAGTGAATAGCGCCGGATTCTCTAGAGGCTCGCCTGACGGTTGAATGACTCTATTCGGGATGTAAGAAAGAAAAAGAATTGGCGAGGTTAGAATTATATGGAATCAACTTTTTCTTGAAGCTCCATTACCAGCCGCAGAGCATTATCCTGAGTCAATTTGCGTTTGGATGCGAGTTTCTTGAATTCGGTTTCTACGGCCGATCCGGGAACAGACAGGAGCGGGAGGATGCGTTGGCAGGCGTCCACAATATGTGTCAGGTTATAGTTCTGTTCATTTAGCTCTGATACCAATGCATCGAGATCTTCCTTACAAGATGGGTAATTCGGAAAATACAGAGCCAGGAGTTTTCCAAGAATTGTTGCATCAATGTGATGGTGATAGATGTTTGTCATTATATTGATATCGCTTTACGTCTGGTAATTTCGCGGCTAAAGCCTTATCCACCGCTGCTTTTTCAGCGTGAAGAACGGTCACCGAAGAATTGAATCCCGGTTAGCGTCGTCGGATGGACACGTAATGAATCAGAATATGTTAGTAATCTTCACACTTTTCAGTACGGCAGCATGAATCCTGAGCCTCGTTGAAGCGCAAAACTCGGTCATTCTTAAGAATTAGCAGTGACGTAGGTTGCAGTAAAGTAAACTTCTCTGCACGGTGTAGAACAGAGGAGCCTCTCGAATAACACTCAGAGAAAAATGTCTCTCCATATCATGAGACATGAATTTAATGGCTAGAAGTAAGCATAGTGTTCCCTTGCTCGTCAAGTGAAAAAACGATTGGCTTGTAAAGCTTCAGTTATTCGCGGGAGCAACGATGATAGGTATAGCTATTCTTTAGGTCCATTTCTTTGAAAGAGGAGTTCATAGGGATCCAGCTTAAGATTCGTTGCCAATTGATCGAGAGTTTTCTTGATCTGGTCTGCA
>JBGSLQ010000056.1:0-45395 GCA_041740635.1 Desulfomonilaceae bacterium | reverse complement strand
CGCCGGGGATCGGGAAGTACTCCGCGGGTTGCCGGTACGAGTGGACTCCCCTGAGTGTGTCGGGATCGCCGCTCATGGCGTATCCGCCGCACGAGCCCGAGTTGAGCAGCACCCACAAGAACCGTCCCTGATATTCGGCGCCCCAGCGCACATCGTGGAACATCACGGCCTGGTGCAGCCCCTTGGCCTTGAGTAGCCGCTTCATCAACTCCATCGGGATAAGGTTGCCTTGATCTCCCTCCGTGGAGGTGACGATCACGTCGCCGTTGCTCTCTGGCCGGCAAACGGAATTCAGCAGCCCTTCGGCGAAATCCGACGGCGGTCGCAGCGGCACCAAACCGAGCTGATACTGCCAACCCACGCAGTCGGCTTTGAATTCGCTCACCAGGTCGAGCACGGTCAGGTAGTCCCGCAACTGTTCCCGCGTGGCGTTTTCGTCGAAGTCGTCCGCGCCGTCTTCGCGCCAGTGGAACTTCACGCCGCTATTCTTTACGAAGGCCATCGCCCGGTTGAGTCGGTCATCGGAGATGGAGCGGCCCCGATCAATGATCCAGGCCTGGTCGACCTTGTGTTCCGAGAATCCGATAGGAGCCAGCCGCCGCGGGCCAAAGTAGCCGTTGATCATGCCCATTGACGTATCCCCGAGCATCAGTGCCAGAATCCTTCTTTTCCTGATCTCCTCGGCAACGACTCTCGAGCGAGCGTGCGCCTCTTTGGATATGGGAACCGAATAGCCGATCTGCTCGGTAGAATAGCCGATGCGACCGGTCGAGCACCACTCACTCAAACGAGCCATAAAAGCGTCGTCTGCGGTCCAGTCCCGGGCGTCGCTCCACACACGAGAGAATGTGCGGCCCAGGCTCTCCAGGCAGGCGCCGGTGTTGAGCAGTCCCACGAGCCCCGGCCATTGACCTGAAAAATTGCTCGCCAGCAGCAGTGGGCTGTCTTTGCCGACAACTCCGTCCGTGGTATGCGGTCCGTAACACCAGTGCACGCACACACCGACAAGAGGATCGTCCACCGGACCGAGCTTCTCGATTGCTTCGTGAGGTCGCGTGAGAAACCCGTCGATACGATAGCTCGTGCGTCCGAGTTTCTTCAGGGCACGCTCCAGTTGAACCGTGGCCTCCTCGGCGTTTGGCCGAGCCAGATCGTTGGGTTTGGAGCGGTAATCGCCGGGCCAGAAAATACCGATTTTCGTTCTAGACATCTTTCCTCCTTCACGCGACAGAAATCTTGGGACATAAAGTCATCTCTCGTCCGCAGATTTCGCAGATTTTCGCAGATTTGAAAATGAAAAACGCTTGAATTCAAGGCTTTGTCGACCGAAATTCAGCAGTAGTCCGCGTTTGAATTTCCATTGTCGCGCCGATTAATCGCGTGGGTTTGTTCGTCTCTTGAATCTGCGGCCATCGTGAAATCTGCGGATTTGTTCTGGACATCTTTCCTCCTTCACGCGACAGAAATCTTGGGACATAAAGTCATCTCTCGTCCGCTGATTTCACAGATTTTCGCAGATTTGAAAATGAAAAACGCTTGAATTCAAGGCTTTGTCGACCGAAATTCAACAGTAGTCCGCGCTCGAGACGTGTTGTCTTGAGATAGTTCAAGAGCTGGGCTTGTTCGATGTTAGTGATCGCTCTCAACGCCTTCAACTCAACGATCACCTCGCCGTAACATATAAAATCAGCGCGATAAGAGCAGGTTAGCCGTTCCCCTTTGTAGTACACCGGCAGATCCACCTCCTTAGCAAAAGGAACACCTCTGGCCGAGAATTCCATAGCGAGCGCCTGATGATAGACCGCTTCCAGGAATCCCGGACCAAGGTGTCGATGAACCTCCATTGCTGCGCCGATGATGGCATGGGTTTGTTCGTCTTTTGAATCTGCGGCCATCTGTGAAATCTGCGGATTCGTTTCTGAAATGGCATCATCCCTCTGCATAAGGCTCCTCCGCGATAGGCAGAGCCAACTCATTGGGTTTGGAACGGTAATCGCCGGACCAGAAAATACCGATCTTGGTTGTGGACATCTCTCCTCCTTCGCACGAACGGATTGCGGGGACATAATACCATTTTTCACGGAAAGTGTTTCTATGGCGACCCTGATTTTCTCCTGTTGACAGAAGCATACCTATGATACATATTGATACATATATTTAGATGAGGGGTGCATTGAGATGAGAACCACGCTGAATATTGAAGACACGTTGATCGAAAAAGCATCGGAATTGACTGGGATTAAGGAAAAAACCACATTGGTGAAACTTGGCCTTGAAGCTTTGATCGCTAGAGAGAGTGCCAAAAGGCTGGCAAAATTGGGCGGGACAGAGAAGGAATTGAAGGCCATTCCACGGAGAAGAATCACGGAGCAGTGAAGATGGTCCTTGTAGACACATCAGTGTGGGTACGTCACCTTCGGGAAGGCGACTCTGACCTTGAACGGCTGCTGCATGACGGTAAAGTGATGTGTCACCCGTATATTGTTGGCGAGCTCGCCTGTGGCAACATGAAGAATAGGAGTGAAATCCTCTCTCTCATTCAGGACCTTCCCCAGGCAATTCCAGCACAACACGAAGAGATCCTCCAGTTCATAGAGTCGAACCATCTGATGGGAAGAGGCCTTGGGTACATTGACGTCCATCTTTCTGCCTCCGCTCTGTTAACCGGAATACCTATGTGGAGCTATGACAAGAGGCTCAACGAGGTCAACGAGATGCTGGGTATCAGATACGATCCGATATTGTTCGGATAACTCGAGCGTCAGCCTGACAAGCGGCCACGGGGCAAGTCCAATGTTTTCAACAATTTTTCTGATTGATGTTTGAGTGTTTGGCTGTTGCCAAAAGGCACACATTGCACTATGATCTGTCTATGAAATACTTCTCGTGGAATGATGAAAAGAATGAACGGCTCAAGAGAGAACGAGGTGTCGCGTTTGAGGAAGTCGTTTTTCACATCGAGCGCGATGAACTGCTCGATATTGTTGAGCATCCAAACCGAGAGAAGTACAAGGGACAGAGTATGTTCATCGTCAACATAGAGGACTACGCCTATCTCGTTCCCTTTATTGAAACGGAAGAGGAAGTATTTCTCAAGACCATTATTCCCAGTCGCAAAGCCACGAAGAAGTACCTGAAAAGGAAGGACAAATGAGCAAGCTAGATCCGGAAGAGAAAGAGATATTGGAGTCTTATGACAGGGATGAGTGGCAGTCGGTATCAAACCTGAAATCCGAGTCTGAACGGTATCAGAAGTATGCCGGTGCGACATTCAAGAAAGACAAACGAGTTAACATCCGTATGTCACAGAAAGACCTGGTAGCGATCCAAAAGAAGGCTCTGGAAGAAGGAATCCCTTACCAGACACTGCTTTCAAGCATTATCCACAAGTACGTGTCAGGCCGTTTGACTGACAAGAATGCCTAGCGAACTCAGACGAGAGGATTCTTCCATTTCAGCTCGGGAAAATGTTGCTTATGCCACGTCGCCCGCTTTGCTGCGGGTGAACTGATCCACCGCTACAGCAAGGACGATCACCACACCGATCACAATCAACTGAGCGTTCGTCGAGATGCCCACCAGGGTGCACCCGTTTCGCAAGAAACTGATGAGCAACGTGCCTACGATAGTTCCGGTAATGGTTCCCTGGCCTCCGGAAAGGCTGGCACCGCCGATGACCACCGCGGCGATGACGTCAAGCTCGGCTCCCACACCCGCAGTGGGTTGCGCCGATACGGTCCGGCTCATGGCAATCATCGCGCCAAGCCCGGTGAGCAGTCCTCCGAGCGTGTAGATACCCATGAGAGTTCGGTCCACTCTCACGCCTGCATGATGCGCCGCTTCCACATTGGAACCTATGGCATAGGTGTGCCTACCGAATCGCGTGAACTGCAGGATGGCTCCAGCCAAAGCGATCACGGCCAGGAACAGAACCACCGAAATAGGCATCCCAAGCAGAGTGCCTTCGCCCAGGTAGCGATACGATGATACGTTGATCGGCTGTCCGTCGTACATGACCAGCGCAATTCCTCGGTAGAGACTCATGGTTCCTAACGTGGCAATGAACGGTTGGAGCTTCAGCTTGGTGATCAACGTTCCCGAGATCAGACCGCCCACTGCACCGGCCAGGAGCCCGACACCAGTCCCCAGAGCCATAATCCCCAAAGAAGGATTTTCCCCGCCGACACGGATCATTGCTCCCGCCGCGCACATGCCGCATAACGCAAGGAGAGAGCCCACAGAGAGATCGATGCCGCCGGAGATGATGATAAACGTCATTCCAACAGCCATGATGCCGTAGACCGAGGAACGGCGCAGCACGTTGAGGAAATTGTCCAGGGTCAGAAAGCTATCGGGCTGCCAGAGCGACAAGATGGCAATGACCAGGATGAGACTTCCGAACGGTAGCAGTTCTCGAACGAGTTTGTTCATGTGCAGCCCTTGTCCACGGCAGCGAGTTGCATCACTTCCTCCTGGGTGGTTTCGAAGGTGACGAGATCGCCCACGAGGCGGCCCCGGCGCATCACGAGAATTCGGTCCGTGATTCCGAAAAGCTCGGGCAGCTCCGAGGAGATGATAAGGACTGCCTTTCCCTCAGCGGCCATCCGTCCGATCAGCTCGTATATGTCTACTTTAGCTGCGATGTCTATACCACGAGTAGGCTCGTCCAGCACCCACAGTCGCGATTGAGCGATCAGCGCGCGACCGAGCAGCAGCTTTTGTTGATTGCCACCAGACAGAGCGCTCGCGGGCGATCCCGGCCCGGCCCACTTGAGCGAAAGCTTCTTGGCCGTTTCGTCGGCGATCTCGTTTTCGCGGCTGAGGTGCAGGATATGTTTCATGCCCAATTGTGCAAGGCACGGCAGCGTCATGTTCCAAGCAGCCGGGAGATCGAGGCAGAGACCCGTGCGTTTTCGATCCTCTGTGACGTACATGATACCGAGGGAGAATGCGTCAGCCGGCGTGTCGATTTTCACGCTTTTCCCGCCGAGTTCGACGCTGCCGCTGATTGCGGGATCGAGACCGCACAGCACGCGGGCAAGGTCAGTGCGACCTGCGCCCATTAGCCCCGCGACGCCCACGATCTCTCCCCAGTGAAGATCGAAACTGATGTTTTCGATACCTTCAGACGAGAGTTCCGACACGCTCAAAGCCGTACCCCTAACTTCGACCTCTCTTTTCGGGAAGTAGTCGTGCAGGGAGCGACCTACCATGTGTTTGACTATGTCGGAGATCTCAAGGCCCTTCATGGGGCCGGTGTGCACGGCTTGCCCGTCCCTGAGAACGGTGATATCCTCTGCAATCTCGATCACTTCTTCGAGCCGATGAGAAATGTAGATGATTGTGGTCGCTGCCCGGCTCAGTTTCTTGACCATTTCGAGAAGCACGGCCACTTCAGCCTCTCCACACGAGGAAGTCGGTTCGTCCATCACCAGAATCTCAGCATTTCGGGCAAGAGCTTTCAGCACCTCGACAATCTGACACGTGCTCGCTGGGAGGTTCTCCACTTTTCGATCGGGATCCACTTCGAAGCCATGTTTCTCGGCCAGGGCACGGGTATCTGCGAGCATTCGCTTCTTGGAGTAGGTGCCGGGCAGTGCACCACGGGGCTCGATCCCGAGCCACACGTTCTCGGCGATGGTGAGATCCGGGGCGAGGCTGAGCTCCTGGTAGATCATGGCGACCCCGGCCGCGAGAGAGTCGGAAGGATGCTTCCATGCGCAGGTCCTACCGTCTCGCACGATGGTTCCGGTGTCGGGCTGAAGCACTCCGGAGAGGATCTTCATCAAGGTGGATTTGCCCGCGCCGTTTTCACCCACGAGGGCGTGAACCGTCCCCTGTCGGACGCGTAGGGTGACATCTTCAAGGGCCTTGATGGGACCAAAGCTCTTACCGATCCCCTGCATCTCAAGGACGTAGGGTGAAGGCTCGACTCGCTGGTTTAGCGCCATCAATCTTCGTTTCCGATGAGCGCGCGAATCTCTGGCGAGTTCAAGCGATCCTTCGTAACGAGTTCCACTCCGGTATCGATTCTCGCGTTGACGCTTTCGCCCTTGATCGCTGCGACTGCGCTGCATACGCCTTTGTATCCCATGGCCTGGGGATTCTGAACCACGAGCGCCTCGATGCGCCCGGCAGCGAGACCTCTGAGCAGTGAGTCAGCAGCGTCGAAGCCGATCATCTTTACTGTGTCGGCTCGTCCCTGACTCTCCAGCGCTCGTAAGGCGCCTCGGGAAGTTGACTCGTTGCATGCGAAGATGCCATTGAGCTCTTTGTGACGAGTGAGCACGTCTTCGGCTGCGGAGAGCGCAGTCTCTACTGTGTCCATGCCATAGCGGTCTTCCACGAGCTGGACGTCGGGAAATTCCTTCTTCAGCGTTTCGATGAAACCATTTTCACGAGCCGTGGTGGACGCGGAACCAGCCATGTACTTGATGACTGCCACTTTGCCCGTGCCCCCCAGGAGCTTCGCCATGTGCTTCGCAGCGAGGGCGCCGCCCGCGTAGTTATCGGTGGCCACGAAGGAGACCCGTTTGGGGGTTTCTATGTCCGAGTCAATGATGACAACCGGTATCCTGGCGGCCGCCGCACGTTCGACCACAGGGACGAGGGCTCCTGCATCCGTAGGAGCCAGCACGATACCGGCCACCTTCTTCACGATGAAATCCTCGACGATTTGGATCTGTTTTTCTCGGTCACCTTCGCGGTCAGGACCCGTCCAGAAAATTTCCACATTGTTTTCTTTTGCCGCCTTTTGTGCACCAGCGAGAACCGAGTTCCAGAACGAATGGGTAGTCCCTTTAGGAATTACTGCGATAGCGCCCGGGCTCTTAAGCTGTTCGGAAGCGGTCTCCGTTTTGGAGGGATTTGACAGGGGCGTGGTGTTGTTTCCCTTCTTGAGAAACAGTCCAGCACCCACGCCTGCGGCTGCAACCAGTACAAATACCAGAATCAGGAAGTTCTTGTTCAAAACGACTCCTTCTGTGCGCTCGTTTTTTCGCTTCTGTAATTGACTATGTCGCCCATTTGAGAGAACGGTCGAATGAGTGATGGAAATTCCCAATCTTAGGACTTCAAGGCCCTGAGGCGCTCTCATGCAAGTGAACCTCGACAGAAGCAAGACCGCGATACCTTTCCGAAAAAGCACCGTATTTCCCGATTTGACCGTACCTCCTCGTGCTCTTCAGGTCAACCAGAATCTCTTTGCCCTTTTTCCTATCTAGGCGAGATCCGACTGGGCGTGCAGATTGTATTCTGAAATGCGAGCGTAAGGAGGGAAATAGATCGGAAAAATCGTGAATTGGAGAAGAAATGAGTTGGAAAGGATTCCAGACTTCAGATCTTCAGCTGATTTCAAGCTTCTGGGTTCAGTCCCCACGTGGGAAAAGCCTATTTTGTGATTTTGGCACCTACGTCCAGAGCTAAGGGCATCGGCGCTTTTACAGAACCAACTACAGCTCCGCATCACATTTCCGGGTGTGGGCAAATCATTGCAGGTACGCTAAGAAATTGATACATGCTATCGGATAGTTGTATCATGTGCCGAGTCACAAGAGTATCCATGCTTCTTGACGAGCAAATGATCGCCAAAATGGTTTTGGAACTTTCCGACGGTCAGGAAAAAGGTGAAAATCAATGAGGGTGCTTCTGATTTCCGTCAACAAGGAGGAAATTAACATGAAAGCGTGGCCTTTGGGGGCTGGCTGTGTCGCTACAGCAGCTCTGCATGCCGGTCACGAAGTGATTTTGCTTGACTTGATGTCTGAGACTGCTCCTGAGTCAGTCGCGACAGACGTAATCAGAAATTTCCGTCCCGAAGTTATCGGCGTATCCATCAGGAATGTCGACGATCAACGTATGGACGATCCGAAGTTCTTTCTCAATGACGTCCAAGAACTCATTTCCCGCTGTAGATCACTGACGAATTCACCGATTGTGCTAGGCGGCGCGGGATACAGCATATACCCGGTAAGTCTATTGGAATATCTAGCTGCAGATATGGGAATCCAGGGAGAGGGGGAGATAGCTTTCCTATTGCTTCTAGAGAGACTGGAAAAAAACGAGGACCTGTCTGGAGTGCCTGGTCTGCTGCTATCGACTGGTGAGGCCCTCGGATCACGGCGGCTCGAAAAAAATTTGGACGGGCTATCTCTTCCGGACTCCCGATTCCTGCCAAAGTACGCTTCCGGGGATGACCAATTCTGGCTTCCCGTTCAGACGCGACGCGGCTGTCCTATGAAGTGCAGCTACTGCTCTACAGCCTCCATTGAAGGTTGCACATTGCGCGAACGTTCTCCCGAGGCCGTTGTGCGGTGGATCGACGCATGTGTGGGGAAGGGATTCAGGAGGTACTATTTCGTTGATAACACGTTCAACCTGCCGCCATCCTACGCTAAGAAACTGTGCTCAAAGTTCGCAGCTGCCGGCCTGGAGATAGCCTGGCGCTGTATAATTTATCCCCTTCATGTAGACGAGGAACTGGCGCAATTGATGGCTGCGGCCGGATGCGAAGATGTATCCGTTGGTTTCGAGAGCGGGTCAGAACCCATGCTTCACAATATGAACAAAAGATTCAGTCCGGACCAGGTTCGCGAGGTGTGCGAAATTCTTGGAAGACACGGGATTCGCCGCATGGGATTTCTCATGCTTGGCGGACCCGGAGAGACAAAGGCCTCTGCGCTGGAAAGCTTAAACTTCGCCGATTCTTTAGATCTGGACATGATGAAGATTACAGTGGGCATACGGATTTATCCCTATACTGCGCTTGCCGAAACTGCCCGTGAAGAAGGTTTGATCGCAAAAGACGATAATCTCCTCACTCCACGATTTTACATTGCCAGCGGACTTGGGGGATGGCTCCGCGAGACTGTGGACCACTGGATTTCGACACGACCGAATTGGGTAAAATGACTGAAACCGTCAGTTTAGACTCCCTAGGTGCTCTCTATTTCCATTTGATCATCCGGAAAGAAGATACCTTGCGGTTGACGTCGGCAGGAGTGCAAAATGCCAGCGTTGAAGCTTCCGGTGGGCCAAAGATTACGCCTTCATAAGTGGTACGTTTCGCGCGACCGTGGGAGATCGCGGCGATTTGAAGGCACACAAGTCATTGGTTGGGGTCCCGTCGCACCAGATTCGTTATCAGTCTCGAGGATGCTGATGAAGATGATTCGTAAGGTCCCGGACGACAAGACTCAACGCATGGACAGGGAAATTCGTTTGCGGGAAATATCCACGTCCAAGACCGTCACGGAAACTCTTTGCTGCGGCTTTACTACTTCTGTAGGATCGCTAATGAAACGGTCTGCCAATTGGCTGATATGAACAAGTCCGTCGTGATGGACCCCAATATCTACGAATGCTCCGAACTTAGTCACATTGGTTATTATCCCGGGCACCTTCATGCCCGGTTTCACGTCTTCGATCGAGTTCACCCCTTCAGCGAAATGGAATGGCTCGAACTTTTCCCGCGGGTCTCGGCCCGGCTTTGCCAACTCCGCCATGATGTCCTTGAGGGTGGGCATCCCCACTTTTTCGCTTATGAAATCCTCAAGACGCACTTTATTGCGCAGCTCGTCATTCCCCATGAGATCCTTAACAGAACACCTCAGGTTTCGGGCAAATTGCTCTACTATCGGATAACTTTCGGGATGTACCGCGCTTGCATCGAGAGGATTCTGTCCGTCGCTGATGCGCAAGAATCCCGCAGCCTGTTCGAACGCTTTCGGTCCGAGCCGGGGTACCTTAAGAAGTTCCTTTCGGGAACGGAAGGGACCATTGGCGCTTCTTTGGACGACGATGTTTTTCGCCAGGGTGGGGCCCAACCCTGAAACATAGCTGAGAAGTTCCTTGCTCGCACTGTTCACTTCAACTCCCACGCGATTGACGCAGGACATCACCACGTCGTCGAGGCTTCGCTTGAGATCGGCTTGATCCACATCGTGTTGATACTGGCCGATGCCTATGGATTTGGGATCTATTTTCACGAGTTCAGCAAGCGGATCGAGCAAACGACGTCCTATGGATATTGCCCCGCGCACTGTGACGTCCTGGTCGGGAAATTCTTCTCTGGCCGCTTTGGAAGCGGAATATATCGAAGCGCCGCTCTCGTTTACCAGAACCACGGTGATGGATTTCGGGAGACCGAGAGAGTGCACGAATGCCTCGGTTTCGCGTCCGGCGGTGCCGTTTCCAACGGCGATGGCTTCAATTTCAAAGCGACGGCACAGTTCTTTAACCGTAGTCGCTGCTTGTTCCACCATTTTCTCAGATTGAGTTGGATAGACGGTGTCATGGTGGAGCAGCTTCCCTTGGGAATCGAGGCAGACAAGCTTTGCCCCGGTACGAAATCCCGGATCCAGGGCCAGCACTCGTTTTCGGCCCAGAGGAGCCGATAGAAGCAGTTCACGCAGGTTTTTCGCAAAGACTCGGATGGCTTCTTCGTCAGCTCTTTTTTTTGCCTCCTGGCGTGTTTCTGTCTCCATGGAAGGTGCGAGCAGTCTTTTGTACCCATCTACCAGCGCCAGTTCCACCTGTTGCGCTGCTTCGTTACGAGCTTTGATGACCAGTCTCCTGAGCACACCCAGAGCTTCGTCCTCTGACGGGCGAATCTGAAGCGAAAGCACGCCTTCCTTTTCTCCCCGGAACATGGCGAGCAAGCGATATCCGGGCGCTGCGGATATTTTTTCGGAGAAGTCGAAATAATCCTGGAATCTCGTTCCCTGACTCTCTTTTCCTGAAATGGCCTTGGACCGCACTGTGCCTTTTTCAAAAAACAGCTTGCGGATCGCCGAGCGCACTCCGGAATCCTCGTTGATTGTTTCCGCGATGATGTCGCGAGCCCCCGCGAGAGCGTCTTCCGGGGACTCCACACCTTTTTCGGGATCGATAAAGCGCGATACCTCACCTGCAAGGTGAAAGGACACCTGTGAGTATACCTTGGTTGCAAGTCCTTCAAGCCCACGCTCCCGGGCTATCGAGGCTCTTGTCCGGCGCTTCGGACGATAAGGCAGATAGACGTCTTCCAGTTCTGTTATGGAATCCGTCTTCATGATGGTCTGTTTGAGGTCTTCCGTGACGAGTCCGCGTTCCTCGAGAGACTTCATTATCGCCTCTCGACGCTGTTCGAGCACGGCCAGTTGTTCGAGGCGATCGCGGATCGTAGCTGTTTGCACTTCGTCTAGAGACCCGGTCGCTTCCTTACGATACCGGGCAATAAACGGAACGGTGCAGCCGCTTTCGAGAAGTTCGGCGGCTGCCCGTACCCGGTTAACCTGGATATTCAATTCATCCGCAATTCGCTTTAGCCGATTTTCGTCAGGCATGGACTACTCCATAGGTACTCAATCAACGTTCTGAGCCCGCAGTGTTCCTCTCACCGAAAGGTCACCCCGGCTGATGAGATTGCGAGTTTGCCCGATTCCCGGGTCCCCGACATCGACATCCGTGAGGTGACCACAAAAGGACGATTATTCATATCAAAAAGAATTGTGATGCGTAAGGCTGGAAATTTTTTTTAAAACACTACTCCGTGTACCAAGTTGTCCGCCACTGGATCAGGTATCATTTGCGGCGAAGTGAAAGAGCGGTGGCTTCTTTCATTTCGTTTGCTCTTTCATTTTTTCAAAGAACTCATTTCCACGTTTACGAATCTCGTCTTCAGCCAGATCCTGAGTGTGTGTAGCCAAAGTCCAAATATGGCCTGAGGGATCGATCACTTCCCCAATCCGGTCCCCCCAAAACATATCCTGCACCGGCATCTTCTCTTTGGCTCCCGCATCCACAGCGGTTTTAAATGCAGTGTCGACATCCTCAACGTACACATAAAGAGAGACTGGTGTTCCCCCGAAAGACGCTGGAGAGCGACATTCCTGTCCAGGCATTTCTTCTCCCAACATGATGACGGAATTTCCGATTTTGAGTTCTGCATGCACAACTGCATCACCATCGGGAGCCTGCATCCGGTATCGTTCCTCAGCGCCGAATGCTTTTTTATAAAAATCAATCACGGCAGCAGCGTTCTTGACGGTCAACATTGGAGTTACCGTGTGATATCCTTCTGGAATTGATTTCACTTTATTCGCCATCATTTCCTCTCGTATTGGCTCGCTTAATTCTCTTTTGCACAATTTTTATGTTATAGGCCAATCGAACACTCCTGTTGTCATGGTAAGTGCGAAATCGGGTACAGTCAACTGTCTGATTCGAGCACCACACGTTTACCGATTTTATTAAACAAAAGTTATGATGAGCAACTTTCCTTGGTATTACAGTATGAAAAACGAGGAGAATCGTTTTGCGTGCTTTGTGTTTGTTCTCTCCATCGTGCTCTGATGCGCAGCCGCCATGATGTTGACAATAAAACCAGCCATAGTTTCAGGTTGCTTAAAATTGGACGCGCCACTTCAAGTAACCGGAACTACTATTTAAGCTCGTTCTAAAGCTCATAATTTACCGTTAATGGTAACATGGCTTGACAATTACAGATTTCTGCTCTATATTAACTAAGAAGCTTAAGCTTGCTTTTCTCCAGTCGACCTCAGGGACAACGGGCGTCATGCAAGGATTAAGATCCTGGGACATAGGCCCCGTGTCGAGGACATCACACCGTATTATTCCGGTTCATCCCCGCTCACCAAGTGCCCTTGTTCATATCTGTAACGCACTGTCATAATTTTTAGTGTGATTGTGCCTCTTTTCTAAAGGAGCTCAAGATGAGTATCAAAATTTATGTGGGAAACCTTTCCTTCGATTCCAACGAGTCAGATCTTACAGGTTTGTTCGCAAATTACGGGGAAGTGGAATCGGTCAAGGTTATCGTTGACCAGTTTACAAACAAGTCACGCGGATTCGGATTCGTCGAAATGACCAACCGTGAAGAAGGTCTTACGGCTATTCAGGAATTGGATTCCAAGGATCTCGGTGGCCGAAATCTGAAAGTGAATGAGGCTAAACCCAAGACAGATTCTAGAGGCGGCGGCGGCGCAGGACGCAGCGGCGGAAGACCCCGCTGGTAATCCGTTTTCTGTAGATTAGCATGAGCATCGGGCAAGAGTGGCAATGTAAACGCCAATTCTTGCCCGACCTCAGCAGCATCCAATGAGACGATCTTGAAAAGTTATAAAAAATCGATCCGCCGTTTTCTTCTCACCTCCACTGATTGAAAATGTCACTTCTACTCATTCACATTTCTTACGACTCACAAAGGTAGCGTCCGGCTTCAGGTTTTTGCGTTTTCTAACTGAATTGGAATGCACATCAGTTGCCGCGCGATTTTTCAGGTATATAGCTCGTCGATGCACTTCACTTGTCAGCATGGAACAGATTTTCCTATTTATTCATTCTAGCTCCCCGCGACTTTGCCGGTTAACTGTTCCTTGATAGTGTGTCGATACTCTTCATAGTGCTCCAGAGCCACGCAATAGTAGAAGAATGTATCCATTCGTTTCGGGAAGTTGAGAAGACCTTTGAAAAGCATTTTCCAGAAAGTCCACCTCGAAGAATAAACTACCCCTTGACGCCAAAGTGTTTTTATCACTGCACGAACTTCTGGCAAAGAAGGAGAGTGCCTGTCCAATGTGGGTTGGACCATCCGTAATAAATGCTCGTATGAGCGCTTGAGATAGAATTCTCTTTGATAAAGAACGTCATAGAGGCGAAGAAATTCCTCTACAATCTGGTTTACCGGCCTTGTGGGATTGAAATTCATCAATCCTGTTTGACTCCCAAAGGTATCCTCAGGTCGGGTTTCGAGGAGCCTATTCTCCACTTTGAGACGCTCCCACAAATCGGTTCCCGGTCCTGCTTGCAACAATGTAATGAACATTTCCGGTATGGAGTTGCGGGTAGCAAAATCGAGCAATCGCTGATCCGCCCCTGGTCTCTCTCCATCAAAACCTAAGATGCAGCCTGCGATCACCTGCAGTCCTGCACGGTTGATTGTCTGGCACGCATGATCGAGATCCATCACAACATTCTGTACCTTTTTGGTGCGATTGAGGGATTCACGATCCGTGGTTTCTATCCCCAGGAACACGCGGAAGAATCCGGCTTTGACCATCAGATTCAAGATTTCCTCATCCGCAGCCAAATTCACGGAAGCTTGTGTCTGGAATCTAAATGGATAGCCATGCTCTTCCATCCATGGAATCAATTGTTTCAGCAGCTTTTTTGTTTTGATGGGCTTTCCCAGGAAATTGTCATCGACGAAGAGAATTTCGCCTCTCCAGCCAAGGTCATAAAGAACGCCAAGCTCTTCAAGGATCTGTTGTGAGGATTTTGTTCTCACTTCACGTCCGAACATGTACGTGATATCGCAGAATTCACAGTGAAAAGGACAACCTCGAGAAAATTGGACAGCCATACTGCCGTAAAGACTGAAGTCAGCGAGATCGTATCTTGGTGGAAGGCAGTGTTCCATTCCGGGTCTGGGAGGTGTTTCGATAATTACTCCCGATTCCCTGCGCTCGAGAGTCTCTATGAGTTTGGGGACTGCCAGCTCTATCTCGCCTTTGACGACCACATCAGCCCCGAGTTTTAGTAAGTCTTCCGGAACATGAAACGCCAACGGCCCGCCCACTGCAACGGCTTTCCCTCGCTGCTTGGCTTCCCGGATTAATTCGACCATTGCAGAGTACTGGGTGACCATTCCCGTAATCATAAGCAAATCGCAGAACTCCCAGTCCTGTTCGGACATGTTCTGGCCGGGCAGATCTCTGAGCCTGAGTTCCCAATTCTCCGGAAGGTGTGCAGCTATCGTCAGGAGCCCCAGAGGTGGTAACGCTATTTTTTTGCCAATGATCTCTAAAGGTTTATCGAATGACCAAAAGGTTTGTGGGTACTGTGGATTCGCGAGGACAATTCTCATTTGTTAATCCTGTTCAGAAGCATTTTTCAAGGCGTTAAAAAAGAATTACGCGTGGCCCGAAGACGATCTCATCCATCCGGGAGGCAAATGAACTATGGGCCAATGCGACAGGTGCTTTTCCTTAATGGTGGCAAACTTCCCAGTGATTCTGGGGTCACGTTCCTCAAGTTAGAGTCTAACCAGGGACACTGAAGGCCATGGGGAGACAATAGCGATGAGATTATTGGGGATCTTAACGCAACACTTGGATGATGAATCCAAAGTTGGTTCGCCTGGGAGCGGCGGTAGCTCAGTCTTTATGGTTACTCCTTGCTCCACCATGGTGGAAAGCTGGACAAATGAATCACTCTGTGCGTATCCAAAATGCATCTTCATTCAGTTTTTTTTTAGCCTACAGGTTATCGACCGAGCTGTCAAACTCCCGGCCTAGAAATGCCCTGATTCGTCGTTCCGTGAGAACCGTGACGGAGGCTCCCACACGCCCATCTGCCAATTCACTCCAATGGCAAGACTTCCAATCAAAAGCGGAATGGGCAGACTACGAGAGTTTGATTCTATGAGGCCGAAAACAATGCCGGTCAGTCCGAATGTAACCAGTGCCGCGCCTTGCCAGTCCAAACTCCCCTTCGATTCTTCGTTGCGACTCTCCGGAACGCGTTGCCAAGCAATCAGCAACGCGACTGCAGCGAGCGGAATGTTGATGAAGAAAATCCAGGGCCATGAGAATTGTTCCACGAGCCAGCCCCCTAAAACAGGTCCGATCCCTGCGGCTATCGCTGTAAACCCCGACCACGTTCCAATGGCCTGCCCGCGCTCTGCGAATTCAGGCTTCAACTCGTTATAGAGCGCTAACTGGTCACTGCAAACGGGACTCCAATCAGCTGGATAGAAGACCAGGACCACCGGATGTCCGCGAAAATCGGAGAGACACACTTTCTGATCCGGGGTTGTTGAAAGTGAAAATTCAGGTGCTTGGGTTCCCGGTTTAAGAGCTGTCATCGGGTTCTCCTCTCTGTTAGACAGAATCGACCAGATTTCCCGGATGCTCCTGTCGTAACAGCTTATTTTTGTTTGCTTGTCAGTACTGCCAGATTGAATGCTTGAGCACGTGCCGACCAAACCGATAAGGGAAAAAACGTGGCCGTTTCGAACATATCTATCGGGTGACGATTATGCTGAGGCTAGGAACGGGCAGTTTCTGCGCCGCCATTTGAACATTCGGGCTTCCGCCGTCGGTTCCCCGAATCGTCTATGTCAGCGAAGCTCCGTCATGAACTTCTTCAGTGACCTGCGTATCCGCATGTGTATTTCACCAGTTTTTTTGCATTACATTGATTGCAGCAATTTCCTTTGTTCCAAGTAATTGATGACTCTACATTCATTTGACCAAAACTCTTTTACTATTGAGGCCCATTCATCATTTTTGCGTTTAGATGCCCCTGCTCAAAAGAAGTTCACAGGTGAGGTTTGGGATGAGGCGCTCCGGCCGAGAAACGAACGGTTACGGGCGCTGAGGTTCCTTGGAGATGAGCGGCTCTCCTTGCTGGTATTTTCCCATTCAAGGATAATCGCACTATGAGTCTATGGTGAAGTATCCGAACCTCTTTTACGATCCCCGTCAGATTCGCCGCTCCGAATTCGGTAGCCTATGTAAACACTCAAAAGGTACGCCACCACGAGAGATCCGTAAAACTGTCCCATGATAGCTTCCGTAATGGCCAGCCGTTGAGCGAACTCTGTTTTGGGAGTGATATCCCCATACCCCAGCGTAGCCAGAGTGACGAAACTAAAGTATATGAAGTGGGATGCCGATTCTCGTTCTTGCATCTGTAAAGCGAATGATTCCGGGTGGAACCAGTCGAGTATCGTGTAAATATGCGCGTAAAACATTCCGAGAATTATGTAGAGGTTCACAGCCGAAACGATGAGATGATGGGTGACTTCACGGGCCCTTAACATGGCCGAGAGCATTAAAGCACCGCAGCATGCATATAAGATGAGGGTAAAAGACAAGAGGAGCAGGCCGACCCATATGCGCGAAAGCCCGATCATGGCTTCCGGGAGGAGCTTTCCCAAGGCCAGTCCAATCAGTACGGCCGATGAGGAAACAGCAATCACCTTTCTGGAAAGGCTCTTTTTGACGCTGAGAAGCCAAGCCGCGGCCACACCGATTGCTGCAAACGTCAGATTGGTGAAGCCTCCAGGTAAAAATGGGTCGAAAAGCAGAAGTCCGAGGAGCAACACCAGTACAAGGATGGAACTTTCTTCAACGATTCGCTGACGAATGCGCACAGCTCGGATTTCCTTTCGCCACTACCGCTCTGACCTGCCATATCACGTTCTTGGAGGGAGCGACAATTTTAAGAGTGCGATACAGCAGAGTATATCATACAGACATTTGGCCATTCAGTATGCTTCTGTCATTTGGCGCGAATTGACAGCTTCGGGGTTCCCGCTCATCCGGCGAAACAATACCCGAGGCGAATGCTTTGAAACCACTATCAACGAACCGGTATCGAGCATCGCGTTCGCTTCAGGCGGGGAAGGGGCAGATTGATTCACAGAATCATTGTTTTTCCAATTCACGATTCTCCCGGTCCATATCTTTCCAAAATTTGCGCTCGCATTTCAAAATGCAGTCTGCATGTCCGACCGGATCTCGCCTCGAAGGAAAAATATCTAGTCCCCCATAAGCTTCATTGCAGTCTATCTTGCACTGTTGAAATGCATCGAATATTTCAGCACTGGCCCAGCATGTAACTGGCATCGCAGTTGCCAGCACAAGTAATAATGCCGGCACTATAGAGCCTCTCCAATAGATCTTCCTTTTTCCCATCTCGCTGCTCCTCTACCCCTGGCTCATTTTAACTTTGGCCGGAAAGGTTATGTCCGAGTTCTTTTAAACTTATTTTTATCTCCGTAGTGTTTTTACTATTTCGAATACAAGTGTTTGTCAAATGTATACACCCGGAAAAGTCCTGCAAGATTCGCATTGATTGGAAATGGATCTCGAATCGTCCCGAAACGTGCCAGTGGAAGACTGTTCCGGATAGCGAACAATTCGATTGGGAGTCGCGAATTTTGCTTGACATGTCACATGTGGTGTGTGATATATCACATCCCAAGGAGGGTGCATGGAAGACGATCTTGGACTCGCAACCGTAGAGCAGCCGGCTCAACTGGCCGCATTGGCTTACGAATCACTTCACCGGTCCATACTGAGCGGCCGCTTGAAAGTGGGATCCCTCCACAATGAAATGAAGCTGGCAAGAGAACTCGGCATATCCAGAACCCCGGTCAGGGAGGCTCTCCTTGAGTTGGCTTCCCGAGGCCTCGTAGAGATTCTTCCCCGTAAGGGAATACGCGTTAAGCTTTTCACCGAAAAGGATGTTCACGAAGTATTTCAGATCCGAGAGATCATGGAAGTGGGGCTTGTCGAATCGGTGGTAAGGCAAGGATGTGCAGGGAGGTTATCGGATCTCAAGGCGGTGCTGGAACAGCAGCAGTCAGAGGCTGATAAGGGTAATGACCAAGGATTTCTCATGGCCGATCGATTATTTCACAGCACCCTGTGTCAGCTCGCAGATAACAGGCGTCTTTCCTTCATCCTGGAGAACCTTCGCGATCTCATTCACGTCATGGGGGCCGAAGCGCTTCTGCAGAAGGGTAGGTTCGACGAGGTCGTAGCGGAGCATCGTGAAATTTGCCAGTACCTCGAAATGGGCAACGCAGAAGAAGCACGAGCCGCTGTGATTCGACACTTGCTGCGATCCAAGAATGCCGTACTAGAACAATACCACCAGCACCACACCATCATAGAGGATTCTCGTTAGCCGATCCATTCCTTGCCCCACCAGGATCGGCCCAGGAGTGAACAAATGAGGATTCGTTCGTTCGAGTATCATACGTGCTCCAATGTCCAGGAGGCGCTCCAATTCCTTGGGGAATACGGGCCGGACGCAAAAGTACTGGCCGGAGGCACTGACCTGGTCCTCGCCTTAAAAGCCAAAAAGATCCGACCTCCTCATGTTGTTAATATCGTCGATATTCCTGATCTGGATTGCGTCGGCAATTCATCCGGAGCCATACGCATTGGTGCCTTGACAAAGCATGCGAGGATCACGTCGAGTCCCCTGCTGGAGGAGCATCTGCCTGCTCTTGGCAATGCAGCCGGGCTCATAGGTTCCTGGCAACTCAGGAATGTCGGCACCATCGGGGGCAATCTGTGTAATGCCTCGCCGTCTGCGGATTCCGCTCCGCCATTGCTTGCTGCTGAAGCTGAAGCGGTGGTTCTTGATTCCCTGGGTGAATATCGGATTCCGATGAAGGATTTCTTTGTCGGCCCGGGGAGCACCCGAATGCAGCCGACCCAGCTTCTGAAGGAAATCGTTATTCCGCTTAAGCAGGGTGGCCCGTGTCATAGTGTCTATCTGAAACTCAAAAGGAAAAAGGCGGTCGATCTGGCACTGGTGGGCGTCTGCGTACTAGCGCAACTGGATGAAGTCAGAGGCACATTAAAGAGTATCGCAATCGCTCTCGGCGGAGTCGCTCCCACTCCTATTCGAGCGAATGACGCGGAAAAGATGCTCCTTGGGGTCCCTCTGAGGCAAGCTTTTGAGATGCTTCCGGAGGTAGCCGAGGCAGCGGCGGCCGTTACGCGGCCAATAAACGACGTACGAGCAACTGCCTCATATCGCACAGATATGGTGCGAGTCTATGTCAGGAGGGCAGCCGGGGAGGTGTTCCAGTACCTGTCAGCGAGGATGGAGGGCCAATGAAGACACGGATTTCTGTAACGGTTAACGGGGAGAAACACGACCTGGAGATCAAACCGAATCGTACTCTCTCAGATCTCATACGTATCGACCTGGGGTTGACTGGAACCAAAAAAGGATGTGGCCAAGGGAAGTGCGGAACCTGCACTGTGCTGCTTGACGGAAAACCGGTCAACTCGTGCCTCATTCTGGCGCCTCAGGTGAATGGGAAGTCGGTTGTCACCATCGAAGGTTTGGGGAACGGTGAAAGGCACCCGCTGCAGAGAGCCTTTGCAGAAAAAGGGGCCATCCAATGCGGATTCTGTACCCCAGGAATGATCATGACCGCAAAGGCGCTCCTCGACCAGAATCCTCATCCCACGGAGATGCAGATCAAAGAGGCAATTGGCGGCAACCTTTGCCGTTGCACCGGATATACAAAGATTGTGGACGCGATCGATGCTGCGGCAAATATTGTGAGTGATAGTACAGTCGAGACTGGAGGCCGAGATGTCTGAATTCAGAGTTGTCGGCAAGTCGCTTCCCCAGATTGACGCTCTTCAAAAAGCCATTGGTGAAACAACGTACGTCTCGGACATCGTGTTACCGAAGATGCTATATGGTCGCATCCTTCGTAGCCCTTATCCGCACGCTCGGATTCGGAACATTGACGTGTCTCGAGCTGAAACGCTTCCTGGCGTGAAATGCGTCATCACGTACGCTGACACGCCCGGAGTGAAGTTTGGCCCTCGATCTGAAGACTGGACGATCCTGGCAGATACCAAAGCGATCTTCGAAGGTGATGAAATAGTAGCAGTGGCCGCTGTTGACGAAGACGTTGCCGAAGAAGCCTTGGAACTCATCACGGTTGATTATGAACCTATCCCCGGCGTTTTCGACCCTCTGGATGCGATGGCTCCGGATGCTCCCCTCGTTCACGATGACAAACCCGGAAATATTGCGGCCGAGTTCTCTATTCAGGCAGGTGACGTGGACGACGCTCTCAAGCGTTCCCATTTTGTTCATGAGGCACGCTACTTCACCAACCAGGTGTACCAGGCATATCTGGAACCTATGGGAGCTGTAGCTCAAACAGATGCCTCCGGGCGTCTTACGTTGTGGGTAGGAACGCAGATCCCTAATATGATGCGGATGAGCTATGCCAAAGCTTTGAGCATGGCTCCGGAAGACATTCGGGTTATCGTGCCGGATTATGGTGGAGCTTTCGGCGCCAAAATGGAAAACAACTCACATTTGGTAGCTGCTGTTCTCGCCAAGAAATCCGGACGACCCGTTAAGGTGATTAACCCCCGCCAGGATGATTTTATCGCTGGAAACCCCCGTGTGCCAATGTATATCGATATGAAGGTAGGGGTGGATTCCGAAGGCATTCTGACCGGCAAGGACGTCAAAATTGTGGGTGGAAACGGTGCTCGCACCGTATATGGGCCAGCTATTGTCTCCACCGCGTGCTATCGAGTGGATTCACTCTATCGTTTCAAGCACGTGCGTGCAAAAGGCTACACCGTTTATACGAACACAATTCCTACGGGTTGTTTCAGGGGTTTCGGTAATTCTCAATCGACATTCGCTCTGGAATCTTCCCTGGATGCCATTGCGGAAGAGTTGAACATCGATCCTATCGACTTGCGCATGAAGAATGCGATCGGTCCGAATGAAGTGAGCGTCCACGGTTGGAAAATAGGGAGTAACGGCCTCAGAGAGTGCATGACGAAAGCAGCGGAAACCGCGCAATGGTCGGATAAACGGTCCCAAAAGAAACCTTTCAGAGGCATTGGTCTGGCCTGCTGTAATCACGTGTCAGGTAACAGGGCGTTTGCCAGAGAATTCGATGGAGGCTCCGGGATCATTCGGGTGGGACGTGACGGGCGAGTCACCCTTTATCACGGCGAATCCGATATGGGGCAAGGCCAAAAGACCGCATTTGCTCAGATCGCTGCGGAAAAGCTCGGCATCTCTCTCGAGCAGATCGACGTTGCCGTTGTCGATACCGACGTCTCTCCGTTTGGGCTGGGAAGCTTCGCTACCAGAGGAACTACCATTGGTGGTAATGGAGTGCTCTCTGCCGCAACTGAAGCGTTTCGTCAATTGGCCGGGGTCGCGGCGGATATGTTAGAGGCCAGTGAGGACGACATTGTCGCTGCGGATGGTAAATTCTTCGTTAAGGGGTCACCGGAGAAGTACATTCCATTCAAGGAAGTGGCAAACCAAGCATCTACGAGTAGAGGAGGAGCGCCTCTGATTGCCGTTGGTAGCTACATTCCCCCGACGCAACTTCCCGATCCGGTAACAAAATATGGCAACATATCACCTGCCTATCCATTTGGATGCCACATCGCCGAAGTTGAAGTCGATCCGGAGACAGGCGAGATAACCGTGGTGAACTTCGTGGCAGCTCACGATGTAGGCCGGGCCATCAATCCTATGGCAACTGAAGGACAGATCGAGGGTGGCGTCGTTCAGGGGCTTGGCTGGACGTTAATGGAGAAGATGGTAGTGGAGAACGGCCATCTCGTTAACCCGAGCTTCCTAGACTACGAAATACCAGGCCCTCTCGATGTCCCTAAAATCACTCCTTTGCTGATTGAGTCCATTGAACCTGAAGGACCTTATGGTGCCAAGGGAATAGGAGAACCGGCACTCAACCCGAGCATGGCTGCCATTACCAACGCATTGTACAACGCTACCGGCGTGCGCATTCTCGCTCTTCCCGTCACTGCGGAGAAGATGCTAAGCGAGTTGCACAAGCTACGCGCGGACAAGTGAATAGGCCTAGTTCATTATAGCTTGTTCCCAGCGTTTCATTTCTGATCGCCATGCGTATCCGACGTGGGCGCAAACCCACGACAACCCGTTAATGACGTATGTTGTTGAGACATGGTTTGGCAACATTGCCCACTACGGAGATCCGGAGAGAAGGGCACCCAGATGAGAGGAGTAGGAAATGAAAAGAAAGTGCGTTGTGGTGTTGGCGGTCTGTGCAGCCGTTACGATGCTGTTTGCTCTAATGGTAGGTTCGGCCTTGGCTCAGGACAAGACGTTTAAATGGCGCATGCAGACTTATGCATCGTCGGGAACTCCCGGGTTCCAGTCCCAAAAGATCGCACTGGAACACTTGAAGAAAGCTACGAACGGAAGACTTGACGTGACGCTTTTTGGGGTTGGCACCCTGGTCGGTCTCAGCGAGATGCTGGAAGCCATCGGGAAGCGTAATTTCGAAGTGGGTCACAATGTGGATGCGTTCTTTGCAGGTAAGGATCCCGGTTTTGCTCCTATTTTCAGCGCTATTGCTCTATGGACTGACCCGAGGGAAGTCCGGGTGTGGATCGAGGCCTTCGGTGGTAAGGAACTCATGAAGAAGGCCTATGCCAAGTTCAATGTTCATTATGCTGGTTCGACACTGATCGGAGCCGAACCGATCATGTCAAAAAAACCTTTGAAAACTCTTGAAGACTTCAAAGGTTTAAAAATTAGAACGCCCAGCGGCTTGACGGCCATGCTGTTTGAGAAACTTGGAGCGGTTCCTGTGGCTCTGGCTGGTAGCGAAATTTATTCAGCTCTGGACACTAACGTCATTGATGCTGCTGAATTCACTACACTTGGCGAGAATGTGCAAATGGGCCTTCATGAAGTCACCAAGTACGTTCTTTATCCTTCTTTCCACGGTCCTATAGCGGTGGTGAACTACGGCGTAAATATGGATGCTTGGAAAAGTCTGCCCCCGGACCTTCAGGCAGCCTTCGAGATGATGGTGAAAGAGGCTGATTATCTTTATGACATCCTTTCGGCCGCATCAGACTACAAAGCCCTTGCCGAGATCAAAAAGAAGGGATTGCAGGTTGACAGTCTTTCTCCGCAGGATATGGAAAAAGCCAAGCTTCTTTCCATGGAAGTGGCCCTTGAATTCTCCAAGAAAAGTGAATTGTCAAAAGAAGTCATAGAATCTATTCTCAATTTCCTTCGAGTGGGAGGCAAAATTAAATAGATTTGAAGACTTGGACTATGCCTCGGACTACGTACCAACCGTGTTACCGTACTGTCAGTCAATGCCTGGCCTTGGCACTCTCCCAGGGCCCGGCACAACAAGAAGCGGGCCGACCGCAGTGTGTCCGGCGGCATAGTCGACAGAGTGATAAGAGGTAAACATGGAGAAGCTTGTCTCGGCAATTGACTATATTAGTGAGTATCAAGGAAAGATCTTTTCCGTACTCTTGCTCGTGGTGACTTTACAAGTGTGTTACGAGGTTTTGCGGCGATATCTCTTCGGATCTCCGACAATCTGGGGACTTGAATTCACCGAGTTTCTCTGTGCAAGCATGTATATCATGGGTGGAGCATATGCCTCCGTGACGGATGCTCATATCAAGGTGGATGTGTTCTCTTCCAGATGGTCGCCCAAAACAAGGGCACTGGTAGACGTGTTTGTCACTGACGTGATTTTCTTCCTGTTTTGCGGCGTGCTCGTTTGGCAGAGCGCTGTATGGGCATGGGAAGCAATCGCATCAGGAATTACCACTGGCAGCATGTGGGACCCTCCTGTTTGGCCCGCTCGTGGAATCCTCTTTCTAGGCTCTGTTACACTCTTTCTGCAAGGGTTTGCTAAATTAGTCAGAGATATCCAGATAGCTCTGGGCAAAAGGAGCGTGATATGAGTCCGGCTGAGATCACCGTCCTGATGTTCGGTTCCTTCTTTATCCTACTCATGCTCGGAGTGCCGCTTGCGTGGACCACGGCTGCCCTGGGACTGGCTTTCACCTATTTCCTCTGGGGCGCGGGGAACCTGAATATTATCGTATTACGTATTTACGATGTCATGGGCAGTTTCAGCCTTGTCGCCATACCTCTATTCGTCTTCATGGGCAACATACTCCAACAGTCTGGAATTGCGGAAGATCTATTTCACGCGATTCACGTCTGGCTCGGTCGCCTAAAAGGAGGTTTGGGTGCGGCTACTATCGTGTTGTGTTGCATTCTGGGAGCGATGATCGGCACCGCCGGCGCTGATATAACTATTACCGGTCTTATATGTCTTCCTTTCATGCTTCAGCGTGGATACGACCGTAAGATGGCTCTAGGAGCTATCGCTGCGGGTGGCGCTCTCGGTGTCCTTATTCCTCCGAGCATCATGTTTATCATCTACGGCGTCACCACCGGCCAATCCATCGGTAAACTCTTCATGGGCGGAGTCGGACCGGGATTGCTATTCGGAGGGCTCTATATAGCCTACATCTTGACCAAATGTCATCTGAATCCGAATGCTGGTCCTCCGGCCACGGAAGATGAAAGAAGGATGACCTTTCGCGACAAATTGGGCCTGACCAGATCGTTGTTGCTGCCGATTCTCCTTATTACTGCGGTAATGGGGGCGATATTTTTTGGAGTTGCGACTCCTGGGGAAGCATCAGGAATAGGTGCACTGGGAGCGCTCATCTGTGCAGCAGTGCGGAAGACGTTGACCTGGAGCCACCTGAAGCAAAGTCTTTTCGCAACTATGAAGACGGTTGGCCTGATTATGTGGATCGTATTCGGAGCAATGGTCTTCATCTGCACATACACACTTGCGGGCGGCGCAGAATTCGTCAGAGAAACATTGACAACGCTTCCCCTGGGTCCATGGGGAATACTGATTCTGATGCAAGTCATACTCCTGGCTCTCGGTATGGTTCTGGACATCATTGGGATTACCGTATTGTTTGCTCCCATGTTCGTTCCAGTGATCAAAGAGTTGGGATTTGATCCACTGTGGTTCGGGGTTCTATTTAATTTGAACTTGCAGATAGCATATCTGTCGCCTCCATTTGGCTACTCCCTGTTCTATCTTAAAGGAGTTGCCCCGTCGGACGTGACAATGACGGAATTGTACAAGTCGGCGTTACCGTTCATACTTCTGCAAGTGATCGGGATGATTATGTGTATGCTGTTTCCCCCGATCATCACCTGGTTACCCAGTGTGATGATCAAATAAGAGAGCGTCAGGCACACGCAACCTTATTATTGTGGGGTTTTATAAACAAACCGGCCGGGCGTGAGCTGTCCGGCCCAGGACTCCCTGAGGAGTGAGGATAGAAGTCGACAATTCAAGGAGGAACGTGACTAATGCCCAAACCCGAGATCGAATTCATCGATTGCGACCTGAAGTACGAGTGGCGTCCCGTGGAAGGGGACAAGTACGGCATTATGGAAAAAATCCTGTCCCACGACCCGGAAACGGGCGACTACACTCGACTGTTGAAGTTCCCTCCGGGCACTGAAACCCAGGAGACGCTGGTTCATGATTTCTGGGAAGAAGTGTGGATTGTGGAGGGTTCGTTATACGATATCGCCAAGGAGCAAACGTTCCTTGCCGGTTACTATGCATGTCGTCCCCCTGGAATGATTCATGGACCTTACAGGATCCCTTACGGCTGTGTCACTTTCGAGCAGCGGTATTACAAATGATTGCTCCAATCCACTCCATTGGTAACCAAGGCCTTCGGTCCGTAGTGAGGATTTCGCCTGCTGATGGATATAAAGGGGGGTGTTCTTGAACATAGCAATAGATGTGATCCATGGCGGTGAGGCACAACCGCGGAAGTTCGAATTCACGCGAATGGTGAATGCCGGATACGTTGGCCGCAACCAGGATGAAGTGAGGCGCCATATCGAAGAATTGGCGGCGAAGGGAATACCGGGCCCAAAGAAGACGCCCACTCTCTACCCTGTTATCACCAGAGCACTACTGACAGATCCGTTCGTGGAGGTTTATGGCGACAAAACCTCTGGCGAAATTGAATACGTGCTGCTGGTTGAGAATGAAGACAAGGTTCTGGTCAGCCTTGGCAGCGACCATACGGACAGGCATCTGGAAGAGACGGATATCCCGAGAGCCAAGCAGATCTGTCCCAATATCATGAGCAAACAGGTCTGGCCACTCTCAGATGTGGAAGATCATTGGGATGACCTCATTATCCGGAGTCGAGCTGTGTCCGGTGGCAAGGAAATTCCCTATCAGGAAGGTCGCCTTGGGCTACTCATGAGTCCGAGAGAGTTGATGGCCTTCATCAAATCGCAAATCGGTCCTCTGGACAACACCGTCATCTTTTCCGGCACCCTGGGCATGCTCACCGGCGACTTCGTTTGTGGTGAACGCTTTCTGGGGGAACTCGTGGATGAACGACTGAACAGGCGTTTAGCGCTTGAATATGATGTCTGCAAGCTTGACTACGTGAAGCTGGACTAATCATTTGAGGAGATGGCCGGCCATGAAGGTCTCATCAATACAGATGGCGGTTGTTGAAGGAAATAAAGCCGCCACAATTGCAAAAGCTTTGGAACTCATCCGTAGGGAACGAGAAGCCGATCTTATCGTTCTACCTGAACTCTGGAATGTAGGATTCATGAGCTTCGACCGATATGTTCCCGAGGCGGAAACCAAAGACGGACCGTTCCTAAATACGTTGAAAGATCTGGCGAAGGAAATGCAGGTTCATCTCCACACGGGTAGCTTCGTCGAAGAAGATGATGGACACTACTACAATTCGAGTTACCTCTTATCGCCTGCTGGAGAGATCTTGGCCAACTATCGCAAGGTCCATCTCTTCGGTTTTAACTCAAAGGAGACACAGATCCTAAGCCCCGGCCACGACGTAGTAGTGGTCGATACGAAGCTCGGGAAGTTAGGTATGGCCACCTGTTACGACTTAAGATTCCCCGAACTGTTCCGTCGTATGGCCTTCATGGGCGCTGAGCTTTTTCTTGTCTGCTCTGCGTGGCCATACCCACGTCTTGAGCACTGGATAATGTTGAATCGAGTGCGAGCCCTGGAAAACCTGTGTTTTCTTGTCTCAGCCAATTCGGTGGGGCCCAATGCAGGAGCAAACTTCATGGGACACAGCATGATAGTGAACCCGATGGGAGTAATCCTGACAAGTGGCGGGGACGAGGAAGTCACACTCAGATACGATCTTGAATTAAAGGATGTGGACAGGTACAGAGGCAGTTTTCCAGCTTTTTCTGACCGAGTGGACTGGTTGAATCCGGTGGGCTCGCAATAGGACTCTGTTTTAAACCAATCGAAACAGAGGGAGTAACGAGGAGTTAAGAACATGGCTGACCTATCAGTCCAATTTTGTGGAGTACGTATAAAGAATCCTATATTAGCGGCATCCGCCGAACCAACTTTGAACGCCGGCAATATGAACAAATGTATCGAAGCCGGTGCCGGTGGCGTGATAGCCAAAACTATGACAGACTCACCTGCGATGCGTGAGCTCACAACCCGCTCCAAATGGCGTTTTCTCGACCAACGCCATGAGGTGTGTCACGGCAAGGTTCCGCGAGCGTTCAGTCTCTACGGACGAAGTGGATTGGCACTCGAAACGCCTGAGGAGTTTCTGCCCGAAATACGAAAGACTCTCAAGTTTGCCGCTGACAATGATGCGGTCGTGGTTGGAAGCATTGGTTCCACCGAGATATCCGGCTGGGTCGAACTGGCAAAGCAGATGGAAGACGTAGGAGTCCCTTTGCTCGAGTGTAATTTCGGCTGTCCTCACCCCAAAATGATGCCCGGAGTGAGAACCGGTATGAATGTGGGCCAGGATTTCAACTATGCGTGCGAGATCACCCAGGCGGTTGCAGAAGCCGTGCGTATACCCGTCATGATTAAGGTTACACCTCAGGTCACCGATCTGGTCGCATTCTCAGGCCGTCTCCTTGATGTAGGGGCGAAAGCGGTTACGTTGACGAATCGATTTATCGGTTTTGTACCAGACATTGAGACCGGAAAACCACTTATCTGGGGTCAAGCCGGAATCGGCGGACCGTGGGTAAAACCTCTCACCCTGAGATGGATACGAGAAGTCCACCTGGCCTATAAAGAACGTGTCGCTATTGCCGGAACGAACGGCGCATACGACTGGCGTGACATTGTCATGTTCGTCATGAGTGGTGCGGATATCGTGGAGATGTGTTCCGCTGTCATGGTTTACGGCTACGAGTGGTTGGGCAAGCAGGTCAAGGGGCTTGAGGAATGGATGGACGGCAAAGGCTATCAGAATCTGGCTCAAATGAAGGGAATCGCTGCGGAAGCAGCTCTGCCCTATGCAGATATGCCACCCGAAAAAGCCCGAGTTATCGAAGATGCTTGCACCGGCTGCAAACGCTGTTTGGACGCATGTTTCTATAATGCCATGCAGGATGGTGGCGAAAAAACATACGTGCGTGAAGAAAATTGCATCGGCTGTGGCGGATGCCTCTCTGTCTGCCCCAAACCAGGAGCAATCGAAATAAACGTCGTGTGAACCGGGCTTATCCCAATGAGGTTTACGAACGTGCGATGGCAAAATTATCACGTGATGAGCAGCGTTCCCGAGTTGCTCGAGAGCCTCGGCCAACTTGACGGCAGAGGCAGAGTAGTCGCAGGCGGAACCGACCTGATCGTGCGGCTGAAGGAAACGGATATGCCTTCGCAGCCGCTGACCTTGTTGGATGTCACGCGAATCGATGCCATGCGAGGCATCAAGCACATTGGTGACGAAATCCATATCGGGGCCGCAACGAGCATTTCAGAGATATCAACCTCACGGCTTGTCGGGTTAAGAGCTCGGGCTCTGGCACAAGGAGCCGGTTGGTTAGGATCGCCTCAAATAAGAACAGTTGCTACCATCGGGGGCAATGTCGTGAACGCCCTCCCTGCCGCGGATACATCAGTTCCTCTGGTCGCTCTAGGCGCGCACGCTCGCATCGTATCTGCTAGAGGAGAAAGGACGCTGCCCGTTGAAGACCTTTTCCGTTCGGTGGGCGAGAGCGTTATAGATCCCACTCGTGAGGTGGTCACTTATTTCATCATAAAAACCGATGCTGCTCCCTGTGGGGCCAGTGCCATGACCCGTATGGCCAAACGCAAAGCATTCACCCTTCCGGTGCTCTCTGTAGCGGTTCGCATCGAGCTGGACATACCAGGCGATCGCTTCCGGGCTGTTCGCATCGTTGCGGCTCCGGTCGCTCCTGTTCCATGGCGGGCTAAACGCGCGGAAGAGGCTATTTCGGGACGAGAGATCTCGATTAGGAGCATTAGAGAAGCAGCCGCTCTTGCCAGCGAGGATGCGAAGCCTGGTAGCTCGTTACGCGGAGGTGCGGCGTACCGCAAGGATATGGTCGCCGTCCTGGTGCGGAGGGCTCTGCTCGATGCTTTGGAGCAATTGGATAGAGTGCCCCATGAATGAAACTACAATCACTTTCAGCGTTAACAACGTAACGCGCACCGTCGCAGTTTCCGAAGACGCCTTGTTGCTGGAAATCCTACGCGACGATTTGAAATTGACTGGAACCAAGGAAGGCTGTGGTAACGGCGAATGCGGCGCCTGTACGGTGCTGATCGATGGCCAGCCTGTGGCATCCTGCATCTATCCGGCTAAGGCCATCCATGGGCGAAGCGTGGAAACCATCGAGGGCCTGGGAGGGCAGAATCGACTGCATCCACTCCAGAGTTGGTTTCTGAAGCTCGGGGCAATCCAGTGCGGCTTTTGTACTCCAGGCCTGTTGATGACCTGCAAGTCTTTTCTTGACCGAAATCCCAACCCCACTCCGGAAGACGTGAAAGAAGCGATCACCGGCAATCTCTGTCGGTGCACGGGTTACACCAAGATTGTCAAGGCAGTGCTGTCGGCTGCTGCAGAGCTGAGAGGAGAAACACCGGATGCTCCTCAAGATCCACCCGGTTGCCCTCCCGTCGGCCGCTCTTTGATTAGAGTAGATGGATTGCCCAAGGTGCTGGGCACAGCAAAGTTTGCAGCAGATATCAGCAGAGCCGATATGCTTCACGCGGCTATGGTGGTAAGTCCGTACCCTCATGCCAGGATACTCTCCATCGATCCCGGGGCTGCGCTAGCCATGAGCGGAGTGCATAGTGTCATAACCGGTCATGATATACCCGGAGAGATCTTATACGGCGTTAACGTAAGAGATCAGCCATTTCTGGCCCGTGAGGTGGTCCGGTACGCCGGTGAGCCTGTTGCTATCGTTGTGGCTGAGACAAGAAGGTTGGCGCGGCTGGCCGTCAAGGAGGTGCAGGTCACTTACCAGGAGCTGCCGGCTGTCTTCGACCCCAGGGTTGCTATGAGCCCCGATGCTGTGAAGGTGCACGACAACGGAAACGTCCTGCTCTACCGCAAAATGAGGAAGGGCAACATTGATAAAGGGTTTGCGGAAGCCGATGTGGTTGTGGAACGCAGTTTCACGACTCAGTCTGTGGATCATGCCTACATCGAACCGGAAGCGGCTCTCGCTTACTGGGACGGTGACATGCTCGTGGTGGAATGCTGCAGTCAGGGACCGCACTACCTCCGCCATGAAATCGCTCGTATGTTGAAGTCTCCCATTAGTCGGATCAGGGTGATACAGGCCACTACGGGCGCTGGATTTGGGGGTAAGATAGATTTGCTCCTGCAGCACTTCGTGGCGTTGGGCACCTATTTGACCGGCCGGCCGGTCAAGATGGTGTGGAGCAGGGAAGAATCCCTGCGCACCAGTACCAAGCGCCATGCGTTTTACCTTCAGTACACTTTCGGAGCCACGGGAGACGGGAGGCTCACTGCAGCCAAGGCTGAAATTATCGGGAATACCGGCGCTTACGCATCATTCGGGCCGGCGGTGTTGACTCGCTCGGCCACAATGGCCCTTGGTCCGTACGACTGTCCCAACGTGTGGGTCGATTCATATGCCGTGTACACCAACACTCCCATTGCTGGGGCGATGAGAGGATTTGGCGCACCCCAGATGTCTCCTTGCCATGAGCCGCTCATGGATGAAATCGGCCGAAAGTGCGGGCTTTCCGCTGTTGAAGTGCGCAGAATCAACATGGTCCGCCCGGGGTCGTCCACCGTCACCCAACAAGTTTTGGAGACTGGCGTAGGAGCCCTGGAAACTCTGGAGCGAGTCTCCAGCTACCTCCCTTCACGGGAAATGGAGGGATAAGATGAAAAAGCGCGGAGTCGGCTTGGCGTGCATTTATTTTGGCATGGGCAATACAGCAAAGCCCAATCCGTCCAGTGCATACGTGGAATTGCTGGAGGACGGTTCTTGTCTTGTGCGTTGCGGAGCAGCCGATTTGGGACAGGGTTCGGACACGGTACTGGTTCAGATTGCAGCGATGGCGCTGGGCTTGAAACCTGAAGTAGTGTTCATCGAATCCGCTGACACGCTGACAACCCCTGAAGCCGGTATGAGCTCCGCCAGTCGTCAGACGTATGTGTCGGGGAATGCAGTACGCATTGCGGCGGAAAAGGTGAAGGAAATTATTCTGACGCAAGCAGAGGATGATTTAGAGGCCAGGGGAGAGGATCTCGTCATATTTGACGGCGTGGTGTATGTTCAGGGAGCTCCTGATTCCGGTATCACTGTCGAACAAATTTGCCGTAATCTGCGTTCCCGGGGCATTCTAACCTCCGCATGGGGCTCCTTCAACCCGCCAACCCCGGAAATGCTGGATCAGGAAACGGGAGCCGGTATCCCTTACGGAGCGTATTCGTACGCTGCTCAAGCGGTGGAAGTTGAAGTGGACACAGAGACTGGCGAGTTTGACGTGGTCCGTGTCATAGCAGCGCATGATGTGGGCAAGGCCGTCAATCCAATGGGAGTAGAAGGGCAGATTGAGGGAGGGGTCATAATGGGTCTCGGATACGGGACTATGGAGGAATTGGTGTACAAGGACGGACAGTTAAGCACGACCGGTTTTGGCACATACCTTCTTCCGACTGCGCTCGATGCTCCTCCTGTGGTGCCAATCATTGTCGAAGAGCCTGAACCCACGGGGCCGTTCGGCGCAAAGGGCACTGGAGAGCCGCCTGCGTGTCCAACTGCAGCAGCTCTTCTCAATGCCATATACGATGCTGTGGGCGTAAACATTACCTCGCTACCCGTGACAGCCGAGAAGGTCTACGATGGTCTTCGTGCTCTTGAAAAAGATCGAAATGCGATGGACCAAAATGGTAGCAGATAAGCAGGAGCTGTAAGAAATGGGTTTTACGTTAATGGACGGCAACGAGGCTGTCGCCTGGGGAGCCCTCGATGCCGGATGCCGCTTTTTCGCCGGATATCCGATTACTCCGGCGACCACAATATTCGAGACCATGGTCAGGATTTTGCCGCCGTCCGGTGGCATTGTGCTGCAAGGAGAAGACGAAATCGCTTCCCTTGGATACTGTCTGGGGGCGTCGATGGCAGGTTTTAAGGCGCTGACGGCTACGTCCGGTCCGGGGATCAGTCTTTACAGCGAGCACATCTCCTTCGCAATCGGCTCTGAAATACCCGTGGTGATCGCTGATGTTCAACGACTGGGGCCCAGCACCGGCTATGCTACTATGGGTGCAGACGGCGACATCCAGTTCCTGCGTTGGGGAAATTCCGGCGGACTACCCGTCATCGTTCTTTCCCCTGTCGACGTGCATGACTGCTACATTCTTACTGTACACGCATTCAATCTGGCTGAAACCTTCAGATGTCCTGTATTCATTGCCTCAAGTAAAGAAATTGGCATGACCCGCGAGTCCGTAGACTTTGAGACTTTTGAGCGACCTGCACTGGTAGAAAGAGCCTACAATCCCGAAGGAACAGAGTATGCTCCTTTCAGAGCAGCGCCGGGCACTCGGGTGCCGTATTTCGCTGCGATAGGGGATGAGGTGATCTCTCGCCAAACCTCTTCCATGCATGGTGAAAATGGCTACATTACTGCGGATGCGGTTCAGATTGCGGCCCAGGTGGAGCGGTTAAAGCAAAAGCTGGAAGCCGAAATTGACACATTTACGTTTTATGAGGCCCACATGCGGGCCGAAGCTGAAACTCTGCTTATAACGTACGGTATCACGAGCCGTGCAGCTCGCCAGGCCTGTCGGGAACTCGATGAATTGGGCTCTCCTGTGTCCCACCTGGTACTCAAGACTCTGTGGCCGGTTCCTGAAAAATTGATTCAGGAGACTGCAGCAGCATTCAGGCGAGTCTTGGTAATTGAAGCCAATCTGGGACAATACGTGCACGAAGTACAAAGAGTGTTGCGAGACAAGAGAGTGGAATTCTACGGGAAGATGGATGGCCACTTGATATCGCCAAATCGCATCAAGGAGGCAATCCATGGCTGAACGAACACTTCTCAATCATGAGCGGCCTCCCATATTCTGCCCTGGTTGCTCCCACGACAAGGTGCTCAGGGTTCTGGACAAGACTCTTGTGAAAATGGGCCTTCAGGGTAACGAGATTTGCATTGTGACCGATATTGGCTGCTCGGGCTTTTTCGATGTTTTCCTGAACACCCACGCTTTCCATGGGGTTCATGGTCGAGCCCTCACGTACGCTGCGGGTATTAAGCTATGCCGCCCCGATCTCACCGTGATAGTGACCATGGGAGACGGTGGGCTCGGGATTGGTGGCGCCCACATTCTGTCCGCTTGTCGTCGAAACCTCGATCTCACGCTTCTCGTCCTGAATAACTTCAATTTTGGCATGACGGGCGGTCAGTGCTCGGTAACCACTCCAAATGAAGCTGTGGTGGCTTCGGGGTTTTTGAACAGACTGGACAAGCCACTTGACATAACATCAGTGGCAGCAAGCGCCGGTGCTCCGTTCATATGCGATTGTTCAGCGTATCAGCCGGACCTCGGGGACATACTGGAACGGGCCATCCGTTTCAAAGGCTTCTCCGTTGTAGATATACTGGAGCTTTGTCCCGGCAGGTACACCCGGCGCAACAAACTCACGGTCAAACATCTTGAAGAATCCTTAAAAGCTAAAGGGGCGACCTGCAGCGAGACTGCTCAGAATCAACGACCGGAATACGGTCAGCAGTATCGATTGGAAGCCGCTCAGCAGCGACCTGCGAAACGTCCTCGGACAGTGGATGTGCGTTCTAAACGTGATCAGGCAGGTCGCGAGGAGGTTGTCATCCTTGGAGCCGCCGGGCAGCGGGTTGTCACGGCCGGGGAACTGCTCACGATAGCCGGTGTGACTGCGGGCATGTACTGCAGCCAGAAGAACGAATACGATGTCACTGTATTGCGTGGTCCTTCTATCAGCGAAATCATTCTTTCGGCACATCCTATAGAATACAACGGCTCTACGAGTCCAAAGGCCGTTATCGCTTTGGCAAATGAAGGTGTGAGCCGGCGTGTCAAACTCTTGAAGAATCTGCCGGCAGATGCATTTGTGCTCGCAGCCGTCGGAATCGATCTTCCGGATACCGCTGCCGAAGTGCGCCGGGTGGATTTCCGATCCATGGGGATCAAGCGTGAGGACTGGGCACTGGCCTCATTGGGTGTCTTGGCCGGTAGCGGGAAAGTCCTGTCCCAGGAAGAGCTTGATGCAGCGATTGAGTTCCGTTTCCAGGGCGACGTTTTGCGACTTGTAAGAGAGTTACTAGCCGGCATCCGTAACTGAAAAGCCCTTGACGCCAGCGAATCCTGCTCATTCTCTACAATCTGCAGATAAATGCCGAGGAAGAATGATCCCACACATTCTTCCTCATGCAAATACCAAGCAATGAACCAGCCGCCTCAATCCGGGCTGGGCAACCAGTCGAACTAAGATCGCCCCACACTCTCTCCTTCAGTTCTTCTCATTTGGTATTGACAGGTTAGGTACTCATCTTCACAATGCATCCTCGATTCGAAGCGCAACCGTCACGGAGTTTGATAACTTCAAAGCGAGAGAATGCATCTCCACAATCTTCAAAATGATGCAATATTTGCGAGTATTCTGCGCCCTTTCTTCGCGAAGATGGGTTCCTTGTGTGCCGTATCCGGTTCCGGGCGTTGAGAGTGGCAGCGGTGGTTTGGAGCCAACTCATGAAAGACAAAGGGCAATAGGAATAATACTAATGCGCTTTCAAAGCAGTAAGATTCGGGAAACGCCTCTTACCAGAAGGGTTTCCCCGAATTTTCCTTCTTTGGTTGCGAATCGGTATAAGAGCGAGAATAAGAATGATTAACAGCTTACGCAATTTTATGAGTACCAAGCCCGTAGAATTCGTCTTCTCGGGATTTCAAGTAGTCTTCTTTTTGCTTTTCCTTATTATTGTGGGACAGTCGGTAACATGGCCTGTGGTCGATGATTTGGCGTACCTGCAATATTGCGGTTATCTCTTCGCGGAACATGGATTAATACCCTACAAGGATTTTTACGATTTTCAGATGCCCGGCACACATCTGCTCTTTTCTGCTCTGGTGTGGGTTGTCGGGGTTTCGGCATTAAAATGGCGACTTCTCGATATCGTACTGACTTCTCTGCTCTTGATCACGACTGTCCTTTGGATGAAGAAGAAATTCAACTGGCAAGTAGCGCTATTCGGTTCACAGTTGATCGGATACATGTATTTCAGTTTCGGACCAAACTGGTCGATGCAGAGAGATTTCATTATGCTTTTGCCTATCAGCCTGGCCCTGGTGCTCTTGGCTGCTGTAAAGCACAAATCTCTGTACAGAACCTGTTGGTGCATCGGGCTATTGTTCGGACTATCCGCCGCAATAAAGCCGCAGGCAGCTATTGGGCTGCCGTTGGTGCTTTTCATGGCAGAGTTAGAGGTTAGAGAGAAAGATGCTTCTCCAAAAGTATCCTTCCTGAGGCTGATATACTTATCTCTGTCAGGGTTCTCCGGCTTTCTGCTGCCGCTGGCTCTCATGTTCTTGTGGTTATACTATACTGAATCGTTGTATCCGTTTCTTGACATTTGGACCAATTACCTGCCCTGCTATAATTCTCTATTAGGGTGGGACGTTTGTGAATCAATCTACGAAAGAATAGCTTTTACCTCCAAAAATTATGTCAAGTTTGGTGGATATGGCATTTTGATCGCTCCTCTAACCTTAAGCCTTTATTTCACGTTATTCTTCTCTTCGGCATCGAGATCGCAGAAAAGGTGGGCATTATTTCTTACAGCTCTGGCTTTTGTCTACAGCATCAATGTTGCGATGGCCGGAAAATTTTTTCCATATCACTGGCTGCCGGTTTTTTATTTCTTTATTCTCGTCGCCTCCCTCTGCATTGCGGCACTGGGCCAGGAGATGAGGACATCGGCAAAGATATTTCCTATTATGGTTTTGCTGATATCCAGTGCAATTCTCTTTCGTCCCTCCGGTTTTGCACTGCGACCGCTCATTGGACATCCGGTATCGATTGAGAGGGATCTGGACCGACTCGTGGGATGTCTGACAACGGGAGACAGCACTCCTCGCAGTTTACAAGTGCTCGCACATAATGGTACAGCCCATCGAGCCGCAATCTTATCGAAATCTATCGCAGGTTCTCGTTTTCTTACAGACACTATATTTTATGTAAATGAGCAATCCCCAACTGTTCAAGAACTGCGACAGCGTTTTCTCAAAGAAATTCTCGCAAAAAAACCGGAGTTCATTCTGGAGGGCGGCTGTCAAGTAAGATCCAAAACGTCTGATGGTTTTCCTGAACTGCAACGAACCATCAGAGAAAACTACTCCATTGTATGCGAAAAAGGTGAGTTCAAAGTGTGGAAACGATCATTCTAATGCTGAGTTGCGTTCAAAGGGATAAAATCTGGGAAAACCCTTCTTGTAAGAAGTTTTCGGATATGAATGCTTTGAAAGCACATTGGTATTATTCATAAAAATTGTACGTTGCCGAAAGACTGGCTGAGCCTGAGGAAAAACGAAAAGAGACTGCATCCACCAGCGCTGTGAATTGCCCGGGCGTAAGTTCGTATGTGAACGTTCCACTTCCGTTGCCTATGTCAGGCGCTCCCTGATCGTAGTAGGCATTCGAGCCCACGTTTCCTAACCCAATTCTTAGACTTGTCAACGAAGTGCCGCTGACGTTCAACCGGATAATAATTTTCCTCGCGGAATTAGCCACATTCTGCGGGATTGGAGACTGTCCGATTCCCGTAAGAGGAACGAGAATTGACCCAACGGCTCCTGAGTTCAAAGTAACGGCAACGAGGCGCTGTGCAACAAGCGTCATGGATCTTTCTGCTGCTGCTGACCTGGAAAGAATAACGGCTGACGGTTGGTGCCAATTTCTCCGGACTTTGGCGGTGAGATTCCTCTCCATATTGCGGGAGTTCTTGAAAACCGGTTCAGGCAATGTGAAAGGATTTCCCCATTTAAGGAGGCTTTGCGAGTCGAAGGCCAAGTTTATGTACGCCCCGATACTGTCGTACGATTGATTGATCCTGTCACGGCCGTGTTCGTAGCGCAATGTAGCCAAGCCGTCGCGTGTTGCAAGTTCCGCAGTCCCTCGCCAACCCCAGTGCTGGTCACCTACCACAAACCTGTATCCGTCGACACCAAGCCGGAGATCCAATCGCTCGTCAAAAAGCGGCATCGAATATCCACCGCCGAAATCAAGACTCGTCCCTTGCGCTCGAAATGCGTCCAAGAATGCGTCGCCCCGAAACAAATTTCCGTACTGATTGAAATGCAGGTCTATTGCTGAATTGTAAGGACCTATCGCACAAAATTCCAGGCCCCATCCCCACGAAGAATACCAATTATTGTAAAGGCGAGATGCGTCGAAGAAGCAGTTGAAGCCTATCAAAGTGGAATCGACTAACAACCTTCGATAGCCCCCGCCAAAAGAAAAGTCATACCGGTTCGGGTACGAATCAACCATGGAACTGGTTAACAGTTCGACAGGTACACCGAAAGGAAGCTCGGATTGAGTCTGTGCGTTAGATTTTGTTCTTCGGTACCCGAGGTATTCCGTATGAGCTTCAAGGAAGAAGCATTCCTGCGTGCTTCGCTGTAACGGCAATAAATAATCCGCGGAGTATACTCCGGTCGTGAGCGAATTACTGAAAACAATGTTAAAGCCGTAATCCAGGTTTGCCCATTTGGGAAGGATGTTTCGCACCAGAACGTCCGAAATGTTCAATGACTCGCCGAATCCGGAGAAGGATGCCGTTCCCCGATCTAGAGCTGAAGAGTAGGATCCAACCACAGAGCGTGTCAGAGTGTCTGTATTGCTTTTCTGTGTGAGAACCCTGTTACCGGTCACAGCAAAGAGTGATTGTGCCACAGTTGAAGACGGGCTGAACAACACAATTGCGGTAATTGGGACGAGAAAAATTAAGGTTGCAGCAAATTGTAACCAAACCCGAATGTTACATTGCATAATCGCCTCTGGAGCTAGGCAGAGATTCACTCGTCACTGGAATTGAAGGCATTTTGCTACTGAGAATACTGTGCCGGGTCCATTCGGTCAATCGCATTTTTTTCAGGGCCTGAGAGGCAGCGCATCTTTCAGAGAGCCTCGCACATCAAAATATGCGCTGGAACTCTCCAAATGGCGCGGGCAGAAATATGACAGGACATATGTGAATAATGAAACCAAATTAATGGCATCGTTTCCGGAGTTCGCGATCCGTACCATCTGCCTGATGCGCATAGAGTGAGGAGCAATAGCAGGTGAGAAGTGCTATAGTGTCGCCGGAATCTCATTCAAAGACATGCTGTCAGACTTCTTGATCGATTCCAGTCATTGATTCTGTAAAGGAGTTTTGAATGCGCGCCGACGCTCCCTCTCCAAGAACCTTTAATCTCAAAGTCCTACTCGTTTTGTCTTTCGGTCACTTCGCCACTGACATTTGCCAAAGTGCGTTACCGGCCATTTTGCCCTTTCTCAAAGCAAAACTTCTCCTGTCGTACACCATGGCCGGCGTGATCATGCTTGCGTCGAATGTTACATCTTCAGTAATTCAGCCTCTTTTTGGATATTTTTCTGACAAAAAAGAAAAAGCATTTTTGCTTCCGGCCGGCTGCCTGTGTGCAGGACTGGGTTTGTCCTTGTTGTCTCTCCCGAATCATTACAGCCTGGTTCTCGCTCTGGTGGTGCTCAGTGGACTCGGAATTGCTTCGTACCATCCTGAAGGGTTCAAGACAGCCCATTTCTTTACGGGCGACAAAATGGCGACCGGATTGGCGGTATTCACCGTGGGTGGAAATCTGGGCTTGGCATTAGGTCCGCTAGCTCCAACCTTCATTGCCACCTATTTAGGGTTTGATTATCTCCCGTTAATGCTCGTATTTTCCGTGGCATTCCTTCTGTTGCTGACTCAAAGCTGGGGCTTGCTGGCTCAGGCCCGCACCGATTCGGTTGCAAGAGGAAGCTCAGGGACCAAGCCGCCAAAGGCTGCATTAATTTCAGTAGGTATGATCGTTGCTGCAGTCGTCATGAGATCGTGGATCCACTTCGGTCTCATGGCGTATATTCCTTTCTACTACATCGATTACGAAAAGGGAGATCCTCTGTACGCGGGCACACTGGTATCGGTTTTCCTCCTTGGAGGTGCAGTCGGCACACTGGTGGGGTCGCCCCTTGCCGATCGTTGGGGGTACAAGCGGTTCCTCATTTTTTCCATGGCCATGACCAGTCTTTTGCTCCCGCTGATTCTCATGGTTCACGGTGCCATGCTATTCGTGGCTCTGGGCACAATCGGTATGGTGCTCATTTCCAGTTTCACGGTGACCATCGTCATGGCTCAACAATTGCTGCCGAACAATCTGGGCATCGCTTCCGGACTCATGGCCGGGTTTGCAATCGGGACAGGAGGGATTGGTGTAACACTCCTGGGAGTAATTGCAGATCGGTTCGGTGTGCCGGCTGCTTTGCAGTCCATTATGGTGCTGCCATTGATTGGACTTATCATAAGTATCTTTGTCAGATTTCCGGGAAATCGTCGGACGTTGATAGGGCCATAGAGCCGATCTTGTTCTCTTACCCCGGCTATGACAAGTTCAACAAACAAAGCGAGAAATATGCTCGAAATCCTTGACGCGTGCTACGAATTAAGGTAGCGTAGTACCTCTCTGTCGTTTCTTGAGATTCTGGTGCGCGAAAGGAGGAAAACATGAAGAAGGTTCTTGGACTTTTAACCCTTTGTTTGTTCATTGTTCCGGCCCTTGTGACAGTTTCGTCTGCCCATTTCGCAATGGTTATTCCTTCCAAGGATGTGGTTGGAAAGGATGACAAGAAGGAGATAGGGCTTCTGATACAGTTCACTCACCCATTTGAGGGTGCTCCCCTGATGCAGATGGATAAACCGGAGAAATTCGGCGTCGTTATTGGTGATCGAAAGATCGATTTGCTGGGAACACTTAAGGAAAAAAAGGCAGAAGGAAAGTCCACCTGGGATGCTAATTTTAAAATCACGAGACCCGCGGATTACATCTTTTTTCTGCAACCTCAGCCATATTGGGAGCCCGCTGAAGATAAATTCATCGTCCATGTGACAAAAGTCATCGTGGACGCGTTGGGAGCGGAGGAAGGCTGGGATAAGCCGATTGCAGAAAAAGCAGGCATTCCCGTGGAGATCGTTCCTTTGACTCGTCCGTACAGCCTCTATGCTGGCAATCTTTTCAAGGGGCAAGTATTCAAGGACGGCAAACCGGTGCCTGACGCCGAGGTTGAGGTGGAGTTTTGGGGGAAAGGTAAGACCAAGGCTCCTACGGATTCACACGTCACTCAGGTCGTGAAAGCGGATTCCAACGGGGTCTTTTCCTTCGCTATGCCCAAAGCGGGCTGGTGGGGATTCGCCGCGCTCATGAAAGGCGACACACCGATGAAGCATGAAGGACAGGACAAAAAGGTGGAAGTCGGCGCGGTTATATGGGTCCACGCGTATCCCATGGAGTAGGGCAAGCATGCACATTTCTGAAGGTGTTCTTACCGCTCCGGTGCTTGGTGCCGGGGCGATCCTTACCGTAGCGGGGCTTGCGATCGGACTCAAGAAAATGGATTACGAGAAGTTGCCGGAGGTGGCCGTTCTTTCTTCCGTTTTTTTTGTGGCTTCGCTCATACATGTTCCAATCGGTCCTTCCGCTGCTCACCTGATACTCAATGGGATTTGCGGACTGTTGCTGGGCTGGCTTGCGTTTCCGGCCATTTTTGTTGGCCTGACACTTCAGGCGATTCTCTTTGAATTCGGCGGCCTGACGACGCTGGGGATAAACACGTTCAATATGGCATTGCCCGCTGTAATTCTGGGTTATGTATGTCGTCGTTTCATTGAAAGCCCCCAGACTGCGGTGCGTGCTGTGGCCGAATTCCTGACTGGAGCGGGAGCGGTTCTGTTATCCGGGCTCATGGTCGCAATCTCTCTGATGCTGGCTCTTGGAGAATCCATCGATACGGCTGCGAAGCTGATAGTGATGGCACATATTCCGGTCATGATTTTGGAAGGGATAATAACCATCTTCATTATCGAGTTCATCAGAAAAGTCAGGCCGGAAATGCTTTGAAATCGATTCGGGAGAGTTTTTTGCGATCTACGGAGAGGTGCAGTGAGCCAGGAGGTTCCTCTCCGAGATCGGAAACTCTATCACAGGATCGATGATTTCAAACAGGAGGACGAGAGTGAAGGCACTCAAGATCTATTCCATCTTAGAACCAAGGATATTTGCGGTCTCCATAGCTTTCGTGTTGGGAATTGTCTTTATGACCGTCCCCGCCCAGGCACACAAGGTGAACCTGTTTGCCTATGTTGAAGGAGACCGGGTGGTCGTGGAAGGTTACTTCAGCGCTAAATCAAAGGCCCAGGATTCTGCGGTAGAAGTTTTCGACGAAACCGGTAAAAAGATCCATGAGGGAAAAACTGATAAAGAGGGGATCTACTCCTTTAAACTTGCAGACCTCCCGGCATTCACAGGCGGGCTGAGATTTGTGCTCGATGCCGGCATGGGGCACAAGGCCGAATATACTTTGAGCACGTCGGACCTCCCCGGTTCTCCAAAGGAAGTGGAACCAGCGAAGGAACAAACTCCCAAGAATCAGTCCGAGGCCGTACCGGAGCCTGCTAAGGCAGGCTCTGTACAGGCCCTTGACCAGGCTGCTCTCACGGCAGCCCTGGAATCGGCTATGGACAAGAAGCTCGAGCCCCTTGTGAGAATGCTGGGAAAACAGGAAAAGCTCTTGCTGGAAGAGAAGAACAGCGGTCCCAGAATCAACGACATCGTTGGAGGCATAGGATGGATTGTGGGCATGGTCGGTCTGGCAGCTTTTTTTTTGGGCCGCAACCGCTCCGGCAACAATTAATTTCGTAGAGGATACAGCCATATGGAATTGGAAGAATTCGCACTCGGCGACTCCTGGGTTCATAACCTGGATCCCCGTGCAAAGATATTGGTGACTCTTATCTTCTCTGTTGTAGTGGCGCTGAACCAACATTTACCAGGGACTGTGCTAAGCTTGGCATTGCCGTTGGTTCTGCTTGCATGTGCCCGGGTCAGTGTTGGAAAAGTGTTGTCCCGATTGGCAATTGTGAATGGTTTCATCGTGTTTATCTGGTTGTTCCTCCCGTTTACCACACCGGGGCACACAATCTACACCTTGGGGCCTCTCAGTGTCCAAAGCGAAGGCATACTTGCTGCACTGCTCATCACGTTAAAGTCTAACTCCATCATTCTCATGGTCATCGCTCTGCTGGGCACATCCCCGATATTCACACTCGTGCATGCTCTAAGCCACTTATGGGTTCCCGATAAGCTCGTGCATCTGTTCTTCTTCTGTTTCCGTTACATACACGTCATCCACAACGAATATCATCGTCTTGTAAATGCGATGAAAATGAGGGGCTTCAAACCTAAAACAGATATGCACACGTATCGAGCTTATGCTTACCTGGTAGGAATGCTTCTGGTGAGGAGCTTCGATCGTTCCAAGAGGATACTTCAATCTATGAGATGCAGGGGTTTTAAAGGAAAATTCTACATCCTGCATCATTATGAGATGAAACGTTCCGACTACGCTCTGGCCGGCACCAGCCTGGTTTTCTCCATTCTGCTCCTGGTGGCAAGATGATCCGGATGCTTAGTGGCAACAAATCCGTAAGACGTGCGGTGTTCTTCGCATGCCAAAACGATGATCCGAGTTTGAAGTATTCATATTCAAATCATCTCACAAGTGGAACTTCGTTCCAGCCGTCAATTTACACCGGGGAATTAGCTGGTAAAATTTCCGGTCTCACCTTTCGAATGAACTCCACACAGAGTACAGTAAGAATCCCTTCAATTCCCGCAACCGGTAAATGAGCAAGAATGACTATCATGGCTGCAGAAGTAAAGGATTCACCTGTAGCCGTTAAGCAGATCGCCACACACACCGCGGTGAGTAGGACAGCGCATGCTCCGCACGCAAAAACACACGCATAACGCCCCAAAGAGTAATCCCAGTGTAAGCAACTCCGACAGACTCCTCCGAGAAGGACAGCCGGAAACGCGACGTTAAAAGTGTTCACCCCAAGAACAGTCAGACCTCCGAATTGGAAAAGAACGGCCTGGAGGGCAAGACCCACTAAAATAGCCGGAAAAGCGCTCCATCCCAGGAGAAGTCCGCATATTCCATTGAGTATGAGATGAACGGAGGAAGGTCCCAGAGGGACATGAATAAGTGATGCCACGAAAAATACTGAGGCGAACAGGCCTAATGTGGGAAGTTGGTCGTAATCAATTTTCTTGAGGCCAACAGCCGTACCAACTGCAGTCAGCCCTGCTCCAGTGAGCAATACCGGTGCACTGAGAACGCCTTCTGAAATATGCATTATTAACTCCCATAAAACGCACTAAGCGCATGTTGTGAAGTGTGCTCTAAAAAAGCAAAGCGCAGCGACACCCTTGATTAGGCCACAAGCAATGCGCGGCCTAAAATAGAAAACCGAATAATCTTCTTCTCCAGAACAACAAAACCCTCTAGCCTTGGGGGGCTCGAGGGTCAAAGTACGCGACACCCTCTCTCGCCCGCGCAAGAAATCTAGGGTTCGCGGATATCCGGGTGTTCTGGCTCCCGTATCGTCCTACTCTCCGCGCCTTCCCGGAGAAAAATCTCCAGTGGCCAATTACGGATTTCGTCCACGGTTACAGCTGCGGGGCAGCGACGGCCTTTCACCGTCTTCCCCGAAAATCCGGTATAGGTCAATCTGTTATAATGCCAGCCCTGAGAATAGGCAGGCAGGGCCAGCCTGTCAAGCTCTTTCGAGTTCTTCCGGTGGGCCGGAGCGAAGGTCTTCTAGTGAAGTGCAATCTCATGGGGCAAGCACTAAATCTATGTCAGAATAATTAAGGATCATCGTTTATTTGGCTTGACACGAAAACTGTCAGCGTGCTACGCCAGTACTATAATTCTTGAATACTGTAGTTGATTGCATTGTAATAGGAGGACGGACCATGCGACGGACGAGATGTCTCCTTTCTATCGTAATTTTCGTGACCTGTCTCTGCCTTTTTTCCACTTCCCCGGCAATGGCATGGGAATTCGAGCTTGCAGGTTCCTTTAACTGGACCTATGAGTGGTACAATCAGAACGGTCACAAAGGCTTTTTCGGGCCGTACAATGTGGATAACGGCGGAGCGACCAGAGCCGCCAACCTCAATTTTTGGAACGGCGGTCAGTTCGATACGAATATAACCACGTCGGCTATTGCGAGATGGTCTTACTTTAACGTGGAATTCGAGCCGGTCATCAAGATCAATCCTGCGATAAAGATCACCGGTCTGTATCGATTGGGTACATATGGAGATCCGCTTGCTTCCGACTACCATACCCAGGATGCTGCGGGCACGAGCAGGGCTTTTAGTGAAGGCCAGTGGACGCTGTTTTGGGTGACGGCCCAGACTCCGATCGGGGTATTCGGCATCGGAAAAAGGCCGTGGACCTTCGGAAATGCATTGCAGTATGACGGCGAAGACGCAGCGAGCACTGAATCAATCTCGCTCACGGTTCCATATGGGCCTTTGGATATCGGTATCGCCTTCTATCCGTACAGATTT
>JBGSLQ010000055.1:0-50242 GCA_041740635.1 Desulfomonilaceae bacterium | reverse complement strand
AACGTCAGGGAATGGTTCAAGCGGCATATCGTTTCCCCGGATGCAGCACTTGCGAAAAAAGGACTCATTTGAGGTATCGGATCCCCTGCGGAGCCTGACCCAAATCGGAGCTTCAATATTCATCTGTCGGGCATGACGAGCTCGGCGGTCCTGGACGGAGCGTGATCGTGAGTACGAAAATTGGTGCAGTAATGACCATCGGAGGAGGCATCGGCGGAGTGCAGGCTTCGCTGGATCTCGCCGAATCGGGCTTCAAGGTCTATCTGGTTGAGGAAAAACCCTGTATCGGCGGTGTGATGGCACAGCTGGATAAAACGTTCCCGACGAACGATTGTTCCGCGTGTATCTTCTCCCCGAAACTGCAGACCCTTGCTCAGAATCCCAATATCGAAATCCTTGCGTACAGCCAAATTGAAGGGATCGAAGGAGAAGCAGGCAATTTTAGGGTAAAAGTGCGTCAGAAAGCCAGGTATGTGGACCCTGAAAAATGTACCTCGTGCGGAACCTGTGCTGAAAAGTGTCCGACCAAAGTGCCGAACGAATACAATTTCGGACACGATAAACGAAAAGCCATCTACAAGGATTATGCCCAGGGCATTCCGTCGGTGTACACGATCGATACACAGAACTGCCGGGTCTTTCAGGGCAAAAAGTGCGGAGTCTGCAAGAAGGTGTGTCCCGCGGGCGCTGTCGATTATGAACAGCAGGACACGATTATTGACGTCAACGTGGGAGCGGTGATCCTCACGCCCGGTTACGAGCTGTTCAATACTTCCGGCATCTCCGAGTACGGCCACGGATATATGCCCAATGTCGTCACCAATCTGGAGATGGAGCGTATTCTCAGCGCATCCGGACCTTTCGAAGGGGAAGTCACGCGGCCTTCCGACGGTAAGCACCCTAAGAAGATCGCATGGATTCAGTGCGTGGCATCGAGAGACAGAAGAAAAAAGATGCCGCACTGTAGTTCCGTATGCTGCATGGCGTCCATTAAGGAAGCAGTTATAGCCAGAGAGCACGATTCTTCCATCGAACCGACCATTTTCTATATGGATATTCGTGCATACGGTAAAGACTTCGACAAGTATTATGAACGCGCAAAGACACTCGGTGGAGTCCGTTTTCTGAGATCCATGGTTAGCCGAGTGGTAGAAGACCCGGTTACCCGCGACCTTCAGATCACCTACCTGACCGAAGATGACAAGTTGATCACGGAAACCTTCGACATGGTAGTTCTGGCCGTTGGGATAAAGCCGTCAAAATCAACTCTGGATACTGCGCGGGTCATGGGAGTCGAACTGGACGAGAATAATTTCTGTTCCACGGATACCTTTGCCCCGGTTGCGACATCTAAGCCAGGCATCTTTGTCGCCGGCTGTTTCCAGGCTCCGAAAGACATACCGCAAACCGTAGTGGAAGCTTCCGCTGCTGCCGGCGTTGCCATCAGTATGCTCGCTGACCAGCGGAATACGCTGACCAGGAAGAAAGAGCTTCCGCCGGAGAAAGATTTCGCCGGTCAAGAGCCTCGCATAGGTGTCTTCGTGTGTCGATGCGGAATCAACATTGCTGCCACGGTGAATGTTCCCGGAGTAGTAGAGCGGATAAAAGATTTACCGGGTGTTGTATATGCCGGGGAAAACCTTTTTACATGCTCGCAGGACGCGCAGGTCGGGATCAAGAGGGTCATTGAAGAAAATAATCTCAATCGCGTTATCGTCGCTTCCTGTACCCCCAGAACCCACCTACCCCTGTTCCAGGAGACCGCTCGTGAAGCCGGTTTGAATCGTTATCTCGTCGAAATGGCAAATATTCGTGAGCACTGTTCCTGGGTCCATATGCAGGAAAAGGAAAGAGCCACGGACAAAGCCGTCGATCTGATTCGCATGGCAATCGCCAGAACAGGCAGACTCGAGCAGGTTCAGGATCAAAAATTGCCAATGGTGCAGTCCGCTCTCGTTATCGGTGGCGGAGTGGCAGGAATGACGTCTGCTCTGAATATTGCAGATCAAGGTTTTCCGGTATACCTGCTGGAATCCACGGATAAGCTTGGCGGAAACGCACTCAAGCTGGATCACACGCTCAAGGGAGAAGACATTCAGCCCTACGTGGCCAAGCTTGTGGAACGGGTGACTGCAGACGAGCGCATCAAGACCTATTTCGGTGCGAAAATAGAAGACGTGCATGGATTCATCGGCGCATTCAAAACCAAAGTGTCGACAAATGGTGGAGAACCGCTGGAGATCGAGCACGGCGTGGCAGTCATAGCCATTGGCGCAAGTGAATGGAAACCCGATCTCTATGGTTACGGAACCGACCCGAGAATACGAACCCATTTGGACATGAGCCTGGCAATGCAAGCCAAAGATCCCGCCGTACTGAACGCGGGCACAACGGTTTTCATTCAATGTGTCGGCTCACGGTCCGAGGAGCGTCCCTGGTGCTCGAAAGTCTGCTGCAATCACACCATAAAGGATGCGATAGCCCTCAAGGAAGCCAATCCGGCTGCAAACGTATACGTGCTTTACCGGGATATCCGGACGTTCGGGCTCAACGAGCCTTACTACGAAAAAGCTCGCAGAGTGGGCGTGGTCTTCTTCCGGTACGAACCTGACAGTCCTCCCATTGTGACGCCGGGCGAAAAGATTGCCGTGACATTCAAAGATCTCGTCTTGGGCGGAAATATGACCGTGCAGGCAGACAGCCTGGCTCTGGCAGCAGCGGTAATTCCCAGCGACTATAACAAGGAACTCGCCAGGATGTTCAAAGTATCTGTCAACGAGGATGGATACTTTCTCGAAGCACACATGAAATTGAGGCCGGTCGATTTCGCTACTGACGGTGTTTTCCTCGCAGGACTCGCACATTATCCCAAGCCTCTGGATGAGACCATCGGTCAGGCTGAAGCAGCGGGATCTCACGCTGCGCAGGTTCTTGCCAGAGGATACGTCGATGCGCCTGGCATGGTGTCCTTTGTCGATCCGTACCTGTGCAGAGGCTGTGGCAGATGCGTCGAAGTGTGCCCGTTCCATGCTCCGGAATTGAAGGAAGTGGCGCCGGGAATGTTTGTGTCGGAGGTCAATCCGGCTCTTTGCAAGGGCTGCGGTGCGTGCGGCGTTGTCTGCCCTACCGGGGCCGCATCCATCCGGCATTTTAAAGACGAGCAGATCGGTGAAATGATCGATGCTGCCATGGCCTGATTAAAGAAACAAGGAACGAAACTCCTTTTTGCGGAGATGACATGAGTGAAGAATTCGATCCTAAGATCATTGCGTTTGCATGCAACTGGTGTTCCTACGCGGGAGCGGATCTTGCCGGAGTGAGCAGGATGCAGTATCCGCCAAGCATACGGCTGATCCGACTGATGTGTTCGGGAATGCTGTCGCCGTCGTATATTCTGAAGGCTTTCGAAAAGGGAGCTGACGGCGTCCTGGTCACCGGTTGACACCTCGGTGAATGTCATTACCTGGAAGGTAATGAAAAAGCGCTGAAAGTCCTGGATAAGACCCGCAAGCTGATGAAACTGCTCGGTATCGAAGACACTCGTCTCCGAAAGGAATGGATTTCCGCATCTGAAGGGACCCGCTTCGCAGAGGTCATCCGGGAATTTACCGAGGATGTGCGGAAGCTGGGCAGGAATCCCCTTATCAAGAGGGAGACCGCAGCATGAGCCTGAACAAAATCATTGATGAAACACGAGCATATTACTGTCTCGATTGCGGGATTTGCACCGGCAGTTGCCCTGTATCAAGGGTTAGTCCGGAATTTTCTCCCCGGCTCATGGTGGAAAAGTCCCTCATGGATGAGGAAGAGAACCCTCTGGAAGACGTGAATATCTGGTCCTGCTTATCCTGCGGCCAGTGCAGTTCGCGCTGTCCCAGCAAAATCGATTACCCCGAATTCGTCCGGAAAGTCCGTGAAGAGGCGGTCCTCCAGGGCAAAGGAGGAGTAATGGCTCACCGGGGTCTGTTCCAGACGATCATGAGGCTTCAGACTCTCGACCTGAAACAGAGCAAGACTGAGTGGGCCAGGGAAACGGGCCGCATATCCGAAACCGGTGACACATACTACTTTGTCGGGTGTTCCCCTTATTTTGATGTGGAATTCCATGACGATTGGGGCCTCAATGTCATGGACGGCCCTAAAGGAGTTCTGAAACTGCTTAACAAAGTAGGTATAGAACCGGTTATTCACGATGATGAACGGTGTTGTGGACACGATCTCCTGTGGAACGGCGACAAAGCGAATTTCGCAAAGCTGGCCCGGCGAAATGTGGAGTTGATCAAAAGCCTGGGATGTAAACGCGTGGTGTTCCAGTGTCCTGAAGGCTATATCACGTTTAAGAAGTATTACCCGGAAGTGCTTGGCGATCTCGGTCTGGAGCTTGTGCACTTTTATGACCTGCTCTTGGATCAAATGAAAGCGGGCGCTTTTTCCTTCCAACCCATGGAGGGGATTGTCACGTACCACGACCCGTGCAGGCTCGGACGTCAGGCCGGCATCATGGATACTCCCAGGGCGCTCATCGAGAGCATCCCCGGAATCGTGCTCAAGGAAATGGAGCATAATCGTGAAAACGGCCTGTGTTGCGGAACAAGCGCATGGATGAGCTGTTCGAGCTGTTCCAAGGCTATTCAGAAAAATCGCATTAATGAAGCAATTGCCACACAGGCCGGAACCCTGATAACTGCATGCCCGAAATGCCGGCTTCACCTGAGCTGCGCGTTACGGGATATGGAAGCTGATATAAAAATACAGGATATGAACGATCTTCTGGCCGGCGCGCTCAAGGCGTAACCGAAGCGGGTCGAGCACGTTCGACCCCGATAACCGAAGGACGGTAATAGTATGGCTTCACAGGAAGTTCTCATAATCGGTGGTGGAATAGCGGGGATGCAGGCTGCCCTGGATCTGGGCGACATGGGAATCCGCGTTCACCTGGTGGAAAAGAACCCCAGCATTGGCGGGAAGATGGCCCAACTGGACAAGACTTTTCCTACCAACGATTGCACGATATGAATTCTCTCGCCCAAGCTCTTGGATGTCGGTCGACATCCAAACGTTAACCTCCTGGCATACAGCCAGGTGGAAGAATTTTCAGGCGAGGTCGGCAACTTCAACGTGAAGGTGCATCGTAAGGCACGTTACGTGGACAGCTCCAAGTGCACCGCATGTGGAGCCTGCGCGGAAAAATGCCCTACAAAAGTTCCCAATGAATTCAACTTCGGACTGGACGACCGCAAGGCAATCTATAAGGATTATGCTCAGGGAATTCCGAGCGTATACACGATCGATCCGAATCACTGCAAAGTGCTGCTGGGGCAGAAGTGCGGTGTATGCGCGAAAGTATGCCAGGCGAAGGCAATAGACTACGAGCAGAAAGATTCGTACGTGGATCTGAATGTGGCAGCAGTAATAGTGTCGACCGGTTATGAATTGTTCGATGCCACGCAAATCTCCGAGTATGGGTACGGCAAGCTTCCGAATGTGATCTCATCGCTGGAAATGGAACGGCTGCTCAGCGCGGGCGGTCCCACCAAAGGACATCTGACCAGACCTTCTGTGATCCGGAGTGAGTCGAGATTGAAGGAAGTGGCCAAGCTCGTGAAGAAAGCGGAGAAAGCTGAAGACACCGCTCAGTTACAGCAGCTCGCGAGAGAGCAGGAGCGTCTGGAGCATCAGGTTCATAAATATCACACTGCCAAAAAGCTCGGTTTTATCCAGTGCGTTGGCTCCCGTGATTTCCGGTTCCACAAATACTGTTCGAGCTACTGCTGTATGCACGCGATCAAAGAAGCAATTATCGCGAAGGAGCATGAGTCTCAAACGGAATCTTACATTTTTTACATGGACCTCAGAACGGTTGGAAAAGGATTCGAAGAGTACAAGGTTCGAGGTGCAAACGTTTCCGGACTGAAATACATTCGCGGGCGCGTGGCTGAGATCGTCCAGGATGAAGACTACAATCCTGTGGTCTATTACGAGGATACCGAGCAGCGCAAAGTGACCAGTATGACTCTGGACATGGTAATTCTTGCGAACGCGTGTTCGGCTCCGCGGCAAATCGGAGATCTCGCAACGCTTCTGAAAGTGGAACTGGACGAAAATAATTTCATCAAGACGCATCCGAACAGACCTCTGGACACGAGCGTCCCGGGTATTTTTACCTGTGGATGCGCGCAAGGTCCGCTTGATATTCCCGAATCCGTGGCCCAGGCCAGTAGTGCTGCTGCGCGAGCTGCGGAAGTAGTCATGACCGGAGGCCGGGCGCTGGCCATTTAGGGAGATTACGCATTGAAAAGCGAAGATACATCGGACATCCGGATCGGAGTTTTTGTCTGCGATTGTGGTTCCAATATCGCAGGCTACCTTGATATGAAGGCTCTGGTTGAGTATTCCAAAACCCTGCCCAATGTGGTGTTCGTGCAGGAAAACCTGTACACGTGCTCTGAAGGCGGAATAAACGAGATCAAAGTGGCCATTCCCCGTGAAGGGCTCAATCGCGTTGTGGTGGCTTCCTGTACTCCGAGAACCCATGAACCGCTTTTCATGAGTGCATGTGAAGAGGCGGGCATGAATCCTTACCTCTTCGAAATGGCGAACATCAGGGACCAGTGCTCATGGGTCCATATGAGGGAAGGTGAAAAGGGTACGGAAAGAGCAAAAGGCCAGATTGCGATGGCGGTGGCCAAGGCCGCCCGCTTGAGAGAATTGAGCCGTATAAAACTGGGGCTGACTCACAGGGCTGTCATAATCGGAGGCGGCATTTCCGGTATGTCTGCCGCTATGGCTCTCGGAAATATGGGATATGAGGTGGATCTCGTTGAAAAACATGAGCGCCTCGGGGGCCTGCTGAACGATCTTAATACCATACTTCCGGCCAATGAACCGCCATCTGTCCTGCTGGACGACCTCACGCAGCGGCTGAATGCCAACCCCAAAATTACGATCCACACACGAGCGGAAGTCAAAAAAGTCGAAGGCTATGTGGGGAATTTCGTGGTAACTGTAGCGGAAAACAGTTCTGAAACCACATTGAAGACAGGAGTGATTATTGTTGCCGTGGGTGCAAGGGTAATGAAACCTGAGGGCATGTACGGCTATGATGGCGAGAAAGTCATTACCCATTCGGAATTGGAATCCCTGCTCGCTGAGCGTAAACCGATTCCGCAGACTGTGACAATGATCCAGTGCGTCGGTTCCCGAATTCCCGAGAGGACGTACTGCTCACGTATATGCTGCATGACCGCAGTGAAAAATGCCGTTCTCCTCAAAGAAGCGTCTCCGGATACGACTATCACCATCCTGTATAGAGACATGCAGATGTACGGTGTGGAAAATGAGGATATGTTCCGCAAATCCAAAGAGCTGGGCGTGCGTTACGTCACGTACGATCCGGATCGGCCGCCGGTGGTAGAGGACGGCAAGGTGCGGGTATACCATCTCAGGATGGGCAAAGAAATTGCCATGCCGTCGGACCTGGTGGTGCTTTCGACACCTCTTGTGGCTCAGGAGGACGTGGGAGAGATATCCACCATGCTGAAGGTTCCGGTGAACGAAAACGGCTTCTTCCTTGAAGGCCACGTCAAGCTGAAACCTTTGGACTTCGCAACTGACGGCGTGTATCTCTGCGGAAATGCCCGTTTCCCATCGACTATTCGTGAAGCATTATCCCAAGGGCTTGGAGCTGCCTCGAGAGCAGCGGGCGTGCTTTCCAAGGAAGCGCTTTACACGAGCGGCATCGTGGCGGATATCAACGCGGAGACCTGCTGCGGTTGCCTCGGGTGCGTTGCAGTCTGTCCTTACGGAGCAATCAACTACTTCGAGGATCGCGGGGTTTGCCAGGTTAACAAGGTTTTGTGCAAAGGTTGCGGTGGTTGCGCAGCCACATGTCCGTCGGGTAGTGCGAGACTGGACGGTTTTTCCAACGATCAGATATTCGCTCAGATCGATCAGGCGTTTGCAGGCTGACCGGTTCGCAAGCAAAGAGATAAAACCCGGGGAAACCCTTCTTGTAAGAAGTGTTTCCCCGAATCTTACTGCTTTGAAAGCGCATTGGCATATATAGCAGGAGAACTCTATGAGCAACGAGAATTTCGAACCCGTAATCGTCGGGTTTCTATGCAACTGGTGTGCATATGCGGGAGCTGACCTAGCAGGAGTCAGCCGGCTGCAATATCCGCCTAATATGAGAACCATCCGGACCCTGTGTTCTGCGACCGTCGGGCCTCATCAGATCCTGAAGGCGTTTCAAAAAGGCGCTGACGGGGTCTTTGTAGGCGGATGACACATCGGAGACTGCCATTACCTGTACGGTAATTACATGACGGTCAAGAGAATAGATTTCATGAAGAAACTCCTTGAGTTTTCCGGAATAGACCCGGAACGCCTCAATCTGAAATGGGTTTCTTCCGCTGAAGGTCCTCGTTTTGCGCAAGTCGTGGGAGATTTCGTGGAGAAGATCCGTGCACTGGGTCCGTCTCCGCTCGGATCTTCAACCGCAAAAAGTGCTAACGCTCTTTAATTGATTTTATTCACCATCGAGAAAACGAGATGATCGAACAAATAAAACAGCATGTAAAAGCGCTTCTTTCTGACGGCAAAATCTTCGCTTTCGTCGGACTCAAGGATCAGGACGGCAATGTGGTGCCTCATCTTTTTTACGCCGCGGAAGATGTTGACAATGGATTTAGCCTGGGTGAAGTCAAAGATCCGGGAGACTCGCGATACCCGATCTCGCGAATAGCAATGACAGTGCTTGCCAGGGAACCTGAAAAGAGCTTCGGAGTACTCGTGCGTGGATGCGACGACCGTGCTCTGAACGAGCTATTGCGGTGGAATCAGATTAATGGTTCCGATCGTGTTGTGCGGGTGGGCATCGCGTGCCCTCAGGAACTGGCCAATGCACACGAATGCCGAAAACCCTTCCCTGATGATCTGATTGCCGGGGAAAAGAGCCAGCCTGTAGAAAATGCGACGGTATCGGAAGTGATGTCGAAGGATCTCGGTGAAAGGCTCGCTTACTGGACCGCAGAGTTTAATCGATGCATCAAATGCTATGGCTGTCGCGACGTTTGTCCTGTATGCTTCTGCAACACGTGTTCGCTCGAAGAGGACAAACTGATCAGAACAGGAGATCTGCCCCCGGAAAATCCCATTTTCCACCTGACCCGTGCGGTTCACATGGCCGGACGATGCATTGACTGCAATCTCTGTACAGAAGCGTGTCCTGCGGATATTCCGCTTCGCACGTTGTACAAGAAAGTTGCTCAAATAGTCCTAGACGAGTTCGGATATGCTACCGGCGAAACCGGTGAAGGAAAATCTCCTCTCAACATACTTGGGCCTGCTCCGGGACACACTTCTGCAAACGATTGATGCCCTGGACACGAACGATCTAGATAATGGTACGGTGCCGATGGATCCAAAAATAAAGGTCGCCACCTTCATTTTTTTTGATGAACAGATCCTTATGGAATGCCCGTTCTGCGGTAGGACACTCATCAAAACCGATTACAACAAAATAAAAAAATTACTCAACGAAGAAAGTACCCCCAGGGGCAAGATCTGTGAGAAATGTGGGGGCGTGTCAGTTCTCAGACTCAACGCAGAAGCCAGGAATATAATCCTGTCCAAGTTGGGTGAACCTTTGGAAAATTCTGATGCTGGAGACTCAGAGGTTGCTAAAGGGGATGAAGGATAATTATTACTCGTGCACGTTGCTGAAGCAGAAAAAAGTCTCTGTTCGTTCTTTCCCGCGCACTGACCCGCATTTATTGCGGATACAGTCTTACCCTGCGATTGATTACACTGTTCGATCAGACTTGAAGCAGAACCGTTTTATCTCAAGGAGTCACGCTTCCTTTTGGTGACGAAAAGAAAGGAAGGGATCTATGCTCAGAATTGAAGAAGCAGTTCTCGTGGTAATCGATGTTCAAGAAAAGCTGGCCCGCGCCATGCATCAGAGAGATGCGGTCGTGGAAAATACGGCTAAGCTTGTCCAGGGTGCTGTGATTCTTGGAATTCCCATAATCTGGACGGAACAGAACCCCAAAGGACTCGGACGCACTCTGCCTGAAATCGCGGATCGATTATCCGGGTCCGAGCCCATTACAAAATTGAGTTTTAGCTGTTGCGGAGAAGCGGCGTTCATGGACCGTTTGGAATCCCTCGAAAAAAAACAAGTCCTCGTATGCGGATTGGAAGCGCATGTATGTGTGTATCAAACCGCTGCAGAGCTTGCTCACAGAGGCTACGAAGTTCACATTGTTGCGGATGCTGTTGACTCTCGGACAGAAACCAATAAAAATATTGGATTAGAGAGATCCAAAGCATGCGGAGCAGCGCTTACCAGCACGGAAACCGCTCTTTTTGAGCTGCTGAAAGTTGCAGAAGGCGACAAATTTAAGCAGATGCTCAAAGTAGTAAAGTAATTGATTCTCGTCCTTCAGAACATTATTAATAGAACAATTATCTTGAGGGGGAATCTATGGTCGGCAAGAAAGTCTCTATTCGTGGTCTGAAGAAGCTTATTGAGAAATCTCTCGTCAACGGTCCCAGATGGTATCGTAGCCAGGCAGAACCACTTGATCCGCCTACCTGGAAAGACGTATACCAGCTTACCTTGAATGCCTATGCAATGGCCCTGGAAGATGTGCTTAAGGCGCTGAACGGAAATCCCGAGTTTCTGATCAAGACGTGCCCCGCGGATCGAAACAGGAAAAGCGGTCGGCCACTGGTCTTGAATCCTGCGACGTTTCCCTGGCGGAAAAAGGAAGAGACTAACGGTGAGCGGCCTCCTGAGCCGCGTTTGGAGACCATCAGGGTGCAGCTCTCCGGATCGGAGCTGTTCAACACGTTTCAGGTAATGTCAAAAGACCGGGCGGTGGATTCGGAAGGGTAGAAGACGGAATATTCCGTTCATGTGCCCTGATTATGATGTTGCGAGGGGTGGAACGAGCTGGCGTCTCGCTCAACGATCTCTGCTTTGACTCTCGGAGATTGCCTCGGGTTCGCGCCGTCTCAAAAACTCTCTCCAGGTTTTCGTCTGGAAAAGCGACGTGAGTTTGAGAGCCTCTATGAGCCATCTTTGTCCTTTCCTGCGGAGGGATGCCTGCTAAAGAACGCGCGAATTCAATCCCAACTGAAGAAATCTTTATCAAAGCGGATTATTTGATTATCTGGCCGGACAGGCTGGTCTTATCGGTAAACCACACGGTAACGAAGAGATGTGCCTTGGGATCTGATAACATCCCATTATCGGCTGCATACAAATACAAGGTTTTTCTGCCCGCAAGCTCCAGGTTGAGACTACCCGGCTTTTTATTAATACACTCACGGAATTTCGGGTAAATAGCAACTCCCAGATACATGACCGGAGACTTCGGATCGCTCGACCAATGTACTACTTTGTCCGGTCCACTGATATCAACTTTCGCTATCTTCTGTTCGTCAGCCTGTATTTTGAGAATGAACAATCCATCCAGGTATCCGTCTTTTCCCGGTTTGGTAGATGCGCTCACGAGATCGTACAGGAATCCGCGGAATTCGCAGTTAATTGCACCCTTCACTCTGTACGGGTCCTCAGTTCCCGGAACAACGGAAGGGGTTGTTCCAACGGGTCTTCGGATCGGTTGCTGATACGAGGAACCGTCTTCCAGATGAGCGATCATAAGTAACTGCTGGTTGGACGTTGCCAGGTCGCCCGGATCGGCCGCGTACACAAAGAATTGCGCCCTTCGCTCCAGAGGTATGCGGATGCCTCCATCGGGTTTGTTCAGGAGCGTCGACTGGGCGGATTGATAGGCTACTCCCAGACCCCAGGCACCTGGAACGGGATAAGTGCTCCATCGTCTTGTCGGACCGTCCACCGATTGGATTTCTATTCCGATGATTTCACTCTTGGGAGTTGTTTCGATATCAAGCCCAAAGACCGCATCCGCCACTCCGTCAGGCTTAATCCCGGGGTACTGACCCACAGCATCGGTAGTGACAAAACCCAACAATGTAGCCATAAAATTTACATTCTTGGATGGCGCCGCTTCAGGGCTTGGTTTAGGTTCTTCGGAAGCCGCTGCATTTTTTTGCACGGGACACCATGACAGCCCCCCGTCTGAAAATGTTACGGATACCCGGTAATTTGTTTTTCCTTCCGCTATGCTGCCGTTATCGCCCACGTATAAATTGAGTTCAAGCGGCTTCTGCACAGGGATGGATACTGTGCTGTCACGATTGTTCAGCAGCTTCACCGGTTCAGAAGTGAGAGCCACTCCAATCGCACCGTTCCGAGTACCGGGAATTGTGTCCCAGACGGAAGGCGTTCCGTCCACATTGCGAATCTCGATTCCGGTAATAGTCTTGTCAGTGGCTTCGACTCTCAAAACAAATAGTCCATCTGCCTTGTCATCACTTGCGATATTCTTCTCGGAACTAACCGCGTCATAGTTCGATATGCCTTTCAAGACCGCGGTCATTCGAACCGGGTACGCACCTTGCGGTGCAGGGGCGTCTTCACCGGGAGTGATTTGTACTTTCACCGGGAGAGTGACAGCAGTCCCGTCAGCGTGGATTATTCTCACCTGATAGCGGCGACTTTTATTCTGAAACTGCCCATCATCCGTCAAGAAGAGCAGTAAAGAGGAATCCTCAGCCGGATCGATTTTCAATGCTTCCCGACGCAGGTTCAGCAACTCTGAAGGATTCTTTGCCCTGGCAATTCCGAGATAACCCACCTCAGAACCCGGACGTCCGGAGCTCCATAATCCGGAAGGGCCCGCAAGCGTTCGTATTTCTATTTCCGCAATGTTCGGTTCGCCACGAGTAGGCTTGAGGTTCAAGGTGAATACTGCGTCCGGCGTTCCATCCGGTTGAGCGGCATGGTGCCCTACACGATCGGTCTTTTTGACGCCAATGAAAACGGCTTCACTTTTAGGCTGGTTTTGGGCGTACGTCAGGCTCGCCAGGGACAGCAACATCCCTGAAATGAAGATTGCACGCAACATTTTCCCAATGAAAGATATTTTAGCCAGAAGTAGCCTCACCCATATTGGAGAACTCTGACCCAAGCCTCCGTCAGTAATTGGCAATCTAGTTGACAACATTCGGAAATGTCAACACAAAAGTCCTCATCGAACGGCTTATCTGCGGTTATCCCTCAGAGTACGCCTGTACTGCAAAACTTTCAGGGAAGAGCTTTGTCTTTGACACGGCTGTTGATCAGGCTTTACAATCGTTTGTCATCATTCGGTCACCAAGGAGGTGCACGTGATCAGAATCGGTATGATCGGCGGATCGGGATTTGACGACCCTGATTTTCTCTCTGATGTGAAACGGCTGAAGAAAGGGACCCCCTTCGGTTCCATTTCCCACGATCTCATCGTCGGCAACGTCGGCGACACGGAAGTAGTTATCCTGCTCAGGCATGGGCGCGGACATCGCATCATGCCGTCTGCGGTGAATTATAGGGCAAATATATGGGCATTGAAAGAATTCGGCGTCACTCATGTTATCGCCACCACCGCCTGCGGGTCGCTCCGTGAAGAGATCGCACCCGGACATCTGGTATTTCCCGATCAGTTCATCGATCGCACCACTTCGCGGAAGAGCACCTTTTTCGAGGGAGACCAAGTTGCTCATATCTCCATGGCCGAGCCGTTTTGCAAAAACATGAGGGAAATTCTCATACAAACGGCTCAAAAGGAAGGTATTCGCCATCATCCCCAGGGCACGGTCGTTACGATAGAAGGCCCAAGGTTCTCAACTCGGGCGGAGAGTAAAATGTTTCGCCAGTGGGGTGGCGATATCATCAACATGTCCACCGTGCCGGAAGCGGTGCTTGCACGAGAAGCAGGCATCTGTTACGCCGTTGCTGCCATGAGCACGGATTACGACTGTTGGCACCACAGCGAAGAGCCGGTCACCTGGGAGATGATTGCCGAGACCATGAGCAAGAATGTGGAAAACGTAAAGAAACTCTTCTTCAAAGCCATCCGCCGCATAGATTTCGAAACCTGTGCGTGTCGAACTGCCATAGACACGGCTCTCGTATAAGACCGCTATGCCGAACACAAGGAGCACCTTATGAATACCGCCGATAGGATTGCCGCTGCATTGGGAAATGAGCCGGCAGACCTTCTCTTGAAAAACGGTCAGCTCGTGAATGTCTTTTCCGGTGAAATTCATCCAGCGTCCCTCGCGATAAAAGACGGACTTGTGGTGGGTATTGGAGACTATACGGCCAGGGAGATCGTGGATCTGGACGGCAAATATATTTCTCCGGGATTCATTGACGGTCATCTTCATTTGGAATCCAGTATGCTCGCGATTCCGGAATTTGCCCGAAACGTGCTGCCCTGGGGAACAACTTCGGTGGTTGCCGATCCCCACGAAATAGCGAACGTCCTCGGAGTTGCAGGAATCAGGTATGTTTTGGATTCCAGCGAAGGACTTCCTTTGCGGGTCTTTGTGATGTTTCCGTCCTGCGTGCCGGCAACTCCTTTCGAAACCTCCGGAGCTGAATTGCTGCACTCGGATATGGAACCTTTTAGAGATAATCCGAGAATTCTCGGTTTGGCTGAAATGATGAACTTCCCGGGATTGATTGGGGCCGATCCTGAAATCTTAAGGAAAATTGAGGTATTTCGTGACAAGGTCCTGGACGGACACGCCCCCGGTCTTTCCGGAAAAGGATTAGCTGCGTATGTCGCGGCGGGAATCGGTTCGGATCATGAATGCACGTCTCTGGAAGAAGCACGGGAAAAATTGCGCTTGGGCATGCACATCATGATCAGAGAGGGGTCTGCAGCAAAAAATTTGGATTCCCTGCTTCCGCTGGTGAATGATTTGAATTCACGAAACTGTTTCTTTGTCACGGACGATCTCGATCCGGAAGACATCATGGAAAAGGGACATCTCAATAATCTTGTGCGGACTGCTGTTGGAAAAGGCCTGGACCCGGTACGGGCAATCCAGATGGCAAGCTTGAATCCTGCCTCATACTTCCGTCTGAGAGGACTCGGAGCAGTCGCCCCCGGTTACATGGCCGATCTGCTGATTCTGGAGGACTTGACCGATTTCAAGGTTCTTCAGGTGTATCATTCCGGAAAGTTGGTTGCGCAACATGGTAGAATCATTGAATCTCCCCTGGCGCTGCAACGAGTCCAACTCTCTCCGACTGTGAAAGTGGACTGGAACAGCGTGCAAGATTTCTCCATCGAAGCTCAAGGCACCTCGGTGAACATTATTGAAGTGATACCCGATCAAATTGTGACCCGTCGCGTTGTGGAAGCCGCGCCAATCTTGGACGGGAAAGTCGTTGCGGACACATCGAGGGACATCCTCAAGGTTGCCGTCATTGAACGCCACAAAGGGATTGGTGCATTTTCCGTAGGCTTGATCCGCGGATTCGGCCTGAAATGCGGTGCCATCTCCAGCACCGTCGCGCACGATTCCCATAACATTATCGTCGTGGGCGCTTCGGACCAGGATATGATGCTTGCCGCACGTGAAGCAGTGGCAATGGGCGGAGGAATGACCACCGTGAAGAATGGCAATATCGTAGCGCGCTTGCCGCTTCCCATTGCAGGTTTGATGTCCGACGAGGGCATCGACACCGTTCGGTCCGAATTGGAATCTCTCGTCCATTCGGTTTCAGGATTGGGGTGTACTCTCCGCAATCCTTTCGCAACCTTGTCGTTTATGGCGCTCACACCAATCCCTGAAATAAAGATTACGGATCAGGGACTCTTCGATTCAGTGAATTTCCGATTCATCCCGCTTTTTGCCGATTCGTGATGTGAGATTCGGATTTTTTCAGTGGTACCCGGGAAAACTCTTCCTGTACTAAGTGTTTCCCCGGGTCTTCGACTCATTCAAAGAAAAGCATGGCATAGGGTGGCGGGGGGAGTAGCGAACCTAAGTAGGAGGAAGGAAGTCTGCCTAAGCGAAGCCCTGTCCAAAAGCAGCACATCGCGAACTCACAATTCCTTGATGATCGACGCGTACAAAGTTCTTGACAGGGAACGATCAGGGGGGTATAGATTAATAGGAATAGTTACTATTACCAAACAGGAGATTCGATACAGTGGCCTCTGTACTCCGAATGACTGAACAACGTAAAATCATCCTGGAGGAACTCAGAGGACTCTGTACGCACCCTACCGCGAACGAAGTATACGAAATAGTTCGCAAGCGATTGCCGCGGATCAGTTTGGGGACCGTCTATCGAAATCTAGAAATCCTGTCTGAAACCGGCATGATCCAGAAGCTTGAAATGGCTGGTACACAGAAGCGTTTCGACGGAAATACCGAAAACCACTATCATGTGCGGTGCCTGGGGTGTGGCCGGGTTGACGATGTCGCTATCGAGCCCATCTCTTCAATAGACAGCGCGCTCGACGGTGTCATCGATTATCGAATCGTGTGGCACAGGCTTGAGTTCATGGGATTTTGTCCGAAGTGCCAGTTTAAGATGAACGGTGTCCTGAAGAGTAACCGCAAAGATTATTTGGACAACGATCATTAGCATTCAATAAACTGTATGCCACAATAAAGGTATATTATAGTTAGTCATGTTTACATGCGAATTCATGAGACTCTACGAAAGGAGAATTTAGTGCCGAGTATAAAAGGATCAGAAACGGAGAAAAATCTCCTGGCCGCATTCGCCGGAGAATCTCAAGCACGGAACAGGTACACGTATTTTTCCTCCAAAGCCAAGAAAGAGGAGCTGGTTCAAATTTCGCAGATTTTTGAAGAAACCGCGAATCAGGAGAAAGAGCACGCAAAACGCTTTTTCAAGTATTTGGAAGGTGGCGAACTGATGGTGCAGTCAGCCTTCCCAGCCGGGATAATAGCTTCAACTCAGGACAATTTGCAGGCTGCCGCTGCTGGCGAAAACTTTGAGTGGACCGAGTTGTACCCCGGCTTTGCCAAAATCGCATACAAAGAGGGCTTTGATGAAATAGCCAAGGTTTTCGAGGCAGTGTCGATTTCAGAAAAACAGCACGAGAAACGCTACCTGGATCTGCTTCGTAATCTGAAAAACGGCAAGGTCTTCAAGAAGGATTCGCCCGTGGTCTGGCGTTGTATAAACTGCGGGTACCTTTATGAAGGTCCTGAAGCCCCTGACATATGCCCTGCTTGTGCCCATCCGCGGGGATATTACGAAATCCTTGCAGAAAACTGGTGAATTGAGGAGGTATTGAATGACGGAGCTGCTGCAAATCTACAAATGTGACGTTTGTGGGAACATTGTGGAAATGGTGCATACCGGCGCAGGTGAGCTGGTCTGTTGCGGACAACCTATGAAACTGTTTGTCGAAAACACGGTAGATGCCGCCAAAGAGAAACACGTACCTGTGAAGGAAGCTGTGGCCGGCGGTCTCCAGGTCAAAGTAGGTAGTGTTGCGCATCCGATGGAAGAAAAACATTATATAGAGTGGATCGAGATCGTTGCAGACGGCCAAACATTTCGCAAGTTCTTGAAGCCCGGAGAAGCGCCTGAAGCAGTTTTCCCGGTCCAGGGAGAATGGACTGCTCGAGAGTACTGTAATCTGCACGGGTTGTGGAAAGCGTAATAGCTCAAGAGACGATTGTCGGGGATTGTCCCGGCAGTCGTTACAAACCAATTTGTTTGAGGTGAAGACTGTGTATCAATGTCAGACAACTAACTGTGGCTACATCTACAATCCGGAAAAAGGCGATCGTAAGGGCAAAATAGCTAAAGGCACCGCTTTCGAGGATCTTCCTGATGACTGGAAGTGTCCGATTTGTGGAGCATCGAAAAAAGCGTTCAAAGCTCTCAGCATTCCGGGACAAGCTTAATCCCAAGGTTGTTCACATGAAAACCGTTTTGGCTCTTTTTATAATGATGTTGCTCCTTCCCATCGAAGGATATGCGGCTGGTACGTCGTTGGATTCCAAAGCGCTTGGCGGAATGGAATTCGCGGTCCCGTCGGATCGGGAGCAACAGAACTATCTCGGGACTTCCCGGTCGGGCACCTTCAAGCTGACGAAAATTCCGGCCCAAGTGCTTCTCGTGGAAATCTTCAGCATGTACTGCCCGTATTGCCAAGCGGATGCCCCCACGGTGAACGAGGTTTACAAAATCCTTCAGCAAGACCCTGTCTTAAGCAAGAAAGTAAGACTCATCGGCATTGGAACAGGAAATACTCCTTTCGAGATTGATGTTTTCAGAAAGAAGTACGATGTCAAGTTCCCCCTATTCCCGGATGAGGATTCTGCACTGCAAAAAATGGTTTCGGAACCAATCAGGACTCCGACCTTTATTGCACTGAAAAAAACAGATAAGCATTTGGAAGTGCATAAAATCCATATCGGAGAGACCAAGAATGCCGCGTCTTTTATAAAGGACATCCTGGAAGGGCTGAATCTCAAGTAGGTGCAGGTTTGATGCGAGTCACAGGAAAAACGACAGTCGGAATTTTGTTCATCATGCTTTTTTATTGCGGGCACACCTGGGCTGAAGTCTCGGGAGCCCTAATGTATCCGGGTGAGTTGAAGCCGCGCGACAGTAACCTGACCCTCAAGGTTGGGGATCGTGCACCGGATTTCACGCTGCCGAGTCTTAGCGGGGACAAAGTCTCACTGAATCAGTTCCTGGGAAAAAGCAATGTGGTGCTGTCCTTTGTTCCCGCAGCCTGGACACCGGTTTGCTCCCAACAGTGGCCCGGGTACAATCTTGCCAAGGATTTTTTCCTGGATGCAAATGCTGTCCTGTTGGGGATTTCCGTGGACAACGTTCCGACGCTTCATGCATGGTGCGGTCAAATGGGCAACCTGTGGTTCCCTGTGCTTTCGGATTTTTGGCCCCACGGCGCTGTTGCCAAGAGCTACGGAATTCTGAGATCGGACGGGACATCGGAGCGAGCGCTCTTCGTCATAGATAAGACGGGGATAATTCGTTACATCGATGTTCACGATATCAACAAGATGCCACGCCTGGAAAATCTTGTCCGTGAACTGTCGAAGCTGCCGAAATAAGGCAAGCTTATGCACACGCGAATTCAGAGCATATGAGGAGTGTGTACGATGCTGATGAACCGGTCAGATATGAATCGCATCTTTACTCCGCAATCTGCGATAGCTGTTTTCGCTTTTATCCTGGTTGCCTTTTCCTGCCCGATTTTCGCGAGCGAAGCGCCTCTCAGCGAGGCGACCCAGGAATGCATTGATTGCCATGTGACGTTTGCCCCGGCAATGATAGCGGATTGGAAAAAGAGCCTGCACGCAAAGACGACTCCTGCCGCGGCGAAAAAGAAACCGGAGTTGGAAAGACGCATTTCTTCGCCGAACATTCCGGAACAGCTTGCAGGAGTAGCCGTGGGCTGTGCGGAATGTCACGGATTGAATCCTGCCGATCACAAGGACACCTTCGATCATAACGATAAGAAAGTGCACTTGACGGTCACGCCCAATGATTGCGCCGTGTGTCACGCTGAGGAGTCACAACAATTCGATCAGAATCTCATGTCGCACGCGTGGGGCAATCTCACGAAAAACCCTATTTTTTCCAGTTTGATGAATGCAGTCAACGGATTGCAATCAGTGCACGGCCTTCAGTCAACCTTGATTGCCCCGGATCAAAAATCTCAGGACGATTCCTGTTTCCAGTGTCACGGAACAGAAGTCCAAGTCAAAGAATTTCAGACGCGCGAGACGGACCAGGGTACGTTTGACTTTCCCGTGCTCACAGGCTGGCCCAATCAGGGGGTTGGAAGAATTAACCCGGACGGATCCAAGGGTTCGTGTTCCGCATGCCACAACAGGCATCAGTTCGCAATTGAGGTCGCAAGAAGTCCCGGGACCTGCGCTCAATGCCATAAGGGTCCGGATGTCCCTGCATACAAAGTGTATTCAGTGAGCAAACATGGTGCGCTCTATTCAGCTCTTGCAAAGGAGTGGAATTTCAAGAACGTGCCGTGGCGAGTCGGAGAAGATTTCAGTGCGCCAACCTGCGCGACCTGTCACGCGAGTCTTTTGACCACGCCGGATGGCGACGTAATAGCCAAAAGAAGCCACCGGATGAACGATCGTATTCCCTGGAGGCTTTTCGGAGTGATCTACTCTCATGCTCATCCGAAATCGCCGGACACTTCAATCATTAAGAACAAGAACGGACTTCCTCTTCCCACAACGTTTACGGGAGAATCCGCGCAGGAATATCTCATCGATGATGAAGAAATTGCCGTCCGGCAGAAAACAATGCAGCAGGTCTGCCACTCTTGTCATACAACGGACTGGGTGAATGGCCACTGGGATCGATTCCTGAATTCCCGCAAGACTTCTGATGCGATGGTCCTATCGGCTACCGAAATCATGAAGACGGCCTGGGACAAGAAACTTGCAGACAACAACAATCTCTTCGATGAAGCGATTGAAAAGAAGTGGATCGAGCAGTGGTTGTTTCACGCGAATTCCGTTCGCCTGTCGTCTGCAATGCTTGGTGCGGATTACGGAGTCTTCGACGGCGGTCGTTGGAGCTTATCCAAAAATATTCAAGACATGCTCGATTACGTGAAGTTTCTCATGAAACCGAGTGCCACCGAAGGGGCTGAACAGCCCCGACAAGAAACTAAACAGAGGTGAATCATGGACAAGAATACCTGGAAATGTTCGAATTGCGGCTACACGTTCGACACGGAAGCAAGCGCAAACCCTCCGGAAACATGCCCTTCGTGCCACAATAAATGCGAATTCCTCAACGTGACCTGTTATATCCCGGAATGCGGTATGACCGGCCAGGACCCGCGACTCGGATCGAAATAGTTTCTTAGCAGGATGTAAACCAGAAGAAGTTAAGGCCCGCCAGGAGCCATCTTCTCCCGGTAAGTAGCGGCAAAGGAGATTTCTGTGAACAAGATCGCCCTGTTTGCATTTAGAGGCGACCCCGTCTGTTTTGTGCATGTTCTCCTGAATGCTTTAGACATGCACGCTAAGGGATATGACGTGAAGATTGTCCTGGAAGGTGAAGCAACAAAGCTGGTCCCGGAGTTGGGTCAGCAGGGTAACCCTCTCTTCAATCTTTATTCCAAAGTGAAGGGGCTTAGCCTCATCGATGCCGTGTGCAAGGCATGTTCATCCAAAATGGGAGTGCTCAAGGAGGTTGAGGCCCAAGGGCTTCCGATTTCCGATGAAATGTCCGGTCATCCGAGCATGGCTCGGTACAGAAGCGCAGGGTACGAGATACTGACGTTCTGAAAACAGCTTTTCGTATTGTCTAAATCCTGGCAAGTCGTAAGCGACTTGCTTCATTCAGTCTGCATCGAGTAACAGGAAATGAAAGTTCTCGGAATTTATGGTAGCCCGCGTAAGTGTGGTAATAGCGATATTCTGTTGGATGAAGCTCTCAAAGGAGCCGAATCCGCTGGAGCAGACGTGTCCGCCATCTACTGCTGTGATCTGAATGTATCGGGATGCCTTGAATGCGGCGGATGTGACGACACCGGCGAATGCGTAGTAGATGATGACATGCAATCGATCTATCCCAAGCTGGTGGAAGCGGATGCAATTTTTCTGAGCACGCCTATCTTTTTTTATGGACCCCCTGCACAGGCAAAAGCCGTTATCGACCGGTCCCAGGCTCTCTGGTGTAGGCGAATGCTCGAGAAAAAACCAGAAGAGCACAAGAAATATGCAAGTGGCAGAGGATATCTCATTGCCGTCGGTGCGACCAAAGGAGCAAACCTCTTTGAAGGTGTCCAGCTCGTGGCCAAATATTTCTATGATGCTCTTGACATGAGTTACGAAGGAGGCCTGTTTGTCCGATCTGTTGAGAAAAAAGGCGATATCAACAATTTTCCTGAGTACTTGAAACAGGCATTCGACCTGGGAGTGACGGCAGTCAGTTCCCAAGCAGATCGAGATTAGATCGGCAAACACTTTATGAACGTTTCCATTTTGTTGGGGGGGAGTCATTCCCGCATACCTCGAACGAGGCCCCTTTTGTAAAAGGAGGAATTTTTTCATGCCGAAAGCACTGGTGGTATACGCTACGAGAGCGGGTGAAACGCAAAACATTGCTCAATTTATCGCGGAAGGTCTTCGCTTCAATGGAGTGGATGCCACTGTGATAAATGTCAATCAGATACAAAAAGAGGAAGATTTGCAAGGTTTTGATGCGTACGTATTCGGGTCGGCTACCTATCATGGTGAAATGATGCAAGCCATGAAAACAATGCTTTTCCTGGCTTCAAAACTCGATCTCCAGGGCAAAGCGGCCGGTTCCTTCGGAGCATTCGGGTGGAGCGGCGAAGCCCCCGATCGCATTTACGAGACCATGCAAAACATCTTTAAGATGAATATGGTCAGCACACCGCTCCGATTGAAGTCATCTTTACTTCAGGGTGGATCGAAAATGGCTCAGGATTACGGCAGGTCAATCGGATCCAAAATCTCCGGAGAGTGACTTTCATCGAAGTATCTTTATTTTTTCAATTGCCCGAGATGTGATAAAGCAATTTCACAGGGGCTTCACCCCGATTTGAATCCATATGAGAAAGGCAGGAAACATGAAGTACGTATGTCAAGTATGTGGTTATGTGTACGATCCAGCAGAAGGAGATCCGGATAATGGAGTAGCTGCCGGTACCGAATTTGCCGATCTCCCCCCTGAATGGGTTTGCCCGGTGTGTGGAGCCGACAAAGACAGTTTTTCACCGGAATAGTCGTGAAAATACAGTAAACCTGCCGGGTTTCCCGGCAGGCCTCTCTTTTACGGGTATCTATCCGGAACTGATGGAGGATGCGAAAGATTTTTTTGTTCTGCATCCCGGTAAAAAAAGATGAAAACGGCGAATGCGTACCGACAACTGAAGACGGGATCATATAGCAAATGTCAGAATTTTTGTCCGATTGCGAAAAGCGCTTCTCGAAAATTGGTGGGTGCCGGCACATTTTCCAAAGCACATCGACCAGTTCGGCCCGGCAGAGACGCCGGACCCCTACCGTTTCTTATAAAAGGTAAGGTGTTCAAAAGGTCAGAAATTATGTCAACTGCTATAACCGTCCAACCTATTTGATCTTTTATAACACGACGGAGGATCGGCATTGCGAATCAACATCGAAATCAAACCCGGAATTCATTGGGTTGGCGCCGTGGATTGGAATGTCCGTGATTTTCACGGATATTCGACCAAGAAAGGCACCACATATAATGCTTATCTTGTCATCGACGACAAAGTAACGCTGTTCGATACGGTTAAAGGTTCTTTCAGAAGCGATTTGCTCCACTGCATTTACAAAGTGATCGACCCGAGCAAGATCGATTACCTTGTGGTCAATCATGTGGAACCCGACCATTCGGGTTCTGTTGTGGAAATGGTCGACATTATCAAACCGGAAAAGATCTTCTGTTCAGCGAGAGGCAAGAAAGCGCTCCTGGACCATTATCATAAAGAGGACTGGCCGTACGAAGTGGTGTCAACAGGCCAGGAAATCAGTCTTGGCAAACGGACGGTGCAGTTCATCGAGACACGCATGCTTCACTGGCCGGATAGCATGTTTTCCTACCTGAAAGAAGACGCTCTGCTCATCAGCAGCGATGCTTTCGGTCAGCATTGGGCGACAAGCGAACGGTTCAACGATGAAGTTGATACGGCCGAGCTTATGGCTCATGCCACGAAGTATTTTGCCAACATCTTACTGCCGTACAGCGGACTCATTCAGAAGCTCATAGCCGATGTGGGGAAATTGGGCCTGAAACTGGACATGATCGCTCCGGATCATGGTCTGATCTGGCGGAAAGACCCGCTCCAGATTGTGCAGGCGTATGATGCGTGGAGCAAACAGATCCCGAAACGCAAGGCGCTTGTCATATACGACAGCATGTGGAACAGCACCCAGGCCATGGCCAAAGCGATAACCGACGGCCTGGTGGAGGGTGGCATACATACCCAGCTTCTGGATCTGCGCTGTAATCATCGCAGTGACATAATGACCGAAGTCCTGGACGCAAAAGCGGTTATTCTGGGATCGTCCACACTCAACAACGGCATGCTGCCCAAGATGGCCGATATGATCTGTTATATGAAGGGCCTGAGACCCGCGAATAAAATAGGGGCTGCTTTCGGCTCTTACGGCTGGAGCGGCGAATCGGTGAAACAGCTCAATGCGGCCCTGGAAGACATGAAGATGAAGATCGCCCATCCGGGCGTGAGTCTGCAGTTTGTCCCACGGCACGAAGATCTGAAGAAATGTGTCGACCTCGGTAGACAGATCGCGGGTGCCATAAACGAAGAAGTGAAAGCGGGCTGATTCGTCCCCCGGATGACGAGCCGTCCTGATTGGCTTGATCGGCTCGTCATGGAACTTGTCAGGACCAATGTACTTTTGTCCATCGACCGAGTACAGAGGAAGGGAAATAGTGGAAAACAGTGCACCCGGTCTCAGAAAGCTGAAGAAAATTGTCCTGGAAAAGCTTCAGGCTGACGATTTTGCCGCGAGCCTGGCCGACCTCTTGCAGCTTCAACACAAGCAGGTCGCCAATTCCCTTTTTGCTTTCCTCATGCATTCGGACGAAAGAGTGAGATGGCGAGCAATAACCGTAATGGGTGCTGTTATTGCTCAATTAGCAGAAACCGACAGAGAATTCTCCAGGGTGATAATGCGCCGACTCATGTGGAGTCTCAATGACGAGTCCGGCGGGATCGGGTGGGGAGCGCCGGAAACGATGGCCGAGGTTATGGCTCAGCATGAGGGGCTCGCGGGCGAGTACAACCGGGTTTTCGTATCTTATCTGAATCCGAATGGCAATTTCCTCGAGTACGAGGCCCTACAAAGGGGATTGCTCTGGGGAACGGTGAGACTGTCCCTCGTCCGACCGGAAAGCATTCTCGATGCGGGAAAACATCTCTGCTTGTACATGGAATCGAACGATCCTATGGTCAAAGGCTGTGCTGCGTGGGCTGCCGGTTTGCTTCAGGCGAGAGAGTGCATGCACGCCCTTTGTCTATTGGCAGAGGACTCTTCGGAATTCCGGATGTATCTGGATGACCGCTTCTTGACGCATTCCGTGGGTGAGCGGGCGAGAAATAGTTTATCGTTGTTGTCAACTTCACGAACCTGAATTTCTGACACGTTATTCGAGTTCACAGAGGGATCACAGTATTGTTTGGCTGAAAACACATTAACAGCAAACAACAGGAGAATGGGGCATGGATGTTCTTATATTATCGCGCTTGCAGTTCGCTGCTGCCACGATGTTCCACTTCATCTTCGTTCCGCTCAGTCTTGGTTTGGCCCTGCTTATTGCAGTCATGGAAACCATCTATGTGCGGACCGGTGATGAAGAATACAAAAGAATGGCGAAATTCTGGGGGAAAATATTTCTTGTCACTTTTGGCGTGGGCGTCGTGACAGGAATAACCCTGGAATTTCAATTCGGAACCAACTGGTCCAGATATTCCAAATACGTGGGGGATATTTTCGGTTCGCTCCTTGCCATAGAAGCGACTACTTCCTTCTTCCTTGAATCCACGTTCATAGCAATATGGGTTTTCGGGTGGAACAAGTTGAGCCCAAAAGTTCATGCAATGTGCATTTGGCTGGTGGCGATCGCTTCTTCCGCATCCGCTTATTGGATTCTTGCAGCTAATGCATGGATGCAGCACCCCGTGGGATATGTAATTCAAGGCGGGCGTGCCGAACTGACGGATTTTTGGGCGGTGATGAGCCAGCCCTTCGCTATTTACACGTTTCTGCATACGGTGATGGCGGGGTACCTGGTTGGAGCATTTTTCGTGATGGGGGTCAGCGCATATCACTTGCTAAGGAAGAGTCACACATCCTTCTTCACCAAATCCTTCAAATTGGCTTTGTTGTTCGGCCTGATATTCTCCCTCGGCGTAGTTGCTATCGGAGATCTTCATGGCAAAGAAGTAGCTGCCAAGCAGCCCATCAAAGTCGCGGCTATGGAAGCGCAATGGGAAACGCAACGGGGAGTGCCTTTTTCCATGATGGTAATACCCGATGAGAAGAACGAGCGTAACCTTGTCGAAGCCATACAGATACCGAAATTTATGAGCTGGTTGGTTTTCGGTGACTGGAATGCAGAGTTCAAGGGTCTCAAAGAATGGCCGAAGGAGGAAAGGCCGCCTGTAACGCTGGTGTTTGTTGCTTTCAGGCTCATGGTTGGGCTCGGCTTTCTTTTTATAGCTCTTTGTCTTATCGGTTGGCTGTTACGGAACAGACTGGAATCCAGTCCGCTGTACTTGCTGATAATGATGTGGTCCATTCCGCTGCCGTTTATTGCGTCTCAGCTTGGCTGGATAGTGACCGAAGTCGGCCGGCAACCCTGGATTGTGTATGGGGTGATGAAAACGAGTGATGCCGTATCTACTCTGGCTACGAGTCAGGTTGCAATATCTCTTGCTGCGTTCGTTATCTTGTACTCGCTCCTGGGATTGGCAGCATTCATAATCATGATCAAGATTGCCAAAAAAGGCCCTGAAGCGCCCGGGCTTGCATGATGTAAATTGGAGGTTGAGCCATGTTGGAAACTATATGGTTTTTTCTGTGGGGATTGCTCTGGGCCATTTATTTCATGACGGACGGGTACGACCTGGGATTGGCCACTCTTCGGCCTTTCATTGCCCGTACCGATATTGAAAACCGCATTGTCTACAACGCTATGGGTCCCTTTTGGGACGGCAATGAAGTTTGGCTCATTACTGCGGGCGGTGTTACATTTGCTGCATTTCCCACGACCTATGCCGTGATGTTCAGCACTTTGTACACTCCGCTCTTAATTCTCCTGTTCGGATTGATCATCCGAGCAGTCTCATTCGAATTCCGCGGGAAGTTCGAGGATGCATCATGGCGCAAGCTGTGGGATACCTGTCAATTCATCGGGAGCTTTGTGCCTGCTCTCTTGCTGGGTGTCGCATTTGCCAACATTTTCCAGGGAATTCCTTTCGATCAAGATGGTGTGTATCACGGAAATCTGCTGATGTTGCTCAACCCGTACGGACTTGTGGGCGGGGCACTTTTTGTGATTATGTTTTGCGTTCACGGAGCAATCTGGCTGGCAATAAGGTCTGACGGGATAATGCTGGAGCGGGCGGCTTCTTCAGCAGCCAAACTATGGGTAGCCTGGCTGATTGTGGCAGTTATCTTTCTCGTGCACACGTGGTTTGCCACCCCATTGTATAACAACTATCTGGCTAATCCCGTGCTCTTCGTGATCCCCTTGGGTGCAGTCGTTGCCCTGCTTGCGACCAGGCTCTATATAGCACATGCAACGTGGTGGACTGCCTGGGCGGCTTCCGCTGCTACCATAGGACTATCCACGCTATTCTGCATTGTCGGCTTGTATCCGAATCTGTATCCTTCCAGCATGAACCCTGCCTACAGCTTGAACGCGTTCAACTCCTCGTCAAGCCAATTGACGCTCAAGATCATGCTGGTTGTAGCATTGATATTCGTTCCCATAGTTATTGCCTACCAGGCGTGGGGATACTACATTTTCAGAGATAAACTGACTGAAGCATCCATTCTTGAAGACGAGGATGCGTATTGATTTCTGAACTGACGCTATCGAACAACGTAAAGGAAAGGATTTCGATACATGAATGAGCGAAGCGGCATAGTGACCATGAGAGGAAACCCTGTCACTTTACTGGGTGATGAAATCCAGATTGGATATCAGGCTCCCAATTTTACCGTCACGGGAACGGATTTAAAACCTGTAGATTTCTCATCCTTCAAGGGTAAGGTATGTATCATTTCCGCGGTTCCCTCTCTCGACACACCGGTTTGCGACATGTCCACCAGGAGGTTCAATCAGGAAGCTGCCACTCTTGGCGATAATGTTGAGATTCTCACCATAAGCATGGACCTCCCGTTCGCACAGGCCAGATGGTGCGGTGCTGCCGGAGTGGATCGTGTAAAAACTCTATCTGACCACAAGAATGCCTCTTTTGGAACGGCATACGGAGTGCTCATCAAAGAGTTCAGGCTTCTCACCCGAGCTGTATTTGTCGTCGATAGTCAAGGAATCGTTCGATATTGTGAAATCGTAAAAGAAATAGCAGATCAGCCGAACTTCGATGCGGCTCTGGAATCTGTTAAACAGTGCGTTTAGGGAGATTGTCACAATCATAACGTCGTTACAGCGAGTTCCTGGAGATGCCCTCTTTGCCCCCTAGGGTAGGAAAGGGGGCATCTTGATTCGGACAGAATTTCTTGCACCTGCCATAGTGCGATACTACCTTGAATCAGCGGGAATCTTGATCGAGAAGATTCCCCGCAGCTTGTCTAATACCTATTCGCTTTTATGAATCCAATTTTGGCCGGCACGGAGGCACGGCCACTACCGGCTGATGGTAGGGTCTGGCGTCTCTGCCGGACCTCTCGGTTTTATCAGATTTATTGGCGAAATGGTCTAAGATGTAAAAACCATGTTTCGTTCTACACTGACCTCGTTCCAAGTCAGCGGCATCTCAATTAGGTAATTGCCAAAATTAAGGCTCATCCGGTAACTGAGTACTTGATGCTCCACGAGACAATGAGAATGTTGGCTCAAATAACTGCAAAGGAAGCGCGTAATGAATGCATATTCCGATTAGAAAACCGCCAAGTTTCGCCAACACTCGAACTAACGCCTCGCAGTGTACTACTCGACTGTAATAACAGTCTTTTCTGTGTTTTTACTGATGGCTCTGAGCTATTGAATATTTCTCTGAGAAAGACCTATCGCTCATTAGTTCTCTTGACATCTCCAGTAGTTATCCGTCTTGTACGCATAAGTACGCGAATACCGGAAGAGCCAAAATTAATGTCCGATTCAGGATAGGAGTATTGGTGGTGCTGACTGCGTCTCCGCAGGTCAGCCGGGAATCGCATCCCACAACAACTGTCGGGTCGGTCCGGTGTCGCCTTCGCCTCAATTGAAACATGTATCAAGCCACACTTGCTTCCGTGTCATCAACTAACAGATCCTTTAGCCATTGCCGCGTATCGGCTATGTATACCAGCTTGTCATTTTCGGTAAGCTCCAGGGTATCTGGAGGATTCACCATAGTTTTACCGTCCCTCAGGATTCCAATAGGAATTACCCGCAAGTCGTCCCCTTGCTGCAAACGTTTGCGAACAGCGCCGTACAATTTCGGAGCGTGCTTTGGAAGGGCACCGACATAGAAATGATGTTCCTTCAGTTTTGACGATAGTTGGGAAATCACATCCGGGATGCCGGGATCCAAAATGGATTGCACGATGATTGGTGGGACAAGGTCCTCCAGACACACTACGTCATCGACGCCTGCAGTTCGGAGCGGTTCGACGGAATCCCTATTCACCGCTTCCGCAGCAATGTACAACTTCTTGCCGCAGCTTCGATGCATGTTTTCCAGTGCCAGAGCCACCTGAGTCGTCAAACCGTCTGAATGACCGTCCTTGGGGTCACGTGCGAGAATTACCGCCTGCAAAGCTTCCTGGGCGTTTGCCCGTTCCAATATACGGCGCAGCAGAGGATTCCCTTTCACGAAAAAGAAGTTTTTGCGTCGTATAAGCTGGTCCGGGCATTCGGGGAAGTCGTCTGAAATCAGTACAATAGGCACTTCGTACGATCGATTGTCCACGCGCAGCTCGTCAATTATTGCATGCACTTTTTCTTCGTTGGGACAATTGATGATCAGAATATGTCCTGTACATTGCATATCTACCAGTCCGCTCATGGTCTTGAACTCTCTTTCGATCACTCGGGTGGCTACCAGGGAAACCAGGTACGCCATGACACCTATGCCGCCAATCATGGTCACCAGGGTCATGAATATTCGGCCCCCGTGAGTCTTTGGGGCTATATCCCCGTACCCCACTGTCGTCATGGTAACCACGCTTAGCCAAAAGCTGTCAAACAAGGATAGACTCTGTTCTTGCTCCAGGTAATAAATACCGGTCGTGGAACAGAGCAGGATAAAAACCAGGCAGGCCAGAGTGAGAAGCGCCCGTCTGGTTTTGCGGTTGACCAGGAACTTACGTATTAAAATATAGAGAGTCATGGAATCTAACCCGTAGATTGCCGAAGACTGCTGAAGAGTGTTCGCCAGAATCCTTCCGTTCGTTTGTCGGAGACCTGTTCCACAGGAGATGCTTGAATCATCAGCTCGTGCCAGAGCATGAATGTGATGAGCATCCAGAGCTTGGTTCCATAGCGCATTCGGTTCGTATCCGTGACGTGGTACTTCAACAGGCCTCGCACATAATCCACATTAAAAAGACCGAGACGCTTCAGGTTGCTCGCCGATAATACCCGCTGTGCATAACGCTTCATGTCTGCCTGAAACCAGAATCGCACCGGAACCATCATACCCGATTTGGGTCGATCCACTATCGGTTGCGGCACAATGTCCTCCACCGCTTTCTTGAGGACGTATTTTTCGATGTTGCCCCACAATTTGAGCGTAGGCGGACAAGCCATACTCGTTTCGATTATCCTCCTGGAAAACAGAGGTGGCAAAGCGAGAACCCCGTTTGCGGAAGTCATTTTGTCCACTTTCACCAGGATCAGGTTGGCTCCCTTGAGACGAATGTTGGTCGCCATGAGTTTGTTCAGGAAACCCTTCGGCTCCGCAGCATGGAGATACGGCCGGAGAGTCTCTTCAAGAGCATCTTTACCACCGGATTCCTTGAGAACGTCAGGATCGAGTATCTGCGCAAGATCCTCGTAACATTTGCGAAACGACCACAAGTACGCTTTATCAAGTTCTGAATCCGGAACCGGAGCCTGCGCTCCGTAAAGCATGGACAGGATCATGGGAATATTCTTCGGCCCCCCAAAACACGGGTCTCCGCCCTCCCCGTTCAATACCACAGATGACACCCGGGATGCGGCCTCGGCGAGCAAATAGTTCGGCACGGTAATGGGATCGCCTATGGGATCGTCGAGGATCCAAATGATATGACGCATACGGTCGAGGAATCCTGAAGGCTCTATCTGGAGCCACGTATGATCCGTTTTGTACCGGTCTACCATCAATTGCACAAAACCGTTTTCATTTGCGTACCGTAGGCCGAAATGCACGGAAAAGGTCTTGATGGGAGTCCCGGCAAATTGCCGTGCCGTTACAGCAAGCACTGCACTGGAATCTATGCCGCCGGACACGAAAACCGCTGGTGGAGCATCCTGTACGCAGCACTCCCTTACAGCGTGTTCCAGTTCAGTCCTGACTTCTTTGAAGTAGTGCTCGGGAGGAAGCTCGGGGCCGCCGTTCAGTTCGTGCCGTTCAAACAGGAAATGTCGTCGAATCTTCGGTTCATCACCTTGGAATGAAAGAATGGACCCGGGCTGGAGTTCGTAGATTCCCTCGAACATCGTCCTCGATCCCGGCACAAAACTGAAGGTCAGATATTCGGGTAAGGCAGAAATCCTCAACGAGCGCGGAACGGAGGAGTCGGCGAAAAGTGCCTTTATTTCACTCGCAAAGACAAGTCTGTCCCGATGCCTCGTCCAGTACAGTACTTTAATTCCGGAAGGATCGCGTTGGAGGTAAAGAGTCTTCTCTGAAGCCATTGCCAACACGAATGCGCCTCGAAGATCCTCCAGCAAAGCTTCCGGTGAGCACGAAGGGCTTTCCGATTCCCTCAGAAGATGTGAACATGGATTCGCAGGAGCATCGAACAATACTCCGGAATACGCTGCAATCCCCAGATCGCGTTGAGCCGTATGCTCACGCGAGCCGGCAACCGGGGCTCTGCCGTAACCGATTTCGGCAATCCTGCCATCGGCATATGAGAATTGTACATGCTCCCATCCACACTTGCTCCTGTGCGAAAGAACCCGGGCCATTGATTCTATGAGACCATGGCTCCGCTTTCCGCAATATCCGAATAAACATCCCACCTCGATTTCCTCACATACGCATGAATTAGCCGAATGAATCCGAACTGCCAGTGGCGTCACCGGTTCCTTTGGCAAGAAGCTCCTCGCCTAATAGCAAAGCCCCGGTGACCACGGCTGTGGCAAGTGCAGCCATCATGATATTCGGACCAACAGAATCCAGGGGAACTCGCATCCCTGCATTGATGTTATCTTCAGGTTTACCTCCCGAAAGCGCAGACTTCCCGGAAGTACTACCCGGAATCCATACAGGGCTTTTCATGGCTTCGACATCTTTGGGAAATAACCCGAGATCTCTTACTTCCTTATCTCGCAGGTTCCAGGACGGATCGGCTTTCAAGATTTCCAGCAGGCGTTGTCCGGCCTGCGAAGCGTCGTGCACTACTTCTATGGGAATTTCAGGGTGCTTTTCCAGCATTTTTTGACATGCTGCGAACACATGCTGGGGATATTTCGATGAGCTTATGATTGCCGCCTTGTTCTCGATATGGAACCTGTTGAGCACCAGCATATCCACCAGTTCGTTACTCGGCACGATCAGAATTCTCTGTGGCGCATAGCTGAAGAGTTCCTGCTGAATCTGTTCTTTCGGAACATTTCCTGCAAACCGTTCTCCCGTAACCAGGGCTTCAATAGGATGACGCTGTGAGTACGTTTTGACAGTTCTTGTCAAGGTATCATGGGGTAATTGCGTCGGGCGCTTGCGCAGAATAAAGAATAACGGCAATCCGATTCCTACCACACAGGCCATAATAATTAAGCTGTAAACACTCCACATAATAAGAGATGCAATGGTTAAGAAAATGGAGAGAATGATGATTGCCGCAAATGAATTTTTCTTCTTTTTCTTTGCTGCCGCTCTGTAAAGAGCAGCGTACAATTGGCTAAAAGTGAAGTAGTGTCGATCCGTGCTGGAGAGTCTGTCTACAATTCCCTTCATGCCACGGTCGGAAATGTAGGGCGCTTCTTTCGGATTCAATGCGAACACATATCCGCACGAGCACTTCGCTCTTGAGCCTGGAGAGGTTTTGCTATCGCATAACGGGCATTTCACGATTCAATCTCCTGGAAACAAATAAAGAGATTAAGGGAAAGATCAAGGAAACCAAGACTATGCCAATGTTTGCGGCTACTTTCAGGTGAACGTTTCCTGTCAGTTCTCCGTAACAGTAGAGCGGAAGACCGCACGTGAGAGCTATGATAATCCCCGTGAAAATTCCCCAGGAAGGGATACGATCCAAGAAGAGGGTCAGAACAGTAGGAGCCATGGTGGACGATCGCAGTGTCCCATAGAAGAGAAACAGACTTAAGATGGTGATGCCTGGAATAAGTGCGATAGCCACCGCGAACAAAGAAGTCCCGAGCACCGACCAGCGCGATACTTTCAACAAATCTGCTTCAGGTGCTGACGGCCTCAAATACTTGCGGTAAATGTCCACTGCCACAAGCGATCCTCCCGCGCAGAGTGCTGAGCCTCCCGTTGACGCGAGCCCGGACAACACTATGAGCACAAATACCGCCAGTCCCCACCCCGGCAAGAGATTCTTGATCACCTCCGGTCCTACCTGCTGAGCAGGCACCAAGCCCGTTCGGACGGCTTCGGCAGCTTGAGGATCTCCTGCCCCCAGGAAACCCAGCAGACTCATGGAAACGGGTACGATCCCGAAGAGAAATGCCCCGAGAATATACCCCTTCACCGCATTTCCTTTGCCAAATGCAAAGGCCCGTTGCCAGAACTTCTGATCTCCTATGGGACCGCTCATTAACCCGATTGTCACGGTAATGCCGAATGAATAGGCAACTGACGGATCGAAAATGTTACCGTAGATACCTTCGAACCCGGCCGCTCCAGCCACGAGAGTCGGTATGCCCCCGGCCCGGATCACAGCCAAGGGTACAAGAATCCCTATACCCGCGTAAATGAGGAGCAATTGCAGCACCTCGGTCCTGATGGACGAATACAACCCGTCCACGAGAGAATACGAGGTGAACACTGCGGCAATGATAATCACGCCGAGGTAATATGGCATGCCGCTCAATGAAGAGAGCATCGCCGCCCCTGCTATCAACTGCACCGCAAGCGAGCATACTTGGAGAGCAAGGAAACACAGGAGGTAGGTCAGATGAGTCTTGTTGTCATAACACCGGGCAATATACTCCGGAAGTGTGTACCCCTGCGGAAAGACTTTCCTGATGCGAGCTGCCAGAAAAGCGAAAAAGATCAAGCAGGCAACATTGGGAACCGTAAACCACATGATTCCCGGCAATCCCTGCTGAAATGATTTCTGAGCGGCCAAGAAAAGAGAAGGTGCCCAGATCCAGGTAGCGGCAACACTCATGCCGCCGACCAGGGTTCCCACCTGGCGTCGCGATACCAGGAAAAGCTCCAGCCCTCGCGAATACCTCCTGACGAGACTCACGGTGAACATTACGATTCCGAAGCTGGTCAGAATCGACAGAACTAGCGCCTGAGACATATTCCCACCTGAATGAAAAATCTATAGACCAGAGAAGATCCAAGTATCAGGTCTTCTCAAAGCAGTTTCACGCCCCGTTTTCAATGGGAACAACCGGCAACCGGTCCCTCCACATCTATATTCCGATACAAGAGGAGAAAAGGAAGATTCGAAAAGGCCTCCATGATCCATTCTCTCAATAGGGCAAGTTTAGCACACGATCAGCGCTCTCTAAGTTATTTTTTGGTTATGTCATGACTTGTTGCTCGAACAAGCAGGAAAAAACGGACAGGAGACCGTTATGAAATGTTGACCGAGCGAGCAGTGTGGTCTTTTTCCTTCATTTCAAGACCCTGTAACCTCACTCTTCTCCTGACATAAGTCTGCAAGGGTTACCCGAATGCGTAAAGCCCTTGCTGGCACTGATAAGCCTTTACTTATTCGCGGAAACAAACCGTCTGCCCTGTCAATGACATGCTCATATGAGCCTGTTCCACCCATAATCAACGGTTCTCTCCAGAACACCAAATACTCTCAAGCTACCGCCCGAAACTGAAGCTTTACCCGGCTCTGTGGATTCCTCATTGACGCGCGCCGCATTCGTATGCTATAACATCCTGTAATTAAGGTCTACTGAGCTTGCTTTCAAAAGTCATATAGCATGAAAATATACCAATATACTATTTTTATAGTTATTTTAATGCTCAGCTTCTCCGGATGTGCCAGCAAGCAGGCCTTAGTCAAGAAGGACACCAATTCGAAGCGATCCTATACCGTCATGGGGAAAACGTATTATCCGCTCAAGGAAGTCCGTCCGGGGTACAAACAGGACGGAGTCGCTTCCTGGTACGGTCCGGGATTTCACGGCAAGAAAACTTCTTCGGGCGAAGTATACGATATGCACGAAATGACTGCGGCCCACAACGTGCTGCCTCTGCATACGCTGGTTAAGGTCAAGAATCTCAGCAATAATAAGGAGATTGTCGTCCGAGTGAACGATCGCGGCCCATTCGTGGACGACAGGGTAATCGATTTGTCTTTGGCCGCAGCAAAAGATCTGGATATGGTCCGATGCGGGACCACCCCGGTGAGAATCTCCGTGATTGGGCCTGCAGAAGCTGTCGCCTCGAAATTGCCCGCTCCGGTCGTGAAAGCTGCTCCTTCCAAATTTCCGAATCCGTTCTTTTCCGCCAGCCCAAAGGGCGCGCTTGCAAAGCTTTGAAAACATCTTTCCTCATCGACTGAATTTATGAATTCCCCGACTTGAAGAAAAATTCCCGCAACTTGTACACATGCATGGAGATCTCGGTACCAAGCATTTGTCTTGAGTTCATTGTATGTCGTATTGAAATTTTCGTTACACTGCATTAAATTTTATTGGACTAGCTGAATCTCAATCGGCTTGACAATATTTGTGTGATATGGCGAACGGATTTAGAGAGCATGGCGAGTACATAGCTGCTTTAAAACATCTTCAGGTGTTCTTGCACGCTGAGTGTTATGAACGGAGGAGGTGGCCATGGCAAATTTTGAGTATCGCATTACCGTGCATTCCACAGATTCTCTATCGCGTATAGCGTATTTTTGCTCTCAAGAAGGCGCTTGTTCCATAGAAGAGATTCCCGTGGACGAACCAATTATGCTTGAACACATACTGAATCAGTATGGCATTGAAGGCTGGGAACTGGTGCAGTTGCTCTTTGGCAAAGACGGGCTGCTCGCCTGCTGGAAACGCAAAACTTCAACCCTGGACGGAAACACCAACGCGGAGGTACTATGACGTCGACAACGTTAAAAATTCAAGGGATGTCTTGCAATCATTGTGTCATGGCTGTAACAAAAGCGCTCAATGGCATCGGCGGCGTAAAAGACGTAAATGTAAACCTGGAAAAAGGTGAGGCTACGTTTAACAGAGACGATTCGGTCGATCTCGATCAGGTAAAAAAACAAATAGAATCGGAAGGTTTTACGGTTGGCTAAATACACGATCAGAATTTTGGGCATGAGCTGCGCTGCATGCGTGAGGCGCGTCGAGCTTGGTTTAACCAATCTGCAGGGCGTCACGGAGGCTTCTGTCAATTTGGCTGCTCAAAAGGCGACGGTGGAGTACGATCCACAAATCGTCAAACCTGCGGACCTGGAAGCAAAAATCAGCGATCTCGGATATGAACCGGTCAGTTCGCCGCAACCTGACGATAAGCCCGAACGGACGACCATCAATATTGGTGGAATGCATTGTGCCGCTTGCGTACGGCGTGTAGAAAACACTTTGAAACGTATTCCCGGTGTTTTGGATGCCAATGTCAATCTGGCTACGTCGAGAGCGGTTGTTGCGCACGAACCCGGCAAGGCGAATGTATTCGAATTGCGAAAAGTTCTGGATGACTCGGGGTACCAGTTTCTTGGAGTTGTGGGCGAGCAATCTGAAGATCCCTTGGAAGCCGCCCGGAAACAGGAGCTCCGGGATTTGAAGATCAAGCTTGCTGTCGGCGCAGTGCTCAGTATTCTGATCCACATTGCAGCGTTTCCGCACCTGATTCCTTCCTTGCATTCATTGATTCCGAGCAACTGGTTGCTTATCGCCGGTTTTATCATGACAACGCCCGTGGTCTTTTGGGTTGGGAGCCGTTTCATCATAGGAGCCTACAAAGCGGCTCGGCAAAAGACCTCGGACATGAATACCCTGGTCTCCGTAGGTGCGCTTTCTGCGTATCTCTATTCGTCCGTGGTGACTTTTTTTCCTCAATTTTTCGAGACAGCAGGCGTCCCCGCACCGGTCTATTTCGACGGAGCCGCGATGATCGTCACGCTTATTCTCCTGGGCCGTTACCTTGAAGCCCGCGCGAAGGGCAAGACATCCGAGGCCATTCAAAGGCTCATGGGTCTAAAACCCAAAACTGCGAGAGTAATCAGAGACGGCACTGAAATAGATCTTCCTGTCGAACTGGTCCAGGTGGAGGATGTAATTCTTGTCCGGCCCGGTGAACGCATTCCCACAGACGGAGTCGTGCTTTCCGGGTCTTCAAGCGTGGACGAATCCATGCTCACCGGTGAAAGCATGCCGGTCTTGAAAGAGCAGGACTCGGAGGTGTTCGGAGCAACTATCAACAAAACCGGCAGCTTCACGTTTCAAGCGACGAAAGTGGGAGCGGAGACCGCTCTGGCTCAGATCATACGGCTCGTGGAAGAGGCGCAAGGGTCCAAGCCTCCAATCCAGAGATTTGCCGATAAAGTTGCGTCGATTTTTGTTCCCGTGGTCTTCAGCATAGCTATTCTGACGTTTGTTGTATGGTATTTTCTTGTCCCGGATCCGGTATTCAGCCAGGCGATGTTGAATTTCGTGTCCGTACTGATTATTGCATGCCCCTGTGCAATGGGACTGGCAACGCCTACGGCCATCATGGTGGGCACAGGCCTTGGAGCGGAAAAGGGAATACTCATAAAGAGTGGCGAAAGCCTGGAAAAAGCCTACAAGCTCACCACCGTGGTGTTTGATAAAACCGGCACTCTGACCCGTGGAGAACCCGTGGTTACAGACATTATCCCAGCGGAAGACGTTCCACCGGACGAAGTCATGCGAATAGCCTTATCCATCGAGGCGGTATCGGAACACCCGCTGGCTCAGGCCATCATGGATCGAGGTAAGTCCGAAGGAATGCAGGCTTTGCCTTTACAGGATTTTCAAGCGGTAACCGGCCTGGGGGCTCGCGGATCGCTCGAGAATCGCCCTGTGCTTCTTGGCAATAGACGATTTATGGAAACGCAGTCTATCTCCATGAACGGCCTGGAGAATTCGGTACAAACGATTGCAGATCAGGGCAAAACTACCGTATTGGTCGCCCGGGAGGGCAAGGTGATAGGCCTGCTTGGCTTGCAGGATGTTCCCAGAGACGGCGCTCGGGAAGCAGTGGAAACCCTGAAGCATATGGGACTGACGGTCGCGATGATCACGGGAGACAACCGGAAGACAGCGGAAGCCGTTGCATCTTCCGTAGGAATCGACACGGTCCTTGCGGAAGTGTTACCGGGAGAAAAAGCTCAGGAGATACGCCGCATTCAGAGTACCGGGCAAGTAGTGGCAATGGTGGGGGACGGAATCAATGACGCTCCTGCATTGACCGCTGCAGATATAGGAATCGCAATCGGCGCCGGTACTGACGTAGCCATCGAAGCAGGAGACGTTACCCTGATCAAGAGCGATCTCCAGTTGGTCCCAAGTGCTATCAGGCTCTCGTTGCAGACCATGAAGGTGATTAAACAGAATCTCTTCTGGGCATTCTTCTACAATACACTAGGAATTCCCATTGCAGCCGGTGTGCTTTATCCGTTTTTTGGCATACTCCTGAATCCTGTGTATGCGGCTGCAGCAATGGCACTGAGTTCCGTCTCGGTTGTGAGCAATTCGCTTCGCCTGCGCTGGTCGTTGGGTAAGAAGCTTTGATGCCGACTGTCGGGGAGGAACTTCTGTAATCGCGCCTTTGAGCCGGGACTCCCCGCCCCCCAAGGCGGCATAGGCGCTAACTTTTCTGCAATTCTTTGTCCCGCAGGGACTAAAGAGAATAACCCGGTAATTCAGAGACTGTCTCAAAAGTCGAAATTCATCTCAGATCGTGTCACGATGTTCTCATCAGCTTTCCGGCCTGACTGTAGGGCGGACCAGAGCGTCCTCCCAAATAAGGGCAGACACGTTGGTCTGCCCCTACGCGGATGGCGAATCATGGCACGATGTTGTTATCTTAAATAGTTTTGCGACAATCTCTTCATTGCCGGGAATTTTTCCTAATGATTTTCGAGTCCCAGTTCTATAGGTTGGCGGCGTTTGTCAGGCGATTGCCCGGCGAGGAGTGGGATCGCTTCGCTTCTCACAATGACAAGCAATACTTTCGTTGCTAAGTGGCGGATTCCTGTGCTGTTCGTGCGCGTGTTCCATTAAACATGGGTCGGCAGGGACGCCGACCCCTACCAGGAAATTGGAGTCATGCGCTTATCTTGCCGCTTACCGGGATAGGGGGATTTTCCACGCGAAGAACTGAATGGATGCGCTGAAGCAGTGCCTTGGTTATCGGTCTTTTCGATCCTTTCCACACGAGCGACTCGATACATTGAATGCATTCAGGGTGATTGAGCGCTTCAGCCAAATGTTCCGCCTGTTCCTGAGATTCGCACGCAACGTAATAGCACGTATCATCCAACATCACCGGACGACCGTTGACCGGACCGACAACTCTGAATCTGGGGATTGGGTAAAAACCGGCTATAGCGACTTTGTAGAGTGCAAATGCGTACGGTCCGATGCCGAAAATCGAATAATCGGGTTTTCCTTTGAACACTGACGACTTGCGATTCCGGAACGTCTCCCTGTGTTTCCTCAGATATGCCCATAATTTTGGAGCTACAGATCGTATCCGTGCGGTGTTTTCCCCTACCCTTTTCTGAGGAACTATCACACGTCGTCCGTTTGTACGACCATGGAAAATATCCGAACTCTTCATCAGAGGGTAGAGGAATTGATTCTCAACGTCCACAATGTCGCCCGATTTGTTGCGAAGCCTATTTTCAGAATCGAGTGACAATTCCATGATCGACGCTGCATTGTGCTTGACCCCCTGACGCCAGACAAGTCCCGGACTCGTTGGAGATTCAGTACTTGATATCCTGCTAGAAACCGGCGATATTCCGCCGGAGACAGCATCCGAGATGAGCTGCTCGGGTTGCCTGGAAGAAAGCTCAGAATACAGCGCTACACGCGACAAACGACTTCCTTCCCCTACCTGGAGTATCAGTAAGCAAGCATCAACTGCAGCACGAAACCATTTTTGCGCGTCTATACGGCGAATCTCCGCCCTTGTAATAGGCATTCCTTGTTCTCGCGCGAAAAGCCAGGCGTTCCTCGCCACCACAGTCTTGCACAGCAAGGCTATCGTGGGTTGTTGCTGCTCCAACTCCACTAGGAGTTTTGTCACGAGCGACTCGGCCAAGTCGAAGTTGGAAGCTCCCGTCAGGGCCGCAATTCCCGGAAGTTTCCGGAAATTGTGCTTCTCTGGCAGATTTGTGCTTCCCATGCTACCGAGTTCTGCGTTTGTCACCCATGGAGGATTACCTAGAACGAGCAGCGGACCGGAGGACTTCCAGGAAACATTCCTGAAACTCATTCGAAAGACGTCGGTTTCACAAATCTGGACCGTCACTCCACAGTTATGCCCCACTCTCCCTGAAGCCTCATAGACATGGGAGGGATTAATCTCGTAACCTTTGATTTCGGAGGGAGGATGGGAATGGCCGATCAAACCGGAGATGAAGTTGCCGATCCCGCAGGTGGGTTCAAGCACTCTCGACCATCTCTGTCCAATCGGTCCCAATATCCCCAGTATACCTTCCACCAGTTCCGGGGGAGTCTGAAAATCTCCGTACGCTCTACTCACGTGCACCACTCTTCAGGCGTAAGACATGGCTGTTGTCATACTCGACAGAGCCCCCGATGTAAATGGCTGAAATGAAAAAAGCAGGATAAAAGGCTAGAGATAATTACATGGCACTATATGATTTTGTTTCTCTTTGTGGATTGAGAGAAAGTGTCAAGTTAACTTTTCGGCATCTTGAAATAGTATATGATTTGCCGACATGTACAACACCTGAGTGTCTGTAGTTACACTTTGAATCGCACTGAAAGTACTGTTCCTTTGGTTCAAGAAAGAATCAGATACTGGCTGAATACAAATAACTTCGCTTGAATTTCAATTAGATAGCGTCATGAATGGTCGAACACTCATTACCGATCGACAGTGAGCGCGTACTCGGAGTCTTTTCTACACTTATTCATGTCATTTGAGCAAAAATTACACTGGTTATCCATCCAAGATGGTTAATTTTCGCCAAATCAGGCTGTTTTTTGCCATTCATCAAACCAACTTAACTAACGTGCCGCGAGCAGAAATGTTTGTAGAACGGTCTTCACAACATTTTGGCACAGCGGATGCATGATTTTTAAGGATCAATTGCGATACCAACAATCAAGGGGAAAATGGGGATTACTATCAGAGGTATATTAAATTACAAATTGTCTTTTGGGCTTTAATTATTTTTAACACATGCATTTTTCACGCATGGAACAACTCTACCATCCTCGTCGATCAAAACTGAGTGTAATTTCAAAGTGATGCAATATTCGTCACGAAGCGAAGCTATGCCACCAGTCTATTACCCGGAGGAATCAATTGATGCCAAGCAAGACTCTCCCTTTCAAAAGCCAAATTGATTATGACAGCTACCTGAAGAAATTGCCGACCGGCGACCACTATTCTATCAGCCCTGACGGTGAACGGTTCCGTCTCCCTTCCAAAGAGGATTATGAACGCGAATTCCAGAGATTACAGAATCTCGTGGAGAAAAATCGCGCTGAAGGAAAGGAAATAGTTGTAGTTCTGGGCATCGGGTTTGTCGGTGCGGTTATGGCTGGCGTTGTTGCCGATTCCACCGATGAGGACGGAATCCCGCGCAAGTTCGTTATCGGCGTACAACGGCCCAGCACCAGAAGCTTCTGGAAAATACCGTATTTGCAGCAGGGAATTGCGCCGGTAAAGTCGGAAGATGCACAGGTTCCGGAAATGCTCCGTCGCTGTGTCCTGGAAAAACAGACTCTGACTGCTTCCTTCACCTATGATGCGCTTACTCTCGCGGACGTGGTAGTTGTCGATGTGCAATGCGATTATGTGAAAGAGGATCTCGCGCAGGTAGCTTCCGGTTATGTGCAGATGGCTGATTTGGAACGGGCGCTCGAAATTATAGGGGAATTGGTCCCCCCTGAAGCGCTGGTTATTATCGAGACCACGGTCCCACCTGGAACTACCGAGCAAATTGCTTATCCCCTCATGAAGAAAGCCTTCAAGCAAAGAGGAATAACGTCCGAACCCTTCATTGCTCACAGTTATGAGAGGGTGATGCCTGGAGCCAATTACGTTGCTTCCATAAGAAATTTCTGGAGAGTGTGCAGCGGTATCAATGAAGAATCCAAGAAGAGAATTGTCAAATTTCTTACCGAGATACTCGACACCAAGAATTTTCCTTTGACCGTTTTGGATCGTCCCATGGAATCGGAAACTGCGAAGATCGTTGAGAACAGCTATCGAGCTGTAATTTTAGGCTTTCTCAATGAATGGAGCCTCTTCTCGGAACGCAACGGAATAGATCTGATTAAAGTCATCGATGCAATCAAGGTGCGCCCTACTCACTCCAACATCATTTTCCCGGGACCCGGAATCGGGGGATATTGCCTCCCCAAGGATGGTGGATTGGGCGTATGGGCTTATAAGCATATTATGGGCTTTGAAGACGACCTCTTCAAGATTACTCCCACGGCAATAGACATAAACGACCGAAGAGCGCTTCACGTGCCTGAACTCGCACGAGATGCATTGAGAAACATGGGACGTTACATTGCCGCTTCAACAGTTACCATCCTTGGAGCATCCTACAAGGAGGAAGTCGGGGATACTCGGTACAGCGGTTCCGAACTGATAATCAGGCGTCTTGCCGAAATGGGTGCCAATGTCTGTGTGTGTGATCCGTACGTGGACCACTGGTGGGAATTCGAGGCTCAGGATTCATATCCCGCCCCTGGTCAGAGTCGTGCCCGTTTCTTCAGAGGTCAGGAATCCTTGAAGTCTTTGCGTATAGAAAAAGATGTGAAGACTGCGGTCGCCGATGCTGACGTGGTGATTTTCGCAGTTCGTCATAAACAGTTTCTCGACTTACAACCCCAGGAGGTTGTGGACGCGGCCGGCGGTCCAATCGCGGTCATAGATTGTATGGGAATGCTCGATGACGACAAGATTCGCTCCTATTTCCAGCTTCAATGCGAAGTGAAAGGGTTGGGAAGAGGTCATATCGAAAGACTCAAACGCCTGTACAAGAATCGGCCGCTTGAACCGTCTCCAGGATGACAATCTCGACTTTGGTTATCGGAGGCTTTCTCCATACAGGAAATTCGGTCACGATTGTCGCGTGATCGTCTGAATGCAGGATAGGTACCATGGACCGGAATTATTATTCCAGCGGTCGCGAGGAGATAGTCAGTAATGCAGTGGTTCCGACTATCAGATCGCCTCGTCAATTCACGCACAATTGCGGCTATTACGAGACTCGACAGGTAAACCAGAATACGCCTATATCGCTCGATGACATCAAGCATTATTTCGCTGTTCTGGTGAAAAAGAAATGGCAGATTGTCTTAATGGCCTTGATCGGTCTTGTTCTAAGCGGAATCTATGCTCTGTTGTGTACGCCTGTATTCCGGTCCTATGCGACTCTCGTTATAGAGGAGGAGAGCAAGAGGGCGCTTCATATCACCCCTGTCTTGCCTACCCTGGAGAAGGATTATTTTACAACCCAAATTTCTATCCTCAGGAATATGGTGATTGCTCAGAAGCTTGTAGAAAAAATGAATCTTGAAGCGCATCCGGAATTTGTACCAAGTAACAACTTCCCCTGGTCCGTGGTGAACGACCTCATGGCGTACATCTCGAAATTACAGGGCGCTGACACCAGACCGGAACTGATCGATCCGGAAATGGTGGAAAATGAGAAAAAGACCAAGCTGGTGGAGGAAGTGATCAAGAGACTTTCTGTGGATAGCCAGGGCAAGAGTAGATTGGTCAGCGTAGCCATGGACGCTCAAGACCCTAAGACGGCAACAGAGCTGCTTAAGAACTACTTGTCTATCTATCTCGAATATAACCTTAGCCGCAGGCGTGCAGAGAGCCTCGAAAGCAGTGCCTGGCTCCAGAGCGAACTCAAGCAGGTCAGCCAGGAATTGATGAAATCCAGGTCTGCATTGATAGAATTCATTAACAAGCATGGAATGGTGTCACTGGAGAAAAATAACCACGTTATTACCGCATTCAATACTGCAGCCGAAGGATTACTGAAGTCCAAAGAGAGTCGTGTGAGACTCCAGGCCTTTGAACGCCAGGGTAGCATCGGGGAAACCCAAACGGTCCCCGGCGGAGTCGACGTGCAGCATCTGGTAAAGCTCAAAGAGACTTTGGCCCTGCTGGAATCGGAATATGCGCATCTCCGTACGGTGTACTCTCCGAATTATCCCAAGACGTATGCGATGGGCCGGAGAATTGAAGAGATGAGAAAAAAGATAGCGGAAATAGAGAGTTCCACTATCTCTGTTGCAGTGGAAGCTGCCATTCAGGAAGAAACCCTGCTGCAGGACAACTTTGAAAAGGCCAAACGTGCGGCTATGGCACTGAATTCTCTCGACGTGCAATACGCAATCCTTCAGAAAGAAGTTGATACCAACGAACGCGTCTATCTCATGTTTCTCCAGAAGGCAAAAGAAATGCAGGTGAATGCAGGGGTCACCGGTAACAATGTATCGGTGATTCTTGCGCCTGTAACTCCTGTGGTGCCCGTAAAGCCACAAAAGTCGAAATTCCTGTTGTTTGGGGCTTTGGCTGGAATGATGATCGGGATTCTGAGGGTTGTGATCAAAGAGTACAAGGATCAATCCATCAGAAATTTCGAGGATCTCAGAAATAATACCACTGTCCCCGGTTTGGGTATCGTTCCGGATGTCAAGCAATTGGACGACTACAATTCAATGAAGGCTCCTGAATTTGCCGCTCATATGTGGCCCAGGTCGGCATTGCATGATGCGTTCAGAAACATCTTTACTTCTATAGAGCTTACGTCCATGGCCAGGGACCGAGTCAAGACAATCGCGTTCACGAGTGCCGGACCGGAAGAAGGCAAGACATTCGTTGCCGTATCCATAGCCACCATAGTCTCTCAGGATCGGGAAAGGGTTCTCATCGTGGACTGCGATCTGCGCCGACCGAAGATTCACAAAGTCTTCGGTGTCAACCAGAACAACAGAGGCTTGACGAATCTCCTGAGCGGCAGGGTGAATGACATCGATTATGTGGTGACTCCCACTTTTCTGCCGAATCTCAATATGATCACGAGCGGTCCTATCCCTGAAAACCCCGTCGGATTACTTCAGTCGGAACGACTGGCGGAAGTCCTCCTCCAGATTCGAGAAAAATACGATACCATCATCCTTGACTGTCCTCCAATACTGGGTTTTGCCGATTCCCGACTGTTGACCATGAATGCTGATGGGGTGGTGCTTGTCGTCAAAGAAGCTCAAGTGTCCAGACACGTTCTCAATGAAGCCGTTCACTCACTTTCCCGCGCACATATTATCGGTGCAATATTGAACATGGCCAATCCAAAATCTGCTCAACACAGCAGTTATTTTCAAATGAGATATTATGTACCCGGCTAATCCATTGCAGTTGCAATTTGTTTACTAATAATTGGTACCAGAGAGGAATCCACATGATTGAAAAAGAGGGTGTCTACGCAAATTGCGGGGTAGCAGTGATCGGCACCGGCTACTGGGGCAAGAACCACGTTCGTAACTTCTCTCGATTGGGTGCACTGGCACAAATTTGCGATCTCGAGGAAGAAACCAGAACGCGAATGGCCTCGCAGTATCCGGGGATTACTTGCACTGATTCGTACGAAAGCGTACTTGCGAACAGCGATGTGCGAGGAGTGGTCCTGGCTACTCCTGCAGTAACACATTACCGCCTTGCCAAAGCTGCTTTGGAAGCAGGTAAAGATGTTCTGGTTGAGAAGCCGCTCGCTTTGAATATAAAGGACGCGCAGGGACTGATGACCCTTGCTGCCGAGAGAAGAGCAATTCTCATGGTCGGTCACATACTCCTTTATCACCCTGCTGTGATCAAGCTGAAGGAGCTGGTCGACAGTGGCTATTTAGGCAAAATCCAGTACATTCAGTCAAATCGTTTGAGCATGGGTATCGTGAGATCCGAAGAAAACATCCTCTGGAGCTTCGCTCCTCATGACGTTTCCGTCCTTCTCCATTTGCTGGGAGAAATGCCCACCAAAGTCAATGCATACGGAGTGTGCCAGCTTCAGGACGGCGTTGAAGACGTCACCATTAGCGTCATGGAGTTTGCCAGCGGAGTCGGTGCTCATGTGTATGTCTCCTGGATGAATCCCTTCAAGGAGCAGAAACTTGTGGTAGTCGGCGACAAGCGAATGGCCGTATTTGAAGATTCAAAATCTGAAAACAAGTTGCAAGTGTACAACAATAGTTTCTCATGGGTTCAGAGGCATCCTGTACCAGTCAAGGGAGACGTGGAAAATATACCGGTCGAGGTTGCCGAACCTCTGTACAGTGAATGCCTTCATTTTCTCGAATGCATGAAAACCAGACAGCGACCGAAGTCTGATGGGGAAGAAGGATATCGCACGCTATCCGTGCTGATGAAGTGCTATGAATCTTTGAAACAAACCTGCACGGAATCCGAGGTGATGGAAACAGTCCAACACAGAGACTATTTTGCACACCCGACTGCGGAAATAGAGCAACCTTCCTCAATCGGTTCAGGAACAAAAATCTGGCATTTTTCGCACGTCCTATCTCACGCCACCATAGGCAAGAACTGCAATATCGGCCAGAATGTCGTCGTAGGCAAAAACGTGACCATTGGGAACCAGTGCAAAATTCAAAATAACGTGTGCATTTACGAAGGAGTGACACTCGAAGATTACGTATTCTGCGGCCCGTCCATGGTTTTCACGAACGTATACAATCCCCGTTCCGAGATCCCTCGCATGAAGGAAATCAGGCCAACCCTCGTGCGCCAGGGAGCCACTATAGGAGCCAACGCTACAATCGTATGCGGCACGACCATCGGACGTTATGCTTTTATTGGAGCAGGAGCCGTGGTCAAGAAGGACGTGGACGATTATGCACTGGTGGTGGGGAACCCAGCGAGAAGAGTCGGTTACATGTGCAAATGCGGTCACAAATTGCACGAACACAACGGTTCCGACGGTCTTTTGAAGTGTTCGTCCTGTGAGATGCTGTATAAATTCGGATCGGATGCAAAACTTGAGCAGTACCAAGCCGAGGAAACGGTGACGAAAGTGGCGCTCCTCGATCTGAAGAGTCAATATCTTTCCATAAAGGACGAGATAGATATTGCGATCAAGAAAACGGTTGAAAGTCAACGATTCATTCTGGGGCCCGACGTGGAAGCATTAGAACGTGAAATCGCGCAGTATTGCGGATGCAGCCAGGCAATTGGTGTATCCTCCGGGACCGATGCCCTGCTGATCGTGCTCATGGCACTCGAAGTGGGACCTGGAGATGAGGTCATAACGACTCCATTTACTTTCTTTGCAACTGCAGGCTCGATAGCAAGACTCGGAGCGGTTCCGGTTTTTGCCGATATAGACCCGCATACGTTTAATATCGATGCCAACCAGGTGGAGAGACTCATCACCCCGCGTACAAAGGCAATCCTGCCGGTTCATCTCTTCGGTCAATGCGCTGAAATGGGCCTATTGCTCGAGATATCCCAAAAATATGGCATTCCTATTGTGGAAGACGCTGCTCAGGCTATTGGAAGCGAATATCATGGAAGAAGAGCCGGCAGTATGGGAGCATTCGGTTGTTTTTCATTTTTTCCTTCCAAGAATTTGGGAGCTTTTGGCGACGGTGGAATGGTGACGACGAATGACGACGAACTTGCTGACCGGGTCCGCATGCTGAGAAATCACGGAGCCAAACCGAAATACTTCCACAAAATCGTTGGAGGAAATTTCCGACTTGACGGTATTCAGGCAGGTATATTACGGGTGAAACTGAATCATCTCGACAAATGGACAGAGAAACGAATCGAAAATGCTGCCTACTATACCAGGAGACTCGATGAATTAGGTCTTTCGGGAAGTGTCACCCCTCCCTATATGACCGAAAGCCGTCACATATTTAATCAATATGTAGTTATCGCTGAAAATCGGGACGAACTTAAGCAATATCTCAAGGATCACGGAGTGGAAACGGAAATTTACTATCCAAGACCGATGCACCTTCAGGAATGTTTCGCGGACGGTCGTTACGCTGAAGGGAGTTTCCCGGTCAGTGAACAAGCCAGCAAGCAGGTTCTGGCGCTGCCTATTTTCCCGGAACTGAGTGCAGCCCAAAAGGAATATGTGGTGACCAAAATCAGGGACTTCTACCAGCAGGCAACACGAGTCGAGCGACCGCGTTTTATGTACGCCTGATTCTTTCTTCGAGTTTCGCATTATCTGAGGTCAATGTGTTTATCGATGCCCATTTGCATGTCGATCTCCATGGTATGTCGATCAGTAAGTTGATCGCGTATCTGGATCGAAATCGAATCGATCAGTGCTGGTTATTGACCTGGGAGGAGAAGAATCCTGCCCATCCGTGCTATCACCACCTGACAATCGAGAGGGTGTTCGAGGCCTATCAGAAATATCCGTCACGAGTAGTCCCTATGTATGCTCCGGACCCAAAGACGGAATCCTGGGAAACCACGATGAAGTTCTGGTTTCTCCGCGGTATCAGAGGAATCGGAGAGCTGAAAGTCACTTCCGGGTGGTCCTCGACTGAAATGACGAAACTCCTGAATGTTGCTCGCAAGCTGAAATTGCCTGTAATATTCCACATGGAAGAACCGAGTTCGGCGTTTATGCCAGCAACCGACTTCATGGCAGACAAGATCGGATGCAAATTCCTGAACAGGATGACATCAACTCGCTTTGGGCGAACTTCTCTCGACTATCTTAGGAGAAACTATCCCGCGGCCAGTTCGTTTCTGGATTCCCGACAGCGTTTCCATCCGGGGTATTTCTCGGAGTTCTCCGGATTGGAACAACGTCTCCGTGAGTATCCACAGGTGACGATTATCGGTCACGGTCCCCTGTTTTGGAAGGGAATTTCACGGCATCTCGGACCCGACTTGTATCCGAAAGGACCTGTCGAAGCAGGGGGAATCCTACTAAGACTTTTTAGAGAATACCCGAATTTGCATGCCGATATTTCCGGTATGAGCGGCTACAACGCACTTCGACGTGACGCAATATTCTCGCGAAAATTCCTTGATGAATTCAGTCCAAGAATACTCTTCGGCACCGACAACGTATCTCTCGGCCACAAGGAACTTTTGAAAACTTTGAGAGTAAGCGCTACCGAATTGAACAGAATTTGTGCGGACAATGCTTTGAGAATTATGAAGATTGCAGGAACCGCGCAGTTCAGAAAATTGAGTCCTGTCGAGAACAATATGAATAACTGATTGCAGTTGCAATTCAAAGAATTATGACCGGAAAGGAGGCTTATCGAAGAGATTCAGTCGAACGCCAGTATGTGTGCTCTTATCTCTGTCCAATGTTATAAAGTAGGTTCTCGTCATGAATGCGCTAATTTGAAGAGAAAGAACCCGACACTGAAGAACGGAAAAAGGCAATGCCAAACCAAGAAAATCTAATGTCACTTGATCAGAATGCATTTACGATTTTCATGTGACTGCAATAAGTGACAAGAATGTTTGTCGGAGAATTACGTATGGCAATATTCGATCTGTTTTCCCGAACGTTAGAAGTCGTAAGAGCACCAAGAATCCGGATACATATGTTCGGAGATGGTAATGCCAGACAGACCTATGAAATGTACGTGCAGCGTCATCCCCGATTTTTCTTTATAAAAAGCAAAGCCATGGGAGTAGCGCTTCTGCAATTACCTCAGACATTTGAAGCTTACCTTAAGGATAAGTCGGCCGTGCAACGAGCCCGAAAGAAAGCCCTTAAAGTAGGCTATACATTTCACACCGTTCGAGCAATCGATCACGTTGATGAAATACTTGCGATAAACACTTCCGTTCCCGTTCGGCAGGGTTTGCCTATGCGCCGTGAATATATGGATCGGGAGCTGGTCGAAGATTTCTGGTTCCTCGCTATTGTGTGTGGGTAACGGAAAGATCGAGCTTTCCTGCAATGAGGTAGACAATAGTGATCAGATTCCTGGATGACCTGTATCCTCTGGCCTTTGCCTTGGCGGCCTGGATCAGGCTGTTGATTCCTTCAA
>JBGSLQ010000054.1:0-105945 GCA_041740635.1 Desulfomonilaceae bacterium | reverse complement strand
TGAACAGGAGGCGGAAGATGCCCGGCTGGAGCAACTCAACATGCTCCATGCGGAGACGCCCCCTTCAGGGGGCTCATGAACATGCCCCTTTGAGGGGCTAACAGGAATATGCCCCCGGCTTTGCCGGGGGTCATTTAACTTAGGGTCTTTGTCAATTGTTCCAGAGGAACAACTGGCAATAGGCCGGCAATTTATCGCCGGTTGACGGGGCGTTCATATAACCGTGGCGGAGAACCCTGCTTTCCCAGATTGCTCCGGTCGCCGCTGAAGATTGTCCCAACGGCGAGCCGGAGATCAGTCAGCAGGTCATGGCTTATTCCGGATTTTGTTTTAGCCATTCCTGGCAGAATTCCAGCGCCTCGGCAGCGGGAAGCCCTTTTTCGCTTGCCGCCTTGACGTAGCCCACAAGAATGGGTTCACAAAGTTTGGCCCAGCGAGCGTCTTCCTCTTTCGAAAGAGGTATTATCTTGTTGCCTTTGGACAGGGTCAATTCGGCCCCTTCTTTGTCGATATCATCCCAGGCTTTCGCAGTCTTCTCGATCCACTCCTTGTTGACCTGCTCGATCGTGGCCTGAACATCTTTGGGAAGTGACTCCCACTTCTTCTTGTTCATGGCGACGAAGAAGGCGATAGAATAAGCTGAGCCATAATTTTGTGTGGTCGATTTCACGATCTCCGCGAATTTCCATCCCTTGAGCGTTTCCATGGGAGCAAGCGTCGCGTCGACTACGCCTTTGCTTAGTGCGTCATAGGTTTCTCCTTGAGGCATAGCCACGGGAGTCGCGCCCAAAGCTCTTGCCACGCTCGCGCTGGTACCGGTACAGCGGACCTTCAAACCCTTCAAATCCTCAAGCTTCTCCACTGGCTTCTTCGAGTGGAGAATCCCGGGACCGTGAGCGTGCATGTACATTATTTTGGTGTCGGCAAACTCTTTGGGTTGAAATTTCTCATAGTAAGCGTTAATCAGACGAGTAGCCTGGACGCCGTTCTTGTAACCTAGTGGCATGTCAATGACTTCGGTCAGCGGGAACCTACCCTTGGTGTAGCTGACAACCGACATTCCGATGTCGGATATGCCTTTCATCACGCCGTCATAGCATTGGTCTGCCGGCGTAAGGGTTCCTCCAGGAAACATGGTGATTTTGACAGCGCCATTTGTCCTCTTTTCGATCTCTTCTGCCCATTTTGTGGCCAAGATGGTATTGCCGTGTGTCGCCGGGAAAAAGATGGAGTATGTAAGCTCTACTGCATGAGCAGGAGCCGAAACCGTTGGTAGTAACAGTAAAGCGGCTATAGTGAAGCCCAGTAGTGCACGCGACCAGATCTTATACATCATGTACCTCTCAGAAAACTATATTTTGTTGATGAGCATGGTCTGGAAACGGCACGAAAATAACTGGGAGCAATTCGATTGCTCCCTCCACCGTGCCGTGAAGTGTGCGATCCTCAGACCAATTTCAGCGCAGTATGAGGCGCAATTCATGCGGTCCTTCCACTCCTCCATTTTCTCAAAGCAGCCGGTCTCGCCATTGTGGCCCTTGTCCCATACAATCACCGATGCAATCACCCGGGATGATGTCTCAAAAGGCAGGAGGATAGCAAGACCGGCCGCATTGTTAATGAAGAGGCTTCTCTCATACCGTTTATTGAACGTACTTCACCGTACGCCTCTTCGTCAACCGTTACTTTCCATTTCGCCGGTCATCCGAATACAGCTTTGGTATTAGGCAAATTTCTCTATTCCAGGCAACTTCCGAGTCTGCGGGAGTCACGTGAGACACTCCATCAGAACCGAAGTGTTTCAATCCTCAGTCGACAGGTTTTGGTTTCATCCCCGGGACTGTCATGTTTGCAGCTGTCTCTCCGGTATGGTGAAGAGAAAGTTCGTCCCTGCGCCTGTCTCGGATTCTACCCAAACTCGCCCACCGTGCCATTCCACGACCTTCTTGAGGAGAGCCGCCCCCATACCCGTACCCGGATTCTTCACCCGAGAAATCAGAGAGAAAGGCTGCAGAAGAGGCTTCAAAATCAATGTGGGCTCCACTTTCCGTTTCACCATTCCAGTTCATGGCTGTCAGTAAGCTAGAAAAGCGATTACGTGGTATAGCGGCCATCAATTCAACGTCACTTGACAAAAAAAGCTCGATCTTACAATTATGATAGTAAGGACAACAGACAAGCCGGTCCGTCATTGGGGTTTATAGTGTCTCACGAACCGTCTCACACCAGAAGGAGGTCCGTGTCATGCTTCCCAAGAAAATCCTCTTCTGCGCTGACTTCTCAGTAAACAGCATCCCTGCCGGCCAGCTCGCAGTTGATTATGCGAAGGCTTTTCGGGCCGAGCTTCTCATCATCCACGTAATTGACGCAACCGGATTCCCGAGCCATATAGAAGAAAAAGGAGGAGAAACATCATCAAGGATTTTTCTGAGCCTTCAAGAATGATTGGACGGAATTCCTATGATCTGAACAGATTCCCCATGCCTTTCGAGAAAAGGAGAATCCTATGATTATCCAAAGAGCTGAGTTGTTCAAGGATCTCGGTCCGGAGATCACAAATGAGATCTCCAAGATTATGATTGAAGAATCTTACGACCCAGGAAAGCTCATTTTTGAGGCAGGCACTCCGGCGCAGTTTTTTTATATTCTGACAGAGGGAAGAGTTCGACTGCACATTGGAACAAAAGCTGAGATCTCGTACACAGTCAATATTCCAGGGGAAGCATTCGGATGGACTGGCTTGGTAGATCGTCCTGCATACACAGCCACCGCTGAGTGTGTACTTCCCAGTAAGATATTGAAAATAGATAAGGAAAGGCTAACCCGAATATTTGAGAAGGATACCGCAGCCGGTATGGTTTTTTACAAGCGACTGGCAGGAACCGTAGTCCAGCGGCTGATCTATAACTACGAAAACTTTCTCTCAGCAGGTGACCTCAAAGATGTTACTCCGTCCTACGGATAGTCGCCAGCACAGCAGTGTGGAACCTGGGTCAGGCCCCCGCACCCAATTACCGGATCTGCAAGGGTAGCCCCCAGAGCACCAACACTTAGATCTCTCGCACTGTATGGTGATGCCACACAATGAGATAGGTCCCGGTGAAGACTGACTCCACGGCGAGCGATAATGCTCGCCGTAGAGTTTCAGCAATGAATTAGTGTAAAGGAATCTTTATCGATTTTGCTTTGCAGCTTTCAGCTTTTAGGAAGTCTCAGAGATACGAAACAGCTATCCCGAAATTTGAAGACTATTCCAGAATCTCGCGACGATTTACCGACATCACAGACTTTTTTGTTGACTACTCGACAATCACTTATCCACAGGTGTTAATAACTCGCAGCCAGTCGTAGTCTATATTAGAAAAGCATTCAAACAACTTCAGTAGGTTAGTTAACCCGTCCAAAAATCAAATACTTACGAAAGTGCCCATCTCCAGCGCATTGTGCAAAATCCCGAAGAAATTGCCCGTCGTGAAAAAGTTATCCACAGGTTTAACCACGACTTATTAACAGGAACTGTGGATAAATTGAAGCAGAACGCAGAAAGTCCATGTGGCTTGCTCTCAAAGGACCGCCTAAAATCGTCTGTTTAACCAACTGTCCTTTAAGCGGCAAGCGGTTCAGACGCACGGTGCGTCTTTCACATGGACCTGTTTTCTAAGACAGCCCTCGAAGGATAAAGTTTCAGAGGAAAAATTTCAGACGCATGCCGACGTGATGAAAGATGGATCGGATCGGTCGGGAGGAATAACCGGCCGCCACCATCCACTCCTCCTCTTCACTGTCGCCTTGACTGTGACCAAGGCTTGCTTCAAAGACTGCTTGTCTTCCCTGAGTCACTGAACCTCTGCTTTGTTAATCCCCTCTTGGTACCAGTGTTTGACCATTCTTTCCCGCCTTCAAGAAAATCTTGGACCGCTGACAGTACAATGCCCGGCGCAACCCTAAAAAAAACTTGACTCTTAGGTAATACAAAGTATTATTGTAAGCACGGTAATACAGTGTATTACGTTTCGACCATGTATCCTCGCTTGCATGGAGCGTTGTGATCCTTAGGTCGGAGCACTTCAAAAACTTGTTCGAGGGAGATCGGTTGGTCCGGGCGGGGAAACCTTCTGAGGCTCCCGACCGAGCAGATGTTAAGTGCTGGTTTCTCTTAATGAGGGAGGGTTGGCTATGGAAAGATTGTACACCACGGCAGTCTGGATTCTCACGCTGACTGCCATCAGTCTGACGTGGGGACATGCAGGTGCATGGGAGTTCTCCACGGAAGGGAGACTTTCGAGTAAATATGAATCATATTCGCAGCTTGGGAGTAGTGGCTTCTTCGGTCCTTATAACGTGGATCTGGGCGGAGCTTCTCCGGACGCTGCGGTAGCCAACGCATGGCTGGGCGTGCAAGTAGGGGAGCTGGCCTCGGGTTCGGACAATGCAGAGGCAACCCTGTATATGTCGTTCTATCCGGAGATTCATGTGAATAAGGCTGTAAGGATTCGCGGTCAGTACTACATAGGATCCTGGAATACACCCGGCGCGGACACGAGTCTTGGTGCTCTCGTTCGGTCGGAGTATTTGAACAGCACAGCTTTGGGTGTTCAAAGATCGTTCTCCCCGGGTTACTGGAACACGCTCTGGATAACCGCGCAAACCCCTCTGGGGATAATCGTCCTTGGTAAACGCCCTCAGATATTCGGTATCGGTACATTTTTTGACGGAGAGGATAACAAAACCGCCGAACCGTTAGCTCTGGTCGTGCCATACGGGCCATTTCGTTTCGGGATCGGAACGTTTCCCTGGCGAGCAGGAGAAGGGAGATACTTTGAGATCACCGACAAGAATAACGTGCGACATCCCCATATGGGAGGATTCGCTACTTGCAGTGCGGGACCGTTGGACATGGGGATCAATACAGACTACGTTCGATTTCGGTCCGGGCCTGAAGGGCTTGCGCGGGCTGTGACCGTCCCAACTGCCCAAGGCCGAGACACCGTTATCCCGAGCAATGTGGTTATTTCTGCCGGAGGTGTGTACGTAAAATATTTCGACGGTCGATTCTTCTTCAATGCCGAATATGATTGGCTCAATTTGACGCGTGAGAATCAGAGGTCCCTGACTGGGCTCATATTCCAGGATGGAGCCGGCGCAGTGGCTCCTCCCGTGAATGGCAGCGGCAGTCCATTTGCCAGAAGTTATATTGAGCATTGGCGATTTGGGACGGAGTTTGGAGCGCTGGCAGGTCCTGCCAAAGTAAGTCTGCTTTGGGCATGGATCCCGGGACCCGATCGCAGGCATGGAGTCCTCATTGACCGTCAGCCTTTTTTGCAGAACAGGGATAATACGAACACAAGCTTCTTCCGCCCTTACAGCCTGATTCTGGCATACGATTATGGTTCGGGGAATGGCTCGGTGAGTCCCGATACGCGAAACGGCTACATGACGGACTGCAATGTGTACGCCACCAGATTCGATTACGCAGCAGCATCGAATCTCAACGTTTACGGAAGCTTCCTTTGGGCGGAACGCCTCTCGAAGGGGTATGGTTGGGGGTTCATTCAACCTAGGCTTGACGCGGCCGGGATACCAACGGGCGCTGTGGCGTACAGTCGGAAAGGCAGCTTTGTAAGTCCTGCTCCTGCCATACCAGACAACCATCTCGGCTGGGAAATCGATTGCGGTTTCACGTGGCAAATACTGGCGAACTACACGATCGAATCTTCTTTCGGATACTGGCAGCCCGGCAAATGGTTCAACTTTGCGTGCGTAGACCGATCTAATCCGGGCTGGAAGAATCCGTCATCGGGAAACAGCTTTGGCATCAATCCCGACCGTACGATCGATCCGGTCTTCGGCATGAGGATCGTCGTTTCGGGTGAGTTTTGAATCCTGCGGTTGATGACCGGCTAGAATCCAGCCTTGTACGGTTGGATTCGGCCGTCAGAAAACTGACCTGAAAGGCTGCGCGAACACCTCACCGAAATAAAACGGTATCTCCTTAATTCTACTCGAATTCTCCCGGAATTCCAGGCCCAAGCTTCCTAGATGCAATCAATTGATGAAACCGTGTCTCCAACCGTCTATGCTCCTGGGGAATCGGGATGGCGATGACAACTATGACAAGCCTATCGAACATGATAGACTTGAAATAGGGAATCATGGTTGCATAGGTCGCTTCATGAGCCTGGAGGAAAAACCAAGAAGAATGTCCGATCAGGATGACCCTTTCGTTTCTGTGGGTCTCGCGGATCATTCATAATAGGTCTTTTCGGTATTGACGAAACCATGCATCGGCTGATAATCGGTCTGCTCACCCGCGAAGATGAGCGGCCAATGCACGTTCCGGGTCATATATCCGATTCGTTCTTTCAGCGACCTGAAGACCACTCTTAACGATCGCACCGAAAATTATTATCACAACAGTTCCGCTATGCTCGGAATATTGTGGAGAGAAACCGCTGCGCAAAACTGACAGGGTAAGAAAATGAGTAGTGAAGACCGAAAGCATGAAGTTTTGGAAAGCGTGTCGAGTTTCATGAATTCAAGCCATTTCTTATCGCGGCGTGAATTTCTGCTCGTAACCGGCGGAATAATTCTTGCCGTTTCCTCTCCAGGGGCAAGCGCCAAAGAGGCGCCTCTCATCATTATGGATAATGCCACTGGAGTCCTCATAGCAGATTCTACCAGGTGTGTGGGCTGCCGGAGGTGCGAACTGGCCTGCACCGAGTTTAACGACGGGAAAGCTTCTCCAACTTTGGCAAGGATAAAGATCGCGCGGAATCTCAACTTTGGGCCAAAAGGCCTGCACCGCGGGCAGCGTGGTCAAGGCAATTGGGGCGACGGCCTGATTGTTCAGGATCTCTGCAAGCAATGTCCTCATCCTGTGCCTTGTGCGAACGCCTGTCCGAATGACGCCATTGTTGTGAGCCCGTCTACCAATGCACGTGTTGTAGACCCTGACAAATGTACCGGATGCAAGATGTGCCAGAGGGCTTGCCCGTGGGAAATGATGTCTTTCGATTCGGACACCGACAAGGCCACCAAATGTTTCCTCTGCGATGGAAATCCTAAATGTGTCGAGGCCTGTCCCTCCGGAGCCATTAGCTATGTGTCTTGGCGCGATTTGACGAATCACGTTCCACCGAGAATTGTGCCCACCGCAGTTGTTTCTCCCGAGAAGGCTCAGACGTGTATCGATTGTCACGGAAAGTGACGGAGAGGATCCAAGAAACATGGCAAAGTACGGAGGATGGGCAGGAAAAGTCCTTCGGGTCGATTTATCCGAAAGGAAGATCTCGACTGAAGATACTATAGAGAAATACAAAGACTATCTGGGAGGAACGGGTATAGGCTACAAAGTGATTTGGGATGAGCTCCTCCCGGGAACCAAACCTTTCGATCCGGATAATAAGATCGTCTTCGGGGTTGGCCCCTTGGCCGGGACTGGCGCCCCATGTAACGGAAGAACCGCCATAACAACGTTGTGGCCCACTTGTTGGCCCAGACCGTTAGTAGCAAGCGGTCATATGGGCGGCCACTTTGCAGCGGAACTCAAGTATGCCGGCTATGACGCCATTATTATTGAAGGCAAGGCCGACCGACCGGTGTGGCTCTCAATAATGGATGGCAAGGCCGAAATTAAGGATGCCCGGCAACTCTGGGGACAGGGTATACGACGGACCACTGTTGAGATTTGCCAAGAGATGGGACCGGAGCCTTCTGTGGCTGCTATTGGGCAAGCAGGTGAGAATTTGGTGCCCATGTCCGTGGTAATCAATTCCTATTCTCATTCTGCCGGTGGAGTCGGCGGAGTCCTGGGGTCCAAGAACCTCAAAGCTATCGGTGTCCGAGGAACAGGGAGTGTGCGCATTGCCGGGAACAAGGAAGAATGGGAAAAGGTCATCAAGTTGCACCTCTCTCTGTTGGGAGCAAACAACCAGCACGTGGTCCCCAATAGTCCGCAACCATGGTCAGAGCATTATAACCCGGGCTCTCGGTGGGTGGCTTCAACAGGCCGGAAATGGGGAGCGGCTGCACCGAGCATCGAAACAGGACCATGCGAGCCCCACAACCTTAATAAAATTGCATATCGAACGAACAATGCCGCTTTCTTCCTTGGGGAAAAGGCTTGGAAGTACACGGTCAGAGGAAATGGTTGCACAGCTTGTCCCATCCGCTGCCACACTATGCTCAAAGTACCGGGAGTCTCCACGAAATACGGTATTCCGGAGATAGGACAGAATACCTGCGTTGGGTTGCTGTTTGGCAGAGGCTTTTTTAAGACTTTCCCCGACGGTCCTAAGGGCGAAACAGCAATTGAGGCGTGTATGGTCGGCATGCATTTGGCGGACGATCTTGGAATATGGGACAATTACGGTCAAGTGCAACGCGATTTCCAAATGCTCTACTATAATGGCACTATGGGTCGCAAGGTTCCTGAGAAGGAATTCAAGGCCTATTCATGGGATAAGTATGAACAAGGAGATCCGACATTCCTCTTCGAGCTCCTCCCCAGGATTGCGAACAAAGAAGGGGAGCTGGCTACAGCGTTAGGTTTGGGGACCGGATACCTTCTGGAACGATGGGGCATCCCGGAACAGGAGTGGCTGGAAAATCATGACCTCCTTTATTGGAAGCTTGGGCATCCCAAACATCATTCAAACGAAGACGCCGGGCAATGCGGAGTTATCATTAACACGCAATACAATCGTGATGCCCAGTGCCATTCTCACAGCAATTTTACTCGCAATGGATTACCGATAGAAGTTCAGAAGCGATTGGCCGCCGATATATGGGGCTCTCCGGACGCTGTGGACTCTGTTGCCGCTTTCGCTCCCATGAATAAGTACAAGGCCAAGATGGCGAAATGGTCTCTTCTGAGAAAGGAACTGCATGACTCTCTCTCCCTGTGCAATTGGATGGGACCATGGGTTGCTTCGCCCTTGCGAGAACGGGATTATCGAGGTGAAGATTCCATCGAGTCCTTGCTCTATAGCCTGGCTACCGGCGACAAAAAGTCCAGTCAGGAGCTTGATCGGGTTGCAGAGCGGATTTTCCTGCTCCATCGCGCTCTGACCATTCGCGATATGGGCACCAAAGATATGCGGACCAAGCACGACACGATTCCCCATTGGGTGTTCGCCGACCCCAAGGACAAAGCCGCCTTTACCAAAGGAACCATCCGCATGGACAAGGAAGATATCCAGCTCGCAATGGACATGTATTACGAAGAGATGGGTTGGGACAAACAAACTGGATCTCCGACCAGGGATGCCTACCAGCGACTCGGTTTGGGGACTGTGGCAGAAGAACTCAGCAAGAGAGGGCTACTCCCGTAACGAGGCCACATGGAACGTCAAGCAGAAATCTGCGCCAATATTGTCAAAATCATACGAGACAGAAGCGAAACAGGCCAACTGCTCAGAGCCGACGAGATCCTTGTCGAACTAAAAAGTCGAGGGATTCCCGAAACGCAGGATTTAGACCGGAAAACGAATCTGGAAACCCTGCTTGAACAGGTTCTCGCGGAAAACCCGGATCTCAGAGCGATTTATGACCGGAATGGAAGTGCTTACTATCATTCGCTTGAGAGTCTGAGCGAAACGTACGGGCGAATTCTCCTGTGGAAATCGGAAGACCCGCTTTGGATGATAGCCGAAGTAGTTCGTAAGAATTCTCAGTTGTACCCGCGACCCGTTTCTGTCGATAGCTTTCAGGAACCGCCTTTTGGATTGACTGGAGAAGAGGTTGTGGAATGTCTGGACAGGATGGCACACGACAAAGAGTATCAAGATATCGCCCGGACCGACACCTCGGTTGGAACGCAATTTCTCTACTCGACGGATCACTTGGAACCCGATCATGCAATCGCGTTGGCTGAATGGTTCGATGTAGGGCAAGTTGACAACCCTTAAGAGGCGTTTGGCAATCCCGTCAACGTCCTCATAGCACTGCTGTTCTTAATGCTTCCCTCTTCCTTTCCCTCGACTTGCCGGAAGGCCCCATCGTCTCCCCCAGGCTGTGTGAGCAGTAAGAGAAATTTTCCTCGCATTCGACCCGATCGATCAATTGATTACATGACAAATTCTCGCAAACCGAACGGTGACTTGAATGCAATTTAACTGAGGGAACATAGTTTGGGTACCTTTTGGGAACCTTATTATTCGCTCGGACGTCTAAACCTGATAATTTGAGATGTGGGAGCGTAGTAGTTGCCGCTCGCCCCCGAAGAGGCATCAACCCATTGAATATTCAATGAATACTCGATTTTATTTACGCAAGTTTTGACATTGTTTGAATTAGGGACCTTTGACGTTGGGGGTTAAATGAAGAGAAAAACATTTTCCGTTTTTATCGGATTGTTATCCCTGTGTGCAGCGCCTTTCCTCGGAGGTTGCAGCACGATCCTGGTGTTGGACCCCAAGGGACCGATCGGCGAAGCATCGCGGTTCGTCATCGTTGCGGCCATCCTGCTCATGCTGATTGTCGTCATTCCCGTCTTCATCATGGCTATTTGGTTTGCCAGAAAGTACAGTGCTTCCAATGCTGAATCGACGTATCTGCCGAAATGGAGTGAGTCCACTAAAATCGAGTCTTTCATGTGGGGCGTTCCCGTCGCCATTGTCTTCGTTCTCGCGATCCTGGCCTGGACCACCACCCATTCTCTAGATCCTTATAAGCCTATCCGATCTGTCGAAAAGCCCATCAACATCGAAGCGGTGTCCCTGGATTGGAAATGGCTCTTCATCTACCCGGATCAAAATGTCGCAACTGTCAATGAAATCACTTTTCCCGTGAACGTCCCACTCAGCTTCAAAATCACCTCCGATACGGTAATGGCATCCTTCTTCATCCCGCAACTGGGCAGTCAGATCTATGCAATGGCAGGTATGCAGACCCGTTTGCACCTTCTGGCCGATAAGCCAGGGATCTACGCCGGACACAATCAACAATTCACCGGCAGCGGTTACCCGGACATGCATTTCAAGGCAAATGCGGTTTCCCGTGAAGACTTTCAATCGTGGATCGAAAAAATCAGACAAGCTCAGGATAAGCTTGATCTGGAACGATATGAGAAGCTCGCCAAACCGACAGAGGGCTACCACCCGGTGACCTACTTCTCCTCAGTGAAGCCCGATCTGTTCGAGCATATCCTACGCAAATACCATCAGACTCGGGACAATCACGGATCAATGAGCAAAGGCTCCCTTACTCCCCACACGCGACCCCACGCTTCAGAGGAAAATTGATATGTTTGGAAAGTTAAGCCTTTCAGCCATTCCGTATCACGAACCAATCACAATAAGTGCCGTAGCCGGTGCGGTTCTCCTGGGTTTGGTGATCGTCGGCTTGATCACCTACTACAGAAAATGGACCTATCTTTATAAAGAATGGCTGACCAGCCTCGACCATAAAAATATCGGCATCATGTATATTATACTCGCATTGGTCATGCTGTTGCGCGGGTTCTCCGATGCTATTTTGATGCGGGCTCAGCAAGCTGCAGCGGGCGCTTCATACACCATTTTGTCCGCAGACCACTTTAATCAGATATTCAGCGCTCATGGCTCGATCATGATCATCTTTATGGCCATGCCGTTTGTGGTCGGGTTGATGAATGTCGTTATTCCACAGCAAATCGGAGCACGCGATGTGGCCTTTCCCTTTTTGAACTCACTCAGTCTCTGGCTGACCGCGGCCGGGGCGTTGCTGATCATGGTTTCTTTGGGTGTGGGTGAGTTTTCCAAAGTCGGATGGTCGGGATATGCCCCGCTGAGCGAACTGGAGTTCAGCCCCGGTGTAGGGGTGGATTATTGGATATGGGCTTTTCAGATCGCGGGTGTTGGCTCGACTCTAAGCGGGATCAATTTTCTTGTCACGATCATCAAAATGCGCGCTCCCGGTATGACGGCCATGCGGATGCCGCTTTTTGTCTGGACTTCATTCTTCACCATGGTGCTCGTAGTATGGGCATTTCCTGTTTTGACGGCCGCTCTGGGCATGCTGACGCTCGATCGCTACCTGGGAATGCATTTTTTCACCAACGATCTCGGCGGAAACCTGATGATGTATGTGAACCTGTTCTGGACCTGGGGGCATCCCGAGGTTTACATCCTGATCCTGCCGGCTTTCGGGATCTTTTCGGAAGTCGTCGCCACTTTCTCCGGAAAACGACTGTTCGGCTATGGTTCCATGGTCTGGGCCACCGCAGCGATTATGGTTTTATCCTTTTCCGTTTGGATGCACCATTTCTTCACCATGGGCGCCAGTCCGAACGTCAACCTCTTTTTCGGGATTGCGACCATGATCATTGCCATCCCCACGGGGGTGAAGACCTTCAACTGGCTTTTCACCATGTATCGAGGCCGCATAAGGTTTACTACACCAATGTACTGGACCCTGGGGTTCATCGTGACCTTCGCCATCGGCGGGTCCACAGGCGTACTGTTGTCTGTACCCTCCGCCAATTTCGTGCTCCACAACAGCCTTTTCGTGATTGCTCATTTCCATAATGTACTGATCCCGGGTTCGCTGTTCGGTCTTTTTGCCGGTTATTATTACTGGTTCCCAAAGGCAGTCGGCTTTCGTTTGAAAGAAAATTGGGGCAGACGCGCCTTTTGGTGTTGGCTGATCGGCTTTTATCTCGCGTTTGTACCCGTGTATGTGCTGGGCTTCATGGGCATGCCGCGCCGCATGGCTTTCTATGCCACTTCAGCCTGGCATCCTTATCTGCTCGTCGCCGCATTTGGCGTGGCCGTGATCATGCTCGGCATCCTCTTTCAGGGAATTCAATTGCTCGTCAGCATTAAAGAGCGCACCGCCCTCCGGGATCAAGACGGCGATCCCTGGGACGGACGCACTTTGGAGTGGATGACATCTTCTCCTCCTGCTGTCTACAACTTCCCGAAAATACCTGTTGTGAACGGAATCGATGCCTTTATGGAGATGAAGGAAGAAGGTGTGGCATATAGCCGACCGGAACACTATACGGATATCGTGATGCCGAAAAACACTCCGCACGGCTTGATCATCGGTGGATTGGCATTCGTGTTCGGATTCGCCATGATCTGGCATATCTGGTGGCTAGCTGTATTGGCCGCTCTGGGTAGTCTTTTCTCGGTCATTGCTCGATCGTTCGATGATGACATTCATTACGTTATACCCGCAACCGAGGTCGAGCGGATTGAAAATGAACGCTATCGACAGATGGCTTTTGCCGCGAAATGATGTCTTCGGACGAACAGACCTTCACACCCCACTGTAGCGGAGAGGTACATGACGACAACAGACGCTTCAACCGTTGGTATCGCTCATGACGAAGTAGTTGAGCATCCCGACACTATCGAAATGCAGACACTTGGTTTCTGGCTTTATCTTATGAGCGACCTCATTATATTTGCGACGCTCTTCGCCACTTTTGCTGTTCTGGGGCGCAACTACGCGGGCGGGCCGACGGGAAAGGAATTGTTCGAGTTGCCTTACGTGTTGGGTGAAACCCTGCTCCTGCTGTTCAGTAGCTTCACCTACGGTCTTGTCATCTTGGCCGTGCAGAATGGCCTGAAGAAGTCGGTTCTGATGTGGCTCGCTGTTACCTTTCTGCTGGGGCTCGGATTTGTATTGATGGAAATCAATGAGTTCCACAGCCTGATTGTCCACGGCCATGGACCGGGCGTGAGCGCGTTTCTTTCGAGTTACTTCACTCTGGTAGGGACTCATGGCGCGCATGTGACGTTCGGGCTGATCTGGATGGCAGTCATGATAGCTCAGGTAGCCGTCAAAGGGTTAACCTCGTCTGTTCAGTCACGACTGATGCGTCTCAGTATGTTCTGGCATTTTCTCGACATCGTCTGGATCGGCATATTCAGCGTCGTCTACCTGATGGGAGTCATCTAAATGAGCCTGGCATATATCGACAGCACCGGCAGGGGAAGTTTCAAATCGTATCTCACCGGTTTCATGCTTTCCCTCATTCTGACCGCCATTCCGTTTGCCCTCGTGTTGGGCGGAACCTGGTCCTCTTCGGCAACTCTGATAGCGATCTTCGGTGCGGGATTCCTGCAGGTTTTGGTGCACTTGTATTACTTCCTGCACCTGGACTCTTCATCAGCGGCTCGTTGGAATATGCTGACCATGATATTTACCATATTGATCATGATCCTGTTCGTCGGAGGATCCATCTGGATCATGTATGACCTATATCACCGAATGATGTGAGAATGCCTGAACGGATCAAAAACTATGTGCTCGTTGCCAAACCGGGGATCGTTCTCGGCAACCTGATCTCCGCTGCAGCCGGCTTCTTTCTTGCCTCCAGAGGGCGGGTTGATGTCGGTACTCTCCTGGCGACGCTCATCGGTATATCCCTGGTTGTCGCTTCCGGTTGCGTCTTCAACAACTGTATCGATAGAAAAATAGACAGAAAAATGATCCGGACACGCAATCGCGCCCTTGCCAGGGGTCTTATCTCACTGAAGGCGGCAGCGTCGTACGCAACCGTTTTGAGTATTGCCGGCATAACCCTGCTCTGGACCGCAACAAATCTTCTGTCCGTTCTCATCGTGCTGGCGGGCCTTTTCGTTTATGTGGGTGTGTACAGTTTGTACATGAAGCGCAATTCCGTCTACAGCGCTTTGATCGGCAGTCTGGCGGGAGCCGCACCACCCCTTGCGGGATATTGCGCAGTCACCGGCCGCTTTGACATGGGAGCATTAATACTGTTGGCTATCTTCAGCCTCTGGCAGATGCCTCACTGCTACGCTATCGCGGTTTTTCGGCATGATGATTACACTGCTGCGGCTATTCCGGTTCTGCCGGTCAAACAGGGAACAGCGGCTGCAAGAAAGCATATTGTCGGTTACATCCTGGCGTTTATGGCCGCCACGATGCTGCTGACCTTCGGGGGGTACACGGGTTATACTACTTTCGTTGTGGCGACCGTGCTGGGTCTGTGCTGGTTATATATTGCCCGGTTGGGGTACAAGGCGTCCGATGAGCGGCTCTGGGGCAAACAGCTTTATATCTTCTCCATTCTGACGATATTTGTTCTCAGCGTCATGATGTCTATCGATTTCACAGCGCCTGTCCCAATTGACATGCTTCTCAGCTATGCACCGTAACCCTCCATTCAGAAGTTTGTAGATCGGCAAAAGCGGTACCGAATCGAAGAAATACCTGAAGAAATGTGAACAACATTGTTGTGTCACATGCCTGTACTGCAGCCGAGGTATAATTACTCTTGGCGTAAGCCTGATACTTCACCGCAATGCTTTGGGTGCAGCAGTTTGTAACAATAGGGACACTATGTTCACCTCGAGTTCTCTTATCGGCATCAATCACTCAACACATGTTTCCATATGCATGGAAACATGAATCCTTACAGCCCCTGAACTCAAGTAGGACAACGTTGCGCCTTTTAGACAATACCAGTTTGAAAGCTGGAGTGCATTTGCCCAATTCGCGATCAGCTAGAACTCCATAAATTTATGAGCCACATTGAAGAACTCGCCCTTGACAAATATATGCACTGCATTGTACCATGAAGTCACTTGAGAGCTTTTAATTATGGTTGCTCGTATTGATCAAGATTAAAATACTGTTTAGTTGATGCATTCTCTACAAATTAATTTCGACTGTATCCTGTTCATTGAATTATGAGGGGTAACGTAGCTATGAGATCAAGAAAAATTGATGCGCTTGAAGCTTTAACCGATTTGTGCGACGGCATGGGCAACTCGGAAATGATGAGCAAGTACAATTTATCTTACTCGGGATTGAGAAGCCTGTACAGACGACTGCAAAAAGTGCTGATTGAACTGGACGAATCAAAATTCCCATCCATACCCAAACAGAGAGAAGTCAGTGCCAGAGAAGTGCTAAAGGATATCAAAGCAGGTAATAGTCCGGATTTTCTAAAAGAAAAATACAGACTTTCTTCGTCAGGCCTGAAAGACTTGTTCTGTCAACTTGAGGAGGCCGGTCTTCTGACCAATCATTCAGGGAAACAATTGCGTATCAGTGAGATCGCCGCAGATGTGCGAACAGGCATGCTTGAGCCGGACATTATGGAACGCCATGATTTGACGTTCGCTGAACTCCAATGGGTCGTAAATTGTTTGACAATCTCGAAATTCCTTGAACCGGAAGAGATAGCTTTTCTTGAATTCGCCTGTCCTCAGCGTTATGACAATCCTCTTCCCACACGATATCCCACGGAACGGATTGAAATCTCGGAGAATGACAATTCGGGATTGGCAGGAGAAGTGCAATTTTTTCGTGGCAATCAAATCTTTGTCGAAGGCATGTCTACCCGCAAAGGAGAAATCAAATCCGTCCTCTTAAGGAGGGAATCTCTACAACACGTCGCATCGTCTTTCCGTGTTAAATGTGAGTGGGATATTTCGGGTACATTGGCAAAGTTCACCATTACACATATTACCCCGGCATCCCTGAGAGACCTCATTCAGTGGGTGACAGCGCAGACCATCTGTGAGAAGACCAAAGCCACTGCAAAAGATTCCGCCAATGGCGTACAAGCCGGTTTGCATGATATCAAGCTCATGAATGGATGCAAGCCATCTCCAAATGGGCACAGTAAAATACTGCAAGAGATGCTCCGTTCTGAATTGCTTTCCCGATTTGCACTGGTGGCGCAAAGGAATGAGCAGGAGAAGCCGGGAGATTCGCCGGAAGTCTCTATCGACGTGCCCAGTCAGAGCGAGTGCCAGGATTCCGAGTCTCCAAAATCCAGATATTCTTATTCGGGTAGATTAGAAGGAATAGACATTCTGGATTATGTCCAGTGGATGCTTCTCGACGGTAAGCAAATTGTGCTCGAAGTTAAACAGCCAACTTTGACGACCAGGATCTTTGTGGACAGAGGAAAAATCCTGCATGTAAGTTCTCCTGAAGGAGAAGGAGAAGAGGCTTTTTATTCGTGTGTTCTTCGTCTTGATGGGGAATTTCTGCATCTACCCTGGAGCCATCCTGAAAAGATAACTGTGGAGAAAGGGGGAATGCAACTGTTGTTTGAAGCCGCCCGTCGCAGAGATGAGGCAAACAACTGAAGGTTCAGGTGAAAGGACTTCACCACAGTATCGAATCCGGGACAAAAGTCTTGATAACGTGACTATTTGAAAGTTTGGTCCTCTTCAGATTCCTTTTGTGTATTCCGCCAAAATTAATACAATTTGTCTGAAAATTTCGCGCTGTGTCCAGCAAAAGCATCGTAAGTGTTTTTCAAAAGTTTTGAAGCAATCAATCCGGATATCTGTAGCGCTCGGCGTCGCTGCCGGACACAATGGATCGATTTAATTTACCTGTTGTCCACCGGCATGGTGGCTGGTGGCTGGTGGCTACTAATTTCGATGCATCGCCCTGCAACAATCCGCATTAGTTTTACAGAACCACTTAAGCTTGATGGACTTTCAATCGGATAATGTTTCCGCCAGACAAGGCAAAAGCGATACTGAATTACTCTTGCAGTAAGGAGATCCATACAGTAGCTTAACCGCCAACGTATTTTCGCAAGGAGAAGAAGGTGAAACGATCCTATGCGATTATCTTGACTTTGTACTTGATTTCGCTTCATTCAACGCTTTTTCCAGCATTTATTTTCGCTGAAGGATTGCCTGAAGGTTTTGTTTATGTTGAGACTGTTGTACCCGACATCCATACTGAACTTCGCTATCTCAGCGATGAGAATTTTCTGGGGCGCCGAGTGTCCGGTTACCTCGCGCCAAGATGCATACTCACGAGAGAGGCAGCCGAGGCGCTTAAGAAAGTTCAAGATGAATTAAAGCAATTCGGGATGGGTTTGAAAATCTTTGATGCGTACCGTCCGCAGTGTGCAGTGGATCATTTTGTCCAGTGGGGAAAGGATCTCAATGATACGAAAATGCGGACAAAATATTATCCGGACGTTCAGAAAAAAGATTTATTCAAAGAAGGATATATTGCCGAAAAATCAAGTCACTCCAGGGGTAGCACCGTCGATTTGACCATAGTGTGTTTGGACGAACCGTCCACGGAACTGGACATGGGGACCCATTTCGATTTCTTCGGTCCCGAAGCATGGCCCGATAGTCCGTTAGTGTCCCCGGTTCATCGTGCCCATCGAATGCTTCTCCATGTGCTTATGAATAAGTACGGATTCGATTCTTATCCCAAGGAGTGGTGGCATTTCACCCTGAAGAATGAACCATTTCCCCACACGTACTTCAATTTTCAAGTCCAATAGTGCAATTTAAGGACGATCTTCAGTCTGAATCATTTCATTGAAAAGTCGCGGCTAAACACCTATATTGACGACGCCCCGATTCATTTCATTCACGGAGCACCCATGAACGGATTCCCCCATGATCAACGTGACCGAAACCTGGGAATGTTACTCCATTTGTGTTCTTTCGCCGGTATCATCATTCCATACGGCGGCTTCATTGTCCCGATTGTCATATGGCTGCTCTACAAAAATTCGGATTTCGTTAATCGGCAGGGATTCATTTTCCTTAACGGACTGATCTCCTACACAATTTATGGGGTCATAAGCGGTCTGCTGTGCTTCATTCTCATCGGATTTCCGCTTCTGTTGGTTCTGGCAATCATTGCAATCTGGGGACCGATCCGGGCAGCGCTGGCGGCACGGGATGGCGGTTTTCGAGAGTATCCGTTTGTAATCAAATTCTTCAGGATGAATTGAGTCTCCAGCCACCTTGAACGAAATTGGTTTTTAGTTCAAATAAAGCACGGAAGACTGGAGGCAATTGAGGAAAGCGACGATTGATCGATGTGAGGAATTCGAGGTCGATAGACTCGCAGAGGACCTTTTTAGCGAGCGGAACGAAAGACCCGAATGAGGGAAATGCCGTCATTTGGGTTTTCTCTCGATCCATTACATGAAATCTGATTCTTGCCCCTATAAAGCAATCCCCAAAATTAGTGTCCGATTGAAAATAGGACTATTGGTGGGCGCCGTGCCTCGCACCGCGGCGCATCTCCAATATTATCAATGATATCGATGGAATGGACTGAAAGGAACGCCGATCCCCACTGGTATCCTGTATTGGAGCATGGATAAACGTCAGAATTCTTGGCAATCGCTATAGAACGTATTCAAGCCCCCATGGAGGCTTGAATACAAAGTCTATTCGTGCATCCCTTCCCTAACTGAAATTCAAGGCAACGAGGACGTAATACCATTTCGCCAAATAATTTGGTAAAACCGGGAGGTCCGGCAGAGACGCCGGACCCTACCATCAGCTGGTAGTGGCCGGCCTCTGTGCCGGCCAAAATTGGATTTCAAAAAGCGAATCGGTATAATTATTTGTGAGAATGCCCGCAAGCGGATCCCGTAGAATTTCCCTTATCGCACTGGCACTGATGGGTTGACCCCGGAGGAAACGCCAGAGCTTCAACAAAAACGTACGCTGCCTGCAGTGCCTCTGTAGGGCAAAGGGGAAAACATTCCTTGCAGTTCCAGCACTCCTTGGAGGCTATCTCAGGGATGAAACTGATCTCTTTCCTTATTCCCCTATCTACAAATCCCACAGCGTTCTTCTTTTTGACTTCAGCACAGTATCTTACACAGAGACCGCAATGGATGCAAAATGAGGGCTCTTTTTCAAAGCGGTTCTTGTCTGCTCCGTACTCTTTAGCCAGATCCTGCAAGATGAATGAATCGGGAGCATGAGCCAACTGAAGCTCCAAGATCATTTTGCGAATTCTATCGATCTTCTCGGATCTGGTTCTAACGACTATATTCTTCTCCACCGGGTAGACGCAGGAAACAACCATTTTTGTCCAGCCGCGACTTTCCACTTCCACTATACAAAGTCGGCAACCTCCGAATGGTTCCAGTTTCTCGTGGTGACACAGAGTGGGGATTGAAATTCCGGCACTCTGGGCTGCCTCCAGAAGGGTCATTTCCTGTTTCGCCTTGACTTCTTTTCCGTCGATCTTTAAGAGGATTTCGCTCATTTTTGTTTTTTCTGCCTCACTACAGTTCGAGCTTCTTCGGGTACAGGAGGCGGAACAGGTTCACCTGAAATTTTCGTAACAGCACGAAAACGGGAAGGACATACTTCAAAGCAGGTTCCGCACTTTGTGCATTTCTCCTGGTCAACGATATGAATCAGGTTCTTGCCACCTATGATTGCGTCTGAAGGGCATTTCTTGAAACATGTCGTGCAAGCCTGGCACTTCGCGGGGTCTATATAGAAGGAGATCAACTCCTTGCACGAGAGGGCCGGACATCGCTTCTCTTTAACGTGTGCCTCATACTCGTCTCTAAAGTATTTCAGCGTGCTCAAAAACGGGTTGGGGGAACTCTTACCCAAGGCACAAAGAGAGGCTTCAATGGCTGTTTCCGCCAACTGCTGCAAAAGCTCGATATCGCCCTCTTTCCCCTTCCCTTGCGTGATATTGGTGAGGATCTTCAGCATCTGTCTCATGCCCTCACGGCACGGGACACATTTACCGCACGATTCGTCAGTGAGGAACTCGAGGAAGTATCTTGCGACATCCACCATGCAGGTGTCTTCGTCCATTATGATCATCCCACCTGAGCCCATCATCGATCCGGCCTTGGTGAGTTCGTCAAAACCAACCGGCAAATCCAACAGTTCCTCGGGGATACATCCGCCGGAAGGTCCTCCGGTCTGCACTGCCTTAAACTTCTTGCCTCCGGGAATTCCGCCGCCGATCTCGTAGATAATATCTCTCAGGGTTGTGCCCATGGGCACTTCAACGAGGCCTGTGTTGGTTATTTTACCGACCAGGGAGAAAATCTTCGTGCCTTTGCTGGTTTCGGTCCCATACTGGGTAAACCAGTCGGCTCCGTTGTTGATGATAAGCGGTACGTTGGCCCATGTCTCCACATTGTTCAAAACGCTGGGCCTGCCCCAGAGTCCCACGACGTTGGAACGGATGTACTTGGGTCTGGGCTCGCCTGCCCTCCCTTCCAACGCTGTCATCAGAGCAGTCGATTCACCGCAGACGAAAGCGCCGGCTCCTTTGTGCACCTTTACGACGAAATCGAAGCCCGAGCCAAGTATGTTCTTCCCGAGAAGGCCGTACTCCTCGGCCTGCTGGATGGCGATATGCACATTTTCAACCGCCAAGGGGTATTCCTGCCGCACATAGATGTAACCCTCGTGCGCACCGATGGCATAAGCGCCAAGCGTCAACCCTTCCAAAACGGAGTGAGGATTTCCTTCGAGAAGGCTCCTGTCCATATAAGCTCCAGGATCTCCCTCATCGGCATTGACAATCACGTACTTTATGTCGTCCGGAGCATTCCGGGATCCTTCCCACTTGGCTCCTGCGGGAAAGCCGCCGCCACCCCTTCCTCTCAGGTTTGCTTTCTTGACTTCCTGCAAAACCTGATCGGGGGTCATTCCGGAAACAACCTTGGCCAGAGCTGAATAGCCTCCAATTGCCAGATAGTCATAGATATTCTTGGGATCGACATTGACGTTGGAACCAAAGACTATACGTCCCTGATTCTTGTAAAAAGGAATCTCCGATTCATGAACTATCTTTTCATTGGTGACAGGGTCCGTGTAGAGCAATCGCTCTATGACCTTCTTCCCTTTTATCGTTTCGGAGATGATCTCAGGAACATCCTCAGGCTTTATCTGGAAATAACAGATATCGTCAGGGCGAATAACGATAATGGGTCCCCGTTCACAAAAGCCGTGGCAGCCGGTCCGCCTGAATTCCACCTCACCGTTCAAGCCCTGTTTTTGCATTTCCTCTTGGATACTGGCAGCGACTTCGCTACTTTCAGAAGCATGGCAAGCCGATCCTGAACAGAGCGTAATGCAGGTTTTGTTCGGGTCTCTTTCCGAGAGGATGTCTCTTCTGAACGCTTCCAATTCAGCGGGTGAATTTATCCGCGACATAGTTTTTCCTTAATCGTAGTTCTTTAACACGTCTGCGGCCTGTGCGGGCGCCATCTTACCGTGCGTTTTTCCATCGATCTCCACCACCGGTCCCAAAGCACAGCAGCCGAGGCAGTTAACGGTCTCCAGGCTAAACTTCAGATCCAGGTCTGTTTCACCCGGTTCAATTCCCGTCAGGCCTTGCACGGTATCGAGCACACGCGATGCACCCCGGACATGGCAGGCAGTTCCCATACAAACGTGAATCTGATGGCGTCCCTTTGGAACCAGGCTAAAAGCTTTGTAGAAGGTCGCTATATGCTGTATCCGGGTCATGGGAACCTGAAGTCTCTCGGCGACTCTCTCTAATGACTCCTTGGGAAGCCAGCTATTTTCTGCCTGAATGTCCAGTAACACCTGAATGAGATAACTGGGATCGCAGTCGTATTTGTCAATTATCCGGTCGATTCTGTCTGTGTCCATAAGCTCTGTCCTAATCTTCTTCTTTCTTCCGATCCTGCTCTTACTTCACCTCAGGCGAGAGCGAAGCACTTCTGGCTTTGATCGTAACGGACTAATCTTTGCTTCGATGAGGTATTGAGGTATTTTGACACCTTAGATGGAGTCAGGCCCAACGTCTTTGCGATATCTGCAGTTGAAAGAGGCCCTTCCCGCAGAAGTGATACAATCTGGGCTATTGCAAGTTTTTCTCCGACAGTTTCCTCGAATATCCGTTTCAGCTCGTCACTTTCAAAGAATTTGCGGTATTCCTCTTCCGGCATAGCAGGCAGTCTCAGCCTCTCCCTTTCCACCAATCTTATATAGGGGATAAGCCCGGTGACCGCTTGCAACTGAAACTGCAATTCCTTGTCGTTCATCCCTTCGGCTCGGCCAAGCGGACCGAGGTCCTTGACCCTTTTGACAAAGCCATTAACCCCTTCGACAAAAATATTGGCTTCACTGCCAGACATGAATTCGATATGCAACCTTTGAGGGTTCAACCCTATGCGCTCCAGCAGTTTCCTGGCCAGATTCACCATGGTTAAGGCATGGTAATTTCCATGGGTGATATAGTTGCATTCATTCAAGTGGCAAGCACCAACGAACACCCCATCCGCTCCATTTGAGAAAGCCCGGAACACATGTGCCAAATCGACTCGTCCGGAACACATGACGCGAATGAGTCTTATTTCAGTTGTATATTGACTTCTGGAAACTCCAGCTAAGTCGGCTGCACCGTACGCTCACCAGTGGCACACAAACCCTAAGATATTCGGTTTAAATTTAGGTCCTGCACTCATGCGTTCTCACCTCGTACGTGGTAATGTAGGCTTCACTCAAGGGATATTTCTAAACATCTCCAACCGCCGTATCCACTTGAGGTACGACAGTTTTTTTAGGAAATGCAGCATCGATCTCACTCAAAAGCTCTTCATCGGTAAAGTGCTTCAGCACTATCGCAGACGTGGCACACACCGTGTTGCACAGGCCGTCCCCTTTGCACAGCACAGGGTTAACTCTGGCTCTCCTGCCCTGCGGCGTTTCATAAAAGTCTATGGCGCCGTAGTTGCACACCGTAATACACGCTCCGCAAGAAACACATTTGTTCTCATCCACTTCGCACACGGAACCCGAGGCGACCACCACATCACGGGAGAGGAGTGTTAGAACCCGCCCCGCAGCTCCATAAGACTGATTGATCGTTTCCTGTATGAACTTGGGATAATGAGCCAATCCGCAGAGATACACCCCGTCTGTTCCAAACTCGACAGGTCTCAATTTGACATGTGCTTCTTTGAAGAATCCGTCAGGATTCAACGTCACTTTGAACAGACCGGCAATTTCCTTGGTCGCTGCAGACGGTACGATAGCGGCGGCCAAAGCAATAATATCGGCATCCAGTTCAAGCTTGTTCCCCAAAATGAAATCAGTCACCGTAACCTTGAGGACGGATCGTCCATCCTCCGCCTCGCCGACTCCAATTTCAGGCTTATCTTCCGGCTCATAGCGAATGAACTTTATATCTTTGTCCGATGCTTCCCGGTAATAATCCTCATTGAATCCGTACGTTCTCATATCCCGGAAGAGAATATAAATCTCCATCTCCGGATTTTTTTCTTTCAGCTTCAGTGCATTCTTTACGGACTCACTACAGCACAACCGGCTACAGTAATTTCTGTCTTCGTTTCTGCAGCCTACGCACTGAATCATCACGAGACTCTGAGCATTAACGATCTTTTCGTCCCCTTTGGAGATCCCCTCCTCCAACTCAAGGTGAGTCACCACCCTGTCATCTTCTCCATAGAGGTATTCGGTAGGAGTGTAGAGATCGGCGCCTATAGCAAGAACTGCTGCACCGTGTTTTATCTGTGTGAACCCTTTTTCGGACTTCACTGAAGTCACGAAATTGCCGACATACCCTGTAGCTTCCGTGATTGTGGCATCATGGTACACGTGAATCAGATTATGTCGATACACCTTTGCTATGAGATCGCTCAGGTACTCCTGAACATCCAGTCCATCCAGAGTGGAATGAACCCTTCTTGCTATTCCTCCGAGCTCCGTGCCCTTTTCCACCAAGTGGACTGCATGCCCCTGATTGGCTATGGACAGAGCACAATTCATACCGGCTATGCCTCCACCGATCACCAGAGCGGCCTTGTTGACCGGCAGATCGAATTCCTGCAACGACTCCAAATGGCAGGCTCGGGCAACCGACATCCGGGCAATATCCTTTGCCTTCTGTGTCGCTTCTTCCTTTTCTTTGGAGTGAACCCAGGAATTGTGCTCCCGGATATTGGCCATTTCGAAGTAATACTGATTGATTCCTGCTTCTCTCAGGGTGTCTCGGAACAAGGGCTCAAGCGTTCTCGGGGAGCATGCAGCGATAACTACCCGATTGAGACCCTTTTCCTTCGTCATGTCGGTTATTTCTTTGGCAGAATTCGTAGCGCAGGAAAACAACTGTTCCTGAGCGTACACCACATTGGGAAGCGTCTTCAAGTACTCTACGGTCTCAGGAACATTGACTATTCTTCCGATATTGGCCCCACAATGACATACGAAGACGCCAATTCTCGGCTCCTCCTGGGAGACATCCCTCTCGGGAGGATACTCTCTGTCTTTGGCAAGTTTTCCTCGCCTGTAATCAAGGAACTCACCAATCTGGGAACCTGCTCCACTGGCGCTGAATACCGACTCGGGGATATCTACAGGTCCCTGAAAAGCCCCACTTATAAAAATCCCGGACCGGGAGGTTTCCATAGGATTGGAGGGTGCTATCTTACAGAATCCGCGTGAACTGAGCTCGATACCGAACTTGTTCGCAATATCCTTTCCATCATTCGGTGGGTTCAATCCAACGGATAATACCACCATATCAAATTCTTCTTCTTTTACGCCATCTTCCGCAGTAGCATATCGTATTTTTACGTTCTTGGTTTCCGGGTCCTCCCCCACGACCGAGGCGTAGGATCTCATAAAACGGACCCCGGGAAGATCTTCCGTTCTCTTGAAGTAGCGTTCAAAATCTTTGCCAAAAGATCGAATATCATTATGGAATATGGTACAATCTGCCTCAGCGTTATGATCCTTCGTCAGAATCACCTGCTTCTGGGTATACGTGCAGCATACGCCCGAGCAATAACTATTATCGCCCGGTGTAACCCGTCTGGAGCCGACGCATTGAATCCAGGCTACTTTATGAGGATGCTTCCTGTCCGAAGCACGCAGTATCTCGCCCTCGAACGGTCCAGTGGAGGATAAGAGCCGTTCGTAGTCCATACTGGTGACCACGTTCTGGAACTTTCCGTAGCCATATTCGTCCTTCACCCTAGGATCGAAGGGCTCAATGCCGGGGGACAAAATGATCGCCCCGACCTTGATTTCCATCTTCTCCGGTTTCTGATGGAAATCTATGGCTTTGGCCTGACATACCCCTTCGCAAATTCGGCATTTCTTCTCTTTTAAATAAATGCAACTCTCATCGATATACGAGACAAGAGGAATTGCCTGGGAGAAGTATACGTGGACTGCCTTGTTCTTCGATATTTCCTGATTGAATTTATCAGGATATTCGATGGGGCAGTATTCTACGCAGGTCGTACAACCTGTGCATTTCTCCTCGATAATATACCTGGGCTTCTTCGTCAGGCTTACCGTGAAGTCTCCCGCTTCCCCTTCTACACTGTTAACTTCAGTATAGGTGAGGACCTCTATGTTGGGGTGCCGGCCGACCTCGACCAGCTTGGGTGAGAGAATTCACATGGAACAGTCATTAGTCGGAAAGGTCTTGTCAAGCTGGGCCATATGGCCGCCAATGCTCGGCGCTTTCTCGACCAGGTAAACCCTGAAACCGGCAGTGGCAAGGTCCAGAGAGGCCTGAATACCGCTGACCCCTCCACCGACGACCATGACGTCTCCGAAATTTCTGTCTGCGAATCCCTTACAAATCTGTTCGATTTGTTCTCTTTCCATTGAGCTATTCCTTATTGGGTCTTTCGGTTCCCCAAATCGTCTACATCCGGTCTGAACCGGATCCCATTTGGGTCGAGATTTCGTTTCTGAATAGACGCTAAATCACTCCCTGGATTATTTCCGTGATGTCTTTCACTTCGATTTTTTCGGTGACATCCAGGGTTAACCGGCTATCCTCAAAGTTGGAGATGCAATACGGGCAGGCTGTCACCAGCACTTCTGCTCCAACTGACATGGCCTGTTCCAGTCTCAGATCGCAGAATCTTTCACCCTTGGGTGTTTCCATCCAGATCCTGCCTCCGCCACCGCCGCAACACAGACTATCAACCCGTGAATCGATCATCTCATTCAACTCCAAGCCGGACACCTTCTTCAAGACTTCACGCGGTTCGTCGTAAATGCCGTTATGTCGGCCCAGGTAGCACGGGTCATGATAGGCAACCTTCTTTTCATACGACTTGTTGAGCTGAAGCCTTCCCTCCTGAATGAGCTGGAACAAATACTGAGAGAGATGAATCACCTCGAAATGCACCATAAATTCGGGATACTCATTCTTGAAGGTATGATAACAATGAGGAGATGAAACGAGGATTTTCTTCACCCCATTGTCAATAAAAGTCTTGATGTTTTCCTTGGCAAGGCGTCGGAATAATTCCTCTTCGCCGGTCTTGCGGATACTTTCTCCGCAGCAGCTCTCTTTTTCACCCAGGATCCCGAAATTCACCTCTGCCTTCTTAAGGATTTCGGCTGTGGCCCTGGCCACCTTTTTCAATCTCGGGTCGTAACTGAGGTAGCAGCCCGGAAAATATAATATCTCCATGTCTTCCGTGAAGGGCTGTACAGAGAGACCTTGCGCCCAATTCGCCCTGTTCTTACGCTCTTCACTCAAAGGGTTACCTTCGCCGACGAGGCTTGCGCTGGCTGTGCGGACAGGCTTGACTGAAGGCGGAAAGACCTGGTATGCCGTGGCAATTTTGCGTAATGCCACCCCGGACTCTATCTGTTTTACGTCCCTGGGGCACTTCTGAGGGCATCGTCCGCAGGTAGTGCAACGCCAGATGTCTTCGCTTTCTATCTCGGTCAAACCGAATGTCGCTTCTCGGACGATCTTGCGCATACTGAAGCTTCGCACTCTGTTCCACGGACAAACCGTATCGCATAACCCGCATTGAAAGCATCTCTTAAAGGCATCTCCACCACTCGCCTTTATTTCATCAACGATCTCTTTTAAGGGGGTTACAATCTCCATTATTTTTTTGCCTCTTCTTGGATAGTTGCTTAGGACCCTTCTTGCAACCGGTTATGCGTTATTCCTTCTTCGAGTGTAACATTCGGGCCACGGTATCCGTAATCTTGTCCATTCCGAATTTGTTTACCAATGCTTCCAAGCCGGTCTCCAACTCTTCCCGCTCCGTACTTTCCGCTACTTCCTCTTCTCTTTCTTCGTAAATCAAGGCGTCAACACCACACCACTGAACGCAGAGGGGTTTTTCCAGTGTCGGATCGCTTTCACACATATCGCATTTCAGAGGGAGGCCGGAATCAGGTTCCTTGAAGAGGTCTCTGGATGGACAGGAAGCTCTGCAGAAGGCGCATTCATCGTATTGTTTTCCGTCTATGGTGTACTTGCCTCTACCCGAGCATTCGGCGGGCGTGTATTCACCAGCGTATACGGGAACATAAATATCTTTGAGGGGTTCACGAATCACCCGAATACGGGATCTCGCAGGATTATTGCTGCTATACTTGGGAGCGGCATGAAAAGCAGAGCAGGCTACCTCACAAGCTCGGCAACCGTTGCATTTATCCACGTCAACTCTTATCGTCTTAACGATTTTCTTCTTTTTCTCACCCATGACAGTCACACCCCTTTACCTATGCATTCGCTTGCGCCAGAGTCTCGCTGGGGTTCGTATCATCTTCCGAATAGATACCCCTCTTCTCGAACTCTTCGGCTACGTAATCCAAGCCCAATTCATGCAGGGATTCCTTGGTGGGAATGCCTTCATGATTCCATCCTTTGAATTGGTAATACGTGTCCAACAGTTGCTTTTCGAGTTCGGGAAATCTCTTCTTCCAGTGGTTCTCAGGGGGCCTGTCATCTTTCCTTCGCATGCCCCTCCTCACATTATAGGCTCGAATCAAAGTCCTATATCTCCTGGTTGCTTGCGTCAGCTTCTCTTCATCCATATCAATCCCCGTACCTGCGGATATGAATTTCGGATAATTATGGATATGATACGGAGGTTTCAGCGGAAAAGAAGATAAACCGGCGCACATGCCCAGAGCGTCATCAATGTAGTGCATCCTCTCTTGCCAGTCGACAATGTCACAACACATGTCAACGGTCGGATAGAAAGGCATCGACTTTTCCCCGCGTGGTTCCCAGTCCAGGAAATACTGCTTGAATTTTTCATCGGGAACCTGGAACCAATCCTTCACAAACGCTTCTCTCTCTTCCATTTTAAAGAAGGGAGCCTGAGGGAACTGCCCTTCGATCTGAGTAATATTGATTTTTTCGCCGGTACAATACATGAGGAAATAAATGGGATTCAGCATCGACAGCTTGAGAGGAAGCTGCTCATGCTTCTTTATATTATTATGAGCATATGCCTCGGCGCCTTTGCCGATCTGTTTGGCCGCCCAGTACGTTCCGTTGGCCAAAATGTCCCCAATCCCTTCGCGCCGGACAATTCTATCGAGTAACCAGTAGAATCTCCCCTCATTATCTGCCGGCATTCCCGGGAAATCATCGTCAGTCAGTATGCCGTTTTCATAAAGCTCAAGAGCAAAAGCCATGACTTGCGGCGTTGAGAATCCGTCAACTCCGTATTCCGTGGCGCTTTGAGCGATACCCAAACCGAATTCCAGGTCCGAAAAGGCCGCCATGGTATAAGTGAGCTTCGAGAAGCATTTCATCATGTACGTGGGAAGTCCGGGGGGAGAAATAGTTGCCCCGCATGTCATCGGACAGTTATAACAACTGATCAATCGCGTCCGCATACTATCCAAAGTCTCAGCCCACTGCTTAGCGATTTCATCGTTCCAGAAATCTTTTCTGCGGACACGTGAATTTCCCCACATGAAATTTTCAGTGTGCCACTTTTCATCGTGGACTTTCATTTCCTGGGGCGATCCGAGACCGGCCAGAATGGGCATAACACCGGGAATCGGATTGTCATTCCGGAATTTTATATAATTCAGCACTTCCTTGCAGAGTTCCATGAACTCAGCCGGGCGGGCGACATTAACGTCCTTTGTTCCACGAACGACGATGGCTTTTACACCTTTGTCTCCCATCACTGCGCCGATCCCGCCTCGACTGGCACTGGACCTACCCTGTTCGATGGAAGCAAAATAGACTCTGTTTTCGCCTGCCATACCGATAGAAGCCACCTGGGCGTTTGGCTCCTTCAACTCCTGTCGGATAAGCTCTGCTGTTTCAACAGTGCCTTTGCCTTTTAAATGAGCGGCATCCCGTATTTCCACTTTGTCATTGTTTATCCATATGTAGACCAGCTTGGGGGACTTGCCGCGAAGGATAATTTTGTCGTACCCGGCATACTTCAATTCGGGTGCGAAAAAACCTCCCATCATGGAAAAAGACATTAACAGGGTTTGGGGTGAAACCGTGGAGACGATGGTGCGGTTGCAGCCGGTAGCAGGGGTACCACACAAAAGACCTGCGCTGAATATGAGAAGATTATCCGGCGAAAAGGGGTCGACTTCAGGAGGCACCCTGTCCCAAAGTATTTTCGCGCTGGTACCGAGTCCCCCCAAATAAAGCTCGGTGTCTCTCGGATCGCTTTCTACCCTTTCAATGTTTCCCCGGGTGAGATCAATCTCTAAATTGAATCCTGTTTCTGCGTATCTCATTTGCTTTTACCCCTTACACTCGACCTGCAAAATGGTCGTCTGCGTTTCTCCGATCGAAAACTGCTGCTGCCTCCGCTCCTCTAAGCGGACGAACCAAGCTGTTTCCGAAAATTCCGGTCGAGGCGCACCGAAGCGCATGCGGTCGATTGCCGCAATGGCGCCGGTAGCTTCTTCTTTCCCAGGATTGGTCTGAAAAGCGGCCGAATCAGAATCTCTTTTAGTCACGCTGGCCTGCCTTGCTGGATGGCGCGCCGGAGATCCAAACTCAAGAGTAGAATGGGATTGGTTGGACCTGCGTCCGGGCTCTGCCGGTTATGTTGACCAAGACTTGGTAACCTCGTTGATACGAATATAACTTATATAAAATTTATGTCAAGACTTGTATTCGTTTTTCAACCATTATATAGTGAACTCTGCATTTATTACCCCGGAGTTTATCGCATGGATCAGACCGGATCGCCTGAAAATATTAATAAAAATGGGTCCGCGACAAGGCGAAGGAGTTCTTCGGCGGACAAGAAACGCCAACTTATCATAGGATCTGCCGAGCGTATCTTTGCCGCTCGCGGTTTTCACGATACGACCATCGCTGATATTTCGAGTGATTCCGGGGTGCACGAGGCGTCTATCTTCCAGTATTTTAAAACCAAAGAGAATCTTATCGTTACTATTCCGGAACGACACCTCAAAGAGACACTCGCAAATGTCACCGAGCATCTTCAGGGCATGAAAGGTGCCGAGCCGAAACTCAGAAAGCTGATCTGGCACCAACTCAGGGACCTTTCACTCAATAAGGATTATACCTCTATCTTGCTGCGAGACCTCAGGACTCTGCCCGCTTTTTACGAATCTTCGGCGTACGAGATGCTGCGCCGCTACAGCAGTTTCGCTGTAGACGCAATACGGGAAGGCATCGATGACGGAGATGTGGATCCTGACATAGAGCCGGTGCTCGTACTTGACATGATTTTTGGAGCCATTGACAGCGTTGTTTTGAGATGGCTCTTTTTTGATGACGAGTACGATCCCACAGATGTCTCAGATCAATTATTCTCGCTGATAAAGGCCGCGATTTGGAAACGAGAAGAAAAGGCCAGGAGCGAAAACGGAGACGAACCGCGGCGAGGTGAATTGAGACGCAGAACCATTCTGCAGGCGGCAGCGGAAGTATTCGCTCAGAAGGGCTATGGAGGTGCGACTATCTCGGAGATCGCAGGAAAAGCAGGGATCGCCGAGGCCTCAATTTACCAGTATTTCAAGAGCAAGGAAGACTTGCTGCTTCGTGTTCCGGGAAACTGGCTCAACGAACTCGCCGATGAAGTGGAGCGGGTCTTCTCCGGGACTCTCAATGCAGAGGAGCGCCTGCTCAATCTGCTCCGGAGATGGGCTCTCGATTTTCAGACACGGGAATGGGAAACCCGCGTATTGATCCTGGAGCTTTATAGAAACCCTGCATTTTACAAATCTCAGGCATACAGAAACACGCATCGTTTTTGGAAGCTCATCCGGTCTACTGTCGATGAAGGTCAAAAAGCGGGTCTTTTCAGAGATGACTTCCACATCGATTATTACCTGCACCTGATTCAGGGGAGTTTCGACCACGAGGCGTTGTCTCGCATGATGCTCCATAAGCGCAGAGCGACCGTGGTCAGCATAGAACAAATGATCAATCTTGTCCTCAGAGCCATAAAGACTTGACAGCGGCATCTCCCTCTTATTCCTTACAAGTTTGACCTTTTGGGAAAATCACCTCATAGTTTTTTTGCCCCGGCAGTGGTGTTGACGAGTCTATAGGATCTGACCAACATTAATGTCTGATTGAAGACAGGGGATTGGTAGGTGCCGTGCCTCCGTGCCGGCACGTCTTCAATTATGTTCCATGATATCAACCAAATGGACCGGCAGGGATGCCGGTCGCTACCAATATCCTGTAATTCACACGCACGATAAAACGACAGAATTTTTGGCACTACTATAAATGGTAAGATGTTGGTGAAACTTACTGGATTCTATTCTCTAAGGCACGCGATACCGCTTCAATAATAAAGCCGGCAACTAGCTGCTTACTCCGGTGAGAACACAATCTTGCTTTTTTACTTGAGGCCGGTTATTATTGTATGAATTTTGTCACGTATTACATTCACACTTTAACAATCAGAGGCAAATGTCAGGTTTTCTAAACAGCTTGCGCTTCCGTCTTATTCTCTTGGTGTTTCTTGCTGTTCTTCCGGCTGTAGGACTCATCATTTATAATGGTGTCGAAGATCGTCAAAATGCCCGTAACAATGCCCAGGAAGATGCTTTGCGCTTAACAAGCCTGGTTTCCATGGAAATAACGCAAGCAATCCAGCTCACACGTCAGTTACTCTTATCTCTAACAGAATTCCCGGCAATAAAGAATGGCGACATACAGGATTGTTCGTTCCTTCTGGAAAGTATCCGTCGCATTCATCCATTCTATACGGCTCTGGCAGTAGTGGATTCCGATGGAGCACTCGGGTGTTCCAGTCACAAAGATCAGTTCGGCATCAATCTCGCCGATAGAGACTATGTGCAACGGGCTCTTCTCAGCTGTGATTTCACGGTAAGTGATTTTCTCGTCGATCGACTGACAGGCAAACCCTCTCTGGCGTTTGCACAGCCCATAATCGATCAAGAACAGCAGATCCAAGGATTGGTGGTTGCGGCAATAGATTTGTCGTCGCTTGTCAGGATTGTCTCCGAAGTGGAGCTCCCCTCCGGATCGGCAATGACCATTATAGATTCCAAAGGTAAAGCGCTTGCCCGGTGGCCCGATCCGGAAAAGTGGATCGGTCATTCAGCAGCCGAAACAGGGATCGGCAAAAAGGCAATGGCCGGAACAGTGGGTGTGGCTGAGACAGTCGGGATGGATGGCGTTCCTCGGCTCTACGGTTTTCGCCCCCTAATGTCCGATGAACATGGCATAGGATTCGTCTATATAGGGATTCCGCAGCAAATAGCCTACAGAGAGGCCAACCGGATCTTGACCCGCAATTTGATTGCTCTCGGAGCAGTAATCCTATTGGGTCTATTGGCTGCGTTTCTTTTCGGCCACGTATTGATAATGCGAGGAGTGGTGGAACTCGTAAACACTTCGAAACAACTGGCAGACGGCAATCTCGAAGCGCGCACCACTATTTCGTCAACAAAAGGTGAAATCGGCGAGTTGGCAGCGGCTTTCGATGACATGGCCTCGTCGCTGCAGCAAAGGGAGAAGGAGCGTAAGCAAGCTGAAGCCGAAATCAGACGTAATGCAGAACGATCGCAATTTCTTTCGGAAATTTCAGATGAATTCATTAAAGCAGGACTGGATTATATTCCGGTTTTATCCAGTATTGTGCACCGAATGGTGGAATGGTTCGGCGATTATTGTTTTATCCACCTTTTGACAGACGATGAAAAATTGTCCCTGGCTTCTGCCGCTCATAATACACTGACGAATCTGGAGGATGATGTACAGCCATCATTTTCGTCTCTGTCGGATGATGAAGCATCCGTGCTTCACCGTGTTGTAAGCACTGGAAATCCCTCATTGATTCAGGGGACAGATTTTCAGGACATCCCGGTGCCCCTCGACGATCTTTCATGTCATGATGTCTTTATCGTTCCAATGAGAACAGACGAGCAGGTTATCGGAACACTCACCCTGATTCGGCATCAGTCACATCATGCTTTAACGATCGAAGATGAATCATTCCTGCAGTACGTAGCGGATCGTGCTGCCGTTTCAATCTCCAATGTCCGTTTAGTCCGTACTATTCAGCGGATGAATGCCGAGTTGGAGGAAAGAGTAAGAAGCCGTACAATGCAATTGTCATTGGCAAATAGAGAATTGGAGGCATTCGCCTATTCGGTCTCACATGATTTGAGGACACCTTTGAGAGCCATTGACGGATTCAGTCGAATTCTTATGGAGAAATACAGTGGTCTGCTGGACGCTAAAGGCAGTGATTATCTCCAGCGAACCCGCGCTGCTGCCCAACGAATGGCTGAACTCATCGACGATCTTTTGGAGCTGTCGCGGCTAACTCGTACAGAGATGCGGCAGACAAACGTTGATTTGAGCGCTATAGTGCACGAATTCAGACTACAGGTTCAGGAAAGCCAACCGGATCGAGCCGTAAATTTTATAGTACAGGATGGTCTTGTTGTACGTGGCGATGAACGTCTCCTTCGATCTGCTCTCGAAAACTTGATGGGCAATGCCTGGAAATTTACCGGAAAACACGAGCATGCATTAATAGAATTTGGAATGGAAACGCAACAGGGTGAACCGGTTTTTCTCGTACGGGACAATGGTGCGGGATTCGATATGAAATATGCAGATAAATTATTCGGAGCATTTCAGCGATTGCACTCACTAACGGAGTTTCCCGGTACCGGCATTGGTTTGGCAATAGCGCAAAGAGTTATCCATCGTCACGGCGGCAGTATTTGGGCTGAGGGAGCAGTGGACCGTGGAGCGACTTTTTATTTTAAATTTCCTGGAGCGAGGTGAAACGTGAGAGAAAAATATCTCCTTCTGGTAGAAGATAACCCCGATGATGAAGAATTAACAATTGTGGCCCTTCAGGAGAACAATATCGGAAATCCCGTGGTGGTGGTCCATGATGGAGCGGAGGCATTGGATTATCTTATCGGTAAGGAAGAGACCGGGAAAGACGCGCCTCACGATCTGCCTGTGGTTGTTCTGCTGGATCTGAAGTTGCCTAAAATTAACGGACTCGAAGTGTTACGCCGTTTGCGAGATCACGAACGAACCAAGTACCTGCCGGTGGTTGTCCTGACGTCTTCCAGGGAAGAGGAGGACAGGATCCAATCATATTCGCTGGGTGCAAATTCATACGTTCGAAAGCCGGTGGATTTCGGCCAATTTATCGAAGCTGTAAAACAATTGGGCTTGTACTGGTTGGTCTGGAACGAACCACCTCCGCAGAAATAATTGAGGGATGGAAGAATTTCCGGGAGTGCTTCGCCGAAGAATTCGGCAGAGGAGACATCGACTATGTCAGACTGTCTAAGAGTTTTGATAATTGAAGATTCAGAAGATGACGCTTTGTTGATGACCAGTGAGTTAGAGCTCGCCGGGTTTTCTATTGTGTCCAACCGAGTGGAAACAGTTCAAGCTCTGACCCAGACTATTGAGACGGAACAATGGGATCTTATTCTTTCGGACTATAGATTGCCTCATTTCAGCGGGATCGAGGCGCTCAGAATCGTGAAAGAACACGGGTTGGATGTGCCGTTTATCCTGGTGTCCGGCGCAATTGGGGAAGATACCGCCGTGGAAGCCATGAAAGCAGGCGCTCACGATTACATAATGAAAGGCAATTTGACGCGACTGCCACCAGCCGTTCGGCGAGAATTGCGTGAAACTGAGATTCGCCATCAAAGCAGGTTGGCGGATGAGGTTCTCCAGAGAAGTGAGGTCAGGTTTCGCAAAATTTACGAAAATGTTCCCGTGATGATGCATTCCATCGATAGGGACGGAATAGTCCGCAATGTGAATCAGAAATGGCTGAGCGAAATGGGATACGAGCGGGAAGAAGTACTTGGACGCAATATTGCGAATGTTATGACGCCGGAATCGAGCCTTCACTTATCCGCCGTTCTCGGAAGATTCTGGGCGGAAGGAAAAATCGATAACGTAAATTATCGATATGTGAAAAAGGATGGAACGATCATTGATGTGCTGCTTGATTCGGCGGTGGTTTACGACGCCGTCTGGGGAGAGATCAGCATATCCACGGTTCGCGATATCACCGCACAGAGACGCGCGGAAAATGCCCTGAAAGAAAGCGAGGAGCGATACCGAACTCTTATAGAATCCATGAACGAGGGATTTGGGATTCAGGATGCGAGCGGGATCATAACGTATGCCAATGCCAAGCTTTGTGAAATGCTCCAATGTTCGAGTCAAGAGCTTGTCGGCAGACCGGTCGAAGAGTTTCTCGATCGATTCGAGCAGAATGCGGAACACCTCCCGAGTATGATCAACGAGACCTCGTACGAGGTCAGTTGGACAGGAAAGAAAGGCCGTAAAGCGTCTACCATTATGTCTCCCAGACCGCTTTTCGATTTTCGCGGAGAATTCATCGGTAGCTGTGCCGTTATAACTGACATAACCGAAAGAAAGAAGAAAGAAGAAGAGCTTGAAAACCTTCGTCGTCAACTTGCACTGATTCTGGATTCGGCATGGGAAGGAATTTTGGGTCTGGACCAGGAGGGAAGACACACGTTTGTGAATCCGGCTGCAGCAAAAATGCTTGGATACGAAGCTGAAGAACTCATCGGCAAGAAGAGCCATAAAATATGGCAGCGCATCGGCATAGACGGCAGCCCTTATTCCGAGGAAGAGTGCCCTCTACGCGATACTCTCACAACAGGCATTTCACATGCAGGGGACCATGTATTGTGGCGAAAGGACGGTACCAGCTTCTCAGCCGAGCTTATCGTGAATCCTCTCATGGCTGGCGGAAAATCAGTGGGTGCTGTGGCCACTTTTTGGGATATTACCCGCCGCAAGAAGGATGCTCAGGAACTCAAAGATCGAGAGCACGAATTGGTCGCCATCTACGAGAATGCTCCTTTGCTCATGGTGCTCGTGGATGATGAACGGAAGGTCCGTAAAGCGAACATTCCGGCAGCTAAGTTGGCTGGCACATCGACTTCGGCAATGATCGGAAAACGAGGCGGTGAGGCGCTCGGTTGTCTTCATTCTTTGGACGTCTCTGAGGGCTGTGGCTTTGGCCCCTCTTGCGTGGGATGCACGGTGCGGCGAACTGTTTTGGATACACTCGAAACCGGCATCAGCCACCATCAGATAGAGGCGACCCTGCCGTTCTCTCACGGCGACAAGGCAACGGAATCGGTCTTTCTCCTTTCCACTACGAAACTGCATGTCAGGGAACAACCCATGGTTCTGGTGAGTATTCTGGACATCACCAATCGCAAAAGGGCCGAAGAAGCCCTGCGGCAAAGCGAAGAGCGCTTTAGAGCCATTTTTGAACGAGCCCGGGATTGCATATTCATTAAAGACAATCAGTTCAAATATGTCGATTTGAATCCCGCCGCGGAGAAGTTCTTGCGACGCCCTGTTTCCCGACTGATCGGAAGAACTGCTGAAGCGCTTTTCCCACCAGAGCAGGCAGCAGCTATTGCGGATGTGTCCAAGCGGGTGATTAGCGGCCAAGTGGTGGAATGGGAGCATGTACTAACCATAAATGACGTGGATTTCACGTATCACACCATCGAGGTGCCTCTCTATGATTCCTCCGGACAGGTTTCAGGAATATGCGGGATTGCACGGGATATCAGTCACCTCCCAAGAATTGAATTCCCGAGATCGGAACACGTCGGCGAGTACCCCTCCGCTGTCATGAAATCGACCCTGAGCAAAGCTGCTCTTGCCGCATCCGCGGAAAGCACGGTCCTCCTCTTGGGCGAAAGCGGCAGCGGAAAGGACTACGTGGCAAAACGTATCCACAAAATGTCCAGGAGGGCTCACGGCCCTTATTTTTCCGTCAATTGCGCTGCAATATCGCCGCGATTGGCTGAATCGGAACTCTTCGGTCATGAACGGGGTGCCTTTACTGGAGCACATGCACGCAAGAGAGGACTTCTCGAATTGGCTGAAGGCGGCACCCTTCTGTTGAATGAAATTGCGGAGCTTACACCGGAATTGCAGTCAAAACTTTTGACATTCCTGGATACCAAGACATTTACGCGAGTAGGTGGAGAAAAAAAAATAACGATCAATGCCAGACTCATGGCTGCCACGAATAAAGATTTGAAAAAAGAAGTTGAAGATGGCACGTTCAGAGAAGATCTTTTTTACCGACTCAATGTAATTTCCATACAAATTCCGCCGTTGCGCCGTAGACGAGAAGACATTCCGATGCTTCTTCAAGAGTTCGTTACAAAGATTGCCGCTGAACTGCAATTCACGTGTATTCCATCAATCGGTAACGGCATTGTCAGTGCTCTTCAACAATATGCCTGGCCGGGTAATATCAGGGAATTTCGCAATGTGATTGAAAGAGCATTGATTGTGTCCAGCGGAAAGGAACTGAGTCTCTCGGTTCTTGAGCTGCCGTCGCACGACAACACTTCCACTGAGGTGAACTGGTCCTTCATCACCACATTTGGAGACCGATCTTTGAATGACGTTACACGTGATCTAAAACGTGCCTTCGTGGTCGAAGCCTTAAAGAGGTCCGGAGGATGCAGGCAGGATGCCGCCCGTATCCTGGGGATCTCACGACACTCGTTGAAACATTACATGAATACTCTTGGACTCATGAATGAAGAATCCGGAGGAAATTAGAATGTCGAGGAACCGCTCTGCATAATTCATGATTACAAAGTCTCACTGATATTGGTTTGTTCAAGGTCAATCAAGCGCTTTTTGATATCCAGGCCTCCGCCGAAACCAGTGAGAGAGCCGTCGCTGCCGATACACCGATGGCACGGCACAATGATGGGTATAGGGTTTTTGCCATTAGCTCCGCCCACGGCTCTGACTGCTTTAGGATTGCCGATGGTCTCAGCGATGGTTTTATAGCTGACCAATTCCCCATAAGGAATTGTGCGCAAGACTTGCCAGACTTTGAGCTGAAAAGGGGTCCCTACAGGCGCAAGCGCGACGTCGAATCGTTTCAATTCACCGTCGAAATACGCCCGAAGCTGAGCTTTAATCGGTGCAAAGAATCCGTGATCCTTTTTCCAATCAGGCCGGATAGTGACAGTCTTTTTTCCATTCGGAAAAAAGATTTGCCGCAGCCCTTGTTCGTCTCCAACAAGAGTCAAGGTCCCAATCAAGTCGGTTTCAAAATAATCGTAAAACATGATGCTGCCTCTTCTAGCCGTGCCAAAGATACATAGTGGCGTAAGCACGCCATGGACGCCATGTTTCGGCTCGTTGCCGAATTTCTTTTATCGTAAGGCGTTCATTGCCTTGCCGCAACGCCTTCGCAATACCCAGATCGCCTGCCGGAAACGCATCGGGTTCGCCCATCGCGCGCATGGCAATGTATTGAGCTGTCCAGTCGCCGATGCCGGGAATTCGGGTCAATTTTTCAGTGAAATCCGAAAGCGACTCCTTCACGACGAAGAAGAGGCTTTCGCGATCCACTTGTTCCGCCAGTGCTCGGAGTGAATGGACTCGGGATTCGGGCGTACCGATCGCTCCCAGATCACAAGCGTTCAGCTCATGCGCTATCGGGAAAAAGTATGTGAGATCCCGGTAATCCGGAGATTCAAATTTCGGGCCTGTCTTTGCGACGATCCGCCCGACGAGGGTACGAGCTCCCTTGACTGAAACCTGCTGGCCCAGGACCGCCCGTACGGCAGCTTCAAATGGATCCCAGATCCCGGGTAACCTGAGGCCGGGGTGTTTTCTCACCGATTTCTCAAGCACGGCGTCTGCAGTCAAGACTTCATGAATAGCCGTCATATTGGCGTCCAGGTCAAACATGCGGCGCACCCTCTCGACAATGGACATCAGGTCTCGACTATCCGACAAAGCAACTGTCAGTAATAACGCGTTTCCTTTTGACGATTGGGCCACGGAAATCATTCCTGTCGTTTCGTTGATTCTGACAGTGCGGTGATACGCGCCATCCGCAACCCACTCCACGCCAGGTATGGCTCGCAATTCAAAAAACCTGAGCATACGTTCCCAATCAAAGGGCGGGCGGTAAGACAAAGTCAACGTGCAGCGGAACAGCTCGTTCACGGTGATCTTGCTTTCATTATTCCCCATGCGAACGGATGATGGGGGTCTGCCGTAAGTCTTGCTGAATGCCGCATTGAAGCGCCGAATGCTGCCGAACCCTGAAGCAAAAGCTATGTGCGTTACGGACAGATCGGTTTCGCTCAGCAGCTTCTTTGCAAAGAGGATTCTCTGGGTGGTCGCCAGCGTTTTAGGCGAAGCGCCGATATGGATTTGAAACAGCCTGCGCAGGTGACGACCAGTCACACCAAGCTTCGAGGCCAGGTCCTCCAGGCTTTGTTCCTGGAGCCCACCCTGCCGGATCAGCATGACTGCCCGGGAAACCGTAGCGGATGTACCGTTCCAGGCCGGACTTCCCGGCGCTGCCTCGGGCCGACACCTCAGACATGGTCGAAATCCCGCTTCAGCCGCTGCAGCGGCGGAAGGAAAATAGACGACGTTCTCCGGTTTAGGCGACCGTGCAGGGCATATAGGCCGGCAAAATATGCCAGTGCTCAAAACACCGATGAAAAACAGACCGTCGAACCGGGGATCCCTGGCCAGACGCGCCCTTTCGCAGATTTGTGTATCAAGATTCATCCCAAACATGTCCAGCATATGGTTCTCGCAATCTGATGAAAGCACCGTCTGACCGCCATATCGAACAGCGGTTCACAGGTTCGGAAGTCTTACTTTATGTTGAGGATAATTTTTCAATGTGGCAAGACGTTTTCGGACATGAATGTGAAAAGAGATTCCAAGACTTCGAAAGAGGATGGGGACTGCATCTGTATGCTAGGTTTCTGCGATGGGAGTATCGAGATTACTTCCGAAGCTCTAATACCGGCAAGAATGCACGTTCAAAGATATATGTGGAGAGGGAAGCCCTTCTTGTAAGAAGGGCCCCCCTCGGTTTTCCCTGAAGTACCCCACCGTTTTGCAGCATGAGGGTGCGGGACACCCCAAGGAAGATCCGGGATTGTCTAGGGGTTACGTAATTCATCCCGGATTTGCTTCGGAGGTGGAGGGAGCATCGTGTATATGTTTATCTAGCCTGCATGACAAAATCACAATGAAATCAAATATTCAGAGATCGTTCAAAGCCGAATAACGCTCTTCAGTCACAGCGGCAAGAGTTTTGAGCAGATCGAATCGTTCTTTGAGCCACGGGAGCATTTCGTGGAGTGCTTGCTTGAACTCCAGCGCCTCCTTGTTCGACAAGTACCCGATGGCTTGCTCCACTCGAGAGAAATCATCCAAGACATGAAGATCTCGATCTCTCAGCGCACGTATAACATCTGTTGCCGTCAGTCTTCGCACGTTTGCAGCAGCCAGCTTTTGGAAGGCGGTTGCACTCAAATTCTCGAAATCTTTTCCTTCCCCGTTATCGTTTTCGCCCGCTCGATCAAAGGCTGCCACAATGATTGCCGAGACAGGCAGGTTTTCTCCAAAGAATCGCAGCAATAATTCGTCCAGTTCTTTTCGAAAATCATTCCAATTCGAGGGCAATGCAACTCCTTCTGCTCCTTTCCATTGCACTAATTGCATCATTTCTTGTTTCCTTTCCGCTGTACAGCTATTTTAGAGCACGGTCTTGAGCATTGCTCCTGCAAACAATTGTCAAAGGGTTGACCGTTAGCCGACAGAGACTTAGAATCTTAGGGAGCTATCATGGAACGTCTTTTTCAGACGTGTTGCTTTGAGGCCCTGAAGGTACCGCTTTCGTGCTCGAATCAAAATGCTTTTTCAATGGCCGAAACGGTCGTAACAAACAGAATGATCATGAGGTCTTTTGCGGCACCTCAGGCCCCAATGACGGCGTTTGAACGCCGGTAACTCGTCTTCGGTTAGTTCGTTTTTAAAGCATTTTCTGTGCCAAATATGGGAGAACCAGCCCGAAAAACATCTTACTGATTTAATTAATCAAATAGCGTGGTGTAAGTTCGATGTCAGAGCATGCTGGAATTGGTGAGAGTTCTATTCCGCGCGAAGTTGGAACAAGAGTTAGGAAACGACGACCTCGCATAACCTAACCCAAAGAAAAGATTTCTAAATCGGAACACGCCTCATGTTCACTTTCGCGCGGCGATGCAAGACTATGTATCATTATCGCGCGCAATGCCTACTCGCTTCATATACCTGTAGAGCGCTCCTCGAGATATATCCAAGAGATCCGCGGCATCCTTCTTGTTACCTCCGCTACGCTCCAAGGCGCATTCACACAGCCACCGTGTGATTTCATCGATAATACCTTGAAAGGTTTTGCCCTAGCCGAAGGAGACTCTGAGCGACTGTTCGTCGTTCGAAGGCAGCAGGACATTCAGACTGCCGCCCTGAGACAGCATCAGGGCCCTCTCAACCACGTTTCGGAGTTCCCTCACGTTTCCGGGCCAACTATAACTCATGAAACTTCTCATTCCTGCTGTGTCAATGGAAGGAAGTTCCGTGAGCTGTAGATCCTTCGCCAGTTTTGACATTATCTCTCGCAACAGAATAGGAATATCTTCAGTCCTGTCTCGCAATGGCGGCATGGTTATCGTAAACACGTTGAGACGGTGGTACAAGGGCGATAGAAACCGGCCTTCGTCAACTTCCGTTTCGAGATTTCGGTGAGTGGCTGCAATGAGCCGTGCATTGACATGGACCGCTCTTTCTCCACCTACACGCAGAAATTCCCGGGTATCGAGAAACGTGAGCAGCTTTGCCTGTAAGGGGAGCGGCAACTCGCCAATCTCGTTGAGCAATAACGTGCCGCTTTCAGCCAATTCCAGCAGCCCTTTCTTGCGGGATCTTGCACCGGTGAAAGCTCCTGCCTCATGACCGAAGAGCTCGGATTCCGCCAATTCCTTCGATATTGCCGCGCAATTCACGGAAAAATAAGGTCCACTAGATCTCCTGGAATGGTCGTGAATCCATTGAGCCAGGTAATCTTTTCCGCTGCCGCTCTCACCCTGGAGCAGCACGAGGCTGTCCGAATCGGAAGCGTAGCGAGCCGTCCTCATGGTCTCTCGCATTGCTGAAGAGGGATAGTGCTCCGGCTCGGGAGGAGACAGGGTGACCTGCGCCTTTTTTCTGTCGGTAATTTCTCGGGAAATACCGCAAATCCCGACCACCTCACCTGTGTCGTTCTTGAGAGGTGTTCTCACCTCATGGAACGTCAGACGGACCCCGAATAAAGTCCTGGACTGCTCCTCTTCAATGGATTCCCCCCTGAGAACCCTGAGATCTGCTTCCCTGATAAGTCTCCCGGCTTCCTCTCCGAAAAAATCTTCTGCTCTTCGCCCCAGGATTTGCGATGAGTCAACTCCGAACATTCGTTCCATTGCCCGATTCACATGCGTGAATCGCATATCCGGGTCTTTGATAAAAATGAGGTCGTTCGCTCCTTCAAATACGGTTCGAAACCGTTGTTCACTGTCACGCAAAGCCTCTTCGACACTCTTTCGGACCGTTATATCGTAGATGACTGCTATGGTGTCTTTGCCCGGATCGGTTGGATCGAGAATCTTTATCCTTACATGTCCGTCAAAGAGAGTACCATCCTGTTTAACGAATTTCGCATCGGTCTGCGCAATTTCCTCACCATTTTCATAGAGCAGCTTCCCTACTCGCTCGAATTCTGCGTCCGAAGGATATATAACTCTTGCGCTCTTTCCCGAAAATTCATGGCCGCTCTGAAATCCGAACATTTTGGCCCAGGATTCGTTTACCCATATTATGCGTCTGTTCTGTGTCAGCCCAATGCCCACGGGAGAGAGTGACAAAATACCTCTCAAGGTTGCCTCACTCTTTCGAAGCCCCTCTTCCATACTTTTCTGATGGGTGATATCGTTTGCTATGAGCAGAACCCGGTGCTCACCATTGTCGAAAAAACGATTCAAACGGCAATCCAGCCAGACATTCCTGTCGAAGCTTCTCACCACAAGAATGTCTCTTCGCTTTTCCCGGCCGGTGGCCAAGACTTCATCTGCATCAACGAGAAGGCCGAATCCTTTCCATGAATCCATTTCCCGAAAATTACGTTGCCAGACTTCTTCCCGACCGGCTCCTATCATGGAGCACAGCGCTTCGTTAATGGAAATACATTGACCGTCCGCCGTGAATACGGCCATCCCCAAAGAAGTCGCCTCGAGTACATTCTCATGTAATCCGAAGGTCATGATCTGCCGGTCTCTCGTCTTTATTTGGTCATTCATTCAGTCTCTTCCCGAGAGGCGCTCAAATGTTTCGAAAAAACGTGCGCAAACAGAGAACCGTTTGCTTGGGTACCATAGCAAGTCAAGGGTGTAAAATCCAGGTCGTGTGTTTCACTCCATCCAGCTCAACTCCGGGAATGGCAAAAGAGGTCGTACTATCTTATAAGGACCGACCTTCCGAGGCAACCCTCCGCACAAATTAACGGAATGGCCGATTCGTCGGAGATGTATCGAAAGCACTGAGAAGCGTTTTTCAAAGATTGATGAGGAAAAGGAATAGCTGAGAGTATCCGGCATTTCTCCTTTAAGAAGCTGTTCTCTTTAGGAGAAATGCCAGATAGTAAATTTGGATTCGCCACATATTTATTCCGTATTTGCTTTCGGCCCCACTCCTCCTATCGGCAAATCCGGTTCTTTTTGTGAGCTGAGATTCGATTCCGAGAATCTATTCTCTCTATCAGCCCCGGATCCTCCCGTAAATTTTTCGCGCTGCATCATTTGTGGGTCTGTACGAGAACGATCTCTTCCAACCTCCGATTCTTTTTCGAATTTTCCCTGGCCCATTTCCTCAGGACCTCGGTCTTTTTGAGCACGTTCTTGCATTAACTCATCGGTCCTTGGTGGTTGAAAAATGTCTCTGGGGTGCCGTTTTCCTTCGTCTTTTCGTTCGAGAGCTTTGTCCTGTCTTTCCTCTGACGTTTGCTGCCGGGCCATTTCTCGAGCACTCCGATCTCCAGGTTTTTCAGAATAAGCAGACATTTTGTGCTCGGCATAAAAATCGTGAGCTTTCGGGCGCCATTGGGAGAGAGTTGCGTCATTCAATGTTTCAATCACCGGCGCATCTTTGAGGACCGCGACGTCGATATCCGTCACGAGGGTGTCTCCGGAAGCGCTTCTCACTATATTCCAGGGAACCGGATAATAGCGATCTCTTGCTCCGGAAAATTCTCCTGAAAGAACAATATATTCTACGCATCCTCGGTCACTCAGCACTACGTTTTGCACTTTACCCAGTGTGACTCCTTGAGAGTTTTTCACCATTTTGCCAACCACTACCATATCCTGGCCCCAAGCTTGCGTGCTCAAGAATGCCAGGAATGGAAGCATTAGTAATAAGCCTATTCTTTTCATTGTCTCCTCCACAATTCGTTCAACGACAACAAAAGGGTTTTATCAACTCACTCGAATACATCAATAATTACGCTACATCTTACCTAACATTGTATATTCGTGGGGAATGAGTCAACACCGTATGCAGTCCAGTCCATGGATTGACGCTATATGATGTGCATTGAAGAAATTTACAATGTAATACGGACTTGCAATCAAGATATTTCTCATTGAGGCGGTAACACGGACCTACACGGCAGGTCCGTGGCACCCAAGATTGATATTTGGGTACGGATACAGGGGTGCCACTGACCTGCGGAGCCAGGTCAGTGCAGTTAGCATCTTGAATGCAAAATGGTATAACCTCTGTATTCTCGTTGGAAGAGCTGAAACAGCATGAAAATTTGGGGAAAGAGGAATCCAGAGTAAACTTATATATTACTATCGGCCTCCGCACAGGCGCTAACTTAATCTTATTTTGCCTTTTGTTCCGGAGGAATCCCGGCAATCAAGAGATTGTCGCAAAACTATTTAAGACAACAACATCGTGCCACGATCTGAGATGAATTTCGACTTTTGAGACAGTCTCTGAATTACTGGCATACTTCCTTTCGGGTCACGCAGGGACGAAGCAATCAAGCTCAAATCCTTTCGGAGCCTTTCTTTACGGAGAACATCTCCAGGTAGACGCGCCAACGCGCTCATCTGAGTTGATCTCATTTAGAACAGAGGCAAGAACGACGGAGGAGTGGGCCATATACGAGAAGATTGAGGAGATCAGTGTATACATTGCCCTTGACCGAAGACGCTTCGGTAGAGTACGCTCTTAATACAGCCGTATCTTTGTGAGCACTATCTGACCGCAGTTTATCGATGCCCGGGTAATTGCGGGCGGTTCGTTGTTGCGTAAACTAATGGGATCACTGTTGAATTGAGGCAAAAGTGGTGAAGAAGCCGGATACATCATTGCAAGGGAGGCATTGTCATGAGGGAAGTAGTCTTTTTTTTCACGTTGGCATTTTTTATTGGAGCTTCGATTCTAATGACCGCTCAGACAGGTTCCTGTAAAGACATTGTGGGCGTTATAGTCGTTGACATGCAGGGTGATTTCACAACGTTGAAGAACGGGTCACTCGCAGTCAAAGGAACCGATAAGGCCTTTGTGGAGCAGGTACAAAAGGTTACCGAAGCCTTGAAACAAAAAGGGTTCACTATTTTTGCCACGCAGGACTGGCACCCCAAAGACCACATTTCATTCCACACGAATCACGAAGGCAAAAAGCCTTTCGAGGCTATCCAGATAGAGGGCAGGACTCAGGTGCTCTGGCCGCCGCATTGCGTTCAGGAAACGGATAATGCCTCTCTCCTGCTGGATAAGGGCCTGTTTGCCGCTATTGTCAAGAAGGGCCAGGACAAGAAATATGACAGCTATTCCGGCTTTCAGGACGATGGAGGAAAACAGACCGAAATGGCCAAGATCCTGAAAGAAAGCGGAATCAAGGAACTCATTGTCTACGGCATAGCCACTGATTATTGCGTGAAAGCTACAGCCATTGACGCAGCCAAAGAAGGATTCAAGGTTACCGTTATTGAGAATTTGTGCCGGGGAGTGGCCCCTGAAACGTCGGCCAAAGCTATTCAGGAGATGAAAGACAAAGGAATAACTATCAAACAGGATCTGTAAAAAAGGGCGCAGGCAAAGAAGGGAATCGGGAGAGCTTCTTGTCGGAAGTTCCCCCCGATAATCCCTTACAGAATGCAAAGAGTCTGATACCGATGTGCCTTCATGCTATAAGATCAAGCATTGAGCTGAAATTTTTCGTAGCAATGACCGCAATTCATTGCTACTTTCTTGAAAAAGCTTCCTGGTGGGCGATCCGCATTTCACGCTTCAGTATTTTGCCTTTGAGAGTTTTGGGAAGCGCATCGACCAAAAAAACCTGTACGCTTAGATAATTCGATTCATCCCGCTGAATTGTCCGTTGTCCGACATCGGATGAAGCCTCCCGATTTCATAGTCATCACAATATCGCCGTGCTGATTTAGCACTTCTGTGAATCCTCGGATAAAGCCTTGGTCCGGTTTTGATGACGAGCGCTGAGCTCCAAGGAGAGTAATTCGGATAGAAAGCGTGTCTCCGGGACGCACGGGTTTCAGCCAGTACATCTCATCCACTCCGGGTGATCCCAGGCTTGCTACGTGAGAAATGAAATTGTCAACCAAGAGCCGCATTGTCATGCTTGCCGTGTGCCAGCCACTCGCAATCAAGCCACCGAACACTGACTGTTTGGCCGCGACAGGGTCGGTGTGAAACGGTTGCGGGTCAAAGCGTTCCGCAAACGCAATAATTTCCGATTCCTCAACGGTGATACTCCCAAACTCGTGCACGGAGCCGGGAATATAATCTTCAAAATAGCGGTCTTCTATTGGGGTCGCGAATGTCATAGGTGAGCACTCCTTACAAATATGGCCCGTCATAAAAAAGACAGGGGGTGCCAAAGCAAAAAGTTTCGGTCGAGAATACCTCATTTGCAGTTGAACGGAAAAGTGATTTCAGAATCTGAGGTAGAATTTCTCCGGGTTTTACATCAATAGTATACAAAACACAATAAGGTCTTTCTCTTCTAATCCGTCCGTATAATTTTCTATTCGATTTACGATGACTGAGTGAGCGCCACTAAGCCTGTAAGACTCTCTTCCATTTGCTCATAGGTGCAAGCTGCGGCACATCATTGTGATGCCTGAGCAACGCCATTTATAGTCTTTGATGATCTGTCTTGTTGATGGAAGGCACTATATGATCCACAAGTTTTCTCGCTGAAGGGACTTGTTGACTATCGTCTCGTCCGCAGGGAACAGTTTTGTTCTTTTCACTTCAAGTGCTGCATAGCTTCTTACACCGGCAATCCTCATAGTCATCCGTCCCGACTAACCGGTAATTTACAATAACATCTCTCATTACGATAATTTTTTCCGCAACCTCACTTGTATAGGCTATAATTGTGACGATTGATTGAAAAACTTCTTGACTGAGCACTTCGAGCACAATTAATATGGTGAGTAATCTTTACTTACCTGTTTTCTTATCGAATGAACAATCATCCGCTTAACCCTCAGATCAGGGGATGTTCTTGGATACAGAATACCGATGCATGACACTTATTTCATCCATGCGACTCTACTTGGTGAAAGCGAGCCATAGATGCGTATTATAATAGATCGTGTCCCCACCGGATTTGCTCAATCCGACATTTCAGGGGAGCCCCGAATGACTCCGAAATCGCAGCGGAGTTCGTAAGAGCGATCAATCATGAGCAATTGGCATTTGTTTCAAATAGGCGTGCTGTACTGTGGCCGACGTGAAAAGGTCTGAGAATCTTAGAGCGACTAAAGACACCCACGCGGGAGGTCACGCTCAAGAAATCGGCAATCGTTTTTTAAATTCGAACAGAGATCAGGAGGTATGTCATGGACATCGTGAAAGGCTTTCCCGCTACATCCCAGGATCATTTTCAGCTAAACGTCACCAACATTATCAGGCAAGCGGTTCAAAGTTTTGCCAAACAAGAGATTGCCTCGCGTAAGCACGATGGAACAATCTTCCGCTACACGTATGCAGATGCCTACAGCCGAATGGGTAAGTTGGCCAATGCCCTCAAAGAATTGGGGGTCCGGACCGGCGATCGTGTGGGAGTGCTTGCCTGGAACACACATGAGAATTATGAAATCTATTTCGGTGTTCCCGGCATGGGAGCCGTCATGCTGATGCTGAACCTGCGGCTTGCCCCACCCGATCTCTCGTACGTCATCAATCATGCGGGTGCATCGGTGATTATCGTGGATGAGACGCTCTTACCCATAGCTCAGGCAATTGTTTCCCTTTGCCCGACCGTGAAAACGTACATCGTGATCACAGCGAAAAGTATCGACAACTTTGCGGACAAGTTGCCGAACGTCGTATCCTATGAAGACATCCTTGCCAAGGCTGATTCACAGTTCCCATGGCCCAATTTGGATGAGAGATCCGCATACGCCGCCTGTTACACTACCGGAACAACAGGGAAGCCCAAGGGAGTCTACTATTCCCATCGCAATGTGTATCTCCATAGTTGTGCAATCGCACTCAATGCGGAAATAGCTCTTCGCGACACAGTCCTTCAAATCGTTCCCATGTTCCACGCCTTGGGCTGGGGAATGTCCCAAGCTTCTACCATGGCGGGGGCCAGGCAGGTATTTTCCGGAATGTACACCCTCGATAAATTGGGTACCCTGGCAGAGCTTTTCGTAAATGAAAAGGTGAGCGTGAGTGCCGGAGCCCCGGCCATTTTCATGCCTTTCCTAGAATACATCCGTACTTTGGATCCCAAACCGGATTTGACAGGCGTCCGACTTCTTTCAGGTGCAACCGAACCACCGATTGCAATGATGAAGGGGTTTGCAGAGCTGACAGGCGCCGAGGTTATTCACGCTTATGGTGCAACAGAGACTACTCCGCTTGTCACTATAAACAGAATCAAACCCTGGATGGAATCTACAATTTCCGAAGAAGATCGATGGGATCGAAAGAGGAAACAAGGCTATTGCGTCAACGGTCTGGATGTGAAAGTAGTAGATTTGTCCGACAATCCTGTCCCTAATGATGGAAAGACGGCTGGAGAGCTGCTCATTCGAGGTCCCTGGATTGCCGGAAGTTACCATGAAGCACCGGGTTCGGAAGCGCAATTCACTCCTGACGGATACTGGAGGAGCGGCGATGTAGCGACTATTGACGAGGAGGGCTATGTAAAGATAACTGATCGGGTAAAAGACGTGATCAAGAGTGGAGGCGAATGGATCTCTTCGGTTGATATGGAGAACGAAATCATGTCACATCCGGCTGTTCTCGAAGCCGCAGTGGTAGGCGTTGCGCATCCCAAATGGCAGGAGCGACCGATCGCCCTCGTGGTGTTGAGATCGGAGGGCCAGGGAAAAACAAACGTCGAAGATATACGCGAACATCTTGCGGCGAAATTTGCGAAGTGGCAATTGCCGGATGCTGTCTACTTCGTCGATGTAATTCCCAAGACGAGTGTCGGTAAGATCAACAAAAAGGTAATTAGAGAAGACTACAAGGAATCTTACGCGATTCAGACTGAAATTCCCCCCGTGGGGCATTCTCGGACATAACAGTACCGAGTGATCGCAATCCGGCTTTCGTTCGTTATGAGATCCCGGCATGACTGCTCGGGATCTCAACAGAATTATTTCATGGAATACCTGGATTGCCTCGACCTGCCCTATACGTAAAGATGGATGAATTTAGAATTCAGGGCAGAGGCAAGCTCAGGATGAGTTGTGCAGCCAATTCATGCTGTTGAACTTTTCCGGTGATTTCGCGCTTGAACTTAATCGTCGTCCCGAATGGGGGTTGGTTTAAGAACCAATTTGCGAAACCGGATGTGCAGCGTGGATCCCTCATCGTCCGGGACGAAGTGACGTACGTGAAACCCGAGTAATCATTATACTGCTTTGACTTTGGTGATCTCTCCGGCTATGGTCAATCCCTCCGGATAGCGGAGAGCATCTGCCCTGGAGTACTTTAATGGTAAAAGAAATTGAAACACAGACAGAGATTAAAATCCTGATTGCCGAAGACGAGGCTATCGTCGGAGAAGATCTTGCACAGATTTTGCGTGAGTTCGGCTATCACATCGTGGGTATAGCTTCCAAAGGTGAAGATGCTGTTAAAATGGCCGACGAATTGAGGCCGGCTCTTATTCTTATGGATATAAAGTTGGCAGGACATATGGATGGTATCCAGGCAGCGGAACAGATCCGTGTCACGTTGGATATTCCCGTTATTTTTGTTACGGCTTATGAAGAGAAAGAAGTATTATGCCGAGCAAAGCGGACCCAACCATATGGTTATCTCACGAAACCCTTCTCGAATCACATTCTGAAGATCATCATAGATACCGCTCTGTTCCGACATGCAGCAGACAAGCGGCTCAGGGAAAGCGAAGAACGTTTCTCCAAGTCGTTCAAAAATAATCCGGCGTTTCTCACAATCGTGCAGATGAGTAATTACGAGATATTGGAAGTCAATGACGCATGGACAAAAGTAACCGGCTATACTCGTGAAGAAGCAATCGGCCGGACGCCCGTAGAATTGCGCATATATGACGATACAGCGTTTAGCGAAATAATGGAGGAAGCAACAGCAAAGGGCCCAGTTGGAAATGCAGAGATAGTGTCAAAGAACCGGAACGGCGAAGATCGAGTGCTTCTGGTCTCACGCGAGGTCATAAGAATCAAGGACGAACCTTATCTGCTTGCAATGGGAGTAGATATCACCGAGCGTAAACGTGCTCAGGAAGCGATACAGCAAAGTGAAAAACGCTATCGCTCCCTGTTCGAAAACATACTTGAGGGATATGTTTTCTGCCAAATGATTTTTGAAGGCGATTCGCCGGTTGATTTTGTTTTTCTCGAGGTAAACCCGGCATTCGAGAAACTGACCGGTTTGAAGGATGTTGTGGGGAAGAAAGCCAGCGAAGTGAAGTCGGGGCTGATAGAAAAAGATCCCGAGCTAATTGAAATGTTGGGAAGAATCGCTTTGACCGGAACACCGGAGAAGCACGAACTGTATGTGCATAGTTTCTCATCATGGTTTTCCGCTTCTCTGTACAGCCCTCAAAAAGGTTATTTTGTTTCCGTGTTTGATAATATTACCGAGCGCAAACATGCTGAAAATGCCTTATCCAAGAGTGAGCAGTTCCTCCGTCAAACCGAGCAGATTGCCCGCGTAGGAGGATGGATTGCCAATCCCCTAACAAATGACCTCCATTGGACAGATGGGGTTCGTCGCATCATAGAGGTACCCCTCGGCTATCAACCGGATCTGGAAGTAGGACTGAAGTCCTTCACACCTCCTTACATTCCTATTATCAGGAAGTTATTGATTGACACATTAGAAAGCGGGATTCCCCGGGAAATGGAAGCAGAGGTAATCACCGCCACCGGTAGGCATTTGTGGACTGAAATCAAATTTCTCATGCGTGTTGACGAATCCGGTGGACCGCAAGTATTGGGGACTTTACAGGATATCACCGAACGCAAGCAGGCTGAAAAGGACCGCACTCGTTTGGTAACTGCTATAGAGCAAGCTGCAGAGACGGTGCTCATAACCGATACTGATGGAACTGTCGTGTACGTGAATCCTGCATTCGAACGGGTGACCGGCTACAGTCGTGATGAAATGCTTGGTCTAAATCCTCGGATTCTCAAGAGTGGTCATCAAGACATCGCATTCTATAAGCGTCTATGGGAAACTATCGCCAATGGAAAGACTTGGAACGGCTTCCTGATAAATAAAAGGAAGGATGGCACGATTATCCACACGGAAGCGACGATCTCTCCCGTGAAAGACATGGCGGGCAATATAGTCAATTTTGTTGCGGTACAGCGTGATGTGACTGAAGAATTGAAACTCCGGAGGCAACTTGCCCAGGCTCAGAAGATGGAGGCAGTTGGAGTCCTGGCCGGTGGGATCGCACACGACTTCAATAACCTGCTACAGGTAACGCTGGGTTTTTCCGAAATCCTGCTCGAAGAAAAGAAAGAGACAGACCCGGAATACCGGGATCTGCAGAAAATATTTCGGGCAGCTACGAGCGGAGCGGAACTTGTGCAACAACTCCTCACTTTCAGCCGAAAGGTCGAGCCGAAGACTATTCCGCTTGATTTGACCGAACCGATCATGCAGATAAAAAAGTTCTTGAACCGGACCATCCCCAAGATGATCGATATTCGAATTAATGTGAGTGGCGATCTTGCAGAAATCGAGGCAGATCCAACTCAAATGGAACAAATCCTTATGAATTTGGCAGTAAATGCTCGTGATGCCATGCCCGAGGGTGGAACCCTTACGATAACTGCCAAGAATGAGATGCTGGATTCAGAATACGTTGAGCTTCACCCTGGCGTCTGTCCCGGCGATTACGTGCTGTTGGCAATCTCCGATACCGGAACAGGGATGGATTCCGCCATTATTGAACATATATTCGAGCCGTTTTTCACCACAAAAGAAATTGGCAGGGGCACCGGTCTGGGACTTGCCATGGTATACGGGATTGTCAAACAACACGGCGGACATATCACGTGTCAGAGTGATGTGGCACAAGGAACCACGTTCAAGATCTACCTACCGGCAATCAGACGTAAAACGGAGCATGTAACAGAGTCATCAGAGGAAATGCCGGCTTTTGGAACTGAAACCGTGTTGCTTGTCGATGATGAAGAATCAGTCCGGGAACTGGGCACACGAATTCTCGTAAAGAGCGGTTACACGGTGCTTACCGCTACCAATGGCCTGGAAGCTTTGGACCTTTACACCAGAGAAAAGGACGATATTACTCTCGTGATTCTCGATCTCATCATGCCCACTCTGGGGGGCAAAGACTGTCTCAAGAGAATCCTTCAGATTAATCCTCAGACGAGGATGCTCATTGCCAGCGGTTATTCGGGGGATATTTCGATCAAGGAATGCTTGGATTTGGGAGCCAAAGGATTCGTTTCCAAGCCTTTCAGATATAAGGAATTGCTGAGACAGGTACGGAAGACTTTGGATGAGAAATGATTCGTGCGCCTTGTTCAAGAGTGTGGTCAATTGCCAAGACACCTCTGAAAATTTTAGATGAAGTTCCCAAACGTTCTTGTCAGAATTCTGTAATCTGTCTAATACGATGTATGAACTCTGATATGTAGCTCTTTGTTCTCCAGGTCCAGCACAGCGAACATGAAGTCGTTTAGATCACCTTCTTTGGAATCGCACGGAACTTTCTTGTTGTGCATCAGGTTATCTCCGGCGGTTTTGCATTGATACAGCCCTCGACTAACATTCAGAGGTAATCGTTTTACCTGTCGATCGTAAATCTGATCCTCAGTAGGATTGTAAATCGAGCCCTCCGGGGGAAGCTCTTTGCCTGACATTTCATAACTCAGCTTTACCCCTTTCATATGACGTCCGATTCCAAGCATCTTCATGAGAAACGATTTCGACGGCGGCATAGGTTTCCATAGAGGATTTTGCTCTGCGGCTTTCAGGTAGTCCGCAAATTGATTGTCTGAAAAAATGAATCTCGCATGAATGGTAAGTCCTTCCCTCCCGAACCATCCGGACTGTTTCGGAGAAACATCCATTTCGGCAAGTTTCACACCGGATGTAAGGCCAAACTCTTTCCGAAGAACTTCTTCATCCGATTGGAGCGTGCATGCAGCCGCACCAATAATGGTGAAGACGATAAGACAAATCCACCGTTTGCAGTCACTCATTACAGCATGATGCATGAAAGAAAACCCCTGTCCCGAACTTGAAAGGGTGGCGATCCAGAGTCATACAAAGTAGAATCCAAGTAGGCCTCTCTTGCCGCTTCCAGGCCGTTTCTGGGGATGATGCATTCGATGATTGTGAGGGGTTGTTGGCTGGGGCGGGAGGATTCGAACCTCCGAATGCGGGTTCCAAAGACCCGTGTCTTACCGCTTGACGACGCCCCATCAGCATGAAAGGAACGGCAAATCAGTCCAGCTCGATCCCGTTCGGTTCCGGTGACGCTTCCAGGATAATCCATTCCGATGGAAACGCAAAGTTTACCGGGGTGGATTCTCCCCGGGGAACCAAAGCGAAAAAGGTCGGGCCGCTTCCGGACATGAGTACGTGCTTGAATCCCGTATCCTCGAGACGTTTTCCTATTTCAAGAATCTCGGGATACAAAGACTCGCTCACAGGCTGCAAGTCGTTGTGGAGAATATCCCACACCTTCGCGGACTCCCGCAGCACCGACCACAATCTACCCTCCAGGGGATTCCGTGTCAAGTTCCTGGAAAACTCTCGATAAACTCTGGCGGTGGAAATGGGAAATCCGGGATTTACAAGCACGATACGATAGTCTGAAGAAATTTTCACCGGCGTGACAATTTCACCGATGCCCTCTCCCACCGCCGATCCACCGGTAAAGAAAAAGGTGATATCAGCACCCAGTTCTTCAGCGCCCGTGCGCAAATCCTGGTCTGAGACCCGGAACTGAAACAGCTCCCGCAGGGCAAGAAGCATTCCGGCCGCATTGGAACTTCCGCCACCAAGGCCAGCAGCAATCGGTATCTGCTTGGTTAGACGTATCTTAACGGGTATCCGACAGCCTACACGATCTTCCATCCATCGGAGCGCCCTGATTACCAGGTTATCGTCAGATTTCAGTTGAGGGGCACCTATTACATCAAGTTTGCAGGGACCTGAGGATTTCTCTATGATCAGTTCGTCACGCAGGCTGATTGCCTGGTACAGCGTCTCAATGGTATGGTATCCATCCGGACGACGATCGAGAACTTGCAGGAACAGGTTGATTTTGGCAGGAGTAGTCGCTCGTATCTTATGCACTAGTGTGATTTCCTATGAATTTTTTAACGGAAGAGATTAGATTTGAACCTGAAGAATGTCAATGAAGAAAGGTACAATAGTGTTTGATCCGGGATACAGTGAAATTTCCATTCCTGTTGGAAATACCTTCATTCGCATGATGGTTCCCGGCCAGGAAAAAGACTCCGGCGAACGCCTGACATTCTGGTGGGGGATTACCTCCGCAGCTATTGCTTTGGCAAGACACGTACAATCATTGGAAATCGCAGGAAACCGAGCCATCGAACTCGGGTGCGGGCTCGGACTTGCCGGAGTGACAGCCGGATTGTGCGGAGCAGAGGTATTGTTCACGGATTTCATGCCAAAAGCTCTGGACTTTGCAGACAAGAACGCTCGTTTAAACGGTTTGCACAATTTTGGTACAGGATTCCTCAACTGGGAACAACCCGGCCCGATCGGGAAATTCGACCTGGTCCTGGGTTCGGAGATTCTGTACGATTATTTCTTTCACGGATCGCTGATCGAGCTTTTCAGGAAAATAGTAAACACTGGGGGTACGGTCCTTCTGGCGGATAGAAAGAGGCTCTGTGTATCACGCTTTATCGGGCGCATGCATTATGGGAGATTCATTTCTGAAGAATTCACGGAAAACGTTCAGGTACAAGGTTTTCCGGATCAGGAAATAAGCATTTTTTCTCTGAAACTCTCAACATAATCAAACCTTGACACCATCTCAGATAACGTAATTTTTATGCTTGCTTCATTTTTTCCTTTTGAGAGAGGATATTCTCCTGTATTATTGCAGCAGTTTTTCACGAGGGAGTCAATCGTTCGGTTTCCTTCGAACCTGGAGCCATGTCTCGTCACGGCTCAAGACTCCAAACTCGCCATGTAGTTGAATATTTATGGTTATGAAAAGCAACGGACGCAGAGAACCTGTCTCGCGTCTCGGGGACGACAAAAAAGGGTGAGGAAGGATGGATTGCGTACGGAGATATGCAAGAACATCGGCCGCATTTCAGGGCTTTAGGCTGTTCTCGATCGCGGCAAACCCGAGAGTTACGCGATGTGCGCGGCAGAGGATAAGGAAGTAGCATTGTCTGAACAGTATTCGATTCTCAGGTCTTACGCTGTTGTCGCTGCAACAAATGCTGATGAAGGAAAATACGCTGCGCGCTCGCATCTGTCACACGGCTGTGAATTTGTTGAGATGTGCGAAACAATCCCTAAATCCGATGAAATTCCGCCACTATTCTCAGTGCGAACCAATCTTAATGTGCCGCCGTCTATTGAGAACTATGGGAAGATTTGATGAGCGAAGATAAACCGACGTACGATGAATTGGAACAGCGTTGTCGTAAGGCTGAGGCAACGCTTGAAGCCATTCGTTCCGGTCAGGCCGACACGGTCATGGGCACAGAGGGTCCACTGGTGATTCGTCTTGCTCGAGCTGAAGCCAGAACGTCCCATATCCGACAGGTCTTGTTGGCCATTCGCAATGTCAACAAGCTCATCGTTCACGAGAACGATCCGCACCGCCTCATCGAGCGGGCATGTGCAAATCTTACCGAGACATTAGGCTATTACAGCGCCTGGATCGCATTGCTGGACGACACGGGCAAGAAGGTGACCGTCACAGCGGCTGCCGGCCTCAGTGAACACTTCAGTAACGTGAAAGAGCAATTGGAGCGCGGCGAATTTCCTTCATGCATGATCAAGGCCCTGGGCAATGACAACTCTGTCTTAGAACCGCAGAACGCATGCAACGACTGTGCGCTCGCCAGTGGACATGAAGGCCGTGCGGAGTTAGCCCGACGTCTCGCATTCGAGGACAAGGAATACGGGGTTCTGGTCGTATCCGTACCTGCAAGTTACGCTTGTGATGAGGAGGAACAGACACTTTTTCGGGAGTTGTCGGAGGACATGGCTTTCGCATTGCACAGAATTGATATGGATCAATACCGCAAAGCTGCCGAACGCGAACTTGCCGGTACTTTGGAAAGCATCTCTGACGCTTTTCTTGCCCTCGATGAGAATATGGTGGTGACCTACTTCAATACATCGGCAAGTCGGCACTTGGGACGCAGTCCGGATGAGGTTTTGGGAAAGCACTTGACCGATGCCTTCCCTGAAATGCAAGGATCTATTTTTGAAACCACGCTCAAGGAAGCGATTAGAACCGGAAAGCTCGTAAGCTTCGAGACTTATTTCGACGTAGCGCCTTATCAGAATTGGTATGAAGTCAGGGTGTATCCTCGCGAGAAAGGTATTTCCGTTTATTTCCTGATCACCACAGAAAGAAAGCATTCCGAAGAAAAGCTGCGCCAAAACGAGGAACTCTTCCGCAACTTTTTTGAGACAAATAATAATTACTGCTACATCATTTCGCCCGAAGGTATCATTCTCGACGCCAATGCTGCCGCACTAAAAATCCTGGGTTATGAACGTGATGAATTAATTGGAGAATCTGTAACAAAGATTTATGCATCAGGATCCCAGGGCCAACGAAAAGAAGTTTTCGATCAATGGAGACTGACAGGGCATGCGCAAAATGCGGAATTGGTTCTCCTCACGAAATCGGGAGAACGGCGGACGGTGCTCCTGAATGCCGGTCATCTCTTGAAGAGAAACGGAGAAACGTTACTGTCGGTATCCGTCCAAACCGATATAACGGATCGCAAAAAAATCGAGGAAGCCCTCGAACAGCAGCTCGCATTCAAGGATGCCTTTCTTGAGGCAATACCTGCCCCTGTATTTTTCAAAGATCGCAATTATGTCTATCGTGGCTGTAATGCCGCATTTGCGAAATTCATGGGAATTCCGAAAGAAGAGATAATTGGAAAATGCGTCCTTGACATAGCCCCCAAAGAAATTGGGGAATTCTATCAAGCCAAAGATGAAGACCTGCTCGCAAACCCCGGATTTCAATACTATGAAAGTGATTTCGAGATGCAAGGCGAGTCCATTCGCCACGGACTGTTTCACAAAACGACTTTTACGGATGCTTCTGGAGAAGTGGCCGGCATAATCGGTACCATATTGGATATCACTGACCGCAAAAGAGCCGAAGAGGGACTGCGGTATCGAGAGCGACTTCTCGATAAAATCTATGAAATACTGCCCGTTGGACTCTGGATAGCAGACGAGACCGGACGACTCCTTCGGAGCAACAGTGCAGGGCGAGCGATATGGGGTGCAGAACCGCTCGTAGGCCAGGAGAATTATCACGTATTCAAAGCTCGTCGACTGCCGTCCGGTGAGCCGGTTGCTCCTCACAAGTGGGCTCTCATGCGGACGGTGAACGAAGGGGTCACAGTCACGGATGAATTGTTGGAGATTGAAGCTTTTGATGGAGAAAAGCGCATCATTCTGAATTACACCGCTCCGGTTTTGGATGAAGACGGCCGTGTTGAGGCCGCGGTTATCGTCAACCTGGATGTAACACAGCGAATGTGGGCCGAAGAGGCCCTCAGACAAAGTGAAGCAAAGTATAAGGCGCTCTTCGAAGAAGCTCCGGTGGGACTTCTGTCTATAGACACTGCCGGCCGCATTCTGGAGGTAAATCAGAGGCTGCTTGAGATTATGGGGTCTCCGTCCCACGAAGATACGAAATCGATTAACATGCTGATGTTCCCGCTTCTCGTACGCTCAGGCATCTCAGGCATTTTCGAGAATTGCTTAGCAACAGGACAGCCTCAGTACGCGGAAATCCCCTATAAAAGCAAATGGAATAAAACCTCGTATCTGCGGATTCTCGCAAGGCCCAGATTGGCTCCTACGGGAGCTGTGACGGGCTGTCAGGCGATGATGGAAGATATAAGTGAAAAGAAGATAGCCGAATCGAGGCTGGAGCGCGAACTGGCCACGAATTCGGCTCTTGCAGAGCTTTACATTCCGTTGATGTCTCAATCCGCATCCATCAGTGACATGGCGGAAGCCGTGTTCGATAAAGCCAGGTCATTGACAGGAAGCTTGCATGGTTACGTAACGGAGATCGATCAGGCAACTGGTGAGAATGTCGGCCTTACCCTTACGCCCATGCTGGATTCTGCTTGTTCACTTGTGGAAAACAAGAGAATTGCTTTTTCCAGGAGTCCTGATGGACGATACCCAAAGTTGTATGGACACTCACTCAATACCGGCGAGGCGTTTTTTACCAATTCCCCTGCAACGCACTCCGCTTCGGGAGGAACTCCACCAGGGCACGTTCCGTTGAAAAGATTTCTTTCAGTCCCTGTCTCACTCGGTTACGAGATTGTCGGACAGATTGCGCTGGCAAACTCAGATCGAGACTATAACGAAGATGACCTGAACATCGTCAAGCGTCTGGCAACGTTTTATGCTCTTGCGTTGCAAAGGAAACGCTGGGAGAGCGCTCTCAGAGCTGGAGAGCAGACCTTACAGCTTGTTCTGAGCGGGGCAGATCTCGGTTTTTGGGATCTTGACGTGAAAAACGGCTTTGTCAAAGTGAACGAAAAGGTTCTGAACCTCATCGGCTACTCGGCAGGAGAAATAGAGCCTACTGTCGCAGCATGGAGAACCTTTTTGCATCCCGATGAAATGCAACGGGTTCTTGAGTTGTTGAATTCTCATTTTGAGAAACGTTTAGAGCAGTATGAGGATGAATTTCGAATCCGTTCCAAAGACGGGACGTGGAAATGGGTGTTAGCACGCGGCCGTGTCGTGAAACGGGATGAAGACGGCTCCCCAATTCGGATGACTGGAACCTTGCTGGATATAAGTCAACGAAAGCGATCGGAACTTGCACAGAGACGTCTTGCAACCGCGGTGGAGCAAGCTCTGGAAGGAATGGTCATGACTGATACCCGGGGAATCATAGAATATGTGAATCCTGCATATGAAAAAATTACCGGGTACACGCGGGAAGAAATGGTGGGAAGGACGCTTTCCCTGTTTGAAAATGAAGAAGATGACTTTGCTGTCACTCAATCGATTCTGCAGAGTCTTACCCGTGGTGAACGGTGGAGCGGACACTTTACAAGAAAACGGAAAGACGGTGTGATTTTCGAGGAAGATGTAATGATTGCACCGGTATCTGATCCTCGAGGCGCCATCCTCAATTTTGTGGTGGTCGAACGGGATGTGACGAGAGAAGCGGCACTGCAAAGACAACTTCTCCAGGCTCAAAAAATGGAAGCCATAGGCACACTGGCGGGCGGCATAGCCCATGATTTCAATAATCTTCTCCAAATAACACTTGGTTATTCAGAGCTGCTTCTGACAGAGAAAAACGAGAGAGATCCGGATTACGGGGATCTCAAGAAAATCAACAAGGCTGCCAAAAGCGGCGCTGAACTGGTGAGAAGCTTACTTACTTTCAGTCGAAAAGTCGAAGCCGAACTCACACCGCTCAACTTGAATCGGCAGGTCAAGCAACTGGAAGCGCTCCTTGAACGAACTATTCCCAAAATGATCAACATTCGATTGCAATTGGCGGAAGTGCTTCACAGGGTGAATGCGGACCCCACACAGATAGAGCAGATACTCATGAATCTCGCGGTGAATGCCCGCGATGCAATGCCGGATGGCGGCACTCTGACCATAGGAACTCGAGATGTGGAGCTTGATGAAGAATATTGTAGATTTCATGCAGACGTCGAACCAGGGGAGTACGTCTTACTCTCTGTTATCGATACGGGTCATGGTATGGACAAGCAGACATTGGAACATATTTTCGAGCCGTTCTATACGACAAAGGAATTGGGCAGAGGTACCGGACTAGGATTGGCGACAGTCTATGGAATTGTCAAGCAGCATGGGGGACACGTCACTTGCTACAGTGAAGTCGGCCGTGGGAGCACGTTCAACTTGTACCTACCCGCGATTGCCGAGGGGACGGAAAACGATCCGGAAAAAACGATGGAGATGCCGGCTTTCGGCACAGAAACCGTTTTGTTGGTGGATGATGAGGAGCTGATTCGTAATCTCGGTGAGAGGATTCTTCAAAGGAGCGGGTACACCATAATTACTGCAAACAATGGTTTAGAAGCACTGGAAATGTATATCAGAGAAAAAGACCGGATTGGCCTGATCATTCTCGATCTCATCATGCCCCAGATGGGAGGCAAAGATTGCCTTAAGGGACTGCTCAAAATAAACCCTAAAGTGAAGGTTCTCATCACCAGCGGTTATGCCGCAGACGGATCCACGAAAGAATGTATTGAGCTGGGGGCAAAAGGCTTCGTTGCCAAGCCGTTTAAGTACAAGGAATTTCTGCGGCAGGTCCGCAAGGCACTGGACGAATAGCCTTCAGAGCAATTACTTTGTATCGAGTGTTTCGCGAATCGCAGTGAAAAGCTCTGTCATGTCGAAAGGCTTGTTGACAATTCCTTTCGCTCCTGACTCATCGATATCGATTACGTGGCTACGGGCTGAGACACCGCTGGCGATCAATATTTTTGCTTTCGGGTCAATCTTAAGTATCTCTTCCAGACACGGCTTCCCACCCATTTCCGGCATAATCAGGTCCATGAGGATAAGAGAGATTTCACGCTTCTGTTTCCGAAATATCTCCAGAGCCTCTTTACCGTTGGAAGCCAAAATCACCTTGTACCCGAGCTTGCTCAGAATCCTGAAGCCCAGTTCTCTGATCAGTTCATCATCATCAACGACCAAGATTGTTTCGGATCCTCCCTGCAGAAATGGAGCGGTTTTCGGCTGATCCGGTTCTGTACCCGATTCCAGAGCGGGAAAATACAATTTGAAAGTTGTTCCTGCGCCGGGTTCGCTGTAACAGAAGATGTATCCCCCGTGCTGTTTCACGATCCCGTAAACCATCGCCAAACCTAGTCCTGTTCCCTCGCCCGGACCCTTGGTAGTGTAGAAGGGTTCGAAAATATGCTCGAGAGTCTCGCTATCCATTCCGCAACCGGTGTCCGTAATCCGCAAGAGTACGTATTCACCCGGCTTCTGTCCCAGGTGGGTCTTGGCACAGTCCTCACGGACGGTAACGTTCTCTGTTGTAATGACCAGTTTTCCGCCTTGAGGCATGGCATCCCTGGCATTAATGGCAAGATTCATAAGGGCTTGTTCGACCTGCATGGGATCGGCATAGATGGTTTTGCAGTCTTCAGCCAGAGAGATCTCGATCTTTATCATCTTGGGTATGGTTCGAGAGAGCATTTTCTCCAACTGCTCTACTCGGTCGTTCAGGTTAAGTTGAGTGGCCTTGGTATCGGACTTTCTGCTGAAAGTGAGCAGCCTTTGTACCAGGTCGGCACCGCTTTTCGCTGCGTGACAGATTTTCGAGAGATCGGCTTTATGTGCTTCAGATAATCCTTCATCCGTGAGAATCATTTCCGAATACCCCAGGATGACTTGTAGGAGATTGTTAAAATCATGAGCAATACCGCCTGCTAACGTCCCCACCGCCTCCATTTTTTGGGCTTCCTGGAGCTGCTTGGAAAGCTCCAGGTGTTCGGTGATATCACGTTTCACCGCAACGTAATTTCTTATTTGGCCTGCTGAGTCTTTGACCGAAGAAATCGTTGCATCTTCCTGATAGAGTCGTCCATCTTTTCTTTTGTTGATGAATCGCCCCGTCCAGACCTCCCCCGCTGTAATAGTATCCCACAAATGTCTGTAGAAGCTGGCTTCATGTTCTCCGCTCCGGAGGACGCGCGGGGTCTTGCCGACAGCCTCCTCGTATGCATAACCGGTAATTTTCTCGAAAGCCGGATTCACGAACAGAATCGTGCCTGCTTCATCCGTAACAACCACGGCTTCACCAGCCTGTTCGATTGCTGAAATCAGGCGCTCCCGCTCCGCCTCTGCCCGCCTGGTTTCAGTAATATTTGTGAAGATGCAGTGCGTCTGCAGAAATTCTCCTTTATCATTGTGGGCTACCTTGGCCTCGAATGATACGGTTATGGTGGTGCCATCTTTACATTTCATCTCGAATTCGATGCCATGGCCTTCGCCTTGCTGTTTGAGCTGTTCGAAACGATCCGTAAAAAGTGAGCCGCCACCGTTTGCCAGAAATTCCCCAAACCATTTCCCGATCACATTGCTTCGCTCGTAACCCAGTTCGTTCAGCCATGCATTGTTCACATCAAGGAATATTCCTTCTGCATTCAACGACTGGTACGGCAATGGTGACTGCTCATACAATTGACGAAAACGTGCTTCACTCTCTCGCAAAGCCTCTTCCGCGCGTCTGCGAACGGTAATGTCCTCTCCGGATGACAGGGTTCCGACGATCACACCATTCCGGTCTCTCAGGATTGAGTTATGCCATGCTATGAGTCTGGTGTTTCCACTGCCGGCCAGGATGATATTCTCTGCATATTCATTGATCTTTACAGATCCTGTCATAAGTTCATGGAAACGGCCTTTCGCCTGGTCGCGAATCGTCTCAGGAAGAAAGTGCTCGAACCAGTTTTTCCCCAGAATATCACTCTCCGGGCAATCCAGGATCTCACAGCCTTTCTTGTTCACCATGGTCACGCAACCGCGCACATCAAGCGCGAGCAACATTACTCCGGCAACATCCAGATAATGCTGTGCTCTCTCCTTTTCATCGATGAGAAGCCGCTGAGTCGCACGCTCCTCGGACTGGTCGCGAAACACGAGGACCACCCCGGTTACGGCTATGTCTTCGTTCTTAATAGGTGCTGCGCTGTCGGCTATAGGTCGTTCTTTCCCGTCTCTGGCTACCAGCAAGGTATGATTGGCCAGCCCAATGACGAGGCCCTCCCGCAGAACTTTGCCGGCCGGGTTCTCGACAGTTTCGCGAGTATTCTCATTCAAAATGCGAAACACCTGTTCTAGAGGCTTGCCGATAGCATCTGCGCCGTTCCAGCCGGTGAGTGCCTCCGCAACGGGATTGATCATTTCTACTCGGCCCGCAATATCCGTCGAGATTATCGCGTCTCCAACGCTCATGAGGGTGATTCTGTGGCGCTCTTCCATCCGGCGCAGTTCCATTTCAGAGCGAAACAATTCCTTGTAATGCTTCTTCCGGTGTTGCTGCCAGGCCCACCCTACAGCAGCCACCAGGAAGGCAAGGAGAGCCAGAACAAAAGCGAGACTCAGAATAGATCGGGTCCGCAAACCGGCGAGCGCTTCAGCAGCATCGATCTTGGAAACCATGAGCCAGGACGATTCCGGAACGGCTTTCAGAACTGCAAACACTTCAATGCCACGGTAATCGTTACCTCGAACGACCCCCTCGGCTCCCGATGCTGCCATGCTGGAGGGAAGTTCTTTCCTTGTCAGGGGAAGTCGTAATTTGAGCGCTGTATCCTTCTGGTGGCGGAGTTCATTTAGAAAGAGGACTGTGTCACCATCTTTTCGGACCAGCAGCGTTTCTGCTGAGGAACTCCTCACCGGCCAGAATTGGATTAAAGGGTAAAGAAACTGCCGAGCATCAATTTGGAAGATAATGGCGCCGATCGGTTCTTCCGTATTGGCCGTCCTGGAGAAAAGAGGCGCTATGATATCAATATGTGGCGGCAATTCCCCCGGGCCCGCATGCAGATCCGTTATCACGGGTTTCCGTTTCTGCATTGCCTGATCGCGAGCATTCGCTGCTTCCTCATGGACATCGCCCGGATGATCGCGGAGACTGAGTCGTACCCTATTGTCGCGTTCGACGAGTATCACATCATGATATTCATATCTCCCCTGTATAATCTGAAATCGAGAGAGAATCTTCGTGGCCAGGTCAGGATCGCTGTCAACAAACCATCGCTCCACTGCCTCGAGAAGAAAAGGGCTTTCGGCGATAGCTGAGGCATACCGCAACTGCTGAATCCGCCATTGAACTATCTGATTGACCTTTAAGTGCGCGGCAGCTTCGAGATTGGCCTCTGCGCTCCGCCGCACATCTTGCTCCTGGTGCAGATAAAACCAATAACCTCCAACCATTAAGATTAACATTGCCAGCAGCGACGCAGCGACGAGCCACCGCGGAAAAAATTTCATTTCATTTGCCCCCGTAGACAAAGGTTGGTTTTTTGAGACTTAAACACTGGCTTGGGAACAGGGTTCGTGAACGCTGCACCCACATTCCTTCCTCCTCCTTGCACCTGAAATGCTTGGGCAGGCTGATCGACTTTCCCGATGGCATTCTGTGGAAGCCGCGCCACTCCAGTTCCGTTGTGCAGGCAGACTGCAGCAAAGGATTTTGCAGTGGGCATTGAAATCCGATGGTCATAAGGTGCTCGGCCGGGGAATCGTGATCCGGACAGAGAAATAGTCGTCGGATTGAGATTGTTCGACGGAAATCCCATTCCATATGGATGATCGGTACCCTTATTCCACCGATGACGACATGTGCGGAAATGTGCTCCAGTTCAAGCTCCGACTGCCATGTCGGCAATCGCCTCGTCTAACAAAGCGTTTTCTTCATTTCCATATAATCGGAGGGCGCTTTCGCCTATAACTCTTGTCACAGCCGTCGATGAAACCGCTGCCGCAGGAAGGGCGTACCACGGATTGAGTTCGAGCAGAGATACGAGAAACGGTGCAGACGCTCCTAATCCTATTCCTGCGACTACGGCAATCATTTCGGGAATGCGTTCTCGGCTATCGATGTCTTTCCCGAACAGCAGGGCAATTTCAAGAATTAGATAAAGGTGCATGCGCGCCATCACTGAAGTTCCCCCGACAAAACCCAGGAACTTGATCGCGGTACCCAGCCCGGGGACAAGCATGGGCAGATGCGTCAATGTTCCGCCAAGCACGGACAACATGGCTTTCGATTCAATAAGGCGGCGCGCCAACTGTTCAGGACTTTCTTCCGGATAGGCATCACGTATACGTGTGACGACTTTTCTCACTCTGTCTTTACGAACCCGCAGGAAAAAATAAAGAAACTCGTCTGCCATTTGGCTTTGCAGCAGATCGCTTGTTTGCGTCTTTCTTGCCATAAGCTCTCCCATTCAGTTCATCGCACATATTCGGAGCCAATAACAATCTTTACCGGACATTTCCCGTACCTTTGGTGCGGCGGTTGGCTCCAGAATGGCTGTTTTCGATATGGAATACGTTGAACCTTCAGATGAAGACCAACAGACTGAGCATATCATACCTCTCACCCAGTTAGGATCATAAAACGTGATGGTTCTTGTCTTCAGGCCGGACGTTTCCATCGAAAATCTTCGGAGAGGGGAATTTCTGCGAACCATCTAAACTGTACATTCCCTTTCTCGCCCAAATTTCCTCCATTATTATCGACATATCAGTAAATTAGAAATATACACTGAATCATCCTCTCCTCACCAGAGCAGTCTTTGTAGATTTTGGATTAGGATTGCATTAGAAACACGGCAAACGGTGAAGGCATGTTGCTTGCGTCATGCCCATAAGCTAGACTCACGCCACGGAATCCAGGAAGTTTCTTAAAGGAATAACCTTGATGCATCCAGCACTTGCGGAAGATTTCTTCCCAGACGTTTCTTCCCGAATTTCCGCTCAGGATATCCTGTGGTATTCCGATAAGTTACCGTATTATAATGAGAGCGGGAGAAGGAGTTACGGAACATGATCACCGCCTATGTCAAAGCGCCCGATGGAATCCATCCCGTTTCACTGAAAGATATCTCCGAATTTCCTGAAGAGACAGTGTGGCTCGATCTGCTTGAGCCTTCGAAAAGTGAAGAGCAGATTATCGAGTCTTTTCTGGGTATTGAGGTGCCGACGAGCGAGGAACTTTCGGAAATCGAAGATAGTAGCCGATTCTATCGGAGAGAAGACACGATTTATGTGACGGCTTCCATTCTTGCACGTCTTGAATCGGAACAACCCTCCACCACAGATATTCGATTCATCCTAACTCCTGCTGCCGTGATATCAGTGCGCTACTTTGATTCCAGACGTTTTCGCATGTTCACCAATCGTCTCACTCGTGGGTTCAGTCGGACCCAATCCAGCGATTCGCTTATGGAAAGCATGCTGGAGTTGATCGTTGACGACCTTGCAGACAGTCTCGAGGCAACAGCCCTTGACCTGGACCGACTGGCTCACAGGGTGTTCTTTTCCGGACCTGCGGTGAAGGGACGCGACACTGGCGAGGCAAAGGTGGATCTCAAAGAAACTATTACCGAAATAGGAAAATACGGAGAATTGGTTTCAGAGGAACGATTGAGCGTCCTGAACATGAACCGTCTGCTCATTTTTCTTTCTCAGAGCGGAGACGGGTGGTGGCATCCTCAAACCAAATCGAGGCTTCAGACGCTTATCCGCGATGTCCGGTCACTCACGGAGCATGCAACCTTCCTTGCCAACAGAGTCAATTTTATCCTCGATGGAATCCTCGGGTTAATCAATATCGAGCAGAACAGCATTATCAAAATTTTCTCGGTGGCAGCGGTGGTGTTTCTCCCGCCGACCCTGCTCGCGAGTATTTATGGAATGAATTTTAGAGCAATGCCTGAATTACACTGGGAATTCGGCTATCCAGTGGCCCTCGTACTCATGGTGATTTCCGCGATCCTGCCGTACCTCTACTTCAAACGCAGGGGCTGGCTATAAGCTGAAGGAAACCGGCATTCACACAGATTGTCGGTACCTGGAGGACTGTTTCCTGCGGGTTTGATCCTGATTCAATCGAGGAAGCAGGCGACTGACATAAGTTTCGCCAGATTATCAAGACATTCGTCGGAAATTTTGGTTATCTCGAAACCTGCGGACCATTCTCCGGTGCTCTCATCTTGTTTGGCCCAGCGGCATTCAGCTTCGAGTACAATGCGTTCGACTTCCGGGAATCTGTCTGTGGGGATTACGAAAACTTTCGCGTCACCCTCGCGCGCTTCGATACCTTCGGTCGCAATCCCACTCTCGGTGATGTTGCTTAGATTTCCCCTTATGTGAGGTCGATTCGTCTCATAGATCTCCACTACCACCGCAAAAAAATAACGGGGCGACTCTCGCATGTCGTTAACTAAGACTGTGTCCGACTGTGACGAGGTCGTATTGTACATTTCGTCCAGACTTATGACTTGTGTATCGATCAAGGTTTGCAGGGTAAAACGGAGACCTTCCGAGGACAAGCCATACTTTTGCATCAGTTCTGCATCGCTCATGCCTGCCCGGATATCTTTCGTGAGATCTGTGCCGTCGATTGGTTTGACATCAGCAGTCTTGTGCAGAGTAACTCGTCGTCGATCCAATTCCGCCTCGGTGATAGCCTTGACTTCGATCAGTTTCCGAAAGAGACTTTGGAGCCCCTTCGCGCATAAACCATATTTTTCCATCAGTTCAGCATCCGAAGCACCCGAACGGATGTCAATCACAGCGTCTCTGGCGTTAATTCTTGGTTTTTCCGTCATTTCGTCACAGTTGAAAAAAGGACTCTTAATCCCTTCTGTGCTCGGCGGCATCACATGAATTATTGTTTACTGCAGCCGACAAAAATTCTCAAGGTCGGCACTGTTTCAAAGGAAACGAATCGCCGATCAGCCTGAGCTGATGCAGTACTCATACAGATTAACACAACCTACCGCTTTCGTCTTCAAAATGTTTTCTCCAGTCCAACAATAGTGCAATCTAATCATTGGGTACGAACTTGAGTCTTCGTGCTCCTGGTCATCCAGGGGTGTGCCACGTGCCTTATAGGCAAAACATTTCAGAGATCGCAAGTACAATGTAGACTATCGAAGGTATGAAGCGGCGGCCAATCTTCATGTGAGAGACGAGGATTGGGGTCACATACGGAATTCATCATCTTGTGAAGCTTTTCACTGTGTTTCTCAAATACCCTTACACTTTTTTCAGGAATAGTTGGCCTGTATTCAGGAGATCCCGGCTCTAAAAGTATTGCATAATATTGCTTTGTGCAGTTGAGATGACTAATTACTTCTTACATAACTTCACCACCAGATGATGACAACTGCGTGTGGAAGGCTGTAGTTGACATTGCAGCTATAAGTGAAGTATTCTTCTTCATAGGCGGTACGAGTTTGAATCTTGCACAACAAAAATTGGGATTGTTTAATTTTTGTGAGGAAAGGTTTAGCCAATACCGTAGAAAAGGAAAGTTCTGGATCTAGCGTACTATATGCCGGATAACCGGGTAGAGTGGAATTCCATTTTCCAAGAAGACTGCAGAAGGTAATCACATGAATCAGCATGAAGAAAACTGGCGAAGAAAATTCGAACCTTTCAGCAACTGGCGACCTGCTTCCGGCTCTTCCAGGTCGATTTTTGACGACACACTGGGGGAGGCTCAGAGGTTGGCGGAGTCCCTCAAAGGTACACTGGAGCCGCTAGCGGACAATGCCGTGGACAAGATCAAAGCTATTGCGTCTACGGTAGAAGAAATGGCCGGCAAGTCTTCTCAGGAAACGAGGGGGTTCTTGGCCAAGACGCTTGAATCCATAGCTGAGAAGATTAAACCGAAGTAACTCGGCTACGGCAGCACTCTTGCTCGGCCGATTCATTCGATCTGTTCTAACCGTCGTTGTGATGCAACATGTTCCAGCGCTCACCTTTCTTGCGCGAATGTTAAAATGATCGTTGCTGCCGGTCTCAATCTCATTGATACTTCGTTGGCTACATACTAATCAGACTTGCCTGTCGCTCCAGAAGCAATTCTTTGAGAACAGACCTGTGGCATCTGTTTTCATCTTCGCAGTAACACCCGATGGACATGTCGGTCCGGTGGGATAGTGCAGCTAACAGGTCCAAAACTTTGCTTGCCTCGGATTCATGCATTTCTGCACGAAACTTCTTCTTGAATGCAGCCCACGAAGCTTCATCCTGAGCTGCCCTTCCCTCTTTCATCAGCTCCGGACTGGGGGAAAGAATAGGCAACCAGACATCATAAAAGTCCCTTGTTGCGAATTCTGATTTCGGAACACCCCGGGGAGGTCTGCGGACGGTTCCGATGCGAATGCCTTCTCCCGGTTCTCTGGGGGATCCGAGTCTCACGACACGAATAGCCATGGCGACCCCTTTCGGTCTTGTGCCAATCAGCCGAGTTATTCCACCTATGGTTCCGGCACTCCATGATGACATTTCAACCGATCTTGTCCCCATTCAACTCAGATCTTCTCCACTCTACAAGCAATGTATTTGTGAAGCGGTGTTGCAGCCAGTTTGTCCCGATGCGCTTTGTGAGAGAGGCGGTTCACATTTGCCCCGTTCTTTTCTCCGTTAAAAACGAGCCCAAAGCCATGCGGCATGACGACCTGACCGGATCTTGCCTTATCGGAAACTTCAGCAGCAATCTCTTCATGACCTGCTTGGGTGGTTACTCGAATCATGTCTCCATCCCGAACTCCGATTTTCTCGGCATCCGACGGATGAATCAGGAGCGTACATACCTGCTTCCCTTCATTCCATGCAGGATCGCGCATGATAGTGTTCGCGTTGTGGTCGAAATGTCGTCCTCCTACCAGTATGAAAGGGTAATCAGGAAGGGGCCGGAGAGCCTGTGCCTCGGTGTCAGGATCTATACTCTGAACCCAATCCGCCATTTCAGGAACGTACAGTTCAATTTTTCCGTGCTCCGTGCGGACAGCCTCAAGTCCGTTGTTAACATCGCATTTTCCTATCCACAATCCCTCAGGATGGTCAAGAATCGCCTTGAAGATCTCCTCGCCCATTGTCATTCCGGGAGCGAACCCCGCGCGAGCCGCCTGTTCACGGAAGGACTTCGGAGACGTCTGGAGCAGTCCCCAGAGTGCGGCCAGATTCATCGAACCCATCTCTTTTCCCAGGGTCTTTGCGAGAATGAACGGCAAGACTTTCTGCGCCTTGGGTTCCGAAGCGGCGTACTGCATGAGTGCCATGCCGAATTGCAGCCGGTCTTTCCCGGCAGCTTCATACAGCGATTCGGGAATGTCCGGGAGAAATCCCAATTTGTCCGCTAATCGTACGAATATCTCGCTCTCTTCAAGTTGGGATCCATCGGGCTCAACCACGGGTTTGCGCATCTGAAAGAATATCTCGGGGTAATTCCAGGAGAAGAACGCTGCATCCCACTTTTCATACGCCGAGCGTGCGGGAAGCACATAGTGTGACAGTGCCGCGGTCTCGGTCATGGCCACTTCGATGGTAACGAGCAGATCAAGTTCCTTGAATGCATTCTCGTATGCAGTCGTATCAGCGTAGGATCTCAACGGATTCGATCCGCTGACAATCACGGCTCTCAGGCGCTCTGCTTTGTCGCTCAGGATTTCTTCGGGCATTACGTTGGGCGGGAATACTCCCATGATCGCAGGAAAACCTGTCTCCGCGGTCCTCCACGTTTTTGGATCGCGTTCATCCGAGTGAGCTCCCAGAGGCATGAGGGCACCGGGAAGCACATTTCCTCCAGGTACTCCGATCCTTCCACAAATGGCCAAGAGAAGAATCTGCAGGTACGTCACCAGGGTGCTGTGGCGATTCATGTAAACACCGAGATCCGGATGAAGTGACGACTTTCTCGTTGCGAAGAGTCTGCAGAATTCGCGAACTTCATCGAAGTCCAGCTCACACACTTTCAGGGCGGCTTTCGCATCGAATCCTTCAAACCAGGGGCGAATCTCGTCGAGACCTGCCACATGCTTCGCGATGTAATCCGCATTGTGCCAACCTTCTTCGAGGATAATGGAGATCATTGCACGAGTCATCAATGCGTCGGTCCCGGGTCGTAGTGCCAGGTGTATATCGGCACGTTCGGCGGTTTCAGACTTGCGGGGATCGATGACTACGAGCAACTTGTCCGGATCTTCGGAGATCCTCTTCAAGTGGCGCCGTGCCTGAGGAATCTGATGGCTCATCCAGCCATTCCAGCCTATGGCTACAAGCATGTCGGTATGGTGATCGTCAGGAATCATGAACTGATACTGGCGACCGAGAGTACGCCCGATTCCCCAGAAGATGCCAGTCAACTCCTGGCCCAAAGCATTGTAGTGATACTTGGAGCCCAGGCCGCGCAGCAGTCGCACGCCGAATGCTGCTTCAAAATGACAGGCCTGACCTCCTCCCCCCATGTACGCTAAAGCTCTTGGTCCATGTTGGTCGATAATACCGCGAAGCTTGGGAGCAATCTCATCGATAGCCTGATCCCATGTGATTTCCTCAAAACCTGCTCCAACCTTCTTCAGCGGGTGCTTGAGTCGATCAGCGTGATGCTGATAATGCGCCACCTGCAGCCCTTTTCTGCACACGTATCCTTCACTTCTTGGATTGGCCTTGTCGGGTTTGACTTTGACGATGCGATTGTCCTGGATCTCTACCTCAAGGCCACAATTTTGGGCACAACACACGCACGTAGTCTTTTGCCATGACCCCATTTCAAATTCCTTTCTGTTGGTTACCATCCGTACAATGCTTCCTCGTGAACACGGCGACTTGGAAAGGGTGTATCAGCTCAGATGAGATGAGCCGAAGCGAACTAGTTTGCATGCAAGATAATGAGCCAAAAAATTTTACCCTTCCAGGTCTCTGAGCAATCTTTTGAGAAGCACCTTCTCTTCAGTGGATAGATTCTTCAGAACTTCCTCATTGGCTTTTTGTCTTCGTTCCCTCATCTGCTCGTCGAGTTTTTTAGACAGGTCTCCCAGATAGATTCTCAATGAGCGCCGGTCTTCCTGGTCGGTTTCCTTGACGATCCACCCCTTCTCTGCCAGCCTCTCCAAAACACCCGACAGCGTAGCACTGTCAAGCACGAGTTTCTTCCCGAGTTCTCCGGAAGATATCCCCTCCTCATCTCTCAGTGCTTCGATGACGAGAACTTGAACGGGCGTCAATCCGTAATCGGCCATACATTTTTTCAGGGTTCCGTGGGCTTTCTGGTACGCTTTTGCCAACAGGAACACGATGCAGTCGGAATATTGAACCATCCCAATCCTCTTGTATACAAGATATTCGAGTCCCGCTTTGCTGTCAAGAAGAATTTCTTTCTTATGGTAAAGCTTCGGTTATTCGCTGGAGCAATTATAACGAGTATAGTTGATGGAGAAAAAGAGAATTTGAAGGTAGTATATGGCGAGGTCTCAGACAGACCTCTCTTAATCTATGAAGCGGTCTTACAGGACATACCACTATCCTCAAAAACAGGTGACTTAGATTCATGTTCTCGCATGAATCCTAACCACTGATTTATCTTGATGCACACGTTTCTGTAGACATCACGTGGAGGATCAGTGAAATCCCCATATTCGAGTCTCAAAACATCTTTTTCAGAGAGATCTAAGACTTCCCCGAATCGCTTTCTGGACATTTTGAGTTTTTCTCTGAGTAGAAATACTCGATGTCCTGTCTCTAATTGATCATGTACCTCGTCCAGTTGTGACAGGAATTCCGGATCTCTTTCTATGAATTCTGCGATAGAGTCGTCTAGTGTCACAGGCATTGTCTCATTTCCTCTTTTTGCGCTGTCCGTCTTTCTTTTTCTTGGCATCTTTCCTGTCTTTTTTCTTAAAACGCTTTTGATAATCTTTCATTCTGTCGAGAGCGACCTGACGTTCCTGTCGAGGAGTCTTGTTTGATTTCTTTATGAAACCATGACAGACAATGGCTTTGTTCTCCTCGTAAAAGTAGATGAGTCGATACCAAATGTCACGGTGATACAACCTTATTTGAAAAAGTCCACCTCCAAGAGATTCAAAGTGGTCAGGATAATCCTGCCAGACGAGAGGTCCACCTATCTCCAGTTTCTTCATCCGGTCAACCAGCTTGACTCTAGCTCCATTATCTATCGTGTCTCTGAGCCATTCCAGTGCTGGAGCATAGCCTATCTCTGTCTCATAGTACTCGACACTCAAGCGCCTGGGCTGTTTCATTCCTCTCAGAACCTCACGTCCAACTGGTCTATTTTAGGATACACAGGCTAGGCGAGATGGTCAACTCGAAAAGAGGCCCCTAATCTCATTGACTTTTTCTTAGAGAAGCCCTTATATAGCTATTCATTGGAGATTCTCATGGATGCGCTTGACAAGGTACTCCCTGGACTTATCTCAGGATTGATCTCAGGTCTACTCATTGCAGGGGTAGGTACAGTCTTGAAAGGGTATTTTGACCGCAAAATTGAAGCCCTGAAGAGTGACTTGTCCTGGAAAACTCATGCTCGTAAAGCACTGTTTGATCGTGAGACAGAGTTTTATTTAAAGCTTTCGCCTGCACTCGCAAGTCTTCAGGATGTTCTGCTGAATGTCACTGCAAGTACTAGCTTGGATTCTCCGGACAAGACGGCTCTGGAGAGACGTCAAGATACTCAACAGAAGCTGTGCAAGACATATAATGAAGTTATTGCATTAGCAGGAGCCAATCGGCCTTTTTACACGAAAGATTTAGAAGAAAAATTAGATGTTTTGATAAAAGAGTGTTCAATGTGGATAGACCAGCATCAGATCATCATATCTGAAATGATTCGAACTAATAAAGAATTTGTCTTGCCTTCTGATTACCAGGAAATGAGGAACGGGTTTAGAAGAGCCTTGCAACAAATCACCGTTATCCAAGATAGAATGAGGTCACATTTTGACCAGTATAGAGACTCATAGATCTCCTGATAAAGTTCACCCGATAGAATGATCTTCAAAAGGATATTTATGAAATCCACGACCCCGAAACCCTTCGTCTTCGTCCTTATGCCATTCGCTCCAGAATTTGACGACGTCTACAAGCTTGGAATCAAGCCTGCCTGTGAAAATGCTGGTGCTTATGCTGAAAGACTCGATGAGCAGATGTTCACAGAAAACATGCTCGACAGGATCTACAACCAAATATCGAAGGCAGACGTGATCGTTTCTGACATGTCAGGCAGAAATCCAAACGTTTTTTATGAGACTGGATATGCCCATGCTTTGGGCAAGAAAGTCATTCTCGTAACAAAGACATCAGACGACATTCCTTTCGATCTGAAACACTATCCCCATATTATTTATGGGGGACGTATAGCTGATTTGGGAGATAAATTAACTAAGAGAATCGCATGGGCTATCACACGGACAGACGATGTTGTCGCATCAGAATTGGTACAATGTTACATAAATGGACATAGACTACCAAATAGTCAACCAATTGACACCCTCTTTGAAAACTCGTTTCTACATGAGCGGAATTATATAAAAGTCGATGTCCATAATTCTGTTGATAGACTCGTCAGAACAGCAAGAATAAAGTGGGGAATATTAATCGATGAGGACAAAAATGATTTAGTAATTTTGAGTTACACAATGGAAACATTCAATCGCATAAGGCAACCCGATAACAAAACACTTTCCATCGCTGCAAAAGGAATGACATTGCATCCAGACGCGTGGAAATCATTCTCAATTCATTTGTGTCGTCAAGATGGCACCGAGGCAAAATCTGGTGACCTTTTTGAAGCAACTATCAGATTATTTTCGGATTCAGGAGCGACAGATATTCCTTTTAGTATTCGTGTGGTCACAGTATGAGATTCCCTGAATTCCGGAGCGAATTCCGGGTACTCCATACTTAATTCAATTCGCCTGCCTCTTGTGCCCTGATTTTTTCTTCCGACGCTTCGGGCAATCCTTTTCTCAAGGCCACCTACGAACTCATCTCTATCTCAAGCTTGCTCCGGCTGTTGGCCGGTTGTCTCCTGTTGCGCTTCTCTGAGGCTCTTTCTTGCCAGACGTGTTATGAAAGTGACCACGATTATAGTGGCGACCAGCCCCACCCAATAGTACACCTGCCCGGTCCGGCCCGCTTCAACGCTCCCGGAGGCAACTTCCGCGAGGGACCTGGCAGCGGAACCGAAATACACATACATGAGACCGCCGGGAATCATGCCGATGAACGATGCCAGCGCATAGTTGCGGAACGACACTTTCGTGAGTCCAAGAGCGTAATTAAGGATATTGAAGGGAAATACGGGGCTGAGCCGGAGGAGAAACACGATCTTGAATCCTTCTCGACCAACGGCCTCGTCTACAGCCGCAAACTTCGGATTTCCGGCCACCTTCGCGGCAATCCAGTCCCGGCCGAAGGTCCGTCCCACCAGGAAAGCTGCACATGCTCCAAGAGTTGCACCAAGCCATGCGCTCAAGAAGCCGATGGGGACTCCGAACAGGAATCCTGCAGCAAGGGTGAGAACCGATCCCGGCAGCAAAAAGACACAGGCTGCAACGTAGAATAACGTGACGAAAAACGGTCCCCAAGGGCCAAGTTCCTGAATCCACTGAAGGACATTTAGTATGTGCTGCTTCGCAGAAGGCTGAGAGACTCCCCAAATGATAATTCCTGCAAGAAGCCCCAGGCCTATCAGCAGAATAATCGGCTTATATCTCATTGCGGAACCTCGCCCCCCTACGGATTCGTTCTTTCCCTCGTGTTCGCACGTGAGCGACATTTTTTCTCACACAGTACGGACACCTATGAACCAGATCCGGTGAGCTGTTCCATGGTTGTCAAGAATTTCTGGGGCGGGACAAAGCCTTCAAGCCGCAGGTCTGTGCGTTCACGCCCTTGTCTATCAAAAAACACCACGGTGGGAACGCCTTTGATGGAAAAATCCTTTGCGAGTTTCCGAATGGATAAATCCTCGGCAGAGGTAAGATCCACTTCCAGGGTCATGAAATTCTCTGCCTGTTTCACCACTGCAGGATCGGTAAATGTTACTTTCTTGAGTTGTTTACACGGGCCGCACCATGCAGCCGAAAAATCGACCATAACCGGTTTGTTCGATTTTTGTGCCTGTTCTATCAATGTTGCCGAATACGGCTGCCATACAATCCCGGGCCGCGTCGTAAACGACGTACTTACGAAATAGATCGCTGCACCTACGCAGACTACTCCGACAGCCTTTTTCAGGAATTCGAATTGCCTGAAGCCGGGTTCGGTGCGATCAATCCATCCGAGATACACTCCTGCGGCAATGACCACCGCAGCCAGGGCAACATCGGCGAACCATTCAGGAAAGAGGGGTCTTACGAAATACACGGCCATCGCGATAAGAACCCACCCCATTAATTTTCGCACCCAGAGCATCCATGCTCCTGAACCGGGCAATTTCTCCAAAGCGCCGGAGAACATGGCCAGCACGAAAAGAGGTATTCCCAATCCGAGGCTCAGCACGAAGAAGACCAGAAATCCCATCCAAGGGCTTCCCATGGCAGCAACCCAGGTGAGCAGGCCGATAACAAAAGGTCCAAGGCATGGCGCTGCGACCACCCCAAGAGTTAACCCCATGAAAAGTGAGCCGAAATATCCTGCGTACGATTTGGATGCGGAGTTTCTCAGTCTCTCCGGGAGTTGAAATTCCCATAATCCGAAGAGGCTGGCAGCGAAAACCAGCAAAATGACTGCCACAGCCGACAGAACAAAAGGATTCTGAAGCGCGCCTCCCAGGATATTCCCTGTGAGTGCTGCTATGACACCCAGAAGCGAATTTGTTATGGACAAGCCGAAAACGTACAGCGCAGCGTGAATTGCCAATCTCCAGCGGCCCTGCTCTGTTTTCCCTCCAAAGAAGGCAATGGTGACAGGGATTAGCGGATAAACGCATGGAGTGAGATTGAGCGCCATGCCTCCGACAAAGACCGCCATCAATGCCCAGAGAACAGTCAACCCATATGGGCGTGCCGAACCCTGAGGCTTGGCATTCTTTGTCGTCTCGTCTACGGCAGCAGTTTTCACCGAAGATCGGAGATCGAATTCGGAGTGGGGCACGGGATTATCAACAGTAGCAAACCGTTTACCGGCGCGGTCTGCCTCGTTCATACCATTGTGCCATGCTGAAGTTGCGGATGCAGAGGATGCAAAAATCAACGGAAGAAAGGTTACGATGCCGCCTATCAGCACAATAGCAAGAAACGAAAGCAGCAATTTTCGTATCCACATGGTTCAGCACCCCCTTTTCTCTTGTGATGCTTCGTTATCGTTCATACTGAGCATTTGATTTTGTTCCTTCGCTTTGAGTTCCGTGAAATGAGATTCAGAAAACTCAAAATCGAACAGAATATCGAGCCGCATTACGCAAGCTCTTATAATGAAAATGTAATCATCTCATCAGAATGGTTCTGCAAATCTGAAAGGATTCGAAAATTGGCCGATCACGAAACCGGAATGACTACGCAGAGCCCGTTTCACGCGGACTCATTGTTTTCAACCGGAAAAATCTGTTCCAATTTCCGGGCCAGTTCGTAATTGGAAGGTTCTATCAATATCGAACCATCGGGAAAAAGGATTGTAGGTACTACGATTGTTCCGTGATTGGTTTTCTTGACAAAATCGTGGGCATCCGCGCTTGTATCCACATCCTCCCACACGTACTGAACTTTATTTTCATCGAAAAATCTTCGCGCCCTTCTTGCATCCGGGCACCATGATGCTCCGTATATCTGAATAGTTTGCATTGGTTATTCCCCTCATAAAAGCAGTAAGGCATTATGTATTTTGCCATTTCAGTTCGAAATAAATCGGCATCGACAGAATGAATGCAGGAAAAAACGGATATAACCCCTGAAATCGAAGGTGAACACAAGGAGTTACCGCTACATACACCTACTTTGATCGTTCTCCAGTTTCCTATTTGTCAGGATTGTAGGTAGGCGCAGCTTTTGGCGATTTCCCCTTCAGGTGGCTATGGTAGTAAGCATACGTGAGCGGATCGCCGGGCCGCAGGACATCCGCTGCGATAACATCTGCAACGAACAGTGTATGGGTTCCAACATCGGTTTCGTCAATCACCCTGGCCTCAAGGACGCTCAAAGCATGTTCGGTTACCAGAGGTGCACCTGTGCTTCCTGAAATGTATTGAACCTGAGAAAGCTTATCCACATCTCTTCCGGATTTGAATCCGAACAGCCCGATGAACGTCATGGGAGTTGAAGTATCAAGCACGGATGCTCCGAAAACTCTGCTCTTCGCAATAAAATCGTGAGTGAGATTACTCTTGTTGATAATCACTGCAACCCGGGGAGGTTCCGAAGTGACTTGAAGGATTGTGTTGACGATTTGGCCGTTCAACTTCCCATCAAGATGCGATGTGACCACATAGAGACCATAGCTGATTTGCGTGAACACCTGTCGATTCAGACCGGATATCATAATGTCCTCCTTACTTCTGAGACAACCCTTTTGGCACGGGGGCTGAGATTCGCCATCCAACCGGTACACAGTTCGTCATTCGGGTAAGCACTCACATGAGACTGTTCGGCAAAATCCTTCTCACCCCTTAAGATATGTGCGTCCGGCAGTTCACATTTGATTTTCCTCTTGCATCGATTTGCTTGCTCCTTGTAGATGCATGAAAGGGAATAGAAGATTCGGGCTATGGATTTTTTTGCAGCAGCCTTGCGAAATCGGACTCGCTGGTTCAAGTCGTTTCCCGGAATCGGTAAGCATTGTGAGAAAAGACGCGGCGCACTATTATTCCCCGATATGGTTCGCTCTCAGCGTAGACGTCATGGCCATTCGAATCCGGCGGAATACTACCCAGTTGCAGTGTACTACCAGATAACCCAATGCTATTGTCGGCATGATCGGCATCAGGCCGCTCAACATACCACTTAGAGCTATGGCTGTGGTCCGTGTCCCCTTGCTCGCCAGAGTCGGCTTGCCTAAGTCTATCCCGAGGCTTTCTGCACGGGCGCTCGAATAACTAATGAGGCCGCTCCCTACGAGAGCGAACGCACCCAGGAGAAACAGCAGCCATGGAGAGAGTCCCGCATTAAGGTTGTAAACGATCAATCCTATGACGAGAAATCCGTCGCTGTATCGATCAAGGACAGAATCCAGAAAAGCTCCTGCTGAACTCTGAGTTCCCGTAAGCCTTGCATACTGGCCGTCAACTCCATCGAGGACCTGGGAAATCCCGGCCACGAGACCGGCAACTACTCCCCAGCCCATGGCAAAAGCTACGCCTGCGACCATTCCCAGGGACACACCGGTAACGGTTATCATCCAGGGTTTCAACCAGGAGACTCCGAGAAGGAGGGGGGTGATGCGTGCGGACAAATTACATTTTATCCATCGTAGCACAAAACGATCGGAATTCTTGGTCTGCCATACTGTAGGGGAAATCTCTTTGAATGTCACTTTGTTCCCTTTCCCATACCTGATCTGCATCCGTGCAAGAACCGGAAATAACCATTAACGGTTCTTTGTTCATTCGTCAACGGGTCCAAAGATTGTCCGATTCCTTGGGCTTATAGCCAATCGGGAATGGCGGTCTTTGAACAAAGCTTCTTTTCACTCCTGTGGACTTATGATAAATCGGAGATCGGTTCGGGTCGAACTGTGCTCGACCGAGACGACTCGCACTTTCTGCTTCATTACGGAAGGATACTCTATGGAGAGCATACGTTGTGCGGAACAGCGCATACGAGCCGCTGTTTCCGGATCGAAAGTGCCTGAAGATCCGGGCCACGCAGAAGGAACGTTGCGTTGGCTCCTTGAACTGGTGCCCGATGCTGACGATGCTCTGAGACTCGCGGCACTGGGCCATGACATAGACCGTGCCATTGAAGCTCAGAGGGTTCGCAAGAATGGGTTTGCGAGCTTTGATGAATTCAAGGCGGCTCACGCTTCGAATAGTGCAGAGATTCTCGCGGCGATATTAGATGATTGCGGTGTATCTGAGGCCACTCGCATTGAGGCGTGCCGTCTCGTGCGGCTCCATGAGACCGGTGGAGACGAGAGATCGGATTTACTCAAAAATGCGGACGCTCTATCCTTCTTTCAGAACAATATTGCTCTGTACTTCGACCGAAACGGGCCTGAGGAAACAAAACGTCGAGCTAAATGGGGCTTTAGCAGGCTGTCTCCGGAATTACGCCATCTCGTGAGACAGTTCCGTTTCGAGTCCGAAGAGCTTAATAGCCTGGTCCAATCGGTTATCGGAAGCGGAAAAGATCCGTTGGAATGACATCCCGATAACGGAAAGTTTTATGACTTCACTCTCCCAGTGGAAGACACCTTTACTGAGACTTTACTCCAGAGCGAGAGCAGTCTTCAAGAGAGCGCGAAGGCGTCTCCTGTATGACCGCTACATGGTGTTTTTCTCCACTCTGATCGATGAAGGCGATCTCGTTTTCGATATAGGGGCAAACGTGGGAGACATGACGGAGCTGTATCTGGAACTCGGAGCCAAAGTCGTTTCAATCGAACCCCAACCGGAGTGTCTGAAAACACTTGGGAAAAGATTTGGCAAAAACTCCAATGTTATAATAGTTCCCGCGGCTGTCGGCGCTCATGAGGGAAAAGAAGAGCTTATGATCAGCGACATACGGTCGCCGCTTTCCTCAATGTCTGAAAAGTGGGTTGCTGCTGTGAAATCCAGCGGACGATTTTCGCGTTACGGATGGAATCGTCGAATTACCGTACCGGTCACAACGCTCGATTCACTCATCGATCAATATGGGAAGCCGCATTTCTGCAAGATAGACGTGGAAGGCTTTGAAACGGAAGTGTTGAAAGGACTCTCGCAACCATTGCCGCGCCTGTCCTTCGAATTTCACGCCGAATTCCTTCCTCAGGCATTCGAATGTTTAAAACTGCTTCAAAAGCTCGGGGATTACAGGTTCAATTATGCGATTGGAAACCGAGCTACTCTGGAATCAGTTCAGTGGCTTGATGAAGATGCTATTCGCAATCAATTGAGCAATCTTCCATTCACCACTCTTCAGGGGGATGTTTATGCTCTCCTCGGAACCAATGACATAATTCGTCAATGAAGCAATTCCTATAGATTCATTCGCCAGATCATCGCATTCAAGGCCCCTGCAAATCCAACCCAAGCCAAATACGGGAGCATCAGCACGCCAGCCCACGATGAATATCTCCGGAATACGATCGTTGTTACCAATACAGCGATCCACAAAACCAGTAGTTCCAGAAACGCAAGGCCGGGTTTCTGAAGCCCAAAGAAAATCGCCGACCACAGGACATTCAGGATAAGCTGTGCGAAGTACAAGCCCAATGGCAGTCTCCGGTCGACAAACTCACCTGTCCGCCATACGAGCCAGGCTGCCATTGCCATGCAAGCGTACAGGATCGTCCACACAATTCCTATTGTCGCACCTGACGGAGTCCATGAAGGCTTGGCCAGACCTGGATACCAAGTACTTACTGACATATCCGTAAAGAATCGTCCCAGTGAGGCTGCGCCGAAAACGAGTATGAGGCTCACCAGCAGTCCGAAGAATTGCTTCGATCTGTTCATGGATTCGATTTCGTTTACCACCCACTTTCTCCTTCCAAAAGCAACCGCCTCTTGCCAATCTCTCCCAACCCCATTGAATCTCTTGTACGTGGGACACTTGAATTAGTTCAGCAGTCGAACGACCTGTGAAATCCCTCTCTTTTTGGGCTTCTTGTCTTTCGCTCTGGATCTAGATTCTCCTGGCATTGTTAACGGGATATGGATATTCCATATGCCTGGCAGTGGCACGGGCAACAGCTTCTCCATAACACCGGGTCACGAGCTTGAGAGCCATATCGATGCCTGCGGAAATGCCGGCAGAAGTCAACAAAGTACCGTCCTCGACCACGTGTTCATCGTACGCGACCGTAACCCCGGGAAACGATTCTCTCATCCAATCCAAGGACCGCCAGTGGGTTGTAGCCTTACGCCCTTCCAGCAGTCCCGCAAATCCCAGGAGCATCGAACCCGTGCAAACCGATGTCAGGATTTCCACTTCAGTCGCCCGAGCACGCAACCAGTCGAGCATCACAGAATTGCCGATCTCTTTCCGGGTGCCCCAACCTCCCGGAACCACGAGAATATTCAGTTTCGGGCAATCCTCGAATGTATGGTCCGGAATGACTTTCATTCCTCCCGTGCTAACAACCGGTCGTGCTTTTTCAGCGACAAGCAATACTTTGAAGGGAGAGGGCTCTTCCCTGCGCTTCTCCTCATTCATCCGGGTGGCGCTCAGCACTTCAAAGGGACCACAAAAATCAAGGACTTCTACGTCATCGAACAACACAATGCCGACTTGTTTTTGTGTCATGGAACATCTCACCTTCCGAAACTTAAGAGACAGCATTTCGTCTGGTACGGAGATATGGAGCTAAGTGGCGGGCCACGCTGCCATAGATGCCGAACTCAACCATACTTGAGTGGCGCCGCAAGAAAAGCAAGCCCTCGGCAACGAACGTGGCTACAATCCCGGCGACGTTCAAGCCTATGGCGGTCACTGAGCGCGGGAGGCCGTCACCTTTTCGGGTCCCAGGCTTTGATAGCTTTTTGGACGCCTGCTGAACCGAGCGGCGCAGCTATAGACTCAAAAATAGCCGCGAATTCGAGCATCTTTCCTGCACTTTCCAGAGGGTCAGCTTGGTCCAGGATGAATTTCACATTGACCATCAAGGTAGTTCCTATTTTGGCGTAAGTGGCACGTTCGTCTGTGCATTCAGCTTCAGCACAGGCTCTAAAAGCTTTCTCAACACCTTCGGCACCGAGAGGCTCAGCTATTCGTCGAAAAGCGCTCGCAATTTTTACCAATTCAGATGAATGATCTTTCCATGCATTCGCTTTGTTCATAGAATCTATGAGGTGCCTTAATGCTGCACCAATGAACGAATAAGCTTCTGAATCCGACATTCCTTCACCTCCTTGGCAGTTTGACAGTCGTTAGAACATCCCGTCGATTATTTCCTCAGTGAGTCCCGTTGGGCTGTCCACACATTATATCAACCCTGTTCTGTACATATAATTTCGACACTCGAAGTCTCGGTGGAGTTTCAATTGTGCAAAGGTGTGCGCTCACTTTGGGCTTTTAAAAGCACGGATTCAGCGCCGTCCTAGTCACAGCTATTCCCACACTGCATACCTGATTTCTTATAACTCCCCTTAATCACAGACTATGTCTTAGGGTTATAGGGTCATTCCGGACGGCTAGACTTAATCAAAGGAGAGGATCTCCACGCAAATGGGGGACGGCGGATTCGTAACACTTGTCCCTACTCTGGCTCTGCTCTAAATGATTTCACCCATCGATGCAATTCTAGACTTTATACAATTCTAGACTTTGTATAGGTATGTCATTGCGAACGCAGTCCCGCGCATTGCGAGACAATCTTCTTGTCATTCAGGGGGTTGCTTCGTCGCTCTGCTCCTCGCAATAACAGCCTGGATTAGTCAGTTTTTGAAATGAATGAACGAGTACCGAAAGAACAATTTTGACAGGGGAGGCAAAAACAGGCCTCCCCCAAACTGATGTGCAGAAAAGCTATGAAGCCAGGGAACGGCCTTCATGGAATGCTTTAAGGTTTATGTCCACGAGTTTCGGCTTAAGCGATTCCTTGAGCACTTTTTCGTAAACTTCCACGGGAATGTCCAGGTACTTCGAGAGTATCCCCAGAAAGATTACATTTACAACTCTCGGATTTCCAATTTTCTGGGCAACGGAGTTCCCGTCGACCACGACAGTATCAGGGACCTTCGCTTTGATTTTTTCGATCACATCGGTCGGATATTCCTGTTTACCCGTGAAAACCGCAGGCGGAAGGATCTTCTGGTCGTTGAGAATCACTTTGCCTTTCTCGGAGAGGAACGGAAAATACCGCACGGTTTCCAGTTGTTCGAAAGACAAGAGAACGTCGGCCTCTCCAACTCTTATGATGGGAGAACTGACTGTTTTTCCGAACCGCACATGACTCGAAACAGACCCGCCTCGCTGAGCCATGCCGTGGATTTCGTTCTTCTTCACATCATAACCATAGGCCGCTGCAACTCGTCCAAGGACGTCACTCGCAAGGATGATTCCCTGACCGCCGACCCCGACTATGAGCACGTTGTATACTCGATTATTGTCGCTCATGACGCCTCCTCGATCGCATCAAATTTACAGACCTCCTGACAGGTCCGACATCCCACACAGAGCGCTTCGTTTATACGGGAATATCCCTTGCGTTTGTCGCCTTCCGCGGGTTCATCGATTTTCACGAATTCCAGGGCCGGGCAGCCGGTGTTGATACAGCTCTTACAGCCCTTACATACGTCCGCTTTTATGCGGAGCGGCTTGTCCGATAATATCCGGTCCGTTTTGAGAAGCGCACAGGGAGCCCGAGCGATAATAAGGGACGGTTCGTCGGCCTGCAATTCCTCACGAATCGTGTCCTCGGTTTCCTTCACGTTATAAGGGCTTACCGTGCGAATCCGCTTGAACCCGAATGCTCCGGCAATCTTTTCGATATCCGCACTGATCGTGGGATCATTCCGCAACGTAAATCCCATTCCCGGATTGGGTTGGGCTCCTGTCATTGCGGTTGTCCTGTTGTCCATGATGACAACCGTAGTTGAACCGCCATTGTATGCGAGTTCCAGGAGTGGCGTCATACCGGAATGAAAGAATGTTGAATCCCCGATAACTGCTACGGCTTTTCCCTTTGCCAATTCTCCCAGGGATCGATCCAAACCCGCAGCAATACCTATTCCTGCACCCATGCAGAGACAGTTGTCCAGCATGCCTACAGGAGGTAATGCGCCAAGCGTATAACAGCCTATGTCACCGGCAACGTAGACCTTGTTCTTTTTGAGAGCGGTAAATGTGGCTCTGTGCGGACATCCGGGACACATATTCGGGGGCCGAAGCGGCAACTCCATATCGATGGGCCCGATGCTCTTGGCCTTGGACGAGCCCATGAGCGCAATTTCAACCTTTTCGGGAGAAAGCTCGCCACAGAGTCCTGTCAGCTCTTTTCCCTCGACCTTTATTCCCATGAGTTTCACGGCATCTTCGATAATGGGATCGAGTTCCTCTATGACTACCAGTCTCTTCACCTTGGATGCAAACTCACGGATCAGATTTTCGGGAAGAGGCCAGGACATCCCGAGCTTCAGGAAGGAGGCATTCGGCAAAGCTTCCCGCGCGTACTGAAACGCAATGCCGGCAGCAATGATTCCCAGGGAATCGTCATTCATGATGATACGATTATGGGAAAAAGTGTCAGCAAACGAGGCGACGTCTTTTTGTCTCTGCTCCACAACCGGATGTCGCTTCCTCGCCATTGCGGGAAGCATGACGAACTTCATAGGATCCTTTTTGAGACCGAGTTCCTTGGGCCCTTCTGCTCTGTCTTGGGTTTCGACCAGAGACATGGAGTGAGACACGCGAGTGGAGCTTCGGAGTATAACCGGAGTATCGAACATTTCGCTTATCTTGAGAGCCTCACCCACAAGGTCCTTTGCTTCCTGACTGTCCGAAGGCTCGAGACACGGGACTTTCCCGAACTTCGCGAAATTGCGGGTATCCTGTTCGTTCTGTGAAGAATGCATTTCCGGATCGTCACAGACCACAATCACGAGTCCTCCGTTTACGCCGGTGTAAGAGAGGGTCATAAACGGATCTGCAGCCACATTGAGCCCGACATGCTTCATGCATGCCATCGCCCTGGCGCCTCCGTATGCGGCCCCTGCCGCAACCTCCAAAGCCACCTTCTCATTTGGAGCCCACCCGGCTTTGATTTCAGGGTATCTCTCTCCGACGTACTCCATAATTTCCGTACTGGGAGTACCCGGATAAGCCGAGGCCAATCGGACGCCGTACTCGTAGGCCCCTCGTGCAATGCCTTCGTTTCCTGATAGTAGCTGTTTCACGGCTGCTCACCTTTCATTGTCGTCCGGCAAAAGCCGGCAAAATAACCCTCATGGGTGATTAGCATTGAGTTTAGTTTTAATTTCGCCATGTTATAGAGATTCTGGGGACACCCGCATGGGGAAAAGACATTCAGCTATCCTAAACTCCGATTCGAGTTCTGTCAAGATTTCAGTGAAATGTGAAAACGATACCCCCATTCGTCATGTCATCTTTCGCGCTTTTTCTTTGAATTTTGAGACGTTGAGTTGGAGAAATTCCGCTGAATTCACTCTGCATATTTCATTATGATGAAACAGTCAGCTTGACCATTGCAGCTTGACGCTGAAGTCCTTACAATTAAGAAAATGCTAACGCATGATTACCAGTTCGCAAGTATCAATTTTGGTCTTGATTTTTATGCTGTAAAATGCTAAATATACACAACTATTTTTAACCATAGGAACGTGGAGTATCATGTTTCGTATTTTCATTATGTTGGGTGTGGGATTGTTGGTAACGTGTTCACTTTCACTCAACGCGTTATCTGCTGACAACGATTATCGCGGCCAGGGTGATGAAGCCATATACGAAGGCACTCTCTCCGGCACCGTCGGGGAATTGCTTTTTCGCGGATTACCCTCAACCTCGGTAACCTCCGACGCAAGGCGCGAGGCACGTGATGCACGAGTTGCATCGAATCCCACCCTTGTGGATCGCAGGCAGATGGATTCTCTCCTGAATACATCCGACATGGCTTCAGTGGGAAACATGGCATCGGAACCGGCGGAGAGCAAGTTCAAATTCGTAGCGATTGAAGTAAGCCATTCCGAGCATACCTTCAAGCTGTTCAGCGTATCACAGCCTGGTAAACCCGAAATCCTGTACGAATGCAAAATAGGACTCGGATCGTCGGAATTTCCTACTCCGGTCGGCACGTATTTTGTGACTCATATCTACGATGACAATCCCTGGTGGATTCCACCGAAGGATCGAGCCTGGGCAGCCGGCGATTCTCCGAGCAAAACGGTCTATGGTGGCACTATGGCGCCGCTACTGAAGAAACGGCCCGTAAGCCGCAAGAGAATAAACGACCCCGAAGATTTGATTGAAGATCTCGTGAAATTCGATGACTATGGTTACCGTTTTCATGGAACCAATGCTCCTCGGAGTATCGGTCACAATCAATCACACGGATGCGTGCGCATGCTTTCCAAAGATGCCAAGCAGGTTGCATCCATCATTAAAGATGTCGTAGGAACGGCAGATCGGCGCGAGTCGGAGAATGGCACGTACGTGATATTGAACGCGCCTGTGAGGCTCAATCTGGTTAAATAAAAAGCTTTTCGAGGAGACTCGATCCGGGTCTCCTCGCTCCTCTCACTCGATACCTCACTTCCGGACCCACTGTTGACATGACTGCATCAAAGGTGTAACCGTTTACATAGATCGGTTTAACCGATTCATAAGTAAGACCGACACTGAGCGAATTCCTTCAGAAAAGGGCTTCGCTCCTGTCAAATTCATGCACGACATGGCGGAATGTATGGACAATATAGCACTGACATCCCTTTCGAAATCGTCCGGCTGAGCGTCAAAAATCGGTCCAGGGGACCTGGACAAAGCGCTCTGCGGACTCGAAGTACCGCACGATCCGAATGTCCTGGTTGGGTTTTCCGGATCCGAGGATGCTGGTGTGTACAAATTGAGCGATGATACCGCTCTTGTCCAGACGCTTGATTTTTTTACTCCTATTGTTGACGACCCCACGATTTTCGGCATGGTTTCTGCGGCTAACTCCTTGAGTGACATTTACGCGATGGGAGGACGCCCAATCACCGCAATGAACGTGGTCTGTTTTCCCATAAAGAAACTCAGCTTGGATACGCTCAGAAAAATCCTGGAAGGGGGACTTCAAATACTTCGCGAAGCCGGAGTGGCTCTTGTGGGCGGCCATAGTGTGGAAGACGACGAACCAAAGTACGGGCTTTCGGTTACCGGTCTGATTCATCCTGAAAGAATCATGACAAACGGAGGCATAAAACCGGGAGATCGGCTAATTCTGACCAAACCTTTAGGAACGGGAGTAATAGCTACCGCGCTCAAGGCGAAACTTGCTACACCTTCCTCCATCGAGGCAATGGTGAATTCCATGTGCACCATCAACAAAATTGCTTCGGAAGTTGCAGTACGGTTCGGAGTCAAAGGTTGTACAGACATTACCGGATTCGGGCTCGTGGGACATCTCGTGGAAATGGCGCGAGCTGGTCGGGCGCGGATCCGCATACGAGCCGGGAACGTCCCCCTTCTGGAAGGTGCCCGGGACGCGGCATCTATGGGACTGGTTCCAGCAGGCGCTTATGGGAACCGCACGTTTTTTGGAGAATGGGCGACTCTGGATCCAGCCGTTCCAACGGACGTTGCAGACCTTCTCTTCGATCCTCAGACTTCCGGCGGCCTCGTGATGGCTATTCCGGAAGAGAAAGTTGCAGATTTTGTCGCTGCTCTATTAGCAGAAGGAGTTAATTTCGCGGCAGAAATCGGCGTGGTTGAACGATCCGATCTGCACGGACACGTGGAATTGTTCTGGGAAGAATGATCCAGCCTCACTTCGGAGAAAAACTCTTCATCTGTCGATGTTCGAAAACAATCTAGCTTACTAAGAGCTATTCCTGGAAGTTGGTAGTCGCCGGCCTCCGTGCTGGCGCATAATATTAAAATAAATCAGCTTCTTGGCCCGGCAGAGACGCCGGGCGCTACTGACACTTTCCAATAACGGCAGTGGATTTCCTCAAAATTTTCGAGAAACGCTATAACTAAAGCCAGGACGGGGAACACTGAATTAAACCTTTGTTGACGGGGTTCTCAAGGCTTGGTATCCTGACAATCCCTGACCTGAGATTTGAGGATGGAAAGGGGGAGAATGCGTATAATTTCCAAGTTGTTAGACTACACAAAGACTTTTCTTCACGGAATATTCAGCGAAAATCTTCTTGGTGAGGATCGGAAACGCCGATTCACGGCATTCATTTCCGATCTGTTGATTCAGATCTACAACGCCTTGCCTGCGGACGGCAAGTACAAGGTCTACAAGGAAGTCTGCCCGGGAGCGCAAAAGGACAGATCTCTTTGTGCGGACATCAATCCCTTCCCGGATCGCTTGAAGCAGTTTGAGACATTGTACGATCAATCCACGGGCGATTGGTTTGCTCCTCCTCCCCAAGTGCGTATAGAGTCCTTCGACAGAGCGCTCTATTCAGAAACGGTCGCAGATTCAGTGGAGTTGGAGACCGGTCATTTCTATTTCAATTTCGTGAGACTTATAGACCCTCGACTCATTCTGGAAACCGGCGTTTCCCGCGGTTATTCCACCTGCTGCCTTGCAGCCGGCCTGCGGGCGATGAGGACAGAAGGCCAGATTTACGCCATAGATCCGGCCCTGTATCCCCACCTGTGGGAGGGAACCGAGCTGGAGCGGCTCATCACTTGGATTCCCAAATTTTCTTTCGACTGTCTTGAAGATGTCAAGAACTACGAGTTCGATTTACTGGTCATAGATTCTCATCACGATTACGAAACATGCCTGTGGGAAGTCTCCCACTTTGAACCATTGCTCAAGCCCGGCGGGTACATGCTCATGCACGATTCCCTCCATTATGACGGCGTAGGGGCCGTGGTGAAACAGTTGACCAGAAATCCGCGGTTCGAGTTGGTCACCTTGCCTACCCCGCGAGGCAGAGCAACATTCCACATCTGGCCCAGATACAGCGGGCTGACAGTTGTTCGCAAAATTCGCAACGGTTTACCGATGGTGGAATTTGAGGCGGAGTTCAAAGAATGGTTTTGGGGTGATACTACCAAGCCACCCTACCTGTGGAGGACCGAGTAATATCACCTTCCGACTAGTGTCCTGACTGACCCCAGTCTCGTTCGATTGCGTACCCCAAAAGACGATCAATCAGTGCTTCATCAGCACGTGGGACTGGGAGATCCGGGAGCGCACGATCGATGTTGGTGCGTTCGAACACCGGATTATTCGAAAAATGAAATAAAATCGTCTGCATCTGACGCCAGACCATTCGTTCCACCCTGTTTCTCGGCTGCGTGAAGGGTGCCCCGGCTCCTGCAAAACGGAATCCTCCCAGATTAAACCTGCGACAAATCAGATCCAGGGTCCATTCATGAGTAGGAGGAGCGGGATGGGTCAGGTGGAAGATCTTCCGGTGGTTTTCCGGATTCTCGATTAATCGGACAGCAGACTTGGCTACGTAGTCTACGGGGATAATGTTCGTTGTCCCCGCAGCATCTGCCGGAATGTTTATGTTCAGGTCTCTCCGATTGTACCCGGAGTCCTCGCCCATGAGCCGGTCGAGAAGATGTACCGCCTGAAACAAAATGTACCAGCCGCTAAATGAGGTGCATCGCCCGGTTTCCGAATTGCCGACGATGATTGCCGGTCTGAGAATTGTGGCATCCCCCATCCACAATTGTTCCGACTCCCATTTGCTTTCTTCGTACACGTTGACGAAATCGCCTCTGGGATGATTGACTTCCGGCATGCTCAAGCCATTAATAAATCCGCAGACGTAAGCAGTGCTTATCAGATGGACGTTCATCGGTTTTCGCTCGACGAGTTTCCTCAGAACTCGAGCACTGCCAAGGTTGGTTTTCAGAGGTTCACCGGTTTCATCCATGTGGAGCCGTGTGGACGCGGCACTGTGGAGAAGATTGTCCACATCTTCCAGACCTTCACATTCCCTGCACCAGTCCTCCCATTTGTCTGAGGCGTCCAGTATTTCGCCCTTGAACCAGCGCAAACTTTCCGAGCTTCTCGGCAAATTAAGGCTGCTCAGGAATCTGATAGTGTCCAATTTTCGGGATTCGCTGCGATATAGGGCCCACACTGAATGCCCTCTCTCCAGGAGTTCCGCCAAAAGATACTCTCCCAGGAAACCTGTTGCTCCTGTGAGGAGAACTTTCATGGATCCGCTCATTCAATGCTCCGAATTCTTCTGTAGAATAATAAGAAGTGCCTGGTGTTGTAGACCTCCAGGCAGTCGAATCAGTGTAATGGATAGCAAACCTTTATGCAAGCCAAAAGAGCCGCCGGAGCACCTGTTCGGTTTATCGCGGAAGATGCGATTCGGAACCCCGGTGGGATGAACCGATTGCAGTCACCTGTGTGACGTCCGCACAGCGGAACGTACCCGTTGTCATTAAGAAAGAACCGCATCGTCCGTGAAACTTATTCCCTTCCACAATGTGTTTGATTGGAATTCCCAAATTTGCGGGTTTGCACTAAAATTGTCATCAGGCCGTCCTTTGCTCCGGCACCGAATCCCGGCCTGAGAAAGCATGATACAATGATCTCAGTAGCTTAAGCCTGCACCGAGTTAGGGTCTCCAGGAGACCTATCTCTTAAAGAGATTGACTCGTCTGATTTTTGCGACGAGAATGGTACATAATTAATCCGGCGCTTGCGCACTCGCCGCCAGTGGGTTCAGTGTCCGTAGCAGACGCTTTCAATTGAAGCATCGTAGTATTGCCAAAATTGTCGGCACATGCTATTCCCACTTGGGCGATGTTCTCAAAGATATGATTTCATTCAAACTAATCAATGCGTTGGCTCCAAAAGACCTTTTTGGACTTCCAACTTTGGTTGGATATGCTATAGTAAAAGTTTGACTTAATGCCGAAAAAGGTGCGTACGTATGGACCGCTACTCCGACACTCCTTTCCTAGCTTTCGTATGGCAACCGATACACATCAAATCCTCTGTCGTGGAAACGGCACGCCAAACCGGGACACGAATTATTTTCGATCTTTCCCATGCGGACTGGAACGCTTCCGGAATTTCGCTGCTCCAGGCTGATGCCGACCCGGATCACGTGCATCTCAAACTTCCCCAAACGGCCCTCTCCGATCCTCATCTCGAAGAGTTCCTCCGGGATACCGGTCTGCGCACGGCATGGATTGAGCTGCATCCGCATGTGGCACCGCAAGAGCTTATCGGTCATCTCGATCGTATTGCAGCCTTTCCGGCTGAGTTTCAGATCGTTCCCATCGTAGGAGACGTTCGCCTTTGCAAAGAAATTTTGTTCAAGTATCCGGAAATTCGATCAATTGCACTGAAGGGAAGCGAAGCGGCCGGGTTTGTGAGCACGGAAACCATATTCAGCCTGTACTCGTTCGTTCGGAAGCTGAGTCCTGCTCTTTCCGACCCCCCGAGTTTCTCCGTTTGGGGCGGAATCGCTACTCCGGAAGCGGCTGCAGCATTCCTGGCGGCAGGCTGTAATGGAATAGTATGCGAGAGCGTTCACTGGCTGACCGATCTGGCTGCTGCGGACAATGCCGTATCGCAGAAAATAGCGAACCTTCGGCCCGATCATACGGATATCGCCGGTATGTCACTGGGCATACCGTGCCGGTTCTTCAATAAGGGCAATTCAAAGGCAGTAAAAAAGCTCAAAGATTTCACTGGTTCGTTGTGCGGCTCGGAAATAGGTGACGAACAACGGCGGTTCTTTACCGAACAGGTCCTGTCACAATGGGTTTCTCCGCTGGACAGCACCTTTTCTCGCGATGAGTTGATCCCTCTCGGCGTGGAGGCTTCCTTTGCGCAATCGTTCGTTCAGCGGTTCGGTTCAGGAACTGAGGAGAGCATTACAAATTTCCTGGAAGCTGTGGACACGTGTCTCTCACGTGCGCCCGAATGCGCGGGAGCATTTGCAGCCAGCCGCATTGCCATGGAAATGGGCACTGCGTATCCCTTTATCCAGGGGGCAATGTCATGGATAACGGATAATCCGGAATTCGGCAGAAGAATTGCCGATGCTGGCGGTCTTCCCACCATTGCACTCGGGATGATGGACGAGAAAGTCCTTGAGGAAAAACTTGGTGGCATGGCTGCATTCATGAAAGACAGGCCCTATGCGGTCAATATTATCGCTCTCGCCGAAAATCCCCACCGGGACGTGCAACTCGCGTGGATTCGGAAAATCAAACCACGTTTTGCCGTTATCGCGGCAGGAGAACCGTCTCATGCTCTGGACCTTATGAAGGACGGTATCGAGCCGATTTATATCGCACCGAACGAAGAACTCCTGAAAATGGCGTTCGATACAGGCATTCGCTACGTGATCTGCGAAGGTCATGAAGCCGGCGGGCATGTGGGACAGCACAGCACGGTTACACTCGCCCAGATGATTGCCGATCTCAAGTATCGCAATCCCGACCTCTTCAAGGATCGCAGGATCATCCTGGCAGGTGGAATCTGCACGCGTGAGACCGCTTTCATGGCATCTATGTTGGGAGCCGATGCAGTCCAGATGGGGACCGTATATCTCGCTACGGATGAAATCGTGAATACAGGCGCCCTGTCGGAAATCTACAGGCGAATGATTCTGAGTGCCGAACCCGGTGAAACAGTGGTAACGGGAGAAGGCACCGGCCTCAGGGTACGCTCTCTGAAGACTCCGAAAATGGACGCAATCTGTTCTCTTGAAAGGGATTTTGCCGCGGGGTCCGAAGATGAAGCATCCTTCAGGCACAAAATAGAGGCGCTCAGTGCGGGTAGTCTGTTCATTGCCGCTCGTGCAATGGATCGCCCGGGCGGGACGGTTCTCGATGACACCAGTTGCGTAGCGCAAGGTCAGTTCATGAGTGGCGCCTGCTCCGGGGTAATCGAAAGGGTAATGTCCATAGCAGAATTACATCGAGAGCTTGCCTTAGCACCGCTGGCGGAAGGACTGCCTGTGACAGGTCCTCTTCTCTCCCAGTCCCCTGCCCGACCGGAACCGGTTGAAATCGTAGAGCCTCGACGGCAATCGATTCCTGCGGCAATCCAGGTTTCCGGTGGAGACAGACAGGTCGAAAGGATTGCCATCACCGGCATGAGTATCGTGAATTCATTGGGGAACAGCCCTGAAGAGGTATGGGCTGCGAGTCTCGGGATGAGATCCGGTATTTCTCCGGTTCCGAATACCAGGTGGAATCACGAGCTGTTCTTTCATCCTCGTCCTCGCATGCCGGAAAAGACCTACTGCAGATTTGGAGCTTTCCAGAACATCGAAGTCACACGAAAGGACATCGGAGTTCCTCCCCAGGATTTCCGAACCATGACCGATGCCACCAAGATCAGCATGTGGCTGGCGCGTAATGCTGTGGAGGAATCGGGGATTCTGGATTCGGACATCCCCCGGGAGCGGATTGCGGTTCTCATTTCCCAGAACTCCGGCGAGGCTGCAGCGACACTTCAAGACGTAATTATACGGGGTGCTCTGACGCAGATCCTGTCCGCAGTCAAAAGTGTGCTTCCCATGGATTCCGCGATGGAGGAGGCAGTCTCTGAGGCAGTGAAATCAGGGCGTATCGCGATCGATGACACAACGCTCCTCGGAAGGCTTAATTGCTCGGCAGGCGGCTTCATCTGCAACAAATACGGATTCATGGGGCCGAGCTTTTCTGTTTCGGCTGCATGCGCAACAGCCCTGGTGGCGCTCTACAGTGCGGTTCAAATGGTACGGAACGGCATCATTGACGCTGCTGTAGTGGGAGGAGGAGAAGAATTCCTCACTCCCATGCATTTCCTCGAATTCTCTGCACTGGGCGCATTGGCAGGACTCTCGGGAGTGGATCGACTGCCGGGAGAAGCAAGCCGACCTTTTGACGCGGACCGCGATGGCATGGTCCTGGGTGAAGGCGGCGGCATGATCGTAATTGAGCGGGAAAGCGTTGCCAAGAAGCGTGGTGCGAACATTCACGCGTACATCACCTCAATGGGGGCCAGCAACAATAACCTGGGAATGGTAGAGTCTTCCCGGACGACTCAGGAGATAGCCATACGGTCTTCTTTCAGGGACACCGGATACGGGCCGGATACGGTAGACCTCATTGAATGTCACGCCACGAGTACCCGCCAGGGAGATGTGGAGGAAGTTCAGGCACTCAAATCCTTTTACAACGGTGACAGCCGTACGGTGCTCACTTCCTTCAAGTCACAGATCGGGCACACCCTGGGTGCATCCGGGATCAACAGCCTGATTCGCGGTGTGATGGCCATGAAGGCCGGGATATTGCCTGCAACCTTGAACTGCCACACGATCGACCCGGAGACCGATATTCAAGGCACGGGAATTGACATCCTTTCCGAACCTGCCGAGTGGAACACCCATAATGGTAGGCCCAGAAGATTTCAGGTAAATGCATTTGGTTTTGGAGGTTCCAATTACGTGGTACAGCTTGAACAATCCTTGAGTTCTCGAGATACGGTCGTAGTCGCACCAGCTATGGAAAAATCGATGGAAACCAGCACAGATCTTCTCCCCCGCGGAGTATCCTTCTATGAAACCAAGATCGGCGACAAGAACTACCGCGTCTCGGTAGTAGCCGAATCAGACCAGAAGGCTCGATCCCTCATTGCTTCAACGGAACCTCTCACCGATCCCGGCCCTGTTGCTGCAAAACGCATAAAAGTTTTGGCACGGCAGGGAATCCATCTCGGCCCCGCAGATGTTCCTCCCGTTCCACTTGCTTTTGTATTTCCAGGACAGGGTTCTCACTACGCCGGTATGGGCCATGAGCTGTATCAGACGTTCCCGATAATTCGAGAATGGATGGACCGTGCGGCTGACGTAGCCGATTTCGATATCCTCAGCTTGATTTTTCACGACCGGGAGGAAGATCTTCAAAAGACCCGCTGGCAGCAGCCTGCCCTTTTCACCATGGAATACGCCATGGTACAGTATCTCACTTCACTGGGAATCCGCCCGACAGCCCTTGCCGGCCACAGCCTGGGCGAACTGACGGCGCTGTGCCTGGCTGGAGTGTACTCCTTCGAAGATGGCTTCCGCATCGTAAACAAACGTGCAATCTGCATGGATAAAGCGTGCACTATGAACGTGGACCCCGGGGTCATGATGGCAGTGGACGCCCCGCAGGAAGTGGTGGAAGAAGTCTTGTCCGGAGCCAACGGTGTCTATATAACCAATCTCAACTCCAATCATCAAATTGTTATCGGCGGAAACACCGAGAAGATCAAAGAAATCGGAGTAGAGCTCAAGGCAAACGGCTTCCGGAACACGCTGCTCCGGGTCAGCATGGCCTTCCACTCGCCTATCATGAAATGCATTCATGATGAGTTGGACGAGTTTATCGCGGATATCCCGTTTTGTCCTCCGCAAATTCCGGTAATTTCCAATACCACAACCGAGCCGTTTCCCCCGGATTCAGCCGAGATGAAACGCATAGTTATGGCACATTTGGAATCCCCGGTTCACTGGATGAACAATGTGCGAACTTTGTGGAATGATTACGGAGTGCGGCTCTTTGTGGAAGTCGGTCCGAGGGACATCCTCAGTAACCTCATTGCAGATACTATCGAACAAGCTGAGTGTTTGCAGACCTGCTTGCCTTCCGTCGAAGCAGTGATGTACAAAACCGCTCTTGCGCAGCTCTTTGCACGGGGACATCTCCCGGTGGGAGGAAGGCTGCAATCGGTGGAATTCCCCAAAGCGGGTAAGATTGCCGAAAAAGCTCCTGTTGCGAGCACTCAAACTCAGATGGCACGGGTTCAGCAGTCCGTCAATCCGCCTGCAGTGCGTTCCTATGCGACTGCTTCTCATCCGATGGAGGAAATAGTCCACAGAGAAATAGGATCGTTCGTCCTGGAAAGCTTCGGTCGTTTTCTGCGGCCCGGCATTCTGTCCAGCATACGGGCCGAGGTCGATCCGAACTTTGATGAGGCAGCACTCGATGCGCTGGTGTCGAGGATGTTTCCCCGCTCTGAAATTCCCGTTCAGACTGCGCGTCAGCAGGAACCGATAGTAGTTTCCGTACAGGAATCGCCGGCACAGGAGGAACTGCCCGAAGCCGAAACACCGGAAATGCACCGTCTAGACACCACGGAGATGGTGATACGCATCATTATGGAAGCAACCGGGTACGACCGCGATGAAATCGAACCTGACATGGATCTCCGAGAAGATCTCTCCATTAGATCAAGTCGACTCCCTGTGATTATGGATTCCGTGGAAAGTCACTTCGGCATCAAGATCGAGCTGGAAGATTTCATGGATGTCCGCACAATCAGGGACATCTCCGACCGAATAGCGCGAGTGATGTCACGCCAAAAAGAAAAGACAGCCGGGAAAAACGAACAGGATGCACCTCCGCAAGCTGCACCGACTGTCACCGAACCTGCCCCGGTTGAAGAAAAACAGCCTATAAAACGTTTGACGTTTAAGCATGTGCCTCTCGACATGGGGAGCTTTCAGCCTGTTGAGCTAAGTCCTCTTGATTGCGTGAGCGTCTTTTCGCCTACGGCGGGAACGGGAATCAGGAAGCAATTGGGCGATATTTTCCGAAGGGATTACGGAGTGAATATCGTTCCTGTAGCTTTCCTGGATAACAGCTCCGAAGGAGAAGGTTTTGACTTCCGATCCACATCGGAGGCGGATTCCGCTGTGCAACACTTGTCCGAATTCGAGTCTCTGGCCGGTCTGGCTTTCGTGATAGATGAAGCGTTCGATGAAAGAGTCACGGAACTCCAGGATCTGTCAACCATTCTCACGGGGTTCTTTTCCGCTCTGAAAGTGCTGTTGTCCTCACCTGCCAAAAAATTTGCCATCCTGGTGAACAAATCTGAAGATCCGAACGGCTTAGGTAATCTCCTTGCTGAAGGCGTTTTGGCTCTGTTCCTGAGTGCCGCCCAGGAATACTCGTCCGTTCAATTCCGTTCCGTAAAACTTGATTCTGACGTAGACGTCAGCACTGCAATTCGCGGTGCTCTGGACCGGAGTCAGAAGGTCATAGAAACCATTCATAAGGAAGGGCAAGTCTTCTCCCTCGAGGCATCGCCGGAAAACACAGTTCTGCAAGACGAGCAGCGTTTCGATCTCACTTCGGATGATGTAATCGTCTTCTCAGGCGGCGCTTCGGGTATTACTCCTTTCATTGCACTCAGTCTCGTACCCTTTGGCTGTAAAATGATTATGTTGGGACGAACCGCGCTGACTTCCCAGGATGAATCTCACCCCTCCGGGAACGGCAAGGCAGCGGAAATTCACGAGACCATGCAGAAGTTACGTACTTCGGGAATTGAAGCTACCTACATGAGCTGCGACGTGGCCGATCCGGTACAGGTGGAATATGCGCTCAGGGAAATCGTCTCGAGATACGGCAGAATTGACGGCATTGTGCATTCCGCGGGAATTCTGCGAGACAACTTCATAGCACAAATGAGTCCCGACGATTTTAAGTCCGTGGTAGCAGTGAAATATGAGGGCGCATTGAATCTTTTCAATGCATCCCGAGACCTTGGTCTCAAGTTTTTCGCGTGTCTCTCATCTGCGGCATCGATCCAGGGCAATCCCGGACAATCCAATTACGCCGCGGCAAACAGGATGATGGCCGCGCTCATGACCCACTTGGCCGAACTGAACAATTCGGTGCTTTTCAAAGCTTTTGTGCTGCCTCCCATAGAAGGCGCCGGAATGGCGGAAAATCCCGACATCCGTCTGTTCATGAAACGTATGAACGCCCAGTACGTTCACGCTGAAGAATTGGCCTCTCTTGTTGCGAGGGAACTTTTCATAGCTTCTCCTCAGGACACCTGGGTCCTCTTCATGCGATCCCTCCCGGACGTCTGCACGGTCAGACTGATTTCCTCAGGACCGGAAGCCGGCGAAAGTATCGCTGCGGGGACAGTGGAATTCACGAAGAGCATGTTTCCCATGGTTGATACGGTGAACCGGCTTGACCTGGGACGAAAGGAATTGATTGCCGAGCGGGCGTTCTCTCAGGAGCGCGATCTTTGGGTATCGGATCACAAACCGTTCAAGTTCATGAAATATCCTCTGGTTTCCGCAATCATGGCGATCGAGACGTTCATGGAAGCATCGACGATTGTCTATCCTCATCTCAAGGTGAAGGGTGTCCGCAACGCTGAGTTCCTGAACATTATCGAATGTCCTCCCGGAAGAGAGCGAACTGCAGAGATTTGTTGCCGCAGTGCGTATGAACGAAGCGGAGAGGCTGCCTGCGACGTGTCTCTCGCGACCCGGGAGATTTCCCCCACAGGACGTATTGTTAACCGTGTTCATGACAACTATAGGGCGACAGTTATCCTAGGAAATGCTACAATGAATCTGCGGGAATTGGAGGATTTCGCTCCCATTGACTCCGCTGTTTTGGACACACGTCCTATGGACCATGAGGAAGCAATCAACTGGTACATCGACAGGACTGATATGCAGGATCGTTATCGAGTAATGGAAGCCCTGGAGGGTACCTATGAAGGAGCGGTCAAAGGTCGAATGGTTTATAGAATTTCCCCGGATTTTGCGGGAATCCCAGAGTCCCGGTATCATTATTCACCGTATCTGCTTGAAGCATTAATGCAGCTTGTAAACTTCTACATTATCATGAGACAACCATCGGAAAAGCGGTCGATGATTCCCGTTCGCATCGGCGAAATGGGATTCTTCAGAAACTGCTCAGATGGAGAAATCATTACCCTTGAAGGACGGATGAAAAGCCGAAACGACGAAGGTATCGGCTGGGATACGAGAGCGATCGATGAAGACGGTAAACTGGTGATGTACACGAGAAATCTGATGATGCGCTGGTTTTCGAAATGAACGTTTCCGCAAGAGGAGCAGGTTTGCACAGAGGACTTCTCCCCGTGAATCAACTCGACGCAGTGAGCTTCCTGAAACTGGGAGGCCGGAGTACCGTTCACGGCTGTTTCGAAGGTAACGAGATTAGCAAGCGGCATGCAGAGAGAATAAAAGAACTCCTGGCACATCGCTTGTGGCATGAGCTCAGCGCTCGAAATCTCTGCCCACCTCCGGACGAACCACTGAGAATTATCACGTCTGCACTTGGCAAGCCCGCTGTAATGGCCGGAAACAGGATCGGGCCGCCAATCTCTTTTTCCCGTTCCGCTGGTTCCATTCTGGCAGCCGCCTGTGCATCAGGCCCACAGATAGGTCTTGATTCGGCAAGTCCTGCGGAATTTCCTGACGGATACCCGGTCTGGAAAATCTGTTACCCCCATGAATGGAGCGATGCCCTTCGAATCACCGGAGGCGATCCTCACAAAGCGGCCTCCCTTCTCTGGTCTGTAAAGGAGTCCTTCGCGAAGGCTCTAGGATCCGGATTCCACCTTTTCGATGCACTCAGTGTGCTCGCAGAGCATACTTCCAAAGATAACGAGACGTTGTGCTTTAAATTATGGTTGAACGATAAAGCACGAGAAAAAATTTGCACATTTAGTTCCCAGTCTCAGTGCCGGCAAAACAATGGGCGCCATTTCGATCTGTCCGGGCGGGAAAACCCCCTTTTCTCCAATATTGAGTATACCCCGGGAATGGCCTTTGCGAGATATGTTAAGCAGAAATTTGCTTGGTTGACCGTCACGTTCATTGATACTCCCTTCTCTCCGTGATAAAGGAGGAAGCCGTTTTTTTCTGCGTCTTGGTCAGGGGTAGGTATGCGAATTCTTCTCATAAACAGCAACCGAAAAGAAGATTTACTGGCGGCTCCACCGCTGGGCATCTGCTATGTAGCTGCGGCAGCGGAATCAGCGGGGCACGAGGTGAGTGTTCTCGACTTGTGCTTCGCTCCACGAAACTTCAACCGGACAATAGAACAGGCAATTAAGGAGTTTCATCCTGAAATAATAGGCATTTCCGTCAGAAACATCGATAACGTCAACATGCTGCATTCTATCAATTATCTGCCTGAGATAGTGCAGATAGTGCAGCAAATCAGGAGATGCTCCGACGCACCGGTGGTGTTGGGTGGGCCCGGGGCAAGTTTGATGCCTGCCAGGATACTGAAGCTTCTGAAAGCGGACTATATCGTCGTGTCCGATGGAGAAGCAAGTTTCGTCAGCTTATTGGAAGCGCTGGAAAAAGGCGATTCCCCGGCAGGAATACCCGGCGTCGGCACGATGGATAAGAGTAAATTCATCTTCACCAAACCGCAACTTCCGAACTTCGATTCCATAAAGACTCCCGACCTGGGAAAATGGATAGATCTCCGGCCGTATCTCAAAGTGGGGAGCAGCTACAATATCCAAACCAAGAGGGGCTGCAGACAGCACTGTATCTACTGTACCTATAATCAGTCCATCGAGGGTAACACATTACGCCTGCGTTCACCCGTGGATGTAGTGGATGAGATTCAGGATGCACTCTTCCGCTACGGCCCCAAGTCTTTCGAATTTGTCGATTCGGTGTTCAACGATCCATTGGATCATTCCGGCGCAATCCTTGAAGAAATAGCGCGAAGACCCTGGAAAGCCGAGTTCACCGCAATGGGAATGAACCCCAGGAACCTTGACGGCACGTACCTTCGCCTTATGTGGAGAGCCGGATTCCGAGCATTTATGATAACTCCCGAATCGGCATCACCGACAATGATCAGGAACTATCGCAAAGGCTTCGCCCCGGATGAAGTGTTTCACGCAGCGGAAGCAATCAACAAAACGGCATTTGCCGCCTGGTGGTTTTTTATGATCGGAGGCCCGGGAGAAACCAACAAGACGCTCAAGGAGTCTCTCGATTTTGCCTTGAAGTACTTGCAAAAGAACGGACGCCCGGTGACGCACGTTGCTCATTTCTTCACAGGAGTGCGAGTATATCCCGGGACGACTCTGTGGGATATCGCATGCAGAGAGGGTTTTGTCACGCCTGACACGGATGCGGCTACAGCTTTATGGTATCTCTCGGAAGATTTGGATCTCGATGAGGCAGTGAAGCAAATGTCAGAGGCGGCTGCAAGCTGTCCGGAGATTTATCTGGGTTTTGACGAACGAGTCCTGGTATTCTCCAAGGCGGCAGCTTTCGTGTTCAAGATGCTGCGGCTCCCGAGACCCTATTGGCGTTATTTTCGGGCAGCCAACAGCTTGGGTTTGAGCACGGGAATTCGATTCATGTTCAGGCCGCGGGATATTGCCGGACTGCTAAAAGATTCTTTACGTAAACAGGGATATGCCGGACGTTTGCTTCGCGACACAGTCTCGTGAGTTCGAATAGGGCTTGCAGCACTTAGGCTTTTATTACGGAAGTCGAAGAAATTTCTTGCCTTTCCTGACGTGCATTGATATAAGTAACAGACTTCTTTTTGCTTTATTTTTTGGGAGGGCATGATGACACTGACAAAGGCAGACATCGCGAAAAAAATCGCCGATGATTGTGGGTTTATGAAAGGTGAAGCCACCGAGATCGTTGAAAAATTGCTGGATATAATCAAGCAGAAACTCATCGAAGGCGAAGACGTAATGATATCGGGTTTCGGAAAATGGACAGTTAAATCCAAGCATTCGCGTCGCGGAAGAAATCCGCAGACTGGTGAAGAATTGATCCTCGATGCACGTAGAGTGGTGACGTGGAAATACTCACCCGTCTTGAAAAAAGCTGTAAATACTTTTGTCTCCAAGTAGGTCTCGGCAATTCAACCTCACCGCTTTGGCCCGAGCAATGGAACCCAATTTTCCGCGACTCGTAAGGCCTCTGAACGTGATGCATTGAGCAGGGATGCGTGAGCCGATACGGCGAGACGCGATAAGCGTGCCGATTTCGGTTATCGGGTAAGGAAATGACAGAAAAGAGCGAACAAGCTCGTTTAAAAGTCCCGCTCAGCAGTTTTCTTGCGGATTTTAGCTCCAGTCTGTCAGATCAAGAGCTAAGAGATAAATACGATTTATCGGCAAAGGCTTTTGTGAGTTTAATCAAGGCCTTATTGACGAAGAATGTCATAAGCCCCTTGGATCTTGAAAAGCGCAAGGAAATGGCTGTTCGTAGGGATCTGGCCAAGGAATCCCAATTCCTTTCCGGGCTCTACATCTGTCCGAATTGCAGTCACCCGCATCCCAGCCCCTTTGCACGATGTCCTGCGTGCGGCGCAGTTCCCGCGGAAGTTGCACCATCTCAAGAAGTGATGGAAAACTTGAGCGCTTCAGGCGATCACTTCTACATTGATGAGAGCAAAACAGTCCGAGTTCGCAAGCGCAAGCAGCAAGACGATTACCCGCCTACTGAAGAGGTGGAATTATTCCAGGAGGGTCCGCAGGATCCGCCCACAGAACTCATGGCCACCTGTAAAGACAAGGACGATTTTCCTCCAACAGAAGAAATTCGTATTCAGGAAGAACACTCCGAGCCAAAAAAAAGGAAATCCACGACGGATCAGATCCGCTCATTCTTGAATAAGATCAAGAGATCCTGATCCGGCAGTCTCGCCCGTGTCTCTCAAAAGTATCTTGAATGGTTCCTCAGATTCTCTCGTCCCCGGCGGCTACAGAGAAGTCCTCAAAATAGCAATTCCGCTCGTTTTATCCACGGCATCACTCACCCTCATGCTTTTTATCGACCGCCTGTTCCTCTCGTGGCATAGCCAGAGTTCCGTCGCCGCTTCAACTCCCGGAGGGATTACGTACTTTACCATTTGTTCTTTCTTTCTTGGTACGGCTCAGTACGTCAATACTCTTGTGGCTCAGTATCATGGAGCTGGAGACAAGCAATCCTGTTCGAAAGCAGTGTGGCAGGGCATATGGTTTTCCGTCCTCTCCGCTCCGCTGATCCTGTGCATGATACCTGTCGGAAAAGCGGTGCTCAGATGGGGCGGTCACGGACCGGAACTCCTGGAATTGGAAGAAGGATTTTTTACTCTTTTGATGCTGGGAGGCATGCTTCTTCCTTTGAATGCGGCCCTTTCTTCTTTTTTCTCTGGAAGGGGACAAACCAGTGTCGTCATGTGGGGGAACATCTTAGCCAATGCCGCAAACGCTGGGCTAGATTATGTGCTCATTTTCGGCCATTGCGGGTTTCCGGAACTGGGAATCTATGGAGCAGGCCTCGCAACTGCTCTGACCAGCGGTGTACCTACGATCTACTGGGCAGCCCTATTTTTGTCTCGGAAATTTTCGAGGACGCATGGGACCAGAAAAACTTATGCCTTCGATAAACCCATGTTCGCTCTTCTGCTGCGTTTCGGCTTACCTTCAGGAATGCAGTTCTTTCTTGACGTCGGTTCTTTCACGGTATTTGTCCTCCTGGTGGGAAGGTTGGGTGAAGCGAGCCTTGCAGCGACCAATATAGTCCTGAGCATAGAAATGCTGTCTTTTCTTCCCATGGTCGGAATGTCGATCGCTACATCTACGCTCGTGGGAGCATACCTTGGTGAGGGTAGTCCATACCTTGCGGAAAAGAGTGTTAGATCTTCAATGGTGCTCGCTCTCGGTTATTCTTCCATACTTGCTTTGCTTTACATGATTTTTCCTGGTGTCTTTATTGAAATATTCCGACCGGAGCACGACGGTCAGTTCGAAACCGTTCTCGCCCAGGGCATTCTGATACTGAGGCTTGTTGCGATCTATACGGTATTCGACACCATGTTCATCGTGTACAACGGCGCTCTGAGGGGTGCAGGAGACACAAAATTCACTATGCGGGCCCAGATTTTGCTCGCATGGTTTTTCTTCATTCCCCCGGTGTACTTTATGATTGAATTTCTTCAATGGGGACTTGGCATAGTGTGGTTCTGGGCTGTGGTTTATGTAGTTAAATGACCCCCGGCAAAGCCGGGGGCATATTCCTGTTAGCCCCTCAAAGGGGCATGTTCATGAGCCCCCTGAAGGGGGCGTCTCCGCATGGAGCATGTTGAGTTGCTCCAGCCGGGCATCTTCCGCCTCCTGTTCACGAATATACTTTTTGACGGACTCTTCGTCCAATCCCACAGTCGAGACATAGTACCCTCTTGCCCAAAAGCTCTCTCCCGTGAAATTCCTTTTTCTCGACGTGAAGTTCCTTGCAATTGAGATCGCACTTTTTCCCTTGATGTATCC
>JBGSLQ010000053.1:0-70761 GCA_041740635.1 Desulfomonilaceae bacterium | reverse complement strand
TGGAAACAACCCAAGGGCCATCTGAAAAAGGTCGGTATCTTGCATCGGGAGTCCCTCCTGGACGATACCCGATACCAAAAACCGAACCCATGCGCAACACACTACAAATTGACGTTACCCACACGTAACAGCGAAGAGCCTGAAAGCGCTTATCCTGGATTTATTGACGTACTCGCGAGTGGGAACCCGGGGAAAACTGCCCCAAGCAACGGACTGCGGCCAAATATTGGCTGAAGCTTTGGGAAATTTGAAGACGGTTCTTTCCGATACCGCAGCGACAATTACTCACGATCCTCTTCCCACCATAATAAGTGACGAGACCCAGTTACTTCAGGTGTTTCAAAATCTCATAGCAAATGCTATAAAATTTCGGAAGAAGGACGTTGCTCCGCATGTTCATATTTCAGCAGTCAACAATAGGAATAACTGGATATTCTCGGTAAAAGACAATGGCATCGGGATCGAATCCAAATATCTCGATCGCATTTTCGTGATTTTTCAAAGGCTGAACAAAAGATCGGAATATGACGGTTCCGGGATGGGGCTGGCCATAGTTAAGAAAGTTGTGGAACGTCATGGCGGAAGAGTATGGGCAGAATCCGCGCCGGGCGTTGGGACTACATTATACTTCACGATACCAAAAAGAGGTTTGCAGATATGATGGTCAAGGGCATGCAGGTGCAAGCAGTGGAAATTCTCCTGGTTGAAGACAACCCTATTGACGTCTTGATGACCAAAGAGGCGTTCAACGCAGCGAGAATATGCAATAACTTACACGTTGCAGAAGATGGTGAGGAAGCTCTGGATTTTCTTTATAAACGAGGAAAATTTTCAGATGCTCCTACACCCGGTATCATTCTGTTGGATCTAAATCTTCCCAAAAAAGACGGACGCGAAGTGTTGGAAGAAATTAAGCAACATCCTTCCCTGCATCACATTCCCGTGGTTATTCTCACCACTTCGGAATCTCCGGTGGATATCTGGAGAAGTTACGAACTGCATGCCAATTGCTTTATCACCAAACCGGTCGATGTGGAACAGTTCAATCAGGCACTGGAACGCCTTGGCGAGTTTTGGTTCACTCTGGTCAGACTTCCGGACCCGCAGTGTGAATAAATACAAGATCGGGAATTGAGAGCTCATGATGGAATTGATACGACTGCTAATTATAGAAGACAATCTGGTCGATGTCCTTTTTCTGAAGGAAGCGCTCGGAGAGATCGCGAACACGAAATTTTCGCTCACGCATGCGGAAACAATTGCAATTGCGAAAGAGTACCTGGAAAAAGAAGTCTTCGACGTAATCACTTTGGATCTGGGATTGCCTGATGCTCAGGGATTAGAGACTTTTCTGGAGATAAAAAAGGTTAATCCCGATATTCCTGTTGTGGTTCTCTCCGGCCTTGATGACGAAACTGTGGCTGTTCAATCCGTGAGGGAGGGGGCACAAGATTACCTCCTAAAAGATAAATACGACGGGTACTTGCTGTCGCGGTCCATAGCATTCGCTATAGAGCGTAAGCAAGCGGAAAAAGCCTTGAGAAGAGCCCAGCAACGCTTCGAGTTGGCCCTGACCGGAGCGGATTTGGGGTGGTGGGATTGGAATATCAAAACGGATGCTGCAGTCCTTAACGAACAGGGAGCCAGAATACTCGGCTTTAGAATAGATGAGATAGCGCCGAGTCTGAAAAAATGGAAAGAGCGAGTGCATCCGGACGATGCACCCACTGTTCTGACTGCATTGAAAAATCACCTGGAGGGGACCACAGCCGCATTCGAATCGGAACATCGCTTACGCACCAAGAACGGCGAATGGATTTGGATACTCTTGCGCGGGAAAGTTGTCGAATGGAATTCTGAGGGAGAGCCGGTACGAATGGCCGGCACTTTTATGGATATTACAGCGAACAAAACGGCCCAAGAAGCTATACGGCAAAGCGAGCAACGATTCAGAGCTATTTTTGAAGCAGCCGAAGATTACATTTTTCTCAATGACAGATCGTCAAAGTTTATCGATGTAAATCCTTCGGCGGAGCAATTTTTGGGAGCACCCGCATCCCAGATTATCGGAAAAACATACAAAGATTTTCTCCATCCTGAAGATGCCGCTTACATCAGAGATGTGGATTTACGAGTTCTCAAGGGAGAATCGATACAAAGCGAGCACACCGCTAGAATTAATGGCGCGAGGGTGACACTCTCCGATACAAAGGTCCCCTTGAAAGACGATTCGGGCCAAGTTATAGGCATTCTCACCATAGCTCGCGACATTACCGACCTCACTAGAATCAAAATCTCTCCTGATACTATGGAAGAATATCCGTCCAAAACTATGCAATCGACTCTCAAGAAAGCGTTGATTGCAGCCAAGACGAACATCACTATCCTGTTGACCGGTGAAAGCGGTAGTGGAAAGGATCATCTCGCCCAATATATTCACAGGCACTCCCTTCGTGCAGGGAGCTCATACTTTTCCATTAACTGTGCAGCCATAGCACCGAACCTTGCCGAATCGGAACTTTTCGGCCATGAAAAAGGAGCTTTTACCGGTGCGGCTTCGCGAAAACGAGGAATGCTCGAGTTGGCAGAAGGTGGCACGCTCTTGTTGAACGAGATCGGTGAGCTTTCGTTGCCGCTGCAATCAAAGCTCCTGACGTTTTTGGATACCAAGAAATTCACGAGAGTGGGCGGTGAGAAGGAAATCTCCGTGGACGCCAGACTCATTGCCGCTACGAATAGAGACCTGGAAAAAGAAGTGGCAGAGGGGCATTTCCGACAAGACCTCTTCTACCGATTAAATGTTATGAGAATAGAAATTCCACCCCTCCGGGAAAGACCTGAAGACATTCCGTTGCTTGTGGAGCAGCTTCTCGTAAAACTTGGAGTGGAAATGCAGCTTCATGCTAAGCCGTTGATTTCTCCTCAGATTCTCAACACCCTTAAGAAGTATCAATGGTCGGGAAACGTGCGTGAATTGCGAAACGTTCTGGAGCGTGCTTTGATGCTATCGGACGGGAGAACAGTGACCCTCGCACATCTCGGGCTTCAGGACGATATGCAATTCTCTTCGGACGACAATAAAGCTTCATTTTCCATATCTTTTCCCACAGAACAATCTCTCAATGAGATAACCTATGATTTGAAACGATTCATGGTGAATGAAGCTCTGCGACACTCCGGCGGCAGCAGGGTCGGGGCCGCAAAATTACTGGGAATTTCACGCTATTCTTTGAAGCACTACATGAACAAGCTCGGGTTCGACGACGATATGGAGTGAGCAAAACCTTCATGCTACTCCTTAGGAAACGCTGCCTCCGGCCGCAACCAACGGGCACTCAAAAAGTGACGTAACAAATAGTTCCATTCTCTTACAGAAGCGGCCACTTCTATAGCTATTATTCAGAAACAAGCAAATCTCTTTTCACGTTGGTAGGGGCCAACCTGGGAGCCGGCTCGGTTTTGAGGGCACGCACACGGGAGGCTCTCTCATACCGATTCGATTTTTGAAATCCAATTTTGGCCGGCACAGAGGCCGGCCACTACCAGCTGATGGTAGGGTCCGGCGTCTCTGCCGGACCTCCCGGTTCTACCAAATTATTTGGCGAAATGGTATCAGAATTCGAAATTCATCGTGGACCGTGGCGCCCCAGAACCGCCATCGATCCTGGATACAGGGTGCCACTGACCTGCGCACTCAGGTCAGAGCAGTTAACATCCTGAATGCAAATCGTATAGGTCGGTGGTCCTCAACACGCGACTTTGTCAAAGTCCTCGCATCTAACTTCGGAGGAATGAATAGGATGAAAAAAAAGCCATGAAGATACTACTTGCATTTTTGTTTGTGATAACATGTGTGGCGCCCAATACGGCAAATGCGGATATAGGCACAGGAAACCCGTTTCCCGTATCGCTCTGTTACGGTATTCAGACGTACATTGACCAAATCGACAGGGCATGGAAGCAATCCGGGATCGATTCCGATACTCGGAAGACTATTATGGATGCTGCCAGATCTCAGCTCGGGATAATTTACGATCAATCCAAGGATAACTTGTCGATTGAAGATCGCCTGCGCTTCTCAATCGGATTGGATGAATTTGTGCAAAACTTGAATCGCGGTAATCTCAACACCACCGATTTGAATCGCCTGCGAAGCAGCCTGATGCAAACGTGTAGCATCGGTGTACCATAAGGCAACGTATGCAGTTTGTTTCACGGAGACGGCAGAGGTCGGTTACCTGGGTAAACCATCCATATGATGCGATTACCGCATTTGAGGATTTTTCTCGATAAGAGGACTATAGTTCCTGATTGTGGCAACTGTGAATCTTACTTAATAAGCTCTGCTTTTTTGAGAATCTCTTCCGGAAATTGCAATCCCAGGGATTCCATGATGCTTTGATTAATGATGACCTTAGGGTCGGAATCCATTTTCACAGGAACCTGAGATACGTTCTTCTTTTTGACCACTACGTCCACGACTGATTCTGCCAGCATCCCACCGAGTTTTTCATCATCCGCAGCAAGCTCCGCTACCGCACCCAGCTTTGCGCGACCTTCTGCAAAAGAAAACAGAGGTTTTTTCGCCCGGTTTGCGACTGCAACGAGACCGACGGTGTTGTCCATCACAAGAGCGGTGCTGCTTATGAGGAAAAGATCGACTTTATCCTGAAAGCTTTGAGCCGCATCAATCAATTGTTTGGAATTATTAGCCAAAACTTCATTGTACTGCAACTTCACTCGTTCACACTCCGCTCGTGTCCCTTCCTGTTCTATGCTTGTCGCTGGATGACCTGTTTGCAGTAGCAGGCATACACTTTTTACATTAGGAAAAAGTGTTTTGATCATACTGAACCGTTTTTCATAAGGAATAAAATAGGTAACTCCGGTAATGTTGCCTTCCGGAGAAGTAAGATTCTTTACAGCACCCAAATACAAAGGATTGTTACAGCCACCTACAAAACACGGGATTTTCGGATTAATCTTGGCCAGGAATTCTGCACCCGACGAGCGAAGGAACACAATTCCGTCAACCGATTCTTCAAACTCATAGAAAGCCTTTTCAGCTTCCTGCATATTTCCGATTTCTCTCTTGCTCGTCACCTCCACTTCAGGGGCAATTTGTCTGATTTTTTGAAGAAAACCGCTGTGAACACGCTTTGTCATGCCGGATTTGCCTTCCCACATGACTGCGATTTTCTCGGCTGCATTGACCATCGGCGTGCTGCTCACTGCCACAAAGCACAATATGGCTGTAAGCGATAGCGAAAGTTTCCTCATTTCCCTCCTCCTTGGTGAGGGTTCACCCTTACGGTCATCTCTTGAATAACCGCAAGGATGAACCGGGACAAAGAAAACCTACCAACAGCCCGTTACGGTTGAGAATCACCAGTTTTAATGATTTCTGAAGACTTGTTACGAACTCGGTGTCATCTCTTCTCGAGAGCACCCATTAATGCTCGAATCTCGCTTTGCATCGCCCTGAAGGCAGCTTCCATCGTAGTAAGTTTGCCTTCCAATGCTTTCACGTGCTCGGTCGTCAGCATGTTTACTTGAATCTGATCCATTTGTTTTGAGTGTGAGTTCAAGTTTCTTGAGATGCCTTCCAGGCGAGAAGCCATTTCCTTGACAACTTCCGGAACCGGTAAAACTGCCATGTTTTCCCCCTCTATGGTAATCTGTCGCTTCTCCGCTTTCGCGACTTGTAGACGTCCTTATGCGAATGAGAACCTAACAACTATCATTAAATGGCAGTGGGATTGCCTCTCATGCCGAATTGATTGAGTCGAAAAACTGTCAGGAATAACCTAAACTACTATTACAATGTTTATGCTCTGTGTCAACAATTATTTTGCATGGTGTGCAAGCAACAGCCGAATCCGTGCGAAAGCACGCAAAGGCTCCTGGGAGACTGTTTTCTGTCCACTTTAATCTCTCGTCAAGGCCACCAAAATTCTTCGAGAAAAAAGATCCTGAATGTAGTCCAGGCTACAACAATCCCGGGTAGGATCGATTATGATTTGTGTAAACGAAAACATGCTTCGGTAGGGGAGAGAATCTCGTGAATGGACAAGTCATCGGAATTTCGGGAAGTCCCATCAAGAACAGTAACACGGACCGCCTCATCCAGGCTGTGTTAAATTCCACCGGGCTCGATACGGAATTCATTAAGCTGAGTAAAATGCAAGTTCGGCCATGTATTGCCTGTCTCGGCTGCAAATCGGACAACATATGCAAAGTTCGTGACGATTTTCCGGAACTTGCACAAAAAGTGAGGCATGCGGGTGCCATCGTTGTGGGGGGCTACACTCCCTATGGATCTATGGATGGCTTCACAAAGGCATTCCTGGAAAGATTGTTCAGTCTGCGCCATCAAAATGGGCTCAATCGTGGCAAGTTGGCCGTCGTGGTACACACCGGCATCGGGCGAGGCGCTCCAGGGCTAAATGAGGCGAGCGATCAGGTGGTCCATGCGCTGAAATTGGAAGGAATGGAAGTCCTGGGTGCTCTCAAAGGAACCGGCAACCCGGAATGCATGGTTTGCGGTTATGGAGAAACCTGTCCGATGAGCGCACTCCCCTGGATCTTCGGAGAGGAAACGACAGTCACACCAGAAAAATTTTGCCGGGTCGAGGATCAGGCCGAATTATGGCAAGAAGCCCTAAATCTCGGAAATGAGATAGCCAGGCGCCTGAAAGAACGATCGGTAATGTGAGTTCCGCTGGACGACACTCTTGTTTCCGGCACCAGGAGTCTTCATAATGAAAGGAGGTGATTGTGAATGCCCAAATGCGGAATCTGCGGAGGAGAAGCCCCTAGAAAGCCGAGTATCACAGAAGAGGGAAAGTGCGATCTGTGCGGCAAGAAAGTAAAACTGGACGATGAGCCCAAAACCGAAGAAAAGAAGAAGTAGTATTCTGTCTGTGTAAATGATGGTTCAGGCGCTGAGAATTCGGCGCCTGAAATCTCTTACAGGAGAAAACAATGAGTGAAATCGTTCACACTTCAAAAAGTCGCATTTATCGAGAAATGGGCCCTACAAGGAAAGCTCTCATTGAAGGATTTTCGGGTGAGGTTCGTTATGGGGTCCACGGAGGCATTAAGAACTTCTACAAGCTTGAGCCGTCCGAAGAGCACCCCGCCACCCTGGATCACATGGTAATCGCAATTGCGGCTTGAATGATGGGTACATTAGCCGGGGTCCTGGCTGGTAAGCAGATTCAGACGCCTGCCCAGAGCTACTGGGCAGATGCTCTGGGCGATATAGAAAATGTACAGGGAGTTTTGAAGATCACTCGGATCAAAGTAGCGTATCATCTGACCATACCGAAAGAAAAGTCAGACGATGCACAACAAGCATTTTCCATATATTTGACGCGATGCCCTGCTGCTCAGAGTGTAATAGGATGTATCGATATTCAACATGAACTTATCGTCGAACATGTAGATTAAAGTTGCAGAGCGATAATCAGACTCTTGCGGAAAATTACAGGAATACTCACACAAATTCTTTCGAACCATGAAAGTGAATCTCCTATGAAATGTCTTTGTGAACAACTTGCCGGACCCGACATGATATTGGATCCGACATGCATCGGTAATCTCTGGGTTTTCCAGAATCTTGAGCCCAATGACATGGAGGCTTTGGCCACCGCTGCTGTGCGTAAAAGATATCACTCCGGAGAGTTCATTTTTTGTCAAGGGGCTACAGCTGACGAGATGTTTCTCATAAAAGCCGGTCGAGTCAAACTGACCAAATTGACGGAAGATGGTTCGGAGATCACTCTCGATATTCGCAAAGGTGGTGACATCCTTGGTGAAAGCGTCCTGAACGAAGACACCGATTACTCATTGACTGCAGTGTGCATTGAAGACACGCTCACCTGTGGTTTCAGCAAAAGAGCTTTTGAGAAATTAGTTTTGGAACATCCATCCATAGGGCTTCAAGTGATCAAGAATTTAGGCGCCAGGATAGATTCACTCACGAGCCGGGTAAGCAACATGTCACTGACACGCCTGGAAACCCGACTCTACAGTGTGCTTGTCACCGTAGCCAAAGAGCATGGCGTAAGGAGCCGTCGGGGTTTCAGAATTCAGTTCCCTCTCACCCACGAAGACCTCAGTTTCCTTGTCGGTGCACATCGAGTGAGCATTACCAGAGCCCTGAAAGCGCTCAAGGAGTCCGGCCGATTATCGCAAGAAGGAAAGACATTGATTGTCTATCCCGAGGAAGCAGCATAAGACATTAAGTATTCGCCCGCTCCCTAACTCTCCGGAAAACCGCATTCGAAACCGGACAATTATTCTTAGAATCAAAGCTTCCGGACTAGTTGCATACACTTGCCCCAGAGAATTAGCTCACGCAAGAAAGTCTCGTCTTATTAACTACATGTCAGATTATTCATCCTTCGTCTCGGATTCAAGTTGAAAAAAAAAACTGGAAGGATATACTCTGGGGCTATGCATCCATTGCAGATCGAAGCGGACGAAAATCTTGTCAGACCACATTATCTAATGCACTAGAACCGTGAGAATGAAGCTGTGAACCTGTTTTTTATCATCGCAGCCGTGATTACCGGATTCTTGGCTCTTAGCCTCTATTTTTTCCAGGCCACCAGGAAGACGTATGCGGGATTTGGCTACTGGACTGCCGGAGTAGCCGTTATCGCCCTGGGATATCTCCTGTTCGGCCTCAGGGGACAAATACCTTTCTGGCTCTCCATAGTAGTGGGCAATACACTGCTCCCGTTTGGGATGGTCTTACACCTTGACGGCATACGACGTTTCCTCGGCGTGAGGCAGGCTTCAAAATGGTGGTATACCCTCCCTGCAGCGGTTGCAGGCGCAATGATAATTTTCTATTACGTGTGGGATAAACCGACTCTGAGGACCTTCATCACCTCGGTTTCACTCGTTGCAGTCCACTGGGGAATGGCAGCATTGCTGTTTTCCGGCGATCTCCCGCAGAAGTCCGTCTTCCGCAGAACAATCGGATTTCTTCTGGTTATAGCCGGAGTATTGATTCTTGCTCGGGCCATATGGCTGATTTTATCCACGGATCACCTCTTGTGGCGTTCTCCCCTGGAATTTGTCTTTTTTACGTCATTCTTGGTAATTCACCTGGGCGAGAATCTCTCTCTGATGATGTTGAATGCCGAACGGGTCGAACACGAGCTTGTCGAAGCCGAGGCCGGTATCAGTCAAACGGTACTTCGCCTGGAAGAGGCATTGGCTCGACAAAAGATCACCGAAAAATTTCTGAGGGAAAGCGAGGAGCGTTATAAGACTTTTTTCGATACTGCGCGGGATGCCGTCTTTATTACCACGGTGACAGGTCAGTTTGAAGATCTCAATGACGTTGCTCTGGAGATGTTTGGATATTCTTCGAACGACAGACAAGAAGTCATGAAGAAAAGCACCTTTTCCTTCTATTTAAAACCTGAGGATCGGGAAATCCATGCAACAGCGGTGTCAACGAGGGGTTTTCTTAAAGACTATCCCATTGACCTGCGCAAGAAGGACGGGACGATTATCCATTCACTGGTGACTACCGTAGCCAAGAAAGACTCTCATGGCAATTTAGTCGGCTTTCAAGGGACTATTCAGGATATTACAGAACGGAAAAAAGCTGACGACACTTTACGAGAAAGCGAAGAACGATACCGGCTTATTTTCAACAATACTCCACTGGGCATCATGCACTTCGACCTCAACGGGGTAATTGTGGACTGCAATGAACGGTTTTCAAAAACCGTGGGTGCTAACAGAAAAGCGATTCTCGGTTTTAACATGATTGAAAGAGTAAAAGATCCCATGATGCTCAAAGCTGTCCAACAGTGTCTTAGCAGCGGATCGGGGTACTATGAAGGCGATTATCTGTCCGTAACAGGTAAAAAATCCACTCCCGTCAGAGCACTGTACAGCCGTATCGATTCTGATGACGGCCGATTCCTCGGAGCCATCGGGGTATTCGAGGATATCAGCGAACGCAGAAAAGCCGAGCGGCAATTGCAGGAAAGAGAGCAAATGCTGGCAAGCATTCTCTCTGCTTCGCCGATCGGAATAGCACTAACGAGTGTCGAGAGGAAAATTATCTGGGTCAATGACTCCTGGCTCCGCATATTCGGCTTTGAAAGTCATGACGAATGCGTCGGCAGGAGCACGAGTTTGCTTTACGAGTCTGAGGCAGAATTTGTTCGTTTAGGTACGATCATCCAATCGGCCATAGCTGGGCCGAAACTCGTAGATACTGAAGCAAAAATGGTAAGAAAGAACGGGACGGTTTTCGATGCCCATGTTCGGCTCAATCCGGTAGATCCTAAAGATGAGAATAAAGGGTATATTTCAGCTATCGAAGATATATCTGAAAAGATAAAGACCAATCAGAAACGTGAACAGTTGAAAAGTCAGCTCTTCCAGGCACAAAAAGCAGAGGCAATCGGAACCCTGGCTGGAGGTATCGCGCACGATTTTAATAACTTGCTGACCATTATTCTCGGATATTCGGAAATACTCCTTCAGGAGACCGATGAGAACACTCTTGCGCACGAGGATTTGCAGAAAATTGTGCAGTCGGCCCTGAACGGTTCGGATTTGATTCAACGATTATTGATGCTGAGCAAAAGGGCGGAAACACATCCTGTCTCTCTGGATCTGAATCGTCAGATTCGAGAGATCATGGCGCTGTGGTCTCGCTCTATTCCCAAAACGATTTGCATTGAACTGAGTCTGGACGATACTCTGGGTCTTGTCCGGGCGGACCCCGCTCAAATCGATCAGATATTGATGAATCTGGCAAATAATGCTGAAGAATCTATGGCGAACGGCGGAAAGCTTACGGTCGGAACTTCCGTGGTGACGCTGGAGGATGAATTTTGCAGAAAACATCCCGAATTAGGCCCTGGTGATTGTGTGCTCCTTACTGTTTCCGATACCGGGAGGGGAATGGATGGGGAAATTCAGGAACGAATGTTCGATCCTTTTTTCACGATCAAAGGCTGGGACTCTCAAAAGGGAAAGGGTCTCGGACTCCCGGTTGTGCTTGGAATTGTTCAGCAACACGGCGGTTGTATTGAGTGCTTGAGTGAAGTCGGTAAAGGAACTACGTTCAAAATTTATCTGCCGATCCTTGAGATTCGACCGTCTCCCGAACAGGAGATTTCTCCGGCAATGGCGTTAAAAGGAACAGAGACGATCCTTCTCGCAGATGATGAAGTGCTGGTAAGGGATCTCGGATCGCGATTTCTGACAAAGTCGGGTTACCGAGTCCTTACTGCAGCCAACGGTCGGGAAGCATTAGCAATTTATGAGGAGCATCGAGTCGATATTGCATTAGTGATTCTTGATCTGATCATGCCTGAGATGGACGGCGCACAGTGTCTCAACGAACTTGTGAAAATAGACCCGCACGTACGAGTAATAGTATCCAGTGGACACTCCGATTCCGAACTCCTGACGGACGTGCATTTCGAATCCATCAAAGCCTTTGTAAGAAAACCCTATGAAGTGAAGCAGTTTCTTTCCATGGTACGCTCAGTACTTGATGCTGAATAGAAGATATCCACATTTTCGATGTCAAATTACAGGCCGTTAAACTGGAGTCGCAGAGAGGGATTGCACCAGTCTTGCCAATTTTCCGCTCGAAAGTGATACAATCATATAAAACGGAATTGCGCGTATAGGGGGGAAGCATGTTTAAAGAATTCAAAGAATTTGCCATGCGTGGCAATGTTTTGGACATGGCGATCGGCATTATTATCGGTGCTGCATTCGGCAAAATTGTAAATTCATTCGTTGCGGACATTCTCATGCCGCCCGTCGGACTTCTGCTCGGGAACGTGGATTTCTCAAATCTGTTTGTGAACCTTTCCGGCACTGATTATAATTCATTGGCTGAAGCCAAAACCGCTGGAGCAGCCACCGTCAATTATGGTGCTTTTCTCAACTCGTTAATAGACTTCATGATTGTGGCGTTCGCGATCTTTCTCCTTGTCCGCCAGGTCAATCGTTTCAGAGCTCAACCGGAAGTAACGACAAAAGAATGCCCGGAGTGTTTGTCGAAGATCCCCCTGAAAGCGTCGCGATGTCCTCACTGCACGTCAGAGTTGAAGTCATCGTAACCAGGGTTGTCGGTTGAGAGAGAGCCGATTCGGGGCATCCGAGATTGAATCGATGCATTGTACGATGGTAGAATCGATGAGATCTACCATGTGACATGAGACGTGGGGGATTGACGGGCAGACTCTGCATAGTTGTCGTAAATCATGAGGAGCGAAGAGGAAGGTATGAGCAAGAAAATCCTTGAGAATCTTTGGCAGGTCGGCGGCAGCGGTCTGACGGATCCTGCAGATGCGGCTGTCTATCTGGTTCGATTCGGTGACAAAGCAGCTCTCATTGATGCGGGATGCGGCAACGCACATTCACGTTTGAAAAAGCACGTCACCAAATGCCTCTCCCCGAATGTGCAACTGGAATATCTTCTCCTCACCCACTGCCACTTTGACCACACCGGCGGTGCTGAAGCCGTAAGAGAGGATTTCGGCTGCAGTATTGTGGCACACGAGTTGGATGCAGTGTTCCTCGAATCAGGCGACAATGAAGTAACTGCTGCTTCCTGGTATGGCACTCGGATGGATCCCCTGTCTGTCGATGTTAAGCTTCGCGGCGAAAATTCGGTCCTTACTGTGGGAGACGGCATTGTGAATGCTATTCACTGGCCCGGCCATTCGCCGGGTTCCGTTGTGTACACTGCTCGTGTCAAGGACAAGCTCGTGCTTTTCGGTCAGGACGTGCATGGCCCCATCCACCCTGCCCTCCTCTCCGATGAGGAACAATACCAATCCTCTCTGGCGAAACTCCTTGCTCTCAATGCCGACCTTCTGCTGGAAGGACACTTCGGTATTCTCCATACCAAAGAAGAAGTGCGGGAGTTCATTCAATCCTTCATGAGATAATCTGCAACCAAGAAAGTGCATAGGCGCTAACTTTGTCGTAATTCTTTGTCCCGGAGGGACGAAAGGAAATAGCCCGGTAATTCAGAGATTGTCGCAAAACTATTTGAGACAACAACATCGTGCCACGATTCTCCATCCGGGTAGGGGCAGACCAACGTGTCTGCCCTTATTTGGGCGAACGCTCTGGTCCGCCCCTACAGTCAGGCCGGAAAGCTGATGAGAACATCGTGCCACGATCTGAGATGAATTTCGACTTTTGAGACAGTCTCTTCATTGCCGGGAATTCGTGTATCAGCCGTCCCTCGGGGACTCGAAGATCATTACGTTTTATCTTAACCGGCGATGATCGCCGACCTCTACCAGGAAGTAAACGGATTGCATTCAAGACATTTTCTTATTGAAGCGGTGCCACGGACCTACACGGCAGGTCCGCGGCACCCAAGATTGACATTTGGGCACGGATATAGGGGTGCCACTGACCTGCGGAGCCAGGTCAATGCAGTCAGCATCTTGAATGCAAAAGGGTATAAGTCATGCCCCCTGTCTTCATGCCAATCGGGGTCCGGGGCGTCCCGCTGAAGGCGGGATTACAAGAAATTTCGCCCCGATTCTCTTTTTCTTGATGTCAGAAGGTGGTGATTTTCAGTTCGATGCGGCGGTTGATTTTGCGGGAATCCGGTAAAATCTTGGGATCTATGGGATGAAATTCGGCGAAGGAGGCTGATGCGATACGATTGGCGGGTATTCCGCCTGCTATGAGATATCGCACAACTTCCATGGACCGTGCAGCGCCAAGTTCCCAGTTTGACTTGAATCGGGATCCTATGGATGTCGGCACATCGTCAGTATGGCCTTGAACCAGAATAACCATATCCAAGTCCTTTGGTATTTTAACAGCCATTTCGTTGTAAATTTTCAAGAACTTGTCCAGTTCCTGTTTCCCCCGTTCATTCACGATCTCTTTTCCGGAAGGAAAAAGGATTTCCGCCTGAAAAATGAACCTGTCTCCTTGGACTTTGATGTCGGGAATTCCCCTGAACACCTCATCGAGCTTAGAGAGGAACTCGCTTCTGTAGCGTGCCAGTTTTCGTAGTTGATCTATTTCCTTATCTTTCTCTCCAATGAGATGTACCAGTTGTCCTATTCTGAACTGCTTCTCGGAACTCTCTTTACTTGCGGCCAGCTTTGAGGAGATATCCTGCAGCCGAGATTTCAATGATACGATCTCTTTCTGCAACTGTGCCGCTTTGACTTTTTCTTTCTGCTCGGATTCGGAGGAATTGGCTAACATGGTGTTGAGCCTGGAAATATCACTCAGGTATGTTTCCACTTTCTTATTCAGGTCTGCAATGGTGCGATTGAGCGCGGCGATTTCAGAAGTGAGCGTGGAAATACGTGAAGCTTTCTCCGTGACTTCTTCTTGAGCAGTCTTTGTCTTATTTTCTGATTCACTCAATTGAAGATTCACGTGCGCCAGTTTCTGCTCGGAAGATTCCAGGAGTTCGCTCTTACTCTTCAATCCGGCAAGCAGCGTTGCAATTTCACCCTGATGCATTTCCAGCGCTTTTTGGGTCTGCTCTGCGAGAGCCTTCTGTTCGGAAAGCTGCTTTCCGGAAGATTCCAGTTCGGCCTCTCTTTCGGCCAGCAGTTGTGTTTTCTCAAGGAGTTGCGCTGCGGATGCTGCTATTTCTCTTCGAAGCTGCTCCAATATTTGTTGGAGATTCGTCGATTTGTCCTGTTCAGCACCAAACAGCTCGGCCAGTTTGGCAGTTTCTTGTCTGAATCGATCCAGTTCTTCAGAGGTACGCCGAATTTCCTGGTTGAGCCTTTCAAGCTCGCTGTCTTTCTTGCTCAACGACCGTGACAGTATGGTTTCGGTAATCGTGAAAATGGTTATGACAAAGATGAAAATGAGAAGAAGCGCGACCATGACATCGGTAAAGCCAGGCCACACATTGAAATTTCGTTCCGTACGGGAAAGAGTTCGTCTAGCCATCACGAGCTTTCTTTACGGGTTTTTTCCGCCGTTCCATCAACGATTTGAACAGCATTTCCGCGGAGATTGGCAAGTCCGATGGATACGATCTTATTCACTAATCTGTCTTCAGATTCGAAGATTTCCCGCATCTCGTGACCGGATTTTTCGATTGATTCTCTGGATTTTCGCGTCTCTTCCAGAAGATCCTTCGTATGATGTCCCAGGACATCGATCCGATCCAAAAGACTGCTGACCAGGTAGTCGAATTTGGGGGCGAGAGCGGGTTCAACCGTTGGCTGCACTGACATTTGGACGGTCGGCGGCTCAAAAGTGGCAGGCACCATGGACGTCACCACGAAGTAGTCCAGATCGGCATGCAATCTGGAGCGAGCTTGTCTCGTTTGAATGTCCACAAATCCCACGAGCACCGATCCGGCCAGTCCGAACAGTGATGTGCTGAATGCTGTGGAGAGACCTCCCAACATTCCACTGATGGAAGATTTGAATTGTGTGAGAAAAGCTACGGGATCGTCGATTTTCTCAGGCTGAAGAGCGAACAGGACGTCCTTCACCCCTGAAACCGTGCTCAGGAGCCCCCAGAACGTACCGATCAATCCGAGGAGCACCATGACGCCCAGAAGGTACCGCACAATTGAAGCTTTGTTCTCTTCATATTCTGCGTCCAGATCCGCCAGAAGCGGTGCAATCTCCATGACCAGACCTGTTCGGTTCTCAATTGCCAGAACACTCGAGCATCTGTTTCGTACCAGACCCTGTACTCCATCTGTACGGAGATCAGACTTTAATTTTTCCAACGAATTATCCTGCAGTGCATTCGAAACGTTACGCAAGACTCGGCATTCACGTAAGATTCCGGCTAGTTGCCGAAAACAGAGCACAAATCCCAGAATGCCGATTCCTATGATCAAGCCGTTTAATTGCGGTGCGCTGAGGAAAAAGCCAATGAGAAGATCTCTCAAGAGGATCAATCCAATTACGATGAGAACACAGAAAACCACAGAGACCAATATTGCCCGGCGCGCAGTCCGCAAGCAGTGTAGTTGCTCCATGCGTGGCTCCTTTTTATGGTGGAGTGCAAAGATAACGTCAACATATCAAGTACCTTGGAATATTTCCATTTCGTGCGATTCTGATTCGGATTGCATGATCTTGACTTGCTGAACAAAAATCAGAACGTTTGCGTCTAGTCTAACCGAGCGTGCTTGAGATCTCAAGGGCGTCTGTGAGTCCGAAGACTCCCGCTTACAATGAAATGCTCAAGATGAGCACGTGAGAAATTTTTCAAGTAAATTCTAAGATGCCTGACCTTGAATCATTTTGCCGCCATTTCACGGCCAGAGCAATAGGTTATGCGCGAACCAATATAAACTCACTGAAACAGGAACTGCTCTTTCGGAGGATCTATAGTCTCGACTCTCTCGGCAGTAATTTGCATTATCTGCTTATCTTGGATAGTCTCTATACCCAGTATTCCTTCAACTCTGATCCAGGACCCTGCGGCCAGATTGCCCGATTCGCCATATTTTACGAGCACTCCAACAGGTCTGGCATCCGCTGCACAGCAGAACATAAGCAATTGATAGCAGAAGAACGTATTTTCAGGAAGCTTGTCGCTCGTATACACCATACCTATGGTGCTGATTTTTCTTCCCTCATAGGATTTCGCGTCCGCGACGAGTCGAAGCAGTGACGGATCGTTCGGAAGATCTGCTGCGTCGTTTTTCGGAGAATTGGCTGCCATGCTGCTTTGGCCGGTATGGCTCATGTCGATCGAACGCTTCTCCACAGCTTCGGGACTGAGTTCCGATACAACAGCCTGCGGGAGGTACAGTAACGGCAGCAGGAGTATCCCTATTTGTACGAGCAGGATCGCGCCTCTGTTGCCGTGACTATGCGGATCGCAATAAACACGTGCTATCACAAACACGACCAGTATGCCCGCGCCTACTTCCACCAACCACCAGTAATCCGGACGGAGAAACTTGGCAATCAGATGCTTTCCTCCCATCCCCTGTAGCAGAAGACAGAAAGCCGCAATCCATGCCACCAGGACAATCAATTGGAACAGATGGGAAAAAGACGCAGTTTCTCGGTTAGTGTGCACCGGGCAGACCTCCCAATCCGTATTGCAGAAACAAGGTGCACGCCAAAACCATACCGAAGATGAGCAAAGAAAGAACCAGGATGGTTTGTTTGCGGAATATTGTGAGGTACATCAGCAGGAGTTTGATATCGAGCATAGGGCCAAGAAGCATGAAAGCCATTTGAGCCGTATCCGGCAGCACACCTCTAAACCCGGCTGCTATGAACGCATCGGTTTCACTACAGAGATTGAGCGCCATTGCAAGCGCCATCATTGCGATGATTGCCAGTCCCGGAGAGGCAAACAGTTCGCGAAAAACATCCACGCCGATAATTGTCCTGCATCCCGCCGCAACAAATGCTCCGATCACGAGAAACTTGCCCACGTCAAAAAAATCGTCACAGGCATGCTGGAATGCTGCAAACAAGCGCTGGGTTATACTCCTGCGATCATCTTCATGTTGGTGTGCGCCACAACCGCATGCCGAATGTGTCGGAACATGGGCGTCCTCCAGGAGCATATCCTTCTGTCGAAAGAGAAAGCTCGTGATGAGCGCTATGGCGACCGCAATCCCATAGCCGAACACCATGCGGGTACCAAGAAAACTCCAGTCGCCGCGGTATGCGAGCCACGTGGATCCCGCCACAACCGGGTTTACGATGGGACCTCCGAGAAGAAACGCTATTGCTGCAGATGTAGGAACTCCTTTATGCAGTAGTCTCCTGACAACAGGGACTATGGCACACTCACATACGGGAAAAACAGCCCCTAAACCAGCGGCAATGAGAATGCTCGTGTGGGTTCGTCCTGCAAGGATTCGCCCCACCCATTCCTGCGGGACAAAAACCTCTATCAAGCCGCCGATTACTGCGCCAATCAGCATGAAGGGCATGGCCTCCAGCATAATGGCCACGAAACTGATGGACAGATCGTTAACAGCAGTACTGATCCCGAGCCCTTTTCCAAGTACCAGCAAACCTGCTGCAAACAGTAGGAAAGCTGCTTCAATGAGAAAGGTGAAATTGAAAGTACTTTTGTAATCGGTCGAGTTCACATCATCGGCGGACAGATTCTGCGAGTTGCAGTCTTCACAAGTGCATGAAGAAGGAACGTGGTATTCGGTTTGGCTGCAATGATACTTGTCGGACACGTACCGTTTCCATAGTTGAATCGGAAATTCAAGGAGTAGAGTGTCTATCGTTTTAAGCAGGACCGCAATGTTCGGGATGGACTTCGATCTAGGATCTCCCTCGAGTCGAAACCCACTTCAACGTTGTGGTTGCAAGATAGGCTGCACCGGCAATGATGATCGTTGCCGCTCCGGCAGGATAATCCGGACCGTAGCTCAATGCAAGCCCCGACGTGGTAAACGCGGCGCAAAGAATGGCAGAAAGGATCATCATCCGCCACAATGTCGCGGAATAAAGGGCGGCGATCCCGATGGGCAGTGTCAAGAGGGCAATTACCATGACTATACCCACAACCGTGGACAGAACCACGACTGTCAGAGCGGTCAGACACAGCAACAACAGATAAAAGAATTCAACGTTGAGACCTCGGAGGCGGGCAAATTCATCGTCAAAGCAGACTGCAAGGAACTGATTGTAGAAAAGCACTCCAATTACCAGTATGACAAAATCCAGGCCGGCGAGAGTCCATAAGTCTGTGCTGGAGACGAGCAAAATATTACCGAAAAGATAACTCATAAGATCTTCGCTGTATCCGGGTGTTCGGGAAATAAAAATAATACCCGCAGCCATACCTACGGCCCAAATTGCGCTGATAACGTTGTCTTCCCGCTGTTTTGCCCAGAGGCTGACCAATCCGATTATTATCGCTGCAAAGATAGCGGTGACAATTGCTCCGTGGATCGGTAGCACTCCGGGCATTTGGTGGACTTTCTGAATGTACAAAGCAGCGCCCATGCCACCCAGCACTGCATGAGCAATGCCGTCGGCAATGTACGATATTCTGCGCACCACGACGTACGTGCCGATGATTCCGCAAGCGACGCTGGCAAGGATTCCCGTTAATAGAGCATGCTGGAGAAAGGGGTAAATTTGTACGTCAGTTATAAATTGCTGCAACTAAAGTCCCCTTCACCATTATGTCTTATCATCCTCATGGGTGTGCCATAGATATCATTGATTATTTCACCCGTTATCTCGGTTGTGGGGTGCATGAGAACTTTGCGTTTCACGCAAATCACGCTCTTGATAATTCTCGATACGAATCCCAGATCGTGCGAGACCATCATGATGGTGAGACGTTCATTCAACCTCCGCAACAATTCGTACAGGTCTGTTTCCATGACCGCATCCAGATTCGCAGCGGGTTCATCCAGGAGCAGCAGTTCCGGTTCACAGGCCAAAGCGCGTGCTATGAGTAATCGTTGTCGTTGGCCGCCGGACAGGGCTGAAAACGACTTTTTTCGCAGTTCATATAATCCGACTTGTTTCAGAGCCTCAGAGACTACGTTCTTGTCTTCCCGCGAATAGCCTCCGAATAAACCTCTTCGGCCGAGCCGTCCCATGAGCGCGACGTCCATCAATGTTGCGGGAAACAACGGATCGAGCTGCGTATGCTGGGGCATGTACCCGATTCGCGGACGCGCCTGTTCCGGTGTCGTCCCCATGACTCGGACTTCACCGCGAGTAGGTCGAAGCAATCCCAGTATCACCTTCAGGAGAGTTGTCTTGCCGCCGCCGTTCGGTCCGACAACGGACACAAAATCGCCCTGGGGAATGGAGAGATTCACGTTCTCCAAGGCAGGATATCCGTTGTACGCGAACCAGAGATCCTTTACAAAAACTGCGGGAGTGTTTTGTTCATCCATAGGATTTTCTCGCTATCGGCTTTTCATTACTTCTTCTGAGTCGCAAGAGCGGCTTCGAGCTTTGAAGCCATTTCCTGCAGATTCTTGAGATAATCCGGTGCAAGGTCATCAAGAGGTATCACTGCGCCACCAATGGATTTTGCCAGGGTTTCTGCAGTCTTTTGCGAAAATTGCGGTTGCACGAAGATCACCCGCACATCGTCTTCTTTCGCCAACTGAATCAATCTGGCAAGTTGTCTTCCCGTGGGTTCTTTTCCCCCCAACTGGACTGCAATCTGTTTCAATCCGTACGCGTCTCCAAAGTAGCCGTATGCCGGATGAAACACGAAAAATTTTCTGCCCTTTAATGGTGCAAGAGCTTTGGTCAATTGATCGTGGATTGCGTCCAAATCCTTTTGCAGATCTGCCAGATTTTTCTCGTACACGGCCTTGTGAGCGGGATCGAGGCTAATAAGTGTGTCGGCAATAGTCTGTGCCTGAACCCTGGCAAGTCTCGGATCCAGCCATGTATGCGGATCTTTTTCGCCAGCATCATGAGTATGGCCGTGTTTTTCGCCAACATGAGCGTGACCGTGGGAATCGCCGTGATCGTGCTCTTCTTCTTCCGTCATGGTCCTGAGTTCAATTCCCTTCTGAAGATCGACCACCTTAAGATTCTTGAACATGGAGCCGATCTTTTTGATGAGCGATTCCTCAAACGGAAAGCCCATTTTGAACAAAACTCGAGCGTCAGACAGCCTCGCCACGAGTTTCGGTGTCGGCTCAAAGGTGTGGGGATCCTGGCCGGGCCCCACCAACACATTGGTGTTCACATAAGGACCTCCAATTCGGTCCACAAAATATCCTGTTGGTAACAGGCTGACGAATACGTCTATCTTACCGTTTTGATCGGCATGGACAGGCAAGGATATTGTCGTGAAAGCAATCAACAGAAGTACTATTACGCCCAAGAAATTTCGCATGGTGCATCTCCTTGATGCAGAGCCGTCGGGCACTCTTTCATTGGGACCTGTCAATCCGACGTGTGTTGATGCACGATTTTGTTGGCGCTTCGCTCACATACCACATGAACGGCACTGCAGGTCTCACATTCCTCAAAATGATGATCATGCACGAACTCCTCCCAGTGAGGCCGCTGATTCGGCATAATGAGGCCGGTTCCCCTGCAGAGAGGACAGATATTATCGAGCGCTGCTATCACTGCTGCTCGTATAAATTCCGATCTGTTGGGGATGCCTTTCATTGCGTCTTTCAGAGACTCCGGGACTTTAAACGTGATGACATCGAGCTTTTCCCTTTTCATGTGGACACTCTCCGACGCGAAGATTTGACAAACATTGTTACTTTGTAACACCGCAATGTCAAGACGTCCGTCGGCAACAAGCTCCACGAACTGTATGTCTTATCCGTTCGTTCCTACGTCCCACATACGGTCGTACACGCCTTCATGGCTGTGGCCTTCGTGACCGTCGTGTCCGTGATGGTGGGGGTCACTATGGCTTCCGTGGTCATGTGACTCGTGGGTGTCCCCGTCAGGACCGCCGTTCCCGTGTGCATGGCCGGCCTTCGGAATGAGGCCGTGATCGTGACCATGATGCTTGTCGTGACTTTTTGTACCATGTTCATGGTCTTTTCCCTTCCCATGATCGTGTTTGTGACTGTCAACAGGGCGCATATCCCTCAGATCGTATTTGCTCTTCGGCTTGCTTCCGTGTTTGTGGGCATCTCTCCCGTGGCGGTGAGCGTGTCCGTCCTCGTCATGGATATCCCGGTGTTCATGTCTCTGGGTGATAACTTGCCTCACCCCGACAGACGCGGTTTCTGACGTGTGAAGATCGGCAGAAGACCGGACACCCATGCCGGTATCGCCTCTCGCTTTGCTCAAATGGGATGGGCCTGGTTCATGGTTGGCTGACTCGTGCACCAGCCCGTAGGAATGGACCGTCACGAGCAGTGAAAGGATGAATACAATGACCAGAGTCTTCTTCATATTTGATGCTCCTCCTTTTCTGGAGAAAAACTCCGAGATGGGCTGAGATTGCATGATCTCGAGTCAATACAGTCTGTGATTGTGCATGCCGCTCTACTTAGAACTCGTACATAAGGATGAACTCACCGCCTATGACAGGATCTATGCTTTTCTTTGGTCTGGTTCCGTAAAAGTTCGCTGCTGTTCCCGTTTCCCAACCGGGAACAGATCGATCGATGCACGCATAACTGAACCAGTCGCCGGGCTTCCAATAAGATACATTTATGGCAAGGATCCATTTCTCCAGTAGCTTCCAATCGAGTCCCACCATGACCTCCGATCCAAGGGAACGGTCCGGAATGTTAGGAGAATCAGGGTAACGATTCAGGTTGAGGTCCACGTTGCCGTCAGGGCTCTGCGGGAATCCACCGCGGGCTGCATTCGGTCCGATACAGCCCCAGCTATAACCATTGCTCGTCCGCTCTGCCCACAAGTAACTCAAGAAAAAATTCAAATTTGAGGCGAGAGCGTAGTCCAGTCTTGAAGCCAGGACAAAGGCGTCCCGCATGTACCCCCATCCGGAGAGGTCGTATGCATTGAGACCAGCACCGTAATCGCGGGCGAGAAGGTACCCGTACGGAACGAAGAGCCCGAAATTTCCGAGATACCTGTCGAAGTTTGCATGATGTACAAATGCTGCAGGTTGTTTTCCGATGAGGGTGCCATTTCTTCGATCCGGTCCGGGGGTCCACGCCTGCAGGAAACTCATCTTGGCCGGACCCAAGACCCATCCCCATTCGGCTGCAAATCGCCATTGCTCGACGTACCGAGTGTTAGGGAAACCCACGGCTTGCAACGGGTCTGCATGCCAGCGATCGGTCCAGTAGAGCCACGCGGCTTCGCCGTTGAAGAAAAATCCGCCTCTGTTGTACTTGACGTAAGCCGTGCCGTGGAACAGCTCCGAATCTTGAGGCACCAGGCGTGCTAACAGGGGATCGTCAGGATCGTCTATGAGCGCCTCAGGGCCGATATGATAGCTTCCGTACGACCCGAGAATTCCCGTCTGCAAAGGCCCGCTGAGATAAGAAACGAACACGAGGAAGTCTTTGGAGAACGTGCCACCGTTATCCGCCCGGCTATAGTACTGGCCGGGAACGACAGCTCCGCTCGCACGCAGATATTGTGGCAGGTTGTAGGGGTCGCCTAATTCTTCGCTTATGAGATCGATACTGGAAGTGCCGGCAAATCTGAACGGGTAGAACCCTATTCCGATATCAAGGGGACCAAAAGGAGCTGAGAAAAGTAACGATTCCGTGGTCACTGCTTGGGTTCCGTTGTACTGAAGACCCGTTCCGAATTGCCAGGGCCGTTTCCCCACCACAAATTGGCCCCACGGAATCTGAGCGGTCATCCAAAAGAGTGTCCACTGACCATCACTGATCGCATTGTTTATTCCCGGCGTATTCTGGGTGAGATAATCCTCGTTTACCGGTTCCCCGTACGAAGCAATACGGTACTTTCCGTTAATCCTGATTGCACTGTTGACGCGAAAGGTAGGCTCAAATTCCACTTCGAAATATGACCAGCCCGCCTTGGCTGAAGTGCTGGTGTTGGTGTCGAACTGCCCACCGTTCCAGAAATTAAAGTTCCCGGTCCTTGTGCCGCCTCCGTTGTCCACGTTGTACGGACCGAAAAATCCTTTAGAACCGGTTTGCGCATACCATTCGTAATGCCACGCCACGTGAGCGTGCAGATCCATCTCCCAGGCTCCGACCTGACACGGGATCGAAGCAAGGAGCAGGGCCAAAAATGTGCCGACGCAACATCGGCGAAAAGTGATCATACGCATCCTCCCTCCTCAGCCCAGGAGACTTTCACTGGGCTCAACCAAGGTCATACAAAGTATTACCTTTTCTGTAGCACGGTGAAAATCCAGTTGTCAATGCAAACCATGCAACCGCTGCAACTATTCAGTGAGGGGGATTGGACAACATCTTGTTGAGGGCTACCGGGTGGGGATTCATACTATTATTTGGAGGATTTGCTTCATCGGTCTGCTTCCTCAAAATGACAGACTCAGGTTGTCGGATTTCCCGGACAAGTCCAGGCTACCAATCGGGATCAGAACGATTCTGCGAACTCGTTTGTCGTGTACGAAATGAAATACTTTTTCAAAATTAAATTTGTGCGGCTCACATTAGGATGTTTCGAAAACCGCTCAGAGGTCAGGGATACACACCCTGGAACAGTCTTGGGATAAACGGAAAACAGAAGCATGGCCACAAGTGAAATTCGACAGAACCGGCTGACAGAGGAATGGGTCATCTTTGCACCGGCCCGCAGCAAACGTCCCCACGATTTCATCAAAGAAAATCCGGAGGAAGCTCCCCTACCCGAGTATGATCCGGATTGTCCCTTTTGCCCGGGAAATGAAGATAAACTGGATGAAATTTTTGTCGAGACCAAAGGAATTGGAAATTTGCCGTGGTTGACCAGAGTAATTCCCAATAAGTACCCTGCCCTCACGCCCACACGTGACACAAAACGTCTCATTCACGGTAACCAGATAGCGATGCCGGGTTACGGTCACCACGAGGTGGTCATAGAAACTCCTGTGCACAACCGTCCCGTAGCGGACATGAGTCTTCCGGAAGTCTCTTCGGTTATTGAAACGTACCACATGCGATACCGATTTCTCGCAAGCGATCGCAAGGACATGTCTGTCATAATCTTCCGCAATCACGGTGAAAAAGCGGGAACTTCCGTGTCCCATCCCCATTCGCAGATTATTGCGGTTGCGGCGACGCCGAGGCACATACGGTACAGACAACACATAGCCGAAGATCATTACGACCGTTGGGGAACCTGCCTGCTGTGCGATGTCCTTTCCTCCGAGGTGGAAACCGGAATCAGAGTCCTTTTTGAAAACGATAGCTTTTGGTCCCTTATCCCCTATGCAGCCCAAGTGCCCTTTCAGGTCTGGATAGTGCCTCGGAACCATCAGGCCGATTTCGGAGATATTTCGGAGAAAGAAAAAGCCGATCTTTCCGCAATGTTGCTGAAGGTTCTCACTCTCCTGCAGGTAAAACTGAAGAATCCTTCGTACAATTACGTGATACATTCGGCGGGAACACTGAAATCAGACGAGCCACACCTTCACTGGTATCTCGATATCCATCCCAGACTTGTTACTCGAGCAGGATTCGAGATCGGATCGGGAATCGGCATAAATCCGTCTGTTCCTGAAGAGGATGCTGAATTCCTCCGACAACGGGATTAAACGTCGAACAACTCCGATGCTGGGTTGGTTGAATGGCTGAGATCAAAAAAGAACTTGGGCGCCGGATGTGCCACGTGCTCAAAGCTTCATGATGCTCTCACCGAATTGGTGGAAACTCGTCTCCTTGGAAAGATAGTTCAAAGTTAATTGCTCACTGAAGACACGAATTTCTCTGTGACGTCCCGCACGAGATCGGTTTGGCTCGGTTTGAAAATCTTTACTTGTTTATCAGCCGCAAAATCCACTTTGTTCAGATTTACCCAAAATGCATTTGGGCTCCGGGTCCAGTTGAAATAAAATATCCGGTTTTTCAGGTCAGAAGCTGAGGTCCACCGACGATCCTGGTCGATGAACCGGCGACTGTCGGGAAATACCTCTGTCTGTTGTCCGCTCTGTTCCTGACAAATGACTATTGTAAGGAAGTATTGAGGAGGAACCATGACAACTGAAGCACATAAGACTATGGATGAGTCCGAGTTATTAGAGACGATTGAGGGCTTTATACAAGCAATCCGCTCCAAGGATCTCGATGGTGTTATGTCCATGTACACCGCGGACGTAGTGTGGTTCGACCTCATGGCGCCATTGCAGCATGAAGGAGCAGATGCATATAAGAGTCTCTGGGAACAGTGTTTTGCGGCATACCAGGGCTCAATTGATATCGAGACACGCGATCTCAGTATAAACATCGGCGATAATGTGGCATTTGGCCACAGCCTCAATCGTATGAGCGGAACATTTCAAGATGGGCAGGCACTCGACTTCTGGTTCCGCTGGACTGCTTGCTTTCGCAAGATCGACGGCAGATGGATGATCACACACGAACACATCTCCATACCGTTTGACCTGGAAACGAACAAAGCTCTATGGGAGCTTAAACCGTAGACAATCTTGGGCAATGAGGTTCAAATGTTCACCACCACCAAAGCTTTCGGCAGTTTTTCGGTAGACGATTTGCAGAAAGCAAAAGAATTCTATGGTGAGACACTGGGACTCGAGTTTTCTGAAATGCCTGAAGGGTTGGAATTGCACATAGCGGGTGGAACCAGGATATTCATATACCCCAAACCTGAGCATATTCCGGCAACGTTCACGATACTCAATTTTCCCGTGGATCGCATTGAAGAAGCAGTAAATGAGCTTGCGAAACGAGGCGTGCGTTTCGAGAAGTATGATGAAGGAGATCTCAAGACGGACGAAAAAGGGATCTTCCATGATGGCGGGCTAAAGATAGCGTGGTTTAAAGATCCTGCCGGAAATTTCTTGTCGGTGCTTGAAGAAGGGCGATTTTGATTTCATGTGAGTGAGATGTCTTCCGATATTTCTCCATCAGAGATCGCCATCCGGTCCATCGCCGGCTTGGGTGTCTTCTGCGCTTTGATTTTTCGGAGGTGCGGGGACTTTGGCCTGGCCTGAAGGTTGGCAGTACATCGTAGTGCAATCCGCTTCGTGGACATATATGGTGCTGAATCCCGAACTCTTGAAGGAGCGGTCTGAATTGTGGAAACGAGTGACCAAAACCTGGGACAGACAGTAAAGTACCGACTCGTTCCCGGAGTGTGGTAGGTTTCTTCCGACGACATTTTCCTCGAGGTGTTGGTTATGGGCGACCTTCCGAGTCAACAGATTGACGAATTGAAGACGCTCCTTTTTACGTATATCGTAATGGGGCCGCTGTTATCGGCTTTGTTCGCAGACAAGATCGATAACATTTTTGTTGCTTGCTTTTTATTTGTAGGTCTTGTAGGGACTGCTTTCGGATATTTCAAAAATCGAATTGAAAAACTGGAAGAATCGCTCAAGGAGCAAGAGCGGAAGCTCATGGAGATGGAAGCTACCAATAACGAGGAATTCGAGTAGGTTCCGACAGAATCGAGAGCGCTGTCCTGATACGAATTCGCCTCTCAAGACTATAATACCGGATGAAAATTTCTTTTCGCCACTGACATGGTTCCCAGGTCAGTGCTTGGATTTTCAATGTTACTCGCCTGAAAGCGAAATGGTGGATCACTCACCTTTCTGAATTGCTGCTTAGCTTTCTTGCGAAATCACTGGCCGCTGGTATATATATGGCCGAGGTCTACAAAGATCATTCCGATTGTGTGGAGAAAGAGTTCCCGGGAGTCAGAAAAGTACTGGTCCTCCATGCAAGGGCTCTGGCACCTCGGAGGATCGGGGATGTATGCTCCGATACTTTTTCTGTAAAGTTCTACTCTCAATTGCAAGTGGGTCGCCTGCTTTAAAGTGAATCCATGAAGGCAAAAGAATGAAATTCAACTTATTTCATAAGATTTTTTCGGCATTCATAATCACGATTTTGGCAGCAATAATCGTTTTGGCCCTGGCAATGCACTTTACTGCGAACCGACGGTTCTCCGAGTATGTGACAAAAGTGGAAATGGGGCAACTGGACGATCTGGTAGTCTCTCTGGGTACTCTGTATCAGGAGAAACACTCCTGGGGGCAGTTCCAGGAAAACACCGGCTTGTGGATTCAATTCATTTGGACGTATTTACCTGAGATCCCCGGCTTTCATTCCCCTCTTCCTCCGCGTCGCCCCCCACTGACCGAGGAGCAGGGGGAGAGGAACTTTTCGGTCCCGGGGCCTCCCATTCGTGTCCAAGAGAATCCAGCCACCGGTTATCCCCACGAATTCGATGAGCAAGGAGCTTTGAGAGCAAGACCTCCCGGCCCGCCGCCTCCACCACCACCTCCCCAAAGAGAGTCAATCGGGTGGCGTCTTGCTCTTTTTGACGAGAACAAACAGAAGATTGTGGGCCCTCCCGGATTTCCTTCCCGAAGTTATGTGCTCCGCCCGATCGATGTCACCGGACAGACAGTAGGCTGGCTCGGATTCATGCCGCTGAAGCATGGATCACATCCACTTGAACTCGCCTTTATCCGGGAGCAGACCCGAACAATGTTTTTGGCAGGATTATGTGTCTTCGCTCTAGCAGGGTTAACGTCCTTCTTTCTCTCCAGGCATTTGCTGTCACCAATTAAAAAATTGACGGAAGGAGCGCAGGAGCTTAGCTCTCTTCGATTCAGCACAAAAATTGACGTGCATACCCGTGATGAATTAGGCCAACTGGCTGATGCTTTCAATTCCATGTCGCAAGCGCTGGAGAAAAACGAAACACTGCGGAAGCAATGGACATCCGATGTGGCGCATGAATTGAGAACGCCTTTGGCCATACTTCGGGGGGAAATAGAGGCGATGCAGGATGGGGTCCGGGAAATCAGCCCCGAGAGGCTCATCTCACTCCACGATGAGACAAATCGGATCGGCAAAGTTGTGGACGACCTCCACGTACTCTTTATAGCGGATTCAGAAAATCTTGTGCAGCAAAAGCTCCCGGTGAAGCCGCTGAAAATTCTCCAAGAGGTCCTTGGCACCTTTGAAACTCGCCTGGAGCAGGCAGGTATTCAAGTCGAGGATCATTCAATTGAGGATCGAGAGTCGAAAATCATCGGGGATGAAGATCGCCTCAAACGGCTGTTTACGAACTTAGTCGAAAATACTGTTCGATATACCGATTCTCTCGGAATCCTGCGCATCAATTCTTTTTGCTCGGTTCAGAAACTTACTCTCGTTCTTGAAGACTCCCCTCCGGGAGTCCCATCGGACGCCCTCGAACAGGTTTTTGACAGACTCTATCGTGTGGATAAATCAAGGAGTCGGGCTTCGGGGGGTAGTGGCCTGGGCCTTTCAATATGTAGAGAGATCGTCAAGGGGCATGGTGGTTTGATTCGCTCCTCGCATTCTTCTCTGGGAGGATTGCTGATTTCTATCGAGTTCCCGCTTCTGAGCGAATAAATCGAGTTGAGGCAAGCATGGCCGGGAGAAATGTATTAATTGTGGAAGACGAATCCAAAATTGCCGAGCTGCTGCGGGATTATCTCATCGCGGCCGGTTTTGTTGTAACCATTGTCGGGCGTGGAGATTTGGCAGTCGGGGAAGTGCGGAAGACCTCGCCGGCACTGGTGCTTCTGGACATCATGTTGCCCGGTATGGACGGAATGGACGTATGCCGAGAAATCAGGAAATTTTCTCCTGTTCCTATCATTATGCTTACCGCCCGTGTCGAAGAAATCGATCGAATCATAGGACTCGAATTGGGTGCAGATGACTATGTATGTAAACCGTTCAGCCCCAGGGAAATCGTTGCACGAGTAAAAGCCGTGCTCAGACGAACCCAGCCCGAGCCCGGGGAACCCAAGCTGGAGGTGGGCCCGATCTTGATGGACTGCGCTACGCGCGAGGTCACTCTCGGAGGAAATCCCGTGAGCCTTACCCCGAGCGAGTTCGCACTTCTCAAAGCACTGATGGAACGCCCGAACCGCGTATTTACTCGCGGAGAGCTACTGAATCTCGTTCAAGGCTACAATTTCGACGGTTATGAGCGAACTATCGATTCGCACATCAAGAATTTGCGAAAAAAGATGGCAGAAAACTTTGGCGAACAAGAACTCATAAGCACGGTACACGGGGTTGGGTACAAGCTCGCTGTGCTTGACCGCGTCCCGGGAGGTGATGGCTGACGCGGCTTGCATAGTGCTTTCCTGTGATTATCTCTTCACTCCATACTCTTAATACAGCTTCTCCATATTTTATCCACATCTATAGTTTAGAATTTGCCTCAGACAAGCAAAGCCTTGGCGCCCGCAGGCTGTAGGTATTTCGCTATACCTGCCGATCTATCGCTTATCAGGAGGAAAACCTATGAAGAAGACGGCTATCGTTTTGGTTCTCGCGATGCTATTCGTTGCATCAGTGACTTGCCTTTCCGTTCTTGCTGAGCCTTCAGCACCCCACCATGGTCCGCCGCCTCCACACGGAGGAGCATTCTTTGGGGGACATCCGGGACCACCTCCCGGTCCGCCACCTCCACCCAGAGGAGAAGGTTTCGGTGTGTGGGATGCCCCACCTCCTCTGCTTGAAAAACTTCAGTTGACTGACGACCAACGCAAACAGATGCGCCAGGCGTACGTGGATTTTCAGGACAAGACCAGAAAAACCCGGAACGCTTTGATGGGTTTACACGATGAGAAAAAAACCATGCTGATTTCCGGCAAAATAGATCAGGCGAAGCTTGCAAAAATCGACGAAGACATTACAAAGCTCTCTTCTGAGGTAATGGCTGAAGAACTCCTCATGAAGAGACAACACCTTGCAAAACTCACCCCCGAACAAGTGAATCTCCTGGCCGATTTCTTGGCGAAAAAGGAGATGAAACACGGACCAAAGATGAGGGGCAGATAATCGTTTCAAATTTCCTGTGGAGCGCTCTGGATGTAAGGGACCGGTTCTTCTGCGCTCCACAATTTCTGGCAAACAGCCACTTTTGTCAAACAGTTGTGCTCTGCCGAAACAACGTTTTGAGAGAAACACGCTCGGTAGTCGGAGTGTAAAGTTACGCAACATCCTTTTGGGAGGATTTCTGTGCGAATCCCTGACCAGAATACAAGTATAGTATTAGAGCTCATAGCTAAAGGTGAGAACCTTGATGCAGACGATCTGCCGGCCTTTTATCAATGGATGGATGATTCATATGAGGCACTTGAGTTTAATCATGTTCAAAAAAGACGGTTTGACGCATATTGCCGCTCGTCTCTTGATTCGTCTTCCATGAGAATTTATGTAGGAGTATGGATTCTCAAGTTGTCGATATGGGAAGCATCACAGGATCTCATCGACAACGAGGAACGGCTAACATTAACTGAGAGCGTGCTTTCACGCGCGACGAATGAGGGATCTCACTTCTCGAGGAAAAGGTAAAGCAATCCGCCATCAGGTATGCACACAAAGACTTTTTTGTCCCCGGGGATCACGATCGAAATTCTCTAACATTGCTTTCATCTTGGTTTCCCGACGATCCCGGGATTTCACTACGTGAAGCAGACAAATACATGCTGCAGCAACAACTGAGACGTAACCATGCGGGAATATTGGCGACGATTGCCATGGTAATCGTTTGTGGGGGAGCTTATTGGCTCAATGGAGGATTCTCGCCCCAGCCGCAACAGGAATACGAAACGGAAAAGGTTCTGAAGCGGGATGTGGGTGCAGTAGTCCAGGCAACCGGAATCGTCAAGGCAATGGTGGGGGCTGACGTGAAAGTCGGAGCCAGAATGCCGGGAAAAGTCGTAGAGCTGCCAATCAATGTAGGAGATATGGTCAAAGAAGGGCAAGTCATTGCTAGAATCGAGCAGGATGATTTAGTCGCAAAGGTAAAGCTTCAAAAGGCGGTACTAGCAGAAGCCAGAGCTGAAGAAGTGCGTTTGACAAAGGATTTTGAACGCGATAAGCAGCTCCGTTCCACTAACTCCATCTCCCCCCAGAAGTTGGACCAAAGTGAAGCCCAGCACGAAATGGCAAAGGCAAGGACCCTTAAATGTGAAGCTGAGCTGGAGTACCGGGAATCTCAGCTTTCATACGCCACCATAATCGCGCCCATTAAAGGCACCGTCGCCTCTGTCAATACGATGCAAGGAGAGACAGTGGTTGCAGGACTCAACGCACCCACCTTCATCAGAATTATCGACCTTGATAATTTGGAAGTGCTGGCCTATGTGGATGAAAACGATATCGGTAAGGTGGAGGTCGGTCAAGAAGCAGTTTTCACTGTCGCTGCCCACCAAGGCACCGAGTTCCAGGGCAAAGTGACCTCTATCTATCCCTCAGCTACCACACAGGATAATGTTGTCTACTACATCACGTCCGTAAGTGTGGATAACCGGGGACGCAAATTGAGACCGGACATGACGGTGAACGTCTTGATCCTTGTCGATCTGCGGAAGGAGGTTCTCACGGTGCCTCACAAACGCGATGGAAACCGGAAGTTCGTTTCTGTGATGAATCATGGGACGCCGGTGAAACGGTTCGTAACGGTTGGACTAAGAGATCAGTCCTACTTTGAAATAACGAATGGCCTGAAAGAGGGGGAGCTAGTCGTTATCGGCGAAACGCTCCGAAAGTGACAATGCGGAGGCTTCCAGCGGTACAGGAGGGAACCCTTCTCATATGACGAGAATGCTGCGCATAGGCCGGCAAGCACTCAAGGCGGTCGCCGCAAATCGGACTAGAACAGCTCTCATGATGCTCGGCGTGGTTATCGGTGTGGCGACGCTCACGGTTATTGCCTCTTCAGTACTGGGAGCTCGCGCTGAAGTATTGGCCAGAGTCGAAAAATTCGGTCTCCAGCAAATCGGTATTATGGCCGGTGCGGGCAGAAAACCGGGAGTTCCGCAGCCCGTTTGCACGAGTCTCAGGGTAGAGGACGCGCAGGCAATACTCTCCGAGATTCCTAACGTGAAGGATGTATGTCCGGAAATCGTGCGCACGGATTTCCCTGCAAAATACGGCAATAAGAGTACTTACGCTAGCATCGTCGCAGCCGATCCCAGTTGGGCTTCGATGTGGGGCACAGGTCTGGAGAAGGGAAGATTCTTATCGCAGGAAGACAATATTTACCTGGCACGAGTGGGCGTCATTGGCAAGACGATCCAGAGGGACCTCTTTGAACATGAGGATCCCGTTGGTAAACGGATTCTCATCAACAACAATCCCTTTACGATCGTCGGTGTCCTTGAATCGAGAGGGACAACGCCCCGGGGTGACGACATGGACAACCAGATCGTCATACCCGTTTCCACCGGGCAAAAAAGAGTCTTTCGCCAAGACTATGTCTTTGCCATAAAAGTTGAATTGAAAGACTCCTCCAATATGTCCAGGACCGTGAATGATATTCGGGAACTTCTCCGGGAGAGGCACAAGCTCCGTCAAGGGGTCGAGGATGATTTTACGATCGTTACTCCGACTCTCATCATGAACATGATGTCCAGCCTTTCGGCAACATTCAGCCTTTTTCTCGTGCTGGTTTCAGGCATATCGCTCATGGTGGGTGCAATTGTCATTGCAAACATCATGTTGATGTCAGTGAATGATAGAAGGAAGGAAATTGGTCTTCGGAGGGCGGTTGGAGCGAAAAAGAGAGACATCCTTGTGCAGTTTCTGCTGGAAGCCGTGTGTGTTGCCACCACAGGCGGGGTCCTTGGAATTGTTTCAGGACTTGTGGGACTCAAAGTGTTGTCAGGTTATATGAAATTACCTGCTACTATCATGTGGCAGCCAATCGTCATCGGGCTCGTAAGTGCAATCGCGGTAGGACTCATAGCAGGCATTCAGCCGGCCAGAAAAGCAGCCAACGCACGTCCTATAGAAGCGTTGAGGTGAGTCCTCGTGCGAACCGGTCAATTACGTGGTTTTCAGATTGCTATACGGTCCCTGACAGGCCACCCATTGAGAGTTGCACTCTCCGTGCTGGCTATCATGATCGGCGTGGCATCTCTCATTGTCCTGGTCGGCATCGGAAGAGGAAGTGAGCAAAAAGTCCGCAAGTTAATTGAAAATATGGGGCCGAATCTGATCGTCGTGAGTGCAGGACAGTCAAGGGTGGTCAAGGGACAACTCGGTCAAATGGGAATGATGACGAACTTAACATTAAAGGACGCTACAGCAATTGCTGCAGAGTGCCCCTCGGTTCGCACTGCCGCTCCAGCTTACTTTAAGAAGTTGCTGGCAAAATTTGAAAATATGACCTACAGCACCAAGATCGTGGGGACCGTGCCTTCAATCCAGAAAGTGCGAAATGTCTCGGTGCAATCCGGATCGTTTTTTGATGAAGCGGAAGACCGGCTCATGGCGCCGCTGGCGGTTCTCGGGCCCACGGTGGTGGAGTCTTTATTCGGCCCGACTGACCCCATCGGTGCATCCATCATGATTGGAAGAGTGATGTTTCGTGTCATTGGAGTAACTGTTCCGAAGGGGTCGGTCGCTGGTGAGGATCAAGACGATCAAATATTCGTGCCCTTACGGACAGCCATGGTCAAACTCATGCATGTGACGTACCTGAGCACTGTTTTTGTTGAAGCTGCAGGAGTTGATCGCATTCATTCTGCTGAGGCTGAAATAAAGTCGCTCCTGAGAGAACGCCATCGTCTGCGTGAAAATAAGGAGGATGATTTTACAGTTCGGAACCAAACCGATGTGATGGAGGCGCAGAGTTCTGTCGCAAAGACATTCAGCCTATTGGTCGCGAGCATTGCCGTCAGTTCCCTCATCATTGGAGGTGTGGGAATTTTGGGGGTCATGCTTCTTTCAATCCAGGAACGAATAAGCGAAATAGGTATCCGACGGGCTGTCGGCGCGAAACGGAGAGACATACTCATCCAATTCCTCATAGAATCTTCATTTCTGGGGATGCTGGGTGGAATTGCGGGCCTTTTCCTCGGACTGGGAGCATCATTCGGGGTGAAGGCGATCTCAGGTATCCCGGTAGTTTTGCAGTCAGGCTACATCGTGTTGTCACTTGTGTTTTCTCTAGGGACCGGACTCATTTTCGGCATCTATCCTTCCTGGAAAGCTGCCCGGCTCGACCCGATTGAAGCACTGAACACTGAGGCATAATGCACAAAACCACAGATATTCGCAGAACATGGTAGTTATGTAGGAATTTGTCAAACCATACCGAAAGACGTATAACTTCTCTTATTCACACAAAAGGCGGCAACAGGAATATACGAATCGATTGCCTGGGCTTTGCTGATTGCAGGTCGGCCGATTGAACTGCACAGATAATAGATAAGGCTTATGTGCTTCTATCCTAGCTTCAGGATTTCCATGATTCGGCTCCCATATTGGCGACTCTCTTGGTCGCTTCCCACAATCTGGATCTGTGATGAGGAATCAATCCCTATTCCCAATTCCGCAGCTCGTGCGATCTGTTCCTGCTCGAAGATTTTTGGCTTCATGATAGATGCATTGCTGCCAAGGACTTTCAGTATTGCGACTCCGACTGCATCGGTTGCCACACGATCGGTTGAGGCAAGAAAGATCCCGGGATTTGCTCGCTTACCCGTCATTGGGCCACCGTCCACAAATGCTTCCACGCCATCGAGCACGACAAGTGCGGGCTTGAACGGTCGGTTAATCTCTGCAATCATTTTTCGCTGGTGTGGAGAAGAGTGAAGTTCGGTCATGTAGTGATATCCGTGGCGAGTCGTTGGAACACAGCCGACATGGAGCTTCAAGGATATGGTAAAGACCCCGCCGTATTGATGAGTTTTCAGACAGCAGGTTGAAACAAGACACTCCGATTCCAAAATCGGTCGAGCGATCCTGAATCCCTTTTCCCAGTGGCTCCCTTCAACATCCGTCAGCACCCAGTCTTTTGGGGGTAATGTATCGAAATCAAGCACCTTCACATTGAGATCCTTCATGAGCGGGGGAACCTGCTTCTGCTCCATTACTTGCCGAGTAGGCGGATAACTCCTCTCTCCGAGCGTTATCGATTTGGCACCCATCGTCCACAGTTCCTCCACCAGAGCAACCAAAGTATCGTTATGGGTTGAGCCCGGGTACACGTCCGCTGTATTGAAGTTTGGCTTAATGAGAACATCCTTGTTTTTTGCCGGATTAATCGCGAGTGTCTTCAGCGAGTCTTTTACTCCGATGCGCCGGTCTTCTGTCTTGACCAATGCCACGGTGCTCTTTTTGTCAGATGCCAGCAACTCATCGGGATCGAGCAATATGAGAGCACTTCCAGCCACTCCGGCGGATTTCAGGAAATCTCTGCGACTACAATCGATCATGGCTAGTCTCCTGTTGTCTCTCTTGCACAACCTCATCGTACTCGAAGTTGTACTTAAAGCGATAGGACCCGTTCCACTACGATTTCAGATCCCGGAGTTTTTGAATAGTTCCTCAGCTCTCGAGAAATCTCATTTGTCGGCTGCGCTGCCGACTTCTTCTGTGGCTGGTTTGGATCGGTTATTCCATGTGGAGGTCAGGATACTCAGACATAGAGCTTTTTCATGGTCCAGGCCATGTTCTGGCCCAATTGCCTCATTGTCTGGATGCCTTCCTCATCCTTATCAACTTCACCAATCTCCCTGCCAACCCCAAAATTCCAGTAAGAGGAGCCCGGGATAATCATTTGTCCGGATAAGAAGAAGTGGTTCATCGTATCGAAGGCGTGGATAGCCCCTCCCCTTCTCTGGACCGTTACTGCTGCTCCGACTTTTCGCTTGAACATGTTCTCGTTGGCCCTGGACACCATGCCCACCCGGTCTATAAGAGCTTTCATTTCGCTCGTCACATCGGTGAAGTAGGTAGGAGAGGCAAGAATGATGCCTTCCACCTCCAGCATAACGGCAATGTAATCGTTCACGAGATCCTTTTCGTTCGTACAGCGCCGGTTCTTCTTTCCCCAGCACTTGTAACATGCCATGCATCCTCGGATTTCCTTCCCTGCAAGTTGAAACAGTTCAGTTTCTATACCCTCTTTTTCGAGTTCCCTGAAAACATGACCTATCAGAATCGCCGTATTGCCGTCCTTGCGGGCACTTCCGCTGAAAGCCGCTACTTTCATGGTCCCCTCCTTCGTAGGTCTGGTCAGTCCAGTGAAAATTCTGTTCAGGTTTGTTTCCCATGCTCAGTCTCTGCGAACCGACAGCAACAGGAAAGAAGCGATTATTCCACCGATTACGACGTAATCCATCCTCTTTTCATTCTTGTTTGAGGACCTTGGATTACAGAGATTCGCTTTCAGTGGACTTCGCTCCTTGATTGAACGTTGGGTGTCCTTGAGAAAGCGGAACAACAAACCTTATTTTAGAATTATTAGTGATAAATGTCGCTCGAATTTATTCGAAAAAGGAGCTTTCGCAGGAGAATTTTGCGGGATCTAAGCGTCGAAACGCAATGGAAAAATTCTAGATCTGCAAGGAAGTTGAAGCATATCAGGGTAAGAGAAAGGAACTCCTTTCAAGAAGTTCCTTTCCGATCTTCTTCTTTGATTACAGAATCGCAACTATTCTCTGGGACACGTATCCAGGTACCGTTGTCTATGCTTCTGCAGGACGGCACGGAAATCCTGATTTCCTGCAACACTTCCGCGGAGCCGAACTGCCGATGCGGCATCCCATGCCAATCCTTCGTAAATATTTTGAATTTTCGAAACTCTGTGAGTTCCCGAATATGGCTGCAATTTGGAGTTCAGTTTGTTTATTGCCGCGCGCATTTTCGTTTCAGCAGCATCGGGACTTGAGCGAAATGCCTCGTCCACTTCGTTGAAGAAAACTCCCACTTCCTTGCAAATGACTCGGGTTAATTCTTGCTCACTGAATTCCTTGGCCGGCTTCTGCTTTGGAGCCGCTTCCTGTTTCGGAGCTTTTGCTTCAGCCTGCTGGTTTTCCGGAATCACTACGGATTCCAGCACAACTTTCCTCAATTCGTAAACCAGATTTCTCAGGTCTCGGACTTCATCTCTTAACTGAGACACGTCTTTTCTGACCTGATCAATTTGAGAAAACATGTCCTGCGAGTGGACCGCCGGTGCAGTCCCCAGAAACAAAACAGCAGAAACAAGAAGAATAAGACCTGCTCTTACGTTCAGCATGTGCCGCCCCTCCGCAGATATTTGCGAGTACACTACACCAGCTCAAAATCCAAGTCTACACGATTATGCGGTCGTAATATATAGCTATCGTTTTCGCCAAATAGATCTCATTTGCAGATCGAAATGATGGTGTATTAGGAAGGATTTCAGCATAATACGCTGAATTCTGATGACTTCCTTTTCAGAAAAGACTCGAACTCGGTTCCTCTCTGATGTCAGCTCACTCGTGGAATCGCCGGCAGTTAATCGGGCGACTGTTTGTGCTGAATCTACGGGGAGCCGGCTGCAAGCTGGTTTGAAATACCGTTACAGCGGGGCTCCCCGATTTCTTTCTTGAGTCGCGAAATTGTATTACGGCTCGATCTTGGTCCCCAGCACTTGGAGAAACTTCGCCAGCCAGTCCGGATGAGCAGGCCAGGCCGCGGCTGTGACCAAATTGCCGTGTACGTATGCCTTCTCATAGCCCACGTCCACCCAGGTGCCCCCTGCAGTATTGACGTCCGGTCCCACTGCAGGGTATGCCGAACATGTCTTTCCTCCGACAACACCGGCTGCAGCGAGTACCTGGGCTCCGTGACAGATAGCCGCTATTGGCTTGTTCGCTGCATCGAAATGTTTCACTATCCCGATCACTCCAGGGTTCAGGCGGATGTATTCCGGAGCTCGCCCTCCCGGGATGACGAGAGCATCATACTCTTCCGCTTTCACTTCCGCGAATGTGGCGTTAAGAGTAAAATTGTGGCCGGGCTTTTCACTGTAGGTCTGGTCGCCTTCAAAATCGTGGATTGCAGTACGGACTTTGTCACCTGCTTTTTTATCCGGGCAGACTGCATGGACCGTATGGCCGACCATGAGCAAAGCCTGGAATGGAACCATCACTTCATAATCCTCGACGAAATCTCCCACAAGCATCAAAATCTTCTTGACTGCCATGGTCACCTCCCTATGTGGTGCACAAAATCGATCAGGTGTAATGCTATTTTGCAGTAATCGGAAACAGGAGACAAGGAAAATCATTGCAACCATTAAGTTACGCGGAGTAGAGAAAATCTTCCCCTGCGATGGCGGTCCCTCGGACTTTATACATCCTCCCTAACCCCATAGCGCTAACCCTTCTGCAATTCTTTGTCCCCCAGGGACTAAAGAAAATAGCCCGGTAATTCATTGCCGGGAATTTGTGTATGAACCGCCCCTCCGGGACTCGAAAATCGTTAGGTCTTCCTTATCCGGCAATGAATCGCCGGCGTATTGTTCCCGCGTCTCGCTGGACTCCTCCGGAACAAACCACCAAAAACACGCTAAGTTAGCGCCTATGCTCCCTACCCCTCCTTTAACTAAGGGGGGAATTGATCGAAGCGATATGGGAGAAACTCCTTTGAAGCAAGTTCCCCAAGTCTTGCTACTTATTTGCGCTACTTATCAACGAACCTCATCAACCGCTTTAGCGGTTAGCCCCACTATGCGGGTTGGCAGACTGCAGAATCCGAGAGCTTCACTGTAGTGCTGCCCCTCATCCAGAGCCCAGTGCACAAAATTCTTGACCAGCGCTCCTTTTGCAGCGTCAGAGTAGGTTCCATAGAGCAATAGCCAAGTGTAGGTTACTATGGGATACGAATTCTCACCCGTAGGGTCCGGTAGAAACATGCGCAGGTTCGCAGGCATACGCTCTGCCGAGTTCATCAGGGCTGCCTGACCGTTTGATGGCAGGGGCTCGACGAACTTACCGGACTTGTTTTCTACCAAGGCCAGGGCCAGCCCGGCTCGCTGTGCGAATCCGTATTCAACGTAGCCTATGGCTCCATCGCTGATCTTGATGCGACCTGCAACCCCTTCGTTGCCGCGTGCGGCCATTGCATTTGCCGGCCAATTTACGAGCTTGCTGACGCCGGGACCGCGATCTCGCCATTCTTTGCTCACGGCACTGAGGTGGTTGGTAAAGGCAAACGTGGTCCCACTGCTCTCCACTCGCGTAACGAGGATAATGCTCGCAGCAGGAAGGTTCAGCCCTGGATTTGCTTGCTGTATTCGAGGATCGTTCCACGTCTTGATCGTGCCTGCAAAAATATCAACATACACATCCCGTGGAAGCCTGAGTACGCCGTTGAGACCTTTTAGATTATATGCGAGTACGATAATGCCCGCAGTAGCAGGGATCAGTTTGACTCCCCTGTTAACTTTGCTCATTTCTTCGTCGGACATGGCCGCATCGCTTGCACCGAAATCCACCTGCTCCTTGAGAAACCTTTTGGTTCCTTCTCCGCTGCCGACAGGTTCATAAAAAATGGTTTTATCAGGATTGTTCTTTTGATATTCCTCGATCCATTTACGGTAAAGGGGTGCCGGAAATGTTGCACCAGCTCCGGAAATCTGCACTTCAGCCTGAGGTTTCGTAGTTTCCGGAGCCTTCTGCCCACAGGCAACGAGGAACAACGCTATTAGTGTCATTAGCATAATAATGGACTGTGGCCGAGCAATCATGATGGGCTCCCTAAGAATTAACTGAATTGACCGCTCACGTACTCTTTCGTCAGTTCTTCTTGAGGATCGTTGAAGACCTGTTCGGTTACGCCATTTTCTACGAGAAAGCCGGTCCTTCCGCCCTTGGAAATGTCCACGGAGAAAAAGGCTGTCTGGTCTGCGACGCGCATTGCCTGTTGCATATTGTGGGTAACAATTGCAATCGTATATTTTTCTTTGAGTTCCAGCATCAGCTCTTCGATAATGCGCGTGGCAATCGGATCAAGTGCCGAACAAGGCTCATCCATGAGCAAAACGGAAGGCTCTGTCGCAATTGCACGTGCAATACAAAGGCGTTGCTGCTGTCCACCGGAAAGGGAAAGCCCTCCGTTCCGCAGTTTGTCTTTTACCTCGTTCCAGAGTCCGGCACGTGTTAAGGCGTGTTCCACCTTTTCATCCATGTTACCCTTGAAACGATTCAGCCTGAGCCCAAATGCCACGTTTTCGTAAATACTCATAGCGAACGGATTGGGCTGCTGGAACACCATGCCTATGTACCGGCGAACTGCTACAGGATCGACCTGAGGCGCATAGATGTCCTGACCGTGGAAGAGCAATTCGCCCTTGAAGCGAAAAGAAGTTATGAGATCGTTCATGCGGTTGATGCATCGAAGCACCGTACTCTTTCCGCAACCGGAAGGGCCGATGAATCCGGTGATCTTTCGAGATCCTATGTCTATCTCGCTGTCGCGAACCGCAAGAAAATCGCCATAGAACAACTCGTCAATTTTGCATTTAATTGCGACTTGATTTTGGTCACCATCCGGCGACAGAGTCGCTCCATGCTGTTGGGATTTCCCGTTGGCTTTCATTTTACAGCTCCTTTATTATTCCCCTGCCGCCGTATGACTCTTTTCACAACGAGCAACATGGTTACCATTTGTTCTTTACGTTGGCCGATTGTACGGCTGATGATGTTGAGGACGAGAACGAGAGTAACGAGCACTAGCGAAGCGCTCCAGGCGAGTTCGATTTGATTCTCGTACGGCATGCCGGAAAAATTGTAAATTAATACTGCAAGAGATGCCGTGGGTTGCATCAGATCAGCCCCGCCCTCAAACAGCCAGTAACTGCTGAACAGAGCAGTGAACAGCAACGGCGCAGTTTCACCGGCAGCCCTCGCGACTGCAAGCATTACTCCTGTGATAATCCCCGGCATAGCAGTCGGAACGACCACTTTCCATACCACCTGGCTCGGTGTGCATCCCATACCGTGCGCAGCGTCCTTCATAATCCGGGGGACCATTTTCATGGCTTCTTCGGCAGTCAGCATTACGGTCGGGATCATGAGCAATGAAAGAGCAATACCGCCGGCCGGTGCGGAATAGGTTCCCGTCACGAGGACAACCGCAGCGTAAGCAAAAACGCCTGCAAGGATTGACGGCAAACCAGTCAATGTCTTGGCGCAAAACCGTGCCACCTGTGAGATGCGGCTGTCAGGCCCGAATTCCGCGAGAAAAATCGCCGCCATTATCCCGAACGGCACGCTTATGAACATGCCTATACCGACCATTACTATCGTACCGAGAATCGCGTTGCCGAAACCGCCTCCCATCTCAAAGGCAGTAGGTGGTAAGGTGCTAAGGGTTTCCCAGCTCAGTCTGGCTCCCCCTCGAATAATCAGCATGATAAGCACCGAAAAGAGCGGCACGCACGCTACTATTGCGAGGACCCACGTGCCAATGCTAAGGAGACCGCTGATCATCGAACTCCTCTCAAAGAAGGAGCGCTCTAATTTCGGCAATCGAATCTCCGCTGTTTCTTGTCGTGCAGGTTGCGCAGGGCTCATTGTTTCAGCTCCGATGTTGGCTGGTCAGCGTGATTATGGCCTGACCGATAACATTGACTACAAGGGTGATAATCAGGAGGACAATAGCTGCATACATCAGAGCCTGCGTCTCGACGGTTCCCGCTTCCGGAAAGTTCAACGCAAGGAGTGCAGCAAGCGTGTTCGCAGGAGAGAAGAGAGATAGACTGATCTGATTCGAATTCCCGACCAGCATTGCCAAGGCCATGGTCTCACCCAATGCCCTACCCAGTCCGAGCACCAGTGCTCCGAAAATGCCGTGAGATGCCGTGGGCAGCATGACTTTCAGGATTGCCTGCCAGCGAGTCGTCCCCATGCCATACGCAGCCTCTTTCACCTTGTAAGGGATGGCCAACAGGGAATCCTGAGAGATGGCCGCAACAGTGGGTAAAATCATGATGGCAAGCACCAGGGCCGCAGGCAGCATTCCCGGACCGGCCAGAGAAGTGCCAAAGAAAGGAATCCAACTCAACTTGGCGTACAGGAAGTCTGTTACAGGCCTGATGAGAGGAATCAGAACAAAAATGCCCCACAATCCGTAGACAACACTGGGGATAGCAGCCAGCAATTCAATGATATTCTTGAATACGACTTGAAGGCTGGGAGGCATAAAATCCTGGGTGAGAAAAATTGCGATGACAACACCGGCAAATCCGCCTATCACAAGTGCCAGGAACGAACTGTACAGTGTTCCCCAAATGTGAGGCAGAATGCCGAAATGGGCTTTGTTGGCATCCCACGTGGTATTTACCAGAAAACTCAGACCGTATTCTCGAATCGCGGGGATTGCTTTGCCCCCGATCTCCCACAGAATGATAAAGAGCAGGAGGATAATGGCCGCGGTACATCCCCACGTTAAATAATGGAAACCAGTGTCCGACCACATTTCAGTCTTGGTGGGGGGAGATGAAATAGAGTCTTCGTCAACAATTACTCGTACAAGATGTCTTCCAGGCATGAGCTGTCACCATCGAATTTCGTAAAAGGGGAAAAGCCGCCCATAAAAGGGCCGCTCTTCTCTCCATGGTTCTGTCTAGTAATACAAGTGACGCATTCCGTGGACATGAATCAGGGCCAAGCTCAGAGAAGCTGAGAGAATCGATCCTGACTCGTCAACAGGAAGGGTAGATCACTTTATATTCTTCGACGCTTTTATAACCTCTTTAACGACGTTGTCCGGCAATGGAATGTAGCCCAACTTCTCGGAGACCTTCTGTCCTTCCATCAAACAGTATTCAACGATATTGCGGCTAGTTTCCGCCTTCTTGGGGTCTTCATACTTCTTGTAAAACATCATCCAGGTGTAGGTGACAATGGGATAAGAGTCATCGCCGTCCGGATCCGGCAACCAGGCGCGCATGTCTTCAGGAAGCTCCACTTTCGACAGAGAAGCGGCCCCACTCTGGGGAGTCGCAGCCACGTATTTGCCGGCTTTGTTTTCGAGGAGAGCGGTAGGGACTTTGGTCAGAATGGCATAGCCGTATTCTATGTACCCGATTCCTCCCGGAGTCTGTCGTATGGTTGCGGTAACACCGTCGTTCTTGGGAGCGGCCACAATCTTGTCGCTATCGGGCCACTTCACGGTTGTACCGAATCCCGGTCCCTTTGACCATTCTTCGCTGATGGCGCTCAAATGTTTCGTGAAGACAAATGTGGTGCCGCTGGAGTCAGCCCTCCGAACCACGGTTATTTCCAAGTCGGGCAGCTTTACCCCCGGATTATCCTTGGCTATCAAGGGATCGTTCCACTTCTTTATCTGCGACATAAAAATCTTGGGGTACACTTCACGGCTCAGTTTCAGAGGCTGCGAAAGGCCCGGAAGGTTATAGGCTATTACAATGCTTCCCGCGGTCATGGGGAGCAACTGGACTCCCTCTTTCACCTGGGCAATTTCCTCATCTGTCATGGCAGCATCACTACCGGCAAAATCCACGGTGTGATTGATGAAATCTTTGATTCCTGCCCCGCTCCCTTTGCCCTGGTAATTGATCTGGACATCCTTATGGGCCTGATTGTACTGTTTGAACCATGTCGAATAGATAGGGTACGGAAATGTGGCACCGGAACCGGTCAATCGAACGTCGGCAATTGCCGAACCTGCAAACAAGATGACAACAAAACACGAGATTACTGTCAAGACAGCATAAGACTGCTTGCCCACCATTTTCTTCATTTGTATCCTCCCTTTGTTCTTAGACGCACATGCCCCCTGCATTTTACCTTTCCAAGCCATCATTTCGGGCACGCATGTACAACAACGTAGTGAGAGAGTATTAGGAAAGCGTTATTGAAATGTGAGCTTATCGTCAATGTGGATCCTCAACAAAGTAGCACCACATTCTTACCAATCTTTTATAAACTGAAGAAAACAGCAATGTAGCTTTTTGCAACATGGAGATTACAATAGTGTAGGCAACGCGAAAATATGCGCTCAATTCCGCCATATGAACACTCAACAGACTCTCAATCAAATTGATGCACAAAGGGCTTGTCAAGCCCCATCATCACTTCCGTTCTATGGCCCGCCTCGTGGTCGGCTGGGGAAGCCCGAAACCTGTTGGCGATACTCGCGTGCGACAATTGTGGCTCAATATCGATGCCCATGCAACCACCATACTGACCAAGTTCGACGGGGATAATAATCCATTTGAAGAAAAAGGTTCCCAAACTTTTCTTCTTTGATGGCGAGTCGGTATTGTTCACTGTTTTCGGAGCAATTCACAAATTTCCTTGTAGTTTCCGTTGAACCTTCTTATTTCACTGCTCCCAAATTCAGCGTAGGTCAGAGCCGTCTTGTCACATGGGTTTTGCGCATGAACGTCAGCACCCCTGGCGACGAGCAACTTAACCAGATTCAACGAATCGGTATGATTGTGTTTAAGAGCCTCGGTCAATGCGTCCTTGCCGTGTTTTGTCTCTCGAATTCACGTCCACCCCGCTATCGAGCAAGGAAGTGAGAATAGCGTTCCGTCTGCTTGATATTGGAATGGCCGAAGAACTTGGACACGGTATACAGTGGCACATCACAGTTCACAGCTTGGCTTGCGATTGAATGTCTTGTTCCCACAGAGTGAGGTTTCGGAAGACATTCATGCCAGGAACCCACTCACGAAGGAACTCCCTTGAGCTCTTCTCTGAATATCCAAATCTGCGCCGATGCACTATTCGATGGTGTCCCCGAACAGCAACCTTTTGTACTGCAGCATCCGGATTGTCCGCGGCTGATAATTTCACCATAGTTCTTCGTCACTGCTTCCTTTATTTCCGTTGACTGCAAATTCTTCAGCTGCAATTTCCTTTCTATCGGATGTCGGCTCGGCTGAGAAATGGATGTGCCTTGCTCAATTCTCAATAAGCGTATTTTTTACGTCATGCAAAGAAAAGATTCTGACCTGCAGAACGGACTTGACAAGGAGGCGGGCATATTATAGTATTTGACCAATATCTCAAATGGAGTATCAAGCATGGCACTCAACGAGAATGAGCGGCTCAGACTGAAAGCCGAGGTTTTTAAGGCCATGGGGCACCCTCTTCGTCTCGGAGTGATCGAGATCCTCCAGGGAGGCGAGAAGTGTGTCTGTGAAATCGTCGAAGAAGTTGGCACCGAAATCTCCAACGTCTCCAAACATCTTTCCGTCCTCAAGAAAGCAGGCATTGTCGCCGACCGCAGGGACGGACTCAAAATCATGTACAGACTTACCATGCCGTGCGCCCTCGATTTTGCACGGTGCGTTGAGAATGTCGTGATCAAGAGATTGGACGAACAGCGCTCTGCCATGGTGGCCTGATATTAGAGGCACTCATGATTTCAACAGAGAGCAAGATTTGGACTAAAGCAGAAATCTTTTTTGAGAAATACTTGAGGCTTTTGTAAAATAATAAAATGACACCCAGAGAGCAGCAGCGATTAAGCATGAAAGCTGAAATATTCAAGGCAATAGGACAGCCAACTCGCCTTAGGATCTTGGAACTTCTTCATGTGGGTGAAATGCAGGCCGGCCAAATTGCGGCTCAGGTTGGTGCTGAAGCACCGACCGTTTCCAAACACCTGACGCTTCTGCGCAAGCAGGGTCTAATTGCTGAACGCAAGGAGGGTTCTAAGGTGTTTTATCAAGGAACTATTCCCCACCTCATAGGGTTTATGTGGTGTGTCGAAAACGCCGTTCGCCGGAGGCTGGATGCTCAAATGAACCCGAGATCTGACTCATCATGAAACTTCGTTAGGCAGCCCTTTGCCCAGGGCTTTTCCCGCCGACATTATCCCAGTAGAAGAATTGAACATTGCGCTCCAGGGTGGAGCCGCTACAGAATATCCTAGAAGAGGTAATCATGGCCCCGGAAAAGAAATTGACCGTTACAGAGGCTGAGGCGATTCCGGCTCCTTCTCGGTCGTTGATGGAAACACTGAGAGAAAGCAGGCTATTGACCTATTGGCAGGATGAATGGAAACCTCTCGCCCTGATCATCGGCGTATTCCTCGCCTGCTATTACATACCGGTGGGAAATGCGCGATTTGACAATGCAGTGATGGAATCGTTTCATCTGGTCAAGTGGTACGCACAGGAACACGTACTGTTGTGCCTTGTGCCTGCCTTCTTTATCGCTGGAGCCATCGGTGTATTTGTGAGCCAGGAAGGCGTGATGAAATATCTTGGGCCCACGGCTTCCAAATGGATTGCTTATCCCGTGGCATCTGTCTCCGGGACCGTGCTTGCGGTCTGCTCGTGCACGATTCTGCCGCTATTCGCAGGCATCTGGACCAGAGGAGCGGGATTGGGTCCGGCTTCGGCCTTTCTCTACTCCGGCCCGGCAATCAACGTGCTGGCAATCATTCTTTCCGCCCGAATCCTGGGCTTGGAAATTGGTATTGCTCGTGCCATAGGGGCCATTACATTTAGCGTGGTCATTGGTCTATTGATGCACTTGATATTCCGCAAAGAGGAAGAAGCTCGAACCGAAGCCACTCTGGCGGCCATGGCGGGGATGAATCACGATGTTCGGCCGCTCTGGCAAACGACCGTCTACTTTGGCCTCATGGTGGGAATTCTAGTATTCGCGAACTGGGGTAAGCCGGATGTTCAAGAAGGTCTCTGGTATACTATTTATTCCTCGAAATGGATTATATCCGGTATTCTTAGTGTAGGCTTTGCTGCTGCTCTGGTCGTGTGGTTCGGATTGCCCCTTTGGAAGATGGCGATTTCCGGAGTAATCGTGGCTGTGCTGGCAGGGCTTTTTCCGCATGATCCGCTCGTGCCTTTCTCGGCAGGGGTAATAGCCCTTGCGGTCATGACAACCACTTCAGAGGGTGAGACTCAGGATTGGTTTAACGAATCCTGGGGCTTTGCCAAACAGATCATGCCATTATTGCTCATCGGCGTGCTCGTAGCCGGCTTACTCTTGGGCCGACCTGACAACGAAGGACTGATCCCCAATGCCTGGATAGCATGGGCACTCGGCGGAAATTCTCTGTGGGCGAATGCTCTTGCTTCTGTGGCTGGTGCGTTCATGTATTTCGCCACACTGACCGAAGTTCCGATCGTGCAGGGTCTCATCGGCAGCGGAATGGGCAAAGGCCCGGCTCTCGCGTTGTTGTTGGCTGGACCTGCGCTATCGTTGCCAAGTATGCTGGTCATCAACAGTGTCATGGGCTTCAAAAAGACAGTAGTGTTTATTGCCCTTGTTTGTACGTTATCCACGGTCGCGGGCATGATTTTTGGAGCTATCGTTGATTAATGTCGCGGGAATTGACACTCGCGTGTGTATGTTTTATTGATCAGCAAGGAGCTTCTCGATAAATAGACAGTCGTCCTTCAAGGGCGATCAGAATAAAAAGGAGTGATTCTATGAAAGTAGAAATCCTGGGCGTGGGATGTGCCAAATGCACAAAGTTGTACGATGCGGTAACTGAGCTGGTGAAAAAAAATGGCATTGACGCAGAAGTGGTCAAGGTTGAGGACTTGAAAGTGTTTGGCCAGTATGGCGTATTCATGACTCCGGCTCTCGTCGTAAACGGTGAGGTAAAAGTTGCCGGCAAGGTCCCCAAAGATGCGGAAATACTGAAATGGCTCTCTGCTTGAGAGGCCATGGGGAGCGACAGCGGGAACTCCCCTCTCGCTCCATTGAGTCACTCAGACTGGTTTCTAGCCGAGGCAACCAAAATGGGTCTTGACTGATTAATGATACGGTGTTAGGCATGTCCCTAGGTGCGGGGCAGTAACAGGAAGTTGTTGAAGACCTTCTGCAGATTCGTTTTTTGATCAAAAAGTGACACACCGCATCGGATAGCTGAGCTGGAACGTGAAGAAAATCAGCACATACAAAAGAAGAGTGGGCCTCATCGCTATTATCGTGATGAGCGTCTATATCATTAGCGGATTGCGACTCTTCTGCGCCGATGACTTTCTTGCATCACTTCGCGTCTACGGATCAAACGCAGGCACCATTGCGGCCAGTGCATCCGGTGTCGGCAATACTGCGGTTTCTGCCGACGATTCTATGAACTTGGATGCGAAGAACGGGACAATACCGTGCAGTTGCAAGAAGAAAAAGAAATGTCCAGCCATTCCCCGAGCAGCGATTACCCCAAATCCTGGTCGGGCGAGCGAATTCGAACGCCTAGCGAAATCCGTGTGCTGTGATTCTTCCCCAGGGCAGGTTGCGGATAACCTTGCCCTGGCAGGAGGTTACAGTCCATTCCTTGATTCATTCAGTTTTTCGGCCTGCCATTCTTACACTCCACTTGCGCTTACCTGCGCTCTTCTGATTTGATCAAAATACTCCTTGGGCTAAATGGATCCGGGAAAAGACAGAGTGTCTCTGGCGAGCTTCCATACTGGACATCTGCTTCCCAAATCCCGGAATTGATGCAGCCGTTGCCTTAGCATGGTTTCTTCAGTGATAAGAAACACCGTCGCTTGAATGTGGCTGCATGCAAGCTCTAGAAAATAATAAGACCAAAGGAAGTATGATCACAATGAACAAGAAAACTTCGATTCGTTATACAGGGTGGATGAGTTCCTCTATTGTCACCTTGGCCATTCTGGTGCTCTGCGCTGTGGCTGTATCCCCTGCGAAGGGGGTTGAGCAAGGCAAGCCAAATACAGATCTTCGCATGGAAAATCTGCAAGAATTTGTTGATACTGGACTAAAATTTCACGGACATAAATGTCCGGCGATGCCCCTAGGGATAAGAGCGGGACTGGCTGCAATGAAGACCCTTGGAGTAGAACGTTCCAAAGACAAGGAGCTTTTGGTCATATCCGAGACGGGAAAAGGCCACGCAGCCGGATGCTTTCTGGACGGTATTATGACAGCAACTGGTTGCACCTATGGAAAGTCGAACATAGATAAACGCCACTGGAGCAAGATGGCTTTCACTCTCATTGACCAGCAGACCGGGAAGGCAGTCCGGGTTTCACTCAAACCTGATTTCTTCGAAAATGCCCTGAAGTCGCCTTTCGTGCAAGAAAGAAAAGCCGGTGTTCCGCCCCAGGACATCAAACCGGAAATCACGGACCCGATGGTTAACCGTATTCTGTCATTGGACGAGAATGTCTTCCTGGAGATCGGCGAAGTTCATTCAGTGCCGGTGGAGAAGGGCAAATCAGTCTTCACAGCTAAGCGCTGCGAGCGCTGCGGTGAGCTGACCTTTGCAAACAAACTCCGGGTTGCGGACGATGGGGCTGTGGTGTGCATACCGTGCTCCGGTTACAAAGAGTAAGGACATTAACCATGTCTTGGCTATAATCATCGGCCCATAGCATTACCTTTTTTTAGCCTCGCTATGGGCTGAAAAACATCTCTAAATACGAGGAGGATTGAATAGTGAAGAAGTTTTGCATCGTCGCAACCTTGGGTATCATGATGGCTTCGCTGACAATGCTTTCCACTGGCCACGCAGCGGAAGCAAAAATCGATCTGAAAGCCTTGGCCGCAAAACGAATGCCCATACTGTTGGAATTCGGACGTGGCTGGTGCATTCCTTGTAAGTATATGAAGCCCATCCTTGACGACATGGCAAAAGCATATTCCGGAAAAGCAATCATTACCACCGTGGACATGGACGCTAACAAGGACATGGTGAGAGACTTCGGGATTCGCATGATGCCCACTCAGGTCTTCCTTGCGCCTGACGGTAAGGAATTTTTCAGAAATGAAGGAACTCTTGAACGCGATCATATAGCGCAGGTATTTCAAAAAATGGGAGTGGGTGCTCCGGGACAACAGGGAGCGGCGCCGGCTCCGGTACCTCAGGCAATGGCCCCACAAGGTGGAGCAGCGAGATAGAACAGTAGGCTTTCAACGGGTCCCTGATTGCGGACCGACTGCCGGAATCAGGGATCCTCAACATATAAGCAAATGTCACCTTGCATGAAAGAATTGGCAAAGGTGAAGAATTGAACCAAGGAGGCTAGATATGGAATCATTATTCGCAGTCGTTCAACAGTGGGTTTCTTCAGGTAGTATTTGGTTAGCTGCCGGTGGTTCATTTGCAGGTGGAGCGCTCACCGCTTTGAACCCTTGTGTAATAGTAATGGTCCCGCTGCTGATCGGCTTTATCGGGGGCATGGATGAAGAAATGACTGCATGGAAGTCATTTTTGTTCACGCTCGTGTTTATCCTCGGATTCAGCGTAGAGCTAGCAGTCCTTTTCAGCGTGGGGTTAGCTGCTGCTCCGTTCCTGCAATCCGAATATATGGTCTATGTGGTGGCGGTCATCTGCATTCTTCTGGGACTTCACTTTATGGATATTTTTCACATACAGTTGCCAATTTCACAGGATAAACTGCCCAAATACACAGGTTATCTTGGAGCCGCCCTGTTCGGGTTCATGTTCGGCCTTGTATCACTTCCATGCACAGGTCCGGCTCTTCTGCTGATCGTAAGCGTCATCCCGCTCAAAGGAGCGCTTTTCGGCGGCGTCATGATGCTTTTCTACGGTATCGGCCACTGCTTATTGATCCTGGCAGTCGGGACATCTGCAGGCGCAGCAAAGCATCTCATTAGTTCCGCAAAAATCCATTCGGCCAATCTTGTGCTCAAGAAGGCCGCTGGAGCCCTTCTCGCCGGTGTAGGCATTTACATTGCAGTAGGGGCAATGTTTCCCAGCATCGGATTCGCGTTCTAGACCGACGCAAAGGTGCTTTGTAATGGCTGATGATGATCACCGTCGAATTCGCGTTGGAGACCACGAGGTTGGTCTGATTGGCTTGAGACAGACGATTGAGGAGATAGCTCCATCCTATGCGGACAAGACCGACGAAGAGATCCAGGACATCCTGGTTGGACGCTTATCCAAAAAGAACTACATCCCGAATTCGGCCAAAAAGGACTATGGTAAAGCGTTCGTAAGGGAGTTCAGGAAGTACCTCGGCCAACCTTACAAAGAAGCTTCTGGCGGATCATTAAGGATCGTTGTCCTGGGGCCCGGGTGTTCTCAATGCAACCGCTCGGAGGAAACCGTAATGCAGGTGCTGAACGAGATGACACTGCCGACATCCCTGGAATATGTGAAGGACATCAAGGAAATAGCCAAGTATGGCTTGGTTCGAACGCCGGCGCTTGTGTTCAACGAAAAAGTGGTGGCATCGGGAAGTGTTCCATCGGAGAAAAGGATCAAGGAGTTGCTGATGGAGGCAAACCGAGCTCAATAAAAACGATAAATATTTTTTTCCCAAGTGTTTGCGACGGAAACTGAGTCGGCAGAGGATTGATGTCTTTTATGCATCATTCGTAAATGGTTGTCGCGGAGACGCCAATTAAGGGGTAGCTAGATCGTTCTCTTTGATTATTCCGTCAAATCCGAAAGTGGGTTGGAGTCATGAAAGGTTTATTCTCATTGATTTGTCGGGCTCTGGCGATAACACTCGCCTTCTCGTCCATTGGATTGTTCGCAAACTTGGCGTCCGACACGCCCATTCCCTGGGTTTACTCTCTACCCAAGGAAATAACCGTTGGGGGTGTCAAGGTGCAGCTCATCGACGAAAGAGAAGCGGTGAAATTCTTGAACGACCCTGAGACTGTATTCATAGACTCCAGGAAATGCGACGACTATGCAAAATCACACGTTAAGGGAGCGATCTGTCTTCCACCGGATGACATAGAGCAGCGCTTCCCTTCTATCGAGGCCCTCATGCCGACGGAGGGTCGATTCATCCTTTATTGCTATGGGCCCGAGTGCGATATGGCAGAGCGAGTTTCCGAATTCCTGGCTCAAATGGGTCACAAGAACCTTATGATTATGAGTTCCGGTTTTCCTGCTTGGCTCAAAGCGCAGTTTCCTATTGACGGTAAAGGTAAAGAGGATGCGGCGATTGAAGATCCCGAGGACTTTTGGAGAGAAGAAGAAATTGCGGACTCAGACACGGAGATTGCTTTGCACCGCTTCTGTAGATGTATCGATCATTTTGTAGTCACGTGGTACCGTTCGCCGCTTCTGATATGGAATCCGCTGCAATATGCGTGATCCTTTTCAGATTCCTGGCGCGCGACTAGAAGCGCCACCAAAAGAAAATGAGGTCTGCATGAAATATCTGACGCTTGCAGCCAGGTTGTTGATAGGCAGTCTCTTTGTTTACGCAAGCATTCACAAGATCATTGACCCAGCGGACTTTGCCATGTCCATCAGGAACTACATGATCGTTCCGCTATCGTGGAGCAATATTCTCGCGTTGACGCTCCCGTGGATCGAGCTTGGTGCTGGCGGCTTCTTGATTCTGGGCGTTCAGACAAGGCCATCAGCCCTGTTGACCACTGGTTTGTTGGGAATATTCCTGGGGGCGGTGATTTATGCCTATTCCATCGGCTTGGACATCGATTGCGGTTGTTTTTCATCGGCTGCGTCATCCACCGGCAGAGTGAGCATATATCATCTCGTGCGAGACTCTTCATTGTTTCTGACCTCACTCTTCATATTGGTTAAGGACAAAGGAGATTTTAGCATTGCGGGATTTCCGCTGTTGGATCCTTTGAGACCCAAGGATGCTTAGGACCATGATTCAGGTTTGGACTCGCATCACGGAGAGCAGGTCGATGCCTGTCCGTCTCGCAATTTGGCTTCACAGCAGCCGTCAAATGCTGGCGGTATATATCTAAGTTGGAGGTATTCTGATGCGAAAAATATTAATGCTCATTGCGGTAGCCCTTATTACACTCGCTATGAGCGCCACTGCTTTCGCAAAATGTGGATGCGGAGGCGGTAAATTCAAACCGGACTCAAAACCCGACCTTGTGACGAAGGCCTAGTTCGAGATCAAGTGGAGTGGAACTCTAGCCTGCATTCCGTATGAGGTTAGAGCGTCCGCTTCCTTGGCAAGCAGTCACGGAAGGATTGGGTTTAGCAATATAAATATTTTGTTGTTGTGTAGAGAGAACGATGCTTCTTACTGAAACACCCTGTGAAAGGAAAGACTGATGACTGAAGAATGCTGTAATGCAAATAATCCCATCATGATACTAGCTTGCTCCGGGGCATCAAATGTCGGGCAATTGGCCAACCAGGCTGCTGTGGAACTGACTCAGGAAGGATTCGGCAAGATGTTCTGTCTTGCCGGTATAGGAGCCCATCTGAGCGGATTTGTTCAGTCGGCAAAAGATGTGCCGGCCTTGGTGGTGATCGACGGTTGCCCGGTCGCGTGTGCCAAGAAGATGCTGGAACATGCAGATATCAATCCGAGAACGTACGTGGAACTCACTGCACTGGGGATTGAAAAGAACAAGAATATGAACCTGAAGCCAGGAGAAATCGAAAAGGCCAAGACCGCTGTGAAGGAGAAATGCAACGAGATGGCGGCAGATTGGACTGAGTACGGCTGCGGTCCAGGAGGGTGTTCGATATGACGCCCGGCTGATCACATGACGACTCGCGGACACAAGAGGAGGTTGCAAGTGATTGGGGGCACGAAGATCAAAGTCGCTGTAAGCCTTTTGGCTACACTGTTACTGTCGTCAGCTATCAATATTTCCTCTGCATCAGCCGAGACAGTAGACACCTTTATAAGGCAGCTCAAAGATCCGTCTCCAGACGTACGTTCAAAAGCGGCTTACGAACTGGGTGGAGGTTGAGACAGGCCAGTGAGGGCGGTCGCTCCTCTCATCGAAGCACTTAAAGATCCGGAGTGGAAAGTCCGCGAATCGTCTGCAGAGGCTTTGGGATATTTCACCAATGCGTCTAAACAGAGTATCCGCCCATTACTTGATTGCCTTCAAGACGATCGAATCGAAGTTCGTCGGGTTGCGGTTCTCTCGCTGAGTCGGCTTGGTAAAGGGTTGGCTTCGGTTGAAGAGGCTTTGCGGCAGGCAAATGAAGATTCTGATCAGGGCTTGAAGACCAATGCCTTAGTTGCATTGGCAATCATGGGCAAGAGTGATGATAAGAGTCTGCCGGTTTTGATGAAGGCTCTGGGAAGCGAAAACGAGCCGACTGCCCTTAGCGCTGGTTTGGCCCTGACAAATATTGGCCGAGAATCTCCTGAGAAGGTCGTCCCCAGTCTCGCGGAGGCTCTAAACAGTAAAGAAGAACTTCTGGCCAGAAACGCCTTGAAGATTCTAGGACGAATGAAAGGCAATGCGAAACAGGTGTTGCCGGAAGTTGCACAAAAATACGGGAAAGTGGACCCGAAAAACCGGCTTCCAGTTCTACAGGCAGTTTTTGAAATGGACGCCTCTGGCGAGTATGCCTTACCTGTATGCGTCAAAGCTCTTGAAGATCCCGACCCCGCTATTCGCAAAGAAGCCTTGGTAGGGGCTTTGCGATATCGTGCGAGGCTTGTCTCGTTCAAGAAACAGTTTATTGAAAGTCTGAAGGATTCTGAGGAAGAGAATCGGCTTCTTGCTATAGCAATCGTCAAAGGGTTGGGGAACAAAGCAATCGATGCGATCCCCAGCTTAATTGCATTAGCCAACGAAGGAACTCCCAGAGTTCGTATCTCGGCTCTATCCTGCCTCGGTGTCTTCAGCCCGCCCTCTGGGGAGGTGATCAGGCTCCTGGAAGCAGCGCTCAAGGATCGGGATGAAAAAATTAGAATGGCAGCGCTAAACTCGTTCAGAACCTTTGGACAAAAAGATCCAACGGCAATCATTCCCATTCTTGAGGAAGCTCTCAAGGTTGAACAGGAGCAGAGGACGAAACGCTCTATTGTAGCCGTTCTGGATAGTCTTAAGAAACAAGGACAGGGCGCTGGAGACAAATGACGCGATCTTAAATGAGAGGATGAACGCGGGTCCCAGAGATTCTGATGGTATTACAGATTGAGAGATCAGTACAATGTTCATTCTTCTGAATACCCGAAACGCGGAACAGTAACTCAGAAAGGTGGCCTGGAAGTAACAAAATGAAACGCAACCAATTGAATGTAAGAGGGCTCACATCACTCCTCACTGCAGCCGGTTTTCTCATTTTGACCGTTTCAGGTATCGTGTCGTACGTGGTTCCTCATGGCCGGATAGCATACTGGACCTACTGGCAGTTCCTGGGATTAACCAAGACTAACTGGAGGAGCAACTATTGTGAAAGGTCCTTTCAATACCAGTCAAGAGGCTGAAAAAGCAATTGGATCTGCACAGGATGTGAAAGGGCCCGATGCAAGCGTAAAGTAACAACGAAAGAGTGGTAAGGATTTTATGAAGCTGCTTCAACGTAAAGACAAACAAGGCCGCTGGGCGGTCAGTCTCCTGGCCGTCTTATTTCTGCTGACTCCTGGCACTTTTGTGTACGGAGAGACTCCTACTCAGGCTTCTACCCTGGCGGAACTCATAGCAATGTATGATTCGTCGAGTTGCAAGGAATGCCATGAACAAATTTACGAGCAGTGGGAGAAGTCCCACCATGCAAGGCCATTGATGGGTATGGATGATTGGATATTCATGGCTTCTTACCTCAAACGGGGACCTTTGGCCATTAAGACTGGACAGAAAGCCACCAAGGCAAACTTTCCCTGTTTCAAATGCCACCTTCCGCAGATCAAGCATGCCACGGATGGGGTCGCAGCAGAGATTGCCGATGCAATTCTCAAAGATGACAAACCCACTGTCCGCAAGCTGAACATTAGTTGTCTCGTTTGCCACAATGAAAAAGCCGTTGTTCATGGACGACCCGAAAAGAATGTGGTCTACGGGAACAAAGATCTTCCTGATCATCAGGGATTTCCGGTCAAAAAAAGCCCTCTTCTCAAGGACTCTTTGATGTGCGGTCAGTGCCATGGATTGGGGCCAAACCTGGAATTTGAGACGCCAGTGCAGTGTGGCACACTGTACGGGAGCTATCTCCATGCGTACATTCCATCGGGCGGTACGCAAACATGCCAGGAGTGCCACATGAAGAATGCAGATCATTACATGCCTCCTGATTTCAACAAGAGGGATGAATTGTCGGCCCGTTTACGAGAATCATTGCCCATGGAGGTTCAGACTCTGGCGTACACCTTTCAACCAGTGGAAGATAAAGTTTTTCCGATGGTGGTAGTGAAAACGAAGATCACAAGTAAAGCTGGCCACCGCATTCCCGACGGTTGACCGTCAAAGACTCAAGTGGTCCTGGATGTGACCGCAAATGGCCCAGACGGCAAGAAGATATTCCAGACTTCCAGAATCTACTCGGCTCAAGCGACCGATTCTCGCTCGACCCAGACCGCTTTGGGCCCTGACAAGAAGCTCGGCTTGATACGTGACACCAGCATCCAGCCGTTCGCTCCGAAAGAGGAGACCATAGAAATTCCGCTGCCGGAAGGTATGAAGGACGCTGTGATCGAAGTAAGTCTCAGGTACCAACCTCGACCGGGGAATATTTATCCAATTCATAAAGTGGTAAGAAATGTGAGCCTTGACCGAACAAAGTAGCCTACTCCGATTCACGAAGCCGTCAACTGGCTTATCGATGAGAAAGGATGAAAACGCAAAAAAGTGTGCCATTCCGACAGAACTTTGCAGAACGACTACAATCAAATGGATTGTGTCTTTACCTCTGCTGATGCCATATTCAATGGATTAGAATGACTTCACTCAGGTCTCTGGCCGAAACCTGCCCCTACAGGGCTAGCGACATCGTGGCACGATTGTGATGTATTCGAGACTTTTGAGACGGTCTCTGACACCCACGGCTATTATTGGATCGCCCCGTCGGGGCTCCCACTAGGCTGAATTCGCTACCCTAGAGTTAGCGGCGGAGCTAAAGGAATAATCCATAATTCAATAAAATGGAGGCATTTTTGAAAAAAGCGCGCATTCTCATTCTGGTCATCGTCATTTTCTCTTCAATACTAGTCTCTTCTTGCGCCATTCGTGGAGGAGCGCCGACTACCGGCGGATGTTGTTCGAGCGTCCCTCAATCGGCGTCGCCTCCCGGCCCGAGCGCATTCTCCGGACCACTTTCCAGCGCAGCCCCAATGACGGGAAATCCCCTGTCCAGTCCGTTGCCCGACCTGCGTGGCGGGTCGGGTTACTGATACTTGGCGGCAGTCACAACACATATATTGCAGCAAGCGATTTGGGATCGATACCGGACTGCTTCGCATCTCAACCTTTGAGGTTGACAAAGCCATTTTCTCTGGATAAAGTACAATTCGTTACTTGGCGAACTATCGGAGATATGCCAATGCGCGACTTCATGAAGGATTCTCTCATTCTTCAAGATGACGATCGGCTTCAAGAAATTCTGAAATGGGACTTGTCAGTGTTGTGTGCATCGCAAAGCAAAAAAGTAAACGAAATATGCTTAAACAGGTGAATCCAGGTGGGGAGAGGACAACGAAGTTCAGGCTAACCATCCGGCAATTTGAGAAATAAGAAAACAGAAAGGAGTCCAGCGTTCATGTCTGAAACAGAAGCCCTCATGAAAAGACTCTCATTTCTCGATCGATACCTGACTTTGTGGATCTTCCTTGCAATGGCCGTCGGCGTCGGGACGGGATACTTCTGGCCGCGTGTGGAAGCAGTTATTGGTTATTTCCAGGTTGGGACAACCAATGTACCGATAGCCATAGGCTTGATCCTCATGATGTATCCGCCTTTGGCCAAAGTGAAGTACGAAGAACTTGGCGACGTGTTTCGCGATTGGAAAGTATTGACCCTCTCTCTGGTGCAAAATTGGATTGTCGGTCCCATACTCATGTTCATCCTGGCGATCGTATTCCTCCCGAATCACCCCGAATACATGGTCGGACTGATCATGATCGGATTGGCCCGGTGCATCGCCATGGTAATCGTCTGGAACGAGTTGGCCAAGGGTGACACGGAGTATTGCGCAGGTCTGGTTGCCTTTAACAGCATTTTTCAGGTTCTCTTTTTCAGTGTGTATGCGTGGTTTTTCATTACCGTGCTCCCGCCGCTCTTCGGCCTCAGCGGAAGCATAGTACAAGTAACCATGGGGCAGATCGCCCAGAGCGTGTTCATTTATCTCGGTATTCCTTTCCTCGCGGGAATAATCACGCGATTCACCTTGATCAAGAGCAAAGGCAAGGACTGGTACGAAAAGGTGTTCATTCCAAAGATCAGCCCAATCACGCTTTTTGCGCTCCTGTTCACTATTATTGTTATGTTCAGCCTCAAGGGCAACCTGATCGTACAAATCCCCGTGGATGTCGTTCGCATCGCCATTCCACTCCTTATATATTTTGTTGTGATGTTCTTTGTGAGCTTCTGGATGTCGGCAAAGATCAGCGGTGATTACTGCAAATCCACAACGCTGTCTTTTACTGCCGCCAGTAACAACTTTGAACTGGCTATCGCAGTGGCTGTATCAGTCTTTGGCATCAATTCGGGTGCCGCCTTTGCAGCCGTCATAGGTCCACTCGTGGAAGTGCCGGTTTTGATCCTCTTGGTCAATGTAGCCTTGTACTTCCAGGCACGTTTTTTCACTTGCGAAATTGTTGAGACCGGTGCGGGGCCTCGCAAAGGCGCAGCTTCACGATGAAGGCAGGAAGCGTTGCCGCCCAAGTCCCAATCACCATGTCTCTCCGCTGACGATAGATCGAATTTAGATATATCTTGAGTTGCGACTCGTCAGACCTCCACTCAAGGAGGTTTCTGAAATGAATGTTTTCGGTTTCAGTCAAATGGTCAAAAAACGAATCAGGATTGCAGAATGGAAGCCTCAGACTCCCTTGACGATTTGATTGAATGTCTATGGCAGATTCTGGGTTCCGGGATGAAAAGGCAATCTACATTTCCTTGTAGGGAAAAATGCCTGGAATGCCTTGAACGATTGGCGGGCGCCGATCACCATTACACTCAATGTTTCAAAAATTTTGTCCAGCATGGTGACGATGCAAGTCTCCTCATTGCTGGCGGCATTGTGAATGCGCTCAAAGAAGAGATTGCCAAAAGGAGCTCCCAGGACAAGAAGCTCGCTGGCGGAAGCTGTCAACTTGCCGGACCTGGGAAGGAACCAGCTATAGCTGTCCCTCAATCGCTTGCCTCAAACCTGATGACACCAAAGGAGAATAAATGACGAGAAAGGATCCCGAATCAGTCGGGCTCAGACAGGAATCCAGCGCCGTGAATGATCGCAATTCCTTGTTAAGAGAAAAACCCGTGGGCTCTGCTTCTCTTGTCTCCAGGCCGGGCGGGAGAATTGGGCGGGCCCTATGGTATTCGCTAAGGAAGGCGGCTTATGTGGTCTTCATTGTGATTGCTGTGGTACTCCTTCTCGCCGGATTGGACAAGCTCGCGGAATTAGCTCTCAAAAGGACTCATCTTTCCAACATGTATCCCGACGACTTTACCATGGCGAGACGAGACTTCACGAGGCCGGTTTCTCATTACGATTATGATCTAACTCCTGGGGTTGTCTTTCAGGACACGCAAGTCAAGGGGAATAGATATGAATATGCGAATAATGCCGGCTTTCGAGACCCTCGCCCCATATCTCTAAAAAAACCAGAAGATGAATTCCGGATTTTCCTTACGGGCGGTTCCACTGCTTTTGGCTTGGGGGCCACGGGCGGCGCTGGTCCGATGACGCATTTCTATTACCTTGAGCACAGAGAGACCATTTCACATATGCTTGAGAAAATCCTTAATGCCACTGCACCGGTTCCTGGAAAAACGATCCGAGTCTACAATACCGCCATTTGGGGATACTCGTATCAGCATCTCCTGCTCAGATATGTGACTAAACTTCGCCAATATAAGCCCGATCTTGTAGTATCGTTGGATGGAGCGAATGAGCTTCTACCCGTGAGCACGCCTGCAAAAGAATGGAATTATTTTCAGGAAGGCCAATTCAACAGTATTCTAAGACAAATATTCGCATATAACGGGCCTGGGCTCGCTTCTTATTTAACCCTATGGCTCAAGAACAACACATTTCTCATGACATTCTTCTGGCAGGGAGCAGATCCATTTCTCACAATGGAACCCGCGATGAAAGCTCATAGAGGTCCTGTACCGGGGCAGGACACAAAGGGGTCTGAGCAGGAGTTCTCCCCGGAGGAAAGAAGCCGCATGTTAACTGAAAATGTTAATACCGTGGTGCGGGTAATAGAAGATTATCACAGTGTTCTGGACAATGACGGTGTACCACATATCTTCGGTTTGCAGCCGCTCCTTTACTTAAGCAAGAAGCCCCGACATGAATGGGAGCAAAAGGTTGAACCCCTTGAAGAACATAAACAGTATTATGGAGCGCCAGCCGACGAGCTATACAAGTTCATTATTGACCGAATAGTCGAGAGCGCTCAGCGAAAACAGTATTTTCTCGCTGATTTCTCAGACTATTTTGATGACTCTTCCGAATGGGTATTTACGGATTGGTGCCATCTGACTGCCGGCGCCAATTATCTCATAGCGAAAGAGCTTGCCAATCTCATCAAAGAGAATTTCTTTCAGAAGACGCTGACTGGAGGAGACAAGGTCGATGACAAAAACAGCTTTTTCTGGAATATGGCTCTAACAGCAAAAGTCGTTTATGCTCCGCCGATCGATGACCCGAAAAATGGGCCGGAGAGTGTATTAATCGATTATCCGGGGCAGTCCCTCTATTCTTCGAAGGATGTGCCACCCGGGGAAAAACTGGAATTGGTGCTCGATCTTGGCCAAGAATTCACGCTGAGCCGCTTGAGGATTGTCTGGGATGACGATTCGGTTCCCGAAGAGTGGGCCGTGGATTTTTCCTCTGATGGTCAGAACTGGAACCTCTGGACCAAAGGTGACAACGAGGGCCTGGACCATTTTTCGCGATGGCCTGGATACGAATTTTACGGGGCTGAATCAATTCAAGCCCGCTTTTTACGCTACAGGCCGGTTACGTCTGACATTCGCAGGATAAAACTGCGCTCATGGAGCGTGCATCGTTAGGATGCAATCCGGCGGAATCCGCCCCTGGGATGCAGAGTCTTCTCAGGTAGTCGTGAGAAGACTCTCATCCTCTGAGATCGTGCGATATTATAGCAATTGCCAAAATTAATGTCCGATTAATGAGTAGGAATTTTGGTGGGTGCCGGCCTCCGTGCCGGCACTTCTTAAATATAACTCATGATATCAATAGAATGGACCGGCAGGGACGGCAGTCCCCACTAATGTCTTGGATTCGATCATGGGATAAGCGTCAGAATTTGTGGCAAATGCTATAGTCTGCATGACTTTCGTATGACATCCGTGTTGCGGTTGACCCTCAGCGTCCCTGATGAATAGTAAGACGGACAGTTTTGAGTCTGTCTAGGGCCGAGTGATCCAAATCGTCCTTGACAAGGGCTAGCAGCATGATATTTTGGCTATGTTTCGATATGTGACGAAATGGGAAAACCTTATGCGAGAGTTCATGGACATTGTGAGAGCCCTTGCGGACGAGAACAGAGTCCGCGCACTCTTGTCGCTTCGAGACGGCGAACTATGTGTCTGCCAGATCATCGAATTGCTCAACCTGGCTCCGTCTACCGTTTCAAAGCATATGTCAGTTCTGAAGCAGGCAAGGCTTGTCGAAACGACCAAGAGAGGACGTTGGGTATATTATAGACTCCCTAATGAAGCAGAAACTTCGCGACTCGTTAGAGATGCTGTTTCTTTCGTTTTCGGGTCGGTCTCAAACAGCTCAACCATACTACGGGACGAGGAACGACTCCGTGAGGTTCTTAAAGAGCACCCCCACGAGCTCTGTATGCACCAAGTACATAAACGAAATCTCCAGAAGGGTGATTGATAGTTCTGGCTCGGAATCGGACAATGGTGCTGGAACTTGGGAAGAAGTCAGATTATGGAAACTCAGAAACAGCTTTCTTTGCTGGACAGGTACTTGACACTCATCATGAACTATCGTGTTTGTCTATAGATTCGGCACTTATTACCTAGTATCATGGCAGATTAGGTAATTAAGTCAGCAGGCTAAAGAGATGGTTTTTCGCCGCAAGAAATCAGATGCCTCCGTTCGGTTGTGTAGATATCAGATGCGATGCGCAATTGTTGTTCTGATGATTTTGACCATCTGCGGCTGCAAGAGCGATGATGATTACCGCCAAGTTGATTTTGGAAAAACCATTCAAGTGTCTCGGCCAGAACCGCATTCACCTGACGACAAAAGTCTGACAGTGGCAATAGCTGCGATGGTGTCGCCGAAAGAGACGTTAGTTCATTACAAAGAACTGCTTGAATATCTTGGAGAGAAGCTGAATCAAGAAGTCGAACTCGTCCAGCGAAAGACGTACGGCGAGATCAACGAACTTCTTGGGAAGGGTGAGATCGACTTCGCTTTCGTCTGCTCCGGCCCTTATGCGAAGGAAAAGGACAAGCATGGGTTCGAGCTGTTAGCAACCCCAGAGATTAAAGGGAGCCATTTTTACCAAGCTTACCTGATAGTCAATGACAATAGCCATTTCAAGAATCTGGAGGATCTGCGGGGGAAAACCTTTGCCTTTACTGACCCGGATTCCAACACAGGCAAATTGGTCCCGATTGATTGGCTTGAGCAAATGGGAGAACGTCCGGAGAATTTCTTTAAGCAAACGATCTATACATATAGTCACGACAATTCCATTATGGCCGTATCGAAAGGCATGGTGGACGGAGCGTCGGTAGATGGTTTGATTTGGGATTTTTATGCACAGCGGAACCCGGCGATAACAGACTCCACCAGGGTCATACGGAAATCCGAGCCATACGGCATCCCCCCTCTGGTAGCATCAAAGGCATTGTCAAGTGAGGCCAAGACAGCGATCCGCCAACTGCTCTTCTCGATGCATCAGGATGCCAAAGGTAGAAAGATCCTCGATCAGCTCATGATTGACCGGTTCATTGATCCTCGCGATGAATGGTACGACAGTATCAGGAATATATCTCGAAAATCTGCCATTCGTGACGGAGGCACGTATGAGCATAAAGAGCCTTAGAGGAAAATTGCTCGTAGCTGTTTTCGCCCTGGTCGTAGGAAGCGGTCTGATCATTTCTGTGCTGGTGACCCAGCGCTACAGTGAGAATCTTCGCACAGCCATAACTGCTCAAGCAGAAAACCTCGCCCATGCCATCGCACTTGAAGCAACGGACAAGATCCTGATCAATGACCTGGTGGCTCTGCAAAAAATGTTAGACCATCAGATGCGAAGCAACCCATCACTGGCGTACCTTTTCGTATATCGAGACGGTCGAGTCCTGGCGCACACGTTCACGAAAGGTATTCCAGCTCAGCTTATCGATGCAAACAGGTTGGTTTCTGAGGACTCAGGACATCTGCAGCGAATAGCCTCCTCGGAAGGCGAACACTATCTGGATATTGCCTGGCCGATCTTTTCGGGTGGCGCCGGCGTGCTTCGTCTGGGTTTTTCCGAAAAACCTTTTGAAGAACAGGTAAAGAAACTCTGGGTTCAAATCAGCTTGGTCACTCTCGGGATCCTACTACTTGCGGTAATAGGCAGTCTGGTTTTCGTACGAAGGATTACTCTGCCTCTTTCGGAACTCTCCCAGGCTACGCAAAGACTGGATGAAGGGGATCTTGATATTGCAGTTGCCATAAAAGGCGATGATGAAGTTGGCAGGTTGGCTTCTTCTTTCAATCAAATGGTCACGAGACTGAAGGATTACATGCTGCGTCTCGAGCAGAAAGCAAAAGAACTGGAACGGAGTCACAATCAGACTCGAACTTTCTGCGAAATTGTACGAGAAATTGGTGCCCTGCCAACACTCGCCGAAATCGGTCCAGCTCTCATCAAGAGATTCCAAACGATACTTGCATGCAAGCAGATGGTTCTGTTGGTGATGGATGAAGACAAATCAGTCCTCTTCGTGATTTCCGAGAATGAATTCAAATCAATTAATGATTCCAGAATAATACAGAGTGCTACAGACGCTATCCAGGATTCAAATGGCAGCACTGTATTTGCTCAGTCTCTCTTTAGTTCACCCGTTCTGCCGGAATCGTTTAAACCTGCCAGTCAGCACGCTCTTGTACCTCTCATTGGAGATACGCCCATAATTGGATGTCTTGTAATTGCATGCCCAGGGGATTGTACGTGCGATTTTAAGGACATAGATCTGGCAGCTTTAGTTCTCTCCCAATCCGCCGGAGTTTTAAATCGGGCGGTTGTGCAGTCGCTGTCGGAAAGCGAATTCCGTGCACGTATCGAAACCACTGCGCAATACTGCGGCATTGTCGGAAAAGATCCGAAAATGCAAGTGATTTACCGGCTGATTCAAGATATAGCTCCAACAGATGCCACAGTTCTCATTCAAGGCGAAAGCGGCACAGGAAAGGAATTGGTGGCTCGGGCGATACACCAGCAAAGCGAAAGAAGGCACAACAGCTTTGTTGTCATCAACTGCTCCGCATATCCTGAGACTCTTCTGGAAAGCGAGTTGTTCGGGCATGAGAAAGGCGCCTTTACCGGCGCCATTCGGCAGAGAGCCGGGCGTTTCGAACAGGCAGACAAAGGCACTGTCTTCCTTGATGAAATTGGCGAAATCCCTCCTTCAAGTCAGATAAAATTGTTAAGGGTTCTTCAAACCCAGAGTTTCGAGCGCCTTGGTGGTGAGCGTACTGTCAAAGTTGACGCGAGAGTTATTGCCGCCACAAATAAAGATCTCATCCAGGAAGTTCGAACAGGAAATTTTCGAGAGGATCTCTATTATCGGTTGAATGTCATTCCCATTGTGTTGCCTCCTCTTTCTCAACGTCCTAATGATATTCCGCTTCTTGCAAAGGGCTTTCTGAGGAGATTTGCTGCAGAACAGGAAAAAACTATTCAAGACTTTAGTCCGGAAGCCATGCGGATGATTCTGAACTATGAATGGCCCGGAAACGTCCGTGAACTGGAGAACTCAATCGAGCATGCAGTTGTTCTTGCCAAAGGAAAGCGAGTAGAAGTCTCGGATTTGCCCACAATATTACGTAATCGCCAAAAGCCGACTTCTTCAAAAGATATGCCTCTTATGAGGGAAAGCGAACGCGCAATGATCGAACGGGCACTAGTCGAGAGCAACTGGGACAAAAAGAAAGCGGCCCGCACTCTTGGTATCGGACGGACTACCTTGTACTCCAAGCTTCGCAAGTACCGCATCTCCAAGCCCACCTTGCAGTAGCGATGCCTGTACCAGTGTTCGGTCTGGCATTGTGTCTCACTTCGGAACACGATAATACTCTAAAATCGTAATATATTTTTAGATCATATCAATTGTGTTCCGATTCGGAACACGTGCTGCATCGTTCCTACCGTCCGGCTCCAATTTTCACTTCTCAGTGCGTAGCCTGGTTTTCTACATAATTACAGCTATATGGAGATTGCGGCTTCGATCCCGCCACCACGAGGGTGCCATTGGCATTCCTTTCGCAAAGGAACTGTCTCCGAAAGGGAGCTTCATCGTGAGTCCGCCAGTCGTTTTGTTCCAGTTCAGCAAAGGAGATGCGCAGGAGCTAACGCAAGCTTTCGTGACAATGGGCGTGAACGTCCTTCGGTGCCACTCCTTGTCGGATTTGGACATCATCTGTCACAAAAACCACCGTGGGGTGATCCTGCTGAATTTAGACAACCCAACGATTTCCAACCGTGTGCTCAAGGATCTCAGGACGAAGCACCCTTTCGTTCAAATGATCGGGATTTCCAATCGGTCTTTTCATCCAGAACTGAAAGAATCTATGCAGTTATACCTTTACGCCTGTGTTTCCAAACCTGTTGACGTGGAAGAAGTCATGTATCTCATACAAAGCATCTTTCGTGACCTTGCCCCTCACGAAGCAAATTGGATCTGATCGCATGCTCAATTCTGTCCGATTTCAAGAAATCATTGCTCGTAGATGTATTCATACAATCGCTGAGGAGATGTGCCGATGAGCGAACCCAAAGGGAAGATGGAACGCAGGGAATTTCTCCTTGCAGGCGGGTTGGTCGGAGCGGGGACCGCTGTTGCGGGTGTTGTTATCGTGAAAGATAGAATGCCGTCCGCTCCACAGGATCCGACCGGAGAAAAAACTGTTCGCAACCTGAACGTACTCAAGAACCTGAAACCACAGGAGCATGAAGATGAGCACGTTCGAATGCAGAGAGAATTGGTGAAAGCGATGGCCAAGCCGGTTGAAAAGCGTCATTGGGCTATGGTTATCGATACCCGCAAATGCGTTGGTTGTCATGCATGCACCATCGGATGTGTTGCTGAGAATAAATTGCCGCCCGGCGTTGTGTACCGGCCGGTGGTCATCACTGAAACCGGGGATTATCCGAACGTGCAAATGCGTTTTCTCCCTCGTCCCTGCATGCAGTGTGACAATCCATCATGTGTGCCGGTCTGTCCCGTCAAGGCCACCTGGAAACGTCCCGATGGGGTGGTCGCAATAGATTACGACAAATGCATTGGATGCAGATATTGCCTTAATGCTTGTCCGTACGGAGCGAGAACTTCGGATTTTGGAAGACACTATACCGGGGAGGCTGCTGGAGCACCTTCAGGAAAAGATCGTCCCATGGAAGGAATCGCAGCCGCTCAATGGGAGCACGAGCCAAGCAACGAATATGGCAAAAGTTGGAGCCGCAAAGATCATAGTTCCCCTGTCGGCAACGCACGTAAATGCCACTTCTGTCTTCATCGGCTTGAGGTCGGCCAATTACCGATGTGTGTGACCACATGTATCGGTAGAGCAACCTATTTCGGTGATTCGAACGATGCCGACAGCCTGGTGTCTTCACTGATCGTTAAGAATAATTCCCAAACGCTGCTTGCCCATCTCGGCAACAAACCACAATGCTATTACCTCGTATGAAAGGAGAGTAAAGCGCCATGGCTAAAACCACACTATCCACCCGAGACTCGGGATACGGTGCTTCCGCCTCTCCGTGGAAAGCAGTTTTATGGGTAATCTGGCTGATATTAATGGTAGGCGGAACAATTGGCGTCTTCCAGCGTTTCAGCTCAGGCCATCTCGCCGCAGGCTACGGATCGTATGTTCCCTGGGGTTTGTGGATCGGTCTCTATTTCCTTGGGGTAGGTATATCGGGAGGCTCATTCATAATCGGCGCAGTGGGGTACATTTTCGGAATCCCGGGTTTTAGCAGACCTTCCGAATTGCGTACTGCCATTGTATTGAGCCTTGCGGCATTGATCCCGGCATTTATTGGAGTCGCTCTCGATCTCGGGCATATGGAGCGCTTGATCAAAGTACTTACCTCACCAGTTTTCACCAGCATGATGGCTTTCAATGCGTGGATGTACAACATCTTCATAGTTGTTGCTGCAGTCAGCTGGCTGCTCACATTCAAAGATAATTCCACATGGCTAAAGCCCCTGCTCGTCTTCGGAGCATTTTTGTCCATATTGTTCCCCAGTCAAAGTGGGGTCTTCTTTGAAGCAGTCAGGACAAACGAATTCTGGCACAGTCCTCTTCTGTCGGTATTGTTTCTCGCCTCCGCAATTGCTCTCGGAGCAGCCGGGTTGCTCTTTGTAAGAATACTGCTTGGAGAATCAGGGAATCGGGAAGGTTATAGCAATGCTATTCGTTGGTTGCGCACTATTGCCGTCGCGGCAATAATCGTCTACCTGGCTTTTGAATTCGCGGAGTTCTCGATCGTGCTTTGGAATCCGGGACAGCATTCGCCCAGCATAGATTTCTTGCTGTTCGGCGGTTACTGGCAAGTCTTCTGGATTCTCCATTTACTGCTTGGAGCACTTATTCCATTGGCACTTTTTGCTTCAAATCACAAGGGCTTGTGGGCGATTGCTGCGCTTCTCACAGGGCTGGGATTTGCTGCGGCCAGAATGTGTATCCTAGTCCCTGGTCAGATCGCGGGCCATATCCCCGGACTTCAACAGGCATTCCAGGATGTTAGGCTCACTTACAGTTATCATCCTACTTCAATGGAGTACTTGGTAGGCTTTTTCATGCTGGCCGTCGGGATGGCAATCTTTTATGTGGGAATTCGATTGGGCAAAACATTCGCTTCCAGCCCGGAGCATGGATATGGCAGTTCAATCGAGCAAGACGGTGGCTTACAGTCCGGAACAGCAGCGTGAGGTGGAATATGAATAACACGAAAGACAACGAGATAAAAAGTAGAAGAAGCTTTCTGGCAGGTGGAGCACTCCTGGGAACAGGTCTTCTGATTTCGGCTCCCAAGGTAATGGCAGGGCAAAATGATCAAGGGAGCAGTGCCGTACTGAACAGTAAGCGACCGGATGCTGCTTACGAGTTGGTGAAACCAACCAACATGATCTATTCGGCATGTTTGCAGTGCAATACGGGTTGCGGAATAACTTGTAAGCAGCAGAATGGAGTCATAACCAAGATCGACGGCAATCCGTATAATCCCTGGACTCTCCTGCCCCACTTACCGTATGCGACACATCCCCAGGATGCTGCACCGGTGGATGGATCGATCTGTCCTAAAGGTCAGGCCGGACTGCAAACTGCCTACGATCCCTATCGTCTGCGAAAAGTGCTCAAGAGAGCAGGAAAACGGGGTGAAAACAAGTGGATCTCCATTCCTTTTGAACAGGCCGTTCAGGAGATTTGTGACGGAGGTAAGCTTTTCGCAAAAGTCCCGGGAGAAGAGAATCGTGAAGTTGAGGGCCTAAAAAAACTCCGTGCACTGACAGATCCGAAAGTTTCAAAAGAAATGGCAGGAGACGTCAAAAAGATCCTGGATGAAAAAGACAAAGAGAAGAAGAAAGCTCTCATCGAAGAATTCAAATCCAAGTACGCAGCAGATCTGGACAAACTCATCGACCCGAATCATCCGGATCTGGGCCCACGTAACAATCAGATTGTCCTCGCATGGGGCAGACTCAAGGGAGGCAGAGGAGACCTGTACAAGCGATTCGCTGGAGGATTGGGAACCACCAACGCTCACGGCCATACAACCGTATGTCAGGGGTCGCTCTATTTCACCTGCAAGGCTATAAGCGAACAATATGTTGACGGAAAGTTTGGGGACGGCAAGAAATTCTATTGGCAGGCTGATCTCGAAAATAGCCGTTTTGTTTTCTTTGTGGGTGCCAACCTGTTTGAGGGAAATTACGGGCCGCCCAACAGAGCAGTCAGACTCACGAGCAACCTCGTTAGCGGCTACACCAGGATTGCAGTTGCAGATCCTCGATTCAGTAAGCTTGCCTCCAAAGCGTGGAAATGGTTACCCATCAAACCCGGGACTGATGCCGCTTTGGCAGCCGGGATGATACGATGGATACTCGAAAACAAACGCTTCGATGCCAAATTCCTTTCCTGCGCAAACAAGGCAGCGGCAGTTGCCGCAGGGGAAAATAGCTGGTCCAATGCGAGTTGGTTGGTAGAGATCAAAGACGGAAAACCCGGCAAGCTCGTGCGGGCAGCTGATGTTGGCATTGCTCAGCCGGAGGCCAGAAAAACAAAAGACGGAAAAGACTATCAGGAAAAGTTTCTTCTCACTATGGTTCAGGGTCAACCGATAGCAGTTGATCCCAATGATACCAAGACTCCTGTAAATGGCGATCTTTTCGTGAATACAACATTGCCGGACGGAACAGTGGTTAAGAGCGGTCTGCAAGTGCTTCTCGAATCTTCTCAGCAGCGCACGACGAAAGAATGGGCCGAATTCGCTGGAGTCAACGAAGCTGATATGATTGCTGTGGCTCGTGAGCTCACGAGCTATGGCAAGAAGGCTGCGGTGGACATTCACCGGGGTCCTGCACAGCACACGAACGGCTTTTATAACGTGCTCTCGTGGATGACCATTAATATGCTCTTGGGAAATTTTGATGCCAAGGGTGGCATGATCGCGGCAAGTACTTACGACTACATGGGCAAAGGAAAACTTTATGAGCTTTCTGCTCAACCAGGAAAAACTTCTGCCTTTGGAATCAGCTCCATCCGTCATGGACTCGATTACGAAAAGACGACTATTTTCGCCGGATATCCTGCTAAACGAAACTGGTACCCCCTGAGCAGTGACATCTACGAAGAGATTATTCCATCCATCGGAGATGCGTATCCTTACCAGGTGAAAGCGCTTTTTCTCTATATGGGTGCGCCCACCTATTCGTTGCCTGCCGGAGATACAAACATTAAGATTTTGTGCAACACGGAAAAAGTTCCTCTCTTCATAGCAAACGATATTCTCATAGGGACAACATCCATGTATGCGGATTATATTTTCCCGGACCTATCCCATCTCGAACGCTGGGAATTTCAGGGAAGTTAAATGACCCCCGGCAAAGCCGGGGGCATATTCCTGTTAGCCCCTCAAAGGGGCATGTTCATGAGCCCCCTGAAGGGGGCGTCTTCGCATGGAGCATGTTGAGTTGCTCCAGCCGGGCATCTTCCGCCTCCTGTTCACGAAATACTTTTTGACGGACTCTTCGTCCAATCCCACAGTCGAGACATAGTACCCTCTTGCCCAAAAGCTCTCTCCCGTGAAATTCCTTTTTCTCGACGTGAAGTTCCTTGCAATTGAGATCGCACTTTTTCCCTTGATGTATCC
>JBGSLQ010000052.1:0-18442 GCA_041740635.1 Desulfomonilaceae bacterium | reverse complement strand
AAAAATTTCGCGCGAAATTTTGGAAACCGTGAAAATATCGCGCGACCGGCTCAGAAAACAATCCTCAGCAAAAAAGTATGCGCGGCCTCGTTACTTTTCCTGAAAAGCAGGAAATCTCGCCGACAGTGCGGACAAAAAAATAGCCCGCCTAATGCAAGGAGGGCTGAGGGTATGGTTAAGGAGTCGTTGTTGACTCATAGAATTTGCAATATCGATGCCAATTTTTCCAGATCGTCACATCATTCCTACCGAGAGCCTAGAGAAGGGCGTCAACCTCTTTTACGAGACCCTTGACTGCTTCCACGGATTTGTCGAAAGCTTCCTGCTCTTCGGGGAGCAGTTCTATCTCGATCACCTTTTCCACTCCCGATGCGCCGAGTATCGCTGGTACTCCCACGAATATGCCTTTTTCGCCATACTCCCCATTGAGGTACGCAGCTACGGGCAGGAGGCGTTTCTTGTCCCGCAGGATCGATTTTGCCATCTCTACTGAAGAGGCGGCAGGAGCATAGTATGCGCTACCTGTTTTGAGCAGGTTGACGATTTCGGCTCCACCCTGACGCGTTCTCTGGACTATTTCGGCCAGTCTACCTTCGGTAATAAAATTGGTGATAGGGATGCCGCCAACAAAACAATATCTGGTGAGGGGAACCATGGTATCTCCGTGGCCGCCCAAGACGAGTGCGTGTATGTCTTCTACCGAGACCCCGATTTCTTCGGCAAGGAAGCTTCGGAAACGGGCAGTGTCGAGTACTCCGGCCATACCGAGAATCCGTCCGGGATCGTATCCGGATTTCTTCCATGCGGTGTACACCATCGCATCCAGCGGATTGGAGACAATGATCATGATCGCGTCAGGAGAAAATCTCGATGCTTTTTGCGCAACCTCAGCTACGATTCTCACATTGGTCGCCAGGAGATCATCCCGACTCATGCCCGGTTTTCGTGCAATTCCTGCGGTAATGATGATGACGTCACTACCTTCAGTCATTTCGTATTGATTTGTGCCGAGGACGCGGGTGTCCACTCCCAGAACCGGGGTTGCTTCCCACATGTCGAGACCTTTTCCCTGGGGCATACCCTCGACAACATCAAGGAGCACGATATCGCCAAGTTCCTGCGCCGAAGCATACGCTGCGACAGATGCGCCAACGTTTCCCGATCCAACAACCGTGATTTTCTTTTTACCCATGTAGCGCCCTCCAATTAACGGTAATGATTGATGCCTATGCAAGTCTCCCCGTTTTGCTCGGCACAAACCGCCTGAAACCGGTAGAGAGACCTGTGCTTTGCGGCATAAAGGAATCAGTGCAGATTAGCATTATGCTCCGTAGGTGAACTGTGTCAATGCAAACCGGCATCTCTCAATTTCGATTTACAGAAAGAAGTGCAATCCGCACGATTGTCGCAGCGGAAGTCTTTTTCCCGATTCCATTCGGTACGTATAATTGTCTCATCTTGTCTTTACAACGAATACTCCGTTGCCCGTGAACACTACGGGAAACTCTTTGGAATCGAATAGAGCAAAATGCGTTCGATCTTTAGTTAATTCTTTAATCCAACTGCCAAAGGGCTCGAAATAGACAGCTCCTTTTTCGAGATTATTTCGATCGAAGTCCCGCTGCCTTACTACCATGTAGTCGACGCCATAGTACCGGACGAACTGTCGTACCTCTTCAGGATCTTCAGCGTAATATGCCTCGAAGAAATCGAATGTCCGCTTTTTGATAATGCTCCAGTATTTGTCAATCCAGGTGTGCGACAATTCGTATGTGACGAATGCTTTTCTGCGAGCGAAGGTCGGAACTGCGTCCATCACCTCGGGACTCCCCGCAATGAGAGAAGACTTGGGGGTAGTCTTGAGAAACTCATACAAATTTTTCTGATCCGAATAATCGTACACTCCTATCTGATAGCTCCGAAAACCACCTCCAATGACTGCGCAAACGATCAACCACGGGAATATGATTCGTCTCAGGCCCATTCCCTCCATAGCAGCCAGGACGCTTACGGCACTGAATAAACAGAAAAAAAGAGTTAGAGAGAACTCTACGTATCTTTCAGGAAGGAATAGTTTCAACATGAGCAGATATGAAAGGCACCACATGAAAAGCGATGCGGGAAATAAATAGCCGAATACCCGGAATCCCGTCATGTCAAAGGAAAAACCGCTCCGTATCCACCCGAATACCGCCAGCACGCATATAATGGCAACTCCGATCCAGCCGGCCACAGGCCCCCATTCGGCAAAAGGTAACAAATGGAACCAGGGCATGCCGATTTCATAGAGAATCGGACGTACCGGAATGATCGGGTAACGTCCGGCTGCGGTATATTCGATATGATTCAGCATTTGAGCCCATGAGACGAGATCCCCTATGCCCTGGGGCTTCAGGAGGATGTATCTGAGAGCCATCATGCCTAATCCGATGAGTACCGGGGTGTGCATGAGGAGTAATTTTTTCACCGGTTGCACATGAACAGGTTTGATTCCGGAAGTATCTTCCCGGGGCAGCGCGGCATGCTGTTTCCCAAAGAGTTCCGGACCGTACTGAACGGCGATATACAGGATGTGAGTGGTCAGACAGAGCAGAAAGATGTAGGGGTTGAGAACAGAAGCCACCATAATGACCAGAGCCGAAATGAAGAGATTCCCTTGGGCCAGGAAGAACAGGTACGCTGTTAACAGGGGAAATCCGAAGCTTTGCGACAGACCGCCGGAAATCTTGCGGAGAAAACCGGTGAAAAAGAAGTAAAAACAGACAGCCACTACTCCGGTCAAGTCATTCTTGAATTGCTGTCCTAACCCAAAAATGAATCCCGCAGTGATGACGAAGAGGATGCCAGTGACCACCTTGGAGAACTGGACAGGGTTCATGAACAGAGCGCCGAACCTGTAAACAGCCTTCACACCCCAGGGGACGTAATATCGGGCATAGTCGGTCAGGATGTCATCCTTGAATATTTCTTCATCCGACCATTTCTGCATCCAATATAGCTGCTGCCTCACATCGTCATTGATCACGTACGGGTCGACGATGGCAGTCCAGTGGCCCATGACGTAAACCGTCAACGCTGCAAAGAGTGAAAATAGCAGCAATACTGTACTGCGACTCGGCAATGTTTGTTCTCACCCGCAATTTCTTTGAAGACACCAGAATTCCTAGGCCAGAATCACAGGGAAAGCAATCCTAATTTTCGAGACTTCTGTTTTCTTAACAACAAAACTTCGGCGCCATTCCGGAAAAAACAACGGTCACTCAAACGAGACACTTTACTGCCGTGAGGGGTTCAAAAATTATCGTACATCGATCGATGAATTCTGGGAACGAGATCCTTAATTATCCGGGATATTGCTCTACGCCGATTAGAAAGGGTACCGGCAATGGTGTCAGTGACATCATACGTGCTGGACGCGAAGAGATCCTTTTTCCATAGGACTTTTTTTGAATCGGATCGCTCGAGAACGCAAACTACTCGCAAGACGCCGGACCGGGTAAGTTCTTTTCCGTCCGCCCGATACATGGAAGGAGTATCCTCATACGAGTGAATAACGGTTCTGAAAATGGCATCTCCCCCATTCCTCACGAGGTTGAGCCGCGTTCCGAGAGCAAACTCATTTCGCAGATCGTTCGTCAGTTCAGTCTCGATACCCGTCAAGGTCGTCTGATTTCTTGCACTCTCAACCACGCAGGTTTTCACGTCAGGAGGAAATCTTGATTCTTCCGGTGCTCCACTGAAGCGGTACCCGCAGGAAGTCATCACGAGTATAGTTCCGCCGAGCACGATTAATGCTGCTAATCTGCGATATGAGGACGGCGGACTGGGTGGAAGCATTATGTGCTGACTTTCAGTGAATAAGGGCACAGATGACAGATGGGGACAATGTGTAATCTACAAAAAAAGCGTTCTCACCTACATCATTTCCACTCGATGCTTCGTGCAGACGTCGACAAAAGCACCCGTGTTGAAAGTGAAAATGAAGAAATCTAATACCATTTTGCATTCAAGATGCTTACTGCACTGACCTGGCTCCGCAGGTCAGTGGCACCCCCGTACCGAGACCGACAGCGGTTTCTGGGTGCCACGGGCCTGCCCTGCAGGTCCGTGCTTCCGCCTCAGTAAGAATCTATCTTGACCGCAAGTCCGTATAAGGCAATCAAAATGAACGACTATAGGCAAATCATCCCACCACCAGATTGAGAATGCGTCCCGGCACCAGAACAGTCTTGCGAATTGATTTGCCTTCAAGGAATTTTCCCACATTCTCCTGCTCCAAAGCCGTGGTACGGATCTCTTCCTCTGACGCATCCACGGAGACCACTATTTCTCCTCGTTTCTTTCCATTCACCTGGACCACCAGAACCACCTGATCCCGTTCCAGCAGCGCTGGATCGTAAATCGGCCACGGAATGCGGACCATTCCAGGCTTTTCTCCGAGCCTCTCCCACAGCTCCTCACATACGTGCGGAACAAAAGGAGACAGGAGAATAACCAGCGTTCGGACAGCTTCGCGTAAAGCCAGGGCAACCGACGGTTCAGGCGCGGTCTCTTCCTGCATCGTCTTCCCGATCTCGTTTGCCATTTCCATTACCGCAGCAACCGCAGTGTTGAAATGAAAACGATTCTGGATGTCGTCAGTAACTTTCTTGATGGTTTTGTGGGTCAACCGTCTGATCTGCCTTGCCCGATCATTTTCTTCCACGGCAGTCTTCGGAACTTTGTAGTTCCCAAGTTGTGCGACAAGGTTCCATATACGGCCGATGAATCGGTACGAACCTTCGACTCCTTCGGAAGTCCATTCAAGGTCTCTCTCCGGTGGGGCAGCAAACAGGCAGAAGAGCCTGACCGTATCCGCGCCGAACCTGTCAATCAGTTCTTCCGGGTCCACCACGTTGCCCTTGGACTTGGACATTTTCGCGCCGTCTTTAATGACCATGCCCTGGGTGAGCAGGTTCGTGAACGGTTCGTCCCACTTTTTAATGCCGAGATCCCTCAGAACTTTGGTGAAGAACCGCGAGTACAGGAGGTGGAGTATTGCGTGTTCGATCCCGCCGATGTACTGATCCACAGGTAACCAGTACTCGTTTGTTTCCGGGTCGATAATTCCCTTGTCGTATCGCGGACAGGCATACCGGTCGAAGTACCATGAAGATTCCACAAACGTGTCCATGGTATCGGTTTCGCGCCGTGACGGTTCGCCGCACTTGGGGCAGGGCACATTTACCCACCAGTCAAGGTCGGGAAGGGGGGAACGGCCGTTCTTGGGAAACTCTATATCAACAGGCAGTACAACCGGTAGGTCCGCATCCGGAACGGGGACCGCTCCGCACTTCTGACAGTGGATAATCGGAATAGGAGCTCCCCAGTATCTTTGTCTGGAAATACCCCAGTCCCGAATTCTGTAGTTGATTGTGCCGCCGCCCTTATTCTCGGAAGCCAGCTTGTCGCAAATCGCTTTCTTTGCAGTCTCGTTTTCCATGCCGTCAAAGCCGGTGGAATTGACCAGAATGCCCGGGTCCACGTACGCTTCCGTCATGGTCTCTGCATCGAGGGATTGGCCTTCAGGCTGGATGACCACCACTATTCTCAGACCGTATTTTCTTGCGAACTCGAAATCCCGTTGATCGTGTGCCGGAACCGCCATGACAGCACCCGTCCCGTATTCGTAGAGAACGAAATTCGCAACGTAGATGGGCATTCTCCAGCCGGTGACCGGGTTGATGCAGTAAGCTCCGGTGAATACGCCTTCCTTTTCGGCCTGATCGCCCACACGATTTTCCCATTCCTGCTGCAGAACTTTCTGAACGAAATCCCGTACCTTGGTTTCCTGAGGAGTCCCCTTCGACAGCCTCAACGCAAGCGGATGTTCCGGAGCAAGGCTCATGAAGGTGGCGCCGTACAGGGTATCCGGCCTTGTGGTGAACACTTCTATGGACTCATCGGAATTCTCGATTCCGAACAGAATTTTGGCTCCTTCGCTCCGGCCGATCCAGTTCCGCTGCATAATGAGAACCTTTTCAGGCCAGCCTGGAAGCTTGTCACACCATTCCAGGAGCTCTGCCGCATAATCGGTGATTTTGAAGAACCAGCCTTCCTGATCTTTGTGCACCACTGGTGTGCCGCAGCGCCAGCATGCTCCATCTTCAACTTGCTCGTTCGCCAGAACCGTTTGGCAGGGCTCACAGTAGTTGACAATGGATTTCTTTCTGTACACCAGACCTCTGTCCATCATCCTCGTGAACAGCCATTGTTCCCAGCGATAATATTCGGGGTGGCAGGTCGCTATTTCCCGATCCCAATCGTACGAAAAGCCCATGCGCTTCAGTTGCCTGCGCATTTCGTCAATGTTCTGCATGGTCCATTTCGCAGGATGAGACCCGTGCTTTATGGCTGCATTTTCCGCGGGCATACCGAATGCGTCCCAGCCCATGGGATGCAGGACGTTTAATCCTTGCATCATTTTGAAACGTGCCACCACATCGCCGATAGAATAATTTCTTACGTGCCCCATATGGATGCGTCCCGAAGGATAGGGAAACATTTCAAGCAGATAGTATTTTTCCTTGGAGGAATCGAGCTCCACTCTAAAGAGTTTTTCTTTATCCCAGAAATTCTGCCACTTTTTCTCGATTGCCTCTGGGTTGTATTTACTTTCCATGGTTCCTCCGTTGTTCCGATAGCATTCAGTTCGTTCGGTTCGGACGAACATGTCTGAATGCTCAAAACACCTTTCATAGCACACACATCGGGCTGCTTCAATGCATCCTTTATTCCTTTGTCCTACGAAATCGGAATTCTGATTCATATGCATTCTCGAGAGTACTGTTCCCTGCATGACCGTCGCACGAGAATACCCCTTTCCTGTTGACGCACACGGGGGTTGGGATTTATGGTATCGGATTGAATCCCGGAGTCCGGGATGAAGCTCGACTCGATTTGAGGCGCGTCCGGCCTCCCCTTGAGGAAGACATTATGCAGACCTTTTCCGTGAGTCCAGAGGGTGAGAAATTCCCTCTTCCCACAGATGAAGATTACCAAAAAGAGTTCAGACGACTCCAGTATCTGGCAGACCGGCACAAGCAGATGGGTCAGGAAATTGTCGTGGTGCTGGGCATGGGGTTTGTCGGAGCAGTGATGGCTGCAGTTATTGCGGACTCCACGGATGATTCGGGCAAACCTGGAAAATTCGTTATCGGAATGCAACGACCAAGCACCCGCAGCTACTGGAAAATTCCTCTGATCCAAAGGGGAATTGCTCCCATGAAGTCTGAAGACCCCGAAGTCGACAAAATCATTCATCGCTGCGTGGTCGAAAAAGAATCACTTACTGCTTCGTATACGTACCAGGCTTTGACTCTCGCGGATGTCGTAGTTGTCGACGTGCAATGCGATTACATCAAAGAATCCTTGAATAATGTGAACACCGGGTACGTTCAGATGGAAGACCTGGAAAAGGCTCTTGAGATCACAGGAGAATTGATTCCCTCAAACGCCCTGGTGCTCATAGAAACCACCGTTCCCCCAGGTACAACCGAACAGGTGGCGTATCCGTTAATGAAAAAGGCGTTCAGGAAAAGGGGAATCACCTCGGAACCTCTCCTCGCGCACAGCTATGAACGGGTTATGCCCGGCAAGGATTATGTTTCTTCCATAAGGAATTTCTGGAGAGTATGCAGTGGAGTAAATCCGGAATCGCGGGAGCGGGTTGTCAAATTCCTCACGGAAGTCCTGGATACGAAAAATTTCCCTCTCACGGTTCTCGAACGCCCCATTGAATCCGAAACCGCCAAAATCGTCGAAAACAGCTATCGCGCGAGTATTCTCGCGTTTCTCAATGAATGGAGCCTGTTTGCCGAGCGCAATGGAGTGGATCTTGTAAAGGTAATCCAGGCAATTAAAGTGAGACCCACCCATTCCAACATTATTTTCCCGGGCCCGGGAATCGGCGGCTATTGTCTTCCTAAAGATGGCGGATTGGCTGTGTGGGCGTACAAACATCTTCTGGGATTCGAGGACGATCTGTTCAAGATTACGCCGACAGCAATCAACATCAATGACACGCGCTCTCTTCACGTCCCGGAATTGGCAAGAGACGCTCTACGGAATATGGGCAAGTACATCGCTGCCTCAAAAGTGACTATTCTCGGCGCATCGTACCGAGAGGATGTAGGGGACACGCGGTACAGCGGTTCCGAAGTCATAATCCGGCGGCTTGTGGAAATGGGTGCTGAAATCTGTGTCCACGATCCCTACGTGGATCACTGGTGGGAATTCGAAGCACAGGAAACGTACCCCGCACCGGGAAAAAGTCGGGGCCGTTTTTTCAGAAGTCAGAAAAAACTTACCGAAATGCGCATGGAACCGGATTTCGATACAGCGCTGGACGAAGCGGATGTCGTGATTTTTGCGGTACGACACAAGCAATTCCTGAATCTCGCCCCGGCAGACGTGGTGAGAGCAGCAGGCGGACCGCTGGCAGTGATCGATTGTTTCGGAATTCTCGATGACGAAAAAATAAAGGAATACTTTAAATTGGGTTGCGAAGTGAAAGGGCTGGGACGCGGTCATATCAATAGATTGAAAAAACAATACAAACGCTTAGATCTGACACAACCAGACAAAGGAAGTCAGCCGCGCCAAAAAAGTAAGAGCGATTAGATTCATAGACGACGAGAAATGAGCTTATGTAGGATGTGATGAGCGCAGCGAATCGCATCGGTCGCGAAAGGCCTCGATTGATGCGGTTCACCCGTGCGGATCATGGGTTCACCGCATCCTACGTCGGCTACCTACGCCAACTAATTTTTCTCGAGTTATGACTTCGGCTTCAGCACCGGATCCCGGAATAAGGCGAACTTCAGCCAAAGGAAAGCAAATTCGAGCAATTTGGTATCGTCTGCTTCGATTTCGGCCACCATCTCAGGATCAAGCTCGAATTTTTCCAGGAAACGGCTTTTGAAGACGAATTGCCGAAATTTTTCCAAATTGTAACAGGACATGACAAACATCTGGAGATGCTGGGGGCTGAATTCAACGGATTTGCCGCGATTCCGCATTACGTACAATTCCATGAGGAGATCGTTAATGCGGTTGTAATGCTCCATCCCCTGGTCGCTCAGCCACTCGGAGACTTTCCAGGACTTCTTCTCTTCAAAGCCTCTGCAATGATCCTCGCGTACCGTGAAATAGAACTCCCGGTGAGAACCATCCATAACGTGAGACGTGGAAGCCCGGCCAAGCGGATAAATCCTGCACGCTCCAGGCCTGTCCTCGTACACGGAACAACCCGTGGGGGTGACAAAGGGGCATCGTTTCCCCGAAGCAGAGTCCATTTCCATGAGGACCTCGGGAAAACCGTGAGCAGTGCGCCAGCGCATGACCGCGTACCGATCCAGGAACTCTTCTGATGTGACCTGCAGTCGATTTTTCAATCGCAGCACGTCGTAAGGAGTAAGCAGGAGTTCCAATTTGCCGCAGCACTCGGTAAAGCAGGGAACATGCGGTCCGCATGCAAAGCAAAATTCACTATCCACCGACAAGCGGGCATTCGCATCCAGAGGAGGCCAGCCCTTAACATTACTCATATATGTATCTCCTGACGCTTCCTTGCTCTTGGCAAGAGTCAAACGGTCATGTCCCGAACGGTATTTTGACGATTTGCCAGATCACGGGCGAAATCCAATAAATTCTTGAACACTGCAAAAGCAGTGTCATCCTGTCCATCGGTTATCCGCACAGAGCGAACTCCGGCCTTTCTCCCTGCTTCCATATCTGAAGGAGAATCCCCCACCAGATAAGACAAATTCAAATCGATGCCAAGATCACGTTGGGCCTGCAGAATCATGCCGGGTTGAGGTTTTCGGCAATCGCAAAGCTCATCCTTTTCATGAGGGCAATGATACACGGCATCAAGAACAACACCGTTTTGAGCCAATGCCGAGCGCATGTGATTGTGTACTTTTTCGAGATCCGATTCAGTCATCAAATTCCGGGCAATTCCCCGTTGATTCGTAATCACTACGAGAATGAACCCCATATCACGCAAGAGATGAAGCGCTTCGGTGACCCCGTCCAGGAAAACGAATTGTTCAATTGAAGAAACGTAATGATCTTCCGGTAACTTGCGGTTAATCACACCATCACGGTCGAGGAAGATTGCTTTACGCGACATATGTATATTGAGGGTGCTCGGATCCTGAGACTTGAGATCAGCAGCAATGATACGTTTTCGCTGCATTGAGGTCAAGCACGCCCCCCCGATCGCGAAATCAGAGGCTTCTTCAAGTGACTTATCAGCATCGCGCTTTTTAATTGGAAAAATCGGGACATTGATCATTTTTGCAAGGATATGACTAGCATTTAGCTGATTTTAGCTCTGAGAAAAGACAGGGTCTTAGACAATTATTCTGAAAAAAGTATAACTTTTTCTCAGAATTCACTTGACATAATTTCGCGGTTGAATAATGACACCATCCCAGGACATTCAGTCAAGGAGGGATGGTATGGTGATAGTAAAGCCCTTGAAGCTATTGGTTTGTCTATGTGTTCTGTCGCTAACACTAATAACTGCAGCCACCGTCACGGTTAGCTGGGCCTACGGCGATATTTCGGGCTCGACTGTGATCCAGGGCGATGCTTTGTCCGCAGAACCGCGGATAAATCAACAGTATCGTTCCAAGGCACCGGTGCGTACGCAACAATCGGCGGTTTCTTCGGGGTACACGGCCAGGAGGAGTTACTACTCCGCTCCCCCTGTAGCCTATCCGGGAAACCCGTCACAAGGTGCCATCTGCCCACCGGGCAATCCGGGCCTGGGGTCTGCATGCGGACCTGTTCCCCAGGGCGGAGGACTTTCCAATTTTTTCGGTCTACAGGGATTTGGATACGGACAGTGTGGTCCACCTCCTTTTCTCCCGAGAATGGGGTGCAGCAAGTTCCAGTTGAATGCCAAAATCTGGTATTCAAATCTCAACTCTTCCACAATTGTATGGGGCAGTAACGCGATCGGCGGTGAAGCCCCTCAATTGAGCCTGACCAAGAATCTCGGATTGCGGCAGTACGAGTACCTGTCCGAATACGAAGGTCAGTGTCAGGTGAAGTCCAATTGGGGTATTCGGGTTTCTTTCATGCCGATTCGCTATCGGGATAACTTCATTCCATCACAAATGTTTTTCTACGGAAATACTCTGTATCCGGCATTCGTTTCCACGCTTACCATTTGGGACCGCAACATTTATCGAGCGGCCCTCGTGTATGACTGGTTCAAGCAACCCCACGCAATAGCCAGTTTGTTTGCAGGCTATACGCTGGTTGATGACAAACTTACGGTAAGCAATCCGATCCAGACAAGGACACGAAATAAGGCCGCGCATCTCGCCACGGCAGGTGTCAGCTTCGAGCGATTCGTCAGATATCTCGGGACGAGCGTTGCTTCAATCAACTGCAAGTGGTCCATCGATTTTCTTGAAGGTCATCTCGGCTGGGACGGATATGCTGCAGGAAGAATATCCGTGCCTATGAACTATGGACGATACGGGTACATTGAGGCAGGTTGGCGCTGGGTAGTGTTGGAAATCGATCAGCCGTGCAACGTAAATAAGATAAGCCTCGAAGGAGCTATGGCGGCTGTAGGAATCATTTTCTAAGATCCGGTCCTGTTGGAAACATCTCAACCGCAATTTAGGAAGGGCGTCGCCAATCGGGTTCCCGAACTTGCAACGGGGCGCGTTCCTTCCGAAGGTTGAATGTCCACTCTACCGGCGGTACCTCGAAATTCGGGAACCCTGAAGCACGGCGATGCCCATCAAAAAGGCCCGACACCCCGTCGGGCCTTATACTCGTTGTGCAATCATAAAGAGAAATAATTCAAGGCGTAGGGATAAAAGAATGCTTTGTGCCAGACACGTTCGGGTTTGTCACGTTGAAGCGAAGCTATTCCTCGTGTAGTGAGCAGCTCGGCCTTGCACTCGTCAGCTCGCGTAGCGACTGTGGTGAGTAAAGCGAACCGAAATGTCTCAAAAGTCGAAATCTATCCCAGATCGTGGCACGAATTGCTCATCGGCCTGCTGGCCTGATTGGTAGGGGCAGGTCTCGTGTCTGCCCTTATTTGGGCGGACACTAGGCCCGCCCCTACGAAGATGGCGAATAGTGCCGCGAGTCTTGCGCATTCGAGAATTTTCAGACAGTCTCGAGCCGCATCGTTCATGCCAGGGCGCCCCGATCGCTTCAAAGCGCGAAAGAACGCACTCCCCTGAATGGGAGCGAGAATCACGGTCCTGAAAGACCAGGTCAGTGTCCGTCCTGCAATCCCGCGTCAGGGGGGACCTAAATTTCAACGAGTACCCGAGCCGGCGCCCCGTCTGCTCCCAAAATCTTCAATGGAAGACAATAGATCGTGCAAGGACCTGCAGGGATGTGCGCCAGATTCAAGCTTTCCACAACAAGAATTCCCGCCTGCAACAATGTGTGATGAACCTCCGCGGCCAGGCTGTGATACGTTTCAATAGAAAAGTAATCTGTTCCAACCATTCTGATGCCGGATTCAGACAGGTAGGTGGCTCCATCCTGAGTGAGCGACACGTAATTCTCATGAAAATCGGGCTCCAGAAGTTTCGGGCTGTTATCTGTTTTGAAGAAAACCCGGGTAACGCCCTTCAGGTCACATGAACGCAGGACATCACGATTCAGCTCGGGCTGGCCCGTCAAATCCAGGATTTTCCCTGGACCGATGAGTATCTCGAGAGGTATTTCGTCAACTGTATGCCCACCGGTGAGGTAATGGGCCGGCGGGTCAACATGAGTGCCCGTGTGTGTCCCCATGGTAATAATGGATAAATTAAATTTAGCTCCTGTAGTTGTCTGAAAAAGAGGAGTCATTTTAAAAGTGGGGTCGCCGGGGAAAATGGCCATTTTTTCGTGTAAGGCCAATGTTGCGTCATAGAGCGGCATATTTTTCTCCCGAATCCGAAAGCATCAAAACTGTCGGCAAAAAGCAATAGGATTTGGTAACACTATAGATCTCAGGTGAGAGCATATCCAGCCGGTTGTCAGGATATTTTATGAAAAACGAAGTCTTTATTGGAGAAATCTATGGTAATTGAGTGGAATTCCATTTCAATCGTGTTCGGCGTCGTCTATCTGCTGCAGCTTGCATTCGCAATCGGTATGGAGATGCTCAATCGCAGGCACCTTGCGGAAAAAGGTTCTGACGTGCCTGAGAGCATGAAAGAGTTTGTCGACCGGGATAAGCTCTTGCGGATGAATCAATACAGTCTTGATACCAGCAATTTGTACATCGTAAAGAAATTGACGGGTGATTCGCTCTTGCTTGCAGCAATTCTTTTGGGACTATTTCCCTGGCTCGGAGGTTTTTTTACCTCTTACAACTATGTTGTTGCAGGATTATGCTTTTTCCTTACGCTCGGAGCAATTTCTTTCGTGCTCGATCTCCCTTTTGATTATTACGCTACGTTCATTCTTGAGGAAAAATACGGATTCAATCGAACGGACATAAAAACATGGCTCTTGGACAACGTGAAAGCGATCGGGATTTCCGCTGTGTTCGCCGCAATTATCATAGGACCGCTCTTGTGGAGCATTCGGTTCTCTCCTGATTATTGGTGGCTCCTGGGTTTTGTGATTGTAGCCGTGATTCAGTTCTTTCTCATAATTCTGTACCCCGTTCTGATTGCTCCGCTATTCAACAAGTTTGAACCTCTTACCGATACCGAATTGGCGGGAAAAATAGAGGCACTCGTTCGAGAAACAGGGATGAGAACAGAAGGTATTTTTCGAATGGATGCGGGGAAACGGAGCACGCATTCCAATGCCTATTTTACCGGTGTGGGAAAGACCAAAAGAGTAGTGCTCTTCGACACGCTCATAGACACCCACACGCAGGACGAGATCCTGGGGGTGCTTGCTCACGAACTCGGCCATTTTAAAATGAACCATGTGCTCAAATCGTACTTGCTCAGTCTCGCGACCACACTCGTCATCTTTTATGCAACCTATCTCCTTCTCAACTGGCCTTTGACGTACGAGACATTTCATATCGATCCGGTCAGCAACTATGTCGCACTCGTCATAGTGGCAATTTTCTGGAAGAAAAGCGGCTACTTCCTCCGGCCCATAGGCGCAGCTATTTCGAGGAGATTCGAACGAAGTGCAGATACCTTTGCATTGCGACTCCTGATGAATTCAGAGCCGCTTGCGACCGCGCTCAAGAAACTTGCAGGCCATAATCTTTCGAATTTGAATCCTCATCCACTTTATGTATGGTTCTATTATTCGCATCCTCCGCTGCGCGAACGAGTCGAATTCCTCGAATCCGCAGGAACCTGAGTCCAAATAGGAGATATGAAGAAAGAAAACATTAATCCTGATGGCAAGGCGGAGAATGTGTTATGTTTCCCACGTAATTTCGAATCTGAGGTAATGCGAAATGTTTCGATGGCTTCTTATAGGTGCAATGGCAATCGTGCTCATGACCTCCCCGGTTGCTGTTTCTCAGGATCAGGAAATCGTCAACTGTTGCATTCGGCCTTGCAGTTGCCTACCAAATGCAAAACCGTCATGCGTGAAGATAACAAAGGAAGAATGCGAGCGGAAGAGAGGCGAAATAGTGGCCGATTGCATGTTGTGCGATTAGGGGGGAAAACCCGTTTTGTCATTATATAATGGCAAGGATCATTAAAATCTAAGCGGTGATTTCGTTTCGGGGAAATAAAGGACTCCCGCCGAAGTGACCGTTTTTCCTATTGTATGGTATAGTTTTTCTATGGCTAAAAGCACACGAAAAAAACTTGTTGCGCTTGTGGGCAGGCCGAATGTCGGCAAGTCTACACTGTTCAACATGCTGACAGGGACACGCCGGGCGTTGGTCGAAAACACTCCCGGACTCACCAGAGATCGTAATTACGGGGAAGTCACAATCCGGGATAAATCCTTCATCGTCGTGGATACCGGCGGATTTGAGCCGACCACCGAAGATGTCATGCTTTCCCAAATGCGTACGCAGACCCTCGTGGCAGTGGAACAGGCGGACATCATCGTTTTTATGGGCGACGCAAAGGCAGGGATCACACCGTCCGATCATGAAATTGTCCGTACATTGCAACGCACAGATAAGACGGTCTTGTACGCGGTCAACAAGGTCGATTCAGAGAAACAGGAAAATATCGCGGTAGACTTCTACAGGTTAGGAGTGGATCCCATCTATCCGGTGAGTGCAATTACGGGATTTGGGGCTGACGAACTGATCGATGCCATACTGGAAGGAATTCCGGAATCGATTTCTGAACCGACCGGCGAGCCGTTGACAAAAATAGCAGTCGTGGGCCGGCCCAATACGGGCAAGTCCACACTGATCAACCTCCTGCTGGGAGAAGAGCGGCTCGTGGCAAATCCTGTACCGGGGACCACCCGGGATTCTATAGACACTATTGTCAAATACCACGGCAAAGAATATGTGTTCATCGATACCGCAGGTATACGGCGCCGTGCCCGGATCGTTGACAGGGTCGAGAAATACAGTGTAATCAAAGCTTTCCAGAGCATCGATCGAGCGGATATTGTCCTGGTGCTTCTGGACGCCATGGAGGGGGTTACGGACCAGGACGCTCGTATTGCAGGGTACGCGTACGAAAAGGGCAGGGGAGTCATCATTCTGCTCAACAAGTGGGATCTGGTGCCAAAAGATAGTAATACCATCCATGCCTTTACGGATCATGTGAGGGAATCCCTGAAATATCTCCAGTATGCGCCTATACTGACGCTCTCGGCACTGAAAGGTACGCGTGCGGTAAAACTTTTCGGTCTTATCGAAGAGATGGAATCCGTGTACAGGAAACGGGTAAGCACTGCAGGGTTGAACAAATTCATTGAAGAAACAATGGCAAGTCATCCACCGGGAATGCATCACAAGAAACCTATAAAAATCTATTATCTGACGCAAGTTCGTACTGCTCCGCCCACGTTCATGTTTTTCTGCAATTATCCGGAATCGATCCACTTTTCGTATAAACGATTTCTTGAGAACCGGTTGCGCGAAACCTTTGATTTTCGTGGTTCACCTTTACGCCTCGTCTTAAAGAAAAGGCAGGGCAGGCTTTCCGATCAGGAGCGAGCCAAAAAACCGCGACGGCCGGGTTCAAAGAAGCGCTTCGTCTAAGATGCCGATGTCGGGGGTTGCCCCAGTCTCATCGGGTGTCGTAATATTTTGCAGGGACTAACGAGTTTTTTCCGAATGGAACAAAAGGTATCCACAAGTGCACAACAAATTGGGTCAAAAGTGAGTCAGACGGGCAAGACCATCGTCCGTTTCGGCGAAATCCAGGATTTAGTCAAATCATATTATCCCGATGCTGACCTGGATCTAATCCGCGCGGCGTACGTGTATTCCGCTCAGGTCCATCTTGGGCAGACACGACGTTCCGGTGAGCCGTATCTCGTCCACCCGGTAGCAGTCTCGATGATACTGGCTCAAATGAAATTGGATGAGGCGTCAGTGGCCACGGGCCTGCTGCACGATACCGTAGAGGACACCCTTGCCACGCTTGAGGAGATCGAGCGTTTCTTCGGGAAAGAAATTGCTGCTTTGGTGGATGGAGTCACCAAAATCAGCAAGATAGAATTCCAGTCTAAAGAAGAGCGACAGGCAGAGAATTTCCGTAAGATGATTCTGGCGATGAGCCGGGATATCCGCGTATTGATGGTCAAATTGGCTGACCGGCTGCACAATATGCGAACGCTCGGTCCCATGCCCCCGGACGCACAAGTCCGCATTGCGCGTGAGACTCTGGATATTTACGCGCCTCTTGCAGCTCGACTGGGGATCTATTGGATGCGTACCGAGCTGGAGGACCTTGCCTTTCGGTACGTAAATCCCGAACGATATTCTACTATTCGGAAGCGTCTCGAGGAATCTCTGAAACAGAGGGAGGAGTACGCGAATAATGTGCTCCGTATCATCACCGAGAAGATCGAGCAGTACAACATCAAGGGAACGATCAAGGGGCGAAACAAGGAAATCTTCAGCATTCATCAGAAGATGATCGGTCAGCACCTCGATTTCGATCAAATCCACGATCTTACCGCTTTTCGAATCATTCTGAATAACGTGAGTGAATGTTACGCAGTGCTCGGCTTGATCCATTCTCTGTGGCGGCCGGTTCCCGGCAGGTTCAAAGACTACATTGCCATGCCCAAGAGCAATGGATACCAGTCGCTCCACACTACCGTGATCGGTCCGGAAGGCCTGCGCATAGAAATTCAAATACGTTCCACGGAAATGGACCTCATTGCTGAAGAAGGTATAGCAGCCCACTGGTCGTACAAAGAAGGCCGAGTCCCCGAAGCGGAAGATGCCAAAGTGGTGAATTGGCTCCGCCAGATGATGGAATGGCAGCAGGATCTGGACGACCCGCGGGAATTTTTCGAGAATGTCAGGGTCGACCTCTATCCTGATGAAGTGTACGTTTTTACGCCAAAAGGAGAGGTAAGGGAATTTCCCAAGGGAGCGACACCGCTTGATTTCGCATATGCCATTCACACGGAAGTGGGGCACCGGTGTGTGGGCGCGAGGATCAATGGGAAAATGGTGTCTCTCAAGTATCAGCTTCGAACCGGCGACAGTGTTGAAATTATTACATCGGTTCACCAGAAACCAAGCAAAGATTGGCTCAAATTTGTCAAAACCGGTCGGGCCAAAACCAAAATACGTCATTATGTGCTGACTGAGGAACGAGAACGATCCATTCAGATCGGGAGAGAAAGCACGGATCGGGAACTTCGTAAGTGGCGTATGGAGATTGCCCGGGTCGAAAGAGAAGGGGAGATACTCAAGATTGCGCAGGAGTTCAGCTTCAAAACTGAAGCCGATCTTTACGCTGCTATCGGATACGGCCGCATTTCACCCAAAGTCATCATTACCAAGCTGGTCCCCCCTGCAGAGCGTGAAAAAGCCAAAGCGTCGCTGGTTGAAGAAAAACAAATCAAGAAGAACCATTCTACGGCCAAGAGCGGCGTGCGAGTGCATGGTCTGACAGACGTAATGGTAACTTTCGCAAAATGCTGCAATCCTCTACCGGGAGACAGCATTCGTGGATTCATCACCCGGGGTAGAGGCGTAACAGTCCATAATCAGGACTGTCCCAACCTCTCGAAATCAGATGCCAATCGAGTTATCGATGTCACCTGGGATGAGGATCAGCCTATTCGCCGGACTGCCAAGCTCGCTTTACAGGTGGAGAACAGGATGGGTATGCTCGCAGCGGTGAGCGGCACCATCTCCTCGAATGATTCAGATATAGTTCAAGCGAATATAAAGAATGTCAACGACAACTATGCTGAAGGTATTTTTGTCGTGTCCGTGAAGAATGTAGATCACCTCAATTCATTGATGAATGCCCTGAGAACCACCCGCGGCGTGAAGAAAGTC
>JBGSLQ010000051.1:0-109367 GCA_041740635.1 Desulfomonilaceae bacterium | reverse complement strand
CTATTCGCTTTTATGAATCCAATTCTGGCCGGCACGGAGGCACGGCCACTACCGACTGATGGTAGGGTCCGGCGTCTCTGCCGGACCTCTCGGTTTTATCAGATTTATTGGCGAAATGGTATGAGGTAAGTCGCCAGTCCATTGCACATGCCTCAAGATCCTGCTGATTGGTTCCGCAAGGTACTTTGTTCTCAACAAGGCGTCAAGAATGTTCGTTAGATGAGGAGGCATCTTCTCACCAACCACTTTACAACTTAATTCTCCAGGATTTTCCACGTGATTCGGACTTACGTACTACATTACTTCGTTTCGGAGATTCCTGGCAGGAAGTAATTACCGGAGCAGATCGAACGCGAAGATTACGCTTCTCGGGCCTGAGAGGGCGAGAAACTGCATGGGTTTGACGAGTATCATGACGAGTGATTGATTACCTTCGTTCTTGAAGTCCCGTATCCTGAAATCTGAGATGTTTCCCGGGTTTTCCACGGTTTTCCATTTTTCGGCGAGTTGAGTGCCGTTCCATCCGAGTGCCTGGATGTAACTGCCTCGATCGCTGCCTTTCATGACCAGAAGTTCGTTTTCACCTTCTTCTTTTGTATCGGCTATGAAAATTCTCCCAGGACATATGATTTGCCGGGTCGTCGAACCTGACAGAATACGCAGCCGCCTATAATGTCCGAAGATTCGATCGGATACACTGGAAATAAGCCGATTCTCGCGATCGAATAACATCAGCCGCTGATCTTGATTCAAAATAGCCCTGAAATGCTGACCCGGTTTACCGAGTTCGCCGGAATCGTAACTCAGTATCAGGGTCCCCGGTGGCAACTGAATGGTTCCGTCCTCTTTGATGGTATCTCCCTGCAGATTGTATCGGACCATCTCTCCTGAAAACATTTCGGCAGCATCGGTTCTCTGTCCTACAAGAATTCTCTTTTTAGTATTCGTGATATCGTCGCGTATGCTTTTGAGAATCACATGGCGCAACTTGGCCACTATCCTGAAATTTCTGTTGAGATACCGTGCTACTGCGGACTCCACACCCGATGGAGTCTGATAACACAGGACCAACTCTGCTATTCCGTCCCCATCCAGATCTTCGATTTCGGCGCTGATGTACTGGGCGGGAGACTCCGCAAATTGTGTCAGCGGCCTCAACGTGCCGTTTTCGAATCGGTGAATGGTGAGCCCCGATTCCTCCAGGAACACAATCTCGTTCTTCTTGTCACCGTCCAGATCTCCCACATCGAGACCGAGCAGGGCAGATCCGATTTCGGAGCTTCGCCACGGCCCTGTGTTTCTGGGAAGAGCCACTAACGTCGGCAGCCGGTGCAATTGCTTCATATCCGGAGAAACAGGCGGTTCGCTTTGGTAAAAGGTGAGTCGAGGTGTTCCGTGCAAGCGTTTGTCGAGTGATGCGATAAAAAGCTGCAGCACGCCGGTAAGCGCATGAATGTTTGCAACCGTCATATCAGTGGATACTATCGCTCTACCGCTCGAAACGTCCCACATGATTCCTTTGAGTCGAAACTGAGACTCATCCTGGCTGAGAAATCCGTACACCACAAGGTCTGCATGATTTTTCCCCGCAATGGACAGAGCTTCTTCTTCGGTTTCAGGCGCGCTTTTCTCCTTCAGCAATTCTCGTGAAAGTCGTTCCGATTCCAGCGAGAATTCGCTGCCGAGATTCTCCATAGCTTTCCGGACGCTTCTATTCACATGATCGCTGAAATTCTGCAGATCCCGTTCCGAACTCTCAACATGAAACGGCAACACGAGTATTTTGCGGGGGGATTCGCCTGAAGAAAAAGATGAACACAGGACTGTGAAAAAAAAGGCAATCACCGCAACCCGGAATCGAGCCGAGCTGTTTTTAATCACCATCATCAGATTTGTCTTCCGCTAACCGTCAAATTCAAAAAAAAACCAACTGTCGAATTGCAGTTGGCGTAGGAGGAATAGATTCTTTTTCTTGACCCGGTATAAAGCAATCTGCGTGCCATCTCAGATCGGAACCTGTCCCTTCTAACTTTGTTGTCTGAATTCAATATGTTGCAACCAAACTCATCGAAATGGTCATTCGTCGACAATCCGAAAATCAGGTCATGTTTTGTCAAAATTTTTGAACGTCGGAGTACATTTTTCATAATCAACCAGAATTATTAAATTTTAATTCGTATAAAGTTTTGGCTGCTGCCTGCCGAATTTTTGTACATACTTCTGCTACACCGCGCCGAAGAAGGCTTTCTTAATGAAATCAAAGTTCTTGACGACATTCGCAGCCCCTTGAATCGCAGGCCCATGACCGGGAACGATCAGATCCACTTCCAGCTCGGACAATTTTTGTATGCTTCCCTGCAGCGCCTTGACGTCTCCACCCGGCAGATCTACCCGGCCGATACTCTGAGCGAATATTACATCTCCGGGGAACAGTGCCTTATAGCGCGGCCAATACACGGATAATCCTCCCGGGCTATGACCGGGAGTGATGAGTATCCGGAATTCGTGTTTTCCCAGAATGAGATCGCCATCCTGCAAATAAAAGTCGATCCTGTAATTGGGCATCTCCGCGCCCTGACGCGCGTACATCGGAGCAGCCACTTTCTCGATGAACTCTTCCTCTTGAAGGGATAGCGCTGTCTTGGCATGTTTGAATGCCATGGCACCGCCAAAATGATCGGGATGGGCATGGGTGACTATGACGACTTTGACTTTTTCAGGGTCGACACCGTCTGCAATCATACGCTCTTTAAGATGGGGGACGCGGTGCACATGTCCAGGATCTATAAGCACGGGAACTTTACCATCAATGAAAACTGTGTTGCAGTTATTTTCCCGGGGATTGTCCCATAAATATACATAAAAATGATCTGCTATTTTCATATGATGAAACCTTTTCTTCAACAGAGCAGTAGGAATCGTGTCTCGGCGGAAGGCCCATTCCCAGCCTCCCGTGTTCACGTGACTGCGTCGATGCTCACGGATTCGTCGGATCCGCTTTCCGCAAAGCACAATCTCCGCATAAGAGACTATCGCCGTCACGCACCATGCGTCCCATTACGGTCGGTTCGCCACATACGGTACATGCAACCGTACTGACAGGAACGGTTTCGGCAGGAAATTCGGCCTTGATTTCTTTTACATCGAACAGAGAAATCGAACCCGGTCCGATGAGATCCAGAACTGCCCGGTCGCGCAAATATTTCAACTTGTCTCGATCGTCAGGGCTTGCGGTACCAGCATCGATTCTGTCTCTGATGGCCTTGCGCTCTCCACTTCCGGGAATCGGGCCATGAAAGGAAATTCTCGCAGCTCTTCCGGTCCTTCTGTCCATGAAGGTAAATACTTGTTTTCCCCAGTTGCGGAAAACCAGGTTCCCTTTTCCAAAGGTACAGCCCAACAGCACTTGAACAGCATCAACGGCACACGAATCGTTTTCCACTACTGCGACGATTTCTTCATCTCGGGAAAATTCCAGTCCGAGCATGTTCATCCCGTGTTTGACTGCGGCATATCCCATGGCCAGACCGGGGCACACATGACCGTGGAAATCCACACATTTGAGGAAATCCTGAGGCAATGGTCCATCAATCATTGGATTCATCCTGAACACCTTGCCATTCCTCGGCAATTTCTGTGAAATGTTTGAGAATGCGAGCTGTTGCTCCCCAGATATTATGCCCTTCCCAGAGATATGAAACTACTTCCACTGGTTCATCTCGAATCATCCAGATCTCCTCAGACCGCTTTGCCGGATTGAAAAACACTTCCAGCGGCACGTCCAGGAGTCCTGAAATCTCGCGAGCGCTGGTCCGGAACTCATACGGGTATGGGATAAGGCCCACAAAGGGAATCACTCGAAATCCGGTGGCCACAGTATAGAAATCGTCCAATTCTCCCAGTATCCGCACATGAGCAGGGTCTACTCCGATTTCTTCAGCGGTTTCCCGGAGAGCGCAATCCAGGATCGTAATATCGCACGCGTCGAGTTTTCCTCCGGGAAAAGAGATTTCCCCTCTGTGGTGCTCGACAAAATCGGATCTTTTAGTCAAGAGTACATGACGCGATCCGTTCTTGCAGAACAACGGAACGAGCACGGCAGCAGTAATATTGTTGTCAGGCGGCAGGATCTGCTTGTGTCTCGAGCTGAGGATCTCTTCCAGTCTGTCCTCAAAATCGGGAAGTTTCCATATTGGTTTGTTTTTTCGAATCATGATTGTCTCAAACACCGGAAAGCGAAACAAATGGAGCCAAACACAGGAGAGGGTAAGGCCGTTGGATCACTCATCGAGGCAAAAATCGCTTTTACACGGATTTTTCATTGTTCTTCTGCGGGTCGAATTCCCAGTCCCAATCCAATTCCCAGATCATGACATTTCCATCTACCGATGAACTTACCACAAATCGTCCGTTGGATGAAAACTTGGCCCCGGTTATTTCTCGTGAATGGCCCTGAAATGACCTCTGGCACTCACCTTTCTCGACATCCCAGATCCGCAGTACGGTATCGGGCCCGCCGGTCACAAGATATTTTTGATCTTGTGAGAATGCTGCAGTCCGGACTCCCATTTCGCTGACTTCAAAAACCTTGAGGCATGTGCCTTTCCTGAAGTCCCACAGTCTCACCGTTCCGTCCATGGAGCCGGAAATAAGTAGATCTCCGGCAGGAGAAACCTCCAAACACATAATTCCATCCTTATGGCCTTTGAGGTCGCGCAGAACGCGGCCCGAAGAGATCTCCCACATTTTGACGATTCCGTCGTATCCGGCTGTGACGAGATATCCGGGGTCCTGGCCGAAAGCAATCGACGTGACCCTTTCGTCATGGCCCTTGAGAACCTTAATCAAGGAACCCTCCGGCAATCGCCATATCCTGCTGGTGCAATCCCACGACCCGGTTGCAGCCATGCTTCCATCGCGAGCGTAAGCCACGGAACTGACGCTCTCGGTGTGTCCTTTCAAGACGAGATAATTTTTTCCCGAGTTTATGTCCCAGACTCTGGCAGAACGATCATCGCTCCCGGAGATCATTTCTCTCCCGTTGACGGACAACGCCAGAGACGTGACGAGATTGGTATGCCCCTTGAATACTTTGATATTTTCTCCGGTTTTCGTGCTCCACAATCGAATCGCATGGTCGGCATGGACAGTGATAAAATAGATTGCAGATGGGGAAAACGCTATGTCCATGACTCCCGAGGTTGTCTCCACATCTTTACGTTTCCAAGCTCCATGCAATCCAACGCGTTGCCCGTGGTTCCTCAAACGGACAATCAAATCCAACGTCGTGTCCGATCGTTCATATCCGGCCAGCATTTGGGAATCTCGGAGCAGAGAATAAGCCATTGCGTACGATCCGCGTTTTATTGCTTTTTTGGCCGTTTCCACCATGGCATGGTACTTCTTTTCCGACTTTGCCTGCTTGGTGATGGGCCTGATTTTCGTGAGCGCGAAGGTCGGAATGATTTGGCGGCCTTGAACGTCCCATATTCGGATGTTCATATCTCTACTTCCTGCCAATACTGTCTTTCCTTCGGGACCGAATGCAATACAGTTTATGTCACTGTCGCCGGGAGCAAAGCTTCGAAACACTGTGCCGTTCTTCGCATCCCAAACCTTGATGCCCGATTTCGGATCATAAGTGGCGGCGAGTTCTCTGTTTAGATTAATCACTGCCAGGGAGGGAATATCCTGATGTGCGAGAAAGGAACTCAAAACAGTTCCGTCTGCCGTATCCCACAGAATCGCCTGTTTGTCGCGGCCGCAGCTTAAAATGCGGCTGCCGTCGACACTTACCCCCAGAACCGTAATCTGTTCCCGGTGATGCCGTTCATAGGTATCGGTGGTCAAATCCAGGGGATTCACTTTGCGAATAATGCGGTCAATTGCAGTCAAGAAAATGTACGGCCGCCCACTGGCGTCATATGACACGGCAGCAACTGTGTGCGTAGGTATCTGGAGAGTCTGGGCCTTAAAATCTGAAGTATCCCACAGGCGAGCGGCGCCTTTCTGCTCAACGGTGAGAATCTGTTTGCCGTCCGGAGAAAAACCCAGATCGCTCAGCTTGCCCTGTACGAGGAGATTACCTTGAAAACGGCCGGATGTCAGATCCAGCAACTTCACCGGAACTCCCGGTTGTGCCGATGCAATTGCAATGATTCGTTCGTCAGGGGAAATCCAGAGGGCCGCGGGAGGTTCGCCCACTACATTGAAGCTTTTCTCTTCACGCCCTTCCTCCAGGTTCCAGATCCGAAGCGTACGATCCCGAGAGCCGGTCAAGAGCTTTCCGGAACGTGGGAACAGGGCCATACACGTTATCCATCCCGTATGACCTGTGAGTCTCATCTTCTCGGTCAATGCGCTAAATCGGTATGTATCTGCTATTTCCTGCGCAGTTTGACCTTTCAGAGAGGATGAGCCCGGAATTCCGTTGAGTTTAGCGGCAACTTCATCTGTTCGTCCACTTGTTTGGAGCACCCCGATGAGCCACCCTATGGCATCTTCGTCGTTGGGGAATTCGTTCACGTAAGTTTCGAGATAATTGACGGCATCCTCGTTGCGATCGGCTCCGATGAGAGCGATTGCATAAGACTTGAGCCATTCCTCGTGCGAATCCTCGGAAGAAATTGCCTGTTCGCAGGCTTTGAGAGCCTTCTGGACATCGCCGACACCGAGGCAACAGCGTCCCAGCAAATAGGAACCCCTTCCCGTGTATTCGGGGGTTTTTATCACTTCCTCAAGTCTGACCATGAGTTCCGGATCCGGGTCCCTGGTCTTGAGCCAATCAAGCAAGCCCAAATTGTATGTGGCTTCAGGGTGATGAGGATCCGAATCGAGGGCTTCACGCAATCTCTGTCTCGCCTCCTCTTCATGATTCAAGTCCATGAGAGATACTGCACGATTGTTCAATGCGTCGGAAAGGAGCTTCACCTCATCGGGAGTTTCCCGTGAAAAACGCCTGCCGCAAATCTTTTCGTACATAGACTGGAGTTCTTGCCGTATGTCGAGAAAAGTCGGATAGCGATTTTCCGGATGCTTCGACAAACATCTCAGAATAAGATCCTCTATCTCCGCGGGGATATCGGGTCGAAGAATCTTTGGCCTGGGCGGAGCTTTCTTCACATGAGCCAGTGCCAATTTGTCTCTTTTTTCACCGGGTTTGACCAGGAAAGGCTTGCGGCCGCAACACAGCTCAAAAAACATGATACCGAAAGCATACATGTCCGCCGGTGGTCCTACTTCAGCATGGGGAATCCACATTTCCGGAGCCATGTACCCGGGTGTTCCCATACCTGCGGCAGTAATGGATTCTCGATCCAGAATGATTTCCGCTGTAGTCCCAGCGGAACGGTCAGTCGTGACTTCTTGATTCCTGCGCTTTGTGAGGCCGAAATCTGTGACTTTCAAGATACCGTCTTTCGTTATCATGCAGTTTCCGGGTTTAACGTCCCGATGCACCAGACCTTTTGTGTGGGCATGATGTAGTCCGTCACTGACCTGAATCATTAAGTCCAGGAGCAGATCCCAACCCACATTCTTGCGTCTGGCAATCCACTCATTCAGACCGCCTCCATCTACATATTCGATGAAGATTCTGGGGCTCTCTTTGATGTTCCTGACGTAATAGCAGGCGGCTATATTCGGGTGGAATCCGATATCAATCCAGGTTTCGGCTTCTTTGAGGAAGAGCGCACGATCTTCCTCGTTCTCACGGAACTTGTGCTGGAGAGATTTTACCGCCATCATCGAGTTCCATCGCGCATGGCGAACAATGTAGACCGATCCCATTCCCCCCTGTCTTATGTCTTTTACTTCATACAGATTCTCTATGAAGTCTCCTATACGCCACTCACCAGCCTCGGTTCTCAGTCCGCGGGAAGGAAACGTCGAAGTGTCAGTTTTCGCGCTGACCGGTTTACTTGTGGCCGGACCGGTGACCACCGAAAAACCGATTCGCCTGATCAGTTCCAGGAGCTTGTCCAGCTTTGGATGGGGAGCTGTTGTGATCGATATGGCTTTGCCGCGGGATATGCGCTGCCGAAGCTTCTCTTCGGGAATTTTGGTGATGCGGGATAATTTCTCAATACTCGCCGCAGACATATCCTGAGTGGCAGGTGTGGGTATTATTTTAATGGATATTTTTTCCACTTCTGCTTCGCTTCTTAGAGTTCGAGCGCTTCAGTCAAACTGAACAGAACTGGTGCGCTCGACATCAGACAGGGTTGGCCGATACCAATGACAATGTCAGCCGGTCATCTCTCGGACTGACTTTTTCGATTCTCGCAAGTACCCTTTCCCCCGGACTCAAATTCGTTCCGGCGGGGGTGCGCAGTACGGCATTAAGTGCCAGGTCCGTAATCTGTACAAGGTAAAACCGCGGGAATCGATGCAGCACTATGGCTTGGAACTCCTGCGCCTTTCGTTTTTCAAGATATTTAAGGAGAAAGTACTTTTGTCTTTCTCGCTCCAATGACGTCGCACGATCCAATCGAGGTATGATCTGATCCAGGATTCTCTCCAATTCCTGGGGTTTTAGCAGAGTCGCTCCATCGAGAGCCGCCTTGAGTTGTCGTTGAACGATCAAATCGGGATAACGTCTCAACGGCGATGATGCCGTGGTGTAGATATCTAAACCCAGGGTGGAGTGAGGATCCGGGTCCGTGCTCAGGTCGCCGCGGGCAAGAACTTTCTTGCTGCGATACGAAGCAACCGGATCGTGCTCGTCCCCGAGTTCTATCTTTTCCAAGGGGGGGCCTTGGCTCCTGAATATGCCGGGAATCTTGTTATCTCGAAGATAACGGGCAAATAAATTATTGGCCAGGATCATCATTTCAGAGACGAGAACCTGAGCCGGGGTTTCTCTGTTGCGAATGGAAATGTCTATTTCTCCGGCGTGATTGACTCGCACAGAGACTTCCGGATCTTTAAAGATGATTGCCCCTGATTCGATTCTCTTCTGCCTCAGGGAAGAAGCAACAGCAAACATCAGGGCTTCTGTCGATCCCGGTATTGCTATCTTTTCCTCGGCTTCTTCATACGTCAGCCGTTGATTAATCCTGATCACGGATCGCTTCAGTTCGAAATCCACAAGCTGCATTTCCGGCCCGAACCTCACTACCAATGTGAGAGCCGGTCGATCCTGCCCTGATTCGAGACTTGCTGCCTGTTCGGAAAGCACCCTCGGCATCATGGGGATAGTTATTTCGGGAAGATATATCGACGTCGCGCGATCCCGTATTTCAAGATCGAGCAAAGAATTGTGTTCCACGTAATAACTTGCATCGGTGATATGCACCCCCAGGATGAGATGATCACCGTCTCTGGACAAACTGATCGCGTCATCCACGTCCCGGGTGGTGGAGGAATCGATAGCCAACAGATCCTGGCCCGAAAACAAAGCTATGTCGGGGAGAGATTTTTTCGCAGCAACTTCCGCTTCCGCTAATGCTTCGGATGAAAATTCTACAGGAATTCTCTCGGCGCGTAGCGTTATGTTTTCGTCTTCAGACCATCTTCCCAATCGCACAAGGACTTTGAAAGGGTCCCACTGAGGAATCAATCCGGCCTGAAGGAAAGTCTCTTTCACCTGTTTGAACAACATCCAGTCTTTTCCGGCCAAAGCCGCTTCTTCCAACATGAGGATCAGGTCTTCAGGTGCATCCGTCGCCTTCAGTTCATCGGAGGATTTGATTCGGCTGAGAAACCGGGCCGACTGCTCGATAAGTTGACGGCGCTGCAATTCCTTTTCACGCTGAACGAGCGCCTGCTCGACTTGATTCTGAGAAGGTACTTCAATAGAGCCCTGCCCTATTTTGAAATAAACCCTGTCTTCAAAGATAGCTCTAATGAGGGAGGCAGTCTTGTTCTGATCGATTTCGTTTCCGAAAAATAATTCGCTCAAATCGCTGATTTCGATTTCTCTGGTTACATCGCCGACGACTTCCCACAATTCCTTGAGATCGATGTTTCTCTTCAGGGCATCCCTCGATGCGGAGAGCTCCTTCAATCTCCTCACTTGTTCTTCTTTCGTGCCGGAGAAGGGGAAAGCCGGATCTGTTCCTGTTGTCAAAGCTCTGCTGGACGATATTTTGGTCTCTTTACCCTGATCGTTCAGTACTTTTAGCTTGCGATCGTCAACATCGACAATCAATCCACAGGAAATCCTGCAATTCTCGTAATAATCGACTATGTCGTTTTTTTGAAAACTCATGGACTACCGTTTTCGTATCTCGGGTTCCGCCGCTCATAATCGAGCTTGCAACCGCCGAATTACCTCTCGGCAGAATCGCATTTGTTCTTAATGGCAGCTTTGATCCTCAGATCTTATTGCGGTTCCCGAATAATTCGAATTGATTTTCCTTCCCGTTTAATTTAACAAGATTGAACGGCCGGAGGCTACTGATTTTTGAGTCCGAAAACGTCGTCTATTGTGCTCTAAAGCATTCGGTAAGTAAATAGCCGCTTTTCCGAATCGGATCGGAACGGAAGAGATATTCGCATAAACAATGTATAGTTCATTATTTCACGTGTCTGTGATATGAAGAACCCAAGAGGTGCACACGATAGGCATGCCGAACACGGTGAAATCGCGCATACTGGAAATTTTTGAGGCCAGTCAGAAGCTTAGAGCCGAATTCCTGAGCGAAAACTTGGAGATCATGGAGCTCATCGCGCGCGCGCTGGTCTCTGTTTTGCGAGAGGGGAAAAAGATCATTCTTTTCGGGAATGGCGGCTCCGCGGCCGATGCTCAGCACATTGCCGCCGAATTTGTAAACCGATATCTTATCGACAGACCTCCACTGGCTGCTGTCGCTTTGACGACAGATTCTTCGGTGATGACTTCCATAGCGAACGACTTCGGCTATGAAGAGGTGTTCGAAAAACAAGTACGAGCTCTCGGTATCAAGGGGGATGCAGCTATCGGCATCAGCACTTCAGGTAAATCCCCGAATGTAATCCGGGCATTAGCTGCCGCGCAACAAAACGGCCTGGTTACTATCGGAATCGGCGGCCCCGTTGAAAGTCCGATGCAGAACGCTTGCACCTATTATCTGAGTGTTCAAGGCGGTCCGACTCCAAGGATACAAGAAGTGCACCAGATTGTAGGCCATACTCTTGTGGAAATAGTGGACGAATTGCTCTTTGGAACCGGTTCTGCCGCTTCTAAGGCAATTTGACCGCAATTTACGAACAAGCGCGGTCCGGTACGGCTGCAGCTACGAAGATTGGACGGGATATGAGTGAAAAAGTTGGTACGCGATTGCCGGCCCATACGGCCGAGGTTCAAATTCCATTCAAATTCACCGTGGTCCATGGCATGGAATCAGACCGCAGATCGTCCCAACAGAAGGCCGTGACCAAGTCCCTCAATCTCATCGGTCTGGTATTTGAAACACCGACCATGGAAGTTGAAAATTTTCACCTTTCGTTTACGGAATCAACGTACGGCCGTAATTCACTTGAAATTTCATTGGATCTTGGAAAGAGATTCGGACTGCTCGAGTTAACGGCCCAAGTGGACTGGTACGAAAGACGCCCGACAGCCCTGGGACACGCGTTCACCGTTGGGATTTCTTTCCTTGATCCACCCATCGAGGTTGTCGATGTATTGAGGGAATACTTGCAGATGTTACGCACACTGGCCAAATGAGTGTACATGGAGATGCACAATGCAGGACAGTCATTACGGGTTCAATTCCGGTCAAGTAGTGATAGAGTTGATTAAGCTCCTCAAAAAGAAGGGGGTTCTCCAGGAAAAGGAGGTCCTTGACCTGCTCTGGGATGCGAAAGATCCGCTGTTTCCCTGGACCAAGCAGGAAATAAAAGAGCTTATAAAACTGTAGCCGAATCAAACCAAATCATACTTTTTTTGTGTGCAGTTTCAATTTTGGAAATTCTTCGCAAACAGAACTCATAGGCTGTTTGTCTTAAAGTTTAGTTAAAGTGCTCGGAGATCCGAGAAAATTCTGCAATTAGGGTAAAAACTATGACCAACTTGAGAGAAGAGCTTCAGTTATCTGTGCCAGATCTCACCTGGAACCCTCCTGACGACGGAATACTGAACAATACGACTGAGAACATCGAGCCGCAGGAGGACATAATCGGCCAGGACAGGGCCGTAAAAGCCATCAAGCGCGGCTTGGCCATGAACGCTTATGGCTACAACGTGTATGTCTCCGGATATAACGGAACCGGTCGTATGGCGACCGTCAAGCGGCTGCTGGGTGAGTTCAATGTGGAAGGTCCTATTCCTGACGACCTGTGCTATGTGAACAATTTCAAGAACCCGAGCCAACCGAGGTTAATCGCTCTCAAAGCGGGCGAAGGTCGAAAGTTTAAGACCAGGATGAATGATCTGGTCAATTCCCTGAAGAAGAAGATTCCCGCGATTTTCGAGAGCGAAGAATTTCAGACTGCCAGAAACGAAATCGTTAACCGTCATATGGGTGCCCAAAAAGCGCTGTTCAAGAATTTTGAGAATAAAGTCAACCAGCAGAATTTCATGATGGTACAGGTACAGGTCGGCCCATTCACTCGGCCGGATCTTGCCCCGGTTATTGTTGGTAACCCCATGAAAATCGATCAGCTCGAACAGCTCGTGGAAGAAGGAAAATTTTCCGCGGACGAGCTTGAGCGGATAAAACAGCAGCACAAAGAACTATCTCAAGAAATGGAAAAGATATTCAAGGCTGCCCGGGATATAGAAAAAACCATCCAGGAAGATCTGGAAAAGCTCTCCAAAGACTGGGTGCACCCGTTTATCAAAGAAGTCCTGAACCCGATTCATGATGAATTCCCTGCGGATTCGGTACGGGCTTATCTCGATGAAATAGAAGAAGATACAGTGAATCATCTGGATCGTTTCCGGCCGAAACTGATCACCCCCCAGGGCGCGGGCGGCGAACCTGCGGGGCCACCCATGCTGGTACCACCGGATCCCAGTCAATTTAGAGACTATGAAGTGAATCTTCTGGTGGACAACACCGAAACCACTAAACCGCCGGTCGTAATCGAAACCACTCCAACTTTCAGAAATCTGTTCGGAACGGTTGAGCGGGCCATGGATCGGAGCGGAATGTGGCTTTCCGATTATCTCCACATAAAAGCCGGCAGCTTTCTCAATGCAAACGGCGGGTATCTGATCCTGAATGCAAAGGATGCCATCCTGGAAGTGGGGGTATGGCCGAATCTGAAGAGAAGCCTCCGAAACTGTGTAGTTGAGATACAAACTGATCCGTACAGTTTTCTGTTCACGTCAGCGCTGAAACCTGAGCCGATCCCAATCAATATTAAAGTGATTATGATCGGTGAGCCGGATATTTACGATCTTCTCCACTGGTATGAAGAAGATTTCAGGAAAGTTTTTAAAATCAAAGCCGATTTTGACACTTCCATCCCCAATACGGAATCGAATCTTCGCCAACTCGCGGGTTTCGTTTCCCATCTGTGCAAAGAAGAAAATCTCCTCCCTTGTGATGCTTCAGGGCTGATTGCACTGGCAAAGCTGGCCGTCCGCTGGGGAGGCAGAAAGAAAAAAATTACAGCTCAATTCGAGCGCGTAAGCGATCTGCTCAGAGAAGCCGATTTCGACGCGAGACAAGCTCATGCAGAGATGATCACATCAGAATTTGTGGAAGCTGCAAACAGAGACAGGATCGAACGACTCAATATGATCGAGGACAAGATCCACGAGTACGTGACTGACGGGATCATCATGATCGACACACAAGGGGAAAAGGTCGGCCAGATCAATGGCCTCAGTGTGTACAGCTTTCCCGAGTTTTCCTTCGGCAGGCCTTCAAGAATTACGGTGAAGACCAGTATGGGCAAGTCGGGGATCATCTCAATCGAACGAGAAGCTGAGCTTTCCGGCCATACCTACAATAAGGGCACTCTCATTTTAACCGGATTTCTGAGAGGACGCTTCGCGCAGGACAAGCCTCTGAACCTGACTGCGAGCATCACCTTCGAGCAATCGTACGGGGGCATCGATGGGGACTCGGCATCGTCCACAGAGCTTTACGGAATATTGAGTGCGCTGGCTGAAGTCCCTATAGACCAGGGAATCGCAGTTACCGGCAGCGTGAACCAGCACGGCGAAGTGCAACCCATTGGAGGGGTAAACCAGAAGATTGAAGGCTTTTTTAAGGTTTGCAAGAGCATGGGGTTCACGGGCAAACAAGGAGTTATGATTCCCACCCGCAACGTAGGCGATCTCATGGTGGACTATGAAGTCCTGGAAGAAGTGAAAAAAGGAAATTTTCACATTTGGGCAGTGCAGCATATCGATCAGGGAATTGAGATTTTGACAGGGAAACCTGCCGGTACCCCGGATGAAGAAGGCAACTTTCCGGAGGACTCCATTAATTATTTAGTGAACAACCGCTTGCATGAATTGTCTGAAGGTTTGAAAGAATATGAAACCCCGGCGGAAGAATCGAAGGGGGAGGAAGGGAAAGACGAGTCTTCGGAATCGCCTCCGAGTGAAAATTCCGTATAAGAGAGAGTTGTGCGTGTGGTAGAGTGTGAAAACACTCTACCATTCAGCCCAGCGACCTTGGATTATGAACTTCTTCTGAAACGTCTTCGTTTTCAGAGAGGCTATTTTTCGATCGCCTCTTCAATAGTTCATCAAACTCTTTTTCCAACTCTCTTACCTTTGTATTACTCCTGACATCGGCTCCACGGAATTCTTGATTAGAGGGAATTGGGGGAAATCGGTCATGCATGTATGCATCGTCGCTGGTGAATTGCGTGTTCTGTTCACCCGAATTCTTTTGTTTCCAGACGAGGAATTCTCCATGAATTCTCGTCAAAAGTTTCTTCAGGAACATCGTTCCGTCCTCATGAACGCAGAATGGATGTCGAATGTACATTCTGCTAAAAGTAGGGCTTATGAATCTGTCGAAAATGCACGAACCATTTTCTTATCAAGTGCATCCATATGGTTGGATATGGCGCGGCACATCAACCGGGAGGAATGAAATATGAATTACCCCATCGAAACTGACGGACTGAGGATATATCTTTCTCAAATAGAACGCTATACAATTTTGGACAGAGAGTCAGAGTATCGTCTTGCAGTCCGGTACCGTGATCAGAAGGATGAAGAGGCCGCTAAAACGCTGATCACGTCAAATTTGAGATTCGTAATCAAAGTGGCACTGGGTTACAGGAACTACGGTGTGAAACTTATGGATCTCATTCAGGAAGGCAATATAGGCCTCATGAAAGCAGTTGAACGATTTGATCCCGACCGAGGATACAGACTCATTTCGTATGCTATTTGGTGGATCAAAGCATACATTCAGAATTTTATTATAAAATCATGGTCACTCGTAAAAATAGGGACAACCCAGGCACAGCGAAAGCTTTTTTACCGGGTTTCCGATCTCCCCGAGCCTCGTGACGTGGACAATCATCTTGAGAATGTTGCCAAGCTTGCGGATAGGATAAGTGTTACGAAGGACGAAGTAATAGAAATGGCTGCTCGTCTCAAAGCGCATGACTTGTCTTTAGATGATCTAATCGGCGATCAATCTCGAGACTCTTTTGCAGATACTCTGAAAGATGAGAGACCCGATCAGGAAGAAACGCTTTCTGATTACCAAGCACAGCAGGACCTTAGAATATGGGCTGTTAATGCTCTCGAGACACTCAATCCTCGAGAAAAGTACATTGTGGAGCAAAGGATTCTGGCAGAAGATCCTGTGACTCTTAAGGAATTGGGAAAACACTTCGGTATTACCCGCGAGCGAGCGCGTCAGATTGAAAGAAGCGCTCTGGAAAAGCTCCGGGGCAATTACTTGCGTTCCGAACTGGCCGCCTAGATTTCATTATGCAGGGGATTCGTCCCCTGCATTTCTTGCTGAACTCACCCTATTCACCAAAAAAAGCAGATTTGACGTATAACGTTCGCATGTCTTTTTCGTCTAATTGAAAAGAATGGGACAGGTGATGAACGATGACGATCTTGTGCAGCAATTTCGGAACGGCAGAAAAGATGCCTTTTCCGAACTTGTGAAAAGATACGCTAAACCCCTCACTATGACGATCTTGAGGTTAGTACGGGACCAGGAGGAAGCAAAGGATATTTCTCAAACCGTTTTCCTCAAAGTATACGAGGGACTGCCCGGATTCATGATGGCTTCTTCGTTCAAAACATGGTTGTACAGCATCGCTCTCAATGCAGTTCGCGATCATCTGAGAGTGAAGAAGCGCTCTCCTGTTGCCGATTACGATTTTGACGATTTCCCGGACGAATCCGCATCTGTCCCCGATCTGTTGGATTCCGCTCGAATGCGCAAATCCTTGAGAGATGCCCTCGAACAACTTCCCGAAAAACAAAAGGTAACGTTTAGTCTGAGAATTTACGAAAATATGGATTACAAGCAAATTGCAGCCGTAATGGGAGGAACTGAAGGTGGTGCGCGTGGAAATTTCTTCCAGGCTGTCAAAACTCTCCGGCAGAAGATGCTGTTCTCTGAAGCACGTGATTTTGCAAATGACAACGGAAGAGTTCCTGATCCTGAGAAGGGGCGACCGTCATGAGAACCATTGAATGTGCCCGAGCAGAAAAGTTCATCATCGAAGACCTGGATGAAAGATTGGATGCTGATCGGAAAAATTGGTTGGAGCATCATATTGCCGCATGTGAACCGTGTGCCCGCATCCAAGCGGAGACCCAAGTGCTCTTCCATACGGCACAACTCTGTAATCCTCCAATTCCCGGGGCGGAATTCTGGGATTCTTATGACAGCACGTTAGAAGCTCGGATCAGGGAAACAGAACTACTGAATAGATCCTCGTATAATTGGAAAATTGCAGGAACATTCCTGGCTGCGGCTATTTCGGCTTTCGTGGTCTTTTGCTTTATACCGGACCCTGCACGCGATGCTATTGATGACCCACAGCACGCAACAATTCTCATGGAAGAGCTGAATATGGCCTTGGGGCCGTCGTCCCAGGAAACGCTTCCGTTTCAGGTTCAGGATTTAACGATTGAAGTTCGTGGCCTCAAGCAGGATGACATTGCCGTAAATTGGTTTGAGGTTGAAGAAGAACATGGCTAAAAATGTTCTGAATGGCTGTTTGGAGTAAGGAGCGTATAGATGCACCCTTTATTCGTTATTCTACTTGTATTGCTTTTGGCGGCTCCTGTTCAGGTCCACGCCAAGGAAAGGAACCTTCAGAAACGCGATCCGGAGAAAATTCAGGAGCGCCTGGAGTTCCTCACAATGTGGAAGATGATGGAAGCTCTGGATCTGGATAAACAGACCGCAGATAAAATAATGGAAATTCGCAAGAAATTTCTGTCAAGGCGGAAAGAAATTCAACAATCCCTTGCGAACGATTTCCAGACCCTGAGAGACATTCTCAAGAGTCCTCGAGGGCAAGAAGATCCGAATAAGTTGGGTTCCATCATTGCTGATGTCCGGGAAAAAAGGAAGAAATTGGAAACCCTGCAGGATGAGCTTTATAATGAAGTCTCTTCCTTGCTCACCGTAAGGCAACAAGCGGAACTCATCTTGTTTCTGAAAGATTTTCAAAAAGAATTGCGGCAGATGATTCGTCCCAAGCCTGGTCCAGGCACCCCTTCCCTCCCCCCGGGAATGGGACCGCCCCAGGGTGATAGATCGAGACGTCTGCCTCCCGGTCCGCCGGGTATGTGGCGTGATTTTGATGATGTTTATTGAAAGTGCTCAGTGAATAGCAGCACCTCTGTGGGATGCACTTTCAAAGACAGTGGCCGAGGCCGCTTCCCAGTAAACATATCGGTTACTTCAAAACTATCGGGAACACCGTAATACTCGTCAGGCACTGCGCACGAATCTACAGTCGAGAAGAAGGGTCTTTTGGGGGCTCGTACGGGTCGGTATTCGCCTTATATGGAGATTGTTTGCCATCTCGGGGGGAAAACTTGCCGTCCATAAGTGCGGAGCATGACGCCATCGTGAGCATGAGCAGTATCAGGAGACTATATCGGAGTATTTTCATACAGATGGATGAACTATTCTCATAGAGGGCCGTATACACGGCCCCCCTTGGCTGTCATTAATCAACGTACGCTCGGTAAAGAGCGGAAATTGTCTTATTGCCCTCAATCGGACTTAGTTATTTTTTGACCGAGTCCTTCAAAGCTTTTGCCGGGCTGAACTTAGGCGCCTGGGTCGGTGGAATTTTAATCGGCTTGCCTGTCCTGGGATTTACACCCTGTCGTGCCTGTCTTTTGACGATACTAAAACTACCGAGATCGGTAATACGAACTTTTTCACCTTTGCTCAGGACATCGTGAATAGCAGTTACTACAGAGTCGAGCGCCGCCAGGGCAGCCTTTTTCGAGATTCCAGATTCTTCGGCAAGTTTTGCCACCAGATCGGACTTGGTCATTGTTGACTCCTCCTTTCGCCAATGCAATTCTCATAAAAGAGATAAAAATATGCTTACGAGCGTTTTATACATACTCTGTATTAGGCTGTCAAGAAATATCATAGTGTTAGCATCTTGTGTGTCTTCGCTTGACCGCGGTGACGATGTGCCTTAACCTTCCCCAAGAGGACGTGAAGCATGGAATTTATACCGGTTCTCCATTCGGGAAGAAGCTTTACTATCGGTTGTGAAGATGATTTGGAGTTCAAAGAAGTGCGATCGATTCTGGATCAATTGATTGAATTGCAGGCATTCGATTCAGACGACATCAAGGGATCCTATCGCATCGATGTTGAAGACAATCGGTTCGAGGTTTGGGTCATGGAAGCAGATGTCATTATTCTACGCCGGTGAACAGGTTCCGACCCGAGGGGAAGAATCCCCCTCCTCGGGCTTACCCTTTGGCCGAAAGCTCCATAATCCTGGTCTTCACAAAAGAGGCGTCCGGAGCTTCGGGAAACATTTTGAGGTACTGTTTGTATGCTTGAACTGCTTCTTTGTTCTTGCCCATCAGTTCGTAGGTTTTGGCAATAGAAGAATATGCTTCTCGGCGATATGGAGAAAGCGTATCTTTGGAGAGCTGGTCAAAGAGAGCAAGTGCTTGATCGTATTCCTTCATCGCCATGCGCGTCATTGCCAGATGATACGTAACCAGCGGTCCCAAACCATGCTGAACGAGACTCGAGCTTTGAAGACGGCTATATCGTTCAAGGGCGTCCTTGTAGTCTTGTTTCTTGTACAAAATATGGGCGGAATATAGCAGGCCCATGTGACCACCGGTACGGGAGGGGTATTCTCTGGCGATACGATCGAATTCTTGAAAAACTCTGTCCAACTGTTCCGGGGTAGGAGAACCCTGGTTTGTCAGTTGCTCGTACGATGTATAGGCCTGTTCGAACAGCTCGTGACTTCTGACCTCCTGCTGGCGACTATAGGCAAACCATCCCAGCACTGCGAGAACAACAATTACGAGCGCGGCAAATGCCGCTCCGTACATCCGCGGGTTCAGTCTGGCATGACGGATCATTTTTGTAGAGAGCGTGAGGAACTCATCCGGTTCTTTAAGAAGCTCCTTGCGCGTGATTTTCTTATCAGCCAAAGTCAAACACCTCGCTTCTTGATCGTATGCGTGTCACAGTCTTCCGAACGCATTGCGTTCTGCCGTGCCAACAGCGGCCGAGATCTGACAGTAGAATATGCAGCTTTGTTGTCACACTCGAGACGAGTGGCCGAAACGGAATAACGTAAATGGATAGCCGATTAAGAGCCGCAAGTCAATGTAATCCTTTCTCAGGCTTTGAAAGCCTGTGTACAGCCTTGAACCGGTCCCACACCGGTATGAGGGCGAAGCGCCGGGTCGCAAACCACTTGATCGGGAGCGTGGAGGCGAGTTATTCTAAAAAGTTCGCGTGTGTATCGAACAAAAACGATCGATCGCAAATACCGTCGAATTTTGATATACGCCGGAGTCCAATTGGAACTCATGAAAACTGACCCATTCCCTTCGACACAATCTTCTTCTTTTGAAGAGGCACTAAATTTTCTGACGAAATCCTCAGATAACGGCGGGGTCTATGGTTTGGTGGGCTCGGCCCCTGCATTCCTTATAGCAGCGACTGTAAGGAAAAGCTCCAGGACGATAATCGTCGTGATGCCCGATGGAGGAGCAGCCCTCAGTGTTGCCTCGGATATTCGGTTTTTTCTCGGTGAAGACGAGGAATATAGATATCCTCTTACTGATAAGGTGATGCGCTATCCTTCCTCGGACATGCTCCCGTTTACCCATGCGGCACTGGAAAATGAATCGTGGGTCGGGCGGATGTCCACCCTCTTCAGGTTGCGAGAACCCGAGCCTCCCAGAGTTGTGGTAGTCGGTCTGGATGCATTGATTCGCAAGCTCATACCCGCGCGTGCATTCGATCGAGCGACGTTTACGATTACCTCGAACAGCGAGATAGACCGCGAAGAGTTGTTGGAGCGTCTGGTTGGAGCCGGTTACAACCGGGTTCCCCTTGTGGAAGATGCCGGGGACTTCTCTGTACGCGGGTTCATTATAGATTTATACTCCCCTCTGTATCCTTACCCGATTCGTATCGAGCAGAGCGGCGATCTCATTGAGTCCATGCGGTTTTTCGATCCCACGAATCAACGTTCACGGGACGATGTTCGACAGGTTCTCGTCGCTCCGGTTCACATGCTCGTGCCTGATGCCGAAACCAGAGACGAAGGTTTGCAGCGACTATTACAGGCCTGCGAAGACAGAGGTACGGAAAAACGCGTAAGACAGCGTCTCATCGATGATTTTCGCCATGGTATTCGCTTTCCTGGTTCAGAGTTTTACATCCCCTATTTCTTCCCCGCGCTGGAAACGCTCCTGGACTATGTTCCCCAGGACAGTACTCTTCTGCTCCCGAATGAAGACATTCTGGGGCGCGCGTTTGAGGATTTTGAGGAGGAAATCAAGCACGGTTGGGAGAATGCGGCAGAAGACGGTTATCCGGTCCCTCATCCGGATCAGGTCTATCTCGCAAGGGAGGATTTCTTTCGACGAATACAGCGGTTCCGCGCGGTGACTGTTTCTCCGCTCGAGATACACGAACCGGGAGCAGTCTCTTTCAGGCTCAATGCTCAATCCAATGACAATGTCAGGTCTGAGCTTCTCCAGTCAAAAGGTTATGACAGCGGAATGACAAAGCTGGTCAAGCGCATGGAATCCTGGCGAGATGACGGATTCGAATTGTTCCTGGTCAGCCATACACAGGGACAAGCTCACCGGCTGCTGAAGCTGCTGGAACCGTACGGTCTGAACATCGATTACCGTGGAACAGGATTTGAGCCCGTCAACTTCGATGCAGAGTCCACTCCCGGAATCCGGCTGTATGTCGGCGCGTGTTCTTCCGGATTCAAGCTGGATCAGGCTCGCCGGATCGTCCTGTGTGAAGAGGAGATATTCGGCTCCAGAGTCAGGTCGGTTCCAAAGAAGAGGGCCAGAGGCACGCTGATTTCCTCATTGATGGACCTGGCTGAAGGCGAGCCGGTGGTTCACGAGGATTATGGAATAGGAATTTACCGTGGGCTCGTCCGCAAAGAATTTGACGGAGTTGTGGGCGAGGTGATGCTCATCGAATATGCAGGGGGAGATCTCCTGTATCACCCGGTCGAGCGATTACAGGTAATCCAGAAGTATATTGCAGGTTCCGAAGAACCTCCGCGCATCGACAAGCTTGGCGGTAAAGGCTGGGTCAAGACAAAGGCCAGGATTAAGAAATCCATTAAAGAAATGGCCGGCGAGTTGCTTGAAATCTATGCCAAACGTCAAGTGTCAAGGAGATCCGCTTATTCTCCTCCGGATGAAAATTTCGCCGCATTCGAGGCATCGTTCGATTTTGAGGAAACTCCCGATCAGGCCCGTGCAATTGAAGATGTCATGGAATCCATGGACACGGACATGCCTATGGACCGGCTGGTGTGCGGCGATGTAGGGTACGGAAAAACAGAGGTGGCTCTGAGAGCAGCGTTTCGGGCAATAATGGACGGCAGGCAAGTTGCTGTTCTCGTGCCCACGACGGTCCTGGCTCAACAACATTTCGATACGTTCAAGAAACGATTCAGAGGATATCCCTTTGTTGTAGACGTGCTTTCCAGGTTTCGTTCCAGCGCGGAACAAAAGGAAACGCTGCGACAAATCGAACAAGGCAAAGTCGATCTGGTGGTCGGGACCCACCGCTTGCTGCAGAAAGACGTTGCGTTCAAGGATCTGGGACTCCTTGTAGTCGATGAGGAACAACGCTTCGGCGTCGCGCATAAGGAGCGAGTGAAAAAATATAAAGCGCACGTTGATGTTCTTACGCTCACTGCAACCCCCATTCCCCGTACTCTGAATCTTTCCCTTACCGGCATTCGAGACTTGTCCGTCATCGAGACCCCACCTGCGAATCGGCAGTCCATCAGGACATATGTGATGCGTCAGTCCGAAGAAGTAGTCAGGGAAGCGCTCCTCAAAGAATTAAACAGGGGCGGTCAGGTTTTCTACGTGCATAACCGCGTCCAGAGCATAGCCCGAAGAACTGCCGCGCTGCAAAAGCTCGTTCCTGAAGGAAGATTCTGCATAGCTCACGGGCAAATGGCGGAACGGGAACTGGAACAGGTAATGGTGGACTTTCTTACGGGCAAGCACAACATTCTCGTCTGTACGAGCATCATAGAATCGGGACTGGACATTCCCACTGCGAATACTATCGTCATCGAGCGATCCGATACGTTCGGACTTGCGGATTTGTATCAATTGCGGGGTCGTGTAGGAAGATCCCACGTGCGCGCATACGCGTACCTGCTTACCCCTCCTGAAACCATGATAACCCCCGATGCGGTGAAGCGTTTATCGGTAATGCAGGAATACTCGAGTCTCGGTCAGGGATTCAGAATTGCCATGCGAGACATGGAGATTCGAGGAGCAGGCAATATTCTGGGAACTTCACAATCCGGGCATGTCTCTCTGGTGGGTTATGAGATGTACCTGGATCTCCTGGAGGACGCGATACAGGAACTCAAGGGAGAGGAATCCGCGCCCAGAATCGATCCGGAAATTCACCTGAAGATGGAAGTGTACATCCCGGACGATTATGTGCCTGATACGCAACAGCGTATGAATCTGTATAAGAGACTTTCAAAAGCAGAGACCAACACAGAGATAGAGGATACGGAAGAGGAAATCTTCGATCTCTACGGCAAGCCGCCGGTTCAGGTCCACCATTTGATTCAGGTCATGAGGATTCGGCTCGCGATGAAAGAAATTCGAATCCTGAGACTCGATTATACCGGTCAAGATCTCGTACTTACCTTCGATCCGGATACTCCGATTCGCCCGGAAACTCTCGTGCAGTGGGCGCAGGCAGATCACCTGGTGAAAATCATGCCCGGAGATCGGCTGAAATACCGAATCGGGAAGACTGACCCAGACATGCGAATCAAGAAGTGCCAGGAACTGTTCAGCCGGCTCGATGACCGACCCGAGTCTGCGGTCGGTAAAAAACCCGAAAAAGAGCACTTCAGTGCGACCATTCGAGTCAGAAGAAGATCATGACTTGAAAAATATCAAGTTCTCTATTATTTAATTAACGTTTTGGGTTTTGTGCGAGGAGGAACCCGTATCTTTTTTTTGTAACAATTCTCCCGACATGAAACGCTCTGCTCCAAAATAGCTGAACCCGGGTTAGCAACTCTGTTCCAAGAATCTTTGAGGACTGCCCGGGCTCATCAAGGACCGTGGTACATGAAACGAGCACTTTTCTTTTTACTAGGTTGTTTTCTCATTTGTACACTTGCGAAGATATCAGCCGCGGCGGAAATAGGGTCCGACAGAGTGGCGGCTGTGGTGAACGGCGAGGTCATACTGGAGTCCGACGTCAAGAAACACAAGCAACCGCTCATGCGGAGCTTTCTCAGTCTTCCTCTGGGTGTCGTGCCACCGGGAAAATGGCCTACTGAACGTGAAATCCTTGAAGAATTGATAATAATACACCTCCTGGAGCAAGAGGCGAAAAAAAAGGGGCTCAAGCTCGAGGACAGAATACTTGATGCATCGCTGGAATCCATACGAAAACGGAATAATCTCTCGGAAGATCAGTTTGTGCTTCATTTGAGCGGCATAGGGATGTCTTACCCTGAATACAGAAAACTTATGCGTCGCCAATTAACCCTCAACCGGCTTATTTCCGCGGAAGTGGCGCAAAAGGTTCCTCTTAGCGAGGAAGATGCTCAGCAGTTTTTCAAGAATCATAAAGGTGAAATCGACGATCTTCATAACAAGCTCATTGAGAGCATGACCCCTGCTCGCCCACAAACTGAGGCGAAAGAACCGGAGATCCCGAAAACAAGAGAAATCTACGTTGGCGGACAGGTAAGACTGAGACAGATCACCCTGAAGCTTCCCCCGGGCCATAAAAGGGCGGACATGGAAAGAGCCATGGCTCAGGCCAGAGAAATCTATAAGGAAGCCATGACCGGCGCGGATTTCGCTCAGCTCGCCAAGAAGTATTCCAAGGACCATTTGGCTTCATCGGGAGGTGATCTTGGCTTCATGGATACCAGGAACATGGTACCCGCGCTCCAGAAAATGCTTCAACGCTTTAAGGACGGAGATCTGGTTCCTCCGCTGACTTCTCCGGATGCGGTCGTAATCTTCTACATTGCGGATTCGAAAAACAGAGTGAAGAAGGTTGAGAATATTCCTGAGAAGGAAAGAAAGCAGTTGGAAGAGCAATTGAACAAACAGCGGGAGAATGTCAAAAAGAAAAATACTCCCGATACGCCCGAAAGACCCGATGAGAAGGAGGAGGAAGTCAAGGCTAACGAGAAATCTCTCGGAATACTGACTCCGGAAGAAGAAAAGGAGTATCGTAAAGTTCGCAAAAAAGTCATAGAGTTGATCCGGACGGAGAAAATTCAGGCCAGAATGAAAGAATGGCTCGAAGAATTAAGGAAAAATTCGATCATTGAAGTCAAAATCTAGTACATTCCTGATTCAGAGTTTCTTGTCCTTGCGAAGGCATTTCCCATTCCGGGTTGTTTCCCGGATTTCGACGCTCAAATCCGATCTCGATATCAACAGAACGGTCTTCTTGGCGGCTTATGCTCGTTAATTTTTTCGCCTCAAAAATATCCAAGAACCTTGCCATAGATCTTGGCACGGCTAATACGCTGGTCTATGCCCAAGGCAAAGGAATCGTTCTCAACGAACCTTCCGTCGTAGCCTTGCGGAAAAAAGACAAGCGCAGATCCGAGGTATGGATTGGCGAAGACGCCAAGAAGATGATCGGCCGGGTCCCCGGTTCCATTGAAGTGTTTCGCCCGCTGCGGGAGGGAGTCATCGCCAATTTTGAGATGGCAAGCCTCATGTTGAAGTTTTTTATTCAGAAAGTTCACGGCCGAAAAGCATTTGTTCGACCCCGCGTCATCATTTCCGTACCCTCCGGAGTTACCCCTGTTGAACGGCGTGCAGTTCGGGATTCCACGCTGAATGCCGGTGCTCATGAAGTCTACATCGTAGAAGAAGCTATGGCTGCAGCGCTCGGGGCAGGTCTCCCCATAACCGAGCCCATGAGCAACATGATTGTGGATATTGGCGGCGGCACCACGGAAGTGGCAATTATTTCACTTACCGGAGTAGTGTACAGCAGTTCCAGCAAGATCGCCGGAGACAAGCTGGACATGGACATCCTGAATTTCATTCGAAAGCATTACAGCATCTTGATCGGTCCCTCTACGGCAGAACAGATAAAGATCCTGGTGGGAAGAGCTTACCCTGACGATGATATCGAAGAAGTAGACGTCAAGGGACGAGACCTGATGGATGGAATTCCGAAAACAATCACGATCAATTCCGGGGATATCACCCACGCGATCATGGATTCGGTGAATTCCATGGTGGATAGCGTAAAAGTCGCGATGGAACAGTGTCCCCCCGAACTCGCGGCAGATATCATCGACACGGGAATCGTTCTGACAGGTGGCGGGGCATTGCTCAGAAATCTCGACATTCGAGTCAGGCGTGAAATCGGAGTTCCGGTGATCGTTCCGGATAATCCGCTGACCACCGTTGCGCGAGGAGCAGGAATGATGCTGCAGGATCTGGATCTTTTGAGAGAAATATCAATCGCGTGATTACCGGACGAGAATAGTGGACAGACTGCTCATGCCATCATTTCGCACAGTCCTGCCGCGCCGATCCGGATCTTAAGGCCATCGCGAGCCGATGGGAATCTTCACCGGCAATCTTGAATTCAGCAGCTTTACGCAAAAGTCCCTGCGCCCAGAGCGGTTCTCCGAGAGCATGAAGGTGCATGTACGTTCCCAGGGCATTTAATCTGCAAAGACCGTCACGCCGTCCATCCATTCCCTGCCCCCTCAGCACGGAGAACGAATACATCCAATCCGGAAGTTTCCCTTTTAATGAAGAGTAATGAAACTCATGCCCGGTGAGGCGATCTCCTTTGCGAAAAAAAGGATTCGCACCGGTAACTTCTACCTGAATGTACCCAAGTCCCTGCGGCTTTCTTTCCAGAACCGTGTCGATCTGAAATACGCCTGCCATCGGGTAGACTCTTTCGTCTATTCGCAGACTTCTGCAAAGGTACATCAAGCCGCCGCATTCCGCATAAACTGGAAGTCCTCTCTCCACAGCTTCATACAAAGACTGCTTGAAGATGCTGTTTTCAGCCAACTGTTCCGCGTGGGTTTCCGGAAATCCTCCACCAATGTACACGGCATGGACGTCCGGTAACACCTCGGGTTTCAGTGCACTTATGAAAACGAGTTCCGCCCCTTGATTGCTCAGAGCTTCCAGGTTCTCGGGGTAGTAGAACTGAAACGCCGAATCTCTGATTACTCCGATTCTGATTCCTGAATAATCGGCGGATCTCCTGTTCGGCTCCGGGACCTCTTCCAAAGCCAATTCTCCGGCTTTTCCGGCAATCTTCACGAGTTCGTCCAGATTAATGCTCTGTTCCGCCATCGCTGCAGCATCACGGATGAAATCCAATGCTCCGGGATGCTCGTGAAGAGGTAACAGACCGAGATGTCGCTGGGGAAAGTTGTCCAGGGACAGCTTTCTTACACATCCTATAACCGGGACCGACACTGCGTGTTTGATAGCTTCGGTAACCACTCGCTCGTGCCGTGATCCACCCACGCGGTTGAGGATGATCCCCTTCAGTTCCAGGCTCGGGTCCAGAGCGCAACAACCGAGTGCCAATGCGGCTGCCGTTCGGGTCATCTTCGTAGTGTCTATTATCAAGATAGCGGGAGCTTTCAGTGTTTTCGACAATTCCGCGGTGCTGAAGCTACCCTGCACGTCAACCCCGTCGAAAAGACCTCTGTTTCCTTCTATTACGGCAATTTCCATGCCCCGGGATTGCTCCCGGAAGGAACTCAACAGCGTTTCCTTGGAAAACAGGTACGGATCGAGATTATGACACACCGCATCGGCTGCAAGCCCGAGCCAGCCCGCATCGATGTAATCCGGCCCTTTCTTGAAAACGCCGATCCTGTATCCCCGTTTTCGCAGGGCAGCGACAATCCCGACACTCAGGAGAGTTTTTCCTGCGCCTCCCCTGAGTGCGGCCAGAACTATTCTGGGCGTTCTAACGAATAACGCCATGTGCTATCTCTCTTGTACACGATGGATTCCCGCTGGAATGGGCAGGTTTATACATCCAACCCTGCATCGAACCAGAGAATTGTAACGTTTCTCGATACAAGGCGCAACTCAAGCGCTCCGGACGGCGGCGATTTCCTGTAACGCGAAATATACGGCCAGTATATGATCGGGAAGATTGGCGAGAATTATAGGAACATCCGGAGCATCTTCGTGATAAGCGGCCACTACACAGGAAAATATCTCTGCCAGATTTGCGGGCGACAGTTCGCGTACCACACAAATGAAATCGCGGATCAACTCGGGATCGCAGAAATCTTGAGCACACTTCGTCTGCAGGGCGTCCATGAAGCCCTGAACACACGCATGCACTGCGTGAGATCCTGCAAAGGCCACATCCCCTATTCCGTCGAATCTGTCCAGTCGCATTCTTACGGTCAAATTCGCTAAAAAGAAGAGAAGCGGCTGGATCGGGTCCGGTTGCGCATCCTCCGGGATTTCCAGTCGCGAAGCATATTGCCGAACCGTTATCAATCGTACGTCAATGGTGCTTTGGTTCGATCGAACGACAAAATCCCCCGCTGCATGATGCCAGGGAAAAATTTCCTCGAAGGTTTCCGGATTGTAGTACCATGTAAGAATGTACGCCGCCTGACGATAAATCTCTTCTTCTTCGATACGTGACATCGTGCGGCAGCCTTGCGAGAAATTCCAGAGTTCCACCCCGGGAACACCTTCGTTTGATTTTCTCGGATGAAATTCGTGAGAATCGTCGAACCATTCTGCCAAAAACATCTCTGCGAGAACCAGCCCGTCGGAGGATTGGACCGTTGTGTTGCCGGAGAAATATGCTTCCGGGACAAAGCTGGGCCGAATATACCCGGCAAGCTTCCGGAGTACAAGAAAATCTCCGAGAAGTCTCTGCTTTCCGCGTTCGCTCACGGCGACATTTACGACGAATGAGATTTTTCGGTCTGGACAGAAAATATTTACCCTGGCCGGATGATAATCGCTGCCATGTTTTTCTGCTATGATTTCCACTTTTTCCGCAGATACGGAATTGCTTGAGGAACATTTTCCTATGGCCTGCGCCAGGTCTCCTTCATGCTCGGCCAGAAAATGCTCGATAGCAATAAGATAACATCCGTACGTGATTCCGGAAGTAGCTCCGGACAATGCCTCGGAGCGATTAGCCGGTAAGAATTCATTCAATTGCGACTGCCCGAAGATGGCAGGTCCATTGGGGGTCGAATAATAAAAATGGGACGGAACATCTTTTCCTGCCAGAATCATGTGGATTCCATATCTGTCGATCGGATAGACGTGCGAGAAATTTCTCGGCCAATGATACAGCAACTGTTCTCCAATTTCAAAAATCGCAACTTCGATGCGGAAATGACATCGCTAATTTGGTTTGTAATCGGCTCGACGAATTCGTTAAATGCAATCATTCATTCGCGATGCCGGGGCTCCTTTGTCGTAAATAGTGGGAAATCTGATTAATCGGGAGTTCGCAAAGAAAAAGTACGGCGTCTTTTGCTTCCTGACGAAGGAGTGACAACCGATTCATTTGTCATGAAAAATCCATATTTTTTCTTGACTTGGTTAAGGCCTGTGCGATAAACTTGATCGAATCTAGGTTCGGGTGACCGGAGAATTCCCCGTTCACTTAACCCGCTGCAAATTCGAAACTATTCCCTCAGTGGAGCATAAAAAGAGGGTAAAATGCTCTTTGGAGGAATTGTTTTCTGTTTCTGTGCAGTAATGCGAAAACAAAGTTGAATGGACAAAAAAAACCCGAAGTAAAGAAGGAGGAGCCTTAATGGGAAAACACAAAACTCCCATGCTTGATGAGTTGGAAAGTGGACCGTGGCCTAGTTTCGTTTCCGATATCAAGCAGCAAGCTGAAAAAGGGAAACATATCCTGAAAGAAGCGCCCGACGACCTGCTTGGCGTCCTGGAAATTTCTTACGAGGACAAAGTTACCCACTGGAAACACGGCGGAATCGTGGGTGTTTTCGGATACGGCGGAGGGATCATCGGAAGGTACTGCGATCAGCCGCAGCAGTTTCCTGGTGTTGCTCATTTCCATACTGTTCGTGTGAACCAGCCCTCGAGCAAGTATTACACCACCAAGTTCCTGCGCGAACTGTGTGAACTCTGGGACAGGCACGGGAGCGGTTTGACAAACATGCACGGTTCCACGGGAGACATCGTCTTCCTGGGAACAACAACCGATCATCTGGAACCGCTGTTCTATGACTTGACTCACGAATTGAATCAGGATCTGGGCGGTTCGGGATCGAACCTGAGAACCCCTGAGTGCTGCCTCGGTAAGTCACGTTGCGAGTTCGCCTGCTATGACAGCCAGGAAGCCTGCCATCAGATGACCAATGCGTACCAGGAAGAACTCCACAGGCCTGCATTCCCTTACAAGTTCAAGTTCAAGTTTGACGCATGCCCCAACGGTTGCGTGGCGTCCATCGCACGTTCAGATATGTCTGTCATCGGTACCTGGAGAGACGACATCCGCATCAACCAGGAAGCAGTCAAAGCATATGCGGGTGGCGAGCTGAAGCCCAATGCGGGAGCACATTCCAGCAGAGACTGGGGTAAATTCGACATTTATGCCGAAGTGATCAATCTGTGTCCCACAAACTGTATGTGCTGGGACGGCAGCAAGCTTGAGATCAACAATGCAGAGTGCGTACGCTGCATGCATTGCCTCAATGTTATGCCTCGAGCCCTCAGAATCGGTGAAGATCGTGGTGCGAGCATACTGTTCGGCGCAAAGGCTCCGATTCTCGAAGGCGCACAGATGTCTACACTTACCGTGCCGTTCATGAAAATGGAGCCGCCGTTTGATGAGTTGAAAGAACTGGTTGAAAAGGTCTGGGATTGGTGGAGCGAAGAAGGCAAGAACCGTGAACGTCTCGGCGAGCTGATCCAGAGAAAGAGCATGCAGGAATTCCTGCGTGTCATCGAACTGGAACCCGATCCGAGAATGGTGGACGAGCCCAGATCCAACCCGTACATCTTCTGGAAAGAGAAAGAGGTCGAGGGCGGCTGGACACGTGACATCGAAATCTACCGAACAAAACACCCAAGGTAAAACAGGAGGTTACATATGCCTTACGATCCCAGCAATCCTTTGCAGGATAGAATTACAGATATAGGTCCCAGGTATTTCCGAGAATTTTTCCCGCCTGTCATCGAAAAGAATTTTGGCAAGTGGGAGTATCATGAAATACTGGAACCCGGCGTGCTGGTGCACGTTGCCGAAGGCGGTGATGAAGTGTACACAGTCCGCGTGGGCGGCTGCCGTCTCATGAGTATCGAGCACATTCGCGAAATCTGCGAAATAGCAGACAAGTATTGCGACGGTTATCTGCGATTCACCACGAGGAACAACATCGAATTCCTGGTGAGTGACAAGAGCAAAGTGAAACCCTTGATCGACGATCTCAACAGCCGCAAGTTCGACGCGGGCTCCTTCAAGTTCCCCATCGGCGGCACTGGATCCGGTATCACTAATATCGTCCATACCCAGGGTTGGGCACACTGCCACACTCCGGCGATCGACGCTTCCGGCGTCGTCAAAGCGGTCATGGACGGTCTGTTTGAAGAATTCGGCTCCATGAACATGCCTGCACCCGTGAGAGTCTCTCTGGCTTGCTGTTTGAATATGTGCGGCGCAGTTCACTGCTCGGACGTAGCGATTCTCGGTATTCACCGTAAACCGCCTATGATCGATGCCGAGTGGATTGACAAGCTGTGCGAACTCCCCCTCGCTATTGCGGCCTGCCCGACTGCAGCCATTAAGCCGGCCAAAAGCCCTGGCGGATTGAAGAGCCTCGAAGTTAACGGTGAGCGCTGCATGTTCTGCGGTAACTGCTATACCATGTGCGCAGCCATGCCTCTCGCTGACGAAGTCGGAAGTGGAATCGCCATTCTCGTCGGCGGTAAGCTGTCCAACAGAATCAGCAAGCCGAAGTTCTCCAAAGTCGTCATCCCGTTCATCCCCAATGAGCCGCCGCGTTGGCCGAGCACGGTCGCGGCCGTCAAGAACATCATTGATGTGTACGCGAAAGACGCACGCAAGTACGAACGACTTGGCGATTGGGCGGAAAGAATCGGTTGGGAGCGTTTCTTTGAGAAAACCCAGATTCCGTTCACCCATCATCTCATTGATGATTATCGCTTTGCTTACACAACCTGGCGCCAGTCGACGCAATTTAAGTTTTAGTTGGTCAAAAGGAGTTTTTCCATGATGACCGAAGATGAGGCAAAAAAAGCTATATTTGACAGCCTTCAATCCAAGAGCAAGACCAAGTCAAAGTTCTACTTGAAGGACTTTTACTCAATGGTTCCGGAATGGAAAAACCGGGACATCAAGAACCTGGTCAACAAGATGGTGATGGAAGGAACGCTCGAGTACTGGTCAAGCGGAAGCACGACCTTGATCGGCCTGAAGGGAATGGGAAAGCAGCATCAAGAAGAGGACTAGTTCCTCCGGCTGATTGAACCGGATCCTTTGACCGAGCTTCGGGTTCAGAGGAGGGGCATAGCCCCTCCTCTGCTTCGCTTCAGAGAAGCACACCAGAAATCTACACCTCAGACGCCTTCACAAAAAGCGCCCCGTTCCATTCCTGTCTTCCTTCACTCTGTTTCAAAGCAAGCCCCAGAGCCGAGTAAGCGTCCAGAACCTGCTCTTTCATCACTTCTGCAATTCCGGAAAGAACAAGGACTTTTCCTACGCAAGCAGCCAACTGATCTCGAATTCTCAGCAGCGTGGGGGCTGCCAAGTTTGCAGTGACTATGTCGAACATCCCCTTGGCACATTCCACCCCGCCCACCACGAATGAGGCGGAGCTTTCCCGCTGAGGGCTGTTACACTTGAGATTCCATCGAGCCACATAGATGGAGGAATAGTCTATATCCAGGCCCACGGTGAAATGTGATCCCAGAGCCAGCCCTGCGACGGCCAGCACTCCTGTGCCGGTCCCAACGTCCAGCAAGGAGAATGGCGCACCTCCAATGAGATGTACTGCGTCTTCGAGGTATTCCAGTGCGATGATTGTTGTCGGATGGTCGCCGATGCCGAATGCCGGACCGGGATCAAGAACAATTTCCAATCTGTCCGTCTTGTGAACGCACCTCTCCCAGTAAGGAACAAGCCTCAGTCGCTCTCCGACATCCAGGCAACCTGTTGCGCCGGGTTGAGTTTTTCCGGGTTTGCGCCTCAAAGCGATTCGCTCAATGAGAGAAAGTAATTTTTGTCGAACGTGGTTCTGATGACATCCGAAATAAAGTACAGAGGCCCCGGAGGCTGAGGATTGATTCCCACTAAATCGACGAGCAGATCGCGTGAATACTGGGATAGACGCTTCTGTATGTCATCGATATCGATTGTCGTATACTTGGTTCCCGGCAAGAACCCGTTCTTTGGACAGGAGACAACTTTTCCGGCCATTTTCTGGGGGGTGCCGTACAGACGGCAGGTTATGGGCCGATACTCGTACAATATGCAGGCATGGTCTTCGTTGAGAGGGCATCGAATTTTGACGCGGGAAGCGATCTCAATCGCCTGATCTTTTTGATTTTTCAGTGCGATGAGTTGCTCGGCCTGTCGAAAAAGCGGTTCGACCTGGTCCGCCCTGGAAATCGCTCTCGACCGAAAGCCATCGGACACATTCTGCTTGAAGGCCTGATTGATGACAAACGCTTCAATCAGCGTCACTCTGAAGTATACGTGACAGCAGTCGTCGCATCCTGCTTTGCAGGCCATGAGATTACCGTGAGAGTGCGCAACCGTATCGAACAGTCTATCCGCCCGGGCGACCAATTCCATGTATCGCCGGAGATGACCCTGGAGATTCATAGTAAATTCCGAATATGTTCTAGTTAGTCATTGGGGTAGGGAATTCCGAGTTTGCTTTCTATGTACAGTACGCGGTCTCTTACAGAGTCCATTTCCCCAGCATAATGCAGGATGGCTTCGTTGGCAACAGAGGCGAATTTCTTGAGGTCCGATTCAAGGAGACCGAAACGACGAAACAGGTCCTGATTACGGGTTTCGTTTCGTTCTTCTATGCTATCGAGTTTGGCTTCGAAATGCTCGATCCTTCGCTGAAAATAATCAACTTGCGTCTGGAGTGAGTCTATTCCCGCTTCCAGAGAGGTTCGCATTGCGCGCATTTCCTCATGCAATTGTGTCAGGATTTCCAGGGTATCATTTGTATTGGATTCCGCCATGGATCTCACCCACAGAAAGGGGGCTGCTAAAGTGGCCGAACAATACTTCAGCAGGAGATCCCAGTCAAGCACTAAAAGGATGGAATACCATACGTGATAACAATAGGTTGGTTCTTTTCCGGCGACTGATGCGGGTGAGATTTTTCCGCGTTCACGGTTTGACGGTGGTAAAAAGTGTGCCGCACTTTCGCTTCACAATGCCTCGTCTGAAAAAGCCCTGCATGGTATCGTGATATTTCTTTTCGTACGTGCCGTCGAAATAGAAATTAACGGTTTCCACAAACCAGGGTGTTGTCATGAGATAATCATAAAAGCCTTCCTCGTCGATGCTTCTCTTCATCATCAAGGTGTAGATAATAATTTTCTTGATCAAATCGTTGCCGACCCGTTTCGGATTTTCCAGAAAACTGAAAAGTCTCTCTTTCGTTTTCTGGATCGCTCCCTGAACATCGTAAAAAGGATCTCCATGTCCTGGAAAAACCATCTTGACGTCTAGAGATGAGAGCTTTTTCAAGGATTCGAGCATGGAAAAAATCGCCATGGAACCTTCGACTCTCATGGTCATCACTGCCATATCGTTTTCCCACAGAGTGTCCGACGAAATGAGGAGTTTCTCGGTTTCGTTGTACAAAACCATTCCGTCCGCAGAATGCCCCGGAGTATGCAATACCCGAAATTCGTAAGGACCGACCGAAAGCACGTCTTCATCCTTCAGCCCCACATCGCATCTGAAGAAATCCGCCTCTTGCACGTAATATTTCCACCATGTCGACCATGAATCTCGCATATCAATGAAGTACTTGCCTATTTCGTGCATGGCGATTCGGCAATCGGATCTCTCCTGAATAATCCTGTTTCCGCCCACATGGTCGCAGTGACAATGCGTGTTGACGATTATCTCGACCTGGGAAAGGTTTACTCCCAGGCCGTTCAAGGCTTTTTCGGTATCGCTGAAATCCGCAATGTAGGCAGTATCTATAAGGATTGACTTATCAGACCTGTACACGAAATGATTTCCGTTGAGATAACCACGCTGGACAAAAAATAGATCGGGTAATATTTCAATTACTTGCATAATGTGCTCCGGGGCGAATTCCGCTCTGGCGATCCTTTAACGAATAGCAATGTTTTTTATCTGGTTTCGCGTCTCTTCCGAGTACCAGATATCGACGAATTCCGAAATTGATGCAGCCTCTCGTTCCTTGTACCGCTCTACCAGTTCGTATCTGAGCAGCATCTTTATGCTCTCGAATGCTTTGCGATCCAGCCGACCGTAATCCCGGGCGATTCTCTTTGCTTCAGTCAAAAGGTTTTCTTCGGATGTCCGCCGATCGATAAGACCGAGAGCTTCTGCCTGTTCTGCGCCGTACATGCTTCCGCCCAAAAGAATGGTTTCAGCGTTCCTCGATCCCACCAGGGCTTTCAAAATGTCCACCGATCCGGCAAAAACCGACGATCCGAACGTAACTTCATTGAGGGAAATCTTTCCCTTCCCTTCGACCATTATCCTGTAGTCGCATGCGTTTGCCAGCATACATCCACCTGCAATGGCATGCCCGTTCAAGGCGGCAATCGTCGGTTTGGGAAACAGGTACACCTTTGTATACAGGACGGAAAAACTCTTCAGATAACCAGCGAAGTCTTCTCTTGAGTAACTCATGAAGTGAGGAATATCGAATCCGAAGGAAAAGAATTTTCCTTTCCCTGTCAGGATGACCGCGGCAACGGAAACATCCGCTGCAAGCTTTTCGAGACACGAAGTCAGTTCCTCTACGACCTCATCATTCAACGCATTCACCTTGCCTCGGTTCAATGTGACCAGGGCAAGATTTTCCTCCTGCAACAACTCCACGCACTGCATGCTCACCTCATTGAAGAAAGAAAGTTGATTACTGCATCACATATTCCCTATCCTAATCGTGTCTACGGCTAACTTTGTCCAATTCTTTGTCCCAAAGGGACTGAGGAAAATAGCCCGGTAATTCAGAGACTGTCTCAAAAGTCGAAATTCATCTCAGATCGTGGCACGATGTTCTCATCAGCTTTCCGGCCTGACTGTAGGGGTGGACCAGAGCCCGAATAAGGGCAGACACATTGGTCTGCCCCTACCCGGATGGAGACTCGTGGCACGATGTCGTTGTCTTAAATAGTTTTGAGACAGCCTCTTCATTGCCGGGAATCGTGCATCAGCCGTCTATCCGGGACTCGGAAATCATTGTATTTTTCCTTAAAGGCGATTCATCGCCGGTCACCTCGCGGTCTCTGAACTCTTGCTGGAACGGCCGGTGCTTCATGCTCGTCTCGCCTGTCTGATTGCCTGCTTGAGGGCCTCTGCCGTTTTCTTGAAAGCTTCCGTATCCTTGGATGCCTTGCAGAGCAACAGAGCCCCTTCAATGGTACTCATCACCAGTCGGCTGAGTCCGTCTGCATCGGCATCCTGGTCGAGGTATCCTTGAGCTTTGGCCTGATCGAAATGAGAACAGAGCAATTCGCCCCATAACACGAAGAAGTGATTGGCTGATTGTGCAAGCACCCGATTACTGTCGCCCAATTCCTGGGCGATGTTGCCGAACAGTCAGCATGCGTTGCAGCCGCGGGCTACGTGATATCCGACGATACCGTCAATGAGCAATTCGATCCTTCTCAAAGGGTCCATCTCGTCCGCCATCATCTGCTCGAAGAACGGGATCTGCCTATCCAGAGCGTCCTTGATTGCGGCATCCGCCACTTCTTCCTTGGATTTAAAGTAGAAATAGAGATTGCCTCTCTTGACACCCGATTCGCTGCATATATCGTCAATGGTGGTCCGAGCATATCCCTGGAGACGAAATAGTCTTCGTGCTGCTTGAATGATTCGCGCTCGTGTAGTATCGCCTTTGGAGGGCATACAAGTCCTTTCGTACTGACTAGTCAGTCTACAATGACATGAGAATAGAACGGCTGTCAATGCATAATTTTGATGACAACGTGGCTTAAACAATTTACTGCCCGGCCACTGGTAGGGGTCTCGAGAACACGCGGGATGCCTGCCGATCCGCATTGGCTGACCAGACCATGAACAACCACTTGCCCGGATGTCTGGCGGACTCTCAGCTGAGTCGAGGCGACAATCCTTTGACTCTGAAACTGGTGCTAAATCAGCGACTCGTTCCATCGTCCAGGCAAAAGACCATTGTTCGATTAAATAGGCCGCTGGTACTATTTTAAGAGACGAATCACTCAGCCTTTTCGTCTATGCCAACTTTCCGATCCTCTGCGAGAATCGCCTGCCTTGCCCGCGCGTACCGGCTCAGCCCTGCCAATGCCCTCACCGCGCGTTCCGGGCTGGTAAGCACCGGAAAACCGGTATCCTGCAACTTTCGTATGAACGGTTCGTTGCGCGTGGAAAACGACCCTCCTGCAACAGGTTTGCCGAATTTGCCTGAAAGACCGATAACCGCACGACATTGACTGTCAAGGAACTGATCAGCAAGGATAGTCGCTTGCTCGTGATTTGCTCCTGTGGCCGCCAGGGCCTGCATAACCCTGCCTACCGGGATGAGCAGATACATAAAAAGGCTGTCCACACTATCGTCCTGGAGCAAAATTGACGGCATGGTTTTCGTGTAATCGTTGGGATCCTTATTGAATGTCAAGTCTACGGGATTCCCGATGCTTGCCGTATGGGGAACGAGTTCTTTCAGCGCTTCGACGGTCTTTGGCGAAAGCGTGGCAAGCTCCAGACCGTTTCGTTCCGCTGCATCCGCCGCGGCTGCTCCAGGCCCGCCGGAATGCGTAAGGATAGCAATGCGATTCCCTTTCGGGAGAGGCTGACTTCCCATGACAAAGCAGAAATCGAACATCTCCTGAATCGAATGGGCTCTGATAATACCCGCCTGCTTCAGGATGCCGTCATAGAGAGGGTCAGGCCCGGCCATTGCGCCGGTATGGGACATAGCGGCCTTCTTTCCCGACTCAGACCCGCCCACATAGAATGCGACAATGGGCTTTTTCTTGGATACTTCCCGTGCAACCCGGAAAAACTCACGGCCGCGCCTGATGCTCTCGATGTATAACGCGATCACTTTCGTATCAGGGCACCCCCCGAGATACTCCAGGCAATCCGTTATGTCGACCATGGCTTCGTTGCCGATACTGAACCCCTGGCTGAATCCCATACCGAAGGTCTCGAGGTGCACAAACATCTGAGTCACGAAGCTCCCACTCTGGGAGGCGATTCCGATGAATCCCGCCGGAGCGTCGTACGGGAAGAACGTGGTATTGAGCTTCCAATGGGAATTAATAACCCCTATGCAGTTGGGCCCGAGGAACACGATGCCGTATTTCCGGGCAATTTCGACCAGCCGATCTTGCATCTGTTTGCCTTCAGATCCCATTTCTGCGAATCCGGCGGATACGATGACAACGTACTTAATCCCTCCTTGTCCGCATTCTTCGAGGACTTCAGGCACAACTTTGGTGGGCAGCACAAAAACTGCCAGATCCGGTACAACGGGAAGGTCCTTCACGTGTCGGTACGCTTTGTACCCCATGATCTCCGTTTCCCTGGGGTGCATAGGAAAGATAGCACCGGGAAACTTCATAGCAACGAGTTGAGAAAGCTGGACACTGCCCATACCGAGAGGATTGCTTGATGCGCCCCAGAATGCTACACTTTCCGGATGCATCACCTTGTACAGTGGGTTATCTGAATATCCGTTCACGAACAAACCTCCAAAAAAACAACTTTTTCATAGCATGCGTTCATTGGGGGTCGGATCGGCCGGTTGAGTCCGGATTCAAGAGGGTAAGCAGGAATACGACAAGCCACCACACCAAATATCCGGCAATTACCGAGACCGTAGCTACCGGCCCGAGTGAAATCGAAACGAACAGCATGATGTGGTTTGATTCGACGAAGCCCCCGTACAGCATCAAATAGAGCAGTCCCCAAAAGACCGCGATTGTAACGATTGCTCCTACGATCAAACCTGCCAGGCGTGTACGTGTCATGGTTTGTATGGTATCATCTCTGTGAACGCAAACCTAGTTGATTGGGAGATCAATCGTTTTCTATGAAAGACCGTGAAGTGAATAGTGTTAAAACAGACAGCAATTCTCATGAGTTAGACAACATATTGGTCCACGTGCAAAAGCCTGCACGATATATCGGAGAAGAAATTAATGCGGTTCGAAAGGATGTCAGCAAAGTCAATCTGAGGATCGGACTGTGTTTTCCTGACGTGTACGAAGTGGGAATGTCCCATCTTGGATTGAAGATTCTCTATTCCATCGTGAACGCCCGGACGGATCTGTACGCTGAAAGAGTTTTCGCTCCGTGGCCCGACATGGAAGACCAGATGAGGCTCAACGGTCTCAAACTGGCGACCCTGGAAACCGCCACGCCTGTGGCAGATCTGGATTTAGTGGGTTTCTCTCTCCAATATGAACTCTGCGCGACCACCGTTTTGCAGATGCTCGATCTTGCGGGCATTCCCTTAAGAGCCAACGACCGGACGTCGGATCATCCGTTCGTGATTGCGGGAGGGCCTGTAGCATTTAACCCGATTCCTCTGTCCCCGTTTTTCGATGCATTCGTCATCGGAGACGGAGAAGAAGCCATCCTGGAAGTCGCTGCGGCTCAGAGTGCGTGGAAGCAGCGCAATGCTCCGAGAGAAGAACTGCTTCGGATGTGGAAAGAACTTCCCGGAGTATTCGTGCCTTCCCTGCACACACCGGGAGATGTTGTCCAGCGCAGCGTCATCACGGATCTGGAAAGATCCGATTTCCCGTCAGCGTTCATTGTGCCGTTCTGCGAGACAGTTCACGACCGTATCGGAGTTGAAGTGGCGCGCGGGTGCACACGAGGATGCCGATTTTGTCAGGCAGGAATGATTTACCGGCCGGTTCGGGAAAAATCCGTCGAACGCGTCCTCCGTCTGGCCGAGCAGAATCTTCGGAGCACAGGCTGGGAAGAAGTGGCCCTTCTCTCGCTTTCCACCGGCGATCACACCTGCATTTCCGATCTTATAGGTTGCATGGTGGAGAAATTCGGTTCCGAGAAGATTGCAGTATCGCTCCCGTCGCTGCGCACCGATACCTTCAATGGGGACATGGGGGAGCAGATCAGAAGAGTGCGCAAGACCGGTTTTACTCTGGCGCCAGAAGCAGGAACAGAACGACTGCGAAGAATCATAAACAAAGGGAATACAGAGGAAGACCTGCAGCGGGCAATTACTGCCGCATTCGATCTGGGTTGGCAATCGGTAAAGCTTTATTTCATGATCGGACTGCCTCATGAAACGGATGAAGACCTGGATGGTATTGTCACGCTTGTCAGGAAAGCCTTTAAATGGGCAAAAGGAGGCAAAGTAACGGCTTCCGTTTCCACCTTCGTGCCCAAGGCACATACCCCGTTTCAGTGGGCAGAGCAAATTTCCATCCAGGAAACTATCCGCAAACAGCAGCACATCAGAAGGAGCTTCGGCAGAGGTAGAATTCAAGTAAAGTTTCACGACCCCAGAGTTTCTTTTCTCGAAGGAGTTTTCGCCCGGGCAGATGAAAAAGTGTCTGATGCGATCGAAATCGCCTTCAGGAAAGGCGCCCGGTTCGATGGATGGGACGATCAACTGAAATTCGAAACCTGGATGGATGCATTCACCGAATCCGGTATCGATCCGGAACAGTATCTCGCTGCACGCGTTCAGGGGACCCACCTGCCCTGGAGCTTCATCCGCGGCGCAGTTACTGAGGAATATCTCTCAAAAGAATGCGAGAAAGCCTTGAGGGAAGAGAGCACAGCGGATTGCCGCAAAGGATGGTGCCAGGCATGTGGTGTCTGCGATTTCGCCAAGTTGGCTCCCACTCTCGCCCCCGCTGCTCGTGTCGCCCCCGAAAATACGGAACCGCATTCGGCTCTGTCGCCTGAAGCATCCGACCGAATCGTTCGTCGGTTCCGGCTTCAGTACGGGAAAGTCGGACGAATGCGTTTCCTGGGCCATCAGGATCTCATCAGACTGTTCGAGCGCTCTTTTCGGCGTTCCCGCATGACCCTGGATTTTTCGAACGGTTTCCATCCGCGTCCTCGACTCAGGTTCTCTGCTCCTTTGGCTCTTGGCGTGGAAAGTGTCGCGGAATTCTTGGATTTCGATCTCGTGAATGTTGAATTGACACCTGATGAAATCATGCTCATTCTGACAGAAAATCTTTCAAATGGGATAACACCCTTAAAATTGCAGGAAATTTTGTTGAACGAACCGCTTCTTTCTGCTAGAATTCGTCAGTTTTCCTACGAAATTAAGTTGTTGGACACAATGGAGCCTGAGCAAGCGCAGGACCGGATCGACCAGTTTTGGAGTGCGCCTGAGTTCCCGCTTGTCAGAAAGCACAAAGGCAAGTTCAAGACCAAAGATCTCAAGGAATGGATCAAGCGATTGGATTTGTCGGACCGCACTCTTACCGTTACCATCAGGGCAGATGCGTCCGGATCGGTGCATCCTCTGGATGCGGTTGCGGCAGTACTGGGCATAGACAAAGAGCTTGCAAGAGATCTGCACGTTATCAAGACCGATGCAGGAACCAATGAATGTGACTGATACGGCAAGAGCTTCCGCTTTGACAAGTGAAATCGTGATGAATACCACGAAGCGGGAGACGCGTCTGGCCATGATCGAAAGCGGTCAGGTTGTGGAACTCCACCTCGAGCGCAAGGGGGAACGAGGAATTGTAGGAAATATCTACAAAGGCCGGGTGATAAAAGTATTGCCGGGAATGCAGGCGGCGTTCGTGGACATCGGACTCCCGAGAGCTGCTTTCCTGTATGTGGGAGATATTCATCATCACATTCACGACCTGGATTTCATGATGAACGAAGAGGAGTCCGAGACGCAGCAGGAAGAAGAAAACGGCCTTCCTGACGGCATTCATGACACCATTCCCTCGTATACTCCCATCGAAGAATTAATCCAGGAAGGCGAAGACATCCTGGTGCAGATATCCAAAGAGCCTCTCGGCAGCAAGGGGGCTCGGATCACTTCGCACATATCCATTCCCGGAAGGCATCTCGTTTTCATGCCTACAGTGGATCATATAGGGATATCGCGCAGAATCGAAAACGAAGTTGAACGGCAGCGGCTCAAAGATATTATCGCTGAAATCAAACCGCCGTCCTGCGGCATCATCGTACGAACGGTGAGCGAACACGAGACCCAGGAAAAGCTTCAGGACGATTTGACGTTTCTTCAGGGCTCATGGGAACGGATCCTGGAAAAGGAGAAGAAAGTCCCTGCGCCGTCGCTGATTTACGAAGACCTGGACCTCTGCCTGCGCGGAGTACGAGACCTGTTCACGGAAAACGTATCGCGCCTCGTCGTGGATTCGCGTGAGTACTATAATCGCGTTATCGAATTTATGGATACCTTTATGCCGTCCCTCAAAGCTCACGTCGAACTCTACGAAGGTGAGGAGCCCATTTTCGACTATTTCGGTATCGAGATGGAGCTGAATAAAGCCCTCGGCCGAAAGGTATGGCTGAAATCAGGCGGGTATATCAATATCGATTTCACCGAGGCGCTGGTGGCCATTGACGTGAATACCGGTCGATTCGTCGGGAAAAGAAATCTCCAGGAAACCATCTTAAAAACAAATCTTGAGGCAGCTCGTGAGATTGCCTACCAATTGCGCCTCAGGAACATCGGTGGAATCATCATCGTGGATTTCATCGATATGGATCGTCCGACGGACCGTGACAAAGTATTCAATACGCTCCAGGAAGCCCTGCGCAAAGACAAGCAGAAGACGAATATTCTGAAGATCTCCGAGCTGGGCCTTGTCCAGATGACGCGAAAACGTACCCGGGAGAGTCTGACTCGCACTCTCTGCGAGCAATGCCCGTACTGCGAGGGCAAAGGTTTTCTGAAATCGCAGACTACCGTGTGTTATGAAATACTGAGGGCTATCGGCAGAGAACTGGCGGATGAATACTCCGAATGCCTGCAGGTTACGGCAAATCCCGAAGTATTGAAGCTCCTGTTCGAACAGGAGAATGATGAACTCGAAGAAATCCAGAGAAAATACCACACGAAAATCCTGCTGAATCCCGATCCCAACCTGTTCCAGGAACAATACGAGATCACCATTTGCTGACATTCAGAATCGGCCGACACGGAGGACACGGTCGCCATAATTCGGCGTCTCTGGTGGGCACCTCTGCTTTGTTCGTGTATTAACGTGACCAGCGTCGGAGGGCAGGGGATTTTTCCCACGAATAACCAAATGGATACAGCGGACAGGAGATCAGGTGTAGTATTTATGCGGGTTGATTGTCATGTTCTCGGAAGTCCCTTTCCATCGGGACATCCCTGAAGATGCCATTTCCATAGCTCACTGCGAATATGGAAATTTCCTGCGACAGATCGAGATCTACCGAGCGTTACGGCAGTAGCCAGTCCGAGTCCAATCACGTTCAAGCTGAGATTCGCCACGATAACAGCTCTTAGAACATTCTCAGCAACTAATCCGTAGTGCTTTCTGAAAAAAAGATACCTCGATCGGTAAAATTCTATCCGAGCGTCCGCCCTGTAGGTTTTCGCGGTCGCACCCTGAAGATGAACCGCCTGCGAAGACGGATCGTGTACCACTTTCCATCCGGCTTTCCTCATCCGTACGGCAAGATCCGTTTCCTCGAGGAAGAAGAAATAACTTTCATCGAATGCACCAATTTCATCAATAGCTTTTTTGCGAATCATCATGACCGCGCCGATCAATGCCTCTACCTGCGTGGAAAACTCGAGACGTACCCTTTTTCCCGGGAATCGCTTGGGAAAAAGTCTTTTCAAAAGGCTTCTATTCAGCGTCTCCGTTGCCAGGGTCGGGACTGCTTCAAACGAAGTCTGGGGACTTCCGTCATCATTCAGCAACTGAGGTCCCGCCATGCCGATACGAGGGTCAGCTTTCATGAAATCCAAGAGTCTGCCCGCACACTCCTGCTCCAACATGGCATCGGTATTGACGAGCATGATGAACCGTCCCCGGGAGATGCTGAACGCGCGGTTATTCGCCGCTGCAAAACCAAGATTACGGCCTGCTTCGATGATTTCCACATCCGGATGCGAACTCCGGACTTGAGCGACAGAATCGTCGGTGGAGCCGTTGTCCACCACAATTACCTGAGGAATTTGAGGCAGTCTTGATTGAAAAATGTGATCGAGACAGCGAATGAGTAAGGCAGCCGTGTTGCGGTTTACCACGACAAAACTGATAAGAGTCTCCGGATTGCGCTCCATCCAAATCCTTGAAGAAGGAACATCGGGGAGGAACTTCTTGTAAGAAGTTCCTCCCCGAACCCCACCTCAAGAACTTTCGACACTCGCTGGAACCCTAATTTCCTTTCAGGAAATTGGGGTTCCAGCGAATGATAAAAGTTTCTTGGAGGGGGTTTGGGGGGACATTCTTTACAAAGAAGGGACCCCCAATATTACTTCTTGAATGCAAAGATCAGCCGCCGATCATATTCATACCGTCGCACATGCGTTGGGGTTCACCCGGATGTCCGACCGGTTTAGCGAGAACGGCGGATCGAACGATTTCTGTGAGTTCCGCATGGGTGGCGCCGTGTCTCAGGGGAGTCTTCACGTCGATTTCCTCGGGACCGAGAAGACAAGGTCGTAAGGTTCCCCTTGCCGTCAGCCTCATGCGGTTGCACGTGCCGCAGAAATGTCCTGTAACCGGATCGATAATTCCAATGCGTCCGGCAGCTCCTTTGAGAGTGAACATGGTTGCCGGCCCATCGAGGGGTTCACGATCCACTATTTTGAGCTCCCCCACTTCCTTTCGGATCATCTCCAGAACCCCGTGGGCGCTGAATGAATCGGGCGAACTGGGTAGAGACTCAGAGCCAAACGGCATGCGCTCGATGAACCTCACGGATACCGGCTCATGGATTGTCAGTCTGGCAAATTCCGCAACATCCGGTTCGTTTATGCCTTGAAGAAGGACCACATTAATCTTTACCGGAGAGAAACCTACAGCAAGAGCCTCCCGGATCCCCTTCAGGACAAGCTCCAGTTTGTCGAACCCCGTAATTCTCTTGAAATTGTCCCTATCCATGGAATCGAGGCTTACGTTTACCCTTTTAAGTCCTGCAGCCCGCAGGTCCTTGGCCATGGAAGCAAGCAGAACCCCGTTGGTAGTCAAACCGATGTCTTCTATTCCCTTCATGGCCGACAGTCTCGCGATAAATTCCCGAACACCGCGACGCACTAGAGGTTCACCTCCGGTGACCCGTATCTTCTTTATGCCAAGATCCCGGAAAATGCCGACTATTGTCAGGATTTCTTCATATCGGAGGATCTCTTCGTGGGTAACAAGGGGCACACCTTCAGGAGGACGGCAGTAGATGCATCGCAGATTGCACAGGTCCGTTATGGAAACTCGAAGGTATTGAATCGTACGTCCGTACGCATCCATTAAATTATTTGACATAAACATTCCCCAAAGACTGACGGGAAACCTGGCGCATTTCGGCAGGGACCGGTAACCCGGTTGTATTATCGCTCATACGTTGCTCATCCGGTCACTCATTATAATAGTAGTATCCTCACGAAATTCAAGTACGAGGCCCGGATGTAAACGAGAGACCATGAAACGGGGGATTTCAGGATCACAGTTTGGCAATCAGATCGACAATGGACCCCGGATCTTTGCCGAACAGACGAATCATGGCAACTTTTCCGACTGCTCCCCTATCGAAGATAGCGTCCGGAACCCGCCCCAGTTCTTCCATGACATCTTGCACACCCCAGGCCAATGTGCTGCCCTCCTCTTCCTGGAGATCCGGGGGCGTGCGATTCCGATCGAATTCCGCCACGGTGTATCCGAGAGAGCGGATCCTCCTCACCAGGACGTCCGAGAAAGCGATGTTCATGGCTGCGCGCCTTTCCGGGTCATAATCCATTGCGGCGAGCACGAGATGATGAATTTGGCGGGACGCTCCGAATTTCGCACCGGTCATCGTAGCCACCGTGTGAATCATCCGGATGATCCTACCCGGAAAGGAAGCAACGTCTTCCACGGATTCCGCAAATGGAATCGCATAGGCAAGATTGGACTGTACTTCAGGAATCAAATGTCCTATATTGAGCCGCTTTAGTCGTTCCAGGGCTTTATCCAGTTCCTCAATTATCTGAGTCCTGGCCATTTCCCGGGTAATTGAGGCAAGGTGGTTTGTCGGGCCGATGCCACTGCCAATCCTGAGAGAAAATCTGAGAGCGCGGTACAGGTACCGTTTTGCCTGATCGATGGCTTCCATGAGAGGGAGTCCGCGTCCAATGAGTGTGGCTATTGCGGAAGCAAGCGTACATCCCGTTCCATGGGTGTGTCGGGTCCTCACCCTTTGTGTCGCAAATTCATAATACTGGGAACCGTCATGAAGAACGTCCACAGGGGAGTCCTTTAGATGGCCTCCTTTTACGAGCACATATTTAGGCCCCATCTTCTGGAGCTTTTTCCCGGCCTTGATCATGTCCGAGACCGTGGTTACGCTTTTTCCGGTCAGAGCTTCAGCTTCAGGAATGTTCGGGGTCAGCAGATACGTCATGGGAAACAGTTTATCAACAAGCCTGGACACGCCTTCTTTCTCCAGAAGATCTTTCCCGCTTTCCGAAACCAGAACAGGGTCCACAACGAGTTTGTCGATTTTATATTTGGAAAGAATTTCTGCAACAACAGAGACTATGTCAGCATTGGCCAACATGCCCGTCTTTACTGCGTCAGCTCCTATGTCGCTCAGCACTGATTCAAGTTGAAGTGCTACAAAATCCGGATCCATGGGAACGATTCCCTGAATTCCCATGGTATTTTGGGCAGTGACAGCGGTAATCACGCTCATGCCATAGCCGCCGAGTGAGAGAATCGTTTTCAGATCTCCCTGAATACCCGATCCACCACCAGAATCAGAACCTGCAATGGTGAGAATTTTTTGCATAGCAACCCCACTACACTCGTGTATGCTCCCGCAACGGACACAAGATTCGCAATTAAAGATAAGACCTGGAACGCCCCTCTCTGGAATGTTCCTCAGATCTTATGACTCGAAAGCGCGTCGGTATGAAAACGCATACTTTCTTGTGATTCTCAAAACGATCTCGAAATTTTCTCGAAAAGAGAAAAAAACCAAGATATTTGCTGTGCCACCCTACCGGCACGCTCTCACTAATCTTGCCGACATTTCTGGTTTTATACGATTTGTGAGAAGGAGGTCCGGTTGAGTTGGCCGGTTCGACCTTGAGAGTCAATTTTACCCGGTTTGCGTTCAAGAGCGGATCTCGAACATCTCTTCCGGCAAAACCATTCAACCGCGGACAGAGACGACCGTGTTAGACCGATGCTACGTAAACCGCGGTCGATCTCCACAAGCTCCCATCCGTCCGGACGAATCCATCCATTGTGAGTGACTTTATCACATGCTGGCAGGCAAACAAAAGTATCTTTCTACACTTAAAAATTGAAGAATTCCGAGAATAGGATGACCTCTCGCTCCTTTCGGGGGTTTTCCGGTTCTTCTTCGGCAACAGGTTCATTCCATTCTACTTCAATCACTTCGGGAATCTCCGTGTCCGCTGTCGCCAGGACAGCGTAAACCGTATCACGCGGAACCTCAGAAAGAGCCGTAACTGCAATTTCGTCGTCCCACTCAACAGTCAATTCTTCAGGCATTTCCCGGGATTCAAGAGTCAAATCTTCTTGTTGCTCGTCATCAGACACAATCCAGTATTCGTCTTCTGTCACGAGGAGTTCACTAACCGATCCCAAATCAATGCTTTTCCAGGAGCTTCCGGAATCGACTCCGGGCTGCACCGAATTCTCCCGGATACAATAATCGGGAAAGACAATCTCTTCTTCTTCACAATTCTCAAGCTCTACCGATGCGGTCTCCAGCAGTGTGTCATCGGCTGCTCTGTAATCCGAGACGTCCAGGTCCTCGTCTTCAAGAACCCAGCATTCTTCTTCAGATATCGCAAATGATTCTTTTTCATCCACAGGAGCCAAAACGGCGGGTTGTTCCTCGACAATGGCCGTATCGAGCAGCAGCATGCTCTTTTCGGATTCGAGCGGGATTGTCTCTTCGGCTCGGCATTCCGGAACATCTTCGGAGATTGGTTCCACGATGAGATCGTCGTCTGACCAGTCCAGCAAAGCGCTCATGCGATCGTCCGCCAGATATGGATCTGCATCTGCACGATCCGGTTCGATATTCTCCGGTCCCGGACAAAAATATTCTTCAGAAGGGGATTCCGTTTCCGGCTCAGTTTCGGCCATCTCGGGCGGTTGCGCTTCCTCAGTATTCTTCAGATTCGGATCTTCGTACGGCAAACCGAAGGTAACGGGCATCGGTGCGAACACAAGTTGAGGTGGACACAGGAGATCGCTATATGCCTCTGAGCTCTCGTTCTGATTTAGATCGTACGATGGAGGGAGATTTGTAACGGGAGCCGGCTTAAGCTCCGGTACGGGAGGCGAGACCGAAGGAGGAATCGTACTCACGGCAGCAACAACCGCCGGACGAACAGGATCGGACCGTTTCTCAAGAGATTCTTCTTCCGTCTCTTGCTCCGGAATTTCAACGGGAATCAAGGGCTTTGTATCCACGGGGCCTGGCGTCCGATGTGAACAGGCGTCCGGCACAATGTACGTGTTCTCACGGCGAGCGAAGATGAGATAAGCTGCAGCGGCAAGCAAAAGAAGGAGTCCCGGGATTATTACAGATACACGCCGAACAGGAGATCCGGAGCTGTTCGGAACCATTTTCAACATCCACCCGGGACTTTCCAGAGATACCTCTATAGCCTGAAGACCTGACCACCAGCTATTGTAGATTCGGTTACGGTTTTCGGCAATCTGCTGCACATCGGAACTGATTCCTGAAATCGAAACGAGGGACGCCGAACCTTTATCTTTTTCGTGATTCAGAATATCTTCCAGTGTACTCCTGCCGAATCTGCTTCTCGAATACCAAAGCGTCCCATCGGAATTTCGATGCCGACATGTTATGAAAAAGCTGCCATTCTCCGGGTCATCTCGAAAAAGGCCTGTATTTCCTGTCCCGGAATCCAAGTTGAAAAAGGCCTCTCTGATATCCAGTGGAGCGAGATTCCCCTTGGAAAGAGCAACTTCCCCGACAATTGCCAGGATCTCTCCCCTGTGATTCATGACTTCGAGGCTTATGAAATCAGAAAAACGATTTTGTATGTGCTTTACTAAAGCCTCCAGTTGTGCCGAATCCAGGATCTTCTCGAGATGCTGATCGTTTACGGCAGACGAGATCAGGGTAGACCTGACTTTTATGGCAGAGTCGATTTGTCTCCCAAGAGCGCTCGCGTGATCCGAAATTAATCCCGCACGAAGCGGCGCAATTGTCCCGAAATGAATAGCGAATGCGGCTATAAGCCATGCCGCGGACGATCCGATGAGAATGGCGACAATAAGCCGCCAGCCGTACATCGCACGGATCGACTCTGCTGATATGCTCCATTTCAAAAGTTTGCTGCTCATGCCATGACCGCTTTCGTTAAATCCATTGCATAAGGCTTGACAATGCCGGGTCTGGGTGAATAATTATAGACAACCAATGAGCGATCCTCTCTTGAGGGAAAGGAGGGACCCCTTGAAAAGATACATGGTTCCAAGGGTTAGTCACTGCAAGGAAGGATGCCAAATCCCGTCCCGAGCAAGACGTTAAACTGCTTGGCACCGAATTCGAGCCGGTTACAACATGAGTAACGGCTCCAGTTCGGGTTCCTTAGATTCCATGACGGGGGTACACCCGCTGATCTCTCTGTGTAACGAACCGATCTGCCGTATCCGTTTTCCAGAGGGTACGGCAGATCCTAGAAGATTCGCCGCAGTGTGTATACCAGAAAAATAGACTAAAATCAATAATAATTCCAAAATGCAGGCTGCATTTAATCTTTTTTTAGTTTAATATTTTACTTTACTGTCCTGTAATGCATCGGTTATTTATATTTCCCGAACGCCGGTACTGCTGGTTCCGACAACCCGCCCATGGCATGACTTTCTTCTATGATCCCGCAAACTCGGAGGACTTGTTTTGAACGAAATGCTTATTAGAAAACTGAAACCCGCGCCTATCCTCGTTGCGGGAGACGTTATGGTAGATGAGTACATCATTGGGGATGTGGAACGCATTTCGCCGGAATCTCCCGTTCCGGTTCTCGTGGCCAGAGATCGTTTGCGGAAGCCGGGTGGAGCGGGCAATGTGGTTCAGAACATTGTCACAATGGGAGGAGAGGTTGCCCTTTTTGCCACGGTCGGCAAGGATAACCCCGGAAAGTGGTTCAAGAATTACTGCGAGCACATAGGAGTGGAAAGTTTTTGGGTGAAAGAAGATGTCGCCCGGCCGACTACGATTAAGACTCGGGTCGTGGCTCGGAATCAACAGATCGTTCGCATCGACGAAGAACATGTGGGGCCGCTTTCCGCAGAGCTCGAAAATCTGATCGTCAAGGAAATCGGTTCTGCCGTCACCCAGGTGAAAGCCGCTGTTATATCGGATTATGGTAAGGGGTTCCTCACTCCACGTATCCTGGAAGCCCTTATTTCGGGTGCGAAAGCACAGGGAATTCCCATCATCGTCGATCCCAAAGGTATGGATTTCCGCAGATACAGAGGAGCCACGTATATCACACCAAATTTGAAGGAAGCCTCTCTCGCTTCAGGTATAGAAATCTATTCCGAGGAATCGCTTATAAATGCGGGTAAGGCGCTCCTGGAGCAGGCAGACGTTCAGGCGGTAATTATCACACGAGGAAGAGACGGAAGCACCCTGGTGACCCGGAAGAAGGCGCAGGATTTTTCAGCCCGTCAGGTGGAAATTGTGGACGTTACCGGCGCCGGAGACACCGTGATTGCTACTATGGCTCTTGCAGTTGCAAACGGTTTATCCATTGAAAGCGCAGCCGGCCTGGCGAATCTTGCAGCGTCCCTGGTGGTGGCCCGTTTTGGAGCAGCTTCCGTGACCTTGGATGAAATGGTCGATTCGCTCAACGGCCAGGTTCGAGATAATAAGTGTATCTCTTTGGAAGACATTTCGTCCGTATTGCGCAACCACCGCATCGCAGGTCACAAAATCGTGTTCACCAATGGGTGCTTTGACCTGTTCCATGCCGGGCATCTGGATCTCCTGAGGCAGACATCATCTCTCGGCGAAGTAACGGTAGTTGGGATCAACTCCGACGAATCCGTGCGGCGGCTGAAAGGACCAAGCCGGCCGATTATCGCACTTCCGGATCGCATCGCAGTTCTTGCCGCATTGAATTTCGTCGATTATATCGTACCTTTTTCGGAAGATACTCCGCTCAAACTCATTCAAGAAGTTCAGCCTGACGTGCTGGTCAAGGGAGAAGACTGGGCCGGCAAAGAGGTCGTGGGCTCAGATGTGGTCAATGCCAGGGGCGGCAGAGTGCAATTAGCCAAATTTGTCCCCGGAATTTCCACAACGTCGCTCATAAAGAAAATACGGGGAGAAGGCTGAGCTTTTGCTTCTTTATCGTCTGTTGGGACGCTGCCTCTGTCGCGGGCGATCCCGTCGGCGATCCTCTTCTTGAGGCCGTGCAGGTCTAGGCGGTCTTTTAATGTCCTCCACCGCTACGCCCAACAGTCCGCCCCGAACCACAGTACTGGTAATCTCGTTGTTGTTCATCACGCTGATGGTAACCTGATCCGCCCTGGCGAAATCCTCGACGAGTTTCTTGAAGCTTATTACTCGGAAACCGGTCTCTCCCGCATATTCTACTATAAGATCGCCTTTGACTATTCCAGCCCGATCTGCAATTCCACCCTTCCTCACGTCTTCCACTTTCACGCCCGGAGATGTTTCAAGCTCCTGCAAACGTCCCAAGATGACACGAGCGCTGTTGAAATCTCCTATCTTTCTGAATTCAGCGAGAGATTGGGTATACAATTCCTTGCTCTTGTACGTGCGGTTCCTTTCTGCATACAATCCTGCAAGTGTGGCCTTAACCCTTGGGATCCACTTCTGATCCTCTCGCCGTTCATACAATTTGAGGGCCTCTTCCAGGTCTCTGATTGCCTGGTCCCATTGCTGCTGTTGAGCGGCAAACATGGCTTCTCGGAACAGGCGAAGTCCATCTTCTTCACTGGGTGGCAAATTCGATTGAGAAGACCGGTTTCCGCGGTCGTCGGACCGCGCAGCGAGATCGGTCTTAACCTGATTTTCGTCCTCCAGGACCACCCTGAAACCAAGATTGAAAAAGTTCATCTCCGGGCCCGAGAATCCTCTGAAAGCACATCTGCAGTCAGCGGGACTTGCATACCAGTTTCCGCCCTTATTCATTCTCGATGTTCCCGAAGCGGGGCCTTTCGGATCCTCTATAGGGGACGTTTCATAATAATTTCGTTCGTAACGGTCTTCCACCCATTCCATGACATTGCCTTCCATGTCATAGAGGCCCAGTCCATTCGGGGGGAAGCTTCCTACAGGAGATACGTATTCGTACCCGTCATTCACGGTTGTCATACTCTCGGGGAGTTTCGGGTTACCGTCTCCGAAATTCAGGTCTCTATCTCCGGGGAGCCTGTCTCCCCAGGGAAAACGGACCCACGCGGAGCCACCTCTGCACCCCAATTCCCATTCAGCTTCTGTGGGAAGTCTGTACGTCCGCTTTTCTTTTCGGCTCAGCCAGCGGCAGAACGCCTGCGCGTCATTCCAGGACACAAAGACCACCGGCTGGTTGTCTGCGATCTGCCAGGGGACATTGTCCCATTTCATACCTTTTTGTGGTACCCAGCGGTCCTCCTTCTTGCTATAGATCATGCCCCCGTCGCCTTTTTCGGCATCCGTCTTATGGCTTGTCTCTTTAATGAATTGGCGGAACTGACCCACCGTGACCTCGGTGGAATTCATGTAGAAAGGTTTGGTTATGCGTACCGGATGGAGGGGCAATTCGTCCTGAAACCACTGTTTATGCCCATCTCTCCATATTTTTTTGAATGTAAGTCGCAGCCAATCCATTTCCTGCTTGGGACTCCCCATCATGTATTCAGAAGCGGGAATGCGGACGAGTTTCATCCCTACTGAATTTGTCAGAGTGATCCGTTCTGACGACTTCGGGAGGGCGTTCTTGAGCCCGCGAATGGCTTCAGCCCATTCGGCGCAGTCCTGGGGTGCATTCAAGGACTCGCACTGCCTCAGCGCGTTATTCACGGCTTCTCTGGCGCGAACCGTCTCTCCTTTCCCCAGGAGTTCCCCTGCTCTGCGAATTTGCTCTGCAACGGAATCGGACCGGACTCCAGCAGAGACTTCTTCACCGCCCTTTGCAGGGTGTGTCCGCGACCAGGTATCCTTAGCATCACTCAGTAAAGGAGTAGTATTCAGGTAATCAAGAGAATCGGAGCCCTGGGGGCAAGCGACTGGTGGGAAGCAGAACAGAATTATGCAGGCCCAGAAAACTGTTCTCCGTGTAAGACAGTTTCTTACGAATTGTTCGCGTACCTGAAGTAGTGATAAAGCGTGTGTCAGACTAAGTTTTCGGATCATTGCGAAAATTTCCTTGACAACAAATGAAATTAGGAGAATCCTAGCAGACAACTTGGGCGAGTCAAGTCTTTTGGGTGTACACGTTGAATGCACTCGCACCAAGCGCTTGGTAACGGAAAAATGATTTGACAAAAGCATTTTTTCGTGGTAGCGAATAGGTAAATCTTTTTTGCATTAATACGAGGGAGTAACTGTTTTCGATTTAGAGAACAGAAAATGTGACGTTTATTCCATGAGGAGGTTTCATTTAAATGAAAAGATTTGCAGTGGCGCTTGCGGTTGTCGGTATGGTTATGCTGTTCGCATCATTCGCTATGGGCTTCTATGCATGGGCCCCCTATTCTTCTTGGGGCGGCGCTAGCAGCTCATCCAGCGGCTATCAACCGGCAAGTTCTTCAAGCAGCGGTTACTGGCCTGCGGCATCCAGCAGCAGCAGCGGTTACAACTACAATTGTATGCCTGCTTCCAGCAGCAGCAGCGGCTACAACTACAATTGTATGCCCGCTTCCAGCAGCAGCAGTGGCTACAATTATACCTGTGTGCCCGCATCCAGCAGCAGCAGCGGTTATTGGCCGGCTTCTTCTTCCAGCAGCGGATACTATCCTGCAAGCAGTTCATCCAGCGGCTGGTTCTAAAAAGATTTAAACCGAACACCATTGGTGGTCGCAACTGTACGAGGCGATTTATCCCTCAGGGGTAATCGCCTCGCGCATTTTACAGCCAGGAAAAATGCACGTAATTGTCTTCCGATTCGCAGCCAGATTAGCCATTCTCATCACGATGGGCCTCTTTTTAACTGCTTGTTCGGGACAGTCCACAGCACCGCGGGGGAGCGATCAAGGAATCGCTTTAGCGGGGATTTGGGACCTGAAAGCTCGTGTGGAAAATGAGGCGGAAACCCCGGTAACTCAGAGATTCATGAGGTTAGCCTTCAATCCGGATGGGACCTTTCGCGCCGAATATCGTGGGGATGATTCTCAAAAGTGGGTTCGGGCAGGCCAGGGAGGTTTTTCTTACCGGCCGCCCGTCCTGAATATGCATTGGGATTCCGGCGCGGTTTCGACGCTGTTGGTCCAAAACAGCGATCCAGATCGCATTCTGCTGCATCATGGTCGAAACATGGTTCCACTTGCGGAACAGGATCCCGACGAAGTATTTATGAGGCTCAAACCGGATAAGGGGCCTACACGATAGCTGCTATTCCTTACACATTGTCGACAGGAACGAATCTCACCGGTGCAAAAACAGGGTTCCTGTTTGGCACAACCTACGCCCAATGCCTTATTTTCTATCCTTGAACGTTCTGACAGTTCAAGTGGATGACGTGTCCGCTCCTGCAAACGTAATTGAGAATCCACATTTTCCCCGTCGCCCATTATAGTGTTGATTAGCAAATTATCTTACGGGGTGTTTACCCGAATGTTTTCAGGTCATCCAAAGGGTCTGTTCGTACTCTTTTTCACGGAAATGTGGGAACGCTTTTCCTATTACGGCATGCGAGCCTTGCTCGTCTATTACATGGTCAGACATCTCAAGATTCCACAGGACCAGGCTTCCCACATCTATGGTCTCTATACCGGGTTTGTGTACCTGACCCCGTTTTTCGGCGGAATGCTCGCAGATAGAGTGATCGGACAGCACAAGGCAGTCATTATCGGCTGTATCCTTATGTCCATCGGTCACTTCGCTATGGCGTGGGAATCATTGTTCCTGCCTGCTCTGGCTCTGTTGATCCTCGGCAATGGAGCATTCAAGCCGAATATTTCCACCCAAGTGGGAAGTCTTTATCCTCCCGGAGATCCTCGCCGCGACCGGGCGTTCAGCATCTTTTATGTAGGAATCAATATTGGAGCTTTCTTCTCTCCTCTCGTATGCGGAACGTTGGGTGAACTGTACGGATGGCATTATGGGTTTTCCGCTGCGGGACTCGGCATGCTGATAGGACTGGCGATCTATCTCCTCGGTTACCATTTGCTGCCATCCGACGCTCTGCAACATGTTAGGAATCCGACAGAACATACTGCGCGGCCTTTTACTCCGGGAGAGAAAGATCGATTGTGGGGACTCATTGCGGTGTGCCTCGTGAGCATCGCTTTTTGGGCGGCTTACGAACAGCAGGGAAATACCATGGCCTTGTGGGCTGACGTGAATACGGATCGAAGGATTCTCGGCTGGGAATTCCCTGCATCCTGGTTTCAGGCACTTAATCCGGCGCTGATATTTCTGCTCACACCGTTCCTGACTGCATTCTGGTCGAGACAGTCCCGTGAAGGCAGCGAACCCTCTGCACCAGCGAAGATGGCTATCGGGTGCTTTCTGCTGTCTGCAGGTTTTCTGGTTATGATCGTTCCTGCACGGTTGCACGCTTCAAGCGGTATGCCGGTAAGCGTTCTGTGGCTGGGAGCGTTCACATTCCTCGTTACTCTGGGCGAATTGTATCTATCGCCCATCGGATTGTCTTTTGTTACCAAGGTGTCGCCGGCCCGGATTGTCTCAACAATGATGGGAGTCTGGTTCCTTGCCGCCTTCGCGGGGAACTACGGAGCGGGATACCTGGGCCGCTACTGGGAAAAGCTGCCCCGGGACGTCTTCTTCTTCATGATCGGAGGAGTGGCATTCGCGGCAGGCGTGGCTCTGCTCTTCGTGATCCGCAGATTCCGCCCAACCATCACAAATACGCCTACTTCCCCTTCGCAATCAAAGAAGTAAAAATCGAGGAAAACCCTTCTTGTAACCCCGCGTCTGGCGAGGCCCGCCCCTTCCTAAGAACTTCTGGCATTTGCTAAAAGTTTTTGGAGGGGTTTGGGGAACCTTCTTACAAAATGGTTCCCCAAGTCTTACTGCTTTCATTGTGTATGGGGTTGGAGCATTTAAGCTGCTGACGGCAGAGCCGCAAAGACCATTTCTCGGATAACCTGCGGCAGCGATTCTTCGGATATTCCGGAGCGGGTATTTTCTCGTATGTTGTCGCCCTTTTGGGTATCCACAACATCCACTTTGATACTGAACAGTCCGTCAGTACGGCTTATCTCAACCAGAGAGACGATCGAGACTCCAAGTTTGCTGTTGAGGCTCTCGAACGTTTCCTTGGGTTGCTCGGGGTTGATGGTTACCTGACCGGATTTCGCTGCACTCTTCAGCTCCGACGGCGCAACTATTTCGTATTTCTCAAGTAACTCCAGATCAGGCTTCAAGGCTGCATATATAGAGTCAACTTGTTTTTGGGACAAGTGCTGTGCCGTACTCGGGAAAGTGATCAGGAATGCGGCGCGGGGACGCATCACTTTTGGTTTGGGTGCATTCTCCCACGCAACGGAACTCAAGCCCACGAGAGGCGATGTTGCATCTCTGGGGATGACCACGATCAGCAGCAGAACCGCTGCAACTACCGCAGCCGCAGCAAAGGACGGAATTCTGAACCGATTGAAGAACCGCTCCAGCAGCCCGGGCTCCGGTTGTGGTTGGACAGGTACGGAGCGTCTGCCAGAAGGAATTTCAAGTCGCTCTTGAATGCCGTGCCAAAGTTCCAGCGGCATTTCTCGTGCATAGTCTTCCTGTTGCAGTGACTCCGCGAACGCGAAACAGGCCGGGCACACTTCCAGATGTGCGGCAATACGGCCTGCAGGGTCCCGGTTTTCGCGTACGAATTGTTCGATCTCAAGGGAATCGGGACAATAGATCTCCTTGTTTTCCCTGAGTGCACCCGTGATGTTTGCCAGGTCCTTCAGTTCCAATGCGCACGTCGAGCACGCTTCTATATGCCTTTCAAGCTCCAGTTTCTGCTCCGGGCTCAGAGTATCGTCCAGATACTGCAGCAGCAGGTCTTCCGGGTGTTCCGTATTGTGGGGTGGTTCAGGTGTTTTCACGAGAAGTCCCTCTCAGTTCCATGTCCTTGTACGCCGTCTTGAGCCTGTCCAGACATCTTTTTGTCTGAACGGTGACGGTGTTTTCAGTTGCCCCCATGAGCTGGGATACCTCGCTAAAGGGCAGCTCTTGCATGTATCTCAGTTCGATCAGCTCGCGACACCGGGAATCCAGTCCGGTTAATGCTCTCCTGAGCTGTGCAGCAAGCTGTGCTCTTTCCAATTGCCTGTCCTGAGGCTCCGAATGCGAAATCACGATAGTAGAATTTTCATCTTCCCCATCATGATGATCGACGGGTTCGGTGCGAGCATCCCTCTTGGAGGCTTTCGTTTTTCTGAACTCGTCAACGGCCACTCTCTGAGTTACCGTGCATATGAATCCGGTTAAAGAATTCCCTGGTACAAAGCTCTTCAAAGCGGATGCGAGTTCCAGAAAAGCCGATTGCGTCAAGTCTTCTATATCTTGTGGAGAAGTTCCCGTATTTCTCCTCACGATGTTTTTGACCAATCCCAGGAAACGAGTATAGAACTCGTTCCATGCGGTTTGAGATCCTTTGAGACATTCCTGCACCAGGTCTACATCAGGAGTCTTACCGTAAAGCGACATGCCCAGACAGCTCCAGCCACCTTTGGTGTCTCACAATGATGTCACGGAGAGCACCAAGATTTTAATCCGGCTCCTGGCAACCGATTCCTGTCGCCCTGCATGGACTGAAGGAATGGATCGAGAGCCTGGCTCATGATAGCATGCCTTCCAGTCTTGTCCACGGTAAGTTTGATCCGGCTCCTGTAAAGAAAACATCGAGGCGGACGCCCCGCCCCGACGTTCTAAGGTTCAAGAGATCGAGACTACTTGCATTCCTTGCAATCTTTGACGATTTTCCCGCCTTCTTTGGCGCAATCCGCTTCCACGCCGACCTGCTTGCATTTGCCCTTCACGCAACAGTTTACGGCGGGTTTGTCGCCGACATTGGCGGCCTTTCCGACTGGGAGAGTGCCCTCGCCTGCCATAGCCAGGGGTGCAGTCAACATGAAGGCTGCCAAAGTCAGAAGATACAAGAACCTTTTCATCTAAATCCTCCTTGACATTGCTTGTCAGGTTTGTGTTTCCGGTCTATTTCGACCGGCATGAATAAGGATTCGTAACTGGGAAACAAATCTGACAAGAAATGACCGAAACAAGGTCAGGGACTCTTTTGTGCCTGCAATTTAGGCAGGTTATGCCGATTCGCTTTTATGAACTTAATCCGGCCGGCACGGAGGCCGGCCGCTACCGACTCATGGTAGGGACCGACGTCGCTGCCGACCCACCGTATCGCTATCATTTATCAATATTGAAGATGTGCCGGCGCGGAGGCTGGCACCCACCAATACTCTTTTTCTGAATCATACAGACTTGCGATCAAGATAATCCTATTTGAGGTGGAAGCACTGACCTGCGGAGACGCACAGTGCGGTAAACATCTTGAATGCAAAACGGTATCAGACATCAGTCTTGGCAGTTACTATAGATGGATTGTCTGGATGGAAAGGTCTTTCGAACAGCAAATCGCATCATACCAACGGCTTTCGCGAAGAATGCAATTCGATATGGTAGCATCCTATTCCGGCTTGTATGAGGCTTTGGAACGAGACTGGAGGCGGATTGATTGCATCGCCTCCAGTTTTTTGCGTACAGGGGATTCGTGTAAAACCGACTTGGAAATACTTGTGGAAAAACGGACAGAATCAGCGCGAGGCCAGAACCTCCTTGACCCATCCGTATGCAGCAATCATGGCCGGGAATCCAACGATACTCATGGACAGGAGCACTGTCTGGAGCAATTCCTGCTCGGTAGCACCAGCGCTGAGCGCACGTCTTGCATGGGAACGCACTCCACCCTTGGATTCCGTACCGATTGAGATCCCCAGTTGAATGAGGTGCTGGTTTTTGGTATCCAAAGGACCTGCCTGATCGCAGAGTTCGCCCACTTTTCGATACGCGTCAGCTATATCCTTGTGCTCTTCAAGAAACTGTTTAAATATTTCAGGCAAATACATGATCAACTCCTTTACCGTATTCGAGTCGGACCTTCACTTAGGCACTCGTCTTTGATTTCTTCTTATGCTGCTGCCTCTTCCTGCAGTCCCCGAATACTCGCTTTTGAGTCTGCGAGCGGGAAATCCACCGTAAATTCGGAACCTCCCAGGTTTGCACATTCATCCGGAGATGAGCAATGTGCGCATCGATCTGTATCACCCGGCATTTCGGCGTCATCTCCGAGGTGCGGGCAACGTTTCGTCGTAAAAGACAGTTTGAAGCCGTACAGTTCGGAAAACATTCTGATACGCAACAGATCGATTCCTTTGCCGCCCGCGTTAAAGGAATAGGGTCTTCCGCTGGAGTAATTCTCGGTTTCCTGCACAGGATAAAAACCTTCAAAAATCAATTTCTTGTCGGATTCCGGAATCCCGACTCCCGTGTCTTTGACTGTGAAGATATACCAATCTCCTCTGACGGCCCCGTTTACGAACACGGTGCCATTATCGGGAGTTGCTTCAATAGCATTCCTGATCAGTCCTTCCATGATCGCGTTCAGGACATGACCGGGAATAAGCAGTTCGCCGTCTTCCAGATTGAACTGGATACTCACTTTGCGCTTTTGCTCTCCAGCCTTGGATGACACGAGCTGATATACATTTGTGCCGAATTCCCGCATACTTATGCGCTCAAGCTCGTCACGCCGCGTGGGGAATGTTTTTTCGAGCCAATGATGGATAACTTCCGCTGCTTCCTTTATCTTTGGAGTCCATTCGGTCTGAACCACCATCAAATCGAGAGCTTTTTGTAAAAAATCCGTTATCCATCGTTTTTCAAAGGTGTACCCGGTCATCATGATGCTCTCGACCTGGGCTTCCAGTCGGTTGAGACTCTGAACGTGTCGATTCATGCGGTCTATGGATCGATCGAAGTCGCTAATTCCCATATCCCTGAGACGTTTCCACATGGTAGCCAACGTGCCCCGGATTATGGCCAGGGGAGTCCGCAATTCATGGCTTAAATGATTGAGGATCTTGGACTTGACACGGTTCAGGTTCTCCAATTCGCGGTAGGAAGTGAGGAGCTCCTCAAAGAATTGCGCGTTTTCCACGGCCAGGGCCACAACTCCCGCGAGAGAAGTAAGAATATGGACATCTTCTTCCGAGAAATTCCCTTCTTTCTTATTGATTACAACCAGGACACCGACGGTTTTCTCTCTCGTATGGAGCGGAACGATGATTTCATTACGAATGGCGAATCCGCTTCGCTCTTCAAAAGGCCTGAAGAATTGCGGATTGCTCGCCGGATCGTTCAGCAGAGCAGGTTCTCCGGTCTGAAAGACCTGGCCGCTGATACTCTTATCCAAAGGAAGCCTCAGATCCGCTGTTTTCGATGAGATTGCACCTTTTTCATCCTGGACTTCCCGCCAGTAGAGATCTCCGCGTCGTTCATCGTAAAGGAGCAATCCGGCTGCTTCGGTCGCCAGAGCTTCCCGAAGCTCGGTGATGACGACGGACAGCAAATGATCCAGATCTAGAGTGGTTGCAAGCGCCATACTGGCTCTATAGATCATTTCAAGATCGTCTTTGGACTTCTTGAGCTTCTTGTAGACTGTCGCATTATCAATCGCAAGGGCGATAGTTCCTCCCATGGACATTGCCAGGGATTCATCCTGTTCGGTGAAATCGCCTCCGATTTTGTTCATGACCATGAGCACGCCGATGGTTTTGTCTCTCGTGTTCAGTGGTACCTGTAGGACTTTGCGGATCTGGAACCCGCTTTTTTTCGTCATCTCGGGATAGTAGCGAGGATCGATGGATACGTCGTTTACGCGTGCAGGTTTGTTGTGCTTGAATGCCCATCCTGCAATGCTTCCCTCTATGGGTAGCCTCAATTCATCCGATTGTGGAGCGAGTATGTGCTTGGAATCGCGTACCTGCCTCCAGTACAGATCTCCCCGATGTTCGTCATAGAGAAGCACGCCGGCACCTTCAGCCAGTAGAGCCTTTCGGACTTCATCGCATACGATGGCCAAAAGCTCGTCCATTTCCATAGTGGAGGCAACGGCTTGAGAAATATTGAACAAAATCGCGAGTTCAAATCCCTCGTCCTGTTCGAATCCGATTTCCTTATCGATGAAATCGCCCGCTATTCGTTCAAGTTCTTTTACCCGCTGTTCCAGTTCTTCGTATGTTGGTTTGGGCATCAGACCGGATCTCCGTGAGTTCACTGCCCACATTCGTTGGGTACTTTGATTTTGGCTCGGCACATATCTCTGAAATTGTTCACTCCTGTGAAGAACTCTCGCATCATGATCACCCACAAGTATCGTCCCTTGCGGGTCAATCTCAATGAGCCGTTTTCATTGATCAAAGCGCCGAGAAGCTTGAACAATGGAATCTCTTTCCACAAGACTTTCCGAAATTTGCCGTCGAACTTTTCTTCGATGTCCTTGACGTTCAAGGAGGTTCCGAAAAGCTTCATCATGAAATCATAGTGTATCTGTTCTTTAGCGGAAAAGCTCTTCTTTGCCAATATGGGAAGATTTCCCGTACCTACTTGATGCATATAATCGGGGATAGAAAAAGTATTTGCTATGCAGGCGCCATTAACGTATCCAAAGGACCCGCTTCCTGCTCCGACGTATTCGTCGTAATCGACTATGTATTCGTCTATCATGCTTTTTTTTCGTGAAAAGCACCAAGCAGTACCGCATACATATTCATTATCGAGCGTTTCTGCAATTTTCTCATAAAAAGTTCGTTCCTGTTCATAGCTTATTGGACCGAATCTTTTTGCCAATTCTTTCTTTGTAATTTCGGAAACCATGAGCGGATAAAACGTAACCTGATCGGCTTGCATTTCTCTAATTATTTCCAGATCGCGCTCCAGCATCGACATGGTTTGTGTGGGAAAGTTGAAGATCATATCCACATTAAGAGTATCGAACCTCCCCATGATCGATGCAAGTCGTGCCCTTATATCGTTACCACTGCCGTATTTGTGATACCGCTCCATTTGCTTCAGGAGATTGTCGTCAAAGCTCTGAACGCCTACTGACAGCCGATTTACCCCTCCCTTTTGGAGGATTTCCAGAATTTCGTCGGTGAGATGATTGGGATTGGTTTCTACGGAAATTTCACGGATCTGAAACCACGTTCTGAGATCACGCAACAGTGTCCCCAATTCATCCGGGAGGACCGTTGGAGTTCCTCCCCCCACGTATACCGAGGTGAAATCGAAGCCGAGTTCCCTATACATGAGGATCTCTTCCGTGAGGCTTCGAAAATACTCCCGTGCCATGTTCCTATCCAGAGGATATCGGTTAAAGGAACAATACGGGCACAATTCTTCACAGTAGGGAATATGGATGTACAGGAGGTATTCCGCTCCCTGACGCGGTCGGGGTGGTTCAATGCGTCCCACTTGATCGAATTGAAGGGTCTGGTTGTACTTTCGTTTGAGATATGCCGTAAGCAGTGCTTCTGTGATCATCGGCCCGGGCTCCCATTATTCTCCCTCTCGCGGGATGTCTCGGGTTACTTTCTCGAAACATATTACCACAAATCGCAGAATCCGGTCTGAATTCAACTCCTCTCCATTTAACTTCTTCCCAAACGATGTGAATAATGCGATTTAAAAGAAATGATTTGCGAACAACTTTTCGGAAATGGATCCTCGGATTCGAATACGCGTGCCGGAAGGAGACGCGCAGGACTCGAGCCGAGCGGAGGTAACATATGAGTGTTCAAGATCCCTGGACCGTTTTCAGGGAGATGATGCAGTCTCCCCGGTCCAAAGCGGGAGAGTGGAAATCCGCGGTGCACGGCCGCGTCATCGGCCACCTGCTGCCGGACGTTCCGGAAGAGATACTCCACGCATCCGGAGCGCTCCCTGTAGCTGTTGAAGGGGCAGGGATTCACATCTCTCGGGCTCAGGCCCATATTCCCGGTTATACGTGCAGCCATGCCATGGGCGCTCTGGAGATGGGATTAGCCGGCGAACTCAATGTGCTGGACGGCATGGTGATTCCGTACGTGTGCGATACGACGAGAAACCTGTTTCACATCTGGGATGCCTGTTTTCCTCAAATGCAGAATGAATTTTTACGGCTCCCGAAACGTATCGATCATAGAGCGGCACGTGACTATTTACACGCGGAATTCTCGAGACTGTTTCAATGGGCCTGCAGCTTAACAGGTAGAACTCCGGATCTTGCCGCACTGGATGCATCGATAAAACTGTACAATCAGAGCAGATCAAAGCTGAGAGAGGCCTACAATAAGTATCATGCACAATCCCCGGAATGGACTGCGGAACGCATCAATCTCCTGGTTGCCTCTGCCATGAGGGCTCCCCGTGAAGAGCACCTGAAGTGGATGGAAGCTCTGCCCTGGGAAAATGACGGTCAAACCGCAGCAAAGGAAACAACTCGTGTATACGTCCGTGGAAAAGTGTGGGATCCCCCGGGAATATTGGACCTCATGGACGGCTTCGGATTCATTGTGATGAGCGACGAGATAGTAACCGGGTTCCGAGGAATACAAGTCGATGCCGCTGAAGAGGGAGATCCACTCAAAGCGCTTGTAAATCGTCATTGTGCCATGACTCCGTACGCCGGATATCATACCGATCCGGCGGAGGCGCCAAAGAATTTTGTGCGCAGGGTAAAGGACAGCGGCGCTCAAGGAGTGATCTTTCTGAATCCGAAATTTTGCGAGGCGGCAGGTTTCGATACACCGGATTTTCAGAAAGCGCTTACAGCGGAAAATATGCCGTCACTCATTCTGGAAACCTCTGCACGGGGCGTTTCAATCGATCAGGTTCGCCTGAGACTCGAGGCGTTTCGGGAAATGCTGGCAGAAGACCTGCCCTGATAAGTAGGAGAATACCATGCAGCCTATTGAAGCGCTCAAGCAGCTCAAGCAAATCAATATCGATTATTACGGAGGGGCACACGCCGCCCGACAGAACAACAAATTCATCGCATATGTAAACGCATTTACTCCGGTTGAGCTTCTCTATGCAATGGACGTGATCCCGATCTACCCCGAGAATCATGCTGTAATTATCGGCGCTCGCAAAATGTCCACAGAGGTTTCAGCCGCAGCCGAGGGAATGGGTTACTCGATGGACTTGTGCTCGTACGCGCGGTGCGATCTGGGGTCCATAAAGACAGGACTGAGTCCGACCTGGGGACTCCCGAAGCCCGATCTGCTTCTCATATCCAACAGCCAATGCGGTACGCTCACCAAGTGGTTCGAGGTACTGAGCAGACTCTACGATGCGCCCATGCTTCTCATCGACGTTCCCCATTCCGGTCACGGCGAGCCCGACCCGGCAGGGGAAAGATATGTCCGAACACAACTGGAGGAATTGATTCTTGTCCTCGAGAAAATCACCGGCAAACCGCTTGATCAGAATCGTTTGAAAGAAGCTATTCGCCTTTCCAAAGAAGCTTCAGACCTGTGGACTCGTGTTCTGGAATCCGGAATGCACAGGCCGGCTCCCATAACCGTATTCGATCAGTTCATCTCTATGGCTCCCATTGTTGCTCAACGCGGTACCCAGGTTGCTGTGGATTTTTATCGCGATCTCTCTCGGGAACTGCAGGCGCGTGTCGATCGAGGAATCGGAGCATGCGAAAACGAACGTTTCCGCCTCTTTTGGGATAATTTGCCCATTTGGCCGGAACTCAGACGTCTGTCACTCTTCCTGGAAGAACGTGGAGGCAGCCTCGTTACCTCATTGTACACATGGGCCTGGGCCCGGCTTTCAGTTGGTGAGGAAGATCCGCTCACGGATTGGACAAACCAGTACTTGTATCTGGCAAATCTCCACCTTGGAAAAAGAATAGACGATTACCTGGAGATTGCTGAAAAATACCAGTTAGATGGATTTCTGTATCATTCCAATAGAAGCTGTAAATTCGTCTCACAGGATATTCCTGAAGTGCGGCGTGCCATAACGGAGCGTTCCGGGATTCCGGGTCTGATTCTGGAAGCGGATCACAATGATCCGCGTTTGTACACGATAGAATCTCTGGAATCCCAGATCGACAATTTCTTGGAGCTCTTGGCGTCCAGGAGGTAAACGAGAAGGCAAAGCATCGTATTATTTCGTACGAAAAGCTCTTGGTTTCATTTTTGTTAATGTGCAATGCAGAATTCTCAGGGGTATTGCCACTTCGGCGATCTCACGGTAACGTGCTGTCAGAGATTGGCAGATCGGAATGGAATGGAGTCATAAAGTACCCCTCGGAGCATCCGAGGAACGCACCGGTATTCGGGAGAATTCTTTCAGTGTTAAGAGATCTGTACAATTGTCTCGTATGTATACCATAGCCGAACACGTTAATGATCTAAAGCAGTTGTTGTGATCTAAAGCATTCGGAGGGAGTACCCGTTCATGGTGAGTGATTGGAAATCATCATATCGGTCAAAAATAATCTCAACGGAAGAAGCAGCTTCGAAAGTACAGAACGGCGACAGAATTTACCTTGGGAGCATGTGCTCCGAACCCGTTTCCATCATCAAAGCGCTGGGTGACTCGTACCTGGAAGATGTTGAGATTGTGCAGTTTATCAACGGATCTGCAGCTTCGGAGCTCACGGCCAAAGGGCTCCGACGATTTCGTATGAAAACTTTTTTTGTGAGCGGCAAGAAAGGCGACGAACAGCAAGTATCAGAAGCCGATTACGTTCCCCTGTTCCATTCTCAAATTCCGTTTTTCCTGAGAAACCGTAGAATTCCCATCGACGTGGCAATCGTTCAAGTGGCGCCACCAGACAGATTCGGCAGATTCAGTCTCGGTATTTCCGTTGACATCACAATGGCCGCAGTAGAATCCGCACGTACGGTCATAGCCCAGGTTAATCCTTACATGCCTCGTACCAACGGTGACACGTTCATTCCCGTCGACAAGATTCATTATCTGGTGGATGGGCCGGAACCCTTGTGCGAGCCTCCCGCGGAAGTTCTTGGCGAACGCGAGGCAATCATAAGTAAATTTGTAGCAGAACTCATTGACGACGGATCTATTCTGCAACTGGGATTTGCCGGAATTTCTCATGGACTTCTTGATTTTCTCACTAATCACAAGAATCTTGGTATTCATACAGAAATCTTCACCGATCCGTTGGCAGATCTCATAGAAAGAGGAGTCATTACCAACAGCACCAAACGCATGTACCGCGGGAAATGCCTCACCACTTCCTGCATGGGAACACGCCGGCTATACGATTACGTGCATGAGAATTCACTCGTGGAATTCTATCCCACCGATGTCCTGCTCAACCCGATGTCCATAGCGACCAATGACAACATGGTAGCGGTGAATCTGGCCATACAGGTCGATCTTAGAGGTCAAATCCGCCAGGGAATAGCAACATGGACCGCCTTCGAAGGATCGGGAGGGGACAATGATTTTATGATAGGGACGGGCATGGCGAAAAATGGGAGATCGGTCGTGTGCCTGCGATCCACTTCACTGAAGAGCGGCAGATCCACCATTGTTCCTTCATTTGGTCCCAAATCCGCTGTCATTATGAATCGTGGAGAAGTCAATTACATCGTCACGGAATACGGGATTGCGTACCTCGGCGGCAAGTCCATCAGGGAACGGGCCATGGCACTCATTGAGATTGCTCACCCGGATCACCGGGAAGGTCTCATGAGAGACGCCCGGGAAATGGGATATGTGTATCCGGATCAATTCTATTTCATGTCCGCTTCTCCCCAACTGCGCAAGAGAGTTCGCATGGATCACGTGTTCAAGGGCGGTCTCCTCGCTCATATACGAGTGATAAAACCGACGGACGAATCCATGATCCGAGATCTGTTCTATACCCTTTCCCAGGGGTCTGTTTATTTCAGATACTTCAGTCCGCGGAGAAGCATGCCCCATGCCAATGTGCAGCAATACGTCTCCATAACGGAAGAGCAGGGGCTTTCTCTCGTAGTAACCATCGGTCCGCGGGAGAATCGCAAGATAGTTGCGGAATCCAGGTACGTATTCGAACCAAACGGAGGATACCCGGATATCGCTTTCATGGTTGATGAAAACTATCAAGGGCGCGGCATAGCAACGTTTCTGGTGCAATATATGATCGAATTGGCAAAGGAACGAGGAGTAAAAGGATTTTGCGCAGACGTGCTCTTCTCGAATAAACCTATGCTCAAAGTGTTTGAGCGGCTCCCATATGTACTTCACAAGACGTACTCGGAAGGCGTCGTAACGGTGCGCTTCGCATTTGACGAGCTGAAAGAAGAGCAGGTCCAGGTACAGGCAAAACCGATAGATCTGTGATCTGCAGGCCCGGCCATTTGCATTTCCAGCTTCTGATTCTCGCTGAGATGAGGAGAGGCCGTTTGAAGGCGACCTCTCCCGGTATATACCGCTTTGAAATGGCTCCCATAAAACACAGCACGTATCAGGCGCGGCATTCGAGGAGATCGTACGACAAGGTTCCAAGCAAGCGTCCCAATGTCGTGTCATGGCAAATAAAACCGACTAAGATTCTGAGTAATGAGAATTAAGGCCCTCAGAGAGTTCGCACTGTATTTTGTTATCAGCATAGCAGCCATTTTTGCATTGACTGCGATCGCCGGCATAGCTGCATCCCATCTTTCGCCGGATACGATTGGGCATCTCCAATTATGGATAAAACAAAGCCCGGCTAATCGATTCGACGATTGGATGGATGGAGTGGTGATTGCCAACGTGCTTTATAAGTCTATTAATGCAAAACACTCGATCTGGACTTATTTTGAGCCTGCGTCAGCTCCTCCTGCGGGTTGGGAGCTTCTGGAGTATGTTCTCTCAGCCAACAATTACAGAGCATTGGCCGAGACCGTAAAAGATCGAAAAGGTGAGATGCTGCACCGTTACTGGACAGGGCATATAGCACTCACTGCTCTGGCACTGTATGTGTACACCGATCCTGCAGTATCGTCCAAGGTGGCTTTGAGCTGTGTTCTCTTGTCGATGCTGATGTTTGCGTTGGCTTGGAATAAGAGATTGGGTTTGGGCGGTGCGATTTGCGTGGCAGCCTTCTTGCTCGGGTCCGGCACGCTTTATATGGAAAGCTTCCACACGCATGCATGGGGATTGGCTTTGGCTTTTGCAGCGGCGGCCTACACGGCATGGCGGTTGGAATCCGGAAAATCCTATATAGCCCCCGCTGTGGTAGGCGCAGTATTCGCGAATTGGGTCGGTTATGATTACGTGTTTCCAAGCATTGCCTTTAGTCTACCTCTTTTTATGAGCCGCGAAAACGGTAAGATTCAAATTGAGGCTTTCAGCCTCCCTGTCAAATTCATACTGGTTTTTCTTGCAGTAACGGCTCTCATGATGATCTTGAGGGTCCCTGTTGCTTATTTCTCTGAGAATTGCCCTCCTTCCGAATTCCTGTCTCAGCTAACGGAGCGCCTTACGTACAGGCTCCACGGTGAGAATTTCGCCCAGGAAGTCTTGCCAGGCGCCGACATTTCAAGGAGCGCCGCCATTTTTAGCGCATTGCCGGCAGTCAACGGATATCTGTTCAACCTCGGCGGCAGGTTTATTCCCCTGATTCACTCACTGGTAAGCTATTTGGCGTATCAAGCTCTACCCATAGTCGTTTTAATAGGAATTCTGGTTCTTAAGAACAGAGAATCTCAATTAGCAGCGCTCAGACCGGCGTTGGTGGTGTTGTGCTCAGTGATTTTATTTCATCTTATGCTGATTATCCTGGTGAACCACGCCTGCGTTCACCCCTGGATGCACGCACGATACATGATTTTTTCGCTGGCGCTAAGCTGGGGCGTGGCAATCTCTGCTCTTGCGGGCACAAAATTGGAACAAAAGACGGTCCCCAACGAATGAGATTAATCAAGAACCGCCGTCAAGGTGTTGCCATAGTAATTCGTGATTCGTTGTGTTAATTCCGCACTCTTTTGGATCATACCGATTTGTAGGGAGCACTTCCTGCAAGTAGTCCGTCCCCGATTTTTCCTTCTTTGGTTGTGAACTCATATCAGTCCCGGCCGAGATTCCACAACTATTCGGCAGGCATCAAGTAGTGGTTTTCTTTCGCATGAGATTACGATCGCCGAATGACAAGAGAGTCATCAGTGAATCAATTTTTTGCAGGTCTTCTCGTTCAATCCTGGTGATGGAAAAACCGGCCTGAAAGTCCTGGGGTCCTCTTTCGCCCGGATCCACCCATTTGCATTTTGCGGTAAGTTCAAAAGCTTCGAGCTGAGCCACCCGGTCTGCGCGCACGAGAATCGAGGTTTCCTCCTCTTCTTGAATGTGTAACATGCGAGTACGGAAGCCCTTGGATGACAAATCCGTAATAACCCCCCGTCGAGCTGGATCCTCGAGAAGACAAAGAGGAATGGGAACCCTCAGATAAACTCGTCCGCTACTCCGGGTCAAAACTCTATTTTGAGGCTCGTCATAGAAAAGTCCTCGTTCGTACAATTCCGCCGGTCTCAGTAGCCCTGCTTTCACGAGTTGGCCGAGTACTTTTTCGAGCTCTTCTAACGAGAGGCCATATTTCGCCATCAATTCGAAATCAGTGAACCTTGCTCGAAAATCAGCGACAACGTGCTTAGCTTTCAAGGTACGCATTTGGCCCCCACTCATGGTACTGCTTAAAAAGCGGCTCGGGATCTAGTTTCTTCTATTTGAAGCAGCTTGTAAAGTATCTTTCGAGCAGCGAATCCCATGGTCAGCCGTGATAGCCCTGATCATGCTCATTGCGATGCTATTCCCGGATTCTTATTCAAGATATAAATTTGTAGAATGAAATCTTGACGAGAAAGCCGCTGTAGCCTATGTTGTACTGTACAGTTTGGTTTCATTTAAGTTTTTGGTTAATAGTACCGAGATCTAATTATAGATTGTTTGTTAATTACTACATTTCAGCGGTTGATGTTCTCAACCACTTGGCGGATGAAGTGAAGGGGGAAGTCATGTCGATTCGCAAAATCAAGGCTCGAGAATTTATGGACGATATTAAATCGGGCATGACCCCGGATCAGCTCATGGAAAAGTATCACATTTCCAAGAGAGGTATCGCCAAGACGATCAGGCAAATTCTCGATGAGCGGTCTCATATTGCTCGTACACTTGCGCAGGATATCCAGGCAGGAATTAAAAACTCACAGTTGATGGAAAAATATCAGCTTTCTACAGAAGGTATGCGCGCTTCGCTCAAGGTTCTCCTGCAGGAAAACTTGCTCTCCCGGGAGGAAATCGACCGCTGGCAGAATCGGGTAGAGGATTCGATCCCTGCGGACAGAAGAGAATCACAGCGTCGTGCCATAGGAATTGCAGTGCCTGTGCAGGATTCAGTCAATTCTCACAATAAAGGCACAATCAAGGATGTGGCCGAAAATGGCCTCTCAGTTGTTGGTATGGACGCAGTCGTGGGGCAAATGACGCAGCTCGCGGTTCTGGGAGATGACCTCGGTCTCTTGGACCCGTTCGAATTGAAAGCGGAATGCAGGTGGGTGGCAACCTACCTCGGACGTCCGGTAGCCGGTTTCAAAATAAGCGAAATTTCAGAGTACGACATGTATTCTCTCAAAGCATTTCTCAAGACATTGGATTCAGAATCCAGGAAAATTTGACAGCCGAATTTAAGAAATCCAACCATCCGTCAATCACCACTTATCAAGAACAAACATAGTCTCGACACTGAATTCCCTGCTCTTTTCACGATAGGTTCCATAACTGCAAGCAGAAAGAGGCGATCCTTTCGAGGTTCCTTTGGATAGTGTATAACTGCCCGTTGGAGCGAAATATGACATCCACTACCGGACACCGCGTTTTCAATCTGAAAATTCTGCTTATCTTGTCTGCAGGGCACCTGATCACGGACATATACCAGGGTGCCCTTCCCGCTATCCTTCCTTTCTTGAAAGAGAAATTAGCACTCACGTACACAATGACCGGCGCAATCATGTTGGCCGCCAATTTGACTTCATCCGTCATACAGCCATTGTTCGGGTACTTGTCGGACAAAAAGGAAAAATCCTTCCTACTGCCGCTGGGTTGTGTTTGCGCAGGACTCGGATTGTCATTGCTGTCCATTCCCGGAAGTTACTGGGCTGTCATTGCTTTGGTAATCGTTAGTGGTCTCGGAGTCGCCTCGTTCCATCCCGAAGGGTACAAAACTGCTCATTTCTTTACCGGCGACAGAATGGCAGCGGGTATGTCCGTATTTTCCGTGGGTGGCAATCTCGGATTCGCGCTCGGGCCGATACTGTCTTTGTTCGTCATCGGCACATACGGATTCAATTTTCTCCCTGTAATGTTTGTCTTCTCCTTGGTTTTTCTCGGGATGATCGGTTATGCATGGAGAACGGTGACCGAGAATTCCTCATCCAGTGCAGGGAAGGAAAGAGCTCTGGAGATTCCCACTCCTTCAGGAGCCCATTTTTCGCTATTTCTCCTCATTATGACCGTTGTCATGAGATCCTGGACCCAGATCGGATTGATGACCTATATCCCATTCTATTATATCGACTATCTCAAGGGCGATCCCATGTACGCAGGTAAGCTTGTTTCGGTGTTTCTCCTGGGAGGTGTCGTAGGCACGATAATCGGATCGTTGCTCGCCGATCGGTGGGGCCATAGGAAATTCCTGATTCTTTCCTTGACAGCGACCTCGCTCTTTTTTCCGGTTGTTTTCATGGCTGACGGGATTATGCTGTTCATTGCCCTTGGAGTTTTCGGCACTCTTTTGATTTCAAGCTTCACGGTAACGATTGTCATGGCACAGCAACTTCTCCCGAAGAATCTTGGGGTAGCGTCCGGCCTCATGGTCGGATTCGCCATAGGAACCGGAGGAATAGGTGTCACCATTCTCGGTATCATAGCTGACTATTATGGCGTTCCCACTGCACTGAAATCCATTATGCTGCTACCGGTTATTGGACTTATATTGAGTTTTCCTATAAGAGATTCGGTCAAGGCATCCCTGCCGAAGATGGTGTAACCTGTAATCATATCGGGTAATCATGGGCATGGCTCTATTTTCCAGGATCAACAATCCTTTCTTGAGATTTCTCGGATCACCCCAGACAATCCTGGTGGGAAGCTTCGCGGGAATAATCCTCATTGGAGCCCTGTTCCTCATGCTTCCCTGGGCCCAAAACGGAAATAAAATCGGTTTTGTCGATGCCCTTTTTACTGCAACATCTGCTGTTTGCGTGACCGGACTGGCAGTCGTCGATACCGCCACTGACTACACATTCTTCGGTCAGGCGGTTATTCTCTTTCTTATCCAGATCGGCGGGCTGGGAGTCATGACGTTTGCATCCCTCGCATTCCAGATCCTTGGCAGAAGGCTGTCTCTGCAGACCCAGGCTGTGGTGCATGATTCTTTTTTTCAGCAAGATGTAGGAGCTGAGTTCAAACGAACGTTCACAACAATTTTATTGCTCACTTTTGGTATAGAAGCTGTTGGTGCATTCTTCCTTTTTATCCGTTTCATTCCGAATATGGATTTTGGCCCGGCCCTGTGGAACTCCGTATTTCACTCTGTATCCGCTTTTTGTAATGCCGGTTTCTCTCTTCGCACCGATAGCTTGATCGGACTGAGACATGATCTTGTGGTGCTGTTCACAATTATGGCTCTGATAGTGCTTGGCGGGCTTGGATACATGGTACTCCATGAATTGTGGATTTCAGGAGGCCGCCGTTTGGGGTTTTTTCCGATCATGCGCTATGCGCGACGATTCTCATTTCACAGTAAAGTGGTCATGTTCGTTACATCCATTTTACTTGTGGGGGGAACGATCCTGATAATGTTGTCCGGCCTCACTCCTGCAGAACCCACCTGGTATGAAACGGGAGTGAATGCTCTCTTCCAGTCTGTCAGCTCCCGAACGGCCGGTTTTAACTCCGTCGATATCGGTCAATTGCCTTCAGGAACACTCTTTATCATTACTTTGCTTATGTTTATCGGAGGATCGCCAGGTTCGTGCGCGGGCGGAATAAAAACCACCTCCGTGGCGATCTGGCTTGCACGGCTGCGTTCAGGAGTGTACGGCCGAAGCGATGTGAACTTGATGAACCGGAGCTTATCTCCTGACCTGGTAAGTCGCACGGATCTGCTGATCACCCTTGCGGCAGTCTGGAATGTTCTTGGGGTTCTGCTTCTGTTCGAGACGGAGACTCATATGAAAGTGGATGCCTTGAATCTCATTTTCGAACAGATATCTGCGTTTGGAACTGTCGGCCTTTCAACCGGTTTAACGCCGAATCTTTCCATTGCGGGAAAATTGTGGATCAGCGCAACCATGTTCATGGGGAGACTGGGGCCTCTTACGATAACTCTGTGGATGTTTCCCAGATCTTCTGTTCAGGTGAATTACCCAAAAGGGAGAGTAATGATCGGATGAGATCAGGAAAAAAACTGATTTGCGTCATCGGATTGGGCCAGTTCGGAAGCCATATCGCCCGAGAATTGGCCCAGCAGTGCGAAGTCCTGGCTCTTGATAGCAGCGAGAAAAGAGTAAACCTGATTGTCGACGAAGTGCAGCGCGCTCTCATCATTGATGCGAGAGACTTCCAAACCCTCAGCTCGCTGGTTACTCCGGAATTCGATGAGGCGATCGTGAGCCTTGGGGAGAGTATGGAGGCAAGTATTCTCTGCACGCTGCATCTCAAGAGAATCGGGGTAAAAACCATACGGGCCAAAGCGGTGACAGAGGATCATGCATCTATTCTTCGTGCCATCGGAGCGACAGAGACCATTTTCCCGGAGCGTGAGACTGCTCAAAGACTGGCCGCTCAAATTATCAATCCGAATCTTCTCGATTTCATACCTCTTGCGGAAGATTTCCGCGTCATGGATGTTGCACCGCCGGATTCCTTCCACGGGCATACGCTGCAGGAACTGAACGTCCGAGATAAATACGGCGTGTTCGTCATCGCGGTAAAGGAACTTGTTCCACCGAGTTTCGTTTTCTTGCCGGGTCCGGGGTTCAGGATAAAACCGAGTGATGTGCTCGTGGTGATAGGTCGCGAATCTGATCTCCAAAATCTTTTGAAGGAAGCTGAAGACAGTGTCTAGACCCTCCCCACTCCTTTGGACAGGGTCAGTTTTTAATGGGAAATGCCAAAATTAGTGTCCGATTGAAAATACAGTACCAATTTTCGATGATCGGTCTTCACAATCCTCGAGTATTTTTGAGAATCACTCTAATGTATCCCAGATCGTCACCGGGTTATCGGCCTGTCCAGACTGGCTTTCGTTTTTCGAGAAACGCCTTTATCCCGTTCTGCGCATCTTCGGCCATGAGGTTCAGTGTGATGAGATTGGTCGCATAGTCGTACGCTCTGGGTTCATCTAGTTCGATCTGATCGTAGAACGCCCGTTTCCCGAGGCGAAGCACGAGAGGACTCGCTTCAGCAATGGTCTTCGCCATATCCATGCACGTGCTCTCCAGTGCGTCTTCAGGAACAACCCTGTTTACGAGCCCATACAGCTCGGCTTCTTCCGCTGAAATGAGGCGTCCCGTGAGAAGCATTTCCAGAGCACGCTTCCTGCCCATCGCTCTGGACAATGCAACCATGGGAGTAGTGCAGAAGAGCCCGATCTTGACGCCAGGGGTTCCGAATTTGGCAGTTGTGTCGGCTATGACAAGATCGCACGTTGCAACGAGCTGACAACCGGCTGCAGTGGCCACGCCACGCACCTGAGCTATAACGGTCTGGGGAATTTCGTGAAAGAGCGTCATCATCCGGGTGCACTGCTCGAAGATGAATTTGTATTCTGACAGTGCGCCGTCAATCATTTCCGAGAGATTGTGCCCTGAACAGAAATGCTTTGCGCTTGATTTCACGATGAGCACTTTCACCGAATCGTTGGATGCAAAATCCTCGAGAGCTACGATGATTTCTCCGATCATGTTCCTGGACAGCGCATTGAAGGTCTTGGGTGAATTGAGGGTAATGGTTCCGATCGCGTCCTGAGTTTCAACGAGAATGTTCTGATAATTCATAGAGAACCTCCGCAGCGTATTTGAGAATCGGTATGATGAGACCACCAGGAAGTTAGCACACAATGCCCGAGAAGAGAAAGTCCATTGGGTTCACGGGCTTACATTCTGCAACCGTTGACAAACGTGTTCTCTTCGTACAATCTGCCTTCCAATGCTGGAACGGATAACGAAGATGAAAACTCTTTTCCTCACGCGCTGCTTGTGCATCGTAGTGTTTATCGTATTGTTCGGCACGCATGCTTTGGCACAGGCTCCGGCCGGCGGCGCAAAGCAATCCGCAGCAATCCATGTGAGACAGGGAAAAGAGCAGTTTGAGAACAAGCTATACGCAGCGGCACTTCGATCGCTTTCTCTTGCGTTACGAAAGGACCCACACAATTCCCAGGCATATTTGTATCGAGGAAAGACTCGACTCGCTATGGGAATGCCTCATGTTGCCATTAACGACTTCAACCGGTACATCGAGCTGAAACCGTCCGATGCAGCAGGATATGCGGAAAGAGGCGATGCTCACAATTTCAATCTCGATCACGAAACTGCTCTGAGCGACTACAATACGGCCATCAGACTCGCACCGTCCTCCTCGTCGGCTTACCTGGGGCGAGGTCTCGCTTTTACTGCACTGGCAAAGTACAGTGAAGCCATCAAGGATTATCAGACTGTTTTGCGACTGAACCCAAACAATCCCGATGCTCTGGGCAACCTGGGTATCGCCTGTATGCTCGGTGGACGACCGGTTGAAGCCATGAATTCTTTCGAGCGAGCCCTTGCGAATACAACCGATCTCGAATGGCGCAGGCGTATCGAAGAATACAGCGAAAAACTGCTCAAGAGCGCGGATGGAATGAAAAAACCCGTTCGCGGTCTGCCTACCAAACCTGCAGGTCCCGTAAAGAATTTATGGTAATATCCTGAATCCGTTTTGGAGCACTCAATCCCATGATAGGCCCGAAAACCGCTTATATTCTTCTCTGGTTCCCCCTGGCTTCGGAAACTTTCATTTTCCGGGAAGTCATGAATTTGTGGAACATGGGATTGGATCTCAAAGTCTACACGCTTTACGGCGAACACACGAAGAATTTGTCCGCAGAAATGCAGTCTGTCAGCCATAAAATGGATCGTCTGGGAATTCCGTTCCTCAAGTATGCTTTCAAGGACGTCGCATACTGGTGGAAACGAAATCGCCGGCTGACAGCGGAACTTTTACGAACAGTCCCGATTCGCAGATGGAATGGGTTCGAAAAAGGTGGGGAGAATCTCTGGTCTTTTCTCTGCGGGTTCACTCTGGCCCGCAAATTCGAAGCAGAGGGAATCCGCCACATTCATGCACCCTGGGCCAACGGCCCTGCCACAGCGGCATGGATTTCATCGCGGCTCACCGGCATCCCCTTCAGTTTCACAGCACGGGCCTGGGACATTTACCCGCCGGACGGGGCACTGAAAGAGAAGATCCGAGATGCGACATTCCTCAGGAGCGAAACCCGGGCCAACATCAAATATCTGACAGAGTTCGCGGGCTCCGGGTCGGAGAAAATGTATCTTACGTACAACGGGGTTCCGCTAAAATCCGACCGCGAAGCTCCGGTGACGATGAATCCGCCGTATCAACTGCTCGCCCTTGGCAGATTCGTCGGGAAAAAAGGCTATGATTTCCTGCTTCAGGCGTGCAGCACACTGAAAAGTAGCGGAATCCGGTTTCATCTCACACTCGCAGGCGCAGGCCCGCGAGGCATGCAGCTCAAGCGGCTTTCCAACAACCTCGGGCTGGACGGATGCGTGTCGTTTCCCGGATTCCTCCCCTATGACAAGGTCTCCGATCTCTTTTACTCCACTGATATCTTCATCATGCCCAGCGTGATCCACAAATCCGGAGATCGCGACGGGATCCCGACCGTGCTGATGGAATCGCTGATGCACAGAGTGCCCGTGATTGCCACCGACGTTTCAGGAATAGCCGAACTGGTGGAGGATCGCGCCACAGGACTGCTTATACCTGAAAAGAATGCTCAAGCCATTGCAGATGCGGTGCTCAAGATGGTTCAGGACCGATCTGCAGCAATCCGCATGGCAGAAGAGGGGCGAAAGCGAGTTCTGGAACGGTTTAATCCCGAGATAAACCACAAGAAGGTTCTTCAGCTTTATCAGCAGCTCATTCCCGACTAGAAATTGTTCGTGCAACGAAGTGATATAAACGGTTCTCAAAAGTCTCGCGTTTTGTGCCGACTTTCAGCAAGAGGCCAAGGTCGTGTCCTGGGTGCCACTGACCTGGTAGCGCCAGTCAGTGTGTTGGGCGCTGGACTATTAAGTCGAGTTCGCTTTTCTGGCCAAACTGGGGCGGTATGGAGGCCGCCCGATACCGTAATTTCGGTATGGCGCTGCGCGATTCGACCTTACCTGTTTATTGGCGAAATTGTATCAGAGAACAATACCCAATGATTGTCATTGCGAGGAGCGAAGCGACGTGGCAATCCCCTGACCGGCACAAAAGTATTGCTCAATGGCGGCACACTCTCTTTAGCGCCTTACAGTCATCGGTTGAATGGGTGGCCCTAATTCACTCATTACCAAACATCAGGAGATTGCCACGGGCTTCCGCTCTCGCAATGACAACCATTAATCGTGTTGCTGAACGGTCGATTCCTGTCCTGTTGCTGCACGTATTGCCCTGAATGTGGTCGGCAGAGACGCCGACCTCCACCGGAGTTGAGGAGTGAATGCCCTTATTTAGCGCAATGCCTCAACTTTCCCCTTTGGAAAAGGGGCACTTCGATCGTCACCTGACTCTCCGATATGTCCCGACTTCCCCCCGGACCGGTGCCCACGACCCCTCTTCCCCGTTATCCATCTCATGCGTTCCTGAAGAAATTATTCATAGGATTCGCATCATTATTGAATGTCGAGTTGGTTTGTTGACAAACACCTTGACAATGTACTCACGAGTTCATTAAAAATAGAAACATGACTAGCCGGTCAGTCACTCTGAAAATGTTGACTGACCATTGTGTTTTTTGGGATCAACTCCCGTCAGGAGCTATGGATGGAAGACCTGGAAAAGCGTATCAACACTGTTATTGCCAAAACGAAAGTCCACAAGGACACCTTCGCAATACCTGCGCTCATTAAAATTCTCAGCGCGGAACTCCAAAAAAAACCTGACGAAGATGCTTCCCAGGAAGAGCTGGTCTTGCTGTTCGTGGAAAAAGCTACGGAAGCACTCGCAGCGTCGCCGATTTACTCGGATGCTCTCGTTCGGGAGCTGTACCGGAGCGTGCTGGATACCGCGGTCTCCGCGGGAATTCACAGAGCAGGGATTCTGGAAGACTTGCTTTTCCAGACACTCCGTAAACCAAGCGATCCTGATAAATCCAAACGGAAAAAACAGAAGGATGCGAGGCAGAGGATCTTTCATGCGGCTCTCGAGGAATTCTCCGATAAGGGTTTTCACGCCACTACCATCGATTCCATTGCGGAACGTGCAGGAATAGCCAAAGGCACGGTGTACCGTTATTTCAGCACCAAAGAAGGGCTCTTTAACGCTCTCAAGGAATCGACCATTTCCGAATTCGTCGAGCTTGCCAGAAAAGATCTGAGCACTGAAGAAGACATCCTGAAAATCATCGAAAGCGTCATCAGAATGTATCTCAGCTTTTTCGAGAGCAATTCCGCTTTCTTCAAGGTCATTATCCAGGAACACAAAGAATTCGGCAGAGAATTTTCCGAGAAGTTCATCAGCGAGCTGATTCTCGGGTTGCCCGGCCTGAAGAGGCGTTGCTGGAAAGCATCACGTTCGGGCCGACTCAAACAAATGAATTATTTCACCGTGTTTTACGGAATTATCGGATTCCTGAACGGCGTCATTCAGAAATGGCTGCACGAAGGCGCTGAGGGATCGCTGATCCACGAAATCGAAACCGTTAAAGAAGTGCTCTTCTACGGATTTGTGGTTCAGAAAGAATCTGAAAAAACCAGTTCATTGAAGGTGGTCTCATGAAATTGCTTTCTGCATTGAAGGTACCGGTTCTGTACGTCAATCCTCCGACAATCGACAACCCCGCCCTGATCGAGGAAGTGACGCGTGCCGGAGGCCTCGGAATTATCGATCATGCAACAGCCGGGCCCGCCCGTATTACACCTCATCTGCCCCATGGTGTAAGGATCCGGCTTGATGACCTTAAAACAGTTCAGGAGCCCGCTGCGGTAATAATCAGTCTTGAAGATGCAGAGCGAATCGCGGAGCTTGCGCCTGATTTTTTTGCGCAGTTTGCCTTTCCCGTCCTGGCTGAAGTTGCCGATGCTTCACAGGCTAAGGCGGCTGAGAAAGCCGGTGCCACCTCGCTTATTGCAAAAGGCCATGAAGGCCCTGGATGGGTGAGTGAAACAGGAGGATTTGTATTACTCCAGGAGATCCTCGTGAATTGTGCACTGCCGGTTTTCCTGCAGGGCGGAATAGATTTCAGGACCGCAGCCGGAGCAATCGCGGCCGGCGCATCGGGAATTGTTCTGGACGTTCATCTTTCGCTGATGCCCGAGTCCGGTTTGGATGCCTCCATAAAAGATCTCCTGCGCCCCTTGAATATGCCCGCTACCACGATCCTTGCAGAAAGCGCGGGCACCCCGTTGAGAGTCTATTCTCGCGTGGCTACAAAGATCACCAAAGAATTGAAGAAATCCGAGGACACATTACATTCCGAAGATTTCGACACGTATCGGGAACAGCTTCGCACAGCACTGCGAGCGCCGATAAAGTCTCTGGATACCGGGGATGTACTTTTTCCGCTTTCGGACGATATCGTTTTCGCCAAAAGGGTTGCCAAGAACTTCGGAAACACCCGAGACATCATCGCTGAATTCGGACGCCGATGCACTTTGTCCGCATCGTCATGGCCTTTTACCAAGGATTCTCGTGTATGCCTGGATCACACTACCGGTTTTCCTCTGGTCCAGGGACCCATGGCACACGTGAGCGATAGTGCCGATTTTCTTGCTGCGGTGGCCGAACAGGGAGCCCTGCCTTTCATCGCAATGGGAAACATGCCACCGCCTATTGCCAGGGAAGGAATCTCTCTGGCAAGGGAAAAAACCAAAGGCAAGTTCGGCGTAGGTTTGATCGGTTTGGAAATAAACCGGAAAAATTATGAACCGCATCTGGAGATCATGGCCGAAAATCCTCCGCCATATGCAATCCTCGCTGCAGGAAGCGTCGATCTTGCGAAACGCATTGAGGCAATCGGAACCCGCTGTTATCTGCATTGTCCCTCCCCTGCAATTCTTTCGGAAGGCTTGAAAGCCGGATTGAGACGTTTCGTTTTTGAGGGCTGCGAGTCGGGCGGCCACATAGGAACCTTCGGCAGCCTGAGTCTCTGGAGCGCCAATCTGAACGAGCTTGAAGCGGCTAATGCAGCAGGTATTCCCTTGTCCGAAGTATCTGTGCTCCTTGCTGGGGGAATCGGGTCGGGCAGAGCTTCGGCATTTGTCGCCGGAATGGTCGCGGATCTCGTGGAAAAGGGCCTCAACGTGGGGCTTCAGATGGGGACCGCTTACTTGACCACAAAAGAAGCCGTTTCTACATGCGCGATTACACAGACGTATCAGGATTTGATTTTCAAGAGCCAGAAGACTGCTGTGGTCGGTCGCACGGTGAACATCAGGGCAAGAGCAGCAAACTCGCCCATGGCCGCACAGATGTTGTTCCGGGAACATGAACGCATCAGGAATGGTGTGGCACTGACCGAGCGGAAGGAACAATACGAAAAGGATAATCTCGGAGCGCTTCGCCTTGCATCCAAAGGCTGCGCAATCGATCCGAAAACCGCTACCTGGGATTGTCCCGTTTTCTGCGATTTGACTCCGGAAGAGCAGTTGGACCGCGGTTTGTACCTTATGGGACAAGTCGTTTCCGTGCTCGGTCAAAAACAGACCATCGCGGAATTTCATGCAGAAATCGTCGAAAACGGTCGCAAAATTTTCGAGAAAGCATCTCAAACCAAAAAACAGCCTGATGCGCCTGAAGAAGAGGTCTCAGTGCAGGATATTGAAGTGACGGTAGAACGAGAACCCATTGCAGTAGTGGGAATCGGCCTGAGATTCCCGGGTGCAGCGAATCCGGATTCTTTCTGGGAAAATATAAAATCCAAGAAAAGCGGCATTGTAGATGTTCCGAGCGATCGCTGGGGAGATCCGAATCTCTATTACGATCCCGATCCCAAAGCTCCGGATAAGACCTATTCCCGGATTGGCGGGTTTGTTACGGATTTTCAATTCGATCCCTTGAAGCATCGCATTCCCCCGGCAGTGGCCGCGCTCATGGATCGGACTCAACAGTTGGCTGTGGCCTGCACCGGGGATGCTCTTGCCGATGCGCGGTTGACCCCGGAACAGCTCAAAGGTCGACGCGTGGGAATAGTCCTGGGCAATAGTATGGGAGGCCAAAAAACAGATCTGTATGCCGAACGGGTGTCATTCCCGCGAGCGCTGGCATGCCTCGGGGAATCTTTCGATCGCCTGGGCCTCGATCCCAATGCCAAGCAGCAATTGATGGAGGATTTCAAATCCAAGTATCTTAGTGCTCTTCCGCCCATTACTGAAGACTCGCTTCCCGGCGAGCTTGCCAATGTTATTTCCGGCAGGGTGGCAAACGTTTTTAATCTCGAAGGCCCCAACTTCACCGTGGACGCAGCGTGTGCGTCTTCCATGGCAGCGATGATGAACGCGGTTTCAGCTTTACGGGATGAATCTGTGGATCTCGCTATAGCTGGTGGAGTGGATGCGGCCATGCATCCGTCTTCTTTCGTGAAATTCTCCAAAGTCGGTGCTCTTTCACCGGACGGCAGCAGGCCCTTCGATGTGGGGGCAAACGGATTTGTCATGGGCGAGGGCGCGGGAATCATGGTCTTGAAACGGCTCTCGGACGCAGTGCGTGACAGGGATCGCATTTACGGAGTCATTCTTTCAGTAGGGTCATCATCCGACGGCAGAGGGAAAGGAATTACTGCACCCAATGCAGCCGGGCAAGAGCGCGCGCTTAAAGCGTGCCTCGAATTAGGCGGGATAGACCCCCGGAGCATCAGTTTGATCGAAGCCCACGGGACTTCTACGCCGGTGGGAGACGCCACGGAACTGAAGGTTCTGGATGCGTTCTTCAGAACGTCAGGTCAGCCACGGGGTTCCTTGGGTGTGGGTTCGGTAAAATCTCAGATCGGGCACCTGAAAGCCGCGGCAGGTTCTGCCGGTATAATCAAAGCAATATTAAGCGTTTATCATAAGACACTTCCTCCAACGGCAAACGTACGAAATCCCAATCCATGCATAGACTGGAATTCTTCACCGCTGTTCCTGATTACCGAGCCCAAGCCGTGGGAACCGGAAAATGGCTACCCCAGACGTGCCGGGGTCAGTGCCTTCGGATTTGGAGGAACAAACTTTCATGTGGTTGTGCAGGAGCACGTCCCGGATCTCAGGGTTGTTACCGGAAGAAAGTCGGTCGCCGCGACAGTGGCTCCTCCGCTGCCGACCTGGCCGAAGCCCCCTCAGATGGAAGTACAGGGAAATGCATGGCTGATCGGCGGTGAGAATCCTAATGATATTACGGAAAAAATTACTGCTTTGCTGACGCAATTGACTCAGGAAAACAGTCCCCGCGTGCTCACGGATCTCAGGTCGAAAGCGGCTGCAAACAAAATTCGGTGCGGATTTGCAGCTCACAATTCGGATACGGTGATCCAGAAATTGCAGTTGATCAAAGAGGGAATAACAGATCCAGCCAAGCGATCCTTCTTCCCTGCACGGGGCATTCACTATGCGGAAGCCGATAACGCAAGAGCCAAGAGTGGCATCGCTTTCATCTTTCCCGGTCAGGGTTCTCAATATCCCTACATGTTGCGCGACCTGGCAGAGCGTTTTCCCATAGTAGCTGCGACGTTCGGCGAGGCTGACGAGATACTGGCCTCTCGGGGATTACCGACTGTCACGAAGATCGTTTTTCCCGGACTCGATAGTGCAACCCCTCAAGAGCTGGGGGATGCAATGAAGGACACTCAGCTGCTTCAGCCAATGATTCTGACAGCGAACATCGCCATATTCAGGCTGCTTGGCGAAATGGGAATCCATCCTGCAGCCGTCGCGGGACACTCCCTCGGTGAATACGCCGCGTGTGTCGCTGCCGGTGTCTTCTCGTTTGAGGATGCCCTGCAAGCTGTAGCAGTCAGAGGCCGCGAAATGGCACGCGTCAGTATCGCAGATCCCGGTCTCATGATGAGTATTCCCGCTGATGCGCGATTGGTGGAAGAAGTGCTGGCCGAGGTCGATGGATACGTTGTCGCTGCAAACAAGAATTCGCCCAAGCAGACGGTGATTTCCGGCGAAACCGCTGCTGTCAAGAAAGCGGGAGAGCTTTTCATGGCACGCGGACTGGAAGGCGCACTTATCCCCGTGTCCGCGGCATTTCATTCCGGAGTTGTCGCTCCAGCGCGAGAGCCTTTTATGAAGACTCTGGAGCGATTGACCGTCAATCCGCCCAGTATTCCGGTCTTGTCCAATGTTACCGGAGACTATTATCCCGTAGGTCCTGCAGCGCCGACAAAGATCTTGGATCTCCTTGGTAAACAGTTCGCAGCACCGGTCGAATGGGTGAAATCGCTCCGGAGGCTTTATAGCGAAGGCATCAGGATATTCCTGGAATGCGGTCCGAAACGCGTCATGACCAATCTGACGCTGGACACGTTATCTGCGGACGTTCTTGCCCTCCCCACCAATCATCCCAAGAAGGGCGGAATCGGCCAGTTGATGGAAACCCTCGCGGCATTGACTGCCGAGGGCATTTCGGTGGATTTCGATGCAGGCGAAAAACGGAAACAGCAAGAGTCAGCTCGATTGATTAAGGCAGAATTGAGAGTGGTCGATGCTCCTCAAGCTTCTCCAATCCCGGCCACAATTGTTCAGCATGCTCCCGAGCTTCTGGGAGATCTCCTTGACCCGGAAATCCGGGAAATCGCAATAAAGAAAGAGTTCCACAGATACCTGGAAATTCAGGGAGAACCTATTCGAGCTCTCATCAAAACCGGTTTCAAATCCTTTGTGGAAAACGTGCTCCCCATGGAGAGGACCGTCAAAACCGTCCAATCCGAGGGAATGGACTTCGCTCCCGCAGTGGTGAGTGGAATAGCAGCAGGTCTGCCGAGTGACGTGCGATTCCCCTTCGACAGAGACACCCTTGACGATCTGATTTTAGGAAGAAATTTCATCAAGAAAGTCACGGATCACAATCGCAGGCTCATGCTGGAGAAAAATGTCGAACGCCTGGTGAAAGGTCCGTTAGGAGAAGCGGAACTTCAGGTTGTGGATGATTTGTCCGGCGTTATTCAATTGGCGGGTTTCTTCAGCGAAAATGATGCAATTGACGAATATGGTTTGGACGAACGTCTTGTCAGAGCTATGGACGTCACCACCAGACTTGCCGTAGCAGCCGGTATCGAGGCACTCAGGGATGCCGGCATTCCCCTCATGCGACAAGTGAGAATTACGAGCACCGGAGCAGAGTTGCCGGACTCCTGGGCGTTACCGCCGGATTTGCGTGCGGAAACGGGAATCATTTTCGCTTCGGCTTTTCCGGGAATGGCTTCCCTCGTGGACGAAGTGACCAGGGAAACGGCTGCCAGATTCGGATCGGGAGCAAAAAACCGTCTCATCGATTTCTATACTGGTCTCATTCAGCGTGTTGCGGACGACAGCGAGCGCGAGCGTATTACCCGCTGGTTTGCGGATGAGTTCGCTCAAATGAGTCCTGCCGATTCCCAGGAGCACCTGTACACGTTCAACAGGGATTTCCTCCTTCGCGTCATGAGCATGGCTCAGGGCCAATTGGCTCAGTTGATTAAAGCCCAGGGACCGAATACTCACGTGGATGCCGCATGTGCAGGAACTACTCAGGCTGTAGTGCTTGCGAGGGACTGGATCAGAACCGGTCAGGCAAAACGAGTAATCATCATTGCTGCAGACGATGTTGCGGGCAAATCCTTGTTCCCATGGATCGGCAGCGGTTTTCTCGCCATGGGAGCTGCAACGACCAACGGAAACGTAAGTGAAGCCGCCTTGCCCTTCGACGATCGCAGAAACGGCTTGATCCTGGGGTCTGCCGCAGTGGGAATCGTGCTTGAAAATGGCGACTTGGTCAAGAAACGCGGCATGGAACCAATAGCTTCCATAGAAGCTGCTGTAACGGCAAACAGTGGTTTTCACGGTACTCGCCTGGATGTTGAGCATATTTCCACAGTCATGGAAAAGATGATTGCCAAATGGGAGGAACAAACCGGGATTTCACGAGAAAACCTTGCGTCCGACATGTTCTTTATGTCTCACGAAACCTATTCTCCCAAGCGAGGCGGCAGCTCTGCAGCGGAAATCAAAGCTTTGAGGAATACGTTCGGCGATCTGGCCAGGAAGATTCCCATAACCAACACCAAAGGCTTCACGGGACACACTATGGGTGTGGGAGTCGAAGACGTGGTGGCGCTCAGATGCCTTCAGAAAGGGCTCTTGCCGCCGATCCCGAATCTGAAGCATCCGGACCCGGATTTCGCGGATATGACCTTGAGCAGAGGCGGATCGTGTAATGCAACGTACGCCTTGCGGCTAGCAGCCGGATTCGGTTCGCAAATCGTTATGGCGCTGTACAAATCCCTATGTCGTGAGGAGAACCGCATTTCGGACCTCAATTCACACCGGGACTGGTTGAAAAAAATGACCGGATACGCTGACCCGGTGATTTCGGTTGAAAACAGAACGCTCAAAGTGGCAGAGCGATCGGTAGAGAAAATAGCTGCAGATCCGAGTGTCGAACAGGTACGAACGGTTGCCGCATCGGAACCCGCTTCGAGGCCTGCGGAAATGTCTTTGCCGTCTGAAGCGATACGCTCTCGTATTCTCTCGCTCCTCTCGGAAAAGACAGGGTATCCAGCGGAAATGCTCGATACTGCTCTCGATCTTGAAGCGGATCTCGGGATTGACACGGTAAAGCAGGCGGAGTTCATCTCTGAAGTGAGAGAAGCATTTGATATTCCACGGATTGACGGTCTCAAGATAGCGGAATTCCCCACAATCGAGCATATCATCAACTTTGTGCACGAGCACACGATGAAGGACGGAGAAGAACCGGTTCAGGAGACCACATCTGTAGATACCAACTCAATACGCGAGAAAGTATTGGAGTTGCTCTCCGCGAAGACCGGATATCCCGCGGACATGTTGGATACCGAGCTGGATTTGGAAGCCGATCTCGGAATCGATACCGTGAAGCAGGCGGAATTTATTTCCGAAGTACGGGATGCATTCAATATTCCTCGTATTGAAGGATTGAAGATAGCTGATTTTCCCACAATAAATCACATCATCGGATTTGTGGCGGAGAAGTCTCAATCCGCCCTCCCACAGGTGGTATCGAAGCCGCTGGATGACAGCGCAGAAGACGTTCCTTCATCCGGACAAGAAATCCATATGTTCGAGACCCGCCTCGTTGCCTTGGGCAATATTCGGACGATAACAGCTCCTCCAGCGGATGAAGTGATCGTTATCGGAGGACCGGAAGATTTCTCGACGAGAATCGCAGAAGCTATGAAATCCCACGGATACAGCGCAGTAACCACATTGACCGATGTGACATCCCTGGAGCAATTCTCAGGCAAGAAGATCGGCATTATCGATCTTCAAGCGCTCAGACCGAATGACACGTCCATGAGAGACAGCTTCGCTTTGTTTCTCGCAAGTGCTACGGCTTTTGAGAACGGGCCTGCATTCTTCATATCCGTGGTATCAGAAGACGGAGCATACGGCTTCAATCAGCCTTCCGACCTGGGATATATCCCTGGAGCAGTGGCTGGAGCGGCCAAATCTTTTGCCAAGGAGTACCCCGATTCTCTGGTCAGAGTCCTGGACGTGCATCCGGAACTTTCGCCGGAAAAGGTATCCGAGCAGGTCGTACGCAGCATCACGCACGATTTCCCCGTTGAAATCGGGATTGACGATAAGGGAAGCGTACACGCAGTCCGCTGTGTCCCTGCGGAAGCAGTGTCTGAAAACACGGGAATCAGACACGGCGATGTGGTCCTGGTAAGCGGTGGAGCAAAAGGGATAACGGCTGAATGCCTGCGGATTCTGGCTGAGGGAAATGCACTTACCGTGGTGATACTCGGGCGTACGGAACTCTCCGAGAGAAGCGGTCAACTGGCTGAATTCAGCCCGGATCGCTGGCAGGCAGAGAAGAGTAGGATCGTGGAGAGACTGAAGCGTACTCAGGCCGCAGTAACACCGGTCATGGTGGAACGCGAACTGTTTCGCCTGCAAGGAGAGGCGGAGGTATTCCGCACAATATCAGGACTGAAAAAGGCTGGCGCAGAAGTGATCTACCGTGCACTGGATATCAGAAATGCCCAAGCTGTTGACGCAGCAATCCAGAATGTTGCGGATACCTGCAGTCGGGTGGACGTCGTGATCCATGCGGCGGGAATAGATAATAGCCGAGCGCTGCGTAGCAAGACTCTGGATCAGATCGAGACGGTCGTAGCGGTCAAGATTCAGGGAATGAAGAACATTTTGGAGTCATTGAACCGTCATGAAATGCCGCCCCGACGCATTGTGGGTTTTGGCAGTGTTTCCGGAAGATTCGGCAATCTCGCACAGCTCGATTATTCAGCCGGAAATAACGGACTGGCGCATCTGCTCAGAAAAGCCGACCGGGATCTGGATGCCAAAGCGTCAATCATCGATTGGGCACCCTGGTCAGAAATCGGCATGGCGACGAGAGGGAGCGTCCAGAAAACCCTGGAGGCTGCCGGAATCGATTTTATTCCTCCTCGGAGAGGTGTGGAACTCCTCATTCAGGAACTCGGCAGAACCTCCGGCTCCTGCGAGGTAGTTGCTGCAGGCAGGTTCGGACCGTTTGCGCCTGACGCGTTCGGACAACAGGATGAGACTTCCCTCGAAGAACGGACCTTTGCCGGCCAACAAGGCACAGTTGTTCATTCCGTACCTGGGGAATACTTGAAAGCCGCCGTCCAATTGCACCCCGCACATCCGCTCCTGGACCACCATAGAATCAACAAGGCGGCGGTTGTGCCCGGAGTTGGCGGCATGGAAATAATGCGGACAGCGGCCGGTCTCGGCAACGACATCCCAGTGGCTATGGAAAACGTAAAGTTTCACAGTCCTATAAAGGTTTTCAAGCAGGACCCCTTCGAAGCGGAAGTGGAAGCACGCAGGATTGAGGATACCGAGACAGGTACAAATAGTTTTCACACCAAAATCACTTCGTGGTTCATAGATCCGCGAGGCAGAAAGATCGGCGCAGAAAGACTGCATCATGAAAGCACGATCCGCCTCGCACCGGATCGGAAGCCGTCCGAGGTGAAATCGGAATTCTGGCCGGAGTCCATATGGGTTCCGAGGGAAGTGATTTATGAGTCTTTCTTTCATGGGCCTGCGTTCATGCTCCTTGAATACGTTCAGATCGAATCCCAGGGTGGAGGAATACGATTCCGGTACCGTGATACGCCCGAAGTGGACTCCATGTTTACGGATCGGGTCCCTGCAGCAATGGAAGCCGTGTTTCAGGGCGGTGCGGCATTCGGCCAGGAAACCCGCGGCATAATGGCCCTCCCTACGGGAATAGCTGAAGTAACCTTCTTCCATGCCGGAGCCATGCCGAAAGACGGAGAACTACACTGCGTGAACGTTTCTCAGGATGGACCGGAAGGACGAACAGTCTTCACATTCAATGGGTTCGTTCGGGACACTGAAGGCAGAGTCATGATTGAATTCACCGGCGTGCAAATGATGGAAGCGGAAGCCAGGGAAAGCTTTCCTGCTCACGTTTTCGAGTGCATGGAATCTGTGAAGGAAATCGCCGCAAAGATTGACGACACAGAAGGTTCTCTGGCCGACAAATTCCTGCAGCCTGAGGAAGCGGAAGAATTGGGCCGGAAAGCGACGCCGAAACGTGCAGCGGAATGGCTCGCGGGAAGAATCGCCATGAAACGTGTGGTTCGGAAAATTGCAGGACTCTCATCCCAGGCTTTTCCGGACGAACGTGAGATTCGGATCGCTCAGGACGCTCAGGGCAAACCGTTTGCTCAAATCGACACCATGCCCGATGACAGGATTTGCGATCTGTCGCTGTCCCATTCCAATGGACTCGCCATGGCTGCTGCAGTATTGCCGAACGTGTTCGGAGGCATCGGAATAGATGTCGAGAAGATAGAAGAGCGCACCGACTCATGGGTGCAGGATTACTTCACGGAAGAGGAAATCAGATCGGCGGGCAGCACCGATTCCCGCTGGCTGGATCTGACGAAAATGTGGTCGCTGAAAGAAGCCGCTCTGAAAGCTATGGGAACAGGCCTCAGATTCGACCTTCGCGATATAGCCGTGACAGGAATGGATGAATACGGGTCAGCGACTCTGGAATTCCGCAACGAAGCTTTGCGCTGCTTTGAAACCGGTTTTGGGGGGGAAGTCATCGCCAAAGTGGAAGAGCAAGGAAATCTCGTGGTTGCACGAGTGCTGATTCGTTCATAGTGCTGAGAAAATCGGGGAGTCCCGCTATATAGGACTCCCCGAACCCCACCTTAAGTTCTTGAGTAGGATGTGATGAGCGCAGCGAATCGCATCGGTTGAGAAAGACCAGGAACGATGCGGTCCCGATGGTCACCGCATCCTACAGACTCGAACTATGGCAAATGCCACAATTAATCTCCGATTGATGATAAGAACATTGGCGGGTGCCGGCCTCCGTGTCGGCACATCTTTTTGCGGTGATTAGAGCATATTTTCTCTGCATAATGTGCGGAGAATATCCTTGACTGAGCCACAAATAGCGCTCATAATCTCCGCAAGAGATGCGGCTATTATGGTGAGATATATCCACGAGCTGGCTGAGTGGCCCAAACTTCAGTTGAATAAAGAGGCGTTAGCCGATCAATTGGCTGCCGTCCGGCATCGGCAGGGGCGACTGATCGGACGAATGGAAAGCCTTGGCTTTTCTTTGCGGGACGAAGCCGTCCTTCAAACCCTTACCTGGGATGTCCTCGCATCCAGCGAAATTGAAGGTGAAATTCTCGATCCGGTTCAGGTGCGCTCCTCAATCGCGCGGCGTTTGGGGATGGATGCCGCCGGTCTGGTACCGGTGGATCGGGATATCGAGGGCGTTGTCGAGATGATGCTCGACGCGACTCAGAAATTCGATGAACCTTTGACCGACGAACGCCTGTTCGGCTGGCATGCTTCGCTGTTTCCAACGGGGCGGAGTGGCATGACGCGCATCCGTGTCGGGGGATGGCGGGACGACAGCGCCAGACCTATGCAAGTTGTTTCCGGTCCTATTGGCAGGGAAAAAGTTCACTATCAGGCTCCCGATGCTGGGCGTCTCGAGCGTGAAATGAAACTCTTTCTTGCATGGTTCAACGCCGAGCAAAAGATCGATCCGGTTCTGAAATCAGGTATTGCGCATTTGTGGTTTGTGACGATCCACCCATTTGACGACGGGAACGGCCGCATAGCGCGGGCAATTGCCGATATGGTTCTGGCTCGATCCGAGGTGAGTTCGCAGCGCTTTTACAGCATGTCAGCACAGATCCGGCAGGAACGAAATGTCTATTACAAGGAACTGGAAGCAGTACAGAAAGGAGATCTTAATATCACGGAATGGTTGCGCTGGTATCTGGACTGTCTGGATCGTGCTATCGAAAGAGCCGAGGAGATCCTGGCCGACGTCCTCAAAAAAGCGCGCTTCTGGGAGCGCCATTCTAACGTGAGGTTCAATGAGCGGCAGAAAGATATTCTGATGCGCCTGTTGGAAGGCTTCAAAGGCAAGCTGAACACCTCGAAATATGCCAACATTGAGAAATGTTCTCAGGATACGGCTTTGCGTGACATCACAGAGCTTCTTGAGTTAGGCATTCTGCAAAAAGATACCGGTGGAGGCCGGAGCACGAGTTATTCGCTAGTAGATCTCTGAATGCAAGAAGTTGGGGGAGCACTCCGGAAAAGCCGATCTAGCCAGCCCTGGATGCGGTTCGCTGCGCTCACCGGCATCCTACAGACTGCTACAGACCCGAACTATCTGGAATCCGGCCAACACTTTTCAGCGGAATTCGCATTCCAATTCTGCGACTACTCGTCGGGCGTGTTCACGTACGTTTTTGCTGCGATCCCGAATCAGGGGTCTTACGGCCTCTAACGCAGGTTTGTATCGAAGGAAACCCATTACAAATACGCCAGTACTCCGCACCCCCTCGTCCGAGTCATCCAGCAATCTCATGAGCTCCCGAGCCGCTTGCTCGCCCCCGATGTTACTCAAAGCCATGGCTGCAGTCTTTCGTATCAGCGGATCATTGTGACCGAGCAGTGTGCAGAGTCTTGAAAAGATCTCCTCTCGAGTCTGTTCGGATGATGACTTGTGCTTGGCAATAGCTGCCACCGCACTTGCCGCCGAAGACCAGATCAAAACGTCCGGGTGATCGAATCTCTCAATGAGAGGATCTAGTGCCCGAGGATCGCCTTTGCACCCCAGACCGTACATAGCTTTCATGGCCGATTCAGGGTCTTCGAGTTCCGCAAGGAGCTCTTCAAAGGAACGATTGGCCAACTCAAGGTCCTCTGCCACAGATTCTTCAGGCGTCACTCCCGATCCCCATCTCAGTTTATCGGATGGTATGAGTGCGCAATTGGTCAATTGCCGATCCATTATGAACTCTTTGACCCTGTCAGTAACCAAAAGGAATTTGGGATATCCGTTGACTGTGAAGAAGTCTGAGCCGTCCCAGTTGGTTTCGTCAACGATGATCCCATTGCGATAAGAGGTGTAGCCACTGTGCACGACACCGGAACTGTCTTCATATTGATACGGAGCTATTCCGGATTCAGGCGCGGCATCTCCTCCCTTGCCTCTGATCAACAGTTCCCACAACTGAGGAATGGGCGCTTCTTCCCTGTGCTTCCTCTTGAGCCCCTTGACTTTTTCAATTTTAACCGGACGAGTCTCGTAACCCGTAAAATTCGCTTCCTTGAAAAGGGCCAGCGTCTTGTCCGGAATAATGCACTCGCTATACCATGTCCACACGAAATCACCTGTCTTGGATGTTGGGAGCACAATGGCCAGATCTTTTTTCGGATACCCATGTGGCGGATACATGCGGCCGGTAGCGAATCCGGCTGCAATCGCGGGCCATTCTGCTCTGCCAAAGGTCCTCTCCCACGCGGGCCGTCCGTAAATCTGATCGGGTTTATCTGGACCTGGGGACGTTAGGCGGTAAAATCGTTTATTCATTTAATTCCATACTTCTTTTTCATTTCTTTCAGTTTCTTCTTGATGCGCTTTTGATGTTTCTCGGAATTGTCCGGTACGGGCCATTGGTCAATGAACCCTGCCCAGTCGCTATTCCAATCACCACCCCGTCCTTCGCCGGTGTGCAGGCCGCCAGGTTTTCCACGATGCTTTCCTGCAGTTATTATTACTATATATTGGTCGAGTTTCAAGCCGCAGTCCATAAAATATTTGGCGAATTGCCGGACGAGCATATGATGCTTTTCCAGTGCGTTGGGGTCCATCAACACTGGATTGCTTTGGATTAATGTGTCAATGTATGCAAAGAACTGATTGACCATTTCTACGGGCCAGCGGGATAGTTCTTCCAGAGTAGGCATTCTAGGCAATTCGGATATAAGGAGGTCACCACTGCTCGCCGGAATTACCCAATCCTCCGCGGCGGTTCCCCCCTCATCCTGAAGGATTCCTTCCCACGCGTTCAGGTTTTGCTGCTCTTTTAGCAACTCGGCTTCTGTACCGAAAATCGACTTTATGGATTCCAGCAAGTCTCTAACCGATTCATCAGTCTCGTATTTCAGAGCGTTGTTCACATAATCGTCGATGTCTCTCGGGTCAATTTCATGCTCATCCAAATACTCTTCGATATCCGTCAGATCAATTTCATCTTCATCCGAATATTGTTCGATGTCTGTTGGATCAATTTCATGATCATCATCTTCCATTTCCGACCAATCCGCTTTTCTCCCCTCTATTCGTCTCTGGCTTCGACTGTACTCGGGATGCGTGGCAAACCACCATCGCCGTTGCTCTTCTGTTTTGATCATGAAAAATCCTCCTTAGTGTCAATAAAGACAAACGCTAACAAACGAACATTGGGACAAGGTACCACCCTTCGTCGGCACAGGCGCTGACTCAGAGTGTTTTTTGGGCTGGTTGTTCCGGTGGAATCTTGCGAGACGCGGAAAAATAAGCCGACGATTTATCGTCGGTTAGAGAAAAACAGAATGATTCTCGAGTCCCAAAGGGACAACTGATACACAAATTACCGGCAATGAATTACCGGGCTATTTTCTTTGGTCCCTTCGGGACAAAGAGTTGGAACAAAGTTGGTGCATATGCCCTCTATCTGACGATCAAGAAGGGCTATTGAGAGCAAACTTGAAAAAAGATCATTGCGGCAGACTGCAGATCGTACCAATTGCTCTGTGATCCGAGTGACCAGCTCACAGGATTAGAACATTCTGCGCTTGAGGAAATCGTGCGCAGAGACCATTTGCTTTTTAGTTAAAAGATCCCATGATTAAACTAATTTGTCAACTAATGAATAGAAAATCCGAATAGGGCGTTTAAAAGAGCGATCTACAGTTGACACTGACAAATTAAGCGGACAGGTTAAAGATTAATTTGAAAATATGTGGAAATAATAACTACGTGACATGGGGAATATATCGGGAATCCGATTCTGTTTGTGCTCAATACTACCGGCTTTTCTTGCTGAATCCTTCGCCAATCAACTGCTCCAGTCTTGAGATCAGGAGTCGGTTGTCGAAATGTGCGTGCTCTCGAATAACGTTTCTATATTCAATCAAATGTGATTCGAAATTATCGAGTACTGCATGCGTGGGCTCCGTACCGGTCCAGCATGTGCCCAGCCCCATTTTCTCAACAAAATAAGCATTCAGGAATTGTTCGTAAGCCATGCCGACCGGAATGCACAGGATGGGTTTGCCGAAATAGAGCGATTCACTGATGAGCGCATGCCCGCCAGTCGCAATGATGTAGCGGCACGATGCGATATCTTCCAGAAACCCGTGCACTGAATGCGGCTTGAATACGATATTCTTTGCCGCACTGCGAGGCTCCATTCCGTAGATGTGGAAGATGCTTTTCTTTTCGGACAAGAGCGGTAACAGGTTGTTAAAGGTGTTGCTCCTCACATACACCACCACATGCTCGCCCTCTGTCGCACTGTGCTCGAAAACGGCTTTCCTCAGTATGGGCGGGAATAGCTCCACAGTGTCCGGGTTCTTCGGAGGCGGCATAAAGAAAGAGATGATGAAGTAACGTGTGGCATTGCTGTACAGGTAACGCACGGCAGAACAGGTAAAAAAACGGTTCAGAAGCTGCTCCCTCGGGATTTCATAGTCGCAATGAGTCAGCACGTGCTGATGATCGAGGCTGACACACGGGCGTCCCAAACTTTTCGCTGCCAATGGAGTGAAGTATTCGTAATCCGTGATAATGAGGTCAGGGTCAAACTCACGAATTATTGATGCAATCCTCCGCACCACGGGCGAACTTCTTGCAAACACCTGCAGCGCGTTCTTGGCCGTCCCTACGAGGTCAACTTGAGTGCCTCGGTACAGGGTTCCGGCCATGGGCACGTCTTCCACACGATACCCGAGTTTTGTCACCGTGTGGACCGATCCTCCTCCGATAAACAGGAATTCATGGTCCGGCAGAGACTGCGCGACTGCAAGCGACCTGCTCACGTGACCTTGAGCATCACCCATGACTCCATACAAAATGCGACCCATTCGAGGAACAGCCTTTCATGATTTGGGGAGTTGACTGTATCAGAAAGGTGAGGAGGCTATCAAGAAATACGAAAGAGAGCGTAAACGGGTGATAGGGATTTCTATTGAACAAAAAAAATAGAGAGCGATTTTCAATCGCGCACAGAATTTTAGATATGATTATCGTGATCATGAAAATGAAGTTGCTTTTGGAAAGGCGAGATTTTGAATTACCTGCTTTTATCTGGCTTCGCAAGGGTACAAATGAATGATATAAGATTTGTATGGAGAGTGCGTGATGAAAATAAGTATATCCGGCTTGGGCGCTGTTCCCGATCTGCAGATAGATTTAAAGCCTTTGACCATATTTGTTGGTGAGAATGGTACTGGCAAGACTTGGACCGCGTACACGATCGCAGGGATATTTGGAGATTATGGATTTGACAAATACGTGAAAGCCTATTTGCAGGACGAAAGCACGTTTCGTTACACTTACATCGAGAAGACGATCAATGACCTTATCGAAAAAGGAACTGCGGCATTGAACGTCGTTAAGTTTTCTGAGGAATGTACTGAGACTTACATCAATGAAGCTGCAAAATTGGCCCCGAACTGGATGACAAGTTTCATGGCTACGAGACGAGCCGATTTTCGCCAAATGAAGGTGCGTATCCAGCTTCTCAATGCGGACAAGCAGGAGGTCTCAGATTATCTAAAAGATTCCAAGATAAAAATTGAAAACCTTATTGGTGTGAAAAAAGATTCGTCAGAGCTTGAACTCAAGTGCCTTAAGGAACAAGGCTCTGACCAGCTCTATTTTTACACAACTTACGCGAAAAACGGCTCTGGAGAGATTCCACCGCCCGTGATTAACGAAGAAATAAAGGAATTTGTTGTTGCTACAATTTTGCGAATAGTCAGCGCTGCGTTATTTGAAAATGTAGTGATTCTCCCTACTGAAAGAACAACTTTTATCACCTTTCCTTTTCCGCATGACCAGGAAAAATATCGAAAAGTTGTTCAATTAGAAAAAAAGACTGAACCTAGGCGTTCCGGTATGGTATGGCGGGCTCCTGCACCTGTGGGAAGCCTTTTGGGGATTATTGACTCCTGTATGAAGCAATATTCCGTTAGAAGTCAGGAAGAAGCCAGCGATCCTAAGCTAACTGAGCTAGTGAAATTGGGCAGGTTCCTCGAAAATGAAATTTTGTCGGGCAATATCAGTACGGAAAAATATCAAAACCAAGTTCAATTGATGTACAACCCCTCAGAAAAAGTAAGCCTTGAGTTGAATGTGTCTTCTTCCATGGTAAAAGAACTTACGCCTCTTGCGCTTTACCTGAGATGCTTGGCCGAACCGGGCGATCTAATTGTCATCGACGAGCCGGAAATGAACCTACATCCTGCCGCTCAAGTCGAATTGACTGAATTCCTCGGGATGCTGGTGAATGCGGGACTGAATATTCTGATAACGACGCACAGCCCTTACATTGTCGACCATATTCCAAATCTGATCAGAGCGCATGGGCTCGACAGAGAAAAAGTAAAAGAGTACTTTTATCTGAAGCAAGCCACGTCGTTTCTCTCTAAAGATGACGTATCAGTCTATCTCTTTGACCGTGATTCAGTAACCGATATTCTGAAAGAAGATGGAGACATAGATTGGGGAACCTTCAGTAACGTCTCTCAGGATATTTCGACTATTTATTCCAATTTAATAGAATAGAGGATCTGGTATGCCTTTCGAGAGACTGCTGTTCACGTCTTGCCTTTTGCCTGGCCGATACAAGTTTAAAGAAAGTCGAGCTTCTGTGGAAATCTCGCCTGTCCCTGGAGAGACAATATTGTTCTTCTGCATCGATAAGGACTCTAGAGGAGATTCCAGTTGTTCCGGCTGTAATTTGAGGAAAGACTTGTGGGGTGACAAACAGGGAGAGCGCATTTGCGATTTATTAGTTTTTTATGCAAATGAACATGAGAATAGACGTGTACTCTGTTTTGTTGAATTAAAAGATAGTAAATCTGACTTGGGTGATGCAACGGATCAAATTATTAATACTTATAGGGCAATCAAGACAAAGCTAAGGCTGAGCAACCAGTACTCCGCACAAGCGTTTCTCATCGGCCATCATGGTTCTGCCCCCACAGAACATAGAGAGCATCAGAACAAACTGAATAAGGAATTCAAGAACAACTTCGTTTATAGTGGTAACCCCGAAGAATTCGCACCTTTTTTGCGTGGCGCTGACAAGCAGGAATTATTACATGGTAGAAAAAAGAAGAAGAAATAAAACGGAAGTTTTTCAAAAAGATTTTGAGAATGGATAAATTTTCTAGTTGTCGGAAAGCTTTCGGAAATCAGATTTGCTCTTATGGCGCTCGGCCGTCACCGACTTCGGAGATTTTCTGACCACCCTCTCGATATCCGGGTTTGAGAGGTTTGCTTGGCTTGGGGTAATCTGTCTTGCGGAGACGAGCAATTTTTCGCTCCTCTGCGGTATCGCTCACACTGGCAATTTCTTCTTGCATTGTTTCAACAGCCGACTTGCCTTCTCCCGGAATCCAATTTCTTACGTGACTGAGAAATGCGAAAGAAGGAAGTGGCAAAATAAACGTCACGCCAAAATAGAATGCGTATCCCAGCGCATCTGTCGCGAATCCGCTGAATGTGCCCGCAGCTATTCCCGTTACTCGAAAAATAGCGGACAGCAACGCATACTGAGTTGCGGAGAACTCCCTGTTGCAGATGCTCATGAGGAAAGCCAGAAAAGCGGCAGTTCCGAGACCGCTGCAGAAAGACTCGGCAAGTGAGGCAAAATAGACCCCGATATGACCTGTCACCGGGTACGCTGCAACAAGTGCGTATGCAAAATGGCTGAAGCACTGGGCAAATCCGAAGACCCACAATCCCCGATAAATCCCGTACCTGTTCATCAGCATGCCGCCTGCGAGTCCTCCTGAAATAGCGGCAAACACTCCGATAGTTCCCGTGATGAGCCCGATTTCTTCCGTAGAGAGTCCGCGATCGAGCCAGAATGGCCGGACAATCGGCCCCATGGCGAGATCTCCCAACTTGTAGAAAAGGATAAAGAGAATTACCGGAGCTACTCCGGCTCTGGTAAACAAGTCTTTGAAGGGAGCCTTGAGCGATGCGGCAGAAAACGGGGAACGTTTTACGTCAACATGCGGGAGTCCGAGTGAGGTCAGGCCGGAAATACAAAGTATTGCTGCTGTGGCCAGGAAAGCGGTGGTCCACCCCAACCAGCCCCCCAGAGCAACAAAGAGTCCGCCTGAAACGATCAATGCCACTCTATATGCCGCTTGTCTGAAGCCGTTCGCCACACCCATTTCGCGAGTGTCCAGCAGCTCGATGGAATATGCATCTATCGCAATATCCTGGGTTGCAGACATGATCGCCAGAGATGCAATGATCGCCCAGAGCATGATATTGGGAGACTCAGGATCGAGCGCAACAAGCGTGCACATCAAACCGGCCAGAATGAGCTGCGAACCGGCAATCCATCGCCGTCGGCTTCCCAGGAAGTCCACAGCGGGCGCCCAAAGGAATTTCAGAGCATAGGGCAGACTTATCAGGCTCAGCAGTCCCATTGACGCGAGAGACATCCCGTGGAGGCGGAGATACACAGGTAGAGTTTGTTCTATAATTCCAAACGGAAAGCCCTCGGCAAAGAACAAGAAAGAAATGAGCACGAGCTTTTTGTCGAGGTTCACGGTGTCTCCTGCCGGACCTTTGGAGTTCTGGGCAGTATGTTGAGGGCGAATAATACAATAATTTCAGAAAAATGGAAGCATTTTTTTATAAGCTACAACACTATTATTATCCTGAAAGTTGGTTAAGACACCAAGAAGATATGACAATATCTGGATACGATAGCACGATCAAACCTCTCTCTTCCCCATTGCTCTGCCCAGCCAAGATATCAATATTCAATTAGACTCCATGGCCGACGACGGCCGCATAGGGCTGTTTTGCCTCTAACGAAAACATAATATGCACCCGGCCATTCAGTAAGAATTGAGATTTTTCGCGGATCGGGTTATGAGTACATTATTCGGAGTACGCGTTTTAAGAAAAAACAGATGCATTGAGAACTCTGAATGATTTCCGATGTCAAAAGAACGAAGTACGTATCGTTTTTCATGCGATTATCAGATTCAGAAAAAAGGAGGTAATTCATGCCATACCGGGCGCTCGTTATCGGCCTATTTATTTTCTTGCTCCTTTTTTCCGGTCTTCCGGCCAACGCTGCAGAAACCAAAAAAGCAGCAGTGTCTCGGCCCGGGGCGTCCGCTCTTCCTCAAACCAAATCCGGTGACCTGTATGCTCTCGTAGTGGGAATTTCCAAGTACAAAGACCCCCGGGTTCCCAGACTGGATCTGTCAGACAAAGACGCGAAAGAATTTGGTGATTTTCTTACTACTCAGCAAGGAATATTCAGAAATACAAACGTTACGTTTCTCATGAACGAGAAAGCCACTAAATCCGAAGTGGAAAAATATCTGTATTATGCGCTTCCCAAAGCATCGAAGGACGATACGGTAATTCTGTTTTTCAGCGGTCATGGCGGGTTCGACCCACTTCGCCCGAACGATTTCCTCTTCTTGCCGCACGATGCAGAACCCGATTATCTGGGAACCACTTCCGTCAAAATGAGCGGCCTGGATTTTCTCAAAGGCTTGAATGCGGAGCGGGTGCTCATCATTGCCGACGCCTGTTATGCGGGGGGCTTCTCTCAAATGAAGGCAAAGGCCTTGAGCCCTTCTCTGGAATTATTTCTGCAGGAAGCAAAGAGTTCGTCCGGTAGAGCGATCATTACCTCCGCGAGAAGTGGCGAGCTTTCCTGGGAATCGCCCGATTTCAAGAACAGCATTTTCACCCACAGTTTTCTCGAGGGCTTAAAGGGCAAAGCAGACAGGGACCACGACGGACTCGTTACCCTCAATGAAGCGTATGAATACGCTTACTCCATAACCAAGAAGAAGACTGAAGGTCGCCAACATCCACAATTTGAAGGCAAAGTGGTTGGAGCTTTCCCCTTGTCATTTGTTGGACCGCGAGTGCCTGTTGCTGAGTTGAAAAAACGTTTGTTCAAATCGGCTGAGACGGGAAACCTCGACAAACTGCAGGACATGATGGGACAGATTGCAGATGTGGACGTCCGGGATGAACGGAACGCGACCCCCTTGATCTCTGCTGCAACCCATGGCAAGTCTGAAGCCGTAAAGTTGTTGCTGGCAAAGGGTGCTGACGTCAATGCGGTTTTCCAGGAGGGAGCGACTGCACTTTCCAGCGCATGCAAGGCCGGTCATGAACACGTTGTGCCGCTTCTCCTGGAACATGGCGCAGATGTGAACCAGAAAAATAGTGAAGGTTACACTCCTCTTGCGTTTGCTGCAGAACGCGGGCACGCGAAAATAGCTGAATTGCTCCTGGAGAAAGGAGCAAACGTGAGAGCCAGGACGAATGCAGGCGATACGGCACTCAGCCTGGCTGCAGGAGCGGGACGTCTGGATCTGGTAAAGCTCCTTCTTGAACGGGGGGCTGACATCAACTCCCAGGATTTGGAATCTGCGACACCTTTGGTCAAAGCCGCCCGAGCAGGACACCTGGACATAATCAAATATCTCCTCACCAAAGGAGCCGACGTGCTCGTTACCGGAAAAGGAACGGCAGAACGCAGTCTCATGATGGCGGTATTGAGTGGGGATCTTGAAGAGACGGATCGAATCCTTGCGGGAAAGATCGATGTGAATGCTCGGACTGAGTCGAAAGATTCTGCATTGATGTTCGCAGCAGGCTTGGGACATTCGGATACGGCGAAACTGCTCATTTCCAAAGGCGCTATCATCAATCTCCGTGGCAGCAACGGGTATACGGCTCTCATGCGGGCAGCGGAAAACGGACACGCGGACGTGGTGAAAGTCCTCCTGGACGCGGGAGCGCTTCCGAACGCTCAAGCAGCAAACGGCAACACTGCATTAATACTCACGGTGGAAAAAGGCCGTATGGATGCCGTGAAGGCTCTCTGCGAGAAGAAATCGGATGTGAACGTAGCGGGCAGCGAAGGGAATACGCCACTTATTGTGGCTGCCAGAAACGGTCATCGTGAAGTGGTGAGATACTTGATATCCGCAGGTTCGGAGAAAAATGCGAAAAACAGGGATGGCGATACTGCTTTGATTGCCGCTGCCGATGGAGGTCATGTGGAAATCGTGAAATTCCTCTTGACCAAAGGCGTGGAGATCAACGGAGCAAACAACCGCCAAAAGACAGCCCTGATGAAAGCGGTGCAGAACGGGCATAAGGCGGTTGCCAAAATGCTCCTGGCCGAAGGAGCCGATATGGCTGCGGAAGACTGGGAGGGAAAGAGTGCGCTTACCGTGGCCTCAGAAGCCGGCAAACAGGATATGGTCGATTTGCTTTTGACGAAATAATTTTTAGATTATGCCTTTAGCTTCGCCAATTTGCCAGCTTTGCGCCTTGGGCGCCACACAGTATAAAGGCTTGGATCCTGCCAAGGCATAGGCGCTAACTGTGTTCCAATTCTTTGACCCAAAGGGACTGAAGAAAATAGCCCGGTAATTCATTGCCGGGAATTTGTTTATCATTCGTTCCTCCGGGACTCGGAAACCATTATGTTTTTCCTAAACCGGCAATGAATCGCCGGTCTATTGTTCGGGCGTTTCGCGGGATTCCTCCGGAACAAACGACCAAGAAACACCTACATTATTTCTCAATAATCTAAAAAAACCGAGATGTCCGGCAGAGACGCCGGACCCTACCATGAGCCGGTAGTGGCCGTGCCTCCGTGCCGGCCAAAATTGGGTTCATAAAGCGAATGCGCATAAGTTAGCGCATATGCCCCGCCAGGGTCCTCACTAGTCGGTTTGGCTATAAATTCCTTCCATGGGTTGTAACCATGGAGATTCCCCCGTTGGGACTCCTGCCAGCACGTAATGAAGGCCAGAAGTATTCTTGAGACTGTGAGACTCATCCTGGCATCTTATATTGTTCCCATCCCAACGGTCTCAACCGGTTGAGCAGCGGCCGAAATAATCGCCTCGTTCCTATTCATACAACTTGTATTTTCTATAAAAGAACGGTTTCAAGAACTTCAGCCCCAAAACCGATGCCACAGGTTTGATCCATGAAGCAAGTCGGCTCGATGTCCCGAGGCAGCGGCGGCAGTGAGGGTGCACGAGCTTACCGGTTTGGAATCCTGCCATAATTTCCTCCAGTTGGGGAGAAGCGAGGATCTCACGCAGGCCTTCTTCCTTCAGGTTTCCGATGATTGTTTTGCCGTCAAAATCCACGCAGCACAACACCACGTCTCCGGTATACAGGATTGCGAAATGGTCCCGCATGCCGAAGCAGTAGCCGTGGTTTGCCTCGATAAGACTGTCTTCGGCAAACGCATTTCCCCAGTCTGTAAGCACGTATGTTTCGATGAATATCTTTGGAGCGATCTCTATCACATTCCAACCGTGAATGCGGATCTTTCCTATATGCTTCTTAACGTTGTTTGACGTTGACTCCATCCCCAGACGCTCATAGATACGTTCGGTCCACTCGAGCACAGTCTTTTGCAGGGTTGCAGAATTCGGCATGAAATTCGGCACCCCGAGTTGCTTTCTCATCTTTCCGGCAAATCGGGTGGTCATTATACGGATCTTGAAAATAGGCGGTGAAGGACGTTCCGAACATGCAGCGAGAAAGGAAAGAAGGTTTTCTCTGTATTTTTCGAAATCCATTCGCGTGCCGCGGGTTGCATGAAAGCTTTCTTTATCCGGGGTTTGGAGCGAAATATCAATCTGGTGCAGATCGCGACAGGCAATCTCACGGATTGTGTCCGATTTGAGTAATGCTCCATTCGTCGTGAGTCCTACAGGAACGTTTCTGGACGCCGCGTGATCGAGAATTTGAAAAAATTCGGGGTGCAGCAAAGGCTCACCCATTACGTGAAACGTCACTTTTTCTGTAATATCCAATTCGGAGATCTGGTCCAGTGCGGAGCATGCCACGGCAAAAGGCATAAATCCTCGTTTGCGCGTCATCAGTCCGTCAGGGCAAAAAACGCAGGAGAAGTTGCACCTGTTGGTAAGTTCGATGTGGATACGTTGAAACTTCTTCGGTAAGTACGGCGGTAGCGTGTTCATATGATTACTCAATGTGATGACAATCCGGATGTGGAGGTTGCCCGAATCAGCAAGTACAAATTACCTTTCGCGCTCAGTTAATGGTGCAGCTTAATTGCGGGACGCGGATAAAGTCAAGCGAACATCCTGTGGAATCGTAAGGCTTTCAGTCTCGGGCGGTGGTTTGATACCATTTTGCATTCAAGATGCTAACTGCACTGACCTGGCTCCGCAGGTCAGTGGCACCCCTATATCCGTGCCCAAATGTCAATCTTGGGTGCCACGGACCTGCCGTGTAGGTCCGTGTTACCGCTTCAATGAGAAATATCTTGATTGCAAGTCCGTATGAGAAGTCTTTTGTTTGAGTACGGAGGATGCCGGTGAGCGAAATGAACCGCATCATTGAACCAGAGCGTCTGAATGCCTGTCATTGCGAGCGAAGCGAAGCAATCGCCTGAAATTAAGCGCCTGAGTCCCAGGCGATTGTCCCGCGAGACGCGGGATCGCTGCGCTCCTCGCAATGACAATTATCGTTTTCTTTGATGGTTTATGCCTGTGAGTTCATAACCGCGCCTTCGGTCAGACCTAGGGCCAGCCCCATCAAGATGAGCAGGATATTCTCATTTTAAGGTCTATGCCCTGCCGCCCCCATCTCAACCACTTTTTGCATTCACTTCATGCGCCCCGTGGCGCTGGCAAGCTGAACAGGAAGGTCGATCCTTTCCCTATTTCGGATTCCACCCAAACAGTTCCACCATGACTTTCCACAATTTTTTTCACAATTGCGAGTCCTGTTCCTGTTCCCGGGTATTCGGCAGCACTGAAAAGCCGCTGAAAAATAACGAATATTCTTTCAAAATACTGAGGATCGATCCCGATGCCGTTATCTTGAACGGCAAACACGTATTCCGATCCCTGACGGAGGACAGAGACATGGATCTTGGGACGTTCTTCACACTGAAATTTTATCGCGTTTGACAAGAGATTTTGAAAAACCTGTGTCAAGAGGACTGGATCGGCCTTTACCTCGGGCAGTGGAGTATAGGTGATCCTTGCGCCGCTCTCCCGGATGGCTGTATCCAAATTCTCGATGGCAGTTGTGAGGCTTGATTCTGAACTAATAACAACATTTTCTCTTTCACCGCTTCGTATTTTTGTATAGTCCAAGAGTGAGTCGATCAGACGAACCAGTCTATGTGCACCTTCAACAGCGTGTAACATTAGCATCTTGCCATCTTCACTGACTTGGTCCCGATCGTGTTTCTCAATCATCTGCAAACACGTAATAATATTTCGGAGCGGCTCTTTGAGATCGTGATACGATACGTACGTGAATTGCTCCAATTCCTGGTTGACCATTTCAAGGGCGTTGAGTGTCTCCTGCAAATTCTGCTCCGCTTTTTTTCGATCGGTAATATCGACAATGTTTCCCATGATCGCGGGCTCTGAATTATGCTCGATAAAAGAGACGTACACTTGCACCCATCTCACGTTTCCGGCTTTATCGTATATGCGAATTTCAGTCGGTTCGAGTTCGGTTCCTTGAAGTATGGAATCTTTCTGGGCCATTGCCCACTCGCGATCTTCTTCGACAAGAAATTGCCAGGGTTCTCGTCCGAGCACTTCTTCCGGGCTGTAACCGTAGGTAGAAGCTAATCGATAGTTCATGTAAACGATTCTTTCATTTTGTAAGATGAAGATACCGGTCAGAGAATTGTCTGTCAGGAGGCGGTACTGCTTTTCTCGCTGCTCAAGGACCTTTGACATCTCCTCATGTGCGACCCTTAATCCGAGCGTGGTGAGTCCATAGCTGAGATCTTCACTTAAACTCATCAAGAGACTTATTTCTTCTGCATCGTACGCTTCTTCCCGATCGGAATATATTGTCAACACCCCGATGATTTTCTTATGCACGAATAAAGGAAGGCACGCGACTGACTTGCATTTCGGAAAAAGCGGCAACTTATTCCAGTGATCGGACTGCATGTCTGTTACTACACAGTACTCACCTGAGCGAATGACCTGCGCTATAGGTCCCCGGCCGGCCGGCCTTGATGGATTCCAACTCATATGGGTAGACCGCAGGTGCTCTGATTCTCTCCCCGCCCATGCGACCGGTTTTACTTCATTTCCTTCAATATCAACGGCAAAACCGATCCATGCCATGTGGTATCCACCGGTATTCACTATGACATCACAGATTCCCTCGAGCAAAGAGGATTGGCTTGAAGCACGGACGAGGAGTTCGTTGCATGCATTCACCATCCGTAACGCACGATTGAGCCTTTGCAGGCGTAGCTCCGTGATCTTGCGATCGGTAACGTCCGAAGCGGCTCCGATCCACTTATAAGCAATCCCTTCTTCATCTCGTAAGGCATTGCCGCGCCCCCACCAATATCTGTAGGATCCGTCTTTGTGAAGTACCCGGTATTCCTCAGAGTAAGGTGTTCCTGTTTCGATGCTTTTCCGTACGCCATCACGGACACGGTCAATGTCATCAGGATGAATCTTGCTGATCCACTGAGTAATGTTTTCGAAGTCTTCATCCGAATAATCCAGGGGAGGCACCCCCGAACCAAACGTCTGGACCAAGTCGGTTTTGAGATTCCATTCGTACACAAAATCTGATGCAAATTGGGCTGCAAGGCGAAAACGTTCTTCACTTTCACTCAACTGGAATTCCGCTATCTTGCGATCGGTTATCTCAGTCACCATAGGCAAATAGTAAAGTGGATTTCCCATGTAATCACGAATCAAACGCACGGACGAGTCAACCCAAATCATCTTTCCATCTTTTCGAAGATAGCGTTTGTCCGCGGAATAGCTCTCGATGACTCCCCGCTCCAATTGTTTTATGCGTTCAAGGTCCGGCTCCACTTCAGCGGGATGCGCCACTCCGCACATGCCTAATTTCACAAATTCTCTTTCCGAGTATTGTGTCATTTTGCACAATGCTTCATTCACCCGCAGAACCTTCAGATCCATGGAAACCAGCGCAGCCCCTATGGGAGCTTTGTCAAAGGTGCGACGGAAGAGTTCTTCACTTTCGCGCAACCGTATTTCGGCAAGCCTTCGTTCTGTGATATCCCGCGCAACTCCTGCCACGTATTTCAGTACCTGATCCGAGTCTCGAACGGGAAACGACCTGTCTTCAATCCAGCGAGTGGTCCCATCGGGTCTGATAATGCGATAATCGCAGCAAAAGCTGCCTTCCAGGAGCAACTCTTGTGTTGCTTCAAAAACTCTGGCCCTATCATCGGGATGGACACTCCGGGGAAAATCGTCTTGTGAGGTATACAAAGCTTCACGGCTTCCACCCCAGACTTTTTCATACGCCGGGCTCACGTACAGCACCTTTGCTCTATGAGGATCGATAATCCAAAAAACGTCATCGACCTTTTCAGCTATGAGACGGAATCGCTCTTCACTGTCTTCAAGGTTTTTCTGAATCGCTCTGCGTTCTGCAATTTCTTGCTTGAGTTGAAGGTTTATTCGTTCCAGTTCAGCCGTGCGTTCGATTACGCGTTGTTCCAGTTCTTCATTAGTCTTGGTGAGACGCTCCTCCAATTCCTTCACGCGAGTAATGTCGTTTCCGACACAGATGATTTCCTTTACTTGACCCCTGTTATCGAATACTGCGCTGTTGGTCCAGGAAATCCATACTCGACCGCCGTCTTTTCTTATATTTTCATTTTCAACATGCTTATACAGTTGAGGATTTTGTAACACTTCTTCCGGGAATGAAGAAAGATCAAGACCGAATCTGTCCTTCTTCGGGAGAAAGATGGCGATATTTTTGCCCAGAACTTCATGCTTTGTATATCCAAAGAAATTCAGTCCAAAATTATTGACAAAGGTTATGGTCCCGTTCGCCCGCCAGCGCATCACTATGCTGTTCAAGCTTTGGACAGGGTGCTGGTTACGCTCGCCCGCACACTGAAGATCGGAAATCGCCTTCTTTGCATCCGTGACATCTCGGAGAATGGCAATTACGCATTCCGGACTGCCTTTGAGCCGAATCGGGCTGAGGGTGTACTCGTACCACCTGTCGCCTAATGCTGTTTCTGCAGTGACTTCGCCGGAACGGGTTTTCTTGGTGCGAAAGGTTTTTTCCAGATTCTTCTCGAAAAGTGGAATCAGATCTTCATGAAATCCAATCTCTCTACAGGTTTTTCCAATTACTCGTTCTTTCGTCAGTCCCATTGTCTCGAGACCAGATGGACTCACGTGGATGAATGAGCCATTCCTGGCCAGCACATAGATCTGATCCTGAGAAATTGTGGAGAGAAAGCCCTCTAATTGTTCGCTATCTTGTGTTATTTGAAAACGCTGATGCTGTCGTGATCCGAGCTTCTTTTTCAGAATTTCGTTTTCTCGCCTCAGCCGTTGAAGCTCGGCCCCATATTCAAATTCCACTGTATCTTGCTCAGGTTGCATGATTCACCTTCAGTCAGGATCACTACATGTAAGGGAACCAAATCCCCCCCTCAAGTTAAGGAAACAGAATCTCATTCAAGAGGACGTCCAGCGAACGGAGAGTTCATATAAATTCGTATTTATTATAACCGAAAGCAGTACAATTGTATTTACTGAATTGCCGTACAAAACACGATTTTCGCTATCAAGAAAGGTCACCTCTTTTTCTATTCCTGATTTCAAGTAGATTACTCACATCACTATGCGGAGTCCGTTAGTTTCTCCGAGCACTATGACTGTCGAGCTGACTCTATTCCATTGCTCGTACTCTCTCTTGATTCGAGCAGGTCAAGTGTGTGAAACTGCTGATACTACGAGCTGTATGTAAATCGAATGGGAACACGACAGCATGGTGCGAGTCTTTACGTACTTCTTCTTTGGGTGCGCTTTTCTGGTTCTGTTGCTCCCGATCAAGAGCCCTTTCAATCTCTTCGATGATCCTTCAGGAATACCTTCAGTATTTCTGTCGGCTGTTTTTAAAAGAACCTTGGATCATGTGCGGCGGAACCCCACTGGGTATGCCTTGGGGAGAACTGCATCCTAAGACAGAAAGGAACATTCTTCCATCGAATTGCATGGGCCGAAGTTTCCTGATATCCTTGCGGACAACGCGGCAACTAGCTGAAAGATTTTACGACTCGAGATCGTAAAATTCTTTGCTTACCCTGGCTTCTCAAATAGAGAGGAACAGCATTGATCAAATTGACAATGTCGCTGAAATTGAGGTTCGTGCCTGCTGTAATATGTCTGTTGATGTTGGTCCATAGTCTGGCATACTGCCTAACAATTTCAGTCAGAAACGACGTCCCCAGAAGAGATGTTGCCGGGCGCATCATCGATGCTCATGACGGATGTCTGGAGTATTTTGACGGCCGATTCTATCTATACGGCACTAGGTACGGTGACACGAATGGATTTACTACCCTCAATAAATTGGTATGCTATAGTTCGACGGACTTGACCAACTGGGTACCGCACGGGGAAATCATCAGAGATGCCCCAGGGGGAATTTACTACCGACCGCATGTGAAGTTCTCCAAAAAATCCGGCTATTACGTCTTGTGGTACAATTGGTATGAGGACGAGCATTTTCGAGACGGAAAATATGCGGTGGCCATTGCAGATCGTCCGGAGGGACCATTTACCGTCCATACGAGGAGAGCAAACGTCAAGCATGCAAACTCGCCGGGAGATTTCAATTTGTTCGAGGACGAGGATGGTGCCGGATATATCATCTACACTGTAGACACTGACGTACGAAATCCGGGTCATCATAGAATATGTATAGAAAGACTGTCACCCGATTTCGTCAGTGCCACTGGAGAAATAGTCGAATTTCCGGAAAATGGCATGGAAGCGCCAGCCATGTTCAAGCGCCAAAATGTCTATTATGTGCTTTTCGATTCTCTATGCTGTTTTTGCGGGACTGGTAGTGGAGCTCGCGTGTACACCTCATACTCACCATTAGGACCCTATGTGTATAGAGGAAATATGGCTCTTCGCTGTTACGTGTGGGTAACGTCAATTTGTAGTGTGTTGCGCATGGGTTCGGTTTTTGGTATCGGGTATCGTCCAGGAGGGACTCCCGATGCAAGATACCGACCTTTTTCAGATGGCCCTTGGGTTGTTTCCA